>CAVRQG010000010.1:0-154646 GCA_963723215.1 uncultured delta proteobacterium
CTCCCCGGCCAGGAAATTATCAGCACGGTTTACGGCGTTGGATACAAATTCAGCGCTTCGTTTGATTAATCAAATGGGGGACTAATTGGTGACAATTTTTTGATTAATGACAATGGGAAGGTTATATTACCATGAAATCAAGCGGCCCTAAAATTTTTATTCTGACGGCTCTTCTGATTGGAGCGGCGTGGGATTGGGCTGGTAATTTTTGCTCAATTTCAGGATCGGAGGCGCCGAGCAAAAGCGGTAGGGCTTTACGACCGGTGCCGGTGGAAGTGGCTCAGATTCAGCGCGGGCCGATCGCATTGCAGCGGACATTCAGCGGGGAGTTGGAAGCCCTGGCTGAGTTTGTGGTTGCGCCGAAAGTCAGCGGCCGCGTCGAGCATGTCATCGTGAATATCGCCGATACGGTAAAGCGGGGTCAGGTTGTGGCCGAGCTGGACAACGATGAATATGTCCAGGCGGTCGCCCAGGCCCAGGCTGATCTGGAAGTTGCCAGGGCCAAATTGTCCGAAGCCAAAAGCGCCCTGGAAATTGCCAACCGCGAGTTTAAACGCACCGAATCCCTTTTAAAACGCGGGATCGCATCTGATTCCGAATTCGATGCCATCCGGCAGGATCGATTGGCCAAGCAGTCCCAACTTAAAGTCGCTGAGGCCCAGGTGACGAAGGCCGAATCATCGCTGGAATCCGCCAATATCCGGCTCGGCTATACCCAGATCACAGCGGGCTGGACCGGTGGCGCCGAGCATCGCGTTGTCGCCGAGCGCTATGTGAACGAAGGCCAGACCGTCGCCGCCAACGCGCCGTTGCTCTTAATCGTCGATCTAAATCCCATCGTCGGGGTGATTTTCGTCACCGAGAGAGACTATGCTCATTTGAAACCCGGGCAGCTCGTTTCGCTAACAACGGACGCCTATCCGGGCGAACGAGTCCAGGCCGCATCGCTCGCATTGCCCCCATCTTCCGCAAGTCCACCCGGCAGGCGCGGGTCGAAATGACCATCGACAATCCGCAGTATCGACTCAAACCCGGCATGTTCATCAGGGCCACAGTGGTATTGGCCCGGGTGCCGGAGGCCACCATCGTTCCCGAGCAAGCGTTGACCATCCGTGATGACCGGAGTGGTGTTTTCATCGTCAGTGAGGATGGACGATCGGTGGTCTGGCACGAAGTAAAAGTGGGCATCCGCGAAGGCAACCGGGTGCAGGTGGAAGGCGAGGGGCTGTCCGGTCGGGTCGTAACCCTGGGGCAGCAACTGGTAAAGGACGGCTCAGCGATCACGATTCCTGACATGCAGAGTCCGACCGGTGACGGCCGCGAAAAGGTGGACACCCCATGAATCTGCCGAGCTTCAGCGTCAAACGCCCGATTTTCACGACCATGGTGACCCTGATCCTGGTCATCCTGGGGGCCGTCTCTCTGAGCAGGCTGCAGATCGACATGCTGCCCAACATCGAACTGCCGACGCTGAGCATCCGAACAAATTACGAGGGTGCCAGTCCCGAGGTGATGGAGCGGCTGGTGACTCAGATTATTGAAGAGATCGTGGCCACGGTACCCGGGGTGGAGGAAATTACGTCATCATCCTCAGATGGCCGCAGCACGGTTCGTGTCAGTTTCGTGTGGGGTACGGAAATCGACACGGCGGCGATTGACGTTCAGGGCAAACTCGAAGACGAGATCAACGAGCTGCCGGATGATATCGTCCGGCCCCGCATCCGAAAATTCGACATCGCCAGTTTTCCGGTGGTCCTATTGGGAATTTCCAGCAATCTCGATCCCGTGGAACTCACGGAACTGATTGAAGTCCAGATCCGTTACCGCTTTGCCCGCATACCGGGTGTGGCCCAGGTTGACGTTTGGGGAGGATTCAATCGTGAGGTCCGGATCGAACTGGATCCTGACCGCATCAAGGCCGTGGGTCTGCCGCTGGACCGGGTGCTCGATGCCATTCGCGACGCCAACCTCGATCTTCCGGCGGGCAAGATCGAGCAGGGACGTTATGAGGTCACGCTGCGCGCACCGGCCGAGTTTACCAACCTCGATCAGATTCGAGAGACGGTCATCGCCCGGCGCGACGGTGCCGCCATAACACTGGGTCAAATCGCCGAGGTCAAAGACACCTATGAAAAGCTGACGCGCATCGTACGCGTTAACGGTGGGCGCGGCGTGCGCGTGGCAATTCGCAAACAGGCCAATGCCAATACGGTCGAAGTGTCCAAACGCATTCTGGCTGAAATTGACGCGGTCAACCAGGCGTTTCCTCAGGTCAACGTTGTGCCGGTCATCAACCAGGGCAATTTCATCGAGCGGTCCATCGCCAACGTTGCCCGTTCGGTACTTTACGGGGGCGGGCTGGCAATCGTGGTGTTGCTGTTTTTTCTGCGCAACATCCGCAGCACGCTGGTGATTTCCCTGTCGATCCCGATTTCAATCGTGACCACTTTTGCGTTAATTTTCTTCGGGGGATTCACGCTCAATCTGATGACCCTGGGCGGGCTGGCCCTGGGGGTGGGCATGATGGTCGACAGTTCCATCGTCGTGCTCGAAAACATCTTCCGCCGCCGCAGTGAGAACGGCGAAGCGCCGGAACAGGCATCGGTGGAAGGTGCCCGGGAGGTCGGAACGGCCATCATCGCCAGCACCATCACGACACTGGTGATTTTTCTGCCGTTGATTTTCGTGCGCGGCGTATCGGGAATCCTCTTTAAGGAGCTGGCCTACGTGATCATCTTTGCCCTGATCTGTTCGTTGGTGGTGGCCTTGAGCCTGGTGCCCATGCTGGCGTCCAGGCTTCTGACCTCAAGCCAAACGCAGCTCGAGGCGCCGGCATCTCGAACGAACCGCTGGGTTGGTGCTGCCAATGCCGTCTTCAGGGGCCTTGAAAATGCCTACCTGGATTTGTTGCGTTGGGTTTTGGGCCACCGCCTGGTCACCGTCTTTGTGACCGCTGCTGTGCTCGGCGCCAGTCTGCTGCTCCTGCCCCTGATCGGCAGTGAATTTCTGCCCCCCAGCGATGAGGGCGAGGTTCGCGTCAGCGGTAAGATGGAAATCGGTACCCGCCTCGAGTTGGTCGATCGGCAGACCCGCATCATGGAGCAGATCATTCAACCGGCCGTGCCCGAGGCAGTGGCGTCAGTGGTCAGTGTCGGCTCCTCCGGCTGGCGGGCTGACGCGGGCGCAGAGGGGGAAATAAACATGTCTCTGCTGCCGGCCGCCCAACGCCAACGCTCCAATGTGGAAATCGCCCAGGACCTGCGGCGCCGTTTGGAAGGCAACATCCCTGGGATGGAGATCCGTACCCGGGCACCGCAGGGTCAGTTTTTGCTGGAACGACTGCTGGGCGGTGACGAGGGATTGACCATCGAAATTCGCGGTTACGAGCTGGCTACGCTCGACGCTCTGGCCGGGAGCGCTGCGAAGTTGATTGGGGATGTGCCAGGCATTACGGATGTTCAAACCAGTCTCGAAGCCGGCATACCCCAGCAGGAAATCCGCGTGAACCGTAACAAGGTCGCCGATCTCGGTCTGAGCGTTCGCGACGTTACCCAGCTCCTGCAAACCGCGGTTGCCGGCTCCAAAGCCGGTGAGTATCGGGCGGGGGGCAATTCCTATCGCATTTTGGTGCAGCTCAAGGATGCCGAGAAACGCTCCTTAAATGAGATTCTCAACCTTACGTTGACAACTGCATCCGGGGAAAAGGTGGCGTTGCGCAATCTCGTCATCACCGAATCCAGCCGCGGTCCGATTCTGATCGACCGCAAAGACCAGCAGCGCAGGGTGACGGTCAGCGCCAATGTCGCGGGGCGCGATCTGGGGTCTGTGGCCCTTGACGTGCAGGCCCTGTTGGATCAGATTCCTCGTCCGGTCGGCTATGACCTGATGGTTGCCGGAAAATTCGAAGAACAGCAAAAGGCCTCCAGGGAATTGATCATCTCGCTCGTGCTGGCGTTGGTCCTCGTGTATATGGTGCTGGCCTGTCAATATGAATCGTTGCGGGATCCGCTGATCGTCATGTTTTCTGTTCCTCTGGCGGCGGTCGGGGTGCTGGTGACGTTGTTTATTACGAAAACGACGCTGAATGTGCAATCTTACATCGGTTGCATCATGCTGGGGGGAATCGTGGTCAACAACGCGATTCTGCTGGTGGACCAGGCCGGTCGATTGGTTCAGGACGGGATGCGCACACGCGATGCCCTGATCGAGGCCGGTCGTCGCAGATTGCGGCCGATTCTGATGACGACCTTGACCACCATCCTCGGCCTGCTGCCGCTGGCTCTGGGCATCGGCGAAGGGTCCGACGCCCAGGCGCCGCTGGCACGGGCGGTTGTCGGTGGACTGACCGGATCGACGCTGATCACCTTGGTACTGATTCCGGTTGTCTATTCATTGTTTCATCCCGAAAAAATGAAAAGGAGGTAAGAAATGAGACTGTCGCGAAACAAAAAAGTGATGAGTGTGGTGTTCGTTGGTTTGGTATTTTTCTTTAGCTCGGCCGCTTTTTCGGCCGATTCCATCAAAATTGGTGCCATGTTTATTTCTTCGGGCAAAATGGGTGGCTACGGCAAGCACGCCAACCAGGCGATTCAGCTGGCGGTGGATCAAATCAATGCCGACGGTGGGATCCTTGGCCGCAAAATTGAAGCAATCGTTGAAGACACCCAACTGAAAAAAGATGTTGCCATGGCTTTAGCCCAGCGATTCGTCCAAGAGGACAAGGTGGATTTCCTCATGGGTCCGACCTCGAGCGGTTTGGCTATGGGATTGTCTGAATTTGCGCGGGAGAACAAAAAAATCCTGGTGCTCACCCAAGCGGCGACCGATGCGCTGACCGGTTCAAAATTCCACCCTTATGTTTTCAGCACTTTAAGCAATGCCATGATGCACTCTCGATCCGGCGCTTATTTGATGGCTGCCAAGCCTTACAAACGCTATATGTGCGTGGGTCCGGATTATTCCTACGGACATGCTTCATGGGAAATGTTTAAATCCAAACTCGAGGAACTCAGGCCGGACATTGAGATCGTTGGTGAACTCTTCCCGAAATTTCTCGCCGAAGACTACACGGAAATCATCAATAAAGTACTCGAAATCAAGCCCGACGCGGTATGGTGCCCACTGTGGGGCGGTGACGCTGTTAAATTTATCAGACAGGCTCTGCCCACCGGACTCTTCGAAAAAATTAAATTTGTATTCCCGGTAGCGGGTGCACTGGAAGTTTTGGTTCCACTGGGAACGGACATGCCAAACGGGGTGTATGTTTCTTCGCGCTATTTTTTCACATCACCGGACTCTTCCATGAACCAGCGCTTTGTCAAAGAATACTACAGCCGCTACAAAGAATATCCCGATTACATGGCCGGTGAAACATACGCCGGGGTATACTTTATCAAAGCCGCCGTTGAACGCGCGGGGACTACCGATGCGAACAAGGTTATCGCCGCAGTTGAAAAAGAACCCTTGGCCTGGGAAACTCCGGAAGGGTGGAAAGTCATGCAGTCTGCGGATCACTCCGTCGTAGAAGACTGTCTGTGGGGTCAAACAGCATTTAATCAGAAATACGGCTTTGCAATCCCTGCCAGCTTTGAGTCCATCCAAGGGGAAGAAATCGGTCGAACTGCTGAGGAACTAAACATGGTGCGCCAAGAATATAAACAGAATGCGAAATAGAAAATTATTTCCAGATCCAATCATTGTCGGATGCATTTAGGAAATAATCGATCTCTATGCATTTAACTCAATTCATAAGCCACCGGCTTGCCGGTGAGAATTTAAAAGGTTCTACCGTTCCCGCGAGGGCATACTTAGTGGGTGCAACATCTGATCGATGCCGGCGGCTTATGAATTGATATAAAATATTTTTTGCATATTTTTTCAATTTGTTGGTATACGCCAGCAGAACAACCACCACCAAGGCTGGCTGAGGCAAATAAGATACTTGCCAATGATGAACCGATCAAGCGGCCATCAAAACCAACAGATCCGATAAATCAGAGATCAAAAAATTTTTGTGCCGGTCCCGGCCTCTCCGTCAAAAGTTTCATTTTGGAAGATCTTGTTTTGATACGACAGGTATTCTTCCTTGCTCATGATGGGTTTATGTTGGGCCTGAATTTCTTTGGCCTTTTCGGCATTGTCGTAGAGCAGATCCACTGCCATCAATGCCAGGGTTTTGGCGGGCGCTGAATATGCCATTTCCTTGTCCGAAATCATAAAATCGTTTCCATGCGAAATCCCGGATGCACCGGACATGGATGGGTGCACCGCCGGCATGATGTGACTGATATCGCCCATGTCTGTGGATCCGGTACGATGGCCGATCTCGGTACACTCTTCGGCACCGAACAGCGCCTGGGCATTCTGCATAAATAGTTTTTGCATAGCGTGATCATCCCTCAACGGCATATATCCGGGCAGGGTGTTAATTTCTACTTTGGCGCCGATGGCCATTGCGCCACACCTGAGAGCCCGGTCCACTTTAATATTGGCATCCATGATGGCCTCATTCGTCTTGCCCCGCACGAAGGTTTCTAAACGAACATCGGCCGGAACCACGTTGACCAGATCCCCACCCCTGGTGATGATGGGGTGAACACGGATCGCATCTTCATCTTTGAACGTTTCCCGTTGGGCATGGATAGCCGCCAGTGCAATGTGGGCGGCATTCAATGCGTTTATGCCTTTGTGGGGCGAGCTGCCGGCATGGGCTGCCAGGCCCTGATAGCGAATCAATTTTACTATACAGCCGTTGCACGACGTCATCACGGCCGCTTTTTTTAAATCCGGGGATCCGTGAGTATGAATCATCACCGCCAGATCCACATCATCAAAGTGTCCCTTTTGGATCAACTCGGGTTTCCCTCCGAGAAAGCTCAATTTTCCTTCTTTTAATAGACCCAGGCGATACTCGATTTCCACGTATTCTTCGGCCGGTACTGCAAAAATAACGATGTTTCCGCAAAGGTCATCCATTGCCCTGGTATCTGCCAGCCCCATCATGGCCCCCATTAATCCGGCAATCTGGGCATTGTGGCCGCAGGCGTGGGCCGCTCCGGTTTCCGGATCTGCATGGGGATGGTCTGAGACCAGCAATGAATCCAATTCCCCCATCAATGCCACCGTCGGTCCCGGTTTTTTTCCTCTGATGACACCTTTTACCCCGGTTATGGCAAGTTCGGTTTTATGGGGAATATCGAAAGATTCCATAACGTCGGCCACCAGTCTGGAAGTCTTGAATTCTTTGAATCCCAGCTCCGGATTTGCCATGATTTGATCTCCGATTTTTTCAATTTCCGTTCGCCGCCGATCGACAGCTTCACAAATTGCCTGCTTCAAATTATCTTTGGTTCGCATGGATCTTTCCTTTAAGTTTAGTCCTTCGATTCGCAATTGCGGTGACATATTTGTCCTAATTACGTCTCGGTTTACCACAAGGGCACTGAGTGCTGAATGGATTCTATTTTTAATTTCTTTTTTTGACAGGATTTACAGGATGGAGCAGATTTTTTCGCCTTTTTATCTAAATAATCCTGTAAATCCTGCCTGATGCTTTATTTTTTCTGATAAAATCTATATCTGAACCTTTTGTCTTATTTAGCAATCTTAAACTTTGGTGCCGAAAAAGAGTTGACTTAGTTTTGGATAATCCCCAAAAAAGTAATCGAGGTCAAGCGCAAACTTTGACCATCTATAACTGATCGGTGTCTTGTTGACTTTTTGGCACCTCAGCCTAATACTATATCAGTTAAGTATGAAACTGTCTGTTGTTTGAAGCCGGCCGGTTCGAAGCAACAGTGCGCTTGGCGTCATTTGATGACTATCTGTTTCATCAGAAGCTATCACAGAAGCAAGGAGGATATAATGAGCGTTTTGATAAAAGGAGGAACCGTTGTGACCGCGGACCAAACTGTGCGGGCCGACGTATTGTGCGTTGACGGGAAAATACAGCAAATCGCCGAAGCTATCGATAAACCCGGCGACTGTGAAGAGATCGATGCCGGTGGTCAATATGTCATGCCGGGCGGGATCGATCCACACACCCACATGCAACTGCCGTTTATGGGAACCGTGGCCAGCGAAGATTTTTTTAGCGGTACCGCCGCCGGTCTGGCCGGTGGAACGACGATGATTATCGATTTCGTGATCCCAAGTCCGCAGCAAAATCTGGTAGAAGCATACCATCAGTGGCGCGAATGGGCTGAGAAAGCCGTTGCGGACTATAGCTTTCACGTGGCGGTTACCTGGTGGGACGACAGTGTTCATCGTGATATGGGAATTTTGGTACGAGAGCATGGCGTCAACAGTTTCAAGCATTTCATGGCCTACAAAGGGGCGATCATGGCAGATGACGAGATTATGGTCAGCAGCTTTTCGCGTGCCCTGGAATTGGGGGCCGTGCCGACGGTCCACGCTGAAAACGGCGAACTGGTTTTTCGCCTGCAGGAAAATCTGTTTTCCCAGGGCATTACGGGACCCGAGGGGCACCCCCTTTCGCGCCCGCCCGCAGTCGAGGGGGAAGCCGTCAATCGTGCCATTCGCATCGCTGAAGTCTTGAATGTGCCGATTTATATCGTCCATGTTTCTGCCAGGCAGGCCCTGGAGGCGGTCACACGCGCCCGCAATGAAGGACAGCGCGTTTTCGGTGAAGTGCTGGCCGGTCATCTCCTGATCGATGACTCCGTCTACCTTGATACCGACTGGGGCCGTGCTGCCGCTCACGTCATGAGCCCGCCTTTTCGGTCGAAGGAGCACCAGGCTGCGTTATGGCGAGGCCTGCAATCGGGCAATTTACAAACCACGGCTACGGACCATTGCTGCTTTTGTTACGATCAAAAAGCCATGGGGCGTGAAGACTTTCGTAAAATTCCCAACGGCACCGGCGGGGTGGAAAACCGGATGGAAGTCCTCTGGCACCACGGCGTGAACACGGGACGGTTGACCATGAATGAATTTGTGCGGGTGACATCCGCCAACGCCGCTCAGATATTCAATATCTATCCCCGTAAGGGCAGCATCACGGTCGGTGCGGATGCTGATCTGGTCGTTTGGGATCCGGAGGCCACCAAAACGATTTCCGCCAAAACCCATCATCAAAAAGTCGATTTCAATATTTTTGAAGGCATGACGGTCAAAGGCTGTGCTTCGCACACCATCAGCAACGGAAAAGTGGTCTATGCCGACGGCGAGTTGAAGGTGGAAAAAGGCGCCGGCAACTATGTCAACCGCCCGCCGTATGCATCTTTTTACGATGCGGTTCAAAAGCAGTCCCGGACCAAGACACCCCGGGCTGTAGAGCGCTCCGGTTAGGATGCTATTCCATTTTTTCTCGGATCCTGTTTTCAGAAGCTGATGGTTTCAGGTGTTAGTCCAGCCGCCGATCAAACAAAATGGCTGGTCAAATCGAGAAATAAACTTTGTAGATTCATATCAGCGAATTTAGACTGTGGGAGCGGCTTTCCAGCCGCGATTAACCCGGACTAACGTGCACACTAGTGAAGTTTCATACAAGCGTTGCTACTGGCTTGAAAAAACGGCTATTTTAATCGATAAAATAACTGATGAACGTCGAACATTGAACTTCCAACATCGAATATCGAATGAATGTATACTGTCTGATTTAAAAAAGACTTAACGATGAGCGCTTTTTGCTCCATCCGGCTCGAGGAAGTGATTATGTCAAATTCCCGGAACACGTCTGAAAAACGGACTGTCGGTAAGCAATCCGGCAGATTGTCAGAAGATGAGATAAAACAAAATTTTTCTGATATGCACCCACCCCTTTCTGCTTCACAGGCCTACATTGAAGCCTGCCGATGCTATTATTGCTTCGATGCCCCGTGCACCACGGCGTGCCCGACCGATATTGACATCCCTGAATTTATCAAACGGATTCAATGCGGCAACGTCAAAGGATCGGCGCACAAGATCCTGGAACAAAATGTAATGGGCGCTATGTGTGCCCGCGTGTGCCCGACTGAAGAGTTGTGCGAAGCGGCCTGCGTTCGCAATACCCACGAAAACAAACCGGTGGCAATCGGCTTGCTGCAGCGGTACGCAACCGATGAGGTCATAGAAAAGAAGGTGCCGTTTTTCGAGCGCAAGCCGCCGACCGGCAAGAAGGTCGCCGTCATCGGTGCCGGGCCGGCGGGGCTTTCATGCGCACACCGGCTGGCGTCTTTCGGACACAGCGTGACGGTCTTTGACAAAAATGAGAAAGCCGGTGGGTTGAATGAATATGGCATTGCCGCATACAAAGCATTAGACGATATTGCCCAGAAAGAGATCGAGTATATTCTCGCTATCGGCGGGATCGAAATAAAATCCAGTGTTCAGGTGGGGGTCGACGTCACCCTCGATCAGTTGCGCGATGAATTCGACGCGGTTTTTATCGGGGTCGGGCTGGCCGGCGTCAACTCGTTTGAAATACCCGGTGAAGCGGTTAACGGCGTGATCGAAGCGGTGAATTATATTTGCGATCTGCGCCAGGCAGAGCGAAAGTCCGAACTTCCGGTGGGCGACAAAGTAGTGGTCATCGGCGGGGGGATGACAGCCATCGACGTTGCCGTTCAGTCCAAAAAATTGGGGGCCTCCGAAGTCACCATCGCTTACCGACGCGATCGGACGAATATGAAAGCCAGTGAGTACGAGCAACATTATGCTCAAATTAATGATGTCAAACTGCGATACTGCGCCAACCCCAAAAGGATATTGAGCAAAGACGGTCAGGTGACCGGCATCGAATTTGACATGACTCAAATCGATCCGGATGGCAAACCCCTGAAAACCGGAAAAACCTTTCAATTGGAAGCCGATTTGGTTTTTAAGGCGATCGGACAAACCTTATTGGCTGAGCAACTTGTCGACTCGACCGGCAGTCTTGCAATTGAAGAGGGCCGAATTGCCGTCGACGATGAGCGCAAGACCTCGCTCGACAATGTATGGGCCGGCGGCGACTGTGTGGTCGGCGGCGAAGATTTAACCGTCTGCGCCGTCCAGGACGGCAAACTGGCGGCCCGGTCGATTCACGACTATCTTCAATCCGCCTGATCCCGGAAATGGCATAACCCAAAATATCGTAACGCTGAGGAAATATAATGGCTAACCTAGAAACTAATTTCATAGGAATTAAATCGCCCAATCCATTCTGGATCGCATCCGGCCCGCCGTCAGACAAGGATTACAACGTCAATCGTGCTTTCGAAGCGGGCTGGGGCGGAGTTGTCTGGAAAACACTGGGCGAGGATCCCCATATCGTCAATGTCAACGGTCCCAGATATGCCGTGCTGCATGGCAATGATCGCCAGGTGATCGGTTTTAACAATATCGAGTTGATTACAGACCGGCCGCTGCAGACCAACTTGAAAGAAATGAAGCAGATCAAGCGGGATTGGCCGGACCGGCCGCTGGTGGCCTCGGTGATGCTGCCCATGAACGAGGCGTCCTGGGCTGAATATGTCCCCATGATAGAAGACACCGGGGCGGATGCTTTCGAGCTTAATTTCGGCTGCCCACACGGCATGTCCGAAAGAGGGATGGGGTCCGCTGTCGGGCAGGTGCCGGAGTATGTCCAGATGACCGCAGAATGGTGTAAAAAGCACGCCTCGATTCCGGTGATCGTCAAGTTGACCCCCAATATCACCAATATCCTTCATCCGGCCAGAGCCGCCAAAGCGGGCGGCGCCGACGCCGTTTCCTTAATCAATACGATCAACTCGATCATGCGCGTTGACTACGATTCGCTGACGATGTATCCCACCACCGATGGCATGGGGACCCACGGCGGATATTGCGGCGAAGCGGTCAAGCCGATCGCGTTGAACATGGTTGCCGAGATTGCCCGCACAGCGGACACCCGTGATATTCCTATTTCAGGCATCGGCGGCGTAACCAACTGGCGGGATGCGGTTGATTTTATTGCCCTGGGCGCAACAACCGTGCAGGTATGTACGGCAGCAATGGTATACGGTTTCAAGATTGTTGAAGGGCTCATTGACGGGTTGAACAATTTTCTGGATGAAAAAGGGATGGCATCCGTTCATGATTTGGTCGGCAAGGCTGTGCCGTCCGTGACAGATTGGAAATACCTGAATCTAAACTACATCGAAAAAGCATATATTGACCAGGATTTGTGCATCAAATGCGGCAAGTGTCATATTGCCTGTGAAGACACCTCCCACCAGGCGATTACCCATACCGTCGACGGCGAACGCAAGTTTGTCGTTAAGGACGAAGACTGCGTCGGTTGCAACCTGTGTGTCGGGGTCTGTCCCATCGAAGATTGCATTACCATGAAGCCCTTGAACGAAGGCATCGACCCCCGTACCGGACAGGAGGTAAACCCCGAACATGCAGATTGGCGGACCCACCCCAATAATCCACTAAAAAGGTAAGATCATGTCAAAGGGTGTCAATCCTTCCAGTGATGAGTTAAAGAAGGATCTTGATTACGAAGTTTTCTTAAGCTATGCACGTGAGGATCGCAGTCGGGCCTTATGGTTCATCCGGGCTTTCGAGGCGCGCGGCTGGAGAATTTTCTGGGATGAAGAGTCGGTACCCGTGGGTGTCGCCTTTCCAAGGTTTTTGCAGGAGAAAATAAATGCCCCTCAATAACTGTTTGCAGAATTTCTGAAGTTACCAATTTTATCAATCACCCACTTGCCACTAACTTCATAACTTCTTTAGTTTCCATAACAGGATGAATCTCGACCGTGCCAAGGTCACTCCACGCGAAAGTTGCTGCCATCATGATTGCTGCGTCATTGGTGTCGACAAGCCTGAATACCTGGCCACTCTTTACACACGACCATTCACCGATTACTTTCATTCCTTCAGGTACCATTCCCCCCTTTTCTGCTCGTCTCTTAACAATCTCATCTCTGTTTTGCGGTTCATATTTGTAAATTGTCATGAATAGCATATTAATCCTCCTCTCATTTTGTCGAGCCTTTACCCCAACGTTGGAGCGCCGGTCAAAACTGGCGGAAGGTAGTGGATGAAAGTTCCATACGATTAAGATTTAGCGAATCAAATCGGCCCCGAGTCATGCGTGTATCCCCGCAAGGCGGTGCACGAAGCGTTGGCAGGGGAAAGTGCGGGCTGGGTATCGAGCCGCGAAAGGGGGTTAACTTCGGGGTGCCGACGTCGTCAACTTGAACGGAAGGCAACACGGAATACATCGATAACGCAAGATGTGTTTTGGCCCCGCGTGGTCGCAGACCCCATGCACGCACGGAAGCTTTCCGCACGGGAACCGGGAGATCCCATATCTGGCCTTGATCTGATGGTTGCAAGGTCCGCGCAGTGAATCCTGAGGGAACACGACAGCGATGAATGGAGATGGGAAGTCGGACAGGCCCATAGTACCGAAGAAGCAGCCGAACAAAGGCAGGTGTGAATCCTACCGGCGGAGGCAGTGGAGGGAAGGGGCCTGACCGAGGGAAATTCGATCTGGCAAAACAAGCACCGGGCGCTGAACCGGGAAAGAGGTGAAAATGGCAAAATTTGAATGGACTCGAAACGTGAAAACGCTTCGACGGCCATACAGAGCGAGTCAGCTTCACCTGCACGGCTTGCCAAAAGCGCTGGAACGGATACGACAGGCAGCAAATCGAGACAGAAAGATGCGGTTTACCTCTCTTTGGCATCATGTCTACAATATCGAAGCACTTGGCACGGCGTATTATAGCCTTAAGCGGGACGCTGCGCCAGGAGTCGATGGCGAGACGTGGCGAGAGTATGGATTGGAGTTGGAGGATAACCTCTGTGAGCTCTCCGACAGGCTGAAGCGCGGAGCGTACCGAGCAAGGCCGGTGAAAAGAACATACATACCGAAAAGCGATGGTCGACAACGGCCATTGGGCGTAACGACGCTGGAAGATAAGATTGTTCAGCGGGCAACAACAACGGTATTGAATGAGATCTATGAAACCGACTTTGTGGGGTTTTCCTATGGGTTTCGTCCCGGGCGTAGTCCACACAATGCCTTGGATGCGCTCTATGTTGCAGTAATGACCAAGAAGGTAAGCTGGGTGCTGGATGCGGACATTCGTGGATATTTCGATGCCATCGACCACGACTGGCTGATGAAATTCGTCGAGCACCGAATTGCGGACAAACGGGTATTGCGGCACATCAAAAAGTGGCTGAATGCCGGAGTGCTGGAAGAAGGGGCGAAAATTGAGGTGGAGGAAGGCGTACCGCAGGGCGGAAGCATCAGCCCACTGCTTGCAAACGTTTATCTTCACTATGTTTTCGACCTTTGGGCACACCAATGGAGGCAGCAGCATGCAACGGGCGATATCGTAATCGTGCGTTTCTGTGATGACTTCGTGGTGGGCTTCGAGCACCAGCAAGAGGCTAAGCGATTCAAGGAGGCGCTCATAGAGCGTTTTGAAAAGTTCAATCTTGAATTGCACGCCGATAAAACCCGATTGATTGAATTTGGACGGTTTGCGGCGAAAAACCGTGAACGCAAAGGATTGGGCAAACCAGAGACGTTTGATTTTCTGGGATTTACGCATATTTGCGGACGAACCCAGAAGGGAAAGTTCATCGTGTTGCGGCACACAATAGGGAAACGAATGCGAAGGAAGCTGATGGAACTTGGCAAAGAGTTGCGAAGACGGCTGCATGTGCCAATTCCGTTGGTGGGAAAATGGCTTCGGTTGGTATTGAATGGTCATTTTCGTTATTTTGGTGTTCCCGGCAATAGCCGCAAACTGGAGAGTTTTAGATATCATTTGAGTCAACTATGGTACAAAGTACTCCGCCGCCGCAGTCAACGAACTAAGTTGAACTGGGAGCGCATGAATCGCTTAATTGAACGCTGGCTGCCCAAAGTCCGTGTGATGCATCCATATCCCGATTTTAACCTGTACGTCAGCACCCGAGGTAGGAGCCCGGTGCGTTAGTAGCGCTCGCCGGGATCTGTACGGGGGGTGTCGGGCAACCGGCTTTCCCGACGGGGAAACAACATGGCAAAATCGACGACAGCCATCCTTCGAATTCACCAATGGAGGTATCCAAGATTTTGTAATTTTGATATGATATTTGAAATAATTGCAGACCATTATCTAATTTTTGCCATGTTGCTTATGCAACTAAGGGGTTTACCCCATACCTATTTGTTTCATAGCTTCTTCTACAGTTGACCATACCTTAGTTTCGTATCGAAATCCCTTAATGTTTCGGTACTCAGCCATGAAAAGTGCATCATGTTCTAAGGTATCGCTCAGTTTTTGGCTCTCGACTTCATCAATGGATATAGTTTCTATCCCGTCCTTGGTTGTTGATACTGCAGCCGGTACAATGGTTTTTGAAATGGATTCATTAGATGGAAATTTTTCCAGGTTCTCAATATATTTCTTTGCCACCTCATCTACTAAATGATTGGGATACCAACAGCGTGTTATTACGTATGGCATGATCGGTACCTCCTTTCAGAATTATAAAATTATCCTTAGGTCTTCCTGTTTTGACCATATCCTATTCGTTAGATAAACAGCTGCCTCCAATGAGAATTGTAAGATCCCCCTGGAGGCAACACATCGGAAATTTCAAGCGGCCTGTTTCAAGAAGTAGTTTCATAACATAATTGGTACAGACAACAGAATAAATAACAAGTTAAAAAATCAATAGAAATTAGAAGTGAAAATTAGTTGAGCAGCGTAGTCAGCCCGGAATGGAACAATACGGTTCATAGAAGGAAGATCTATCAACATGCTGTGGCTTCCCAGATTGCCGTTATTTTATCCGGCACCGTCTTCCTCAAATAGATTGAACCGTCCGGGTTAAAAAGATGCACGTGCATCCGAGGAGCCACAAAACAACCAATAAGCCTTTTTTAGCCTAATTCAATGGGGTGAACGATGTATCCTGTAACCAGATACACCGTATTTTTGAATGTTTTTAGGTTGGTCGAAGAATGGTTAATGTTGGTTACCCCGGCCCAGCTGGGCCTGTCCTTTATCTTTATTGCACATGTGAGGCATATTATCCCATTGGGCCTGCTATGGCCTTTTATGCAGGCTCCCACAGGATACTGATGAACGCAATCGAAGATTGCTGGGTGATCCCTATAAAGACGACCGGGGTCGCCCATTAAAGGGCGTGTCAAGAAAAAAAACACCTTCCCACAAGAAAAAACATGCTGTTTTTTCTTTGACACTTTAGTAGTTATCGACTCGGTCTATAGCTGTTGTTTATTTTGTTTCGCGCCCGTTATTTCCGTTTATGGTTCGCGTGGTCTTTGACCCGCATCAGTCACCCATCTGGTTCTAGGCAATTGTTCTATTTACTTCAAAACACTGCCCCTTCCGCTCTTGCGGACCAGAAAATCATCGGTGCCATGCCGGTTCCAATTGGATATTTGCAGATCATGTGGTTATGAACCAACCCCTTTGTGGCTGCCGGCATAGGCGAATCAAAATAAAAAACAGAATGTGGGTGCAGCAAGTTCCAATCAGACCAGCTGGATTATTACCAAACCCCAGAATGGTTCTATGCTGCACCCAAACGGATTATCGGAATAACTTGTCCTCATCAAAGGCTATCTGATCGCGCATGATAAAATATGTTGCTTTTGTCAGTTTGTTGGCCAAGGCCTTTGTAGCAAGCACACGCTTGCTTTTGGCCATTTTACGTTGAAAAAACTTTTGGGCCTTCGGGCAGCATCGAATAGCATGGTTAGCCGCTTCAATATATGCCCAGGCCAGATACCGGTTTCCGTTTTTCTTATTATTTTCACCTTTTTTCTTGCCATTGGAAGTTTTTTTACTTTCCACGCATCGGCTATATGAAGAGTAATTGCCGGCTTTAGGAAACCGACCGATGTTGCCAACTTCGAGCATTATGGTTAGTCCTAAAATATTGCCGATACCTGGAGTGGTCAGCAGTGAGATAAATTCTTTTTTTAGTTTAATTTGTGAGGCGACTTCTATCTCTATTTCACTGACGATCTGATCTAAAAATCGAATTGTGGCTATATTCCTTTTTGCCGTAAACACCAAGTGACGATCAGAAAATAATTTGTCTATAAATTCATCTCTGAATCTTTTGATCTGAGCTCCGGAAAAATTAAGACCGCGGTTTCTGGTGATCATGCTTTGCAAACTCAATATTTGAGACGTCCTCTGTCTGACGAACATTAGTCTTCGTCGCAGCAGATCTCGTATCGGCCGTTGATGCTTTGGGATAAATATAGCCCTCGGGCAAAATGCCCAAACGCAGCATATGGGCAAGCCAAAAGGAGTCCCACTTGTCGTCTGTGTGCTTTAAACCGTCATAGGTTTGAATTGCATTTGGATTTGCCAGATGTACTGTGTAACCTTGATCCATTAATCCGTCCACCAGCCAATACCAGTTATAGGTGGATTCAATCACGACGCCTTGCAAGCTTGATTTAAATTTGCCAAGCACCTTGAGGACATCTTCGATCCGATTATCGTGACGCTTACTGTAAAGCCGTTTGTCTTTGGCGTTGATGACGCCGATGTAATTATTACTTGAATGCAAATCAATTCCAGCGTATGTTTTCATTGGACACCTCCTAAAGCCATAAAGTTAATGTTTAACTTATCCCTTCTGGTTCTATAGCATAATTTGCTATCGATAGGGAGGTGTCCTTCTTCCAACTCGTCAGGCTGTAGTGATATTTAGCGAAGCGTTCCGTAGGAAAATATCACGCTTGACGAGTCCTCTTACGGGACAAAGACCTTATACGGGGACAGGCCCTTTATATGAATATCAGGCCACAGCAACGACACGAAAATAGATAGGATTGGTAAAATTTTAGGGTGATTTTAAGGCTTAAACCGGCAATTTTGATGGGAAAATTGGCTCTTTAGGAATTGTCATTCGAATACTTTCCATATATAGCGTTGCACTATGTAAACTTTTCTGGCAGGATGCACTATATTTATTAATCCATTCACTAATAAAGTACGGGTCGTGCAAAGGGGGTATAGTGGATAAAAAACATAATCAATATGAGGTAAATCTGGATAAAAATGCGGCCAATTGTATACCGCTCACGCCCTTATCTTTCATCCAGCGGACCAAGGATGTTTACCCTGATTATACTGCGCTTATATACGGGGATCGGGTCTATTCCTGGCTGGAAACCTACAACCGCTGCTTGAAGTTTGCATGTGCTCTCGAAAGACATGGGATAGGCCTGGGTGATACGGTATCGATTCTAGCGGCCAACACACCAGAAATATTTGAAACCCACCATTCGGTTCCCATGAGCGGCGCCGTTCTCAATACCATCAACACCCGACTTGAAGCAGACACCGTCGCCTATATCCTGGACCACAGCGATGCTAAAGTGTTAATTACCGATACCCAATATTCACCCACGGTCAAGTCAGCCCTGGCCAAACTGAACAACAACATTCTGGTGATCGACATCAAGGACCCAGATGCCATTTTACAGGGGGGAGAAGGAGAATGCCTGGGAAAATACACCTATGATGAGTTTATGGAGACCGGTAGTCTCGATTACGATCCCAGAAAACCGGAAGATGAATGGCAGGCCATCACCTTGAACTACACCTCGGGGACGACCGGCAGGCCCAAAGGGGTAGTCTATCACCACCGCGGCTCCTATTTGATGTCCATGGGAAGCGTCATTGCTTGGAACATGCCCAACCATCTGAGATATCTTTACACCGTTCCGATGTTTCACTGCAATGGATGGGGTTATCCATGGACACTGGCGGCTTTGGCAGGAACGGCCGTGTTCTGCCGTTATATCGTAGCCAAAGACATCTACAAATTGCTTGTCAAACACGATATCACTCACTTTGGCGGTGCACCCATCGTTTTGAACATGATTGCAAATGCACCTGACCACGAGAAAAAGCAGCTGGAACATAAGGTGTTTGCAATGACGGCAGGCGCACCCCCACCCAGTTCCATCCTGGAAAAAATGGAAAACCTCGGGTTTGAAGTGATGCATGTTTATGGATTGACAGAAACATATGGGCACGTGGTTCATTGCGCTTGGAATAAAGCTTGGGATGATTTATCCACGGATGAAAAAGCTGAAATAAAAGCCCGCCAGGGTGTGAGATACCCGATGGTTGAAAATATCGGCGTTTTAGATCCAATGACCTATGAACCGGTTCCCAAGGATGGTGCGACCATGGGTGAAATCATGGTTCGCGGCAACACGGTCATGAAAGGATATTATAAAAATAAGGTCGAGACCGATAAGGCCTTTGAAAATGATTGGTTTCACTCCGGAGACTTGGCGGTCGTACACCCGGACGGCTACATTCAGGTAAAAGACCGTTCCAAAGATGTTATCATCTCCGGGGGCGAAAACATCTCATCCGTTGAAGTGGAAAATGTGCTGGCCAGACACCCTGCGGTATACCTGGTTGCGGTGGTTGCAAGACCAGACGAAAAGTGGGGTGAGACTCCTTGTGCCTTTGTTGAGCTCAACCAGGGGTATTCTGAGACAACCGAGACTGAATTGATCGAATTTTGCAGAGAGCGCATGGCCGGCTTTAAAAGGCCCAAGAAAATCGTATTTTGCGAACTGCCAAAAACGTCTACCGGTAAAATTCAGAAGTATACATTGAGGATAAGAGCTGCTGAGGTATAGAACCCACCTTTGTCATTTCCTGCTCAAGCGAAAGGCAAACGGCTGTTAAAGGAATCACTATGACCAATTGGAAGATGCTTCCGCTAATCGTGAAATGGCTTCCAAATCAAATCACTGAATTGATCAAGGTATTGGCTATATTAAAGATGCTCCTGCCTAATGAAATTTGACGTAGGGTGCCTGTAACGACATCTGCTATATCATTAGTGGCTGCCGCCCACCCTTAGTTGCGATATCCAAAGCATAACTTAAAGCCCAAGGGTTACCCGGAAAAGCCTCACCAACCATTATTACCAGACCGGTGCTTGATTGTTGATAAAGCGACGACCGGGGTCGGGCCACAGCAACGACACGAAAATAGATAGGATTGGTAAAATTTTTAGGTGATTTTAAGGCTTAAACCGGCAATTTTGATGGGAAAATTGGCTCTTTAGGAATTGTCATTCGAATCAGTTGTCGAACATCGGCTTACCGGCAAATAGGTGAGGGCAGGGGAGGGGCGATAAATTGGGACAAAAAGAAAGCGGAACCAGAAACTCTGGTTCCGCTTAAGCTGTTTTGGATGGTGCCGAAGGCCGGATTTGAACCGGCACGGGTTTTGCCCACTACCCCCTCAAGATAGCGTGTCTACCAAATTCCACCACTTCGGCACATTTTAAAAAGATATAGATGCCGGTTAATTCCTATTCCGCCGCTTTGGCCGGCTGCGCATCACCGCTTCCGGTTGCCGGCGGTGCGGTTGTACTCGGTGCCGCCGGACTCTCGACGGGCGCCAGGGAGTCGGTCACGACAGAAGCTCCGGTGCGATGACTGGACAAGTAAGCAAGCCCAAGTGACGTGACCATGAAAATAATGGCTGCCGCGGTTGTGGCCTTGCTTAGAAATGTAGATGCACCGGTGCTGCCGAAAAGGGTTTGGCTGGAACCGCCACCGAAGGCAGCTCCCATGTCTGCTCCCTTTCCGGTCTGGAGCAAAACGATCATAATCAACGCAATACTTACGACAACATGGATGATGATAAGTAATATCGACATAATGTTCAAAAATTTCCTGTTTGGACACGGATGAACACGGATCTAACGAATAGTAAAGGGTTTCTATATCATTTTGGAATAGTTTTTTATTCCAATTCTTGTATTATGAATTACTTATCTGTGTTTATCTGTGAAATCTGTGTCCTAATAATATTTATAATTCCGACAAAAATTTATCTGAACTTAACGATCCGGCTGAAAGATTCCGCATCGAGGCTTGCTCCGCCTACCAGTGCACCGTCAATATCCGGCATCTGCATGAGTTGAGCGACATTGTCTGGTTTGACGCTGCCCCCATACAAGATCCTAACGGCATTGGAGAGGGCGGTGCCGAAAGCCGTCTCTACCAAAGATCGAATATATTGATGGGCCTCCTGGGCCTGATCCCTGGTAGCCGTTTTTCCGGTGCCGATGGCCCAAACCGGTTCATAAGCGATCACAAGGGTGCCCAGATCATCTGCGAGATATCCTTCTAACCCCTTTTTAACTTGTTTGTCAAGTACAGAAAATGTTTGGCCGGCATCGCGTTCGGTTTCCGTTTCGCCCACACAAAAAACTGGAATCAGCTGTGCATTGACGGCTGCACGGATTCTTCGGTTAACGGTTTCATCGGTTTCACCAAAAAACTGGCGTCTCTCCGAATGGCCGATGATCACATATTGACATCCGGCAGATATCAGCATTTGCGCGGATATTTCCCCGGTAAAAGCCCCTTCTTTTTCCCAGTGTAAATTCTGGGCTCCCAGTCCCACTCTGCTGTCCTTTATAATCTTTGAAACCGGATCCAGGGCGGTGAAAACCGGTGCGATCATAATATCCACATCCTTGGTGTCTGCAACCAGCTTGACAAGCTCGCCTGCTGTATCAACCGCTTCTGGTGTTGTTTTATACATCTTCCAGTTTCCGGCGATGAGCGGAGTACGATTATCCATTTTACGATCTCCTTTTACAGTTGTGCGCCGACCATCGCGGCCAGATCCACCATACGATTGGAATAACCGGTCTCATTATCATACCAGGAAAGCACTTTTACCATGTTGTTGACAACATAGGTGGTGGGCGCATCCACGATAGAAGACAAGGGTGATCCGTTAAAATCGATTGAGACCAGGGGCGCATCGCTATATCCTAGAATTCCGGACAGGGATTCTTCGGATGCCTGCTTTAGAGCCTCGTTTACCTCCGAGACGGTCAGATCTGATTTGTCAACGGTTGCAACCAGGTCTACGATGGAGACATTGGGTGTCGGGACCCGAATGGCAAGACCGTTGAGTTTGCCTGAAAGCTCAGGAAGCACCAGGGCGACGGCTTTGGCGGCACCGGTGGTGGTGGGGATCATTGAAAGTGCTGCTGCCCGGGCCCGACGCAGGTCTTTATGGGGAAAATCAAGCAGGCGCTGGTCTCCCGTATAAGAATGAATGGTGGTCATCAGGCCATGCTGAAGACCGAAATTTTCGAGCAGCACCTTGGCGACCGGGGCCAGACAGTTGGTGGTACACGAGGCGTTTGAGATAATATGGTGCTGGCGGGGGTCATACTGGTTGGAGTTGACTCCCATGACAATGGTAATATCCGGATCGCCGGCCGGTGCCGATATGAGAACCTTGCGGGCGCCGGCTGCGAGATGTTTGGCGGCACCGTCTCTATTTCTAAAAATTCCGGTACATTCAGCTGCAATGTCCACCCCAAGATCGCCCCAGCCAATTTGTTCCGGATCTTTTACGGACCGGATTGCAATCGATTTGCCATTGATATCGATGCTGTCTTCCTTAGCTGTGACATCCATATCCAATCGGCCGTGAACGGAGTCATATTTCAATAAATAGGCCATCGTTGCCGAATCGGTCAGATCATTGATCGCCGCAACCTCCACATCGGGATGATTCAAAGCAGCTCGCAATACCATCCTCCCGATTCTACCAAAACCATTGATTCCAAGTTTTACACTCATTGATCCTCCTTTAAGATTTGTAGTCGTTCACCGTATGATTCGCAACCCCCAGGATCTTCTTCCAGTGGCAAAACGGTGAGAAAGTTATAAAAAAATGATCAGAACATTATCCAAAAAACGCTTCAACCGCCAACGGGGCCTACGCCTTGGTCGTCAGCCGTTGTTCGAGATTTTGTCAGTTTTTTCATCATCATCAGTGCGTCTTCATTTGAATTCGTATAATAGTTTCGGTCGACGTCCGACCTCCTTAAAGCCTAACTTCTCATAGAGTTCGACCGCCGGGGTGTTTGAAGGGCGAACTTCAAGAAAAACTGAGCTCGCTCCTCTCCGGGCACCCATGGTGAAACAGTGGTTCAGAATCCAGGTGGCAATCCCATGCCCCCGACGGGCCGGAGTTACGGCAATTTTTAAAATATGCAACTCATCCGCTACACATCGTAAGAATGCATATGCAACTATCTGCGATTCCGGGTCCGTCTTGGCGGATTTGACCACATAACTGCATCCATTTTGACAGGACAGCTCCTCTTCAAAAGAAATGCGGCCCCAGGGCCATTTAAATGAGAGTTGCTCGATTGCAAGAATCGGTTCTAGATCGGTCCGGTTTATGGTCTCGATCCGCCACCCATTCATGGTTTAACTCCGCTTGTTGCCTTTCAAAATTCCGCTGGCCAGGGATATACTTTTTTTACCGAAGGATTCTATATTTATCGCAAGTTCATCTAGGTTCAGTTTTTCCCGCATACTTACCGCCTGAATTAAAATCGGGAGGTTGACACCGGATAACACCTCAATGCGACCTTCCTCGAGAAATGAATAGCTTAAGTTGGACGGAGTACCGCCGAACATATCCGTAAGGATAAGAACACCTTCCTGTCCTTTTACGCTTTTTATTCCTTGGACGATTTTATCGCGCAATTTTTCTGCGTTTTCTTTCAAATCAATGGAAACCGATTCGAGTGATTCGGGCCGACTACCAAGAATAAACTCTGTCGCCCCGATCAACGCCTCTCCAAGTTGGCAATGGGTTACAATAACAATACCGATCATAAATCACCATGTCGTCATTAATTCTTAGGGTTTCGCTCCCGTCGGGCCTCCGGCGCTGCTCCAAAACCATCTATCCGATAGCCCCAAAGAAAGTTGGGATACCATTAATCCGGTTATCCATTTGTTAAAACAGGACCGGTAATTCTAAGCCGGTATCTCTGGGTGTAAACCGTTATTTTCTTCTTCTGCTTATTACTGGATTTTTGGGATAACTCTGATCTATACAGGCTGGGTTCGGTCGCGGTGATTAAGTTCCACTTTTTTCCCCATGGCACGAATATGTTCGTATATGGTCCTGGCAATGGTTACGGATCGATGCCGTCCACCGGTACATCCGAGTGCAATGGTTAAATAGGCCTTCCCCTCTTTTTCGTACATTGGGATTAAATAGTCAAGAAGATCCTGATATTTTTCAAGAAAATTACGAGTTTCATCATGGTTCAAGACAAAATCCCTGATCTCATTTGTTTCCCCATCAAGCTCTTTTAAATCCGGAATGAAATATGGATTTATCAGAAACCGCACATCCATGATCAAGTCGGCATAATATGGGATGCCGTACTTATAGCCAAAAGATAGAACATTAATCTGCATCGGAACAAGTTCTTTGCTTCTTTGAGCGATATCGAGAATTTTGGATTTGAGCTCATGAACATTGAACTTGGAGGTGTTGATTACCAGATCTGCTATCGATCTCAAGCCTTCGAGTTGTTTTTTTTCCGCTCGAATGCCGTCCAGCAGACTTTTTTCTGGAGACAGCGGATGCTGCCTGCGTGTTGTACTGTATCTCTGGAGCAGAATTTCTTCTTCAGCTTCAAGGAATAAAATTTCGAAATGATATCCTTTCTGTTTAAGCTCATTGAAAACGGAGCTGTATTTTGATAGAAAGCTTTTCTCCCGTAAATCCATTACCAGGACGATTCCTGTGATTTCAGAATCAGGCTCCATCGGCATTTCCAGAAATTTCGGCAATAGACCCACCGGCATATTATCGATGCAGTAAAATCCGGCATCCTCCAGTGCGGCTATGGCCGTACTCTTTCCGGAGCCTGAAAGTCCTGTAATTATAAGTATGGTGATGTTTTTCACTTTATATATTCGTATTCAGGCTTTCAGAAAATGTTTGGCATAGAAAAAGCCCTTGAGTAAGGCATACAAATTGTATGTTGTAGAATGGGAGCGACTGATAACGCAGTCCAAAAACTTTATCTGGAAGACCATACAGCTAAAACTCTTCATCCTCCTCTTTGATAATGCCTAATATTTCATCGCTGTCAGCAGCTTCCAGCAGCCTGCTCTTGAACGGATCGTTTTTCAGTATTCGTGAAATCCGGGCCAATAGCTTCAGGTGAAGACCCGTGGAGTTTTCCGGCGTAACAAGCAGAAAGAAAATGTGCGTCGGTCGGCCATCCAGGGATTCAAAATCGACACCCTTTCTACTTAGACCAAACCCAAGAACCAGTGATTCGAGATTTTTCATTTTCCCGTGCGGAATGCCAATTCCGCCACCGATGCCGGTGCTGCCGAGCCTTTCTCTTTCCATCAGGACTTTGGTCAGATCCTTTTGGGTAACACCGGCTATTTCGGCTACCGGCACCACGAGTTCTTCCAAAATTCCTATTTTATTCCGGGCTTTTAAATCGGGTAGAATTGATTTCCTATCTAAAACGTCGCAAATTTTCATTTTATCGATACCATTCAGCAGTCCGGATCTAAAACACAAATCAGTGAAGCGCTAACTATAATCACGAACTGGGCTGAATCAAGCCATAGTGACCATCTTTGCGTCGGTACAGTACATTTATCTGATCGGACCTGGCATTGGTGAACACCAGGAAATTGTCCTCAATCAAATCCATCTGTAACACGGCTTCTTCAATATCCATGGGTTTATATTCTATGTTTCTGATTATTACCTGTCTTTCACTGTCTTCTTCCGGAAGCTTTTCCGCCACGTCAAGGATGGCGCGAGTGCGGCTTTTGGCCGTGGATCGGCGTTCTCTTATTTTCTCTTTATTTTTTTTAATTTGTTTTTCAAGCTTATCCAGCGCCATATCAATTGCGGAATACATGTCAATGGTTTCTTCTTTGCCATTTATATTAAGTTTATCGCCGGCGATGCTGATTTCGGCGATGTGTCGAAATTTTTCGACAGCAAGGACGACATTGGCTTCGGCCGGATTGTCAAGAAATTTGTCGAAACGATCCAGTTTGTCGCTTACATATGCTTTCAGATGTTCAGAAGGATCAAGATTTTTGAACGTTACGGATGTTTGCATATCTATGCTCTCCCTAAATTTGTTTGCGTTTATTAGATGGCAATACTTTCAACATCTCACGGTATTTGGCAACGGTCCTGCGTGCGATGTGGATCTGATCTTCCTTCAAGATCTGGGCAATCTTGTCATCACTGTAAGGTTTTTTCGGATCTTCGCCTGCAATGATTTGTCTGATTTTTTCCTGAACGCTGGCAGAAGCAATCGACCCGCCATGGGACCTTTTAATTGAGCTATTGAAAAAATACTTTAATTCAAAAATACCCTGAGGCGTATATGCATATTTGTTGGTCGTAACCCGGCTGATCGTGGATTCATGCATCTGAATATCCTGGGCCACGTCTCTGAGCACCATGGGTTTTAAATGGGCAATGCCTTTCTCAAAAAATTCCCGTTGATAGCCCAAAATGCTCTCCATCACCCGATAAATGGTTTTTTGTCGCTGATGAATACTCTTGATTAGCCAGGCGGCAGATCGCATTTTTTCCTGAATGTAGTCTTCGGCCTCCCCGGAGATATTCTTGCCGCGGGAGATGGAGCTTTTGTAAAAGGAATTTACACGCAACTTCGGCATACCGTCGTCATTGAGCATGATGACAAAATCATCTTCAAGTTTATAAACGTATATATCCGGATTAATATACTGAGGTGTTTCATCACTGAACTGCCTGCCGGGCTTGGGTTCCAGGCTTTTAATGACATTAATCGCTGAAACAACCTCATCCATGCTTTTTTTGAGGGCTTTGCAAATAGCCTTGTAGTTTTTCTTTTCCAGATTGGATAGATGATTGGTGATAATATCGATCACGATGGTATCATCCAATCCCAGAAATTTTGCTTGAATCAGCAGGCATTCACTAAGATCCCTGGCGCCAACTCCGATGGGATCAAACGTTTGAATCGTTGACAGGATATCCTCGATCTTTTCAGGCGGTGAGCCATTCGTCATCGCAATTTCTTCAATCGAGACCTCCAGGTAGCCATCCTTATTCAAATTACCGATAATAAGGCTGGCGATCCTCTCTTCTTCTCTGTCCGGTTTAGTCATTAAAAATTGCCACAGTAAATGATCATTTAACGATTCACTGCTGGCGATGAAGGATTCAAACCTCGGCGTGTCCCTGTCTTCCGACTCATGGTGAACCCTTCCGGGAGTATTGTACTCATCGAGATAATTGCTCCAGTCAATATCTTCCTGGATTTTGTCATCGATGGTGACTTCTTTAACCTCAGTGTTTTCGACAGTGGTCGGACTCTGCTTGTTCGGTCGATTGTTCGGTGGGTGTGCTGTCCGGTACCTCCTCCAAGGCGGGATTTTCCTCCAGCTCCGTTTTAATCGTGTCCATGAGTTCCAGCCTGGACAACTGCAACAGCTTGATTGCCATCTGAAGCTGGGGCGTCATTATAAGCTGCTGGGTCAGTTTAAGTTGTTGTCGCAGTTCAAGTGCCATTTTATCCGTCGGTTTAGTTATGTTATGTGTTTTTTCCTGAGTAAAAAAATATCAGAAACCCTGCAATTTGAATGCCAGTAACACCAAATTCTATTATTTTAGTTGAAATACTTATTAATTGCAACCTTATTCATACACCGGACAGGCGCCGTCACTTAAGGATTTGCCAATAAAAAGTATCTGCCAAATGATTTCGGGGATCGCCTTCAGTGCTTACCGATATTCGGGATTGCCGAAAAATCTTGAGGGACTGTGGCAACAACATTTCCCTGCAAAACAACTTTGTCTGCGTTTAATTCGTATTTAGCGGACGCCGCCGTGAGTTCGGCGTTTTGTCCCCAAATCCGGATCGGTTGGTCGCAAATTATCGTACGCTTATCGTGTTTGTAATTCAGATGCTCGGTCTTCATCTGATACTCATCGTTTCTTATCACAACATTGCCTGAAAATTCAATGTCATTTGTATCAGTTTGTAATATTCCCCGATCGGCTTCCAGGTAAACTTCGCGGTTGTCGTCAAGGAAATAGATTACCGACAGGTTTTTTAAATTGACTTTCTTTTCGGCTTCCATGTAATTGGCGGATTCGGCTTCCAGACTCCATTCTTTTTTGCCGTCGCGGGTAGCGGTTTGCCGAATTTTACCCAAGGACAGATTGGCGCCTTCTTTGATGGAGGTCAGCAGCATTTCCGGTGCATTGGAGACCTGGCGGTAACCGATGAAAACACTAACGATTAAGCCGACGGCCAACAGGATGACGGTCAGTAATAAAATGCTTAATTTTTTTGTTTTTATTAGCCGAGACCAAACCATCATTAAATACAGGTTTCAGTGTTCAGGTTTCAGCCCAACCGCCGGCCGCTGAAACGATCAGTTTGATCGAATTAGAGACTACGGCCGTTGGCGTCATTCGAGGATAAAAACTATGTTCTCAGCTCTGGGGAGACTTTGGTGTATAGAACTGATTGATCAATTTTTCCCATTCCCCGCGGGCTTTCAGCAGTGCTTCACAGACTTCTCTAACCGCTCCACATCCCCCTGCAGAGGAGGTCGTCCAATCAGCATTTTTGATGACAATTTGATGGGCATCGGCCACTGCGATTGACAGCCCAACGCGTCGCATTAGCGGCAGATCGGGTAGATCGTCTCCAATATAGGCCGTGTTTTCAGGAACCACCCCGGTTAGTCCGACGATTTTTTCTAGTATCCGGGCTTTGTCCTGTATACCCCCAAAGGCATAAGGTATACCCAGATCACGGCAGCGATAATCCAGTGCCGGGGATTTTCTACCACTTACAATGCCGACTTTGATACCAGCCTTCATGGCCAGCTTCAAACCGAGGCCGTCTTTCACATTGAAGATTTTAGTTTCACTGCCGTCGTGGTTGTATATAATGGTACCATCGGTGAGCACCCCGTCGACATCCAACAGCAGGAGTTGAATAGATTTCAATTTTTGCGAAAATTCAGGATTTTCCATTTCAGAATGGGTCTAATTTACATGGGTTAGCAGCCATTGCTTATTGAGTGAATCGATTTAAGCTGGCAGAGCAACTCATAAATGGTATCGAGTTTTAGGGAATTGGGACCGTCACAGAGAGCCTCGTCCGGATTACTATGAACTTCCATGAAAATGCCGTCTACTCCCGCTGCCGCGGCCGCTCTGGCCAGCACAGGTGCATATTCCCGCTGCCCTCCTGAGCTTGTACCGGCTCCGCCGGGCAGCTGCACGCTGTGGGTGGCATCAAAAATAAGCGGATAACCGATTTTACGCATAATCATAAAACCGCGGAAATCCACCACTAGGTTGTTATAACCAAACATCGTTCCACGCTCGGTGATCAAAATCACGGCGGTTTCCGGCCGAGGTGATTTTTTCCACGACATTGGCCATATCCCAGGGTGCCAGGAACTGCCCTTTTTTGATATTCACCGGCTTGCCGGTTTTTGCAACTTCGATAAGGACGTCGGTCTGACGGCATAAAAACGCCGGGATCTGAATAATGTCCAGTATGCGGGCTGCCCCAGGGATCTCGCTGATGCGGTGTACGTCTGAGAGGATCGGAATGGAAAATTCATCTTTAATTTCCTTGAGGACTCTAAGCCCGTCGTTTAATCCCGGTCCCCTGAAGGCCGCAGCTGAAGTGCGATTGGCTTTATCATAGGACGCTTTGAATATTAGAGGCATCTCCAGCCGGGTCGTGATCTCTTTGAGAATGCCTGCGATTTCCCGCGTCGTCTCATAGTTCTCGATGACACAGGGTCCTGAAATGAGAACCAGGGGCGCCCCACGGCCGATGACGATATCACCTGCTTTTATTAGATTTGACATACACAATGTTTATCGTGCAGAATTTTAAAAGTCAAGAATCGAAAACAGGCCTTGATTATCGGTGGGCTAACTGCTATTTTGAAAGATTATAATTTCGGAAAGGAATCGGTACAATCCATTGAGATCTGATAAAAAACGTAGCAAATTCTGGTTAATCGCTATCATATGTTTGATGATCGTACTGCCTGGCGGATGGTTTTTGTGGGAGCGCCTGGAAAACGAAAAACCGGCCTTTAATATGAATTTACTCTCGTCCTATCTGGGCCGAAATCAGGAATTCACGCTTGCGGTGTCTGACGCCAAAAGTGGTCTTCGAAGGCTCTGGGTGGGGCTTCTAAAAAACGGTCAGGAAACGGTGCTGTATGATGAAAAGTTTCCTTCCGCCGGTTTTTTCAAAGGCGGACAAGTGCATGAAACTTCGGTTAAGATCCGGATAGAACCCGCGGCATTGGGATTGGCCGACGGTGAGGCGATCCTGCGGACGGTTGTATCTGATTATTCGTGGCGTGACTGGTGGAAAGGGAACAAAATCTATACTGAAACAAACGTGGTGATCGACACCCGCCCGCCTGAAATCGAGGTTTTAAGCCATACACACAATATCAACCGGGGTGGCGCGGGGTTGGTAATTTTTCGTACTTCTGAAGCCTGTTCGAAAAGTGGTGTACAAGTTGGCGATAATTTTTATCCGGGCCACACGGGATTTTTCAAAGCCCCAAACGTCTACCTTGCTTTTATTGCACTGGGATACCAACAGGACACTGATACCGCGATATTTGTAAACGTTGCTGATTTAGCGGGCAACCACGCCAAAAACGGCCTGAACTACCATTTGCGGCGGAAAGTTTTCAGGCAGGAACGACTCAACATCACAGATCGGTTTTTGAAACAGAAAATGCCGAATTTTTCTTCGCAGATTTCCCTGGAACCGAACTCATCTCTTGTCGATAAATTTCTTAAAGTCAACCGGGATCTTCGTGAGGCCAATTATCAGAAAATTGTCGAAGTCTGCCGGAATACCGATTCTAAAATACACTGGCAGGGTGATTTCCTCCGACTGCCGAAATCCGCCACCCGGGCGAAATTTGCGGATCACCGTATATATATGTACAAGGGACGTGAGATTGATCGACAGGTGCATATGGGGATGGATCTGGCATCCGTAGCCCATAGCCCCATCCCGGCAGCTAATACCGGAATCGTAATCTTTGCAGAGTCTCTGGGAATTTATGGAAAAACGGTAATCATGGATCATGGCTTCGGTCTGTTCAGTATGTATGCCCATCTGAGTCACATCGGTGTCGAGCTCGGGGATCGATTATCCAGGGGTGATATTTTGGGCCGAACCGGTATTACCGGACTGGCGGGTGGTGATCACCTCCACTTTCGGCATGCTGATTCATGATACCTTTGTCAATCCGGTCGAGTGGTGGGATAAAAATTGGATTCAACATAACGTGTTATCAAAAATTGAAAGGGCCGCAACTGGCTTCAAGCAGGAGTGATGGGGGTATGAAATCACTATAAAGTCAGCAAAACCATTCAGGAGATTAATCAAAAAATCAAGGCCGGTGACGTCGTTGTCGTTACCGCCGAAGAGATTATAGATATCGTTAAAAACGAGGGACCCGTCGAGGCTGCGCGCCAGGTGGATGTGGTGACGACCGGAACCTTTGCCCCCATGTGTTCGTCAGGCGCGTTTATCAATTTCGGCCATTCAGTTCCTACTATCAAGGCTTCCGCGGTTTGGTTGAATAAAGTTCCGGCCTATGCCGGCGTGGCGGCAGTTGACTGCTATCTCGGGGCAACGGAACCCTGTGAGGATGACCCACTTGAATAAAGTCTATCCCGGGGAATTCAACTATGGCGGCGGTCATGTTATTCAGGATCTGGTCGCCGGAGAAAAGGTCCATCTCAAAGCCACTGCATACGGCACCGACTGCTATCCAAACCGTCTGGTGGAAAAAGAAATATCCCTAAGCACATTGCCGCAGGCAACGCTTTGCAATCCCAGAAACGGATATCAAAACTACAACTGTGCCGTTAACCTCACAAATAAGACTATCTACACTTATATGGGGACATTGAAGCCCAGAGGCGGCAACGCAAACTATTGCTCGGCCGGGCAATTGAGTCCGCTGTTCAATGACCCCTATTATCGAACCATCGGACTCGGTACACGGATTTTTTTGGGCGGTGGCGAGGGTTATGTTACCTGGCACGGCACCCAGCACAAATCTGCGGTCAAAAGAACCAAAAAAGGCATCCCTGTCTCACCGGCTGGAACCCTATGGGTCATGGGAGATATGAAAAAGATGAGTTCGCAATGGTTGGTGGGAGTGAGCATCCAAGGTTACGGCTGTTCACTCGCGGTGGGCTTGGGGATTCCCATCCCGATCTTGAATGAAGAGATTGTGGGCTATACGGCCATATCGGATGAAGAAATTTTCACGCAAATCATCGATTATGGCAACGATTATCCCAAAGGCATTTCCAAGAGTTACGGTCAGGTGAGTTATGCCGAACTCAAAAGCGGCTCTATCCGGCTCAATGGGAAAGAGGTGCCGACGGTTCCCATGTCCAGCCTGGTCAGGGCCAGAAAGATCGCCGAAATACTGAAAAACAAGATTTCCCAGGGAAAATTCCTCCTTGGGGAGCCACAATTTACATTGCCGAGCTAGGGGAATGAATATTGAAGACTGAATATTTACTGAATCGCTAAGCTCTGCCTTTTTAAATCGACAGCATTCCACAAATATTAAATCTTCAATCGAAAATCTTCAATCATTTAAAATGTCGCCCATACGCACTTTTATCGCAATAGATCTGCCGCCGGCAGTTGTTTCTTTGCTGGAGAAGGTGCAGGAAGAATTAAAAGCGGCGGGGCTCCGGGTCAAATGGGTACGGCCGAAAAACATTCATCTGACCTTAAAATTTATCGGAAATATCAGTCCCTCCAGCATTGATAAAATATGCGGTGCCATGACGGATGCCGTTGACGATATTGCGGGCATTAATTTGGTTGCCAATGGGGTCGGCGTTTTCCCAGGCATCAAACGGCCCCGTGTTATCTGGGTCGGGCTTGGGGGACAAATTCAGTTACTTTTTGCCATGCAGCGCGCCCTGGAAGACAATCTGGAGGCCTTGGGTTTCAAAAAAGAAAAGAGACCATTTAAAGGGCATCTGACGTTGGGCCGGTTCAAACAGACCGTCCATCCGGACACGATCCGCCGATTGATGCAGGAATATGCAAATCTATCTAGTGAGGAATTCACGGTGAGGCGGATCATTTTGTTTAGAAGCGAGTTGAATCCAACAGGTGCTGTTTATACCCAATTGCAGCAGGCTGTTCTGGAATGACGAATGACAAATGACGAATGCTTGGATTGACTCCAAGCGGGAGGAAGAATTTATGTCTATTTCAGCAGATAAAGAAAAGGCCGTCGTCAGCGCGATGGCCCAGGTTGAACGCCAGTTCGGTAAAGGCGCCATCATGAAGCTGGGAAGCAGGCCGGTAGTGGAAGTTCCGGTCATATCCACCAGTGCTCTGTCCTTGGACAAAGCGCTGGGTATCGGAGGATTGCCCCGCGGACGGGTAGTCGAAATCTTTGGACCCGAGTCTTCCGGTAAAACAACCCTGGCGCTGCACGCGGTTGCCGAAGCTCAGAAAAATGGTGGTATTGCGGCCTTTATCGATGCCGAACATGCCCTGGACATCGGCTATGCCAAAAAACTGGGCCTCGATTGTGATGAATTGCTGGTCGCCCAGCCGGATACCGGTGAGCAGGCCCTCGAAATTGCCGATATGCTGGTTAGAAGCGGTGCCATTGACGTCCTTGTGATTGACTCGGTGGCGGCCCTGGTGCCAAGAGCTGAAATCGAAGGTGAGATGGGCGATTCTCATATGGGCCTACAGGCCAGACTTATGTCCCAGGCATTGAGAAAATTAACCGGTACCATCGGCAAAACCATGACAACGGTTATTTTCATTAATCAGATCCGGATGAAAATCGGCGTGGTCTTCGGTAACCCGGAAACCACCACCGGGGGCAATGCACTGAAATTTTACGCTTCGGTGAGACTCGACATTCGCCGCATCGGCGCCATCAAGAATGGGCAGGACGTCATCGGTAACCGCACCCGGGTGCGTGTGGTTAAAAATAAAATGGCACCGCCGTTCACGGAAGCCGAATTTGACATTACCTATGGTGAAGGTATTTCCAAAACGGGGGATCTGATTGACGTAGGGGTGGACGCCGGCATCGTCGACAAAAGCGGGTCATGGTATTCCTACCAGGGAGAACGAATCGGTCAGGGACGTGAGAATGTCAAACGGTTTCTCGTTGATAATCAGGACATATACGACGACATATATCAAAAATCCAGGGTGGCCCTGGGTTTCGTAAAAAAAAGTGAGAAAGAGGGTGACGGCGGGCGTCGGAATGGGGAAGGTGGAAAGGAGAAGAGCCTCAAGGCTGAAAGCAAATAAAAGCTCAAAGCTCAAGGCTGAAAGGAAAGGGTTGACTTGCCCATAACGTTCTAAATTCCTCGAATTCCTGAATCCTGCAATTTGTCATCAATCAGTGGAAACGCGATATCAAACATATTTGGGTATAAGATGCAATAATTACTAAACCCGGAGATTTAAATGACAGGCAATGATGTACGTAGACTATTTCTTGATTATTTTAAAAAACATGGTCATCAGATAGTTCGAAGCGCTTCACTGGTGCCCCAGGAAGATCCCACACTACTGTTTATCAATGCCGGCATGGTACAATTCAAACGTGTGTTTCTGGGCGAGGAAAAAAGAAACTATGTCCGGGCAACCACCTCCCAGAAATGTGTTCGGGCCGGCGGCAAACACAATGATCTGGAGAATGTCGGCTATACCGCCCGACATCATACCTTTTTCGAGATGCTCGGTAATTTTTCTTTCGGCGATTATTTCAAGAAGGGTGCCGTTGAGCATGCCTGGGACCTTTTGACCAATGGGTATGGGCTTCCGGAAGACAAGCTGTGGGCATCCGTCTATCTTGATGATGATGACGCTTATGACCTCTGGCATAAAATGATTGGGCTGCCTGAAGATCGCATCGTGAGATTGGGTGAGAAAGATAATTTCTGGTCGATGGGGGATACGGGTCCCTGCGGACCCTGTTCCGAAATTTTGATTGACCGTGGAGAGCAATACGGTTGCGGACGACCGGAGTGCACCGCCGGCTGCGACTGCGATCGATATCTGGAAATATGGAACCTGGTGTTCATGCAGTTTAACCGGGATGTTTCAGGGGAAATGACGCCTCTGCCCAAACCGAGCATCGATACCGGTTTGGGACTTGAGCGTATGGTGACCATCCTCCAGAATGTATCGACGAATTATGACACAGATCTTCTCCGGCCTATTATCACTAAAGCAGAAAATTTGGCTGGAAAGCAATTGGGAGAATCGGATGCAACCGATGTGGCCTTGAAAGTGATTGCCGATCACAGCCGGGCGGCGGCTTTTCTCATCGGCGACGGCATTTTGCCCTCCAATGAGGGACGAGGCTATGTGCTGCGCAGAATCATGCGACGAGCGATTCGCTACGGGCGCAATATCGGACTCAACCAGCCGTTTCTTTACCAAACCGCCAAAGTGGTGTTTGACATTATGAAACCGGCCTATCCCGAACTTTCCGAGGCCTCCGCGTTTATCACCAATGTTATTAAAAATGAAGAAATACGGTTTTTAGAAACCCTGGACACCGGGCTGAAGCTTTTAAATGATTCCCTGGCAGAAATTAAAGCCGGCGGCGGGGACCGCGTGCCCGGCGATGTTATCTTCAAATTATACGACACCTATGGATTCCCGGTGGATATTGTACAGGATGTCATTCGTGATGAAGATATGAGCCTGGACATGGAAGGTTTTGAACAGGCCATGGCGCAGCAGCGATCGCGATCGAGGTCGGTGGCCACGTTTGACAAAATCAGCGATGCCTACAAAAATCTTTCGGCCCGGGGGATCAAACCTGAATTTGTGGGGTATCAGAATCTGTCTGCAGATTCTAAAATACTGGTCATGGTCGCCGACGGTCATGAGATCCATGAAGCTGCGCAGGGCCAACAGCTGGAAGTCGTCACCGAAGCCACCCCGTTTTACGCAGAGTCCGGCGGGCAGGTCGGGGATACCGGTAAAATAACGGGGCCTGGCTTTGAAATGGCCGTGCAGGACACCATTAAAGATCCCACCGGGCTTATCATACACAAAGGTAGGGTGACTTCCGGTGGGATTCTGAAAGGGGCGACGGTCAGCCTGCGTGTGGACGATGCCCGGAGGCAGGCCACCGCTTTGAATCATACGGCTACCCATATCCTGCACGCCGTGTTGCGTCAGGTTCTCGGAGAGCACGTCAAACAGGCCGGCTCCCTGGTGGCGCCGGACAGACTGCGATTTGATTTCACCCATTTCTCCATGGTGGACAGCGATACCCTGGATGCCATCGAGGGCCTCGTCAACCGGCGTATCCGTGAAAACATCCCAACGAGCACTCAGGAAATGGATGCGGATGATGCCTTTAAATCCGGTGCGACGGCCCTGTTTGAGGAAAAATACGGGGACCGTGTTCGGGTTGTTTCCTTGACTGATTTTAGTAAAGAGCTATGTGGCGGAACTCACACCGGTCGAACCGGCAATATCGGTCTATTCAGAATCGTCAGTGAAACCAGTGTATCCTCGGGGGTCAGACGAATTGAGGCTGTCACCGGAGAGGAAGCTATGGCATACACCCAGAAGACATCACGGGTTCTGCAGGAAACAGCTCATTTATTGAAGGAGAAAGTGGAAACCGTCCCCAGCAGAGTCCAAAAAATGATCACTGAGATTAAAACCTTTGACAAAGAGGTGACTGATCTGAAAACAAAGCTGGCCACCGAAAAAACAGATACATCCGGGGGGACCGTTAAATCCATAAACGGTGTTAAAATGATGGCCCAAAGCGTAGCGGTGGAAACGCCGGCCGCCCTGAGAAATCTGGCCGATCAGTTTAAAGACAAGATTAAATCCGGTATCATCGTCCTGGGAAGTACCACGGGCGCCAAGGTTATGCTGATCGTTGTGGTTACCAAAGATCTTACCGATCGATATCATGCCGGCAATATTATTACCCAGGTTGCTGCCGTGGTCGGCGGCAAGGGCGGGGGCCGGCCGGACATGGCACAGGCCGGCGGCAATCAACCGCAAAAGCTGGACGAGGCGCTTACAAAAGCCTATGAGGTCGTTGAACAGATGGCAACCTATAATGACGAATGCCGATTGACGAATGTCGAATGAAGGAATTCTGTCTGTTTTTTAGTTTTCTCGCTTAGGCAGTCCATCGGGGTTTTTCTGATAACAGGTCTTAGGAAAATAAGGGTTTCAGGTGGCGGGTGTCAGGTTTCAGGATTAAGCAATTCACCGTACTCAACACCCGAAACCTTATATAAAAAGATAGAGCGAAGCGATCCCAGCATTCGCCAATCGTCCTTCGGCATTCGTCATTCTAAACCCCTTTTAAGACATCGATCATGTTATACACCTTGCCTTTGACGCCTGTATTCACTTTTGCTGACAGAAATAAAAGAGCATCCAACGTGCCATGGGTATAAACCATGCGGCCGTTGACGTTGTGGGTGAATTCAAACCGGACCGTCCGATCTTCCGAAACCAGCGTGTAAGTGTGCCAGCCGTGACCGGCCAAATGCTGATCAGGGATGCCCCACTGGGTCTTTTGAACCTCGGGGTCCCGTATCTTAAGAATTTTTTCTTCAGCAAAAGAAACGCCCAATTCGTTGAAATATCCCACCATGGCTTTGGCCGTACCGCTGGTATCGGCTTTTCCTCTCTGGTGACTTTCCCGGATCTCGAGTGAATACCCTTTGAACAAACCTGGAAAGGTGTCGGCCGCGTATGCCATCATGGCTTGAAAACCAACAATCTGCTTGGCCATGTTGGGTGCGATCACCGCTGTGATGGATGATGACGCCACGGTTTGTTCAAGTTTTTTACGATCGCCGCCGGTGGTGCCCATCACGAAGGGTAATCTGCAACGGCAATAAAATTCGGCGTTGGCATTGACTGCCGAGGGGTGGGTGTAATCCACACTCAGAAGCCTCTCGTAGGATGTTATGACGTCTTTGATTAGCGAATTCCTTTTTTCCGGCTGAATGAGATTTATTTTGACGGATTCAAGTGAGAACTCGGGCTGCTGGATTTCCGGACCCGTCAAGGAAAAAGGTACCAGCTCAAATCGTTCGTCATGCAAGATTTGGGCGGCCACTGTTTGGGAAACATTTCCGGGAAGTCCGTTGACCATGACTTTGATTGGGCTCATCTTCGATCTCCAAAATTTAAATTGTTTTAGCCACTAAGCCACTATGCTTTTTCAAAGACTGTGCTTTTAAGAAGTGGCGTCGGTGGCGCAGCAAGTGTGCTAATAAATTAATAGGATAGGTTTCAGGTCTCAGTGTTCGGGTGTCAGGAAGGCGAGGTGCTAAATCCTGACACCTGACACCCGACACCTCAAACTCTTTGTAACATGTTGTCAGAAAAATTCCCCTAAAGCACTAAGCTGCAAAGATTAAAACATAATTCTACACTTAATCGATTTTCATATGGTTGATAGCCTTTTGTACCATCGCGCTGAGGGTGGGAAACTCATTTTGACCGTCGGCATCGAGATTGGATCTTAAGGATCTCACCGCCGCCGGTATGTAGCTTTCAAAATATGTTTTACCTTTTACTTTGCTCAGATAGGCGTAAGCGCCGAGGATTTGTAAATTGCGGGTCAGCTTACAATAGTGATAACAGGATAGAAAATTTTCCGGGTTGAACTCGGAAACCGACGACAGTATTTCAAGGCTGTAGTCTATCAACTCGGTCTGGATGGCGTTTGGCAATTCAACATAGGGGTCGATCAGCAGGGAGGCCAGATCATATTGAATCGGACCCATGCGACCCCCCTGGAAATCGATAAAATAAATCTTTCGGTCCTTGATCATGATATTTCGAGACTGCATGTCCCGGTGCATGAACCCCATGGTTGGATACTGGAGGGCTTTGTCTGCCAGAGACCTAAAATCCGCCTCAAAATCCTCAAAAGCCTGGTTGAAGCCGAGATAGCCCTTTAAAAAGGCTTCCAGAAAATAACGGCATTCCTTTTCAAGTATCAAATCATGATCATATTCCGGTGTTTGATAGCTCCAGTTCCGGTCGAATTTTTTGGCACCATTGCGGGATAATTTAATGATCTGCTCGATGACCGATTTGTACAGGCCGATTACCGTCAAGTCATCTTTTGATTGAACCGTTTGCTGCAAATGGACATCCCCTAAGTCCTGCAAGAAAACCAGCCCGCTGAAAGTATCGTGGAAATAAATTTTTGGCACGGACACACCCTGGCAATAAAGGTGCCGCCCCAAACGAACAAAACTATCAATCTCCGATACCATCTCGGTTTGCCGGATCCCATGGTCCACCATTATGAGGGATTGATTCGCTGCCGTCAGTCGATGCCACTGCCTTTCGGACCCGTCCCCTTTGAGCTTTTCCCAGTAAATTTGACCACCGGGGGGGGAGGCGAAAGCATCTTGATAAGCTTTGGGAAAAGCCTTTTTAATGGCTGCTTGTCGGTAACTTTGGGGGGTCCCGATATCCTGCCATCGTTTGTTAGGTATAATAAACGCCCTGAGCCTTTCACCACCTGCCAGGATTTTTTTGAACGCATCGATGCTGCTGTAAAATATATTTTGCGGTATGTAATTCAGCACTTGTGGTTCCCACACCTGGATGCCGGTAAATGTCAGTAAGTCGCCCGACGACAATGAGCCGTCGGCAGGATTGGAAAACCCTGTGATCCATTTGTTCTGGTTGACGACAACACTGTTAAAGGCGGGGTCGTCACAGAGTACCAGAGTTGCCGGTGGGTGATGGCGGCAATGCGTGTTATAGACTTCTGTCAAGTCAATGTCGGCCACAATGTCGGCATTGACCACCATGAAGGGCTCTTTGTCCCAAAAATCAGCCACATTTTTTATGGCGCCGCCGGTGCCGAGTATCTGCGGTTCATACCGTGTATATACCTCGAGATCATAATCTCGTTCTGCGAGAAAAGTCTCGATTCTGTGATGCAAGTGATGGGTGTTGATGATAACTGCCTTGCAGCCGGCTTTTTGCAGTTGGTCGATGATCACATCCAGCAGAGGACGGCCGGCGATGGTGAACAGGGGTTTGGGTGTATGGTCGGTATAGGGCCGCAAACGGGTTCCATAACCCGCGGCCAGGATCATTGCTTTCATGGCTGCAAATGCTTCAGTGCATTTTGGATGGCACCGGCATATGTTTTAATTTTTTCCGTATCCTCGGTCCCTTTGATTCCATTGCCGGTGAACAGATCGACGGCATTTTGATAGCTGACTTTGGACAAGGCTTCCTTACGTTCGATTTCTTTACGTTTATACATACGATTTCCTCGGTTGGTTATTTTTTTCAAGTACTCTTTCGATTTTACGGAATTTTGGGGGTTACGCATGAAATAGTTGAGCACAATCCAGTATGACTCCAGAAAAGTTTTCAGAAAAAGGGCAAACAGCTTTAGTTTGCGAAAGCCTGCCGGGGAGACATCATAGGTGTCGGGAAGCGTCTGATGGGGAGTTACAATACCGTAATCGATAAAGATTTTGATGGTTTTTCTGACATTAAATCCAGGTCCGTTGTCGATGTCATAGGCGAATTCATATTTGAAAAAACTCTGCCAAAACGAATATCCATCGTGCAACTCGGGGGCGGAAAACCGGAAGGAAGCTTTCTGAAGGATTGCCAATGCCGTGTATGCTGCCGGTATGAAAAATGCAATGCAGTTGTTTTTGTAATATTCCAGGTGAAGCCGTCTGTCCTCATTGATTGAAAAATGCGCTTCAGTATCTTGTTCCTTTTTATCTTTTTCGATCTTTTCGATGAATTTTCTTTGGCAATATGTATCAATTACCTGCTCGATGGCCCGGCGACGATCGAAAACCAGGGTGTCGGCCAACTTGGCGTTCTGGACGGCCAGGTATTTCAAGTATATTTTGGTGACATCAAGCAACTCGCTAAAAGAAAAGGTATCTTTACGAAGGTTCAGGATCGCGCTGGCAACCACCGCATGCGCCGTTACCACCGATACCCGGTTGATGGCGTTCAACACCCGGTAGCCCAGGTTTCGAACCAGGGTGTTTTGTTCTTTGGATGTCATCTGGCCCAAGGGCTGATTATAGCGGTTTAACAACTGGTTTAATGAAATAGGTTCATGGAATTGGATATATATTTTACCATAGCGCTTTTTGAGAAATTTGCGGGCCCGAATTACCTGGATAAAATTTTCCGGTTCTTTCTGCCCTCCACCAAGCTCGTGCAGGTAGGACTTTTCTTCAATAATCCGGTCATATCCGATATAGACCGGTACGATAATCATGTCCTCACATGCACCGTTTTTAAATGCGTTGATGAGGATTGACAGCAAACCCAGCTTCGGCATGAGTAATTTGCCCGTTCGGCTGCGCCCGCCCTCGATAAACTGCTCGATATTATACCCTTCCTCCAGCAGTTTATGGACATATTCGGCAAAAACCCTTGAATAGAGGACCGCTCCTCCAAATGATCGACGGAGGAAAAAAGCACCGCCGCTGCGAAATATGGGGCCCATGGGCCAGAACGAAAGATTTTTTCCCGCTGCGATATGGGGCACCTGCAAATTGTTGCAATACAGGACGTAATCGAGAATCAGGTAATCAATATGGCTCTTGTGACAGGGGATCAGGATTAGGGGCCCCTTTTGAGACATATTTTTTACCTGGTTGATTACCGCCTGATTCGTTGATACCCCGTCGAACATGGTGCGTGTAATCCAATCCACGATTGCTGCGGCTATCTTTATGAAAGCCGGCTTGTAATTGGCGGCGATCTCATGTATGAGCCCATCTGCCTTGCGGTGGACCTCCTGAATGGTAAGCTTGCGGTTTTCCGCATAGGTCTTCATATAGCGCTGGAAGCGTTCGGAGGTCAGGATACTCTCTTTTAACTCTTCTCTGGATTTTCGAATCGGCCCGGTGATACTTTGGCGGTGCCGATTTAACCGAACCACCAGATCGCGACGCAGCACCAAAGATCGATATTCCGTGGATTGATGCCGGATTTGAGCGGACTGCAGGTAATGTTTCAGGTTTAACGGTTCAGACACTTCCACAAAAACTCTGCCGGGATTTTTGAACAAGGTATATAGACGTCTGATTTTACCGGGTTTATCTTCAGGTCCGAACATGATGTCGATTAACCTCGGGTTCTCGCGACGCGCTGTTTTGCTGAAAAAAATCAGCTGCGGTATCAGATAGATGGGTCGGTCAATGGATTCTTGCATATTGATGAGGTAGTGAATCGGATCGGTCTCTGCTTTGATGAATCGGCGGTAGAAGTTCTTTTTGCCGATCAGCGATAAAAATCCACATCTACCGTTGATTAATTCCTGCTTGAGGTATCCACTGTCATAAGGGTTGGGCAGCGTCCGGTGCCTAAAAAAATAAACCAGCTTGGCTAACAAAACCCTGAGAATGTGTGACACCGGCTGCCAAAGATACACCCTGTAGTCAAATCCAACCTGGGGGAACGGCAGATTTTTATCCAGTTGGCGATTGTAATAAAAAAGGTATTCGAAATTGCTCTGATATTTGGTGACATATACCACTACCGCATTTTTATCCAGCCGCTGAACCATTTCCATCTGGTCCGCATCGAACTTGATTCCGGAGTAGAAGAGCTTTAAAATCTGGTTTGAGATACTGCCGATGTCACGGGGAAGAAAACAGGTATAATGATGATGGGAGCCCTTTAAGAGTTTGCTGATCCATCGGGAGATGATCCCACCGGATCGCGCGGGCTTTTCCTTTTTTGACATGATTGTAATCCGTGGGGAATTTTTTTCCTTTTCAAACTAACAGAATAGCAGATGGTTTGCAATATTTTATTGGCTTGCGTTACACGCTATGTTATGGTATCTGCGGCTAATTAATTAATATTCATTCAAATGAAAGGAGGTCTTGGTTATATGAAAACATTAGTTGGCGGCGCATTTGCAGTAATATTGGGATTGATCGGGATTGTGGCATGGTTTCCTCAATTCCTGACCGTTTTAGCCGGTACGATTCCTGTGATGCTTTTGCTCGGGGGGGCTCTGGCCATTTACCTGGGCGTTGATGAACTTAAGGACACCTGGAAGCAAGCGGAAACCCCGGTAGCTGATACCGAATCCGGAGAGGATGTTGAAAAATATAAAAAAGAGATAGACGAACTCAAAGAAGAGATCGAAACCTTAAAAAAAGATTAATATCCGAGAGACCAGAAACCTGAAGCCCGACTGCTGAATTCGTCGGGCTTTTTTTATTTTTGACCATGCTTAATGGCAGACGTGGCCAAATAATCGGCCCTCTCATTTCCCGGATGGCCGGAATGTCCTTTGACCATGATGATTTGTAGGTCCTGGAATCTATGCATGATTTTTTTGATGGATTCCACCAATAGCTGATTTTTTTTTGGTTTCCAGTTTAAAACGAGAAGTCCGTAGGCATATTTGCTGTCCGTGAACAGCCTGACGGGGATATCCGTATTTTTCAAGGCTGCCAAACCGGCTTCGATGGCCTTAAGTTCCGCAATGTTGTTGGTGGCATGCCCGATGTAATTTGAGATTTCCTTTGAATGTTCCCCGTACCGCATCAGCACACCGATTCCGGAAGGCCCCGGATTCCCGGAAGAAGCCCCGTCGGTGAATAAACAGATTTTGTCCTTATATTCGGACTCATCCCAGGGCGTTCTGTCTACCGGTTTTTCCCCTATTGCAGACTTATTATGGCGAGACTTACTTTTAGTTTGGTGCACCGATTTTGGCGGGGGAGAGTCCAGGGGTCGAACATTGTTTTTATTGACCCAGTATTCATAATCCTGTTTGAGCTGATATTTAACCAAAACCTTGCCGTCTTGGGAAACAATTACCCCCTGGGCATCGGTGGCGACCCAGACTTTGTTTTCTTTAAACCACATTCGGCGCCAGTCTTTAATTTCCGATCGCTGATCTTTGGTCATGTTCGTTGTGAGCGTTTTGATGGTTTTGATCGTTGTGAATGTTAGGGTCGTTTAGATGGTTTAGAGCGTTGATGGCCTTCGGCTGTTGGTGGAGCGCTTGACATTAGGAAATCGAGGGACGAAGGATGACCGCTTCGCTAAGAAGAGGGATGAAAGAAAAACCTTGCGATAAACGTTCAGATCTCTCACGGTTCTGAGCTTGTCTGCTATCTTTTCGTCCATCGTCCATCTTCCTTCGTCTTTCTCGCCCTCTCCTCTGTCCTCTGTTTGCCGACATCTGTCTTCTGATCAATCGTACCGCTGATATTCCCGGCTGATGGTCCTAAAATGGTCAAGGCCCTCCTGCCAGCCGGCTTCAATATCGTCAATCGGTTCCATCATTTCAAGTCGTTCGCGGATGCCTTGATCCCCGATGATCAGGTCGATGGGCAACCGTTCAAATTCGTATTCATAAGGCGGGGGTTTCCACTCAAATTGTCCCCGGTGTTGTGCCATAATCGTCCTGAGCAAGTGCAGCGTCGTTTTATAAGGGCGATAGCGCAGAGGATCGGTGACGTGAATCTGAAAGCCATGACATTGGGTTTCGCGCCATTTGTTTGATGTGGGCTCAAAAACCACCGGTCTGAAGAAGACGCCCGGTATGTCCGCGGCACCCAACGCCGCAGTAATCTTTTCCACATCGACGTACGGCGCTCCAAACAGCTCAAACGGCTGGGTGGTGCCGCGTCCTTCGGATACGTTGGTACCTTCCCACAACACCTGACCGGGGTATACCATGGCCGAAACGGGCGTAGGCAAGTTGGGCGAAGGGGCCACCCACGGCAGGCCTGTGTCTGCAAACAGCATACGTCGCTGCCAGCCGTTCATGGGAATTACTTCAAGATTGCATCCGATGTCAAAGTGGTCGTTGAACAAACCTGCAAGTTCGCCGATAGTCAGTCCATGGCGCATGGGAATTGGAAACCTGCCGACAAAGGATCTACAATCCGGGACCAGCAGATTGCCCTCAGTGTCGATTCCATTTATGGGATTGGGCCGATCCAGTACCAAAACCCGAACGTCGTATTTTGCGGCCGCTTCCAGGCAATACGAAAGGGTATAGATAAACGTATATACCCGGGTGCCGACATCTTGCAGGTCTACAATCAGGGTATCGATGGGCGCGAACATCCGGGCGCTGGGAATACGGGATTTTCCGTACAGACTAAAGACCGGTATTGCTAAAGCCGGATCCAGCATATCCTCGGATTCGATCATATTGTCCTGCTTTTCAGCGAAAAATCCATGCTGGGGAGAATAGAGTGCTTTCAGCTTACCCGGAAACGCCTGATGAATCAGTGTGCGCGCATGTGTTATCCGTCGATCCACCGAGGCCGGATTGCATAAAAGGCCGATGCGATCATCCCGGATCCAACGCTGGGGTTGTGCGATCAGTTGTTCAAGACCGGTTTCTACTGTTATCATATTGCTTATCCACTCTTTCCCAAGGTTGCAGCATCAAGGTCATATTGACGACATGTTGTCGGAAAAATGAGGTTTCAGTGTTTCAGGTTTCAGGAATTTGCAACTCGTCCTGCCTGACACCTGGAAACCGACATCTGAAACCTTTATAAATTATCAACATGCTTGCTGCCCTTCATGGACAACTTTTTCCGAGCGTAGTTTCGAAAAGGCCGGCGTCTTCTCAGGTAAACCTGTGAACCCCGGGGTCACTGCGTTAGTATCTTCTTATCTACTATCATACCGACTGTTAAATCAAAAGCGGAAACTAGGAAACCCCCTCGATTTAGAGTTGCGTAGCTTTCCAAAAACACTTGACATGGAATAAAATACCCAATAGATTGTCCAATTCGGCTTTTGGCCCACGGTTTAAATTTTACCAAAGCCTTATTTGAAGGATCAGATGTTTCCATTCGCTGGAAAGGGCATATTTTGGAGATTAATTTAAATGGATTGGTTGTCATCGTCGGGAACTACGGCAGCGGCAAGACTGAGATTTCAATTAATCTGGCGGTAAACCGCAAACAGGCCGGATTCAACGTCGGCATTGCCGATCTTGATCTGGTAAACCCCTATTTCAGGGCCCGCGAGGCCAGAATTACACTCACTAATCTTGGAATTAAGGTGATATTACCACCGGAACAATATCTGCATGCAGACCTTCCGGTTCTCAGCCCCTCCATTGCCGGTATGATTCGGGAATCCCGCGATCTTGTGATCCTGGATCTCGGCGGAGATGATGTCGGCGCCACGGTCCTGTCCGCTCTGTCAGATGCTTTTAAGGGCAAACAGGTGCATATGCTGCAGGTGATAAATCCACTGCGACCCCAGACAAGCACCGTGGCAGGTTGTATGACGATGCGCGATGGAATTGAGAGAGCGGCTCAATTACCGATCACAGGACTTATCGGCAACGCTAACTTAATTGATCAAACCAGTGCCGAAGATATCTACAGTGGATATGAATTTGTCCAAACCGTGGCGCAGGAAAGCGGACTGCCGTTGGAATTTATTACCGTTTCACAGGAATTGCTGCCGAAAATCGATCTGAAACGATTTGGATGTGCGCTATTGCCCATTCACCGACAATTGGTTCCGCCCTGGTTGAAGGTAAGTGAGTTTAAGAATTGAGCTTAGGCCCTTTGCGGGTCTTTTCTAACAACATGTTGCAATAAAATGAAGGTGTCAGGTGTCAGGTATCAGGCCAGCGGCTGGACTGAAACCTGGCTCCCGAAACCTACTAATTAGAGGAGTCGTTTGCATATGGCATATCAGCATTATATCGACAAAGACCGCTGCAAGGGTTGCGGGTTATGCGTTAGCGTCTGCCCCAAAAATGTTCTGGAAATTTCAAATAAGATCAATACCAAGGGCTACTTTCCGGCCTACCAGGCACGTCCGGAAGATTGTATTTTTTGCGCCATCTGCTGCACCATGTGCCCGGATGTTGCCATAACTATCAGTGAAATAGAAGAAAAAACGGCAGCACATAAATAATCGGAGGATAAATATGAGTAAGGTATTGATGAAAGGCAATGAAGCTATTGGTGAGGCTGCTATTCGGGCCGGATGTCTCAATTACTTTGCCTATCCCATTACCCCGCAAACTGAAGTGGCCGAATATCTTTCCAAGCGTATGGTCGAGGTTGACGGTGTTTTTTTACAGGGCGAAAGTGAAGTGGCCGTTTCCTACATGATTTTCGGCGCCGCGGCTTGCGGTGAGAGGGTTTTCACGACCTCCTCGAGCCCAGGGGTCAGCCTGATGAGTGAGGGCATCAGCTACATTACGGCTGCTGAATGTCCGACGGTGTTTGTCAACATTATGCGGGGAGGGCCCGGACTGGGCGGCATCCTTCCATCCCAGGCGGATTATTTTCAAGCGACCAAAGGCGGCGGGCATGGCGACTACAGGCTGCTGGTTATGGCGCCGGCCAGTGTTCAGGAAGCGGTTGAAATGGTTATGGAGGCCTTTGCCCTGGCCGATAAATATCGCAATCCAGTGATGATTCTGGGCGACGGATTGATTGGCCAGATGATGGAACCGGTGGAATTCCCGGATCACCTCAAAATTGAACCCACCAACAAGGACGATTGGGCCACCAGTGGTATGGGCACCCGCAAAAGCAATACCCGCAACCTGGTCAAAACCCTTTATCTGGATCCCGTTGAGCTCAACGCGCATAATCTGAAACTAAAAGCCAAGTACGAGCAAATGGCGCGCGAAGAGGTCAGATTTGAGACCTATAATACCGATGGAGCGTATCAGCTTCTCATTGTTTCATATGGTACCATGAGCCGGGTTTGCCGCACCGCCGTCGATATGCTCAAGGATGAAGGGCTGGAAATTGCCATGCTACGTCCAAAATACCTGTTTCCCTTTCCATCCGGCCCTATTCGCGATGCCGCTGCCAAAGATAGCTGCCGGGCTGTCCTCAGTGTTGAGATGTGCATGGGACAGATGGTGGAAGACGTGGAACGTAGCGTTGCCGGCAAGTCGCCCGTTCACTGGTATGGCAAGTGCGGCGGTGATGTCCCGACCCCCGAAGAGGTGATCGAGGCGGTTAGAAAAGTTTTGGATTGAGGAATTTGTAATCGATTATTTTTTCATTATTTACAGACCTCGTTGAATAGTTTACTGATTGAATGGTTGATTAGGTAACTTATAGGTATAATTAAAAAATTTTACGATTTTTGAAACATGAAGTGTCCAATTATCTTGCAAATTTGGGATAAATCCATGTTTACAGCCACTTAACCAATCAACTATATCTGTTAAGTTGTAATTTCTAATTCGAAGCAAGGAGTCGCGAATGGGAAAGACATTTCATAAACCGGAAGCTCTGGCGGACACGATTACGCATTACTGTCCGGGTTGTACCCACGGGGTGGCCCATCGGCTGATTGCCGAGGTCATCGATGAGCTCGGGATTCGAGAGCGAACCGTGGGGATTGCACCGGTAGGATGCGCCGTTTTAATGTACAACTATTTCACATTCGATTTTCAGGAGTCCGCCCACGGTCGTGCGCCCGCAATGGCTACCGGGGTTAAACGGGTTCGACCCGATCTGATGGTTTTTACCTACCAGGGCGATGGCGATCTGGCGAGCATCGGGTTGAGTGAAATTGTGCACTCAGCCAATCGAGGCGAAAAGTTTACGACAATTTTTATCAACAATGCCGTTTATGGTATGACCGGCGGCCAGATGGCCCCCACCACCATGCCCGATCAACGGACCACCACTTCTCCATTCGGACGTAAAACTGTCAGCACGGGCATGCCGGTGAAGGTGGCCGAACTGTTGGCATCATTGCAAACCCCAGCATATATTACCCGCCAGGCATTGACCCAGCCCAAGTATATCAACCGGGCTAAAAAGGCGATTAAAAAAGCCTTTACTTATCAAATGGAAAATCGATGCTTTAGCCTGGTGGAGCTCATCAGCACCTGTCCCACTAATTGGGGAATGACGCCGCTGGACGCCTTGAAATGGGCTGAGGAGAAGATGGTGCCTTATTATGAATTGGGTGATTGTAAAACGCCGGAGCTGGAGTGAGTTAAGATGGTTTCAAACGTTAGGGTGGTTAAGAACGTTGGGATCGTTAAGACCGATGGAAGATGGACGAGGGACGACGAAGGGCGAGGGATGTTCGAACAAGATTAGAAACGTCAGAGATTTGAAAGTTTATCGGAAGGTTTTTCATTCGCCCCTCTTCTTAGCGAAGCGGTCTTCCCTCTTCCATCGGTCTTAACGAACTAAACGATTCCAAACATCAAAACGTATTTAGAGAGAGGAGGCGTCATGCAAAGTGAAATTCAATTCGCGGGATTCGGCGGTCAGGGTATTATGGTAATGGGGCAGATACTTGCCCAAGCCGCTATGGACGGGGGCTATGAGGTGGTGTGGATCCCCTCTTATGGACCCGAGATGCGGGGCGGGACCGCCTATTGTACGGTGGTCATCAGCGACAGACTGATTGGTTCGCCCATCATCCGCAATCCCAAACACCTGGTTGCCATGAATCGGCCTTCTTTGGAAAAATTTGCACCGACCGTCAAACCCGGCGGCGTGGTTTTCATCAACAGTTCCATTATATCCATTGATGCCGGCCGCAATGACGTGGATGTCATCAGGGTCCCAATTATCGATATCGCCAAAGAATTGGGGAATGTTAAAACCGCCAATATTGTTGCCCTGTCGGCATTTGTCACGCGCAGCAATGTTCTAGATTTTGCATTGCTGCAAAAAGCCGTCAAGGATAAATTTGCCCAGAAAGAAAAGCTGATTCCCCTCAACATGAAAGCACTTGAGGCCGGTCAAAAGGCGGCGCTGGCAAAATGAATCTCTCCATATCCGACCACATCTTATCGCTCAAACCCTATGTTGCAGGGAAACCGCTTGAAGAGCTCGAAAGGGAATATGGAATTACCGATGCGATAAAGCTCGCCTCCAATGAGAACCCATTGGGGCCGTCACCAATGGCGGTCAAGGCTATCCATTGTGCCCTGGAAAAGATGCATCGATATCCCAACGGCGGAAGTTATGATTTGATCGGACGTCTTGCCAGGCGATTGAAGATAAATCGCGACAACATCGTTCTGGGAAACGGATCGGACGATCTGATTGCCATGCTCGCCCAGGTATTGCTGCAGGCCGGGGATGAGGCGGTTTTGCCCCTGCCTTCATTTTTATTTTATGACATCGTGATCCGCAGTTCCGGCGCAACACCGGTTGGGGTGCCGTTGAAATCCTATTCGACCGACCTGGATGGGATGCTGGCGTCCATCAATTCTAAAACCCGCCTGGTTTTTGTGAACAACCCCCATAATCCTACCGGATCGCTGGTTTCAAAAGAAACGCTCGAGGCCTTTATTGCGGCGTTGCCGGCCGATATCGTTCTGGTCCTTGATGAAGCATATTTTGAATTTGTCCGGGAAAGGAATTGTCCGGACAGTGTCGATTATCTGAAATCCGATAAAATCGTCGTCGGACTGCGGACGTTTTCCAAAGCATACGGTTTGGCCGGTCTTCGTATCGGATACGGGCTGATGCCCCCATTTTTGGCCGAGCTTCTAAACCGGGTTAGACAGCCCTTCAATGTCAATTTGCTTGCCCAGGCGGGGGCCATTGCCGCCCTTGAGGATGAGGATCATTTAGCAAATACGGTGGCTTTGGTTTATGATGAATTGGATTTTTTATTTGCGGCCTTGGATGACCTCGGCATCGAGTATCTGAGAACCCAGGCCAATTTTTTTCTCATTCGAGTCGGCAAAAACGGCGATGAAGTTTTCGAAGACCTCCTCAAGCAGGGTGTCATCGTGCGATCGATGACATCATACGGTTATCCGGATTGCATCCGGGTCAACGTTGGACTCCACCACGAGAATGTGCGGCTGTTGGAGGCGTTGAAAATTGTACTATAAAAAAGGAAGATGGACGAAATAAGCGTGAGAAATTGAGAAGGTAAGAAGATCAGAATAGAAAGATTTATAAATTGAGAAAAAAAGAATTTTTACATATTTTATTTACGATCTCTTCAAAAAATTCTTTTTAAAAATCAACGGCCGCAGGCCCATGTCTGTGTCCGTCCGTGTCGGTCTGTGGCTAGTTTAAAAAAGCGATCTAAACGAACCTAACCATCCTAACGATCTAAACAATCATCATGAAAAAACTGTTAATCACCATTGATGGACCCGCAGGTGCCGGCAAATCGACGGTAAGCCGTGCTTTGGCAGATCGATTGGGATATCGGTATGTTGACACCGGCGCACTTTACCGGGCCGTGGCTCTGGCGGTTAAAACCCGGGGGATCGATCCCGAGAATGATGTTGAACTCAAACGGCTTTGCTCTGAGCTTGAATTGGCGTTTGTCCCAAAAAAGGAAGGTTTGGGACTTTTTTTAAACGGGGAGGATATCACCGATCGCATTCGTACAGCGGAAATCACGATGCTGGCGTCGGCCATTTCTGCCAGGCCGGTGGTGAGAGAATGCCTCCTTGTTTTGCAAAGAAATCTGGGAAAAGAAAAAGCTGCCGTGTTTGAGGGGCGGGATATGGGGACCGTGGTATTTCCGGAGGCAGACCTTAAATTTTTTCTAGATGCATCCACGCAGACGAGGACCTTGAGACGTTATGATGAATTAAAATCAAAATCCAGCCAAACGTTGGAGGCGGTCGGCCTGGATATGCAACGCCGGGACCGCGACGATAGTACGCGGGAATTGGCACCTTTACAACCGGCCCAGGATGCCATTCGGGTGGATTCCACCGACTTGAGCGTTACGGAGGTCGTCGAGTTGATGGTATCCCATACTCATAAGCTCACGAAACTGTAATCCAAAAAACAGTCATATCGCCACCGCTGCTAGTGGCAACCGACCTTTGGTTTGGTTGTCGAACCGAAAATCAATCCCCGGAATTGTAAAAATAAAAAATTAATTATTGCTTTTTTCAGAAAACCTGTTAAATATACCCGATTGACCATTCTGTAAGGGTGGCAAGAATAAAATGGCTAAGGGGGGATTTTTTTTATATGGTTAATGGCGACGACAATAATGTTAAGGAAAAAGCGGACCAGACCGAGCTGTCCGATGAAGAGGATCTGAAGGTGTCAGATGAGGTGGAGACTCACCAAGAACAGTTATTAGATTCAGAAACAAATTCGGCTGATATACATGCCGATGCTGTCCAGGACTCCGGGGAGAACATGGATAGCGTGATGAATCTATACGAAGAGAGTTTCAAACGATTTGCCGAAGGGGAAGTCGTTAGCGGCCGAATTATTTCCATCGACAAGGACCACGTGCTGGTCGACATCGGTTACAAATCCGAGGGGCAGATTCGGATCCAAGAATTTAAAAATGAAGAAGGTGAAGTCACTGCCAAACTCGGTGACAGCGTTGAGGTGATGGTCGAGTGGTGGGATGACGAGGAAGAACGCGTTGTTCTCTCCAAAGAAAAGGCCGCAAATATCAAAATCTGGGATGCCATTAAAAATTCCTACGACGAAGATGGAACGGTTACAGGTGTTATTTCCAATAGGGTAAAAGGGGGCTTCTCGGTGGATATCGGTGTCCTGGCCTTCCTGCCCGGCTCCCAGGCAGATCTTCGGCCCATTCGTAATCTCGATGAACTTGTCGGACAATCCTTTGAATTCAAGATTCTCAAATACAATCGAAAACGCAGTAATATCGTTTTGTCCCGCCGGGCCATTTTAGAGAAGGAGCGGGAATCGCAAAGGGCGTCCACCCTCGAATCCATTCACGAAGGCCAGGTCGTCGAAGGTATTGTTAAAAACATCACCGACTACGGGGTATTCATCGATCTCGGCGGCGTAGACGGCTTGCTGCACATTACCGATATTTCCTGGGGAAGAGTCAAACACCCCTCGGAACTTTTTGCCGTGGGAGATACGATCAGCGTAAAAATCCTAAGTTTCGATTTGGAAAAGGAACGGGTTTCTCTGGGTATGAAACAACTCACCGTCGATCCTTGGTCGATAGCCGCTGAAAAATATCCGGTTGGCTCTAAAGTCAGCGGTGTGGTGGTCAGCTTAACCGACTATGGTGCATTCATCGAACTTGAGGAAGGAATTGAGGGATTGATCCACGTCTCGGAGATGTCCTGGACCCGAAAAGTCCGCCACCCCTCCAAAGTTGTTTCGGTTGCGGAGGAGGTTGAAGCTGTGGTTCTGGACATCAAACCCGAAAGCCGCAGAATTTCCCTCGGAATGAAACAGGTGGTACCGAATCCATGGGACGTCATTGCTGAAAAATATCCTGTGGGCACAACCATTGAAGGCAAGATAAAAAACATTACCGATTTCGGCCTTTTTATCGGCATCGACGAAGGCATCGACGGTCTTGTTCACATTTCGGATATATCCTGGATCAAACGCATCAAACATCCATCCGAGCTTTTTAAAAAGGGAGATGTCATCCAGGCGATCGTTCTGGATATCGAAAAAGAGAACGAACGCTTTTCCTTGGGTATAAAGCAACTTCAGGACGACCCTTGGAAATCAGTGGCTGAGCGCTACGAGGTCGGTAAAGAGATAACCGGCACCATCACCAATTTGACCGACTTCGGGATTTTTGTTGAACTCGAGGAAGGTATTGAAGGTCTTGTGCATGTGTCGGAGATAAGTAAAGAAAAAATCAAGACGCCGGTTGGACAATATAACAACGGTGAGGTCATTACTGCCAAAGTGATGAATATCAACAGTGATGAGAGACGAATCGGACTGTCAATCAAGCGTATGGAAATGGATGATGAACAGGGCCTTCTTAACGATTATGTCAATAATATGGGGCCGGCAACATCCAGCTTTGGTGAAATCTTGCGGGAAAACCTCCAGGGAAAATTAAACGACGAATAACCCTTCAGACACGAAGACACCAAAGCACGAAAAAATAAATCATTCACCAAAACCTGCCCTGTTGCGTTCAAACGTGACGGGGCAGATTATTTTTATGCCCGGCCGAGCCGGAACCAAAAAAGCAAAGAGTTCATTCAAAGATTCTTACATCTCCCATGCCTTCGCGGATGACTTCGGGGATGTCATCGATCAAAGAAATGACGCTCGATGGTTTGCCGGGGACAATGCTGCCGTCAATGACGGCATCGACGCGGTTGCCGAAATAATCGTTAATCAAAGAGGCATCATGAAAAATTGCACCGTCCGGCATGGTTGCACTGGTGGTTATGATGGGGTTTCCCAACTCGGTGACCAGGGCCAGGCAGATGGTATTGTTCGGTACCCGGATTCCGGCAGTTTTGCGTTGGGTCAGCATAATTTTAGGAACCAGTTTTGAACCCTCCAAAATGAAAGTATACGGTCCCGGCAATAGCCGTCTCATGGTTTTATAGGCATAATTGGATACCTTGGCATAATCACTGATGTTCTTGAGTCCGGAGCACATAAAACTGAATGGTTTGCTTTTATTCCTTTGTTTTATCTGATAGATTCTTTCAATCGCCTTTTTATTCATAATGTCGCACCCAATACCGTAATTGGTATCGGTGGGATAGATGACGACGCCACCCCTTGTTAGGATCTGCACGATTTTATCGATGAATCGCGTTTGGGGATTATGGGCATTGATATTGATTAGCATCTAAGGTTTTTCCACACCAACATCCGGGTGATAAGACTCTGCAGAGCTCTAAGTTTCTCAATCCAGGATTCTATCAGATACTCGATCTATTATTACTGGTTTGGTATTACTGGTTTGGCGACGGGTTTGATTAATATAGGATCGCTTATCCAGATTGTACACCAGCGACATACCAACATTATTGTACGACAAATACAATGATAAAAATACTGGTATTTAGCACTTTATGAAAATATAAATTAACCCAGCACCCCTTTTAACCCAACCTACGAGATGCGGCAGGGCAGCAAAGTAGATACCCCGCTTTTTAAGTTTTAGCAATGCTTATCCGTGAAGCACTGCCTTAATAAAAGCCTTTCGTTTATTATGGGTCTCGACAGACTGTCAAGATTACAATTAAAGATTGCCAAAGACAACACCATTTGCTATTCGATGCCAGAAGTTTTCAGTTGCAAATTTCTCGTTTCAGGCTGAGTATAAAGACTTCATAACTAAGATTTTAGAGAGGATCCCCATGCCAAAAATTCCACTTGAAGAAGCCTATTCGTTCGATGATGTTTTGTTAGTTCCCAATTATTCGGATGTGCTGCCAAAAGACGTCAATGTCAGCACCCGGTTGACCCGAAATATTGACCTCAATATCCCGATTGTCAGTGCCGCCATGGATACCGTTACAGAGGGGGATGCAGCCATTACCATGGCCAGAGAGGGCGGAATGGGCTTTATCCACCGCAATATGAGTATCCAGAGCCAGGCCATGGAGGTGGATAAAGTTAAAAAATCGGAAAGCGGAATGATTGTTGATCCGGTTACCATCCGCCCTGAACAAAAGGTGGGCGAGGTTCTGCTATTGATGGAACAGTATCGGATTTCCGGTGTACCCGTGACCAGCGGCGATCAACTTGTTGGGATCGTAACGAACCGGGACTTGCGTTTTGAAACGAATCTGGAAAAAAACATTGCGGAGGTGATGACCAAGGACAATCTGATAACCGTCTCCGAGGGGATCTCTCTGGAAGATTCGAAAAAGCTGTTACATAGACACCGCATTGAGAAGCTTCTGGTGGTAGACCAGGAGGGCCATCTGACAGGACTGATAACCACTAAGGATATTGAAAAAATAAAGAAATATCCCAATGCGTGCAAAGATTCCCTGGGACGGCTGCGAGTGGGTGCTGCTGTCGGCGTCGGGCCGGATATGAACGAGCGTGCCGAGGCGTTATTAAGAGCCGGAGCTGATGCCATCGTGATTGATACATCTCACGGTCATTCGATTAATGTTATTGATGCCGTTAAAGCCTTAAAAAACACGTTTGACGACTTTGAGCTGATCGCCGGCAATGTCGGCACGGCGAAAGGCGCCGAAGACCTCATCAATGCAGGCGTTGACGCTGTGAAGATCGGTATTGGAGGCGGCTCCATTTGCACCACCCGAATTATTGCCGGCATCGGAGTGCCCCAGCTGACCGCAATCACAAATTGCCGTGCCATCTCCAGCAAAACCGGTGTTCCTTTGATTGCCGACGGTGGTATTCGATTTTCCGGGGATATCACCAAGGCCATCGGAGCCGGTGCCCACAGTATCATGGTCGGAGGCCTTTTAGCCGGAACCGAAGAGAGTCCGGGTGAGGTAGTCTTCTTTCAAGGCCGCAGTTACAAAATGTACCGGGGCATGGGCTCGGTTGAAGCCATGAAAAAAGGCAGCAAAGATCGATATTATCAAAGTGAGCAAGCCGAAAATGACAAACTGGTACCCGAGGGTATCGTCGGCCGTGTGCCCTACCGGGGTTCCCTTTCGGCCAATATTTTCCAACTCATCGGAGGCCTGAAAGCCGGCATGGGCTACTGCGGCTGCCGAACACTGGATGAGCTGAGGGAAAAAGCACGGTTTTTAAAGATCAGCGCCGCCGGCATGCGCGAAAGCCACGTCCATGATGTGATCATTACCAAAGAGGCGCCTAATTATCGGCTGGAGTAGCAGGATGACAGACGACAGATGTCAGAAGACGAAGGACAGGGGGTTGATTGAAGTAAAGAGAAGTAGGGATGCGGGAAGATGGACGATGGATGAAAAGTGAACACCAAGATCAGAACCGTGAGATATCTGAACGTTTATCACAAAGTTTTTCTTTCATCCCTCTTCTTAGCGAAGCGGTCATCCTTCATCCCTCTGTTTTCCTAAAGCAAAGCGCTTCTCTAACGGCCAGAGACCATTAACGTTCTAAACCATCTAAACGATACTAACGATCCAATAACTCGACTCGCAACATACAACATACGACTTACAACCCGCAACCGTAACCTGCAACTACGTAATCGCAACCCACAAGGAAGCATATTATCCCATGACAACTACCGATATTCCTGATTTCGTTCATCTCCATGTGCATACTCAATACAGCCTGTTGGACGGCGCCATTCGCATTGACGATCTGTTGCAGCGTGCCGCTCAATTCGGCATGCATTCGGTGGCCACCACCGATCATGGCACCATGTTCGGCGCCGTCGAGTTTTATGAAAAAGCGATCAAGGCCGATATCAAACCCGTTATCGGCATCGAAATTTATGTCGCCCCCCGCAGCCGATTCGACAAAACACCGATTGACAACCGGGATCTTTGTCATTTAATCCTGCTGGCTGAAAATCAGGAAGGTTACCGCAATCTGTGTAAATTGGCCTCCGTGGCGCAGCTTGAAGGATTTTACTACAAACCGCGTATCGATAAACAGATCCTCCGGGAAAACAGCAAAGGATTGATTGCCATGACCGCCTGTTTGCACGGTGAGATTCCGCGGCGGATTCAGGATAGCAAAACAGAGATTGCGGATGCAGCGGCTCGGGAATATCTGAAAATTTTCGGGGAAAATCGTTTTTACCTGGAGGTGCAGAATAACGGGATCGAGATCCAGGACCGTGTCAACGAAGCCCTTTTGGATATGAGCCAACGGCTGTCGATTCCGCTGGTTGCCAGCAATGACTGCCATTATCTGGACAGGGAAGATGTGCGCGCCCATGATGTGTTACTGTGCATTCAAACCGGCAAAACCGTTCAAGATACCAACCGGCTGCAATTTAGAACCGATCAGCTTTATTTTAAGTCAAAAGAGGAAATGCACGCCTCGTTCAACAGCTACCCGGATGCTCTCAGCAATACCGTCGACATTGCCCGGCGCTGTAATTTGGAGTTCGATTTTAAAACCTACCATTTCCCGAAGTTTGATACCGGCTCCGAGCAGACTGCAGACGAGCTATTTGAAAAAAACGTCCGTGAAGGTTTCCTGGGTATTCTCGAACGCGTAAAAAACATCAACCCACAATATGATGAAGCGCTTTATCGTGACCGTCTTGATTACGAAATATCGGTCATTAAAGAAATGGGCTTTTCGGGATACTTTTTGATTGTTGCAGATTTCATTCACTATGCCAAATCGTCCGGTGTGCCGGTCGGACCCGGCAGAGGATCTGCCGCCGGCAGCCTGGTGGCCTACAGTTTGGGGATCACCGATCTGGACCCCATTTACCATGGCTTGATTTTTGAACGCTTCCTCAACCCGGCCCGCAAAAGCATGCCGGATATCGATGTGGATTTTTGCATCGACGGTCGGGAGGATATCTATAAATATGTGGTCGATAAATACGGCGGCGGCGAGTATGTGGCCCAGATCATTACCTTCGGGAAACTAAAAACCCGGGCGGTCATTCGGGATGTCGGTCGGGCCCTGGACATACCCCTGCGGGAGGTGGATGCCATCGCTAAAATGGTGCCGGATGTCTTGAATATCAGCCTCGATGATGCCTTAAAGCAGGAGCCTCGACTGATGGATCTGGTCGAGAAAGATCCCAATGTGGCGGAACTGATACGAATCTGCCGGGTTCTCGAGGGCCTTCCGCGGCATGCTTCCACCCATGCGGCCGGGGTTGTCATTGCCGATAGACCTCTGATCGATTATCTTCCACTTTACAAAGGTAAAAAAGGGGAGGTAGTGACCCAGTTCGACATGAAAATCGTCGAAAAAATCGGCCTGGTAAAATTTGATTTTCTCGGCTTGCGCAACCTGACCGTGATCGCGAATACTCTCGGATTAATTGCACGGCAGGGTAAAACGCCGCCGGATCTGGAAAAAATCGAGTTGACCGATGCCGCCACCTACCGTCTTCTATCCGCCGGCGACACCACCGGAGTGTTTCAGCTTGAAAGCTCGGGAATGAAAGATCTGTTGGTACGGTTAAGGCCGGAGTGCTTTGATGACATCATTGCGCTGGTGGCGCTTTATCGCCCCGGTCCCATGGAAAGCGGAATGATCGATGACTACGTGGCGCGCAAACATGGGAAAAAAACGGTGGAATACATGGTGCCTGAGCTCGAACCCATCCTGCGGGAAACCTATGGGGTGATCGTTTATCAGGAACAGGTCATGAAAATTGCCGCCGACCTGGCCAACTATTCCATGGCCGAGGCCGATGACCTGCGCAAGGCTATGGGCAAAAAAATAGTCGCAATCATGGCCCGGCACCGCCAGCGCTTTGTGGAGGGGGCGGTGGCCAACAATATTGCGGAGAAAAAGGCCGGAAAACTGTTCGATCTAATCGAAAAGTTCGGCGGGTATGGATTTAATAAATCCCACAGTGCCGCGTATGCCTTGATTGCATACCAGACAGCCTTCCTGAAAGCACATTTTCCGGTAGAGATCATGGCAGCCCTGTTGACCAGTGAAATGCATTCCACCGACGGTGTGGTAAAATTTATCGCCGAATGTCGGCATCACGATATTCCGATTCTGCCACCGGATATCAATAAAAGTGACACTGAGTTTACAGTGGACGGCTCTAAAATCCGCTTCGGACTGGTGGCCGTAAAAAATGTCGGTGAAAGTGCCATTGAATCCATCATAGCCAGTCGCACGGATCAGCCAATTGAATCGTTGTTTGATTTCTGCGAACGGGTCGATTTGAAAAAAGTCAACAAACGTGTCATCGAAAGCCTGATTAAATGCGGTGCCTTCGACAGTACCGGTGCCAGACGGTCCCAGATGATAGCGGCACTTGAAAGTGCACTTGAGTATGGCCAGCGGGTTCAGAAGGAGCGCACCGATCCTCAAATGGGACTGTTCGATCTGGGAGATAATCAACCCAGCATCAACGCTCCCACGCTGCCGGAAATCGGTGAATGGGATGGGAAGCAGTTATTGGCCTTTGAGAAGGAGTCCCTTGGATTTTATCTGTCGGGTCATCCCCTGATGCGTTATGAAGAGGTGTTGGATAAATTTACCAATGCCAATGCCATATCTATCAAGGAGCTCAAGGACGGGGGGGTTATACGTATCGGCGGGTTGGTGCGGAGCACCAAAAACATAAAAACCAAAAAAGGGGAGTCGATGGCATTTGTGACCATCGAGGACATGCACGGATCGGTGGAGGTGGTCGTTTTTTCACGTGTGTTTGCCGAGGTGAGAGACTTGCTGGTGGAGGATTGTCCCTTGCTGGTCCAGGGGCAGCTTCAAAAGGATGAGAAATCTGTGAAAATTCTGGCAGAAACGGTCATCCCCATAAAAAAGGCCGAGGAAACCTGGACGGCGAGCGTCCACTTTAACCTGGAAATGAACCGCACGGATCGGGACGGCCTGGAAAATTTGCATGCCATACTCAGAAGGCATCCCGGACTGTGCCCGGCATTTCTTCATTTACGAAGTACGGATAATACGGACTCCATCATTGCCCTGCCGGATATGCTCAAACTAAAGGCAGGGGCAGCTCTGACCCGGGATGTGAACAGTTTTCTGGGCTATCATGCTGTGGAAACACGCTGCAGTGCGGTGACTTCTTCGGCAACATTGAACGGGAACGGGATAAATGGCCGGGGAAAATTTGAAAAGAAAGGACAATTGGGACACAGATGAACTCGGATGAACACGGATTAAAAAGAAAGTTTGATTCGTCTTCGGCAAGAAAGGACACATAGCAAGTAGCCACCTTTGTATATCTGGCAGGGATTCCACCGTCAGGCGGTTTGTACCAATCAACCATTCAACCAGTAAACTATTCAACGAAGTTTGAACTAAAGGAAAAGCATTCCATGGCAGATTCGGCGAGTAACGTTTATGCAATATTGTTGGCCGGTGGAACCGGAACACGATTATGGCCCGTATCCCGACAGCTCTATCCAAAGCAGCTGGTGAAATTCATCGGGGATGATTCACTCGTGCAGAGCACCATCAAACGCCTGTCCCCGGTCATAAATATGGAAAATGTCAGGATCGTATGCGGCGAACAACATTTTCATGAGATGTCCAGACATGTGCAGGACATCGGTCTGGAGGCCGAAGGTAAGATCATTTGTGAACCCAGCGGCCGCAATACGGCGCCTGCAATATTGCTGGCCATCATGCATGTTTTGGTTGCAGAAAAGGATGCGGTGTTATGTGTTTTTCCGGCTGATCATGTGATTGGAAACATCGAGCGCTTCCATGAACGGCTGGATGCCGCCATCCGGCTGGCGGATCAAGGCTACATCGTGACCTTCGGCATTACGCCTCATTATGCTGAAACCGGCTACGGCTATGTCGAAGGGGAAGCCGCGGTTTCCGAAGGCGCGCTATGCGTCAAGCGTTTTGTCGAAAAACCGGATAGAAAGACCGCCCAACAATACATCAAAGCCGGAAATTTTTTCTGGAACAGCGGCATGTTTGCATTCAAGGCCTCCGTGATAATGGATGAATTCCGCACCTGGCAACCGGACCTTCTCGAAAAAATGGATGCGATATTCGACCCGGTCCGTCCGATGACCAAAGCGGATTATGACCAGCTGCCGAATATTTCCATTGATTATGCCGTCATGGAAAAAACCACCCGGGGCGTGGTTTTGCCTTCTGATTTCGGTTGGAGCGATATTGGATCCTGGAAGTCATTATATGATTTTTTACCCAAAGACGCCGATCTCAATGTTATCGACGGCGATGTGATTGCCAATGACACCCGGGGCTGTTTCATTTTGGGCAGAGATCGCCTGATAGCCGTCAACCATCTCAAAGATTCGGTGGTGGTGGAAACGCCGGATTCCATATTTGTCTCCGACATCGATCACAGTCGGGATGTTAAATCAATTGTCGCACGCCTAAAGGAGAAAGGCAGAAAAGAATATCACCAGCACCGAACCATTTATTACCCCTGGGGAAGTCAAACATGGCTCGAACAAAAAAATGATTTTACCGTTTCAAAACTGATGATTTATCCTGGATCAACCCTGCAGGTGGATATGGATGCGTCTGCCGCCATACACCTGATTGTGGTACAGGGTGCAGCCAGAGTGACGGCTGACGGGCAGACACGCCTATTAAACCAGGGAATGTCGACCGCCATCGCTGAGAAAGGCGGGGTGCTGGTCGAAAATGCGGGAGATCAGCCTATTTATCTGATTCAGGTTTTGAGTTAGGGAAGTTGAGTAGCCACAGACATACGCAAACAGGGATTGAATTCGGAATTTGGAATGGGATAGGCGGAAAGGAGAATATGGAATGCGGAATTTTGAAAACAAATAATATTAAATTGCGGAGCGCAGCGATATCATTTCCAGGGCTAATTTAACATTCTTCAACGTCAACGCATGATGGTCAACCGGTTAGGCTTTAACGGCTTTTCCGGCAGCCGGGCAGGGTCGATCAGGGTGAAACGCTCATCTATTTTATCACTTGACATGGCCAAGTTTTTAGCCTATATTTTAGCCATGAAAACAGCTAATATCGGCGATTTAAAAGATAATCTCAGCAAATTCATCAACTTCGTGGAGCATGGTGAAGTGATTGAAATATGCAAGCGCAACATCCCGATTGCCTTGCTGGTTCCCCACGGTTCCAAAAAGACCCCAAACCGCACACAACTTGGCTGCGGCTTGGGAACCGTTCAAGTAAAAGGCGATCTGACGGAGCCGCTGATCCCCGAAGACAGCTGGGAGATGTTGCGGTGATGAAGCTGCTATTGGATACCTGTTGCATTATCTGGGCAGTATCTGAACCTTCCACTATTTCGAAAGACGCTAGCGCCCTCCTGACAGCAGATGAATCTGAAATTTACGTTTCGGTGATCAGTGTAGCAGAACTTGCCTGTGCGGTTGAGCGGAGGCGTATCATCATTGATCGTCATTGGAAAATGTGGTTCAGATACTTTATTGAATTAAATAACTGGCAAGTTGAAAGTGTCAGCCTTGAAATCATGGAAGAGGCATACTCATTGCCGGATACTTTTCATGCCGACCCGGCCGACCGGATCATCACCGCGACTGCACGGTTGAACGATTACACTGTTCTTACAGCTGACAAAAAAATTCTCGCCTATCCCCACGTCAAATCCGCCTGGTAGTTCAGCAAAAAATTACGAGAGCTTCAGGGACATCCCTAATTCAACGTCTCGGAATTTCTATAATATATTGAAATCATGAAACTTTTACCGACACTGGGTTTGTGCCGCCCACATGGCCCCAGTGAAATAGAAAAAAAGTTTCACGGGGTAAAAATAATGGTCAAAAACGCATAACTTCAGTGTTTGGATCAAGGTTTTTGGGATCAATTTTCACTGTTTCTCCATCAATGCTCATATAAATACCCGGGATGACCACCGCTTCGTGGCAATCATGGCATTCCTAGACAAATGGTTGTCGCTTTTTGATGTCGAAAAACTTTTCAAAGCGCTGGCGACCTTGCCATGCTCGTCTTTCAAGACGGAGGCTTTTTTGACGGCATTCAAATAAACCCCACTTTTTTGGGTCATGGTGCAGCGCTTATTGCGGGCACGCTTGCCTACAAACAGCCGACACCATTTCTCTGCGGTGTATTGATAAGCACCTTTTAGCACCCCTGTTAATAAAAGCATACTAACTCAATCGGAATACACTGTTAAAGGAATTACTGGTGATTTTGACGGAGACGGCGATGCGGCCGAGCCGGGGCCTGACGGTCGGATCATCATGTCTGCCCCGATCGGAGATATCCATGATATGGGCGCCCAGATTTTTGCTTTCAAAAAACACCTTGCCACCCAGCCCATCCAAACCAATGAAAGAAGACTGCTGCCGTTGGAAATCGGCCAATTCTTCTGCAATCAGTGTCACACGTTTTCAATGGTCAATTAAGATGACGCTTCGTGCCGCGTGGTAGACGAATTTTTGTTGCCGTTAAAATTTTAAGGTGGAAATGGGTTGATCCGACAGCAGCTGAAGACAGTGTCTTCAGCTGCTGGTGCTTTTTAGGTTTGAGGCAACTAAGATCAAGGTGGAAGGCTCAAGGCTGAAAGCACCAGGACTAGAGGATTTAGAGATTGAGGCATTAGGGAATCTTTCCCGGAACCCACCAGACTGTTTGTCATCCGGGTTCCGGGAAAGCCTCTAAGCTGCTCTCATATGCCGCTCTGGTTTCCTCCCGCAACTGCGCCTCCATCCCCGTGTATCGGGGCGAGAAGTGAAAGACGGTCATCTGTTTTACCCGGGCTTTCCCGGCCAGGAGGCCGGCTTGACGGGTTGTGAGATGGTGCTTTCTCTCGGCAATCTCCCGGTCCTGCTCCAAAAATACAGCTTCAATAAACAGGTGATTGGATCCTTTAACAAACTCCACAATCCGCTGGCGGTTGGATCGGTTGTACAACACATCGGTTATATAGCTTATTTTCTGGCCCGGCGTGATCCGGGCGATTCGATCGGCAAGTTCACCCAGAATAAATTGCTTTGCCGGTTCTTGCCGGCCGAATTCGGCTTCAAATATGGAAGCGGGATCCGTCCGATTGTATAAGGCCTGCTTAAATTCCGTCAGCCAAGGGCCTGGGGTGAGGCCCAGGGCAGTTAAGCCGGCTTTGATGATATTTACATGAAAACGTTCCTCTATGGAAAAACCGAGGCAGGGTATCTTGTGATCGAGGATAACGGCCGAGACCCTGAAAGCCGGCTCTTCATATAAAATGCCGGCAAACGGCAGCTCAACCGGATCTCCTATCGGCTGAAATCGATCCCGGCAGCGGTAATGTCGGCCTATCGTATATTGGGGATGGATTTCATTGATCTGCAAACTGAGCGGGTAGTTGTATTTGTCTGCAAGATTCCAGGTATATGCGGCCAGTTTGCCCTCCACGTTCTTTAAAAATCCCGGCGGCCCATAAAACGAAAGATGTTTCCGGCGGCCCAGAGAAAGACGCAACAGTCGGTCAAAGCCAATGAAATGGTCCATGTGGGTATGGGATACAAAGGCATGACTGATCTTGAGGATGTCTTTGGGCGCCAGGCTGTTGATGTCGCCGAGATCGAAAATTAGGGCGCGATTTTGAAATTGAAAGGGGATGAAAAGCCCGGGATCATCAAAAGGACCATTGATAAGCCTGGGATGAAAACTGGGACGCATTATTGCGGTAAAAACTTTTTCACTTGCTCGTTGATCGTAAAATATATTTCTTCATCGGAGCCGAAAATATCCACCACGTCTTTGTGTTTGATCAGTTGTTCAATTACAAATGAGGTCACATATAGGCTGACAATATGAGGCTGGGGAACGAGATTGCGGATGGGCGCAACCTGATAATCGATTTCAAAATCTTCCAACCGATTCATTTTCTCAAGACACTTTGTCAGTTGTTCGTCAAGGGAACTTTTATTGGTTGTTTCAATCAGTTTTTTCTCTACCAGTTTCATGGCAATCGCACCGGCCAGAGGCTCCGAGCAGTCCCGGACCTTGCTGATCGCCAGTCGTCGCATGTGCTCCTTGGTCGATTCAATTTTCGATAATATGGTTGATTCGCGAGAACTTGGCCGGAAGACCTTGCCCATGTCATACCACCTTTATGATTGAAGAATAAATGTTGAAGATTGAATATTTTGTGCTTTCGCCGTATAATAATAATTCAAAGTAGGGATTGCAAGAAAAAAGGTTTGAGATCTTTTTATTAATCTTCAATAGTAAATTCACTACCCCGCACAGACCACTTTTCCCGAGCATCGCCTTGGAAAAAGCTTAGTTCATTATCGCATATCTTCAATCATAAGTTGGACGGTTTTTCTATTTTTCCAGCGGTTCCACCTAAGTTTAAATACTATGCGGGAAAAGGTTTTTTTATTTGAAACCTGGGATTCGGCATTGAATTGGATGGCCTGGAAGGTCGGCTTGTTGGGCGTTAATGATTGCCGCAGGGTCATGCGCCGGTGTTTTTTCCCCACAATTTTGGATGATACCACCGAAACGTTGGTCGTCATGAAAAGCGGCTCCGGGTTACCAATGCCAAACGGCATCAGGGATTCCAGTTCATCGATAAGCGCATCTGAAATGGTGTCAAAATCCAATTCAGAATCAATTGGCAGGGTTGGCGTTGAATCCTCGGGCTGGGAAATGCGACGGATGACGCTTTCAAATGCGTTTTGGAAATCAGCGATGTTTTCTTCCCGTATCTTCAGGCCGGCTGCCATTGAGTGTCCACCGAAGTTTTCAAGATATGGCTCGCAGGACGCGAGGGCATCATAAAGGTTGAGCCCCGCAACACTTCTACCGGAACCCATCCCCATACCGTCGCGGGTGTTGATTAGAACCACCGGGCGGTAATAGGCGTTGGAGATTTGCGATGCAACGATCCCCAGAACTCCTACATGCCATCCTTCATTGGCTAAAACCAGAGAGCTCTGTTGGAGTAATGAGGCATTGTTCTCTATAAACCGCTGGATATCCGCCAAAATCCCCTGTTCTATTTGACGTCTTTTTTGGTTCAATAAATTAAGGGTGCGCGCTTTTTCTCTTGCGGAATCCATATCTTTGGCAGTCAATAGCTCAACGGCCCTGGCGGCATGGTCCATGCGGCCGGCCGCGTTTAAGCGCGGTGCGAGCCGGAAGGCAATGTCGTCGGCATCCAGGAAGTCGCCCGGGATGGCGCTGGCTTCCAGCAGGGCCTTCAGACCGGGCCGGCGGCCGGTATGGATAAGCTCCAGACCGGCTTTGCACAGGATGCGATTTTCCTCAACGAGGGGGACCATGTCCGCTACGGTACCTAAGGCCACAAGATCACAATAATTTTTGAGATTGGGCTCCGGTCGTTGCTGCCAGAATCCTTTTTTCCGCAGGTGGGTTCGAAGACAAATCAACAGGAAAAACGCCACACCGACACCGGCCAGGTTTTGCAGATCCGCCGGGCAGTCCCGGCGCTTTGGATTTATCACCGCTAAAGCCGGCGGAATATTTTCCGTGATGGTGTGGTGATCCGTAACAATCATATCGATGCCTGATTTTTTAGCCGCCGATACCGCCTGGTGGCTGTCGGACCCGCAGTCCGCGGTAATGATCAGATTAATTTTGTGCGGGCGTGCGAAGTGCGAAATATGTCCGGGCTGGATACTGTACCCTTCCGTTACCCGGTGAGGAATGTAATAAGAAACATCGGCCCCGGTACTGCGCAAAAAATTCAGTAAAATGACGGTGGCCGTGACGCCGTCAACATCGTAGTCGCCAAATATCAAGATTTTTTCATTAGCGGTGATGGCCCTATAAATACGACTGATGGCGGCCGCCATATCCATGAGGGAAAAAGGCGAACGTAAATTGCTCAAAGAGGTATTCAAAAAATCCATGGCCGCCTGGAGGTTATGAATGTTCCGATTGATCAGAACGCCTGCTATGATCGGATGGCAACGCAACTTTCGGCTCAGTTCTTTGATTTTTTCCGGATCCGGGTTCAACATGTGCCAGTGCTTTTCCATGGGTGCGCCATATATCCTAAATTTTGATGGGTAACAACCCCAATGATTTTGGATTTCGAATTGCGGGTGGTTATGTAAAACCCAGCTGTTTTTAGATCCCATTCGCTTTTTTATTGAAAAAACGAAGGATATGGTTATATTTATTGGGTTGTTTTCACCTTTGTCGGAGGTATCATTGCACGGCCATGGCAACCAACCAAGTGCCCGGAAAATCTGTCAAACGCTACTACCGTGTAGATCGCCGTGAAATTGCTTTTCTCAGATTCATATTCGAAGCTTACGATGGGATCGCAACCATTGAGACCCTGAACCCTGAGTCGGGGCTCATCGTTATCTACATCGCACCCGGCTGTGAACCCGACGTGGATTTGATTCTGGAGGACCTTAAAAGTGATATCATGATGGAAGCGGCACAGCTTTGTATTGAATAGTGAAAATTGAAGATTGAATATTTAAGGAATTCTTTCCATTTATAAAGAGACGGAGCGAAGCGGCATCCGCAAATCTTAAATCTTCAATTTACAATTTTCAATCATAGTTCATCCAGGTTAGAATGAGATTATAAAAAAGTCCCCATGCTGAATAAATCTTTTTACATTAATACCATCGGTTGCCAGATGAATGTTTATGATTCCGAGCAAATTGCCGCTCGGCTGACCGCCATGGGATATCAGCAAACAGGTGTTCTGGAACGAGCCGATCTCATTATCGTCAACACCTGTACCATTCGGGCAAAGGCCGAACAAAAAGCCTTCAGTTTCCTGGGGAGGCTTGCAAAGCTGAAATTAAAAAGGCCGGGTCTTGTCATCGGTGTCGGGGGCTGTATGGCACAGCAGGAGGGGCATAAGATCCTCAGACGGGCGCCACATATCGATCTTGTATTCGGGACCCGGGCGATTGATCGTTTGCCTATTTTAATTTCTAAAATAGAGGATAAACGCTGCCGCATCGTCGATGTTGCCTGGACGGAAACACCAGACGGGCCGGATACCCTGCCGGAGCGACGGATTGAAAGCTCGGTGTCGGCTTTTATGACCATCATGCGAGGATGCGACAATTTTTGCACTTATTGCGTGGTTCCTCACGTGCGGGGAAGAGAGATCAGCCGGCATCCGGACCGCATCCTGGAAGAAATCAGGGGTCTTGTTCAATCCGGTGTAAAGGAAGTTACCCTGCTTGGACAGAATGTAAACAGCTATGGGAAAAAGGAAGGGTTATTATCTTTTCCGGAGCTGCTTTCTCGCGTCAATACGATTGAAGGGCTCTTACGAATCCGATTTACAACCTCGCACCCCAAGGATTTCGGCAGCGGGTTGATAAACGCATTTAAGTCCAATGAAAAGGTGTGTGATCATATCCATTTGCCGGTCCAATCAGGTTCCGACCGGATATTAAAACGGATGAATCGAAAATATACCAAAGCGCTGTATCTTGACAAAATCACCAAACTCAGGGATACTTGTCCCGGCATAGCGATAACATCCGATATTATTGTGGGGTTTCCGGGAGAGACGGAAACTGATTTCACTGATACCATTGATTTGATTAAAACGGTGCATTTCGACGGACTTTTCGCTTTTGTTTACTCGGACCGTCCCAATGCACCTGCTGTTCAGTTCGGGAATAAAATTTCAGAGGAAGAAAAGAGAAAAAGACTGCAGGCTTTGCTGAAATTGCAGGAACATTTCACCAGAATGAAAAATCAGGCGCTGGTTGGTTCCGTACAGCCGATTCTCGTCGAAGGTACCAGTAAAAAGCAATCATCCGGCAGATTTAACCGTTCACAGTCAACTGAGCAGTGGACAGGACGTACGACCACGAACAAAATCGTCAATTTCTATCAGCATGACAATCCGCGAAGCGGCGCTGACATTTTTCCGGGAAAAGTGGTTTATACCAGGATCGAGAAGGCATACGCCCATTCACTATGGGGGAAACCCATTGAAGTTGAATCTGCACACGGAGGGTTGAAAGGAGGAAAAAGTTATGCTGCATAAGGTTAGCATAGCGGGTCTGACTATGGATCCGGCATCGAATACGCCTATTATCATTTTAAAGTCGGAGGAGCATGAACAGGCCATCCCGATCTGGATCGGACTGCTCGAAGCCACTTCCATTGCATCGGCCCTTCAGGATATAAAATACGAACGTCCCATGACCCACGATTTATTTAAAAATTTCTCAGACACTTTGCACATCTCGATTACGAAGGTTGAAGTTTGTGACTTAAAAGACAGCACCTTTTACGCGCGTATCTATTTTGCAACGAAAGACAGCAAATTCGATATAGATGCCCGACCCAGTGATGCCATTGCCCTGGCCCTGCGCTTTAACGCCCCCATCTATGTGGAAGACGCCGTCATGCAACAGTCGAAAATCAGCGATGGTGAAGCCGAAGTATTGGATACCAGCGAAGAAGGTAAAAAATGGGCAGATTATCTGGAAAATTTATCTCCGGATGATTTTGGAAAATATAAAGTATAAATTAGTCAAAAAGAGAAGAATTTCCAAGATTCTTAAAGAAAACGAATTGTTCATAAATTGTTAAAAAAAAGTGGATCTATCTATAATATTTAAGAAAAATTTTTACCCCATAAACCCTTTGTATTAAAGAGATTATGAAAATATGGGTATTATCTTAATTAAATTCAGATGGATGGATATTGTTGATAACTTTTAATTCAAAATCTTAAAACCTACCCTAACCCTATTTGACATATAGGCCCGATTTTCTGTAAAAAGCCCCTATACTCTTTTTTTTATACGGTTTACCCACCGAATTGGCCAACGGTCGCTATCTCCAGGCTTCGTCCTATATGGAGCACCGTAACGTCAGTAAAACCCAAACTTATAAATTATCTATTCGTATTTTGACACGACAGGCATACTATGTTTTTGGCTAAGGGCGCAAAACTAGATTAGCCCTAGTTTATTGAACCCATTGAAACTGTGATGTCAACTTGTTTTGGAGAAATGGCATGTCAACAATTTTGGTTATCGACGATGAAAAAGGAATTTTGAAACTGATGCATCAGGCCTTAACAAATTACGGACACCATGTCGAAACAGCCGATGACGGTCAAGAGGGAATCCGAAAATTTGATGCCGGGTGTTTTGATATCGTAATTACCGACATTCGCATGCCGCGCATCGACGGTAACGGTGTTGTGGCGCATATTCGAAAATCCGAAAAGCAGTCCATTCCTGTCATCGCGATATCCGGTACGCCGTGGCTGCCGGAAGGCGACAATTTCGATATGGTATTGTCAAAACCATTTCCACTAAAACAGCTGATTGAATCCATCCGGTCGTTGGCGCCGGTGCCGGCCAGGGCGGCCGTGGGCGCGTGAACCGGTTCAAGAGATGCAAACGGAAACCATTTTTCTGATTTCGATACTCCAACCCGGACGCAGTAAGAATTGACTATTGAATATTATGAAACCTGAATACTGACAACTGAAACCTTCGCCTTCCCACCACATGTTGTCAGAAAATGGGCTCAAACGTCTAGTACTTAAATCGGCCATTTTCATAGATAACGATGGCCTTGCCCGATTTTAAGTGTGCGGTGACAGTCTTTTTTTCGGTGTTGACCAGGTCCCAGTGAAGGGCCGATTCATTGAAACCCAGTTTCCGTTTTAGAGCCGGGTCTAATTTTTTACTGTCTCCGGCATAAGTGGTTGAATACGAAGCGCCAAGGGCGATATGGCAATTTCCATAGAGACCCCCATAGTTTTCATCGTAGAGTGTATTGGCCATAAAACGGTTGATCCTGGAAAACCGTTTGTCGGTTAGGGAAAATTCCCCCACTTTGTCGGCGCCTTCGTCCATCGCCAACTGCTTTTTAACAAAATCTCCTCCGGCATCCGCAGAAATCTTAATGGTTCGGCCTTGGTGAAATTCCAATCTCACCCCTTTGACCCGGTTGCCGCTGCGATAGGAAGGTTGATCGGCGTAGTACTTTCCCCTGATCGTGCGCCAGTCCGGTGATACAAAGATTTCAAAGCTGGGAATATTTCGTCCGGAGATGCCGATCCACTGTCGTTGCTCTCCCGGCGCTAGTTCAAGATCAATATTGTCGGACTCGACATGATAGTGATCGACAGCCATGGCATTCAGCCATTTTTTTATCGATTGTGCATTTTTATAAATACCGCGCCAATGGGATTCCGGAGCAGTTTTGTTTAAAAAGCAGGCCCTGGCGATCTGTCGGGTGTATTCATCCAGGGTTAGGCCTGCGTGTTCGGCTAACTCGGCAGTCGGGAATACACACAAGGTCCAGCTGAAAGTCCCGCTGGCTTCTCTTTGATTCGCAATGTCACGCAAAGGCTTCTGCGCCACAACGGACTTTCCGATTTTATTAGGGTCGATATCGCTTAGGTGGGTAATGGATTCCGGTGCGACCAATGAAATGCTGCCATTCAGGCGGGACATCAGTTCCTTTTCTCCGGGGGGTAAAAAAACGAGCTGTTTGCCGGATGAAAGCTCATAAAAAGATTTTTCCATGGCCGGGCTCGGATTCATCCGTTGGACTGGATGAATTCCCAACTCTAACAGTTTGGCATACAGGATTTCGGCCAACTTGACGGCCGGTCTGTTATAGCGGATAAGGACGATATCATTCTTTTTAAACGGCACTTTTCTGGCGGTGGTTAAACCCCACCACAAAACATCCGCATATCGTTGCAACTGCTTTGCTGTGAGCATGATTATTTCTCCCGAGGTTAGCCCAACGTTATCACATTTTCGAAGCAAAATATTATATTATAATTTCGATGTGCCGCTTTACTTAAGACATTCGTATTTTAAGCGATATCGAGCATCCGGCATCCAGTTCCCATATCAATCACCATGATCATCCTTGAGAAACAGTTTGTGGTACTCGGTTTCGGTGAGATGCTTTTTTAGAAGTCGATTTATAAATTCGAACATTTCCAGCAATTCCTCATCTGCCATTCTTTTGGTCATCGTTGCTATGAGCTTGTCGTCGGAAAACTTTTGAAGATAGTATATGATCGTTTTTTCATCCGTTTCTCGATCCGCACCATATCCCACCAGACCCTGGTAATTTTCAACAAAATTGTGTGTATGCATTGGCGTTCATCTTTCTTTCTCAAGCTGTGAGTTACGTTAATTTCTAATTAACAAATAAATACCAGCAACTCAAATTGAAAAAGTCAAACGGGTCTCAATTGGATTTCCAAGGAGTTGGTGCGATGCGAGCTGGAAGCTGGAAGAAAAAAAAGCTGAAAGCAAGCAAAGGCTTTCAGCGCCTTCCAATCTTAATTCGGCAGAGATTTGGGGTTGTCCAACACAGTGCGGACAGCATCAGCCAGATCATTTTTGACAATCGGTTTCATGACAAACTTGTCGATTCCCATCGCCAGGGCCTTTTCCTCGGTGATGGCTTCATTGAATCCGGTACATAGAATAACCGGAATCAGAGGGTTGATGTCCATCAGTCTTTGTGCCAGCTGGTCGCCGGTTATTTTGGGCATTGTCATATCCGTGATTACCAGGTCGAACCCTTGCGGCTGGGCGCTAAATTCCTCCAGAGCCTTTTGACTGTCGCTAATAGGTGTGATTTTATATCCGAGACGTTCCAGAATTCGTCGCTCGAGATCGATGATTGGTTCTTCGTCATCTATCAAAAGGATGTGTTCATGGCCACTTTTATTATTTGCGGACTGAACCGGTTCAGTTTCGATGTCAATATCATCGATTATCGGCAGATATACGCTAAAGGTGGCACCTTTACCCGGCTGGCTGTGGACACTGATATCACCCCCGTGATTTTTGATGATACCATGAATTACGGACAATCCCAGCCCTGTCCCCTTGCCTTGCTCCTTGGTGGTGTAATACGGTTCAAATATTCGCTCCATTACCTGGGGGGTCATACCGTGACCGTTATCCTTTACAATCAATTCAAGGTGCCGGCCGACTTTCATTCCCACCCTTTGCATGGATTGCTCGTAGCTAAGGTTTGCCTCCTTAAGACTCACTTCAATTTTTCCGCCGGTACCTTGCAAGGCATGATAGGCGTTGGTGCACAAATTCATGATTACCTGATGAATCTGGGTGGGATCTCCTTTGACGAGTCCGCTATCATCATCAATGGAGCTACTGATTTCGATGGACGAAGGAATCGTGGCCCGTAAAAGATTAAGCGCTTCTTTGATGAGGGGTTGCACTTTCAGAGGCTTGCGCTCCTGACCATTTTGTCGGCTGAATGTCAGAATCTGTTGAACCAGCGCTTTAGCCCGATTTGCTGCCTTGAGTACCTCTTCCAGGTTTTGTCTGGCCTGGCTGTCTTCAGGGATGTCGTCCATGGTTAACTCTGTGTAGCCGACAATTGGAAAGAGGATGTTGTTAAAGTCGTGAGCGATACCGCCTGCCAGAGTACCGATGGCCTGCAGTTTCATTACCTGTTGCAGTTGATTTTCAGATCGTGCAAGCGCTTTGGTTCTTTCTTCAACTTTTTTTTCGAGGATACTATTCTGATCGCGCAACACTTTGTGATACTCAAGGCTCTCCAAGGCATTGGCCGTATTCAGCAAAATGAACGACACCAGGCTATGGGATCTATCAGGAATGATATCTTTTTTGACCGGCAGCAGACCGACAAACATCCCCCTGATTCGGGAAGAGGTTGCGATCACATGCAGCATAAGTTGCCTGGAGTGATCATGGGAAGAGATGGTTATCCCCCGTCGTTCACGAATCGCCCAGGCAAAAAAACCATTTTCGATCATGTAACTGACCTGATCTGCTATGAATTGCTTTTTACCGGACGGTTCACAGAATGATAAAGAAAAATCCGATTGGTCCTGATCTATAAGATAAAATGCATGGGCCTCAAATGGGATCAGATATCGTATTCTTTTTTCGGCTTCCTGCAGAATATATTCGGCAGCGTCACTCTTGTTGATATTTTCCTGAAAATCACCCAGTGACAGTGCCATCTCTAAACCATTTTGAATGAGACGCCCATTTTCTTCCAGATACTCTATGCGTGCCTTCAGTTTTTCGGGGTTCATTTTTGCGTCTATATTCATCATACTTCAAACGCTCAGTATTGAATCCAGCGCATGAAACTGGTGGGTGGCCTGCCCGATAATGGTTTCAAAACAGCTGGGTGAAATGTCGAGATTTTCCCAGGCATTGTAGTCTATGGGTGGTACAAGTTTTTCGCCGCTGTTGCCGATGCCAAGGCTGTTAGCGATAATATCGGCCAGATGGACAATGGTCGCCGGAACGGATTGCTCTGCCTCTGAGGGGTTGTGATGGTGTAAGACGTTATTTTCCAGAATCAGGGGTAATTTCCACTGTCTCATTAGCTGCATCCCCAGCTGGGCATGATCACATCCTAAGTAATCTTTTTCTTCTTCGGACAGTATTTTATTACGATTTCTTGAGCGGGCCAAAACATTGAGAGACTCATCCGGAAAATAAGTGAATAATATTAACCTGCCCAAATCATGCAGCAGCCCGGAAACAAACAGCTGCTCGGTCTGTGGCAGATTTATATGGGCAGCAAAAACCCTGGATAAAAGTCCACAGAGCAGGCTGTGTTTTAAAAATGAGTGCGTATTGATGGTCTTGGGAGGAATATTTCTGAAAATTGAAAGGACACCGATGCCTAAGGCCAGTGCCGAAATTTCCTGAGTCCCGATCAGGGAAACCGCATGAGGTACGGTACTAATTTTTCCAGGGAGACTATAAAATGATGAATTGACAATTCTTAACAACACCGCCGTCAAACTCGGGCTTTTGCTTACCACCCTGGCGATGCGTTCGGCGGAAGACATGGGATCTTCGATAACTTCCTTTAGCTCTAAGGCCACCGCTGGAATTTCAGGCAAAATTATATTTTTTTGTTGTAGTTTTTTCAGAAAATCCTTATCACCATCGGGTGGTGGTATTGGCTGGTAGTCGACAGGTAAATCATCATTTTCCACGATGATGTTGTGTTTGCATCTGAACTGCACAGCCGTATTGTAAATTTCTTTGATGGCCGGATGTTGCAGATCCACATGGCAAAAAAGAGTCTTAAGACTTTTTCGGGTTTGTTCGATCCTGGCCGGGTCCATTGACGAATCAGGGGTACCATCCTGACAGTCGGCCCCCACAAGCTTGACCTCTGAAACTCCCCAGATTTTAAAAATGCGGATATGATTGGCGGCTATTGCCTGGCCCTTAGACAGCAGCAACCGACCGTTTATATCGCGAACCTCCTCGGCCAATATTTGTCCGGATTTTAATTTGTCTGTCGCTACAACACTCATGCTGGTATTATCGACTCAGATGTATAAAAACTTGAGTAACAATAACATTTTATGGGAGATCCTGTCAGGTTTTGGGCGGAACAGGGCAGTAGGAGAATTTTTGCCCTTTTGACAGCCGGCATCTTTGTTGATGGGAATGATGTATCAGGCGGGCCTCAGCTTTTATCGAAATTGTTGATGAATCATGGTGGGATCACTGCCCCTTATGGACTGGCTGTTTTTACCAATTCAACAATATCGTTTACTGCGGCCAGGTACTCCTGCATGCCGCGCATAAAGATATCGTTGTGGTTGGCACCGGAAATCTTTAGCAATTTTTTATCGCCGGACGGACAGGCGTCATACAGTGTTTGACCATCTGAATAGGGGATAATATGATCAAATTCGGCGTGAATAATCAGCGTGGGTTTGTCAAAATGTTTGATTTTATCGACATTGTGAAAGCCTTTTTCCTCTTTGAATCCCAGCGATGCAGAATCGATACCTAAAAGAGCCAACAATGGACCGGCATAAGCAAAGCCACTTTCAACAATGAGACCGCCGATTGAACTTTTGTATGTTGCTGCCAGTTCTAAAACGGATGCACTGCCCAGGGAACGGCCCATCAGGATGATCGGTCCGCAAAAATTGTTTTGTTTGAGCCATTTTCGCACAAAGTGAAAGATGATATGGCAGTCCCGCATCATGGCGGTAACCGTCGGTTTGCCGCCCGATCGACCATATCCGCGATAATCAACCGCCAATAAATTGATTCCCATCTGATTATAGACGGCACCCAACTCATCATAGTCTGCAACGATCTCTCCGTTGCCATGAAAAAAGAGCAGATTACCGCCGGATTTTTCCGCCATGTGAAAACGGGCGCCAATGGCAATCGCCTCTTGCACCGGAATCATTATATCCTCCCGCCCTGCTACGCGTGTTTCTGATCGGGAGGTCTGAAAGGGTGTAACATCCGGCTCGTTCCGCGGATGAAACAGGAACCTGAGAACTTCCGGTCGATCGAGGGCGGCGTATTCAATTTTGGAAATATCTTTCATGCTGAATTCTCCTTTATTCGATGTATTTCACTGCCCAGGCCGCGATGAGCGAACCCACATACTGCGAGTCCTTGGGATTCATCAGCAGATGATCGGCCCTGTCCAGGGAAATGAAGCTCTTGGGGTGGCGTGCGATCTGGAAAATTTTTGACGCGTTTTCAATCCCGACGACATCGTCAACCGGCGAATGAAAAATTAAAAGTGCCCGATTTAAATTACGAATGGTTTGCTGCATGGGCACGGACTCAAGATCGTCTAGAAATTGCTTTTTAATTTTAAAAGTCCGGCCGGCTAAATTGACGTTGGCTTCACCCCGGCGTTCGATGATATCTTTGGTATCGCCCAGGGCGTGGGTCACGTGACCGGGATCCGCCGGTGCCGCTACCGTAATTACGGCTGCACAGGAAGGTATCTTTGCCGCGGCCTGCAGCACAGCCGCTCCGCCCAGGGAATGGCCGATTAAAATTTTCGGCGCCGAGAGGGTACTTGCCATGAATTCCGCTGCTGCCACGAGATCGCCGACGTTGGAAGAAAAATTGGTGTCGGCAAAATCGCCTTCGCTTTCACCCAGTCCGGTGAAATCAAAGCGCATCACGGCGATTCCATTGTGGGTCAATGCCCGGCTGATATGACTGATGGCTTTGATGTTCTTAGAACAGGTAAAACAATGGGCAAACAGGGTGTAGGCACAAGGCTTATCGTCCGCTGGCAAATCAAGTCTGGCGGACAGTTTTTGTCCGACCAGATTTGTGAATTCAAGTTTCTTAAACTTCATCGCGGCTCCCTGAGATTTGGTTAGTTGGTTTGGATGGTTCTCTGGACAATCGCCATGTGGGGTCCCCCATAAAATGCACTAAAATAAGATTTCAGGAGTGGATGTTTTCAGGCTGTTAAACTATAGTGGAAATCACGACCTGAGTCCAGTTCAAAATATCTGGAAATTCCGCCGCCAGCGCGTTTTAAGACCTCAGCAGGCAATGACATCATTCACAATAGCACAAATTGAACGAAATTCATTATTTGGATGACTTGACATTTTTAGCATCATTCTCTATATACATACTTCGATGACCGAACCTAGAACCCGGGATTGTTCAAAACAACGAAATTAACTCAGGTTAAGCGATTTATTAAGCACTTGATATTTGAAACGAGATCGCAGATTTTTATGATTTTCCACGTCGCGATCTTACAACCCATAACCCATGTTTCAGTAATATTAGGAGGGCTCATTATGAAAGGAAAAGCGATAAGGGGATTCATGATATTTCTGTTTGCGGTGCTGCTGATTCTGCCCGGAAAATTTGCGTCGGCCGAAACGCCCATCATCATCGGTAGTCCGCTCTCGACGGCGTTCCTCTACGGATGGGACGCGGAGAGAGCTATAAATCTGGCGGTAGCGGAGATCAATGCCAGCGGTGGTGTCAACATTGGCGGCGAAAAGCGCCCATTCGAAGTGGAGGTCATCGATACCAGAGATTTGGAACCCGGAGTGCCTGTCAGCGAAGCCCTATTAGCGGTGGAAAAATTGATTTTAGATAAGAAGGCCGACTTTATCGTGGGTGGGCCGGTTCGTTCTGAGGCGGCCCTGGCGGCTATGCCGCTTTTATCCAAATATAAAAAAGTTTCGATCCTGACGACCGGCGTTTTGACCCCCAAATACCATGCCTTGGTTGCCAAAGAGTATGACAAATATAAATACTGCTTTCGCATTCATGGTGAGGCGAAAAATCTTGTCGGTGAGATGTTTGCTAACTTTACCGACCTGAAGGAAAAATACGGATTTAACAACCTGTTCATCATCGCTCAGGATGTTTCCCATGCCCGCGGCGCTGCAGAGGTGATGAAGGCCGTGGCCGGAAAAAAAGGCTGGAATGTGACCGGAGTGGAAATCTATCCTACCGGCGCCACTGATTTTTCCATGGGATTGCTCAAAGCCAAAAAGACCCAATCGGAAATTATCAATATCTGGATGGATATGCCGGAAAGCGCTATTTTGCTCAAACAGTGGTATGAAATGAAGATCCCGGCCCTGCCATTCGGTTCCACCCTGGCAGCGGCCGAACAGCCCGGCTTCTGGGAAGCTACGGAGGGCAAAGGGGAGTATACCCTGTGCAATGTGGTCAACGCCGGAAACGCTCCCTCTGAAGCCACCCCGTGGACCATGAAATTCTATGACGCCTATACCAAAATGTGGGATGTGGAACCGGAAGGTTTGGGGACATCCAGCAGCTATATGGCCGTTTACGTTTTGCGGGATGCCATCGAACGCGCCGGCAGCCTTGACGCGGACAAAGTGATCGCCGAACTGGAAAAAACAGATATCATGGGAGTCTATGGACGGCTGCGTTTCGATCCCAAAAGCCACCAGGTCATCCCGGCCACAGACCCCCAAGAAGGAGCTGTGGGAAGTATTATACAGTGGCAGGACAAAAAGCGGGTGGTGGTCTATCCCAAAAGCATCGCCACGGGCAGCATCCAGTTGCCGCCGTGGATGGAGAAATAAGAAAAGATGGTGTCAGGTTTCAGTGTTCAGGTGTCAGGCATCGAAGGTGTTAACTTTTTGTGTGAAACTACATTTAGTTCAATGTCTTTTAAGCTGTGATTAATGGTTGGTGGGAGCGGCTTTCCAGCCGCGATTGTACCCGGAAAATCGCGGTTAAAAACCGCTCCCACAGTCTAAAAACAACGGATTCAAAACTACAAAGTTTCTTTTCCGATTAGACTGGACGCTTGCGGCCAGCGACGATGCTCGGTATCAAACTGCATGGAATGACCCATTGACGAATTGTGGATGTCGCTTCGCTCTGCTTATTTAATAATTTTAAATCGATAGGATTCCTTTAGGCGGATTTTAGGCGTTTCAAATGTTTCTGCCTCAGCGCGATTTCACAAAATTTTGAGCTTGATAATGCCATGGAAATATTGATCTACGGAACCATAAACAGTGTCACGCTGGCACTTTTTTCACTGGGATTTGCTATGGTTTACGGGGTCAGCCGCCTGCCCAATTTTGCCCACGGCTCCTTATACGTGCTCAGTGGTTTCATTACTTGGACATTGTTAAATTCTCTGGGTCTTAATTATGCGGTCAGCATTATTCTGGCGATGATCGCCACCGGTATTATCGGTGCATTGATCTACCAGTTCGTGCTGATTCGCGTCCGAGGCATGGAGATTTCGGAAATCATGGCCACTTATGCCATCGGACTTGCCATATTGGAAGGACTCAGATGGGGCGGCTTTAAGGGCATGACCTATACGCTGCCTTCCTTTATCGAGGGCAGCACGGAAATCGCCGGAATACCGGTGGATTACCAGCGTTTGCTGGTCGTCGGTATCGGTGCGGCGGTGGTGGCGTTTTTGTGGCTGTTCACCCACTACACGCGCATCGGACTGGCCCTGCGCGGAATGGCCCAAGACGAGCGTGCCGCTATGATGCTGGGGATCGATTCCGACCGGATGGCCTTAGCGGCCATGGGATTCGGCTCCATGCTGGCCGCTCTGGCAGCCATTTTATTGCTTCCGCTGGGTAATATCGTCGTGGAAGCTGGATATAATGTCCTGATTCTGGCGATCGCCGTCTGTATCGTGGGAGGCTTGGGGAGCTGGATGGGAGCTGTTATCGCTGCTTTTCTAATCGGTTTCGCTCAGATTCTGACGGTCGTTTATCTCGGTGCCCATTATCAGATGGTAGTGGCTTTGCTCGCTATCATACTCACGCTAATTTTAAAACCCTCAGGACTGTTTGGACGCCAGAAAGAGTTGGAAGAAAGAGTATGAGAGAAAATCTTGAGAAACGCCGCAAAGAAAGATTGGATCGGGGTATCAAAGTTCGGTCTGACGGGCTTTATGCTCTGATGTCCTGGCGGGAATTATGTTACCTGGTTTTACCCCGGCTCGTGTTGATCGTCGGGATCCTGATTTTGCCCCTGGTTATGCCCAGCATGTACTGGCAACGGGTAATCTCAAATGTTTGTATCTATGCGTTGCTGGCCCTGAGCTTTGATTTTTTAGCTCATTTTGTGGGATTGGTTTCCTTGGGCGGTGCATTTTTTATCGGAACCGGCGGCTACATTGCCGCTATTCTAAATACCTCCTTTGGACTGCCGCCGCTGCTGACGATTCCCCTGGCCACCATCATCGGGGCATCTTTCTGCACGCTGCTTTTGCTTCCTTGTCTTCCATTGCGGGGGGTCTATTTTGCCATTATAACGCTGATGTATCCGCTGCTTCTGGCCCGGGTCATCGAAGCTCTGAATATACTGGGTGGAACCGACGGGGTATTGGGGGTGGAAAGTTTTTTAAATCGCTGGATGGAACAGTATGTCATCATCATGATGGTTCTTTTATTTCTTTTTGGCGTGCGAAGACTGGTCATTAAAGATATTGGTTTGGTTTTTAGAGCGGTGAAGGACAATGATCAGGCGGTGAGAGCTTCCGGGATCAGCATTACGTATTACAAAACCATCGCTGTATTTATTGCTTCGGCCATGGGCTGTCTAGGTGGTGCTTATATGGTGCACTTATACATGTGGGCCGGACTCTCGATGTTCGCGCTGGATTTTTCTATTCTGCCCATCGCCGCAACGGTCATCGGGGGAAGTGGGACGCTGGTCGGGCCGGTGTTAGGGGCTTTTATTCTGGTACCCATCTCGGAGTTGCTGCGGGCTTTCGGCACGCTGCGCATTGTTTTCTATGCCCTGATTCTGCTTGCCTTTATCATTTTCCGCAGCGAGGGGATTCTGGTTTACAGTCAACGCAAATATCAACAGTTTGAAAAATGGGTTAAGGTATGAGTACGCCGATTCTTCAAGTTAACCAGGTTACCAAAACCTTCGGAGGTATTTTTGCTTTAAACGAGGTCAGCTTCGATCTTCACGAAGGGGATATTTTGGGTATCATCGGCCCGAACGGATCCGGCAAGACAACCTTGGTAAACTGCATCACCGGATTTGTCGGCCTTACTTCCGGTGAAGTGCTGTTTAGGGGTAAAATTATCAGCGGCAAACCGGCGCATAAAATCGCAGATATGGGTATCACTCGAACCTTCCAGGTGATGCGTCCCTATTATAGCCTGGCGGCTTATAAAAATCTTGTGATTCCCCTGTTTTCACCCCGCGCGAAACGAACCGGAGGCTGGCGAGGGGGTGGTAAACTGGGCGACCGCAATACCGTCAGCATTGACATTCTCGAAGAGTTGGGTTTTGAAAGGGAATCCTTTGTACCTTATAAGATGGCCTCCAGCCTCCCGACCGGATATCTTAAACGCCTGGAGCTTGCCCGCTGCCTGGCCTTAAAACCCGAAATTATTATCTGCGATGAAGTTTTTTCAGGGCTGAGTGCGAGTGAAATTGCCAGTATGGTTCCGCTTATTGAACGCTTGCAGATGGAAGGCATCACATTAATCATGATTGAGCACCGCTTACGGGAACTATTCCGGGTATCAAACCGGGTGCTCGTATTAAACTTCGGCGAGAAGCTTCGGGAGGGTTTGCCGGATGAGGTCATGGCCGACGAGAAAGTCAAGGAAGCCTATTTCGGATCAGAGGAGGTAGTAGGATATGATTGATGCTACCGGTCTAATGGTCTTTTACGAAAATATGCTGGCCCTCAACAATGTCAATATAAAATGCAATGAGAATCAAATTGTTGGGATATTTGGTGCCAACAGTGCCGGAAAATCCACCCTGATGTATGTGCTTTCCGGAATCATAGAAGATATCCGAAAAAAGGAGGATATGGCGGGTGGAGAGCGGGTCAGCGTCCTGGGAAAAATTAAATATCTTGGAGAAGAAATCATGGGGCTTAAACCTAGCCAGCGGGCCAAGAAAGGACTTGTGCTCTGCCCGGAACGACGCAGAATATTTAAAGAGTGCACGGTTCTTGAAAATCTGCGGATAGGTGGCTACCTGGCTTCCTCCTCCCAGGCTAAAGAGACCCTGAATTATGTATTCAAGATTTTCCCAGCCCTGGAAAAGCTTCAAAAAAGAGTCGGTGGGTTTTTGAGCGGTGGCGAGCAGCAGATGCTGGCCATTGGGCGCGCTCTGATGGCACAGCCCAAATTGTTGCTGCTGGACGAACCTTTACTGGGTTTGAGTCCCCTGATGCAGGCCGTTTTGGTGCGGGCGACCAAAGAGATTCGTGATGAACAGGGAATCTCCATCATCGTCACTGAACAATACGCAAGGCCGGTCCTGCCGATTGTGGATTATGCATTTATTCTCGAAAATGGATCTGCGGTACTGGAAGGTTCTCGCCAGGATCTGATGAACAACCCGGATATTCGTTCCGCCTATTTTGGTATTTGAATAATGGAATCCAACACCAAAATCCGAGAAGATGAATTAACGTTTACACGATTCGATAAGATGAGTGAACGCTATCCCGATAAAACCGCCGTACTGTATCTGGGAGAGCGGCTCAGCTTTGCACAGTTGCAGGATTATAGCGAACGGTTTGGTGGTGCTCTGACCGATCTGGGAGTTAAAAAAGGCGATAAGGTAATGATATACATTTCCAACTGTATCCAATGGGTCATTGCCTTTTTGGGTATCCAGAAAATAGGTGCCGTGATAGTGCCTGTCTCACCTATTTACACATCCCATGAGCTTAATTACATGATCAGGGATTCGGGGGCTGAAACGATCATTTGTCTGGACACTAATTTTTGTTATGCCAGCGAAGTATTTCCCGATACCGGACTCAAAAGGATCATTGTCACCAATCTGGCGGACCCGTTGCCATTTTGGAAACGCTATTTAGGCATACTTTTTGATAAGATTCCCCATGGTAAGGTGATCGGGGGCGAGGGCATTTACTCGTTCAACGCGCTCCTGAAACATCCCCCCTTAAAAACCCGAGTTGATCTGAATCCCTGGAAAGACCTCTCGTATATACTCTATACCGGCGGGACCACCGGATTCCCCAAGGGTGTCCCCGGCAATCACATTGGAATGGTATCCTATGTGAACGATGTCACCGACGATGTGGCCGCTGATCATCTCAAAGAAGGCGAGGATGTGTATATCGCGGTGAACCCGCTTTTTCATATTATGGCATTGGGCCTGTTTATGGCCCTGGGATTGAACAAAGGCAACACGACCGCTCTGATGCCGGTGCCCCAGGTTGATGCCATTCTTGAAACTGTTCAGCGTCATCATGTCCGCTGGTTTCTTGGGGTTCCGGCCTTATACCGTATGATTCTGGAAAATGACCGCCTGGATCAATATGATTTAGGGTCTCTGCGCTATTGCTACTGTGGCGGTGATGTCTTGCCCTTGGAGGTATTCAATCGCTGGAAGGAGCGATTCGGCGTTCCTATCTATCAGGTCTATGGCTCCACTGAGGCCGGCCATGTAACGTACAGCCGAATCAATGAAAATCTTAAGCCGCGGACATTGGGGCTGCCGTTAAAAAGCAGGGAATGTATTGTAGTAGATCCGGAAACGCTTGATCCTGTTCCTGTCGGCGAAATTGGAGAACTCCTGGTCACATCACCCTATACAATTAAAGAATACTGGAATAAGCTCGAAGAAACCCAGCGTTCATACGTGGATATCAATGGAAAGACCTTCTATCGGATGGGTGATTATGTCAAGCAGGATTCAAATGGAGAACTTATATATGTGGAGCGTTCGGCCGATATTATTAAGCATAAAGCATACCGAATCTCCGCATCGGAAATCGAGGCAGTGCTGCAAGACCATCCTACGGTGATTGGTGCCTGTGCGGTGGGTGTCCCCGACGTTAAGGTCGGGGAACGCGTCAAGGCCATTGTTGTATTAAAGGCGGATGCCAGAGGGGTAGGGGGGGCAGAGCTTCTGCAGTGGTGTCGGGATAAACTGGCACCTTATAAGGTACCGGGTTACATTGAGTTCCGGGATATGTTACCCAAATCCAAAGTCGGAAAACTGCTCCGCAGAGAAATTCGGGACGAAGAGCGCCGACGGATTTCTAAAGAAAAAAACAGTCGGCAGCATTAGACAGCGCCAGCCGCATCACCTAGTCGAAGTAGACCGATAACCCAACATAAAAACACCCCGTCTAATGATTCATTTTCTGATAGCGCTGGCGGTGAACCTTCGGCGTTTTTCGAGGTGGGGCTTTTAATGGTTCTTTGGCTTTACCAATCGGCAAAACTCCTGCGATTGATAGATCCTGCGGAATATCGAGCGCCGCTTGAAGTTTTTGCGGTGCGAAAAAAGTAAACCAGAGAGATTCAAGGCCCATGTCTGAGGCAGCCAGCATCATGTTTTGAATACAGGAAGATGCTGCCTGCATCGCACCGTATTTTTGATCGAAAAAGCTGCCTAACCCTCCCTTGGCGGGATCGACAACGATCACTATCAAGACGGGCGCCTTCTCTATAAAGTCCATGTCATACTTGGCTGCCCAACCGGGACCGCCGTTATCAACGACCGCCTGCTTGGCCTCCTCGCCGATTTTTTTTATTTCGTTCTTTAGGTCTTTATCTGTTATAATAATAAATTCAAATGGTTGAAGGTTTAAGGGGCTGGGTGCCCATTGACCTGCCTCCAGGATAAAGGACAACTGCTCTTCTGTGACCTCAGAGTCATCAAACGCTCGACAGCTACGCCTTGCTTTGACCAATTCTTTGAATTCCATGATAAATTACCTCCTGCTTCGATTATAGGCTGCCACCTTAGTTTTTTAGCGGCAAGATGTCAATAGGCCTTCAGGCAATTAGCGGCGCCACGTGCATCTTATGATCCCTAAAACTCCGATTTCAGCATGCGGTTAATTTCTTCCGGAAACGCCATGCAGACGCTTTCACCGAACAGGCGCCCCAAGGCGGCAACGTCGGGGGTGCCGATGGCTGGGTTAAAATAAATACGCGGTGAGAATATTAGATGAAAGCATGTGTGACTGTCTTCCTGTGAACCTGCGAAAAAGCTCATATTAAAATTATAAATTCCCATCCTGTCATAGGCAGCCATTAACCTTGTGAGGCCTGTCGCCAGATCGCTTAAATCATGATCGGTAAGATCGAGGGTGGAGCGAACACCCTTTACGACGGCCACCACATCGCCGGCGGCACCGATGGGTGCAAAAACGCTGAGCCATGTCGTGCGGCCGATAGCGCCAAGGTAGCGATCGCGCTTTTCCTTTTCGAGTTGTACCAGATCATCCCAGTAGTTCGATCCCTTTGCTTCCAGATACGTTTTCGCGGCTTGAAGTTCCTCGCGTAGCCGATTCGGCGCATAGGAACTTGCGAATACCTGCAGGTGGGGATGTATGATTGAACTTCCCGAAGCCGGCATATAATTCCAGCTCACCAGGTGGTAGACCGATTCAGGATGCTTCATCGTGTGCAGATGGCGGAAGTATTTCAGGGCCAGGCGAAAACCATCGGCAATCTGCTCCGGTTCAATTTCAGTCATGGGGATATAGTGACGACTGCCCAAAGTGGCAACGGCACCCAATCTGTCATAAGGGGCGATGTTGGGAAATAATATCTTGTCGTCCAACGTCATGCGACCCTCAGGCACGATTTCCGGCGGAAAGCAGGGGGTGACTTCGAGTACTTTATCCGGGCAAAAAGGGCACCAACTCTCGGTGCCGGCGATCAGTTTGTCTATATCGGGTTTGTCCCACTTGAGCTCTCTAAAATGGCAAATGCGGGACGTTTTGCCGGTGAGGGGGTCCTTGCGGATTTCATTCGGGATATCTTTGCGGGCCATGTCGTTGTTTGGATCTAACAGGACAGTTTCTCTTGCAATCGTTTCAAGTTTCATCGGTTCTCTCCTAGTAAAATGTTTCCGTAAAGATTAAAGATCCCGGAAATTTTTCATCCACCAAAAGGGTGACGTCCCGGATCATCTCCCGGCGGCCGCACAGGTAGAAATCATACTGTCCCGGGGCCAAATGGTTTCGCAGATAATCGTTAACGCGACCGTGGAAATGGTCGTTCGACACCCTATCCGTCACTGAGACACAGGGTAGATATTGCTTTACAGCGGATTTAAATTCGGATTTGTAATAAATGTCCGATGCTGTTTTGACACCATGAAGTAAGATAAATCCGGTCACTTTGGAACGCGCCATTGAAACAAAGGGCGCCAAACCCGTACCGGTGGCCACGAAGATCGCCGGCCTGGCAGATGGCCTGAAGGTAAAGTAACCATGGGGGCCGTTAAAGCTAAATTGGGAGCCGACCGCTGCATTGCTCAGATCGGGGGACAACATTCCACCTGCCACTTTTCGAATACACAGGGCAAGGTTCGGATCGGCGGGTGCGGAGACCAGGGAATAATCCCTCTCAACCCCAAGATGGATGAGACGAATCCATTGACCGGGAAGGTAACCAAAAGACTTCGGTTTTGTCAGGGTTATTTCAAAAGAATCCTTTGACAGCCATCGACTCCCTATCAATTCCGTTGTGAAATTTTCGACCTTGGCTTTCACGGACGACCGTTACCCTATTTTTCCCAAAGTTTGTCAGGCGTTTCAAATAAATGATTGCAATAGCGGGCTAAAACGAAAAGATAATCCGATAGCCGATTGATGTAAATCAGCGCCTGCTGATATGGATCGGGAGCCTGTAATTTGAACGAGTCGTCCAGAAAACCGACCATTCGTCGTTCCGTCCGGCGGCAAACCGTTCGGGCAACATGGGCCCATGCGGCCGTCGGGTGACCACCGGGCAAAATGAACCCTTTGAGTTCAGGCAGCATTTTTTCCCAGCGGTCGATGGATTTTTCCAGAAATTCGATGTGTTCGTCGCCGATGCCGGCAATCGTATCCATGGCCGGCGAGTCCGGCGTGGTGGCCAGAAGCGCACTGATGGCAAAAAGGTCTGTCTGGATTCGCTGCAAGTCTTCGACCGGATCTGAATGCGCCGGGCCAAGCGTTGCAGCCAAAGCACCGACGATCGAATTTAGTTCATCCATATCTCCATAGGCTTCAATTCGCTGCGTTTGCTTTGGAGACGCGCTGTCCGCTAAATAGGCTGGTTTTACCCCGATCACCGGTTCCTGTGTAAATTTTCATCGTTTCTGTGGTATAGGTATATTTTGATTATAATTCATTTAGCGCGGTGATTGTAGTTTCTGGTTCGGGCCGCACGGTATAGTCCACATTGACTTCTGCATACCTGACAATCCCCTTTCGGTCAATGATGTATCTGGCCGGCAAAGGCAACGTCCAGGAGTCGTCACCGTTATGTTTCGGGACATCAATGCCGAACTGAAGATAAATCTTGCTTAAATCTTCCGGCAGCGTATAGACAAGACCGTAAGCATGGGCCGTTCGATTTCCCGGGTCGCTCAATAGATCAAAGGAAAACTTTTTCTGTTCCATAAATTCACGATTGAATTGGGTTTGCTGCGGTGAGATCGCCACAAAGGCTGCTCCGGCTGATTTTATGGCCGGCAAAGCATCGTTCAGAGCTTCCAGCTCCATATTGCAGTAGGGTCACCACTTGCCGCGGTAAAAGCTCAGGACCAAAGGACTCTCCGAGAGAAGATCCTTAAGTCGGATGAGCTCTCCAGCGCTATTTTGCAGTTCAAATTCCGGCGCCGGGTCTCCGACTTTTATTACCTCTTCCATAATTGCAGAATTGCGTAAATCTTCGGTAGCCCGGTGCATGATTTCAAGTGCTTCTTTGGGCGCTTTTTTAACCATACCTTCTTTATAGGCATCGAGTTTTTCCTGTAAGCTCATGATATTCTCCTTTGGGTTTCTTGAGTCGTTGATTGGTGAATCAAAATATGTACGGCAACATTTAAGTCAATATTTAGGAATCCAATATCATTTTCATGGTAACGCCATCAATGTTGCCGCCACTGAGAATAATGCCGACGCGGCCACGAGGTTGGATTTGCCTACTTAAAAGGGCTGCCACACCAAGCGCCCCGGAAGGCTCTACCACCAGCTTCATGCGGTAGAATAAAAATTTGACGGCTTCCATGATGGCACCTTCCGAAACTGTTTGCATATCATCGACGTATTCCAGCACCAGCGGGAATGTGATTTTTCCCAGGGACGGTGTCCGGGTACCATCGGCAATGGTCGGCGGATTTGTCACGGTGTGCAGTTTCCCGCTGTGAAATGATTTGGCCGCATCATCGGCGGCTTGCGGCTCGATGCCGATAACCCGGCAGTTCGGGGACATTGCCCGGGCGGCAACGGCACATCCGCTCAACAACCCTCCGCCGCCGCAGGGTGCTATTAACATATCCAGGGAGTTAAGCTTGTCAAACAGCTCCATGGCGGCAGTTCCCTGACCGGCAACAATGTCAATATGATCATAAGGTGGAACCAGGGTATAACCATGGTGGTCTGCAAGATCTTGCGAGATCTTTTCGCGGGTAGTATTGCGAGGGTCATAACCGATGACCGAGGCCCCATAGGCCTCGGTGGCGGCCCGTTTGATCACCGGCGCATCATCCGGCATGACGACCACTGTTTTAATTCCCAACAGCCGACCTACCAGGGCAACCGCCTGGGCATGGTTGCCGGATGAATGGGTGATAACGCCGTGCTTTTTTTGGTCATCGGTCAGTCGAGACATGGCATTGTAGGCGCCGCGAAACTTGAAAGCGCCCATGCGCTGGAAATTTTCACATTTCAAAAAGATTTCCGCCCCGACTAGTTGATTCAATGTCTGAGAGGTCATGATGGGGGTGACATGGGTATGTCCCTGCAGCCTCTTTTGGGCTGCTTTTACTAACTCAAATATCTCCATGAGCTTCCTTTATCATTGAATTCATTTAGAGTAGAACTATAAAAAAAATGTTGGTGTAAAATTAATAATTCCGGTAATTTTGTCCTTCACAACCGACCACTGACAACAAGCAACCCGCCCTGTGTTTACCATTCCGATGGCGGCAGCTCTTTCCACGGATACCGATCAGTTTTGACCAGTGACCAATAAAGATCGCCGGAATTTCTCCAGGGGTCCAAAACCATCCCTCGTTCAAATGCCTGACCGCTGGCGGTGATGACGACACTGTTGTGTTCCCGCAATTCACTGCCGCGGTGCGCCACTCCCCAGTGTAGCCGGTAGCTTCTCAAATCCAGTGATTGGAGCTGTTTAAGAAGATCTTCCGTCCAGTGGTAACATAGACCGCGATCTTTGAGTCCCACCCGAATCAGCACGTTGTGCAATACCGCCGGGCGAACCAGTTGATATTCGTCGGCCAGTCGATACGAACACATTATAGCTGTCTCGGCCGCCTGCTTGGCTTCCGGCAGGTTGGCCTGACGGTTGAGCGCAGCTAACTCGACCTGCAACGATTCCACTTTCTCACGGTATGCCGCAGTTGCCCAAAGCTCTTGTGTCTTCTCGCTTGCGGTCGGTTTCTGGCCGATCTGATGGTCACCGGCACACGCATTTAGTAAAACTACGAATAGCAGTAAAACACGGCAGTTTAATGTCTCGGAAATTCTTAGCACTCATGCTAACTTCTCACAGCCTAATTCCCATTGCGGCAAACTCTTTTTCGATAATTGTCTCCCACCCGCGATTCGCTTTGGGATTGGCCGGACTGGGATGAGTGATTCGTCCGATGGTGATGTCTAAACTGGATAATGCAACCCGGGAGCGTTCTTCTGCAAACTGCCCCACTCCGATCACATATCGAGGGGCTAGCTGTTCTACGGTGCGCCGCAACCCCCGATCGCAAACTTCCAGCAAAGGCTTGCGTTCGCCTGCCCGCAATTGATTGGGGGTGCGGTTGCGGCCGCCTTTCTCCATAAACATCAGGGGACAGTAGTTGGCAACAAAAAAGCGAGAAAAAAAGTTTTGTGGCGTATCAAACGTTTTTTTTGCCCATCCCCATAGCCGTTTGCCGCTGACTTCACTGCGGGCGCATTTGAAGCCGGTAACCGGTCGTTTTGGGTGCATTCGCGCCGGGATGCCGACAGGGGCCTCGATATCCAACCAATCTCTGACAGCCGCTACTTCGCCAAAGGGTATGCCGGTTTGGGCCATCCCCCAGGGACCGGGATTCATTCCGATCAAGACTATTTCCTTGGGGGGGTCTGCATATTTTCGCAGATACTTTGTATAAGGCGCTCGGGCATATTCCAGTGGGTTGTAGACGTGGCTGACCGGAGCGTCAAATCGCAACGGCTTCAGTTCGTCCAATAAATCATCAATGATGGCTTCCTGATCCGCTTGCATTTTATTTCTGCCTGACATACCAAGTCCTATTATTGTGATCAGGGTTAAAATTTAAAATCCTAAATCCCAAGCACCAAATTATTTACCCAGCTAAATCTTTTTGAAACGCCTGTCGCGATTTTTCCGAATCATTCTATCTTTTAACAAGCAATCGGATAGACGCCAAATTTACGTGTTGAATCGGCCATCGCCAGAATATTTTCAGGAGACACGTCGGGTTGGATATTATGCACGGCTGCCAGGACAAAGCCTCCTCCCGGCGCCAGATCGCGAATGCGTTGTTTTACCTCCAATCATATTTGCGCCATTCACCACCGTTTCGACCGCACCATCAGCGGTCGCATTGTCTTGTGCCATTTTGGTGCCTCGCGTCCTGATTGAATTTTTGGAGCTTTAACACAGGTGATCTTCTTTGTTCAAGTGAAATATAGATCAGATGGTTCTTAATCACAATTACCGAGGCCGTGTCAATATCTATTTAACTAATTGTAAATTTTATAAATAATTGCAATTGACACTAAAAGTGGGTTATGTTAGATAACTCGAATTGATCAGATAAATGAGTAAATCGGCGATTCGGCTATATGACGCCGCTCGAATTTTTTCAATTCATTTGCTCCAAAATTTAAAGAATCGAGGTCTATACATGAGTGTACCCAATGAGATTACGATCGGCATCCTGGGCGCGGGCGGAAAAATGGGAATGCGCATCAGCGCAAACTTGAAAAAACTTCCCAATGAGATTTTTTATATCGAAAATGCTGAAACCGGGATAGAGCGGCTCGAAAAAAATGGATTAAAGGTTTCCGATCCGGCAGCTGCATTAAACCTGGCAGATGTCCTTATATTGGCCGTACCGGACATTCTGATAAACAAAATTTCAACGGAAGTGGTTCCGGATATGAAAGCCGATTCGACGGTTATCCTGCTGGATCCGGCCGCCGCTTATATGAATCAGGTATGTATTCGGGAGGACCTGCACTACACGGTGATCCATCCCTGTCATCCGGCTCTGTTTAAAGTACAGCCAACGCTCGAAGGTTACAACGATCACTTCGGCGGCATATCCGGTTTGCAGGACATCGTTTCCGCCCACTGGAAAGGCGCCCGCGAAAAATATGAAATCGCCTGTGAAATTGTTAAGGTAATGTTTGCGCCGGTGGATAAAGTGTTTGAAATCACCATTGAGCAGATGGCCTTTTTAGAACCTTCAGTCGTCGAAGTGTGCGGCCTGTCTCTGGTATCGGTGTTCAAGGAACTCGTGGCGGAGATGGACAAGCGGGGAATCCCCAAAGATGCAGCCATGTCTTTTCTGCTGGGTCATATTAAAATTGAGCTCGCGATTCTTCTGCTTGGCTCAAACCCGGCATCGGATGCAGCGATGATTGCGATGGACTACGGCCGGGACAAGCTCATTAAGGAAGACTGGAAGAAAGTGTTGACCGACGAGTCTCTGCATGAAGTCCTCACAAAGATGCTTAAGCTGGACAAGCCGGCCGATTAGTCAGTCCGACACCATGGAGGATACCGATGAAAAGAAAAATAATGATCACCGTCGCACCGGTTGCACGCGTTGCCAATCCCGACGATGAGGTCATAAACCCACTGAAACCGGAAGACATTGCCGAGGAAGTATTCGAATGTGCCAAGGCCGGCGCGTCCCAGGTCCACCTGCATGTGCGGATGGAAAACGGCGAAATAACCCACTTGACGGATGTCTATTCGCGCACCCTGGATATGATCCGGGACAAATCGGATATCCTGATTCAGGGTTCCACCGGCGGATTTGAAAAGGAACTCAACCTGGACGAGCGCTGCAGTGCCATTGATGATGACAGAACCCAGGTCGGATCACTAAACATGGGCTCCCTCAATTTCGGTGAAGACCTGATATTCCAGAACCCGGAAGTGAACATCGAATACTGGGCCAAAAGATTTTACAGCCGAAATGTTGTCCCCGAACTGGAAATTTTCGACGCCGGTATGATATGCACGGTCACGCGTTTCATCGAAAAAGGCATTCTCAAGCCACCGCTCAATTGCAATTTTCCCATGGGCTATTACACCGGTATTCAGCCATCCGTCGAAAACATTATCCACATGCGCAACACGCTTCCGGCTGGGTGCAATTTTGGAATCACGCACAATGCCATGACCGATTTTGCGATGGTGGCAGCCTCGATTTCGCTGGGTGCCGTCAAGACCCGGGTTGGCTTCGAGGACAGCATCTATTACGCCCCGGGCAAAAAGGCCAGGACCAATTCGGTGCTGGTAAAAAAGATGGCGCAGCTCATCGAGATTATGGGCTGCGAAGTGATGACCACAGCTGAAGCGTATGAACTATATGGCACCAAGTGAAGAAGTTTTCAATGGGCGACATCGAAAAAATAGCGGAAGATCTAGCGCTGAACACCCTCGTCTTTCATGGCAGAAAATTTGAAGAGGCCTTTGCCATGGCCGCAGAGATGGGCTTTAACTATGTTGAGCCGGCTTGCATTAAAAACTATTATCCGGACATTATTGACGATTCATTTTTTTCCAGTGAAAACGGACGTAATTTTTTGGCCTTAACGACAGACATGGGCCTGAAAGTAAAATCGGTCGGTGTCCACTTTAATATGGGCGATAATCTTAAGGACGCAGACGAAATGATAAAACGCCTCGATTTTGCGAAAGAAATGGGGGCAGAAATTGTCATTACCAACGGAGCTGTCAAGCAAAACGAGAAAGGGTTTTTTGACTGCATCGAAAAGGTGACGCCGGTGCTCGAAGCCTACGACCTTTTACTGGCGTTGGAAAATCCGGGTTGCGGCCCGCCGGACAGCATCATCGCCACCGGTGCGGACGGCGCTTCGTTGATGCACCAGCTGGGCAATCCACATGTCAGGCTCAACTATGACGCCTCCAACGTTTACTCCTACTCCAAAGGCAGCTTACTGCCCGAAGATGACTACCTGAACGCGGCCCCGCATAACGCCTGCCTGCACTTGAAGCAGCTGAAAAGAGATGGGGATCGATGGCTGTTCAGCGCGTTGGGAGACGGTGTTACCGATTTTGGAGTCATTCTCAGGGGCATCAGGGCCAGGTACGGCACACCCTATATGTCGCTCGAGCTCCCGGTCAATCACATGCGCGACCAGACCTTAAGTATCTGCAAAAATACGGACTTTCAGGTCGCTCCGGAGCACTTAATCAGAGACATCATCAGCAATTCGGTGAAGTTTGTCGCCGGCCTTATCGGCTGATGCGGCTAATACAAAACTGACCAGCGCAGACCAATCAGCAAAAGCATTAATCCGACGACCTGTACCAGGTGATAGATCCCGTTGTGGTCAAACCGCCAGATGAAGGTCAAAACAGTCGATTTGTTCGCCTGGATTCCGGCTGCGATAATACTGACAAGGATTCCGATTGCCATCCAACTGGCCCCCGGCAAATCCTTGTAAATGGTTAGAAAAATATAGGCACCCAGAGCAAATGCCAGTGCCCCTGCTTCATATACAATAAACAGAAAAAAAATACCGGGATAAATCAAGGTCGTCAGATAGAACCCCAGACCGGCGATCAGCATTAACGGCAGTGTTGTGAGGGAAACTTCAAAGCCCCATAGATCATACACGACACCCACGACAAAAAGAGAAACGGCCAGACTGAGGGCCATGTTCAGCGCCCACCAGATGCGCTGGTGAAAAATCCGGGATAGAACTATACCATGTGCCATAGCACCCAGGGCCGCTGCCAAGCCGATCAATCCGATGGCAGCCGACCAGATATTGATTTTCCAAACCTCGCCGGAATTCATCGGGGGCCACCGTAAATAGCCAATGCCGCCGAAGGCAATGAACGCCAAAATGATATCGGTTATCGCTGTGGTTTTCTCGGTGGGATCTTTTATAAATTTCATTTGCTTGCAAAAATCCGAATTCCGACCCTTAATCACCCCTTCTTTTTTGCCATCTTTTCCCGTTCAGCTTTCGACCCAGGACATTTGATAAGCCTTTTATTCAGTAAACCTTAAACGCCCAGGCACTGCGAGAATATATCGGTGCTTAAGGATCAATCGATCTTTCGCTTTTTCTGGAAAAGCCCTTTATCTGTCAGACGGTAATTTGGTTGACTGTCCGGTCCGCAAATAAAGGAGCCATCCATCCGATGAAGATAGCCTTGTTCAACCAAACTATTTAAATCCTGTTTTCTTCCCAGATAGTTTCCGGGATAATAAACTCCTTTTTTCATCTTTTCCAGAATTTCATCCGTCATCTGAATCCCCCTGATCTTTGCTCCCAATGCACGCTGCTTCCGTTGACTTTAATCCGGCACGAAAATTCGAATTCATTGTACCTTCTATCTGCATTCAATTAAAACCATTTCTGGCTGTTATCTTTTACAATTTCAAGTGCTTTTATCTTGATCGTATGCGGGATTACGGGTTCGATATAAATTACATATTCATTAAAAATTCCACCGAGCAAAATATCAATTTTACGGGTGCGTTCGATGAATATTCCCTTTTTATCGTAAAAGATGGTGCCCATATCATCTTTTACGATGGTCATGGCGAACAACTCCCGTTTACCCTTGCGAACCGAGAACCTGTCACCAACATCAAAAGGACTATCTTTCAGTTGATCCTTGTGAATGAATATGCCTTTTCTTTCAGGGTCATAGAACGCGATATTTCGATGGCCGATATCGGAACCGGATGGCATATAACACTCCGTGTTTGCCGGTTGTTAGTTATTGGTTGTCCGTTGTTCTCAAGTGATCAGCACTGATGTTCGAAATAAGAGCGTTTCAATCAGATTTCCTTGCCTATCGAAAAAGCCTTGCCAATAAAATCTCCAACTCCGTAATAGGCCTGCATTTCGGGTGCAAACAGAATCGGCTTAACTTTTTCAATATCAGGAACACCTTCATCGTTCAGCATCTCTTCGTCGGCTTGGATGTCGAGGATTTCACCGATAAATTGGATGTGAACACCGATCTCTACTGTATGCAGTACTTTGCACTCCAAAGCAAAAGGAAATTCTTTTATATAGGGTGCATCCACCAATTCGCTTTTTACAGCAGTGAGACCGGTAGCGGCAAATTTGTCCTCTTTTCTGCCGGATACGATACCAAAATAGTCGGATTCTTTAGCGTATTTTTCAGGTGTAATATTAACCGTAAATGCTTTGCGTTCAATGATATTTTCATAAGAATACCTTGGTTTTCGCAAAGAAACCGCCACACACGGAGGTTTGGAACAGCAGATACCGCCCCAGGCGGCCGTCATCACATTCGGCTTGCCGTCTTTGTCGTAAGTGCCCACCACAAAAACAGGGGTGGGATAAACCAGGGTTTTAGCACCAATTGATTTTTTCACCACTCTTCTCCTTTTTTAATCATATAAATTGAAACCATCTACGCCGACATTGTACACTTCCAAGGTCCCATGTTCATCCTCGGTGACATATATGCGTTTGTCCCCGGGCAATCCGAACGCGAGGTTGGTGGGGAAGGCACCGATGGTTTTAATTCTTTCGGAAACCTGTCCATCCGCATCGAGGATCGTGACATCGCCCTGCGCAAAAACAGTGACATAAAGCCGCCTATCCGCACCGAATTTCATGCCGTCCGGCCCCTTGATGCCTTCAGGGGCATCCGGTGCGATGACATTACCGAAGTCCCGACGTCCCCCGATTACACTGCCATCCCGCCATTCATACTTGTAAACCATGCCGGTAATGGTTTCATTGACATACAAATTATCGTCAGGCCCGAAGGCAATTCCATTTGTAAATTGAATTCCAGAGTCGATTTTTTCGATTTCAAAAGTTTCCGGATTGATTTTATAAACCCGACCGTCGATGGAGACATCCATATAGTCGGGTCGAACCTGCCCGCCGGGAGCAAAATCTTCGAAACGGATACCGGAATCGGTCAAATACAACATTCCATCAGGTCCAAAAGCCAAGTCATTGGGGAACAGAAACGGCTCATCGCCGCAGGATGTCAATACTTCCTCCACCTGGCCGTCCAGGGTTACCTTGAGCAGCGAGGGGGACAGCGATTCGGCGGCCCAGATGAATCCGTTGCGATCAACTGCCAGCCCGTTTGGGCGACCGGTTTTGGCGACCATGCGCTTGTCCTTGCCGTCTCGGCTGATCTGGGTTATGCAGCCCCGGTCGGGACCCATTTCAACAACCAACCAACTACCGTCCTTGAGAGCGACCGGGCCCTCCGGAACGCTAAGACCTCTAGAAAATAACATGCTAACCTCCTTTAACCATCTGGCTGATTAACCATCCCATTTGCCCATCATACGTGGGCCGTTTGTCCCCCATCCACCGCGATAAGGGCGCCGGTGACATAGGAAGCCTCATCCGATGCGAGAAAAAGAACCACTTGCGCCAGTTCGGCCGGTTGTCCCAGACGCCCGATGGGAAAACTTGCACCGAATTGCCTGACTTCCTCGGGGGAAGAAAAAAAGACCTCAGCATCGGTGTATCCGTGGGACCTGGACATATCGCATTGACGCGAATATTTTCTCGGATGTGATCCAGGGCCATGGCTTTGGTCAACATGGCCACGCCCCCCTTTGATGAGACATAGGCGGCCGTATTTTCGATAGCATCATGGGCGCCGGTGGAGGATGACGCATTGATGATGGAGCCCCCTCCGCGTTGAATCATATGGGGCAGCACAGCCTTGCTGCATAAATATACCCCGGTCAGATTTACATTGATGACACGGCTCCAATCCTCCTCCGTCAGGTCTAACACCGAACCGGCCACAAGAATACCTGCATTGTTGAACAAAATGTCGATGCCCCCAAAGTAATCCAAGGTTTTCTGCACCATATCGGCAACCATCCCGGCCTTTGAGACATCTACTTCAACCGCAAGTGCTTTGGCCCCTGAGGCTTTTATGCCGTCAGCTACCTGGGCAGCCTTTGCAGCATCATAATCGGCAACGACAACCCCGGCGCCCTGCCGGGCGAATAACTCGGCCGCCGCCTGTCCGATACCGGACCCGCCGCCGGTAATGATGACCACCTTATTATTAAATTTCATTGGATCCGTCCTTTACATATAGCAGGCTTCTTAAAAAATCTCGCGACTTTATTGCGACCGGTCCGGGATCGCCTTCAGGTGCAAGGACTACAGAGCCGGTTTCCGGCATATGGGTTGCCCGCAAAATTTTAATGATCTGTGGCCAATCCAGTTGATCTTCTGCATCGATTACCCCCGGCGGCCAGCGGCTGGGGTCGTACAGATGGATGTGGGTTGCCTGGCCGCGGGTAACTTTAATCCCTTCTTCGATGGATTTTTCGGCACCATTGAGCTGATGGGAATCGAGGTGGACGCTTAAATTGGGGCTATTGATGCGATCCACCCATTCCATGATCTGGGCATTGGTATTGAGATAGCTGGTTATGTCCGGTTCAGCTGCTTCCAGCATGATGACGACTCCGGTCGATTCCGCATGTTTGGTCAGCTCGCGAAATACGCCGTCAGCCACGCTGTCATTTTCTTCCTTGGTCGCGTTGGGGATGCCTTTGCCGCGAGCAATGCCCAGTGCTGTCCGGGCCTTAAAATGGGCCGCAAAATCGATCATGCGCTTGAATGCGTCAACGGACCTGCGCCGTATTGCCTCATTTTCGTGGATCAGAGCCAAATCTTGTACGGCCATGCGACCCGAATTAACGACATACAAACCGATGCCGGCATCATCAACCACATGTTTGAAGGGAATCGGATCGGGAATGTTGTCCGGGTCCGGCAAAAATTCCAACCCGTCGTATCCCCAGTCCACGGTGCGCTGGACAAGTTCCTGCGGGGTGCCTGCTAACACTTTTACGATGAATCCTAAATTAACCACTTCGGGGGTCGATGAGAATAAGCATAATTTGAAATTTTCCATGTTTTCTCCCTTTCTATCCATAGGATCTTTTTGAAATTTATTTGGTCCAATTTTAAGATCAGGTGGTGCTCGAAATTTTTCATTTCCAGCTTATCCGGGTCAGGAGGGCGACACCAGGATTTTTACATTGGCTTCCTTGTATTTGATCAAGGCTTTGAAACCCAATTCAAGAATTTCATCCAGGCCGATGCGCCCGGTGATCAGCGGCTCGCCGTTGAACCTTCCATCAGCCATCATCCGAATCGCTTCATCAAAAATGCCGTAGCCGCCCATACTGCCGCTAACTGTTTTTTCACCATAGACCAGGTCGGTATAATTGAGCAGGGCCGGTTTTTCAAAAACACCCATCACAATTACTCGGCCCATTCGGCGGGCCACCTGCCCGGCCAAAATACCGGTGGCCTCCACGCCGGCGCATTCGATAACGACATCAGCTCCCGCGCCGTTCGTCAGATCCGCGATGGCTTCGAGAGGGTCCTGTTTTGACGGATCAATCAGTGCGGATGCCCCGGTTTGAAGAGCAAGCTCCTGCCGCCGGGCGGCGGTTTCGAAAACCACGACCTGCTCGGCACCGGCTATTTTTGCAGCTTGAAGAGCCATTAATCCGATTGCTCCCGAACCAACAACGGCGACAGTTTCTCCCGGTTTTACATTGGCTTTTTTCACGGCCCGCACCGTGGCGGCGAACGGCTCCACCAGTGCACCGATCTCGTATGATACCGCGACCGGCAGCCGATAGCACATGTAATCGTGCACATTAACAAATTGCGCAAACCCTCCACCACTCCAGGATATCCCCAAAAAAGCAATATCCGGGCACAGCCCCATCAAACCGGAACGGCAGTACTCACATTCCTGACAGCCGATGATGGGGCATAAGGCAACCCGGTCGCCAATCGACACCCGACTGACGTCCGGCCCAACCTCAACCACCTCCCCTGCCATTTCGTGCCCGAGTATGAGCGGGGCTTTGGCACCCGTCATGGGATGGGGTTCGGCGGTCGGAATGTACAATGGGCCACCCATATATTCGTGAAGATCTGTGCCGCAGATACCGCACCACTTGACCTCAATTTTGACCTGGCCCGCCGGGGGAGAAGGTGGATCGGGGTATTCCTCGACTCTGACGTCGTTGCGAGCATGCCAAACTGCTGCTTTCATGTTGTTTCTCCTAATTTCGGGGTTGTATTTAGTCTCATATCCACTCATTTTTTTTAAGTTGAACAAATTCTTTGCCAAGCGCAAAGTGCCGACTTGTTGAATAGGCTGCTGGCTGGGTTCCTTCCATCGGGTTATCACAGCACTCTGGGGTCACTTCAGCGCACCTTCATTAGAGCCTCCCGGTTGAAAGCAACGGCCAGCAGGATAACAAGCCCTTGAATCAGCAATCGTCCCGCCTGGGGAAATCCGATCACATTGAGAAAGGTCATCAGCATGGTCATTACAAGCCAGCCTAAAATAGTGGTTACAATGCTGCCGCGACCGCCACCGATTGCAGCCCCGCCGACAATGACCATCGCGATGGCTTCAAGTTCCATACCGGCGCCCATGGTAGAATCCCAGACGCGGAAGGTGGTTACCATCAGCAAGGTGCCTACGGTGGTAAACAGAGAGCCGAGTACGAAGGTAAGGATACGGACCCGGTCAACCGAGACACCCATCAGATAGCAAGTCCTGTCGTTGCCACCAACCGTCAGGACCGTGCGGCCCAGACCGGTGCGCTTTAAGAAAATTTGGGAAAATCCGGCTACCAGGATCAATATCCAGATTAGATAGGGTATGCCAAGTAAGGTTCCCAACCCGAAATCACGGAATTCATCCGGGAACCCTCCTTTGGGAATACCACCCGTATACACCAGGGCCACTCCTTGAAGCAAAATCATCATTCCCAGGGTCGCCAGAAATGACGGCACCTTGAGTTTGGTGATTACCAATCCGTTGACCAGACCGATTGCGGTGCCGACGGCAAGGCACAAGAGCACGGCTGACAGGATATTTCCGGACTTAGCGGCCATCGTACCCGAAGCCAGGGCTGCAATCAGGCTAACCGTAGATCCAACGGAAAGATCGAAACCACCGGCCAGAATGACAAAAGTTTCGCCAACAGCCATAAGGGCGCCGGGAGTCGCTTGTCGAACAAGGTAGGCCATGTTGCGCGGCATCAGAATATAGGGCGAGACGGTGGCCGTGGCTGCAATTAAAATAATGAGCGCCCACCAGGCCAAAGGTATCTTTTTTAAAACTGATGTTATTCTCTTCAAGAGCGAATTATTTTCAATTTCCACCGAATCGGCAAAGGTTTTTTCCCGGACAGTCATCATTCTATTTTCCAAAATCCCTGTTCCTGATAGTGTGAACGCCAACCGCGGCGATAATGATGGCGCCGCGAATAATTAGCTGGATGGTGGTTGTCAAATTCAGGTGATTGAATGCATTTGACAGCACGGTCATCAGCATGACGCCCCCCAAAGTACCCCAGAGCGATCCCCGGCCGCCGAAAAGGCTTGTGCCTGCTATACAGACGGCCGCTATTGATTCCAGTTCAACACCGACACCGGAGTAGGGATCTCCGGTGCCCATGCGAGCTGAGTAATAGATGCCGGTTATGACGGCCATCACAGAGCAAATAACATGGGTGGCCAATCGCATACGCACTGTTTTCACTCCGCTGAGTCTGGCTGAGTCCAGACCCCCGCCCATGGCATAAACATGCAGGCCAAAGCGGGTCTTCGTTAACACAATTAAGCCGAGAGCAAAGAAAAATGCAAGCAACAGAGCCGGCACCGGTATGGGTCCGATCTTACCGTAACCCAGCCATTTAACCGCTGGTGTTATCTTGCCGTAGGGACCGGTATAGTACATCAGGGCCGCGCCTTGGGCCATCGCCATCATCGCCAAAGTCGTGACAAACGGGTTGATGCGCGCCTTGGCTATCAACAGGCCGTTAATAAGACCGATGACAACACCGACCCCCAAGGTCAGCAGCAGGGCCGGCAGCAGCATCTCGGCGCGGCCGTATAGTGTTCCGGAGAAAAGAAGATTCGACAGACTGATTACCGATCCTACCGAAAGATCGAATGTGCCGGATAATATGCAAAATGTCTGGCCGATGGCGACCACGCCTAAACTGGCCATATGGTGCAGGATGGTTAGGATATTTTCAACACTGAATACATCAGGCTCAACCAATCCAGCCAAAAAAAATGTGATCAAAACGGAACCATATACGGTAAATACCCCGGTGTTGTTTTTAACTGCCTTTTTGATATCAAAACCGGACCTAGTCGGGCCGCTGGCGTTGGTCGTATTCAATGTAATAATTTTCCTTTATCTTCAAAAACAGTGGTTGCGCTTTCCAACGGTTGTCCTTCCGAATCCAGCGCACATCCGGTAGCGGCCAGTAAAACGGCCTTCTCGCCGGCCTTGTTCCAGGCTAGGTCCGCTTCTACCTTGCCCCGATGAAGGACCAGAATTCGATCACACAACCCTAAAACTTCTTCCATATCCGAGGAGACGACGATAACGATCACGCCCTGTTCAACCAATTCGCGCAAAAGCTTGTATATCTCTACTTTGGATTCAACATCCACCCCCCGCGTGGGCTCGTCCACTATCAGGACTCTGCATTGGGTCAACAGCCATTTGGCCAGAATGACTTTCTGCTGATTACCTCCCGACATGGAACCGGCATCAACCATGAGGCTGGCCGCCTTGATATCTAACTTGGCGATCATCGAGTTTACTGAGCGGTGCTCCTCTTTTAGGTTTAATAACCCTTGCCGGCCTTGGCGAATCCTGAGGGGAATCGCCATATTTTCAAAAACCGATGATGTTAAAATCAACCCCTCCTTGCGGCGGTCTTTGGTAACCAGACCAAAATCGGACATGAGCGCGTTTCGCGGCGTTTTTATATTCAGCGGCCGGCCTTCCAAAATGATTTGTCCGCTGAGCCGTGGGTCGACGCCATAGAGTCCATAAGCCAGTTCGGTGGCGCCACAACCCTCCAATCCGGTAATACCAAAAATTTCCCCATGTCTGATCTCAAACGAAACCGGTTGGCTCATCGCCTCGGTTTGAAAATCTTTCACCGAAAAGCATATATTTTTGGTATCCGCAGAGGAGTGACGGGGGAAAAACTCAACGATGGATCGTCCGACCATCTTTTCAACCAGGATGCTGCGATCAACTTCTTCCAAAGGGACGGTGGCCAGCATGCGACCATCTTTTATGAGACTGGCCCGATCACAAATCTCAAAAATTTCTTCAAGGCGATGGGAGATGTAGATAATCGTCACACCCATCGTCTTGAGTTCACGCACCGTATCGAACAGCTTTTGAACATCTGGCTGGGGCAGAGCGGCCGTGGGTTCGTCCATAACAATTATGTCGGCCTCGACCGACAGCGCCTTGGCAATTTCCACCAGCTGCAATTGATTGACCGACAGTTCCCGCACGAAGTCTTGCGGATCTATATCGGCCACGTTGAGGCGTTTCAGGGCCTGCCAGGCACCTTCATACATTTTCCTATAATCGAGAAATCCCCATTTGCGTTTTGGCTCACGCCCCAGAAAAATATTTTGAGCCACTGTAAGATCCGGAATCAGATTGAACTCCTGGTGGATGATACTGATGCCGGCGTTGGCGGCTTTGAGCGGACTAGAAGGTTTAAAGGGGCGGCCATTGAAAAAAATTTTGCCCCTGTCGGCGGAATACACCCCACCCAGGATTTTTATCAGAGTCGATTTGCCGGCACCATTGTGACCGATGAGCGCATGAACCTCACCATGGCGGCATGAAAAGTCCACCCCTTTTAGCGCATGCACACCGGGAAATGATTTGTGAACCTGTTGCATTGAAAGTAAATTGTTCTCCACCATCATCTCCTTGGCAAGGGTCGGGTTGAATGTCTTCCCGACCCTCGCCGCTATTCGGGTGATTTTAGGTTAGCTTTTCTTGCAGCTTAAATTCCTTTATCAGCCAGTCTTCCGGCACCTCGGTACTGAGCCACAGGGCATCCGGCATTTGGGGTTTGAACCATTTGGATCGGTTTTCGGGCGTGATGATTAGCAGTGGAATCCACCAGATTTCCGGTGTGGGCTCTCCTTTAAGGATCAATTCAGTCGCCTTGACGGCCGTTCTGCCGCAATACACCGGCCAACTGCCGGAAACGGACTTAACCTTATGCTTGTCGCACAGTTTGAACCAGCCGTTGATATCATCACCAGTGATTATGGGAATCGGTAAGCCCCTTTCAAGGAAAACATCGAGGTATGCCGGCGCCAGCCAGCCGACATCGCAGAAAACCGCATCAATCTTGGGGTTCTTCGTGACGATGTCGGAAAGCGCCTTTTTGCAGGCAGCGGCCTGCATCGTTCCGGTCGTCACTTTTCCGACGACTTTGACATTCGGATACTTCTCAATCTCTTTGGCAAAGCCTTCCTGGCGCTGATCATGCTGGGGCACACCTTCGATGGCAACAACCCAGGCCAAATTTCCGCCTTTGGATCCCAATTCTTTGCCGATGTAATCGGCAAAATATTTGCCCACCGGCTCCTGATTTCCGGACTGGGTTCGACATGTGACCTTGTCGGTAGTCACCCAGCGGTCCGCCGTTACCGTTGGAACACCGGTGTCAAAAATTTGCTCCACTACCGGTGTCAGCGCCTCGCTGGTCACCGGGTTGACCATGATCAAATCAAGGCCTTTGCCCATCAGATCCTCGATATCATTGATCTGTTTTTCAGCTTTCTCGCCGGCATCGGTTTGAATCCATTCAGCGATTTCAGGGGTCAGTGATTTCTGGTATTCAATGCAGGCTTGAAAGCATACCCGCCAGGAATTATTGACACCGGGATTGGCAAAGCCGATCTTCCAGGGGGGCTTGGTTTTGAACTTTGAGTTGTCCTTCATCTTGATGGGTTCAAGCATTTTGAGGCTTAAAATCTCCTCGGCCGCTGCGGCGCTCGGTGGGCTGAACAAATGGCTGACCTGCATGTACCACAGGGCAACCGGTGCCGACAGACCAAATTTTGCCGCTTTGGCGAGAAATTGACGTCGATTGACTTGTTTGGTTAAAAATTTTTCCCTTAACTCATTCATTTCGCCACTCAGTTCTTTGTGTTCCATGGTTGCCTCCTTTGGGGTTTTTTGATTTATTAATCAGACATTAGCCTTGGGGGACTATCCATTGGTTGTTCAAATTTTGATCCCCGTATGGCCGATGCGATTACCCGGCGATACCTTTTCAGCAAAGACCCCTTCTCCAGCTGAGTGGTCGCCGGCAATTGCCAATTTTTTCGTCTTTTTTCACGCACTTTGTCGGACAACTCGAGTTCCAGTCGGCTCTCTGGAATGTTAATATGAACTAGGTCATCTTCTTCTTTTCTGTCTGGCTCATAATTTCTCCCCTACCTAGTATCCAACCGCCTGGCCATCTTTTCTGGGGTCGGATGCGGCACAGTAGCCGTTTTCCAGACGATGGATCACCTGGGCACCTCCAAACATATGGGTCGGTGGATTTTTGAGGATACTGTGGCCGCGTTTTTCCAGTTCGCTGACGACCCGGGATGAAAACCCGGCTTCCAGGGAAAGGTTGAATTTTTCATCCACATGCCAGCGGGGTGCGTCGCAGGCGGCCTGGGGATTTTGCCCGTAGCCGAATATCCGAACCATCATTTGTAGGTGTCCCTGGGGTTGCATGCTGCCGCCCATGACCCCAAAACTTATCAGGGGCTGGTTTTCGCGGGTCACAAAGCCCGGGATAATGGTGTGATACGGACGTTTGCCGCCGGCGACACAGTTTGGGTGGCCCGGCGTGAGAACAAAGCCGAGGCCGCGGTTTTGCATACTGATGCCGGTACCCGGAATCACGATGCCTGATCCGAAACCCAGATAGTTGGACTGGATGAATGAAACCATCATGCCGTTTTCATCCGCGGCCGCCAGGTAGACGGTTCCGTTGTCGGTGAGGATCTCCGATTTTGGACAGGCGGCCTGATCGATGGAGATTTGCCGGGCACGACGGCTCAAAAAAGCAGGGGTTAGAAAATCCAGCGGAGAGACTTCCAGGAAGCGGCTGTCGGCAATGTGCCGGTATGCTTCGGCAAAAGCGATCTTCATGGCCTCGACCTGCAAATGGATGCTATCGGCGGTATCCACCGGGTAGCGTGAAATATCAAATTCGCGCAGAATGCCCAAAGCGATCAGGGCGGCCAATCCCTGGCCGTTTGGCGGTATTTCGTGAAGATGCACACCCTTATATTCTATCGAAATGGGCTGTACCCAATCCGAGTGATGATCGGCGAGATCATCCAGGGCCATGGCACCGCCGTTGGACTGGGCGCAGGCGACGATTTTTTGCGCCAGGTCGCCGCGATAAAAGGATTCGCCCTTACTGTCGGCAATCGCTTCCAAGGTTCGGGCCTGGTCGGGGCAGCGAAACCATTCACCGGCATAGGGAGCCCGGCCTGCCGGTAAAAATGTTTTACAAAAATCGGGAAAATTTTGGTACGTTTCGGCGGCATCCGCCCAGCGGTCTGCTGTTATCGGTGAAACGACAAAGCCGTTTTGGGCATAATCAATGGCGGGAACAAACAGATCGGCAAAGCGAAGCTTGCCGAATCGTTCTGACACCTGCCGCCAGATGTCCACCGCGCCGGGGACGGTGACCGCATCCCAGCCGAATGCCGGCATTTCTTGCAAACCTGCATAGCGATCCAGCGACCAGGCCCGGGGCGCCCGGCCGGAGCCGTTTAAGCCGTGAAGCATCTGCCCATCCCATATTAGGGCAAAGGCGTCGCTGCCGATTCCGTTGCTGGTGGGTTCGACCACCGTAAGTGTTATAGCGGCGGCCAGGGCGGCATCAACGGCATTGCCGCCCTTGAGCAGCATCCTTAAACCGGCCTGGGCGGCCAGTGGCTGGGAGGTGGCGACCACGTTGCGGGCAAACACCGGCATCCGTTGAGACGGGTAGGGAAATTTCAAGGAATCGTTCATCGTTCAGCCTTTCAAGACCCGGACGAGCCGGGAAATTGGTCACCAGCGCACAAAGACATCAAGTAAAACCGGTTGTTAAAATTAATCTTCGTGCTTGGTGTTCCTAACTGTTTTGCCACCAAATGCATAAATATCGTTTTGTTTAGCGCCTAATAAAAAACGCATCGTGTCCGGTGCCGGGGAACAGCCTTGTAGTGGGGTTGCTGGCCACGATTCCAGAGGAAGTTATCGAGATCCGACGAATGGATGATTTGACCCGAGTCAAGTATTTCAGTTTTAATGAGCTCCACCGCATGCACGGCGCAGGCCCGAATCTCAATTTCCTCGGCGGACCCCGCAGGAATCAAATTTCCAGCTGTTATGTCCGCTTCAAGTGATTCTTCATACATCAAAATGCCATCCATACGCAATACATGGGGCACCAGATTATCGGCAAAGATCGTCAGTTGATCCAGATCATCAAAATTCCCCCATCTTCGTCCCTTAAAGGCGATTGACAAATCCGCCGCGGTAATTTGTGCCCGTTTGAAAAAGGGGACTTCGATGCCTTTATAACGGCCAATATCATTAAAATAGGGCATTTTTTTAAGCAACTGTACGAGACACGCGGCAGATGATGCGGCAGCTTCCACAAGGGCCGTAAAATTTCCCTTGAAACAGTCGATCAGGTATCGACCCAGATCATTTAAGGCCCGTGTAAAATGCTGCATCAGTTCCCGGATGACCTGATTCGCGGGATCCTGCCCGAAGATGCGGGTGCAGGTGTCGATCGTGATTCGCTCCAGATCTGCTGCCGAAAGACCGCCATGGTTTTTGTACACATCATTCAATGAAGATGCAATTGAAAAATACCCCGACCTCCCCGGTCGTTTGCGCAGATGGGGAAAATAGCCGGAGCCGAAATTGATAGTGTCCAGGGTGAGTAAAAAGGCAACCGTCGTTTCTTCTTTGCCAAGGTAATGACAACCGGGGTCAAGTTCGGGTTGGCTAGCGGTGTGGACCGGCAGTGATGCGGCATAGGCGGGAAGGAGATCGTAATTAATGGCTACCCGGTTTGCGTTAGCGGCAACATCTTTGCAGGCCGTGCGCACTTGTTCAAACAGGTTATTCACTTTGTCCCACCTTCATTGTTGATCAGCGTATCCAGCAATGCCATGCACACCTTGCGGCTTTGGCCGTCTGGATCCATCGCGGGGTTCCAGGTTGACATGGACACCGCAGCTATTTTTTTTGTCCGATTGAGATGTTTCATGACCGTCTGCAATGCTTTGGCTGACGGACCTCCGGCGGCCGGATAATTCATTGCCGGAGCTTCAGCCGAATTTAGGATATCGGTATCAATAGGATTTTTTGATTTACCATTCAAATATCCTATATTTTGCTATATTTTTTCTTGAACTTTAATTATAGCCAATACCTTATCGGCGATCGTGCGGGCCACCACGCCGGATTTGGACAAGGTGGAAGCCGATGTGATGGCGTCCACCTCCGGAGACTCCGGTTTCCAGGAATCCAGCCGGCCGGTTGTGAGTACCACCAGCTTTTTTCTATCCTGGATATTATCGATAAAACTCTCGACTCTCGGGTCCGGTCGGCCGGCCATGCACGAATTCAGAATGACAATGGCACTGTAATGTTCAACGGCTTCGTTGGGAAGCCATTTTACGTCTACCACCTTGATATAAGATACGTTATCACCCAGAGACTTCTTAATTTCAGAGATCACCTGATCCTTAAACCGGCTGTTTTGGGTCGCAATCAACACCTTGATTTTGGTAATCGTCTCATCTCCGGTTTCACTTGTATCAACGGTTCTCAGGCTGCATCCGATAAATGTCAAAAAGCACATCAATAAAATACAGCTTGCTAATCGTCGCGTCATCATTTTTACCTCTTCCTTTCTAACCGAATTCAGAAAATAGATGATAGGTGACAGAAACAGAGGGAAACAAACGGGCTTCTGAAAACAGCCGTCAGAGGGCAGGGATCGAGAAACAGCATTCAACTGACCTGAACCCTGCATCCCGAATTGCCCAAGCCTAATTTTCCCAATGCGCTTTCAGCGGACCGCTAATGCCATAAACCGGATCCATGACCGGTAATGATACCCCGGCGATGTGTCCATCAGCCCGTGGCCTCTCTCCGGTTTTGCCGTAGCACATATCCGGGCTCTGTCCGGATGGGTATGCTCCGACAACTCGAAAATTGCCGCCGTAACCCAGGTTTTTGTGGGCCACACCGGCCGGAATGATGACCACATCCCCACACCGGATCGTTTGTATGATTCCATTCTCGCCGCCCAGTTGAACTTTGGCATAACCGCAGTAAATACCCAGAACTTCATGGGCTGTACTGTGGTAATGATGAAATCCATATATGCCGTTGCGCCAGGATCCGTTCCAGCCATTCGTCTCAAACAAATCTTCCACAATCGCTGCCGGATTATTGTGCGGCAGGGCCAAGGCGCCTTGGTAGACCAGAAGCGGAAGCCTTTCATTGTTGGGGAAAGTGCCGTCGTCTTTCAAACGCTGCGTTATCACCTGGCCAGATAGAACCACGGACTGCAATCGATCCGTTTCAGGGATGTCAACCCGCTTATTGCTCAAATGGCCCCCTTTCCCCAATCGACATTTGGCCGGTCGGGCGATTCTGATGATCGTGCATGATGGACTGGATGGCGTAGGTCGGCAGCAGATGGTCATCAGTCGGTGATGGTCTCCCTGTTGGTGATGCCGCTGCCAACCAGTACGGAGTCGATGCCAAAGGCATGGGCACCCTGAATGTCGGTTGCGATCTGGTCGCCGATCATTACCATATCTCTGGTACCGCTGCGTCGCAGAGCCTCTTCAAAGATGGCGGCATGGGGCTTGCCGAGCCTGTCAAATTGTAAATCACGTCGTCCGGGATAACGCTGGTGCAGAGCCGCTTCGAGGATCAGGGCGATACCACCGCCGGTAATACCGAACCCTTGATCGGATTTAGGATAGATTAAATCGGGGTTGGGCAATACCAGGTGAAGATTTTCTCCATTATCGAGTTGGTGAATCAATCCGGTCAATACAATATCCATAGTTTCGATGAAAGGGAAGCCGGATTCGTCTCCGATTACCAAGACCTCAAAGCTTTCTCCTGGAGGCACCACCTCACCCCCGGCCAGTTCTACATAGCGGACACTGTCTTCAGGACCCAGTACGACACAGCGTGAGTCCGTCAAGCGGTTTTTGGCAAAGTATCCTTTTAATAAGGCACCCGAGGTGATGATCCTGTCGGCTTCGATCGCCAGGCCCATGTTTTGGAACTGGGCGGCAGTTGTTGCCGGCAACCTGGAGGCGTCATTGGTCAATATGTAAAAGGGTTTTTGCGCCCGATTGAGCTTTGTTATCAACTCGACGGCTCCGGCAAGTGTCCCTGATGAATGGACCAGGACGCCGTAGGCATCCAGCAACAGCACCTCATAACGGTCGATCAGGGCCTCAATGGAAATTTCCGGTATGTCTTTCATTATGAATCATCTGTACGGTGAAGGGTTTCTTTTACAAGTAACGCGGCTGCCAAAGATATCACGGCTCCAGCCAGGCAAATTAGAAACATGTTTCGAAAGCCTGCTGTTGTATACTGGCCCTGACCCGTGCCCTGGGCTGTCAGCACGGCGCCAATCAGAACCTGGAAAAACGCCCCGCCTGCGAAGGGAAAAAGATTAATCGCCCCGACAGCCGTCCCCGAGATTGCAATCGGGAAAAGTTCTTTGGAGACTGTCGCAATCACCGGTCCAACGGCGCCGCCGGAGAAAAAAAGTCCGAGAAACAGGATGTAAAGCGCCGGCAGGGTCATTGAGTCTACATAGAAGCCCATGATTCCGCTGGTTACGATTAAGATCAGGCTGCAGCTGATCAGCATGGATTTTCTGCCGAATCGATTGGCCAGCCAACCCAACAACGGGCTGCCGAAAATCAACGACAAGGCGAATGTGGTTAAAACACCGCCGGCTGATGTTTTGCTGAGGCTGTAAATTTGCATCAAATAGGGCCCGCCCCACAATCCTCCGACGGCAAAAGATATGCCGATAACACAGAAAGCCCAGACGGCCGGCGGCCAGAAACGACCCGAGGTGACCACCATCTTCATACCGCTTAACAGACCATTGCTTTTTTGCATTTGCGCCGGAGCCTGACTGATTGGCGGTAAACCCATATCAGCCGGCCGGTTGCGGACAAACGAATACACCAGGACGGCCATCAGCAGGGTGATTATACCGACGGAAAGAAAGGTCATTCTCCATCCGATGACGTTGCTGAGCCATGCCAGCGGCGCGCTGGCCGAAAGTGCCCCGATACCGCCCATCGACATGAAGGCGCTGCCCATGATGATAAATTGGCGTGGGGTGAACCATTCAGACAGCAGTTTGAAGTTGCAGACGAAGATGGTTGAGACGCCGAGGCCGACGAGAACGCGTCCCATGATAGCCACTGTTAAATTCGGTGCGATTCCCATTACCACAGATCCGACACCTGCCAGAATCAAGAAAACCGATGCGGTTTTTCGAGGGCCCCAAAAGTCCGCCATCAGACCCGTAGGTAACTGCATGATGGCATAAGAGTAGAAATAAGTGGAACTCAGCACGCCCAGCAGGGTCCCGGTAATACCAAATGAGGACTGAATATCAAGCGCGATGACAGCCGGACACAGGCGGTGAAAAAATACCAGGACATAGCTGAGGAAGATAAGCAAGCAGATGAGATATCGATAGGCTATGGTTGTGTCTCCTTTGCCGGAATTATTGGTCAACCGGCGGTTTTCATGTTGGCGGTGCTGAACACTGAAACGATCGTTTTATAACCCGCGGCCGCGTGGGACCCACTGGTTGGGACTGTCCCAGTCGGTCGTTTCCAGCGAGTTTTTTCCGGCCGCACCAATGGGATGATTTTTTTAAAAAATGACAACCGTTCCTCGTCTGTCAAAGGGGTAAATGACTCGGCAATCGACAGGTTTTGCTCCAACTGAGCCATTGCCCCCGTGATAATCACCCTGTCCAGTGCATGTTCAAAGGCTTAGATGCTTTCCAATGGATGATTTAAATCTTTGAAAGGATTGCGCCAGGCCCGTTGTTTAAGGCCGGGAAAACAAGACAACAGAGCTTGGCATACCGCTTTTTTTCAAAATTTTCAATCCTTTTCAGTGGCCCAACATCTACTGGACCTTGAAAATTTATAGTAAACTTTGACAAAACTTTTCAAAGATTCTTCTATTAAATTTGCCAGCTAAAACATCATCCTTAATTATTGTCAACGCCTTGAAAGGGTCCATCGAATTCCTGTACGGCCTGTCATCATTCGTCAGTGCCTCATAGCAATCTACTATTCCTACTATTTGAGCTGTTTCTGATATACGATTTAGTCCCTTGGGGTAACCGCTGCCATCAATCTTTTCATGGTGCTGCAAAGCACTCAGTTTGATATCTGGATTTGAAAATTTGCAACGACTTAATATCTGATAACCAACGGTTGTGTGAGATTTCATTTTATCAAATTCATCATTAGTTAACTTTCTGGGTGCTGAAAGGATTTCCGAAGAAATTTTCGCCTTGCCAACATCGTGCAAAAGCGCCGCTAAGCCCAGCATTTTTTTCTCAGCCAAAGAATAGTTTACGTAAGAGGCATAACCGATAACAAGAGCCATCACATTTATAGAATGTAAAACAGTTGTATAATCATTATGGGATACAAAAAGTAAATTTCTTATTATATTAGATTCATTGGCAAAATCGCTTACCAATATATTAACTGTTTCTGATAAACCTTCAAAACTTCCACTTCTCGGCTCATCGAATGTTTCTTCCACGATAGTCATGATGGTATTTTTAACCTTTTCCGGTATAGTGGCTTCTAATATCTGCTTTTAGCTGTTCATTGAATGCGGTTTGTACCTCTCGAATTCCGGCTATTTTATCTTTCCGTTTTATATAAAGTTTTTCTGGGTGTCGTTTTTGGTCGATACGAATATCAGCAAATTTAACTCCTGCGGGTTTATAGAGAACAAATCCTCCGTTGTTATTGTGAGAATAAAGAGGAACAGCTTGATAATAATCAAAGTGTGATTTCCTTGCCTGAATGTAATCGTGGACCATATTAACCCGCTCAATATGAAAAATAAATTCGTTTACCAGATATACAGCCATCAATTATTTATTGGTCATTTTTTTAAATTACTTAAACAATTTCAGAGCAGGAACGACCGCTGAATTTGATTATGTCGGTTTTTGGAAGGATTCACTTATTGGGGCGATCTCAGCCAAATATTTAACCGAGAAGATAGCCAGTGATTTTTCTGAAGATACTTTTTCTTAGGGCTGCTGCAAGATATCGGATTATTGACGGTTGGATACTGTTATCCTGAAAAATATCGTCAGATTTTGGAAAAAACAGATAGCTGATCTTTCCGCGGAAATGATCAATACCTCAACAGGGAGAGCCTATGAAATTGCAGAAAGGCATAGAAAAAAATTGCTGCGTTTAAATTAAAATATGAAAAACAGCTAATTATCAGTATTTGTCTATAGAATTATGGCCTTAATAGTATGAATATTCCGTTTCTATTTCATCTTGCCGCATATCCGATATGGGAATAACTGGAATATCCTCATGCGCTGGATCCGTTTTTCATCCGGTATTATAAATACAGGTCTTATTCCTACCTTTTTTTTTGATTTGTAAAGGGCATCATCGGCCTCAGATATGATTTTATACTTATCTTTATTATCGCTTGAGGGGTGATAACATGTGACTCCAATACTCACAGTGACATCAATAGTCAAATCATTCGCTGCAATCTCCAAATTTTCAACAGCTTTTCGCATTCTCTCCGCTACCATTGCCGCTCCTTTAAGTTCGGTCTCGGGCAATATAACTGCAAATTCCTCTCCACCATAGCGGGCGGCGAAATCGCAATCGCGGATGCTGTTTTGAATGGCCTTGCTGACCTCCTTTAGCACAACATCACCAACCGGATGGCCATATTGGTCGTTGATTTTTTTAAAGTGGTCGAGATCGAACATAATCAAGGCGAAGGGCTTTTTATACCTTTTCGACCGGCTCAATTCATGATCCATCAAATCCTGAAAATAGCGATGATTGTATAGGTCCGTAAGCCAGTCCTTAAAGGCCATATCTCGAAGTCGTTCATTCGCATTTTTCAATTCTTGTGCAATGTTTTCAGCCTTTTCTTTTGCTTGTTTTAATTCGATAGTTAGTTGTTCATATGTCAAATTTAATTTTCCTAACTCTTCATTAGCCTCCTGAAGTATTTGCGAAAACGGCTTCATATTGCCTGGATCAATTTCGAAAAACGAAAGAATTTCAACGCTTTTATTGGCAACAGAATCTATTGCAGAATCTAATTTGGCTTCCGCCACACCATAATCGTTGCATATAACTTTTTTGATATCTAAAATTTTTTCCGCACTGCGAGTACCGTGGTATACAGAAGACATTTTATCGGAAAGCATAAGCAAATGAGATGCAGTTTGGAGATTTTGGGGAATATTCTCATATTGGTGATGATAGCGGATCGGTTGATAAATAGTGTCTGGTATCCCCCAATTTTTTAAAACCTCAGAACCTAGTTCCTGGTGATCAAATCCGAATATTATTTTTTCCGCCTCCTGAATAGATATTGATGATGCCCGCTTTTCATCAAGAACCCTTAAATAATTCTCAGCCTGACAAAGATACAAAATGACAATACCAATATCTTGAAGAAGTGCTGTGACAAATGTGTCTTCATTTTTATCAGAGATTACAGATGAAAGGATATCAGCACTTACGGCAGCAGTTAGGGCCCTTTTCCAAAAAAAATCGAAATCAAAACCATCTTCTGAGGATCCTCTGAACCCCTTGGCGATTACAAAGGATAATGCAATGTTTTTCAGTGTATTCGTACCCAATACTGATAGAGCCTTGGGGATACTATCAATCTTTCGGGAGACTTTATAAAATGATGAATTTGCTACCATCAATATTTTTGTGGCCAAAGCAGGATCAGATGAAATAATATTGCCAAGGTCAGTGAAGTTTGTTTCATCTTTTTGAATAGCGTCGAGGATTCTAACAGCAATAGATGGTGGAGATGGTATTTTGATGTCATCTTTGAAAAAATCTACGATGGTGGTCATTTTTTCTTTTAATCTCCTATGTTGGGTATAAATGAAATAGGGTGGATGATTACAAAATAAAGCTCTACAATTTTTACTAATATTTTGTCTAAAGCCCTAAGACCATTATTATTATTAATATCGGAATCTGAAAGGAATTCTTTAGGAATGAAGCGATTTAATAGGATATATTTAAGAGGAAAATTTATGGGAGGAGAATCAATTATAAAGTTTTCTTTTCTCGACAGAAAACCAGCATAGTGTGTGGTTGCTCAAAACATGAATACTGTAAAATATGGGTGGAAAGCGAAGGTGAAAGCAAAGGGGCGACGTTTCAGTTTATCTTGCCTTTGAAAACGGCGGCCCCTGTCGATCATGTGGAATGAAAAACCATTATGACCTGGAATAATCGTAATATTCAAGGCCTAGATGGGTAATCAATTCTTCTCCCTTCAGGTGACGCAATGTATTTTTCAGCTTTTTAAGCTGAATAAACAGATCGTGCTCGGGATACAACCCTTCGGCAACCATTGGGCTTTTGTAATAAAATGAAAGCCACTCCTGAATACCGCTCATCCCGGCACGTGCCGCCAGATCCATAAACAGGGCCAGATCCAGCACGAGAGGCGCTGCCAGGATACTATCCCTGCAGAGGAAATCCACCTTTACCTGCATCGGATAACCCAGCCAACCGAAAATATCGATATTATCCCAACCTTCTTTGTTGTCCCCTCTGGGTGGATAATAATTTATCCTGACTTTATGGTAAATATCCTTGTATAAATCCGGATACAGCTCCGGCTGTAAAATGTATTCCAACGCACCCAGTTTGCTCACTTCTTTCGATTTAAAGGACATGGGCTCATCTAAAACTTCACCGTCCCTGTTGCCGAGAATATTGGTGGAAAACCATCCGGCAACACCCAACATTCGTGCTTTAAATGCAGGGGCGAGAACCGTCTTCATCAAGGTTTGACCGGTTTTAAAGTCTTTTCCGCTTACGGGCACGTCATTTTGTTTGGCGAGCTCTAACAGCGCCGGTATATCAACCGTCAGATTAGGGGCACCGTTGCCAAATGGTACACCCTCGCTCAGTGCTGCATAGGCATAGATCATACTCGGTGAAATACTGGGGTCATTTTCCCGCAAACCTTTTTCAAAGCTTTCAACCGAGTGGTGCACCGGACCCGCTTCTATATAAACTTCTGTGCTGGCGCACCAAATCATAACCAATCGCTTTAACTGGTGCTCCATCTTGAAATTCTGCAAATCTTTGCGAAGCTGATCAGCAAGATCCATTTTGGTCTTGCCTTGTTTAATGTGAGTCCCGCTGAGCCGTTTCACATAGCTCTGATCAAAAACGGCCGGCATTGGCCTCACACTTTCCAGTTCGGCTTTGATGCCGTCCAGAATTTGTTTTTCTAACACACCGGCTTTAACTGCCGCTGCATACATGTCATCTTCGAATATATCCCACCCCCCGAACACAAGATCCCCCAGTCCGGACAAAGGCACAAAATCTTTGATCCTGGGAATTCGCTTATCGGTTCGCTTGCCGAGTCTGATGGTACCCATTTGTGTCAGGGAGCCGATCGGCTGCCCCAATCCTTTGCGAACCGCATAAACCCCTGCAACCAAGGTCGTTGCGACCGCACCCATGCCCGGGGTTAACACGCCCAGTTTTCCATCAGCAGGATGAATTTCAATACTTTTCTGTCATAGCTATATTCCTTTGTCGGTTGAGGACACAGTTCAGTTTGTAACTGTCACGTCTTTAATCAAAGAAATCTTCTTATTGCAAGTTTTTGGAGCTGAGTCAAACGAAGGATTCTATTTTGAGGCAGATGCCGCTATGATTCCCTTGACTGCAAGAGAATTCGCGGCAGCCAGAAAAGATGGCGGCACACAGCCTATGAGGCGAAGATATAATAATAAAATCAGGGATTTTCCTTGACAAGTGGTGCCATTTATTTATAAAAAATACAGCAATCTGGTTAAGCAAACCTTTATATCTAATATATCTAAGAATTATTCAAGTTGGATGCAGGTCCATACAGGTTTGCGAGCGCCTCAATATTTCTTAAACAACTTGGCGAAGAAATAACTTACAAGGATCTAAAAAAATGCACATGGCCGATGCATTGATATCTCCTGCCGTTGGCGGTGTTATGTGGGCGGCGTCTGCCGGCCTGATCGGGTATAGCTCCAAAAAGGTTAAGGATGATAGTGATGATACCAGAATTCCCTTGATGGGGGTGGTGGGTGCGTTTATTTTCGCCGCCCAGATGATTAATTTTACCATCCCCGGCACCGGTTCCAGCGGCCATCTTAGGGGGCGGCATGATCCTGGCCATTCTGCTCGGCCCTTATGCGGGTTTTCTGACGATGGCCTCCGTGTTGGCTGTGCAAGCGCTGTTTTTCGCGGATGGCGGGCTGATGGCACTGGGTTGCAACATCTTCAATCTTGGATTTTTTCCATGTTTTATTGCCTATCCACTCATATTTAAAAATATTGTCGGGTCCACGCTGAACGAACGGCGTTTGTTTACAGCGGCCACCATTTCCGCCATTGTCGCCCTCCAACTGGGGGCTTTCAGTGTCGTGCTCCAAACCTTGTTTTCCGGCATATCGGAACTGCCCTTCGGCACATTTGTCCTCCTGATGCAGCCTATTCATTTGGCTATCGGCATTGTCGAAGGCCTGGCTACCTCAGCAGTGGTACTTTTTGTCTGGAAGGCACGTCCGGAAATAATTAAATCCGTCAAGACATCAGCGCCGGTGGGAAACATTTCCCTGCGACAAGTGATCATTGGATTTCTCGCGGCAGCAGTGGTAACCGGTGGCGTATTGAGCTGGTTTGCTTCTTCAAATCCGGACGGCCTGGAATGGGCAATGTTTAAAACCGCCGGAACAGATGATTTGAGCACACCGCCGGAGGGTCTATCTACCGTTCTGGCCGATATTCAGGAGAATACTGCCTTGCTGCCTGATTATGGCTTTAGATCAAAAAAAGACGAACATTCGACTGCAGCCTCCAAATCCGAGTCGACAGTGGATAGGGGCAAGACTGTTTCCGGTTTAATCGGCGGTGCGATTACCCTGCTTCTGGCCGGGCTGCTCGGATTTGCGCTCAAACGTCGCAAAAAGAACATTGAACCCGGTAGATAATACCGATATTTTAGGTTGCCCGAAAATGAGGGCAGGATGAAGTAACCCCCGCTGTCCCAAATGCAATGCAGCTGAAATGGCCAAGCTTGATCAACATTTTTTTGACATCGGTTACATGGACACGCTGTCCGCTCAGCAGACGCCAATTCATCGGTTGGACCCACGCGCCAAATTGATCACCAGCCTTGTATTTATTACAACGGTGATTTCTTTCGGCAAATATGAAATTTCGGCGCTCCTGCCATATTTTGTGTATCCGGTATTTTTGGGCGCAATGGGCAATATTCCGCCTGTCTACCTGTTGAAAAAATTACTGCTGGTATCACCTTTTGCCGTTATGATCGGCATTTTTAATCCGCTCATGGATCGTGATATCCTTATCAACCTGGGAGGAATGGGCATATCCGGCGGGTGGATTTCATTTTTATCCATTCTGATCCGATTCGGCCTTACGGTAGGGGCTGCGCTGACCTTGATTGCGGTAACCGGTTTCAACGCTGTATGCATGGCGCTGGATAAACTGGGCACGCCCCGAGTCTTTGTGGTTCAGTTGATGTTTTTGTACCGATATGTTTTTGTGCTGGTGGATGAGGCCGCGCGGATGGTTCGTGCAAAATCTCTGCGGACTTTTGAAGGAGGTGGCTCGGGAATAAAGACCTACGGCCCTTTGGTGGGAAATTTGCTGCTACGCACCATGGACCGCGCCCAGCGCATTTACTTGGCGATGTGCTGCCGGGGATTTGACGGAGAGATCCGAATTGTAAAACCATCAAAATTCGGTATCATGGAAATCGGTTTTACCGTCGGGTGGTCGGCGTTGTTCATCTTCATGCGGATTTACAATGTCCCCAGCCTGATGGGCGGCAGCATTTTGGAGTTGATTAAATGAGCCATCATATAGTTGAGGCCCGGGATTTGCACTACGTTTACGCGGACGGCACCCCGGGCATCAAAGGTATCTCTTTTCGCATTACCCATGGCGAATCTGTTGCGATTGTCGGAGAAAACGGTGCCGGTAAATCCACGCTATTGTTGCATTTGAACGGATATCTTTTGCCCACTAAGGGAACATTGAGAATCGGCGATTATCCGTTGACAAAGAAGAATTTAAAGGCAGTTCGGCGGACGGTCGGCATGGTCTTTCAAGACCCGGATGACCAGCTGTTTATGCCCACGGTCTACGATGATGTCGCCTTTGGTCCAACGAACCTCGGCCTGCCCCTGGAGGAGTTGGACACGGTCGTCGTGCAAGCGCTTGAAACCATGGGTGTGTCTCATCTGAGGGATAGACCGCCTTATAAGCTTTCCGGCGGTGAAAAGCGGTCTGTGGCTATTGCATCGGTACTTTCCATGTCGCCCGATATCCTGGTAATGGATGAGCCCACTTCGGGACTCGACCCCAGAGCCCGGCGTCGGCTGATCGAACAGCTTAACAATTTCGAACACACCAAAATTATCGCCAGCCATGATTTAGACATGGCGGTAGATGTCTGCGAACGGGCCATTGTGATTCACCAGGGTAATGTTACGGCTGACGGGCCCACGCTGGAGCTGTTGCAAGATGAGGTACTCCTCGCAAGAAGCGGGTTGGAAAAACCCCTGCAAATGCAGAATTGTCCCATATGTGGGCAAAGCAACGCTAAAGCGGATAAACCAGAAAAAGCAGCACACAAAGACCAATTCTCTAATATTATCCGTTAATCAAAATTTATATTTTGCCTGGTATTCATCACTCGGACGATCATCCGCACGCTGCTCCGGCAGCCAATAGGCGGACATTTTCGAAAGGCCAGTGCCTCATTACTGTCTCGTATTCTCTTATTATGGCTGAAGCAACATTGGACCAACCGTACTCGAGGATGGATTTACGAATCTCATCAGCTGGAGGTAGCTTGGCATCTGTTAAAATTGACTGAATCCCCTCTGCCAGGGACCGGGGTAGGGGATCGCCGACGATACGTCCCGCCTGACTTTGCTTGATCAGGTCTTCCATTGCCCCCACCGGTGTGGAGACAACCGGCCGGCCACATGCCAAGGCTTCCAATCCGACCAGACCGAAGCTTTCGTAATGGGATGCCATCACCAAAACATCGGCTGAACTATAATACAGTGGCAATTTTTTTTGCTCAATTCGACCGGCAAATATTACCTTATCTCCAATCCCCAAATTTATGGTCTTCCGTTTCAGAAATTGCGTTGCGGGAGCTTTTTCACCATCGCCACCGACAATGACCAATCGAAGACCTTTCAGGCCGTGAAGACGAGGCATTGCCTCCAACAGCCTATCTATGCCTTTTAAGGGTTCAAACCGACCGATATTCAGCAGGATCGTATCGTTAGGGTCGAAACCTAGCCGTTTGCGGGCGACCTGCTTTGGTTCAGGTTGAAAAAGATTCAAGTTGACACCACATGGTACGACGCCGATCTTCTCGCTGCAAACGCCATAGTGATGTATCAAGTTGTCCTTTTCACGATCGGTGGGGGCCAAAATGCGATGACAGGTTTTTACAAGTTCCTTCTCGGCGTCGATGCGAAGTCCGGACTCCGGCCGGCCCACACCCGTTTGGTTTTTTACTTCACCAAGCGTATGAAACATGACGAGATGTGGTCGATCCCAGAGTTCCTGGGCCCAGCTCCCCAATCGGCCCGACAGCCAGTAATGACTATGGATAAGATCATATTCGATGCCTTCGCGGGATCTGAAATCCTCCATTGATTTTAAAAAATCGGATAAATATGGATACAGCGCCAGTCTGGAAAGATTGCCGTTGTCTCGAATGCCGAGATGAATCAAGCGCACATTCTCAAAAAGATTGATGATTGGCTGCTGGTTGCCATTGCTGAGTCGGGTGTAAATATCGATCCAGTGACCACGCCTTCCAAGTTCACGGGCGAGCTCCCGGATGTAAACGCTCATGCCGCCGGTATCATTGGTACCCAATTCTCCGATGGGGTCGGAATGGATGCTGAGCATTGCAATTCTAATCTGTTTTTTATCCATTTTTGCATCCCCGCTTTCGTGATTGACGCCGTAAACTGATTTTAGGTTAACTCGATCTGGCATCGGTAAAGCTGAACCGGTTGGCCGCCCAAGCGCCTTTTATAAACTTCCGCACCTTTCAGAAAATCATAGGTTCTTATGCCGGATTGAATGCTTTCTTTAATACTGAGCAATTTGCCAAGTAATCCCACGCTTAACGAATTGAACCGATTATCATAACCATTGTTGTAAAGATACATCGTTGAGTGATAATTGAAACACAGGGTCCCAGCGACCGGTCTTTCGTCCAAGTCGAGGAAGAAAAGCTTTAATATCCCTACCTTATTCAAAGATTCTGCCAATTCTTTGAAAAATGCAACCATCCGATCGTTCATAAACTCGGCTTTATCGGATCGATTGGATCTGAACAGTTCGAGAAATGTTTCCATCTCTTTTTTCACTGAACGAGCATCATCGACCCTTCGATAATCAATCCGACCGGCCTCGTACAGACGCCTGATCTTGCGTCTGACTTCATGCCGTTCTTTACCGCTTAAAATAGCGAGATATTCGTCCCAGCTGCTCGGCAATGTCAGCTCAAATGACATGTCGCTGACTTCGTATGAATTCCTGCAACCGGCTTTTTCTGCTGCCGGCAATAACGTTGTCATGACGGACGAATCCTGGCGAACCGATACCAGTTCCAGTCGCTTGACACCATCTTGTTTTAGGTATTCTAACAGGATACGATAAAATTTCGCAGATTCTTGCGGAGCGACGATAAAGTCCAGATAGTCGCACACATTTTCATCTCCGATGAACCGGACGGTATTGTCTTTTCTTTGAAGTGGCGCAATGCCGATGGTACGACCCTCATGACGAATAGATAACAGATAAAGCCCATTGGTTTTACCGGAGTTATTCCACCAGGTCTTTAGCCAGAACGGCAATACAAAAAGACAATCCCATGCTAAATAGCTGTCGGCCCGCTGCCAATATGAGAAAATACTGTCAATTGTCTCGGATTCAACTGTGTATGATTTTTCGTAAATGTTCACAGGTTCAGAAGTCCAAGGTCCAAGGGTTTTGGCGGTTTAATTTACGATCCCAATTTCCACTGTGAGCCGGTTTCGGCATCTTCCACAGTTATGTTCACCGATTGAAGGGAATCGCGGATTACATCGGCTTCACGCCACTGCTTATTGGTTCTGAAATTTTGTCGTAATTCAAGCAGGGTCTCAACCAGCGGCGCCAGACACTCACTCCGGCTTCCGGGGGACGAAGACAGCTCATTTCCTGTCAGGGCAATGAGATCACGCAGCGTATCACGTGCCTGGCTGATATCCTCTTCACTCTCCAGGTCGCGCTGGGCCTGCCAAATAATTCGGTCCAGTTCCAGCAGAGCATTGGTTGATGCTCTGGGGTCGTGTTCCTCAAGCCCCTTATAAAATTGAGCCTCCAGTGCATGAATGGTATCCCAAAACGAGTCTGGTGCGTCCGCGGCATCTTTTGGCGGCGTTCGGGTCTCGGCCCGATCAGGTCGCCAGCCAACATCGGTCTCCCCGCCACGTAAAACATCCAAGGGAAAACCATCACCGGATTTGAAAGATAATTCTCTGTCACCAGACCGCAGGGTGACCCGGCCGATGCCTTTGATTTCTGCCTGGTTTTCTTCAAAATCCAGAATGCAGGCTGTATGCTCATCCAAACCAAGCACAGACACTTTTTGCGGAATAAGGGATTCAAGCCTGCGAAAGCGCGGTTCGCCCATGAAACAAAAACGTGTGTCATGGGTGCCGCCCTCGGCATTGTTCCAGTGGGGTATCACAACCAGATCAAAACCGAATTGTCCGAGAATATCCATGCCGTCCACCCAGTGCAGGTCATGACCGACTTTGTAGATTTCATATACCGGCAGGGTCAAACGTCCGACTGTCAGGGCTGCGGCGCTGGCGGCAACCAGGCATCCGCCGTTGGCCACACATTGAGTTAAAATTTCCGGCACTGGGGATTCTTTCAATTGGCGGACTGCGTATGTCGGGCTGCCCGGCCCGATGAGAATATAGTTGGAATGCCGCAATATATGAAACGCCTGCCGGGCGTCAAAATCTGTGGTCGCTTCGTGGGATTTAAATGAGGATACCGTCATCGTTTGGTGAACATGTACCCGGAAATATTCTACGGCCTTGCTCGATATCTGATCCACGTTCAGCTGAAAACCGGCCGGAGTGTCGAGAAAGGTCGCTTGAGGAGATCCCGGCAACTGGTCCAAAAGGCCTTTGTGAACCTCAACCATCGTAGCGGTCAACTCCCCAGACCCCATGAGAACGATTTTTCCCTTTTTGGGCGGCATTTGAAATCCCGTTTGTCTTATGTTGCAAGTCAGATTTGTCTAAAAAGATCTGTTTGAGATCGGATCGTATATATTTCAACATGCCAAGAAAAATGATCCTATCGCAACCCCCGTTGGAATATATAGTTGAAAAAATAATGCACAAATTGATTATTGCAAATCGGCAGTCGATACGCTCAAAAGGGTCGGGGCATATTTTCCAGGATAAACTTGTGTTCCGTCCCGAAATTACCTTTAATCAATGAGGGCGACGCTTTTCCCCCGCTGTTTTATTTCGTCAATATACGATTGAGATCCCGCTCCAACTGCTTGGCATTCTTAAACCCAATCCCATATAAGCCCAACGATTGGGCCGCTTCGACATGACTGATGGTATCGTCGATGAATACAGACTCCCGCGGTCGAACCCCCAACCGGTTCAATGTCGAATTATATGCTGCCGGGTCCGGTTTGACCCTGCCTTCGTCACCGGAGCAATAGACTGTATCAAATAGGTCAAGGATCCCCCAGTCTGACAGCCAGTCGGTCAAACCCGGAGGATAGTTTGAGAGGACAGCCAATTTATAGCGGCCGTGCAGCTGCCGGATTAAATTCAATACACCCCTGTCGATGGATTCATCGGCATGGTAGCGTCGACGAAAATCCTCCATTTTCTCAATCGTTTCGAGCCCTAGTTCGGGTCCTATCCTTTGCCAGAACTCGGTCATCGATAGCCGGCCGACCATCGCATCTTGCCAGGCCTGACTTTCGAACATAATATCGTTGATGGTTCCGGGCGCCAATCCCAGATCGTCTTCATAGGCCCGAAACAGGGAGGCTGGTTTTTGGGATGAGATAACCCTGCCAAAATCAAAAATGATTGCTTTGATCCGGGTAATTTCTTTCAATCGTTGCATATTTGGATAAATATGGAGATCATTCGTGAAAGTGTCAAATCTAAATCATGCGAAATAAAAGGGGTTTGACATCCTTAAAATATGAATGATAGTTACTATAGGCTTTAGTAATTGTGCTGGTGCATTATATGGCAAAAAATTGGATTGAGATAATTTCACTATCTTGCAACGATTTCATCTGCAATATTCAATTTTCATTTCCGGCTCGTCCGGGTAGGGCATAGGAGAGAAAAAATGGTAAACCTGGTGAAAGATGATAACATCCGGATTGAAAAACTTGAATTGGGACCCTTCGGTACCAATGCCTATATTCTGATCTGTCGTCAGACCGGCGCCAGCGTGCTGGTGGATGCGCCGGGCGAAGCAGACAAAATTTTGGCCCAGCTGAAAGGAACCGATCCCAAATACGTTTTGATGACCCATCATCATATGGACCATACCGGCGCACTTGCTGAAATAAAATCCGCTTTGAATATCCCGATTGCCGCGCATCGCGACGATGCCGGCAGTTTGCCGCTGAAACCGGACTTGCTGCTGACCGACGGTGATGTAATCTCCTGTGGAGATATACAGTTGGAGGTATTACATACCCCGGGACACACTCCGGGCAGTTTATGCTTTTTGACTGAAAAATACCTGATAGCAGGCGACACCCTATTCCCGGGTGGACCGGGTAATACCAGGTCGCCTAACGATTTTACGAAGATCTTGGAATCCATAACCGGCAAGATTTTTGTTTTATCGGACGACACCCGGATTTATCCCGGCCATGGAGATTCTACGATACTAAATGTAGAAAAGCAGTCTTTTGAGGCCTTTTCCGCCGGGAGCCATGATCCCGATCTTTGCGGAGATGTGCTTTGGTCTTCGTTTTAGTCATGCTGAGGTTTTAGGCTGAATGATCTGCTGTTGAAATATGGATAAAAGACTTTTCAAAATTAGAAATTATCATTCCAGTGATTTTGACGACTATTTAAAATTGCATATGGAAATAGATCGGCACGATCAATCCGGACGTTGTATCTCAAAACAGCGTTTGGCAGAGGACCTGGGGCATCCAAGTTTTCGCCCGGAAAAGGATTTGTTTGTTGCAGAGTATGCCGGCAACATTGTTGGTTATGCAGGTGTTTTTTTGGAGCCGGGTATTCAACGTGCCATACTGGAATGCATGATCCATCCGCTGCACCGCAGAAATGGTGTTGCAACAGCGCTGTTGCAGGAGGTGAGCCGCTATGCCGGGGAGGCGGGTTCCAGACATATGCAAGTATGTATTCTGCAAAACAACCTGGCGGCTAAAAACCTCGCCTCACACCTGGGCTTTAAGTTTATCCGCCACTTCCATGAGTTGAAATTGGACTTCAACCATATCCGATTGCCGGATCTTGAACCGGGTAGATATATTATCCGCTGTTTAGGACCTGATGAAGCGGACAGATTAACACAGATCCAAAACCGTGCATTTGCCGATTCCTGGGGCTTTAATCCCAATACCCCTGCTGAAATTGAATATCGCATCAATCTAAGCACCTGCTCGCCGGAAAATATCATGATGGCTTACTTGAAAAATAGGCCCATCGGCTACTGCTGGACACGGATAATGATGGAAAAAAAACCGGCGGCAGGCGGGATGAAGGGTGAAATCCATATGCTGGGGGTAGATCCCGATTTTCGCAAGAAGGGTATCGGTCGCAACGTTTTGCTGGCAGGTTTGGCTGATCTGAAAAGCAGGGGCGCCACTATCGTCGAATTAACTGCTGATGGCGAAGATCCGGCGGCGCTGAGCCTGTACAAATCTGTGGGATTTCAAGTATGTTCTCGCTCCGATTGGTTCGAGAAAACGCTGGCCTGAATTTTGGGCCAATAAACTTTTAATAGGATGCGGTAAAGGGCGGATACTTTATATCCGCCCCTTGTTTATATCAATTCTTCCTATAATAACAAGTATTTATCGTCAGGGCGCCTGGCAGGTTCCCCCGACCTGCAGTTTATCAAATAAGGAATATTGTTCGAACAGTTCGGCCTTTAACAAGTTGGCCTTGTCCACGGCGTTCTGATATTCGGCTTTAAGTGAGCTGATTTTGTCCATGGTTTTTGAATATTCTTCCCGGAATAGTGCAGCTCTTTTCTCAATGCCCCGTTCATATTCATCTTTAATTGAACTCAACCCTTTTTTCACCGCAATGAAATACTCTTCTTTCAGAGAGGTCAGTTTTTCAAGGGCTTTTTCATATTCATCCCTTAATTTACTTAGACCTGTTTCTTCCGCGTGCTGGTACTGATTGATCAGCTCCCGGAGCAATTCGTTGACCGAAACAATTTTATCGACCCGAAATGCATTGCTGCCGGCAAAGGCAAAGCCCTTGTCCAGAATCCCCTGGCGGGCATTGTCAAGGACCAGTGAGATACAATAGCGAGCGTTTTTGATATCACAACTTTTAAGGCATCGCCAGGCACACTTAAACCTCATTTTTTTCCCGGCGGCGACATCTTTTAAAAAGGTGTTTCTGATCGCCCGGCCGGGCAAGCCTACCGGGCTTTTGATAATTTCGAGGTCATCCTCGCGGCAGGCAACATAGGCTTCCTTGAACTTGATATCGGCGTCGCATTCATGGGTGGCCACAAAGCGGGTTCCCATCTGGACGCCGCTGGCACCCAGTTTGAATGCCTTGTAGATATCGGCACCGGTAAAAATGCCGCCGGCCGCAATTACCGGGATCGTCCGATGATATTTGTCCTCAAAGGTCTTGATCTCGGTCACAACGTCGGGCAATATCCGTTCAAGGGCGAAATCAGGATCATCGATTTGATCCACTTTAAATCCCAGATGCCCGCCTGCTTTGGGCCCCTCGACAACCACCGCGTCGGGGATATCTTTAAATTTTTTTGACCACGATCTGAAGATCAACCCGGCCGCCCTGGCGGAGCTCACGATCGGAATGACTTTAACCCCGGCTGCCCTGAGATCTTTAACAGGAATGCCCTTGATCGGAAGTCCGGCGCCCAGGAAAACCATATTGATTTTTTCCTCAATGGCGACCCCGATAAGATCAAGGCAATCATCCACTGCCATCATAATATTGACACCGATGAGGCCCGCGGTCTTTTCTTTGGCCTTACGGATTTCCTTTCTCAAGATGATGGAATTGGCATCTTTATTTTTGGCATAATATTCGGGATCCAGCATTCCGATTGAATTGGCGGCAATCACGCCGATGCCGCCTTCATTGGCCACGGCGGAAGCCAATCCCGCTAGAGATATGCCAACGCCCATTCCACCCTGAACAATGGGCAGCTTGGCAACGGCATCACCGATTTTGAGTTTCGGCATCTTGGGCCATTGGCTCATAGAAAAATCAAATTTTGGCCATTCAATATTGCTTAAATCGAATTTTGGTATTTGCAGCTTTTTTATCATATTAAAATCCATTTAGGGATTCTCCTTTCCCGGCGAAGGTAATCATGTCCGGGTTTTTTTCAACACGCAAATTTTCAGGTTATCCTAAACAGCTGTCAAAGTAAAGGAGCAAAAAATTGCATTTGACGAAACTTAAGACGTCGAATCTAAAGAGTTGAATATTTCTTCACCGGTTTCCTGTTCAAAAATGTTTCCCAGGGCGTTGAAGTCCCAGTTGTTATAATAAAAGAAGCTGTCCGGGGAATGAGTTCCCCTGGCCGGTCTTGTCATTGGTATTTCTCCTCTTGCCTGCACGTCAGACCATAGGTTGGCAACTGATCGTCGTATCCTGTTTTTTTTTGCATTTTTTTGGTGTAAATATACGAAACCAATTGCTATAGGTCATCATACCAAGGTGTGATTTTAGGGGGTGATTTTTTATTAGAATCGAAGATTTATAGCAATAATAAGGATGGTGGTCACAGAATGGGTAATTTTGGATGTGTTGTATCGCGCTATCATTGTTAATTTTTAAAGCAAAGAAATATTAAATAGGTAAAAGAAAGGAGATTTGAAACTCTGATGAAAATGCTTCGAAGTCAAAAAATTCTTCAACGGCCGCGGTGGTCAAAGGTCCGTGCTCTTTTTAAATCCATGGGATACAGCGATCATGATTTAGATCGGCCTTTAATCGGCATCGCCAATTCTTGGAATCGCCTGGTGCCCGGTCACTATAACTTAAAGCGGGTAGCCGAGTATGCGGCCCAGGGGATACTTCAGGCCGGCGGCACCCCGGTTGAATTTGGGGTGATTGCCGCCTGTGACGGAATCGCCGGCGGACATGAAGGCATGCGCTATATCCTGCCTTCGCGGGAGTTGATTGCCGGCAGCATTGAAACCATGGCCCAGGCACATCGACTGGACGGCATGGTTTTATTGGGTTCCTGCGATAAGATTGTCCCGGGAATGCTCATGGCAGCGGCAAGGGTGGATATACCTGCAATCCTTGTCGTTGGAGGACCTGCCGAAGGGGGTTGCCAATTCGATGGTCGTGCTGCTGATACGACCTCAATTGCCGAGGGCTTGGGTATGCTTAAGGCCGGGCGTATCGATGAAACCACCTACAACCAGCTTGAAAACAGTGTGATGCCTACCTGTGGATCATGTTCCTTTCTGGGAACGGCCAATTCCATGGGTTGTGTTGCCGAGGCTATGGGGATGAGTCTTACTGGAACCACCACCATCCCGGCAACCCATGCCGATCGTCTTCGTGCCGCTCAAAATTCCGGAAGACGGATTGTCGACTTGGTACTGAAAGGAAATACAGCACGCCAAATTATCAACCGTGCCGGGATAGAAAATGCCATCCGGCTAACAGCTGCTATCGGTGGTTCGACCAACGTGGCGCTGCATCTGACAGCCATCGGATACGAGGCCGATGCCCCGATTTCTATGGCACTTTTCGATGAGCTCTGTCAAACAACACCCCATATTGCCAAAATTAATCCGGCAGCCGCCGCCAACGTACCTGATTTCCACCGGTCCGGGGGCGTTCCCGCGGTAATGAAAGAAATCCTGCCACTGCTTCACGGTGGGGCGTTTACCGTGTCCGGCAAGACCGTTGCCGAGAACCTGGCTAATATTTCTCCCGGTGACCCGGCAATTATCCGGTCCCTCAAAGATCCATGGAGCAACCAGGGCGGCCTGGCAATTCTCTGCGGCAATCTGGCCCCTGATACCGCTGTCACCAAACCGGCAGCCATTCATGCGGACATGCACACTTTCAAAGGTAAAGCCCGATGTTTCGATTCCGAGGAGGAGGCCAACCAGGCCATCCTGGACGGGGAAATCCAAGCGGGCGAGGTGCTGGTGATTCGCTATGAAGGCCCCAAAGGGGGGCCGGGTATGCGCGAAATGGCGACTGCCATGAAGTTGCTTTACGGCCGGGGTCTTGCCATGAAAACTGCAGTTGTGACCGATGGGCGTTTTTCAGGAACCAACAACGGTTGTTTTGTCGGTCATATTTCTCCCGAAGCTGCTGAAGGAGGGCCTATCGCAGCGGTTTATGACGGTGATACCATTGCTATCGACATTCCCAACAGAAGCCTTCGCGTGGAAATAAAAGATGATGAACTTGAGGCTCGGCTGTCGAAGTGGCAAAAACCACCCAGAAAAATCACCAAAGGCTATCTGGGCATATATTCCAAATTGGCCGCCTCCGCAGCTGAGGGCGCTATACTCAAAATCGATTGATCCAAAAAACAATTCAAGAATAATTTGATATCTGCCAATAAATCCATTGTAGGACCTTTCTCAAATATGGAGACTGCTATGATGGAAAAAATTGTCAACACAAAAGAAGCGTTAAAAAATGCCATAGAAAATAGAGAGCAGGCTATCATTATCGGAAATGTAAAACTTGCCAAGAAAATTACGCGACTCCGAAAAATCAACGTCGAAGAGCTTCAAGCAACGGAAGATATCAGTGTTCTGAATAGCGGGGAAGCTTCAGTTGCAATGCCGAATCTGATGTCTCATGCCGAAGCCGAAACTATTTGGACACCTTACGTCGCTGCATTCGCCATAATGGTTTTGGGTGGATTAGCGTATTATACGCTGACAAAAAATTACGATGTCCTCGTTGAAGGTGGAAACGTTTTAATTTTCAATGATGGCGAGCCAAAAATTGGGGGCCGAATTAGATTTGTCCTGAAAAGAGAACTTTTAAATAACTGACTGACAAATACTCTATCGAAGCCGACGTTGATAAAGGGTTCGCTGATACATAATTACCATGCTCATAACATCCACGAATTGAGCAAAAGCCTCCGGTCATCGTTAAGGCTCTTTCCGGTTTATCTTGAATTTGTCGAAATCCCGATCATAACTGTATAAAATATTCTGGGTGTCTTTTTCCAGACAAGCAACTAAATAACAGTCCACGATTTCTACATTTTCCTGACGCCATAGTTCCAGTGCTCGTTGAACAATATTTTTCTCCTTGATAGTAATTCCTTTATACTTGAGGAGATCCATTAATCCAGCGGCAATTTGCTCTTTAGGTACTCTGTAAAAGCTTTTTAACACAAATAGCACCTGGAATAAAACAATCAACTTCAACTCAGCCCGCATTTCGCCGAGTTCCAGCGATTCAAAGAAAGTATACAGTTTTATATATTTCGTTTCTCTATCTTGTGTTAAGAATCGAATCAGAACATTGGTGTCCAATAGAGTGATCATTTATTCCATCCATCAGTAAAACCAGCTTCAGTTGCCTTTTCGATATCAGTTTTGGTTGGTCTTGTTTTCCCGGCCGCATAGTCACTGAAGATGCCAAATAATCGTTCAGTTAAAGACCTTTGTCTATTTTCTTTTGGGAGAGGTTTCAATAAAATACCATCTGATATAGATATTACGTCAATCCTGTCACCAATTTCGATCTGGTATTTTTTCCTCAATGAAACAGGGATGACCACTTGACCCTTAGGGAACACTTTCATTTTGATGGTTTCTTTTGTGCCGGTGCCCATAATTATTCTCCTGCTAAGCCACTCTTTTGTTATACATAGAAAATATTAAAGTATAACTTGGATGTCAAGCATTTTTTTGAACTGAAACAGTTCTGTAAACAACGCGGTATACGCCCAAAAAAACAGGTTTCAAAAGGAAAAATGAATGGCTTGTTAGGTATTTGAAACAATAGGTTTTACAAACTGCGACTCCGTATCCCAGGGAAACAGGATCCAGGTGTCCTGGCTGACTTCGGTAATAAACGTGTCGACCAGGGGCCGACCTTCCGGTTTGGCATAGACGGTGGCGAAATGGGCTCTGGGGAGCATGTCTCTGACGATGCGGGCCGTGCGGCCGGTGTCGACAAGATCGTCGACGAGGAGCCAGTCGCTGTCGTCAATATTCACTGATTTCAAAATTTTGCTTTCACCCATTTCCTTGAAATCATAGCTGGAGACACAGACGGTATCCACCAGCCGGATTTCGAGTTCACGGGCGATGATTGAAGCGGGGACCAGCCCGCCTCTGGTGATGGCGACAATACCCTTCCAGGTCTTCGTATCCAACAGCCGCCAGGCCAAGGCCTTGGCGTCGCGGTGTAATTGTTCCCAGGAAATGGGAAAGGTCTTGGTATAGCGTTGTTGATCTTCGGTCATACAAAAATTTCCTTTCATTAGTAATCTTTTTCACCGCAAGTCGCAGAGAGCGCAGAGGGTTATCTTTTTTTGCTTTCCGTTGAGAAGCCGGAAAGCGAAAAGATTCATCTTAGTGGATTATTCTTCCAATTCATTCACTATTCGCACTATGCCCTCTCTCATAAGGGTCACATTGAAATTTAAAAGTAGTCCCATCTTCCCTTTGCGTTCTCTGCGTCTTTGCGGTGAACTATTACAGCTACTTATCTTCCCGCATATAAGATTTCGCCAATGCGCTGGGAGCACCGATTCGTTTGCTTAACGCTTCCCACCAGGTCAAAATTACCAAAACAACAATCGTCGTAAGGTAAGGAAGCATGTTCAGATAGGCAGCCGGAATGTTGGTACCGGATGCCTGCAACCTGAACTGTACGGCATTGATGCCACCGAAAATAACAGCGCCCCAGATGGCGCGGGCTGGGTTCCACATGGAGAATATGACCAGCGCGATGACAATCCAGCCTCTTCCGCCGGTAATATTCTCAGTCCAGCCCGGGGCATAAGACAAGGAGAGATGAGCACCGCCAATGCCCACCAGCATCCCGCCGATAATGGTATAAAAATAGCGAACTTTCGCGACATTGATTCCCATGGCATCAGCGGTATACGGATTTTCACCCACGGCTCGAAGATTCAATCCGTTGCGGGTTTTGTAGAGATAATACCAGGCCAGCGGCAACAGTAAATAGACAATGTAGGTGAGAACATCCTGATTAAAAACGGCACCGATAACCGGAAGGCTGCTTAACAACGGTACCGGCACGGCTTCGAATTTGGCTCCGACAAGTCCGACCAGATAGCCTGAGTTTGATGCCGGCCCAAGCTTTTGTCCCAGAAAACTCGCCATGCCCGAGCCGAAAAGCGTAATGCACAAACCGCTGACGACCTGATTGGCGCGCATGGTAATGGAAAGAAAGGCGTGAATGGCCGCCAATAAACCACCTACTAACATTGCAATCAGAATACTCAAGAACAGATTGCCGGTATAATAGACGGTGGCAAAAGATGTCACCGCACCCATCAGCATCATGCCCTCAATTCCCAGATTTAGGATCCCTGAGCGCTCGGTATAAATCTCACCGACGGTTGCGAAAATAAGAGATGTCCCTGCCCGCAGGGTTATTGCCAGAAGTGAGGTTAATAATGCGATCATGATTCTATATTCGCTTTACATAAAAAGACTTAAGTGCCTGAAGTAACAGCGATTCTGGAACGTATGATACGGAGTTTGTATTCGGTAAACAGTGATCCGGCCAGCATTGGAATCAGAAGCATGCCCTGGAGGACCAGTCCCATGGAAGCCGGCAGTCCCATCATCATCTGGACCTGATCACCCCCCACCAGAAGAGCGGCCATTAATACGGCCACCAGTATTGCGGCAATGGGGTTGAGCTGCGCCAGCCAGGCAACGATGATCGCCGTATAACCGTATCCTATGGAAAGCCCCTGCTGCAGTCTTCTCGAGATCCCGGTAACCTCGCAGACCCCCGCCAGACCACTCAGGGCACCTGCAAGCAGCAGGGCGAGCATAATATTTCTTGCAATCTTGATACCCTGGCATTGAGCGGCAGCCGGATTATTACCGATAATCTTGAGCTCGAAGCCCCAACGCGTTCTGTTTAGGATGAACCAGATCAGAATAGCCAGTACGAGGGCAAAAATCAATCCCAGGTGGGCACGGCCTGTGATCCGCGGCAGCCATGCAAACTCCGGGAAAGAGGGCGTTCCCGGAAATCCGTAGCCCTTTGGATCACGCCAGGGACCGTAGTAAAGGTGCTCTGCGAATAGAATGGCAACATAATTAAGCATTAGGGTCGTCAGAACTTCGTCGACTTTCAGGCTGACTTTGAGAAAGGCCGGGATTCCTGCCCAGATCGCCCCTGCCAGCATACCGACCATAATCGAGACCGGCAGGACCATCCAGGGAGATAAGAATGGGGACCAGAACAATACCACCCAAGTCGCTGCAATTCCACCGAAAGTCAACTGGCCTTCCGCTCCGATATTCCAGAATTTCAGGCGGAAGGCGATCAAAACTCCCAGGCCGGTGAGCATTAACGGGATGGCCTTGACCAGGGTTTCGGTAAAATTCGGCCAGGTACCGAACGCACCTTTGAACATGGCGGCAAATGTCGCCAAAGGACTGGTTTTAAATATCGTCAGCAAAATGGCTGTCAGCAAAAGCGAAATGAAAAAAGAGGCCAGGGGAACGAGCAATATGGCTTTACGTGACAGGGTTTTTCTCTTTTCAAAGACAATGCGCATCAGTTAATCTCGATTGGGCAAAAAGCGCCCAAAGTTTGTTGTGTGTTGGTAGTTGTCAGTTGCTTCAGACCTCGTTGAATAGTTTACTGGTTGAATGGTTGATTAGGTAAATTATAATCATAATTTCAGAATGTTACGATTATTGAAACATGAAGTGTCCAATTAATTTGCAAATATGCGATAAATCCATATTTACAGCCACTTAACCAATCAACCGATGAACGATATCTGTACTTCGACATTCATAATTCATAATTTAAAATTCAACATTCATTATTCTATATCTTTCTGTAACGACCAGCAACGGGCCACTCACAACTTACGAATTGAGTTTCACTCAATCCCAGCCATCATCATACCCAACTTTTCGGTATCCGCGTCTTTGCAGCTGAGGGTACCCATGATTCGGCCTTCATATAGCACGGCTATATGATCCGCCACTGACATCAACTCTTCCAGGTCTTCAGAAATCAGCAAAACCGCCTTGCCCGCCTCGCTCTGTTCGATCATCTGGTTGCGCACGTATTCAGTAGCGCCCACGTCTAAGCCCCTTGAAGGATAGGCCGCTATGAGCAGCCCTCGGCAGGCATCTATTTCCCTGGCTAAAATAATCTTTTGAACGTTACCACCGGAGAGAAATTTTGAGTGGGTCTGCGGCGTAGGGGTGTCAATGCGGAAGGCGTCGATCATGCGCCGGGCCAAATCCAGAATTCTCTTAGGATGCAAAATCCCTTTATTTGTCAACGGCGCTTTTCGATAGCCTTTCATGGCAAGGTTATCGGCAACACTCATGTCGCCGACGACGCCCCGCACATTGCGGTCAGCCGGAATATGGCTGACCCCGGAGCAGATCATATCAAAGGGTGATTTGTTGGTCTTGATTTCGCCATTAATTCTGATCCGGCCACCGGTGGTTTTGCGAAGCCCCGTTAAGACCTCGGCCAGCTGTTTCTGGCCGTTGCCTGCAACCCCGGCGATGCCTAAAATTTCTCCCGAATGGATTTTGAAAGAAACCCCTTTAAGTGCCGGCAGTCCTTTGTCATCAACTGCCTGGACATCATTCAATTCGAGGATCACATTTCCCGGGTTGCGCGCTTTTTTTCCAGGCAGAAAAGTACGTCTCTGCCCACCATCAGCCGCACCAGTTCCGTGGGTTCGGTTTCAGCGGTTTTTTTTACCGCTACCAGACGTCCTTTGTGAAGAACGCGCACCCAATCGGAAAATGCAATGACCTCTTCCATTTTATGGGTAATGAAAATAGCGGATTTGCCCTCAGCCGTCATCTGGTGAATTACCCGGTTTAATTCCCGGGACTCCTGGGGGGTCAAGACCGCCGTGGGCTCATCCAGGATGAGGATTTGAGCACCCCGATAGATAAGTTTGAGGATTTCAACTCTCTGCCGCTCTCCCACTCCCAGCTGCCAGATATAACTTTGGGGGTCGACCTGCAGGTTATATCTTTGGGAAATTTCAAGTATCCGCGCGGACACATCTCCCATATCCGGAACAAACGGCAGATCCGACATCCCCAGGATAATGTTTTCCGCTACCGTCATGGTGTCGACAAGCATGAAGTTCTGGTGAACCATACCGATGCCCAGAAGCATGGCGTCGCGAGGAGAGGTGATTTCCACCGGTTTGCCCCGGATAACGATTTCGCCTTCGTCGGCCCGGTACAGTCCGGCCAGAACGTTCATCAGACTGCTTTTACCCGCTCCGTTTTCTCCCAGCAGGGCCAAGACTTCACCGGGATAGAGCTCCAAGTCCACCTGCTCATTCGCTATGACATTGGGAAATCTTTTGGTGATCCCCCGCATTTCGAGCAGGGGTGTTTTTATTTTAATTTCCTGTTTTACCAATGACACCCTCTACGAAGAAACTCATATTGAGCATATCGGGATCGCTCATTTTACTGCCGGCAGGAACCACTTCCTTGCCTTTTTGGTCCACTATGGGACCGTGGAACACATCCCAGCTCCCGCTGATGATTGCTTCCTGTTTGGCGGCGACCAAATTTTTAATTTCCGACGGCACCTTGGGACTGAAATCGGAAAGACGGACAATACCTTCTTTCAACCCGCCCCAATACTGTTGAGTTTGCCATGTCCCGTTTAAAGCTGCGGTTACCCTCTCTACATAGTAGGAGCCCCAGTCCCAGACCGGGCTGACCAGAACACTGTCACCGACAAATTTTTGCATATCAGAGTCATACCCGATGCTTAGCAGCCCTCGATCCTTGGCCGCCTTTTGCGGTTCGGTGGTGTCCTGATGCTGGGCAATGAGATCCGCACCCGCATCGAGCAGCGCAACTGCCGCTTCACGCTCTTTAACCGGATCGAACCATGTGCTGGTCCACACCACCCGCACCTGAGCGTTGGGATTCACGGAGCGTACACCCAGGGTAAAAGCATTAATACCCCGGATGACCTCTGGAATCGGAAACGCCGCGACGTAACCGATAATATTGGATTGGGTCATTTTGCCGGCCACGATTCCGGAAAGATAACGGGGCTGATACATGCGACCGAAATAGGTGCTCAGGTTGGGGGCTGTTTTGTAGCCTGAACAATGCTCAAAGTAGACATTGGGAAAATCCCGAGCAACCTCCATCATGGGGTCCATATATCCGAAGGAGGTGGCAAAAATCACCTTGTATCCCTGCAGTGCATACTGACGGATAATCCTGACCGCATCGGGTCCCTCGGGTACACTTTCGATAATGGCGGTCTTTACCTTGTCGCCGAGTTTTGCCTCCAGCATTTTGCGGCCGTTGTCATGCTCGAAGCTCCATCCCAGATCTCCCACCGAACTGACATAGATGAAGGCGATTTTTTGGGGCTCTGCAGCTTCAGCCATACCTGATCCAACACCGGCAAAAAGGGCCCAGGTGAAAATTCCGATGACCATCAACGCTGATAATACTTTGTTATTGCTCATTTTATCCTCCTTTTTAAGTAATGAATGCTTCCGTGGCATCGTAACTATCACATACCATTGTTCAGCGCAAGTATCAGCACGACAAATGTCGAATGTCGATTGACGAATGTCGAATTAAGGAATCCTTTCTATTTTACTTGTTAAAAAAACAGCGTGAGCCTAATCCACCAGATTAACTGTGAAGATCAAGGGGCGACATCCCCAACTCGTTCCGCCTTCGGATCATTATTAAAACTTTATTTCTTAGCCAAGTCTTGGTAGGATGGGGCATTCGCAAGGGATGGCGAAGGACGAATGGCAAATGATAATCTGTCTGGTGCTAAACTGAATAGATCAATTAACTACATACAGAGGATTGGCTTAAAAAATTGGAAAATATTCTCAGTTTGAAATGTCTTGTCTGCGGCAAACAATATCAGCCCGCTGAGGTCGATTATGTCTGTCCGGATCACGGCGACGAAGGGGTCCTTGACGTTCAGTACGACTATCATTTTATTGGTCGACAGATCGACCGGGAAATTCTTGCAGCTTCCAATGACTTCACCATCTGGCGCTATAAACCCATGTTGCCGGTTCACCCCGACGCCAGGGTTTCACCCCTGTCCGTGGGTCGGACACCGTTATACCCTGCCCATCGGCTGGCTTCGAAGCTGGGACTGGAGACGGTTTGGGTCAAAGATGACGGGCTTCAACCAACGGCATCTTTAAAGGACCGCGCCAGCGCTGTTGCCGTGGTAAAAGCCCTGGAAAAAAGTGCCGGGATCATCACTACGGCCAGCACCGGCAATGCCGCAGCGGCATTGAGCGGTCTGTGTGCCGGGCTGGGGCAGCCGAACGTGATCTTTGTACCGGAAACCGCTCCCCAGGCCAAAATCGCCCAGTTACTGGTTTTCGGCTCCCGTGTTATTCTGGTGAAGGGCTCCTATGATGACGCCTTTGAACTTTGTTTGAAAGCCACTAAGACCTATGGCTGGTACAACCGCAACTCCGGCTATAATCCTTATATGACCGAAGGAAAGAAGACTGCCGCCTATGAGATCTGTGAACAACTGGGCTGGACCCCACCAGACCGTATTTTTGTCTCCGTGGGCGACGGCTGTATCATCGGGGGGCTGCACAAGGGGTTAAAGGATCTGCTTGCACTGGGATGGATCGACCAAATGCCGAAGCTGATGGGGGTTCAGGCAGCGGGCAGCAACTATCTGTATACAGCCTGGAAAAACAGGGAGGATATTCTCACCAAACCGCCCATAAGCGCCCAAACCATTGCCGACAGCATCAGTACCGGCCTGCCCCGGGACCGCATCAAGGCGCTGGCCGCAGTATCTGAGACCGACGGCGCCTTCATTTGTGTTTCGGATGACGAGATTTTGGCTGCAATTCCGGAATTGGCTCGCAGCACCGGGGTTTTTGCCGAACCTGCGGGGGCGGCTGCCTATGCCGGCCTGGTGAAGGCTGTGGACCGGCAACTGGTATCCGCGGACGAAAAGATTGTCGTGCTCAATACCGGCAACGGGTTGAAGGATGTCAGCGGGGCTATGCAGGCAGTGAATCATGCTGGAACCAAGCCGTTTCGGATTATGCCGGATTTAGAAGAACTCAGGCAGGTGGTGGCGGGATGGGAATAAACAAAGGAGACTGACCGTGATTGATTTAACTATAAATTCCGAAGCGCTCGAAAGGTCTGTGCAAAGAGCCAGGGAAAGAAACATCATTATCCCCACCTTCAGGCAACAGCGTGATCCCAGTCTGATTCCAGAGGCGATCGTATCCCGGTTAAAAAACATCGGACTGTGGGATATTGACCCCTTAAACCTGTTTCGTATTACCTGGCACAACGAGCCCGTTGACCATGGGGGTGGGTTTGGCGAGGTTAATTTCATAGAATTTCCCCGGGAGCTTACCGGTGTCGAGGCCCGGATTGTTGCACCTGTCGGCAAGTGGTTTCCCACCGGGGCCCACAAAGTCGGGGCCGCCTTCGGCTGTCTGGTCCCCCGGCTGGTGACCGGACAATTTGATCCCAGTACCCAGAAATCCGTATGGCCGTCCACCGGCAACTACTGTCGCGGGGGAGCATACGACGCCACGCTGTTGGGCTGCGCCTCCATCGCCATCCTGCCGGAAGAAATGAGTCAGGAACGATTTGACTGGTTGGCGTCAGTGGCGGGTGAAACCATCAAAACACCGGGCAGCGAAAGCAACGTCAAAGAAATTTTCGACAAATGCTGGGAGTTGCGGAAATCCGGCGAGGATCTCGTCATCTTCAATCAATTCGATGAGTTCGGCAATTATCTTTGGCACCACGAAATCAGCGGTCCGGCAATGGTCGAGGTGCTCGAAGGGATCATGGGATCTAAAGATACATTCCGGGGATTTATTTCAGCCACCGGCTCCGGCGGTACCATCGCCTGTGGGGATTTTCTCAAGAAGCGCTTTCCGCTGAGTAAAATCGCTGCTTGTGAGGCACTGCAATGTCCAACTCTGCTGCTGAATGGTTTCGGCGCCCACCGCATCGAGGGTATCGGTGACAAACACGTGCCCTGGATCCACAATACGAAAAATACGGACATGGTCATCGCTGTGGACGATGCATTGCCGATGGGCCTCACCCGGCTGTTCAACGAACCGGCCGGGAAAAAATATCTGGCATCCAAAGGCGTTGCCGAATCACTGGTCAACAAGCTGAACTTGCTCGGGATTTCGAGCATCGGCAACCTGGTTGCTGCGATCAAATTCGCCAGGTACTATGAATTGGGTGAACATGACATTGTGCTGACCGTGCTGACCGATTCCATGGATATGTACGACAGCCGCCTGCGTGAGCTGACCCAAGCGCACGGCGAATTCAGCGAGAAAGACGCCGCGGCTGTTTTTGCCCGGCACCTTCAGGGAATTGCCATCGATAATATGGAAGAACTCAGCTATTACGGCCGCAAGCGCATTCACAACCTCAAATATTATACCTGGGTCGAGCAGCAGGGCAAGACCTACGATGAAATTCAGCAGCAATGGTATGACGACGATTACTGGGCGAGCATCCCGGCCTGTGTGGATCAAATTGATGGGCTGATTGATGAATTTAACGCCGCAACCGGATTGCTCGTGAAACTTTAAATATTGAAACAATGGGATCCATTTTACTGAAAAACTGTTTTTGTATCTTCCTGTCAGCGGATGAGGGTTCACGGCGGGGGGGAGATATTTTGATCAGCGGGAACCGCATAAAAAAAATCGGTGCCGATATTGCCGATCCGGCTGACCGGATCATTGATTGTTCCGACTGTGTTGTGACGCCCGGGTTTGTCAACACCCATCATCACTTCTATCAGACGTTGACACGCAATCTTCCAGCGGTCCAAAGTGCACAGCTGTTTGACTGGCTGGTCTACCTTTATGAGATCTGGAAAAACCTGGACGAAGAGGCAATCTACTACGCTTCCATGTTAGCCATGGGGGAGCTGCTCAAGACGGGTTGCACCACTACAGCGGACCACCACTATCTCTACCCGCAAAACCTCAGCTGTGATCTGATCGGCACCCAATTCAAAGCCGCCAAAAATCTTGGGATTCGATTTTCGCCTGCCCGGGGCTCAATGTCCCTTGGTAAAAAGGACGGGGGACTGCCACCGGACAGCGTGGTGCAAACCGAAGATGAAATTCTGGGCGATTGCGAGCGGGTGATCCGCCGGTACCACGATAACAGCGAATTGTCCATGGGCCGAATCATTCTGGCGCCATGCAGCCCGTTTTCGGTCACTGAAAAGCTACTTAAAGAAACGGTTAGCATGGCGCGTCGATATGACGTCCGGCTGCATACCCACCTGGCGGAGACCCGCGATGAAAATGATTTTTGTCTACGGACCTACGGGCGAAGACCCTTGGAGTTAATGGAAGACTGCGGATTTATCGGCTCGGACGTTTCCTATGCCCATGGTATCTATTTTGACGATCCGGAACTCAAACGCCTGGCCGATACCGGCACCCACATCGCCCACTGTCCGACTTCCAACATGCGTCTGGGTTCCGGGATCTGCCGCGTCACAGAAATGCTGCCCATGGGAATCAACGTGGCACTGGCTGTGGACGGCAGCGCTTCCAACGATTCATCCGACATGCTGGGTGAAATTCGCAATGCCCTGCTTTTACAGCGCGTGCATTACGGTGCGGCGGCCCTTAACAAATTGGATGTATTGAAAATGGCTACCGAAAACGGCGCCAGGCTGCTGGACTTTGAAAAAGTGGGTAAGATCCGGGAAGATTGGGCGGCCGACCTGGCCATATTTAACGTGGGAAAATTGGAATACAGCGGTGCGCTTTCGGATCCCCTGGCAGCCATCATCTTTTCAGGGTACAATCATGGGACCCAATACACCATCGTGGACGGGAAAGTAGCTGTTGAAAATGGGAGATTGACAGGGTTTGATGAAACCCGGCTTATGCGCAAATGCAATGCGATTTCGCAAACATTGACGAATGACAAGTGACGAAAGAGGAGACCTATCCATGGCCATAGGCAAATCCGTCCGGCGGGTTGACGCGGTGGCAAAGGTAACCGGCCGGGCGCAGTATACGGAAGATTTTTTCAGACCCGGTATGCTGACAGCCAAATACCTGCGCAGCACCATTGCCAGCGGTCGGGTGAGGGACATAGATGTCAGCAGGGCGAAACGCCTGCCTGGGGTCGAAGCGGTGTTTACCTATGAGGATGTTCCGCAAATTAAATATGCCACTGCCGGTCATCCCTATTCACTGGACCCTTCGCATAAGGACATTGAAGACCGGCTGCTTTTAACCCGGCAGGTTCGTTATTGGGGGGACGAGATTGCTATCGTGGTGGCGGAAAATGAGTTGATATTGCAATCGGCCCTGAATCTGATCGATGTAACCTACGAAGAATATCAACCCGTGTTGAGGCCTGAAGATTCTCTGGCCGAAGGCACCCGGGAGGTCCATGCCGGATCGAAGAACGTCATCGGCGAGTCCAGTTATGCCGTGGGCGCGAAAATTGACGACGCTCTGGCACGCTCCGAGGTTGTGCTGCAGGGCCTGTATCGCACGCAGATTACACAGCACTGTCATATCGAAAACCATATTGCCTATGCTTATATGGAAGATCTTGAACATATCGTGGTGGTGTCCTCCACTCAAATCCCCCATATTGCAAGGCGAATCGTGGGGGAGGCCCTGGGGATCCCTTGGGGTCGGATTCGGGTCATTAAACCTTATGTCGGCGGCGGATTCGGCAACAAGCAGGATGTCGTGCTTGAGCCTATGGTGGCTTTTTTGACCCAGAAACTGGGTGGTCGTCCGGTAAAATTGGCCCTTTCCCGGGAAGAATGCATGATCGGCACTCGCATCCGTCACCCGTTTATTCTGAAGTTGCGCACCGGCCTGAAGAAAGGGGGAACCCTGGAAGCCCTGGATATCGATGTCATTTCAAATACCGGTGCCTATGCTTCCCACGGGCACTCCGTCGCTGGAGCTGCCGGCGCCAAATCCCGCTATCTCTATCCGCGAGCGTCCATCCGGTTTCATGCCAGAACCGTCTACACGAATATCCCTGCGGCCGGCGCCATGCGAGCCTACGGTGCTCCGCAAATGATGTTTGCGCTGGAATGCATGATGGAAGAGGCTGCTCGCAAAATTGGCATGGATCCCGTCGAGTTCCGATTGAAAAATGTTGCTCGACAAGGGGATACGGATCCTTTGACGGGGATGCGATTTGAGAGCTGCGGGCTTGCCGAATGTCTTCAAAAGGGCAAAGATCTGATTCATTGGGATGAAAAACGGGCCGCCTGGCCCCGGTTGCAGTCAGGACCGACGCGTCGCGGGCTGGGTGTGGCCTGTTTCAGCTACGCCACGGGAACTTATCCGGTTTGTTCGGAGACCTCCGGCGCCCGTATCATTCTAAACCAGGATGGATCCGTTCATGTTCAGATCGGTGCCACCGAAATCGGTCAAGGTTCAGACACCATCGTGGCCCAGATGGCGGCGGAAACCATCGGAATACCTTTTGATCATGTCCATGTCGTGTCCACCCAGGATACGGATGTCTCGCCTTTTGATCCGGGGGCTTATGCTTCACGCCAGGCCTATGTGACCAGCAACGCCGTGTTTCGCGCGGCCACCCAACTGAAAGCAAAAATTCTTGAACACGCCGGCCGTATGACGGAAATTCCCTTCGATGAACTGGATATTTCCAAGGGTAACATCGTCCGGCACGATGACCCGGGTTTTCTTGTCATACCGCTGATGGAAGTGGCCCTGGATGCTTATTATGACAAGGACCGCGGCGGTCAGTTGACCGCAGACGTTTCCTATAAAACCCGGACCAACGCACCCACATTCGGCTGTACCTTTGTGGAGGTGGCCGTCGATCTGCCGCTTTGCAAGGTGACGGTCAAGGAAATATACAATATCCATGACTCCGGTGTGATTTTAAACCCTGTGCTGGCTAAAGGGCAGGTGCATGGGGGTGTCGCCATGGGGATTGCAGCAGGGCTTTATGAAGCAATGCTCATTGACGGTGACTCCGGCTATATTTACAACAACAACTTTTTGGATTATAAAATTCCGACTGCCATGGATGTTCCGGACATTGGCTGCGAATTCGTGGAAATCTTTGAACCTACCTCCGGATACGGTAATAAATCCCTGGGAGAACCACCGGTGATTTCACCGCCCCCTGCCATCCGCAATGCCATCCTGGATGCCACAGGGGTTCAGATTAACGAGCTGCCCATGACACCCCACGTTATTTATAAATACTTTAAGAATGCCGGGTTGATTTAATGTTTGACATCAAAAGTTACCACAGGGCCGGTAGTATCCGGGAGGCGATTCAGCTTTTAACCCAGGATCCAAACACGCGTCTTATCGCTGGTGGCACAGATGTGCTTATCAAACTCCATAAGGGCAAGGGCGAATTTCATCATCTGGTCGATATCCATGATGTCGCCGAATTGAATTTCATAACCCTTACCGGGGACGAGGATCTTGTGATCGGGCCGGGGACCTGTTTTACCGCAGTTGCTGAATCAGCGCTGGTCCGCCGGCACATCGAGGTTCTGTCAACAGCCGTAGGCACCATTGGCGGTCCCCAAGTGCGCAACATGGCAACCATCGGCGGCAATATCTGCAACGGGGTTCCCAGTGCCGACAGTGCCCCGCCACTGCTGGCCCTAAACGCAGAGTTGACCATAGAAGGCCCTATCGGTGTTCGGAAATTGCCCCTTGAGGATTTTTTTGTGAGTCCCGGCCATGTTGCCCTGAACCCCCATGAGATTCTGACGGCGATTACCATTTCCCGGGACGATTACATCGGCTATCACGGGCATTTTTACAAATATGCCATGCGGGAGGCGATGGATATCGCCACCATCAACTGCGCGGCGGTGTGCCGGGTAGAAAACGGTATATTGGCAGATTTACGGCTTGCCTATGGTGTGGCCGCACCGGTTCCGATACGTTGCAAGTTTACTGAGAACACAGCCCGGGGGCGCAGGACCACACAAGAATTACTCGATAATATCGCCGAAGCCGTGTTGGATGATGTCAGACCGCGGACATCATGGCGTGCCGCCAAGGAGTTTCGTCTTCAAATTATTGCAACCCTTGCTCGCCGGGTTGTAAAACAAGCTATTCTAAACGCAGGAGGGACGATTGATTGAACCCGAACCAAACCATTACCTGTACCGTAAACGGAACAAATAAAGAACTCAGGGTGGACATCCGCCAATCTTTACTGGAAGTTTTGCGGGAACAACTGGGACTGCTCAGTGTCAAGCAAGGATGTGCAGTGGGTGAATGCGGTGCCTGTACTGTTCTGATCGATAATGAGCCCATCGATGCCTGCATCTACCTGGCGATATGGGCGGACGGACGATCCATTCGAACGGTGGAAGGCGAGAGCCGCAATAACCAATTGTCCAAGGTACAACAGGCTTTTGTGGATCAGGGTGCGGTCCAATGCGGCATCTGCACCCCCGGTTTCGTTATGGCCGCGACGGCTTTTGTCGAAAAAAACCAGGGTCGTAGGCTGCACCGGGATGAGGTGCGCCGTGAACTGGCCGGCAATCTGTGTCGCTGTACGGGCTATGACACCATCATCACCGCGGTGGAGAAGTGCATGGATGAGAAGTCTTAACAGTGGAAGGTAGTTAAACAAGTGCTGATTCACAGCACCTATTCAATCGCAATCAACATAAAAGCGATGACTTCATGCATTACTTTAAGAAATTGATATCTTTGAGCGTCGTTCGCCGTATCTGCACTGCCAAACCCAAAGGAATCGGTATTGCACTGCCTTTCATTTTGGTTCTCATATCCCTAAAGGCTATCGCATGTCCTCTTGAATTGCCCGTTGCCACAATTTCTGCCAAAGGTCATGCGCTCAAAGTGGAATTGGCCACCACTCCCAAGGCGCGCGTCTGCGGATTGTCCAATCGGTTTCAATTGTCTGACAATCATGGCATGTTATTCATATATCCGACCCCGGGGCTAAGACACTTTTGGATGAAGGACACCCATATCCCCCTTTCGATTGCTTTTCTCGATGATAGTGGACGAATATTAAGCATACATCAGATGGTGCCGATGCAAACCGATGAGCGATATCGCTCTTTACAGCCGGTAAGGTACGCACTTGAAGTGAATCAAAGCTGGTTCGCCGACCATGGGGTTGGCGTTGGGGATATTGTTGAGCTGAAATTGCCGGTGGTGATTGAGATAAAATAGCGCTTAGTTCAGGGTCACGTCATTTAAGAAGATATCCAATCGGATTTATAAAGATCATCTTCTTAATTAAAATCATGGAATTTTTTGGCCTACAACGGTGTTAGTGAATTGTCTCAATCTTACTCAGTCTTCCTCGACACATCCAAACGAACCATTTCCCTGGTACCGAACAGCTGTTTCAGATCTTCGACGATCAAGTAGAAAGAGGGTACCAACACCAGGGTGATCAGGGTGGCAAACACAATCCCGAAGCCCAAGGAAACGGCCATCGGAATCAGAAACCTGGCCTGTCTGGACGTTTCGAAAATCATGGGCGCCAGACCGCCAAAGGTGGTCAGGGTGGTCAGCAACACCGGCCGGAACCGTTGGATTCCGGCGCTGTAGATGGCGTCAGGGGCGGTCATTTCAGATCTCTGCCCGCGATTGGCGAAATCGATGAGCACCAGGGAGTCATTGATTACGACCCCGGATAACGCCACCACGCCGAACATACTCATGACGCTCAGGCTGTACCCCATGATCAGGTGACCGATCACCGCACCCACAATACCGAAGGGAATGGACATCATAATGATCATAGGCTGGACAAAGCTGTTGAAAGGAACGGCAAGCATGGCATAAATGACCAATAGGGCCATCAGCAGACCCGTTATCAGACTTTGCATGCTTTCGCGTCGATCCGCCTGCCGGCCTTCAAAACTGTAGGTCAGACCAGGATATTTCTGCTGTAATTCCGGCAAGGTGTCGGCTTTCAGTGACTGGCTGACCTGATCAGCTTGACTACGGGGTCGAACATCGGCGGAAACGGTGACCACCCGCCGGCCATCACGACGATCGATGGTGGTGTACGCCCGCCCGCGCTTTAATTCAACCGCCTCGTGCAAGGGTATTTCCACCCCGCCGGGAGTCCGTAAAATCATTTGCTCCAGGTTGTATTCGGATGCGCGTTCTTCTCCGGGCAGCCGTACCATGACTTTAACCTCGTTGCGGCCGCGCTGTTGACGCAATACCTCGGCACCGTAGTAGGCGTGGCGAATTTGTCGGGCCACTTCCCGGGATCGCAGCCCCAGACTGCGGCCTTCCGGTTTGATTTGGAAATCGATCTGCTGTTTGCCCGGTGAAAAGCCGTCGTCGATATCCGTGACATTGGGGAAAAAGCCCATGGCTTCGGCCAGCTCCGCGCTGGCTTTTTCGAGGACGTCGATGCGGCGATGACTCAATTCAACGGAAATGGCGGCGCCCGAGCCCGGTCCGCCGGCATCCGATTCGAATTTTATAAACTCAAGACCGGGAAGGCTGCCGACACTCTCACGCCATAGCTGGGTCAGCTTGGCGGTTGAGATGGGTCGCACCTCCGGCGGGGTCAGATAAACACGCACCCTGGTTTCGTTACCGTTAATGACGGCATAGATACCCTCTACCAGATTATCGCCCCCGTTTTCACCTGTAACCTGCTGGGCTGCTTTGACCAGGACCTGCTGCACCTGCTCGGTTTTTTGAACGGCCGTACCAAACGGGACTTTGGCCGTCACCATGGCATAGTCGGATTCGATTTTGGGAAACAGCTCAAACCCCATGCGGCCGCTTTTGATAAAGGCAACGGTTAGCAACAAAACGGCAATACCGGCGGACAGGGTCAAATATCGATAGCGCAGGGTCAGATTCAGAAAGGGTCCGTATTTTGTTCGAACCATGCGGGTGAAGAAGTTGCTGAAGCGCTGTTGCTGTTTGTGGATCCAGCCGAATAGCCCGGCGGGATTTTCACGCTTGCGGTGGCCGAGATGGGCCGGTAGAATAAACAGACTCTCGATGAGCGATACGCCGAATACACAGATAACCACCAGGGGAATCTGCCGGAACACCTTGCCCATAAAGCCGGGGACGAACATCATGGGCATGAAAGCCACGATATTGGTCAGAACGCTGAACGTGACGGGCATCGCTATTTCCCGGGCGCCGCGCACAGCAGCTTCGAACCAGGAAAGCCCGCTTTGGCGATAATGATAGATGTTTTCACCGGCGACAATGGCATCGTCCACCACAATACCCAGGGTAACAATAAAGGCGAACATGGAAATCAGATTGATACTGACACCCATGACGGGCAGAAAAAGAAAGGACCCGAGAATTGAGATCGGAATCCCCAGGCTGACCCAGAAAGCCAGCCGGGCCTCCAGAAAAATGGCCAGCAGAACGAACACCAGACCCAGTCCGATGTAACCGTTGCGCGTCATGAGGTCCATGCGCTGACGGTAGATGTCCGATCGATCATTGCGGGCATCCAGTGTCAGCCCGGGCGCTAGATTTTGGTTGATGATTTCAACCTGCTGCCGGACGGCATCCGAAACAGAGATGGGCGTCTGCTCGCCCACCCGATAGACCGTGATCATCACCGCCGGTTTGCCGTTATAGGTGGCAAAATTGTCTGTTTCTTCAAATCCGTCTTTGATAAGAGCGATATTTTCAAGCAGCACCTCGGTGCCGTCATTGGCTGTAATGATAGGGATTTTGCCGAATTCATATCCCCAATCGCGCCGTTCCTTCATACGTACCAGGATGTCGCCGCCTTGGGTTTTGATGGCGCCCCCGGGCAATTCCACCGATGCCCGCCCGATCCTCTGGGCAACCTCTTCAAGGGTCAGGTTGTAGGCTCGCAAAGTTGCCTGGGAGAGTTCGATACTGATTTCATAATCGCGAACCCCTTCCAGCTCTACCTGGTTGATTTCAGGATCCTGGATCAACCGGTCCCGGATATCTTCGGCCACTTCGCGCAAATCCCACTCGCTGTGATCGCCATGCAGTGCCAGGGACACCACGTAACGCTTGCGCTGGGCGATTACCACCACAGGATCTTCAGCCTCTTCGGGAAAGGACGATATTCGATCCACTTCATTCTGGATGTCCTGAGCCAGGCGCTGGATGTTTTCCCCCTCTAAAATTTCCACTGTCACCTTGCCGACGCCTTCCTGGGCCGACGCACTCATCTCCTTGATTCCCTCCAGGCCCTGGACGGCCTCCTCGACGGCCAGAACGATGCCACGTTCCACCTCCTCCGGACTGGCACCGGGATAAGGCACGGTGATTGTCACGATATCGAGATCGAAATCCGGGAATACTTCCTGTTTGATGCGGCTGCCCCAGATTACCCCGCCCACCAGAAACACGAGCATGAGCAGGTTGGCAGTGACGGAATGGCCGGCCATCCAGGCGATGGGGCCTCGATACAACGTTTTATTTTGATGAGATTTCATTGTGGATTATTCTTGGGGAGCCACTTGCAGCTGCATGCCATTGACTGGTTTGGAGAGATCTGAAACAATCAATTGCTCGCCCGGCTGGATGCCGTCGGTTAACAGCACTGTTTGTGCATCACGCCACAGGGTTTCAACGTTGCGGATTTCAAGTTTGCCGTCTTTTGAGACCAGCCAGATACGTGTGTTGTCGCGCAGGGCGGTACGAGGGAGTCGGTAGACATTATTCAGCTTGCGGCCTTCTATCTCTATGCGTACATACTCGCCGATCAACAGTGGTGGGCGTTTTTTTTCTGTGGAATTCAACCCCAAGGGGTCCTTGATTTCGACGAGGACGCGGGCCATGCGGCCCTCTGCTCCCAGCTCTCCCAGCAGTTTATTGATAGTACCGTTAAGCTCGGTCCCATTGCGGTAAAAAATTCGGACTTTGGCACCTGCTTCCCCGGAATTGCTTGGAATCATAATCCAGTTGAGTCGATCCACCGGTAAGGAGGCTTGAATCCAGTATTCATCGGTTCCTACCAGCTCTGCCAGCTGGTCCTGGCCCGATACCTGGGACCCGATATCCACATGTTTTGCCCGCACGATAGCGTTAAAAGGTGCCAAAATTTTGGTTCTTGCCAGATTCAGCTGGGCTTTTTCCACATCGGCTTTTTCAGCGATCAGCATGGCTTGGGCAGCCGTCAGCTGCGGTTCTTTAATTAAAAGCGGCGACGGTTCATTATTTTTTTTTCCGGCGCGATTGCGGTTGATTGCACGCCACTCATCCTTGGCAGCCGCAGCCTCCGCCTGGAGGATTTTTAATTTACTCTCGGCATCCTTAACCTTGGCCTTTGCCAGGGTGAGCGCCAACTTGTAATCCTGCGGGTCAATCTGCAGGACTTCAGATCCTTTTTTTAAATAGCCGCCAACGGTGAATTCCGGATGAATGGATACGATCTTTCCAGCTACGCGGGATTCGAGAACGATCTCCCGTGCCGGAATCACGGTGCCCATGGCCGGTACCAGAATTCGTTCTTCGACGGGCTGCACAGTGATCACCTGGACCAGGGGGAGCATTTTAGCGGGTGGCCGCTTGCGAGCCTTGGGAGCTGTTTTACTGATATAGGCGGCTCCGGCAATCCCGGCAGTTATCAGCGCAATTGAAAGCACGATATTAACAACCCAACGGCGACGGCGGTGAGATAGGTTCTCCTTGAGTGATTCTGCTTTGGTAGTTTTATTTGGTGGCATGATCATGCTCTTAATATAATACCTTTAGCGGATTCTATCAATCCTTTGCATCATTGGGGGAGACTGCATACTCTATCGCTTATCGTCGGGGTTGAGTCGATAAGGTTGGTTTGAAAATTAAACATAGCCTATATTGATTTACACCCCGGCCATTAAATTTCCTACTTTTTTTGAGAAATTGGAAGGGTCATTCACCTTGCCGCCTTCGCCGATGACGGCGAGGTCGAGCAGCAGATGGATATAATCGTTGAGTTTCGGGTCGTCCTTGTCCGCTTCAAACATACCGAGGATTTTGTCCATCACTGGGTGCGACATGTTAAGCTCCAAGGTGCGCTTGTTTTCCGGGACTTTCTGGCCGGTGGACTTAAGAATCTTTTCCATGTAGCCGCTCATGTCATAGGTATCGCCGGACAGACAGGCCACGGAGTCGGTCAACCGGGTGGAGGGGCGGACTTCTTTGATGGTGTCTTCCAACTTTACCCGGATATGCTTGAACAGGGTTTCATACTTGTCTTTTTTGTCTTCATCGATCCTTGTCGATATCGAGATCTCCTTTTTCGGCGCTCCTTAACTTTTTGCCGTCATATTCATTGAGTGCCTGGGTAACCCATTCGTCAATCGGGTCGGTCATCAGCAGGACTTCAAAGTCTTTCGATTTGAGCTGTTCGAGCAGGGGGCTGTTGATCAGAGCCGACATATTTTCACCCGTGATGTAATAGATTTCCTTCTGATCCGGCGGCATGCCCTCGACGTATTGCTGAAGTGACTTCAGTTTGCCGTCGGATTTGGTGGTTTTGTAGCGCAACAGATCGGCAATTTTGTTTTTATTTTCAAAATCGGTGTGGACACCGACCTTGAGCACCGTGCCGAATTCATTCCAGAATTTTTCATAGGTTTCCGGTTCCATGTTTTTGAGCAGATCTAAAAGTCTTTTCACCAGATTGCGGCGGATATTGCGCACCAAACGATCTTGTTGAAGGATTTCCCGGCTGACGTTGAGGTTGAGATCCGGCGTATCGACAACGCCTTTCACAAACCGGAAATAATCCGGCATCAACTCTTTGCAGTCGTCCATGATAAACACGCGTTTGCAGTAAAGACGCACGCCATGCTTGGATTCAGGATTGAATATGTCAAACGGTGCCTTAGACGGCAGAAATAATAGGGCGTTATATTCTATGGTACCCTCCAACTTGAGATGGAGCTTTTCCAGCGGTGGATTCCAGTCATGGCTGATGTGCTGATAGAATTCTTCGTATTCTTTGTCTGTGACATCGGCTTTATTCTTGGTCCAGATGGCTTTCATGGAATTGAGGGTTTCTTCTTTGATCACCTTGCGGGTTGTTTCGCCGATTGGCTTGCCATCTTTATCCTTGAGCTGTTCAGCGTCAGGAATCGGCTCGTCTTTCTCGACATCCATGACGATGGGGTAGGCCACGAAATCTGAATGCTGCTTGACGATATTGCGAATGGTCCATTCGTCGGTAAAATCCTGATCATCTTCCTCCTTTTTCTTCAATTCCAAGGTAATGATCGTGCCCCGTTCGCTCTTTTCAGCTTCGGTGATGGTGAATTCACCATCACCATGGGACTCCCAGCGTACCGCAGGATCGCCGTTGGCGGATTTGGTCAGCAGCGTTATTTTATCAGCCACGATAAATGAGCTGTAAAAGCCGACACCAAACTGGCCGATCAATTCCGGGGTCAGGGTGGCCTCCTTATTGAGCTTTTTCATGGCTTCGAGGAAGTCATTGGTACCGCTCTTGGCGATGGTACCGATATTTTCCAGCACTTCATCATAGGTCATACCGATGCCGTTGTCTTCAACGGTCAGCGTGTTTTTCACAACGTCCCGTTCGATCTTTATTTTAAATTCCCCGTCATTGCCGAGAAGCCCTTCATCGGTCTGGGCTTTGAACCGCAGTTTGTCAATGGCGTCCGAGGCGTTTGAAATCAGTTCCCGCAGAAAAATCTCCTTGTTGGAATAAAGCGAGTTGACGATCAGGTCCAGTAACTGTTTGATTTCGGTTTTGAATTCATGAGTTTCGGTTCTCACGGTCATTTTACGATTACCTCCTGTGTTATTCGATAGGTCTATAATTTTGCTCATATAATGAGTGCAAATTCTAAATTGTCAAGGTGGGCGAATTACCTGTTTTCATGCATGAATAGGGTCAATTTTGATTTGCCGCCATATATAGAAGGAGCAGCTTCGATGGATTCATAGAAAGTCTTTAAATCGATGTTCACGATTTTATCAAATCTGATTGGTTGTAGACAGATACCATCTTAAGTTTTCTCTTTTTCAGGTTAAAATCGTTATATATTTGACGCTGATCAAATCTGTCCGGAAGATTTCAGCCGGTTTCCCGGTGATTCAAATGAGCGCCAAATGAATTTGTGGCTGACCCTTAACACAATATTGCGGCCCTGGTTGGAAAAATATCAAATGAGAAACGTAATAGGGTTGAATTCGGGAGGGGAGATGCTCGAGTGCAAAAACATCAATCATCTTATAGCCGAGTAAATCAGAGAAACTAAAAATATCGATGTATTAGGCATTAAAATTGCAGTCCTAAATAGCTTTATCCTTAATGTTTCGGAAGCGGAAGAGTTCCATAAGCAAATCTCAAGGCCTTCGATTAAATCGAGGCTTTTTCATTGAATCCAAAAAATGCGACTCACATAACCCATGTTTGTCCGGAGGCTTAGAACTAAAATAGCGGTTAATCTAGCGGTGCTGTTGCTATTGGCGATGGTACTGATCGATTTGGTTTCGATGGTCACCATTAGGCGAGAGTTGATCCGTTCGGAGGTTTCAAAGGCCAACCTGCTTTTGTCTGTTCTCGAGAATGACTTGGCGAGTGTCCCTGTTGGGACCATTGGGACGGTCGATTCGGAATCCAAGTCATTGTTGATTAAAATGATAAACGACTCGCAGATCGCAAATGCATTGCATATCGGGCCGAGTGGTGAAAAGGTTTATCTGGGCGAGCATTCGGAAATTTCAGAAAAGGAACTCGTCGCGTACACGAAACAGGCCTTAACCAACGGCCAAAAAACAAATCACTTTTTCGGTACAACTTGGGGCATATTCTGGAAACAAAAGGCAAAATTGATACTATCGGCACCCTTGAGAAATAACCAATCAATCGCCGGCGGCATCAGTATCGTTCTGCCGCTCGAGAGGGTTTACAATGCCCTCCGGCACTCGCAACAAATCATATTCATTTATATTGCCATTAATTTAGCCATTCTCACATATATTGGAATTTATCGCATCTCCAAGCTTTACCTCATGCCCCTCGGCAGGCTGGCCAAACGAGCAGAAGACTATAAAGAAGATGATGAAATCATATTTTCGGTTCGCAAGGAAGACAATGAACTCAACCGGCTGTCCAAAGCGTTGAATAGCATGCTCAAACGTATATCAGCCGACAAAGAGAAACTTCGTTCCACTGTTCTGTCCCTTGAACAAGCAAACCTGGAACTAAAAAAAGCACAAAAGGAAATCATTCAGGCTGAAAAATTGGCTTCGGTGGGCAGGTTATCGGCCGGTATCGCCCATGAAATCGGAAATCCCATGGGTATTGTCATCGGTTATCTGGATTTGCTCAAACAAGAGGACATCGATCGTGAGGAACGCGATGAATATTTAACCCGAACGGAGGCCGAAATCGAACGTATCAACACCATTATACGACAACTCCTGGAAGTCTCACGGCCTTCCGGTTCGGAACGTATGGCGGTCTCCGTGCACGAATTAATCCATGATACGGCCAGTGTTCTGCAGGTTCAACCGCTGATGTCCAACATTGAATTATCACTTCAGCTGATGGCCGCTGAAGATACTGTGCTGGCCGATTCCAACCAGCTGCGGCAGGTATTCTTAAACCTGATCATCAACGCGGCAGATGCCATATCCATTGAGGGAGGAGGCACCGGTGGGAAACTGGAAATAATCACAGCACTTGAGACGGGTAGCGACTCTGAAACCAAGAACCCCGCAACAAGGCTAAAAATTTTATTTATCGATGATGGGCCGGGGATCGACGAGGAGAGCCTGGACAATATCTTCGATCCTTTTTTCACGACTAAAGACCCCGGCAGGGGCACAGGGCTGGGTTTATCCGTCAGTTTCATGATTGTGGAAAGCATGGGCGGAACAATGGCCGTGACGAGTGAAGCCGGCAGCGGAACGACAATGAAAGTATCCTTGCCGCTTTATAAATAGGGCAATATTTAGGTTCAAAGGATCCGTTTGAAACCTTGATGATTAGGTTAAAGGTTAACGGTTAAAAGCTTGATTTCCCTGACTTATTAGGCAATCAAATCAATTCTATTTGACGAATACCGAGGTCTGAATATGACAACCAAGTCTGATAAAAGCCGGTTGCTGATTATTGATGACGAAGCGAACATGCGTCACATGCTTTCGACAGTCCTTAAGAAGACCGGTTACTCCGTGGAGACGGCTGCTAACGGGGCCGAAGGCTTGGAGATGATCCAACAGTCTCAGTTCGATTTTATTCTTTGCGACATAAAGATG
>CAVRQG010000011.1:0-180911 GCA_963723215.1 uncultured delta proteobacterium
CGATAAATGGCAAACAGGGTGGGTATGGAAGTACTGGCCTTGACAAATTTGGGTGCCGAACCGGTTGCCCCGGCCCTTCCGTCTATGGTGATAAAATCCGGTCCTGCATAAACAGCAAACTCGAGGTCAGCCTCGATGTCTCCGGCCGCCAGTTTAATGCCAATAGGCCTTCCTCCGGATGTCTCTCTCAGCCAATCCACCCGCTGTTTTAAATCTTGCGGGCTGCGGATATCCTCGAAGTGGGAAGGACTGATGATATCTTCTCCCTTTTTGAATCCCCGGATCTTGGCGATTTCCGATGTGACCTTATTGCCGGGCAGATGCCCCCCCATTCCCGGTTTGGCAGACTGACCGATTTTGATCTCAATGGCATCCACATTTTTCAGGTTTTCCTCAGTCGCACTATAGCGATTGGGAACATATTCAAAGATATATCTGTAAGCCGCATCGAATTCTTCCGGTAGAATGCCTCCTTCTCCTGAACAAATAATCGTTTGCACGGCCGCACTGCCCTTAGCCAGCGCAATTTTAGCTTCCTTTGACAGGGCGCCGAAGGACATGTGTGAGATATAAATCGGCGTTTCGACCACCAGCGGTTTCTCGGCACGAGGGCCGATGATCGTTTTCGTGGTTACCGGCACCTCTTTATTGAGCGGCATCTTGGCCAGTTGAGCCCCCTTTATCAGTATCTCATCCCACGAAATCACCGGCTCTTTCGTGCGCATGGGTTCATCCACGGTCCGGCTGCTCCGGGCGATTTCTTGAATATCGGCAAAATAGGGCTCCGCCTCAGCCATTGTTTTCTGGAGATCAACGAGAACCGGCGCAGCGGTCTCTTTTTCTATCTTGTCATCGTGGGGCTCAGGTGCAGATTCGGATACATCTGCCTTTGCAAAGAAATTTTTAGGAGATTCGCAGACCGGACAGACCCACTCATCCGGAAGACCGTCCCATTTTTGGCCGGTTTTTTCTTCATCATGGACATATTCACAGACACTGCAGATGTATTTTGCCATATTCCCCCCTAAACATCCAGATTGGCCGGTTCGTAATACTCCCGTGGGTGTTTGCAGTAAGGACATCGTTTGGGAGGCTCAAGACCTTCATGAGCATACCCGCAGATGCTGCATTTCCATTTGATGGGCGTATCCCGTTTAAACACTTTGCCTGCTGCCACCATTTCAAGGAGCTTTCTAAAGCGATTGTGATGTTGCCTTTCTATCTTGGAAATCTGCCGAAACAGAATCGTGGCCGCCCGATTGCCTTCCACCTCCGCCTCGGTGGCATACCGGGGATACATGTCTTCGAATTCATACTGCTCACCATCGACGGATTCTTTGAGATTGGTCAGGGTATCCCGGTCACCCATCAAAAGTTTGAGCTCTTCCATGGCATGATATTTTTCATTTTCGGCAATTTCCTCAAAAATTTTACCAATGTACCGATAGCCTTCCTTTTTGGCCATTTCCGCAAAATACGAATAGCGGTTGCGGGCCAGAGATTCACCGGCAATTGCCGCCTTTAGATTTTCATCGGTTCTGCTCATACAATCCATCTCCTTATTGGACAGCATTGGACAGCGCCCAGAGTTAAATAGTGCCCGTCCATAACTGAATATTAACAAAGATGGGCACTGAATATAAGCTCCGAGTCGGTGATAACCTCCAGCATGGTCGGCCCATCATGAGCAAACAGTCTTTTGGCATAGGCGGAGGCCGCAAAGGCCGCCACCCCTCCATACGGTATAAATAAAAACAGCCGTAGTAACCTTTTAGAAAACCAAGCTAGCCGGTTCGTAGTATTCTTTCGGATTTTTACACGAAGGACATTTCGGCGGTGGCTCAGTGCCTTCGTAGATATAACCGCATACAGCACATTTCCACTTGATCGCTTGTTCGCGTTTGAAAACCGTCCCGGCCTCGACCATTTCAAGTAATTTTTGATACCGTGCTCTGTGGTGTGCTTCGATTTTAGCAACCTGTTTGAAAGCGATGGCTGCTGCGGTTTCTCCTTCTTCTTCGGCATCTTTTGCAAACCCGGGATACATGCTCTTGACTTCATAGTCTTCGCCGCCAAAGGCCTCTTTTAAATTGGCTGCGGTATCGCCGATGCCATTGAGCAATTTCAAATGATCCATAGCATGCTGTTTTTCATTTTCAGCGGTTTCTTCAAAGATTTTGGCGATGTAATGATACCCCTCTTGTCTGGCGACTTCGGCAAAAAATGTGTATTTATTTCGTGCCTGGGATTCTCCTGCAAAAGCAGCTTGCAAATTTTCGGTTGTTTTACTCATTTGTTTCTCCTTTCTGTTGGCGTTGATAGTAAATGATGGTTTTAATTACGACAGGTTTTACAAATTCCCTTGAGCACCACGCGTTTGCTCATGACCTGGAATTGCTCATCAACTTCTTCAGGAACTTTCAAATTGTCATAGGCTCGGCTATAAAAGTCAAATACTTTACCGCATCGAGTGCAATGCAGGTGATGATGGGTTGTCACCTTTGGATCGAAGCGCTTGGCGCCGCCGAATATTTCGACAATATCCACGATGCCGATTTCAGCCAGGGTCAATAGTGTGCGGTTGACAGTATCGAAGGAAATATTCGGATATTCCGTTTTCACGATTTTATAAATGGCATCGGCTGTGGGATGGGTGTCCAAATTTAATAGCTCTTTATAAATTGCCACGCGTTGGGGGGTAATTTTTAAGTGATGTTCCTGACAGGTCTGCAGGAGCTCTCGGATTTTTTCTGCATGTGTCTCTTTTTGCATATCGCTCTTAAATAATAAATATTCCTATTTGTCAAGTTGTTTTCAATAGGTTCGCGCTAAAGGCTTGAATTATTTTTTTCTGTGGCGAATAATATTTAACTTTGAAGTTGATGTTGATGGAGTCCAATCTCCCTAGTCTACTCAAAAAATGGTTTCATTTGGACATCTGGGCACTCACTTTGATGTAATGAATAAGGAGTTTCCACTTTCCTATACCAAAAGAAATGGAATTGTACTTGATATTTCTGACGTTTCTAGTGAGGATATAGAACTAAGTGAAAGTTATATCTCTATGGTTCATAAGGATATGTTTGTAGCCTTCTACTCTGGTTTCATAAATAAAGTAGAATACGGGACAAAACCTTATTTCAAAGAACATCCACAACTATCAAATCTGTTAATTGATATACTATTAGAAAAAAGTATTTCTATTATAGGTATCGATTTTGCTGGGATCAGGCGGGGAAAGGAGCATACTCCAAAAGATCAATACTGTGCAGATAAAGGAGTATTTATAGTTGAGAATCTATGCAATTTGGACCAAGTGTTAGAAGGTAAAAAGCACAACAACTTTGTTGCAAAAACATATCCAATAAACTTTGAGGGAATGTCAGGATTGCCCTGTCGAGTTATTGCGGAAATATGAGAACATAACATGCATGTTCACCGGAACCTCGCGGCGCTTTGCTTGTTCGGTCCGATAACAGAGGCGTTAATCTAGTTCTGTAATTTGAGCAAAATTTGGATCCTCAATTTATCAACGGCTCTTGGATAAACGGATTAGGCACAAACGCGCTTTGCTCCACAAAATCTATTGACAGCCAGGTTCGGTTCGGCTAATGAGATGGACAGTATTTGAAGCCATTCAGCTTTTCCATTTCGTAAACAGAATAGGTTCTTCGCAATAAAGCGTTTCGTTAAAAGAAAATTTTTATGGCTAATCATTGTGCTATGATTCAGGAATTGTTTGACTTATCCGGAAAGGTGGCAATGGTCACCGGGGCTGCCGGCGGCCTGGGCGAGGTCCAGTGCAAAGCGCTGGCCGGCGCCGGTGCCGACGTGGTTGTGTGCGACCTTACCACCGAGGCTGGACAAAAGGTAGCAGACGCCATTCAAGCAACGGGTCGACACTCGGCTGCTTTCGCCATGGATATTCGCTCCAAAACCAGTTTGCAACAGACTGTCACCAAGATATTGAATCAATTTGGCCGCGTGGATATCCTGTGCAACACCGCCGGGGTGAATTACCGAGTTCCCTTGCTGGAATATCCCGAGGAAGATTGGGACAGGGTCATCGACACCAATCTTAAGGGCATGTTTCTGGTAGCTCAGGCTGTTGTACCCCAGATGATCGAACGTGGCTACGGCAAGGTGATCAATATGTCTTCCATTATGGGAAAAATCACCTATTACGGCCAGGCTGCCTATTGCTCTTCCAAAGGCGGGGTGGATCAACTGACAAAGGTTATGGCCCTGGAATGGGCCAAGCTGGGCGTTCGCGTAAACGCCATTTCGCCGACTTTTATCGAGACCCCTCTGGTAAAGCAAATTCTCAAGGATGAACCGGAGCGGGTCGAGTATATCGAGCGACGAACTCCGATGGGCCGATTGGGCAAGGCAGAGGAATTGATGGGCCTGACCATCTTTCTGGCTTCACACGCCTCAGACTTGATGACCGGCCAGTCTCTTTGCATTGACGGGGGATGGACTGCCTGGTAAGGCGACAAATTTCCAATCTTCGAACCGATGTACCGAAGCTCAAATCCTTATGAGCCTTCTATATAAAGAGGAGATGGTGGGAAAACCTTGCGATCGTTCTTCAGGCCGAAGAACGATGCCATCCTTGATTATAAAATGGTATCAGAAGATTCAGGCACAATTGAAGAAACAGATTTCACGGTTCCCCTGCCGGTTATCGGCCTGCGCGGCAACTTTCTTAAAATAAGTAAAAAAGGCTACCAGAATATCGATTATAGGCAAAATCATTGGAAGGAAATCTTATAGTTACCTAAAAACATTTTTTATGAAAGGCAAGTCACAATAATGCAGTTTCCCAGAAAAGTCGTCTCCGATATACAACTTGCAGACTTGATGTCGCGCGAAAAGGAGTTGTTTAAAAGCCGCACCCCAAAATCATCCTCGATATATGCCTCCGCTCGGAAGGTCTTGCTTAACGGCGTTCCCATGCCCTGGATGAGCGATTGGGGGTCGCCGCATCCGATTTATGTGAACGCCGCCTCGGGCAACCGTATAACGGACATCGACGGCAATACCTACGTCGATTTTTGCCTTGGCGACACCGGAGCGATGTTCGGACACTCGCCGCCGGCAACTGCCAAGGCAGTGTCCGAGCATGTGCGCAAAGGAATTACCACCATGCTGCCCAGTGAGGATGCACCGTGGATTGGCCGGGAGCTTGGTAGGCGATTCGGCCTGCCTTTCTGGCAGGTAGCCATGACGGCCACCGAGGCGAACCGTTATGTTATTCGGATCTGCCGAACGCTGACCAAAAGGCCTAAAACACTGGTTTTCAACGAGTGCTACCATGGCAGTCTCGACGAAGCACTGGTGCATCTGGATGAAAACGGTCAGATAGCTTTGCGCTGCGAATTTGACAGCAATCCGGGGCTGGTCAAAGAAGCTGTTGCGCGGGTCGTGGAGTTCAATGAGGTGAGCGCCCTGGAAGATGCACTCAGCCATAGAGATGTCGCCTGTATTCTGGCCGAGCCGGTGATGACCAACTGCGGCATGGTGCTACCCGAGCAGGGCTATCACGATAAATTGCGTGAACTGGCAACTAAATATGGTACATACCTCATCATCGACGAAACCCATACATTTTCATCGGGTCCCGGCGGCTATACGGCCGCCCATGGTTTAAAGCCGGATTTTATCACCCTGGGAAAGTCAATCGCCGGCGGTATTCCCGTTGCGGTATACGGCTTCACGGCTCAGATAGCAGATCAAATCAATGCTTCCTTCGGTCGCAAACCCGTTTCCGACCCGATGGGAATCGGCGGCACGCTGTCCGCTAATGCCTTTGCAATCAACGCCATACGGGCCACCCTGACGCATGTCGCCACTGAGAAGGCCTTTGAGAAAATGATTGCCGGCGCCAATCGCATGGCCGACGGCCTGGAAGCGGCAATTCAAAATCACGATCTGCCATGGAGTGTGACCCGTTGCGGCGCCCGCGCCGAGATGCAGTTCATGCCGCATCCTCCTAAAAAGGGATCCGAAGCCAAAGCCGCAGTATACTGGGATTTAATTGCCTACACCCATCTGTACCTGGTCAACCGCGGTGTACTGGTCACACCATTTCACAACATGATGCTGGTATCGCCGGTGACTTCTAATGAAGATGTCGACTTGCTGGTGAAGGTCTGGGATGATTGTATGGCGGAACTTGCAATGTTGTCCCGGAGCAAACCGCATCAATGAGATCAATGACACGTTTTAATCCCAGGAAATTGCAGGTCGCGTTCAAGGACGGGATTAAACCGGACTCTCCATTGGTTCCAAGGTGTTACGCCTTGGATGACCAATTATGAAAAGCGGTAAGGGCAGTAATGCGGAACTTCTTAATGTGAAACGGCAACTTTAGCAACTTCATCTATGAGATCACCTCAATGATGACGGGGACTCGATGGAGTACGCCAATATTTGCTCCTTTAATTATCCATTGTACCCGCCCTTACAGGACGGGCAGTATTTTCTGGGAGTACCCCTCCCGATCCAGTGAAAGGCCATTACATGTCTTTGGCCGCATTTGGGGCAAATGCATTCGATCTTCATTTTGGAGTTGTAACTTTTATCATCGAATTCAACCCCGTCTAATTCTTCAGAGAAAGAAAGATGAGCCAGCTTATCGGGATTGTCGGAGTTACTTGCTGGAGATATTGCATATTTAGGCATTGATTTTCTCCGTATTTTGATATTTGGGAAATTTGGTTTCATCTCACACCGGTTAAACGCTCCCGTTGTTCTTGCTTGGTTTTGCATTGGATACAGCGTCGAGCAACCGGGCGGGCTTTTAAGCGTTCGATAGAGATTTCTGTGCCACATTCATCACAGATGCCATAGACGCCATCTTCGATGTCGTTCAGTGAAGCATTGATCTTTTTGATAAGCACACTTTCCCTATCGCGGATACGAAGCGTGTAGCTGCGTTCACTGTCAAAAACCGCTCGATCCAGAGGATCCGCTAGATGATCTTCGGAACTTATTAGACCCACCACCGTATTACCCGCTTTGCCCAGCAGTTCATCGAGCCATTGGGTGAGTAAGTTTTCAAAATAGTCGAGGTCTTTTTGCTCCATCTTCGTCCTTTTAATTCAAACGTCACAGCCTATCGATAGTTTATGTCTGAGCTCCCTTATAAACTAATCTTCATCCCATAGGCAATCTTCCATCTGATTAAAGTCGGTCGCATCCAGAAGCTGACTTATATCTCTAATATAATCATCTTCCTGGATATAATTGTCTTCAAAAAGTGAACCGAAATCTGCGTTCAACGATAATTTAGAAAGATATAACCTGTCTAGGTTATCCATGATTTATTCTCCTTGCCAATCGTACTTGAGCCGATGTTGGATCTTTTTGTGGTTCCTTTTGGCTTTTGGTTTCAGCTCTTCTTTTTTCTTCTTCTTCTTCTTGTCGCAATTTGTTTTTTCTGCGGATGGGAGACTGCCTGGGTTGATCAGCGCCTCTTTTAGCAAATCCTCGGTTGTCGCTTTCTAATGTCTGATCGTCTTTCTCGATTTCAACTTCGTCGATATGGTACCGGCCCATTTCCACCTCCAAGCTTTTCACCCGCTATTTCTTGACAATTTCAAAGGAATCGATAGTAATAATTTTAAGATAGTTGGTCTCATAATACTAATAGCATGCAGACCAGCTCATGCTTAGCAAAATCCGTGCCAAAATTATAATATTTTGATATTACAAAATAAATAGACCAAGTCGCATCAAAAACAGGAACCGTTGGTTCTGAAACGAAGCGAAGAGCATTTAACCGAAAAACAGGAGGTGGCAGCAATTTAAATAACATTTTGAAATTATTAAAATAATAAAATCGGAAGTTACAGTTCCGATTTTTAATCAGGTCGGAATTCGAAGTTCCTGTCTTGCAGGTGGTACCATCCAAAAAGTGGGTGATCGGGCAACCTTGGGGTTGTGATGAGATCGATCAAGTATTTGGACAACCATAAAAAAACAAGCTATTTCAAAATGTTATTTTATTTTTTAGATTTTTTTTCTTCGGATGTCATTTTTTAGTGCCTGATTATTTATACTGGCACACAGATTGCTGTGATCCCCGAGATTGGCCTGCTGACCCAAGTACAGAGCAGTTTTTTCAGGTATACATGTGAACGAATTTCACTCAGGATATTTAGATGGAAATCACAAACGACCATATCATATCTTCAAAACCCATTGATGGGATACAGCATCTTCAGAAACTCCACCATAAAAAGTTGGAGGCCATCCGGCTGGTGTTGTGGAATCTGTTTCTCATTACATCCGGCAGCCTGATTTGCGCTCTGGCCATCAATGGAGTACTGATTCCCCACGGATTTTTAAGCGGGGGCTTCGTTGGAGCAACCCTGATCATCCATTATCTGTTTCCGTTTCTGCCGATTGCCGGGCTCTATTTTATCCTCAATATCCCTGTATATCTTCTCAGCTGGAAGTATATCGGCCGACGCTTTTTCCTTTACAGCTTGGTCGGTATGGTCATTTTTTCCCTGGCCATGTTCTGGAAACCTTTTATCATTCCCATCCAAGATAAGATGCTCGCCGCTATTTTTGCCGGCATTCTTTCAGGTGCCGGCGGAGGTATTATTTTAAAGTCTTTTGGCTCAGCCGGAGGCATGGACATCCTTTCAATTATTCTATTTAAACGCTTTTCAATCCGTCTGGGAACCAGCATCCTGGTCCTCAACAGCCTGATTTTATCTGTTACGGCCTATATTTTTTCGATGGAAGAGGCCTTGTATACCCTGATATTTCTATTCGTTTCTACCCAGGTCCTCAACGTGGTTATGTATGGCCTGAGCCAGCGCAAGGCAGTGTCCATTATTTCTCCTCATTGGGAGAAAATTCACAGGGGTATCATGGAGGCCATTCAACGGGGGGTGACCATCATCGGCGGCCGAGGAGGCTATACCGGACAGGATATCCAGATGCTGTTCACGGTCATCTCACTTCAGGAACTGCCCCGGCTAAAAAAGCTGATTAATGACATCGATCCACAGGCATTTGTGGTCGTCAGCGATACGTTGGAGGTGATGGGGCGGAACATCGGCAACCAACCCCACTGGTAAGTCTGGCAGGTGGAACTTTTACGCGGCTTTAAATTCTTCTTTGCGAATACCGTATTTGTTCATCAGTTTGTTCAGCTGGCGGCAGCTGATGCCGGCTTCACGCGCAGAGTCATTAATCTTGCCCCGGTTACTGGCCAGGACATCTTTCAGATAATTCCTTTCGATTTCTTCAACTCCCTGCTGCCTGGCCTCCGTCAGCGTAAGTTGCTTACCGGTGGGCATGAATACGGAGGTAGCCCCATTTTCGAATAATTCATTGGGAAAACTTTCTGGAGTCAACACCGAGGAAGTCTCCAGGATATAGGCCCTTTCGACAAGATTTTCCAATTCCCGGATATTTCCAGGCCATGTATATATCTTGAAAGCCTCAATGACGAGAGGGTGAATGCCCTTTATTTTTTTTAAAGAAAACTGGTTTAAATTGTTCAAAAAGGCCTCAACGAACAAAGGGATATCTTCTAATCTTTCTCTTAAAGGGGGGATCTCAATCGGAAACACATTCAGGCGATAATACAAATCTTTTCTGAAACTTCCCTCATCGCACATTTTTTTTAGATCTGCATTGCTGGCCGCAATCACTCTGACATCCGTCTTCAGGGTTTCCTCTCCCCCCACCCGATGATAGGTACCGTCCTGCAGAACCTGCAGCAGTTTGATCTGGGCTGCGGGTGTAATGGTGCCGATCTCATCTAGAAAAATGGTGCCGCCCGTGGCAAATTCAAACTTTCCGAGTTTTCTGCGCACGGCTCCCGTGAAAGCGCCTTTTTCGTGGCCGAACATTTCACTTTCAACCAGAGTGTCCGGTATGGCCCCGCAATGCACGCTGATAAATTGCGCATTTTTGCGATTGCTGTGATGGTGAATCAATTGTGCCAGAACACTTTTACCGGTTCCGGTCTCTCCGACAAGCAATACTGTGCTCTTGGTTGGTGACACGGTGCTAATTTGTTGACAAACCTTTTTCATGCTTTTGCTGTTGGTTCGCAGAAGCTCAAGGGAGTCCACCTTCCAGAATTGATCGCGCAGGTAGTTCAGTTCCGACTGCATGATTCTCGTTTTCTTCAAATTTTCCGAAACCAGCTTTAATTCATCGGCATCCAACGGATAGGTAAGATAGTCACCGGCACCGGCCTTGACCGCATTGACGGCTTGGCGTATTTTGTCCTGCCGGGACATGACGATAATTTCTACGGAAGGATATAACTGCCAGAAAGGCTTGAGGGACTCTTTGTAGTTTTCCCCGGAATCCTGGTTGTTGAGAACATCCAAATCAATGAAAATCAGATCACACTGTTTTTTTTGAAGCAGCCCCAGCGCTGCAGTCTTGTCGGCTGTTTTTTCAACGGTAAAGCCTGATTTGTAGGTTGAGGCAATTAAAGAATAGGCTTCATCTTTGTTACTGACCACTAAAATCGATTTCATCCCGCGATCCTTCTCAAGGGTATATGGATGGCTGTTTTTCGATCACTCATCACTATAGCGTTAACTATATCAAGAGATGATTTGAATCACAATTGAAAAGTCAACTCCAGGAAGCGAAGCCGGGGCGGAGACTATATTTAGGAGGGAAGTTGCTACTAACGTATTGGAATACTGTCGAATCTGTAATTCTGAACTCACTTCACAACCGATATCTTGGTGCGATCCAAGGTAAATGCGACCACCGCAACGATGACAGCACCCAGTATCACCTGGCGCGCGTAAGGGTTGACGGCAGCGATATTCATGCCGTTTAACAAAACTGTGATGATGGCACAACCGATTAGCGATCGGATAATACCGCCGGAACCACCGTTGATAGCCGTCCCTCCAACCAAAACTGTTGCAATGGCCTGCAGGGTGAGAGGATCGCCTACGGCCGGGCCACCAATCGCCAACCGACATGTGAGCAGACCGCCGACCAGCCCGGCACACAGGCCGTAAAACATGAAAACAATGATAACAGTTTTTACTATATGCCATTGAATCAATTAAATTGTTACTTGCCGAAGTTAAGAATTTCATGGACGGCCTGAACCACGTGTCGAGGGGTAAGGCCGTACTTTTCAAGAAGATCTTCATTGGCCCCTGATTCGGCGAACGTGTCCCGGCAACCCACTCGTTTCAACGGCAGCGGGCAGTTCTCCACCAGAACCTCGGCCACCGCTCCGCCCAGCCCGCCAATGATACTGTGTTCTTCAACCGTAACAACCCGCCCTGTTTTTGATGCCGCTTCGATGATGGTTTTCTCATCCAACGGCTTCAGCGTCGGAACATGCAGGACCGTAGCACCGATTCCCTCGGCTTCCAGTTGGTCGGCGGCCACAAGACAATCTATGGTTTTCTGCCCGGTACCCATGAGCGTCACATCGCCGCCCTCCCTCAAGACGACGGCTTTGCCGATCTTGAATTGGTAGTCATCCGGCATCACAACCGGACACGGATCCCGGGTCAACCGCAGATAAACCGGTCCTTCATATTCTACAATGGCCGCCATGGCCAGCCTGACCTCCAGACCGTCGACCGGGGCAATCGTCGTCACGTAAGGCATGGCACGGAACACGGCAATGTCTTCAACCGTCTGGTGTGTCTTGCCCGTTTTGCCGGTCAATATGCCGCTGTAGGCCCCGATCATTTTGACATTCAATTTTGGCTGGGCAATAGCGATCCGAATCTGGTCCAGCGCTCTTTTTGCGGTAAAACAGGCGAAGGAAGTCGCAAAAGGGATAAACCCAAGCGTCGCTAAACCGGCCGCCACCCCAAACATATTTTGTTCGGCAATGCCCATTTGCAGAAACCGTTCCGGGAATACCTGAGCAAACATGTCTGTTTTGGTGGAAGTGGCCAAGTCGCCGTCTAACGTTATAATTCTGGAATCGTTTTGTGCCAAATCAACCAGTGCCTTGCCAAATGCATCACGCTGGGCTATTTCCTGAGACATCTTTCCGTCCTTTCGCTATCTTTAGGTCCTTAGCGGACTTTAATTCAAGATCAACATGTTGTAAGAATAATTAAGTGCTTCAGATGTCAGTATCTATGCAATCTCCATATCCCTGACACCCGACAATTGAAACCTTATACAAATTATCAGCGTGCTTGCTGCCCTTCAGGGTCCACTTTTTCCGAAAACCATTCAACCAGGTCTGAAGATCAGCAGTTTTCCAATTCATCCAGCGCACAGGTACACTGATCGTCGTTGGGAGCTTGGGCATGCCACTCATAGCGGCCTTCCATAAACGACACGCCTTTACCTTTGATCGTATTGGCGATGACCATGCTCGGTTGACGCTTGACCGCCCGGGCTTCTTCGAAGCCGGCAATGATCGCCCCAAAGTCGTGACCATCCACCTCGATGACATGCCATCCGAATGACTTGAATTTCGCAGCGGGATCATCCATCGGACACTGGGGTTCGGGATACTGCCAGCCGTAGAGCTGAACCTTGTTATTGTCAAGAATACCGATCAAATTGTCCAGGCCATAACGCGCGGCAATGAAGGCCGCCTCCCAAATCTGGCCCTCCTGAATTTCTCCATCACCGAGCATGACGTAGGTCAAGAAATCTTTTTTCAACATCCTGGCCCCGATGGCAATCCCGACACCCGCAGAGAGCCCCTGCCCCAACGATCCAGTCGACATGTCAATGCCCGGCGTCATATTCATATCCGGGTGAGCCTGCATCCTCGAATCAATTGTATCAAACGTTTTCAATTCGTCCACCGGGAAGTAGCCGCGTTCGGCCAACACCGCATACAAACCGATCGAAGCATGGCCTTTGGAGAGGATAAATCGGTCCCGATCTTCCCAGCGGGGATTATGCGGGTCGATTCGTAACGTATCAAAGTACAGCGCCGTGAGAAGTTCGACGGCAGACAGCGAACCACCGGGATGGCCGCACTTTGCAGCGTGTACGTTGTGCACGATGTTGATGCGTACTTTTTTCGCTATCTCCAAGAGCTGATCAACTTTTTTTTCGTCTTCTTTTTTCACGATAGCCTCCCTTTCTAACCAAAAAACTGGGTACAACTCGCCAAGATTTTTGATTTATGCTAGACATTGAACCTCATCTGGATTTTCAATCTAATTTTTTATTTTTAAAGTTTAATTTTGATTATTCGAAAAGAATAGTTTGTACCGTTTGTCAAGGGAAAATTGACCAAGATTAAAATTGTAAATTTTAAATAATCATTTATATTTCAATATATTATTAGATATTTTAATATTTTTCTATTTTTCTGATATCTTCTAAAGTGAAACATTACTTTGATTATTAAAAAAACATTCAAGTAAATGTTGACAAAAAAGTCAACATTCAATTGGTTGATTTCGATGTTCGATATCTGAATGGGGGGGTATTAAATGGATCCTTCTATAATTATTTTTCCCGCACACGGACAGTTTGAACGAGAAACAATTTCGCTATAGGAGATTGCGAATCCAAGTTGAGTTTTATTGAAAACAACACTATTTCTGTATCTGATCGGAAAGCGATTGCGCCGCTGAACGCACCATTTCGATCAGAGGAGGCAGCTTGTCTTCTGTATAATTGCTTGCCATACCGGCAATGCTGACGGCGGCAATGACCTCGCCGTCAATTTTTCTGACTGGGCAACCGACAGCACAGACCCCAACGGTCACATCCTGGGGACTCAACGCATAGCCGACTTCCCTAATTTTATTTAGATCAGTTTTCAGCTGAATCGGATTGGTGATGGTGTTTGCCGTCCACGCTTCAAGGCCTTTGACGCGAATGATTCTGTCAATTTCCGTTTTCGGAAGGTAAGCCAATATGGCTTTGGGCCCTGCCCCCATGTGCAATGGCATCCGGCTGCCTTTTTCCAAAGCCAGTACTCTGATGTGTGGATTCCCGTCAATTCTTTCAAGACAAAGCGCATCATCGCCGTCTTTGACAATTAAATATGCGGAATCTTTTGCTTTATCAGCGAGTTGTCTCAACATCTCGATCGATTCAAGACGAAGCGTTTTTTTCCATCCGATCTTATTAGAGAGCTCAAAAAGTTTAAATGTTAGGCTGTAAGCGGATGTCGTTGGATTTTGGCGCACATAATTGCGGGATTTAAGTGCATCCAGGATTCGGTGGCTCGTACTGGCATTAAAGTCTGCCTCTTTACTGAGTTCTGAAAGCGACATCTCTCGTGCAGAATTGGCCAGCAATTCAAGCAGATCCAACCCTCTTTCCAAAGAATGAACTTTATAATTTTTTGAAATATTCGTTTTTCCCATGACTCAAAATTCCATTAATAAAATAATATTTTTGACAGTCAAAATTAGTTTACTTCTTTCGCCCTGTCGATATTTTCCTCATATTCGGAAATAAATCGTTCAGCTCGCGGTGAAAAACCTCCTAACAAATTTAAAAGACAACTATTATCTTATTGGCTGAAAAAGATCAACCCGTAAAATTGTTCTTGACAACGTTTTTTTATTATTGAAAATTCTATTTTAATAATTAAAAAGATAAAATAGTACATACATTTTACCTTGCTGAGCATTACGGCATATGATACTTTTCTATGTCGCCGCAAATTTAATTTGAAAATACGGCTTCAGCGAATTAGTTTTAGGTTGTAAGGAGGGCTTATGGAATTAACGAGACGATTAATCGAATTAAAGGATCGGCTATTTAACGAGGAATTTCAGGATCCAGGAATTTGGCATTTTAAAGATACCAATATTCTCAACGATGAAAATCGTGACGAGCCTCTGATTGTCCGCAAAGCCATGGCCCTGGAATATATGTGTCAACACTTACCCGCATATATCAAAAGGGATGAGTTGATTGTGGGCAATCCCAATCAAACCAGTGTGGCCTGGGGAACCGTCCTGCCGATTTACTTCACCGAAGAAGAGCGCGAAGAGGCCGCCCGCCATGAGCTCAACGAATGTTCCGTCTGGGGCCACCATCCGCCAAAATGGGATATGGTAATTAAGGTCGGAATCAAGGGTATTCGTGCCGAGATCGAGGCCGCCATCGAGCGGGAAGTCAATGCCGTTCAGACAGATCAAGCAAAGCTCGATCTTTACCGAGCAATGATCATCGCTGTGAATGGCGTCGTACAATTCGCTCAACGCCATGCCGCAGCAGCCCTACGGGAAGCCATGCGCTGTCCCAATCCCATACGCCGGGCGGAGCTTCTAGAAATTCACCGAATATGCAGTCATGTGCCCGAAAATCCTGCTCGCAATCTTCAAGAGGCGGCGCAAGCCTACTGGTTTACCTATTGTATCGTCAATAGTGGCGGGGAATATGTCCCCTTAGCACGTGGCGATCGGTATCTGTATCCCTATTATACTGAAGACCTGAAGGCCAACCGGATCACTCAGGAGAAGGCCGTGGATATCGTCGGCAGCTTTTTGGTCAAATGCAACGAACGGATTATCATCGACACCAAACGGGCCGAGAATCACTCAAATTTTGGCATGTTCTCCCAGGGGCGCATCCCTGACGAGGCCGCTCCCAAATCCCAGACCGGCGGTTACGATAGCCGCGCCCTGACCTGGCAGGAAGATGAAGATATTAATAGTGATGCTAACTTTAATTACGGGCAGTCGGGCAATGACTGGCTGATGAACTTCATCGTGGGCGGCCAGGACGCCGAGGGTCGCGACGCCACCAACGAGTTGTCCTACCTTATTTTGGATTTGGTCCATGACATGCAGTTAGTGATGCCCACTATCGGGGCCCGGGTGCATAAAAACACGCCGGAGGCGTTCTGGACCAAATTGGCCGAAGTGCTGCGTTACGGCCAGGGTGAACCCATGGTCTACAACGATGAGACCATCATTCCCGGCTTCGTGGACCAGGGCGTGCCGGTGGAAGATGCGCGAGACTATACCAATGACGGCTGTTGGGAAACACTGATCCCCGGCAAAAGCCATTTCAGTTATGCCCATGTGGAAAATTTAACCTGTCTGGAGTGGGTCCTGTTCCGCGGAGTCAGCCAGAAAACCGGCCTCAAGGAGGGTTTGGATACCGGCGATCCTGCGGCTTTTACCGATTTTGAAGAGCTCTATGCTGCCTATCAAAAGCAGATGTTTGAGCGCATTGATTTCCATTGCAAACGGCGCATGGAAAATTTAGGATTATCCTCCATGATCGCTCCGGATCCACTCATGTCCGCGATAACAGATGACTGCATAACCCGTGGCCGTGACATCTCCCAGGACGGGGCCAAGTACATCTTCCACTTGATCCTGGCTACCGGTCTGGCAAATACCGTTGACGCTTTAGCAGTCATCAAAAAATTAGTTTTCGAAGATCAATCGGTGTCAATGGCTCAATTAATTGAAGCGCTGGCCAAGAATTGGGAGGGCCATGAGCTGCTGCGATTGCGGGCCATTAAAAAAGTACCCAAGTTTGGCAATGACGACGACTATGTGGATCAAATTGCCAGCCGTCTGATGAAAGATCTTGAGGGTCGGGTGGACTATTGGAGACGCCACCAGGATATGATCAAATTTCCTGTCGGTGTCGGTACGTTCGAAAATTACGCTGCATTAGGCCATCCCATCTGGGCTTCAGCCGACGGCCGTCATGCCGGTGCGATGATCGCGCCCAACTACTCACCTTATCCGGGCTATGATGTGGAGGGTCCCACGGCGATTTTCAAAAGCATAACCAAACCGAATCTGCTCAAGTATTATTGTGGCTGTCCCGTGGATATTTCACTAAATGCCAACGAATTCGAAGGTGAACTGGGAGTCGATCGCTTGAAATCGCTAATAAAGTCCTTCTGTGATATGGGAGGCCAAATTCTAACCATAACCAGCACGACCGTGGCGGATCTCAAAGACGCCAAAGTCAATCCCGAGCAACACCAGGGGTTGCGGGTTCGCATGGGAGGGCTTTCGGCCTATTTCATCGCCATGGCCCCAGTGCAGCAGGATAATATAATCAAGCGATTTGAAAAGGGTGTGGTTTAATTCTCAATTGATCAGGCTTAATTGAGAATTGAGCTATTTAGTAATATACTAACTCAATTCATAAGCCACCGGCTCTGCCGGTGAGAATTTAAAAGGTTCTACCGTTCGCGAGAGCAAACTTAATGGGTGCAAATTTGATCCATTCCGGCGGCTTATGAATCGAAATAAAAATTTTTTAGCAGATTTAAATAACGAGCATAACCTCATCCACTATAAGCGAATATTCAAGATGAGGGTAGTATTTGTCTATGCATGCTTTCATCTCCAATATTCAGCGCTTTTCAGTTCATGACGGACCCGGAATCCGCACCACTGTTTTTTTCATGGGGTGTCCCCTGCGGTGCAAATGGTGCCAAAATCCCGAGGCCATTCGCCCTACTATTTCACTCATGCGCACGGAGCAGCTATGTGTCGGCTGTGAATCCTGTGTGGCCGTGTGCCCCCGTAATGCTCTGCAACTGACCAACGGGAGGATTGCGCTCAACCGCGAGCGCTGCGATAATTGTCTAAAATGCATTGACGCATGTCCTTCGGAGACTTTGCGACCTTCGGGGCGCCGGTACGAACTCAATGATCTTTTTAAGGAAGTAATGAAAGACGAAGCAGTCTTTCGCAGGGGGGGCGGTGTGACGCTTACCGGGGGTGAACCCTTGCTTGGGATAGATTTTACGGAAGCTTTGCTGCATCGGCTGCGCGATAATGATATTCATACCGCCGTTGAAACCTGTGGATACCCTCCCTGGATGCACTACCAGAGGGTATTAAATTTGATCGACTTCTTCCTGGTAGACGTGAAGCTGATTTCGCCGGAAAAGCACAAGTGTTGGACCGGTGTGGACAACAAGGGAATTCTATCCAATATCCGACGTCTTTCCGAAGCCGCTCGGCCGATGGTCCTACGCATTCCTTTAATTCCTGAAGTCAATGATGACGAACAGGAGTTCGGTGCGATTGTCGCCTTTGCAAAAAGCCTGCCCCATCTGTTGAGCATTCACATCCTGCCTTTTCATCAAATAGGCCGGGACAAATATACCCAGCTGGACATGGACTACGAACTATCTCAATTAAAAGAAGATAATTCCCAACGGGTCGAGGCCTGTGCCGACCTGGCACGCGCAGCTGGTTTTAAGGTAAGTATCGGTGGTTCGGGTGTCAAAGAGGAACTGCCGTGAAAGGCTTGCTATTGGCCGAGGCCTATTATCAAGACCATGGGGAGCCGCTGTTGCGCAAGCGATTTCCACAGTTAATGGATCGTTTGGCCATAGGATTGGTGGGCTCTGGATCGGAGTGTTTCGGATTTGATGACCACTACTCCCGCGACCATAATTGGGGACCTTCGTTTTGTATATGGTTGACGGATGACGATTACGACCGATTTGGTGCTGATTTAATCCACGCTTACGACTCACTGCCGCAAAGCTACCAAGGCATTCGCGCACACCTTTGGCGGATGGGGAAGAACGCCTGCGGGGACCCCTTCGATTTTCCGAGTTCTACCGCAGTCATACCGGCTTATCCTGTCCACCCGCAACTCATACCCAGTGGCTGGCAATTCCCCAATCCTATCTGGCGGAATGTACCAACGGCAAAGTATTTCATGACCCTTTGGGTCTATTCACCGCTTGGCGCAATCAATTACGTGCCTATTATCCGGAAGATGTGCGACGCCACAAAATTGCCGCTCGTTGCATGACAGCCGGACAGGTCGGCCAATACAACTATCCCCGCCATCTCTCCCGCGGGGACCCAATCGCGTTGACCTATATGGTATCCCGGTTCAGTTATGACATTACCGCTTTGGTTTTCCTCCTCGTCAAAGAATACTGCCCGTATTATAAATGGATGTATCGCGGTTTAAAAGCAATTGGCGGCCTGGGAGAAACGGTTTACCGATTATTAGAAAAATTGCACCACAACCAGGAGCATACTGCCAATGGAAAAGTAATCGAAGAGATTTGTCGCCTGCTGATCAACGAAATTAATCGACAAAACATCGTTGACGGCAGTATTGCATTGCTCATGGATATAGCAATGGAGATTCAACAAACCATCGAAGATCGCCAACTTCGTGAGTTGTTTTACCGCGTGGATGACGCAGTTTTGTATTAGTTCTACCAAAGGCTTAGGTATCATCACCGGAATAGGAAAGCTAAGTCCGGCAAGACCAACGACGTGAATTCTGCCAATGGGCATCAGCGACCACCAGCAGAGTTAATCCGGGGTATGAGGATGGCCCCTTGGAAGGGGCCGGGGCCATCTCTGCTGGTGGCCGCTGATTTTTAGTTGCTTATTCCCAAATTCTGACGCTCAGTCGGAAAAAAAAGTGGTTGGAAGGGATTTTTTTCATCCAACCAGAAAGGAGCTGAAATGATGGAATTTAAAGACCAAACCGTAGTTATTACCGGCGGAACTTCAGGTATGGGGCGCGCAACCGCCAAGCGGTTTGCCCAACTTGGCGCCAATGTGGTGTTTACCGGGCGGGACAAAACCAAAGGTGCGCAAGTCACCGAAGAGATCAAAGCCTTGCAGACGCCGGGTGAAGTCCTTTTCGTTCACTCGGATGTGAGCCGTGCCGACGATGTCACCGACCTGGCACAGCTGGTCGCTGATCAGTGCGGGGGGTGCGATGTATTGGTCAACAATGCCGGTATTTTCATTGGCGGACCCATCCATGAAACGAAGGAAGACGACTGGAATCACTTGATGGCGGTAAACGTCACGGGTGTTTACCTGATGTGTCGCAATTTTCTGCCCCAGATGCTGGCCAAGGGTAAAGGCGCGATCATTAACAACTCTTCGGTTTCGGGACTCCGAGGTGAGTATAATATGGCAGCATATACGGCAACCAAAGGGGCGGTCTCCAATCTAACCCGTTCCATGGCCTTAGACTATGCCGACCAGGGAATCCGCGTCAACTGTGTCTGTCCCAGCGCCACGCGGACACCCATGTTTCTCACCGGTTCCACCGATGAAATTATCGAAGCTTTCAATGCGGTGTTCCCCCCCCGGCGAGTGGGTGAGCCCGAAGAGGTGGCCAACCTCATTGTTTTTCTGGCATCGCAAGAGGCAAGTTTTCTCAATGGTTTAAATGTTCCCGTGGACGGTGGTTTGCTGGCCCATAGCGGCCAACCGCGTCAGATGAAAGAAGAGTAGAATCAATGTTGGCAACCTTTTCATTGCGGCGGTGCCGGATTCTAAAATCGCTAAGACAGAAATTTTACCGGGCTGAGTGGTGAGGGCTTGGTACCATGAGTCCAAGCCACTCAAAGCTCGGAAGACCTGCTGGATGCATTGTGCACGTCCGCCTCGGCCGCGGTCAGCGAAGGGTAGCCATATTGTTTGACCAATGCATCGTAAATGACTTCACACATGTTGATTCCCATTTGATGCATTTGCTCGACGTCGGCGTGCAGCAACCTTACCGTGCGGGAGCTGTAACTGGCCAGCTCGCACCGCAGGTAATTGTCGAAAGCGATCTCCTCGGCCTCCCCGGCGCCGGCGTTTAATGCCCGGCCTTGGGACATGAAGTGGGGATATTGGACAATCATCGCCGTCTGCCAAGCGACATTGCGATCCACGATTTGATCGATGTGGAAATTGGTTTCTTTCATTGGATGGGATGAATCCATACATAGATATTTTTGGGCAACCGGGTTTTTTCCTTCTTTGAGAGCCAATTCGAGATCGCCCAAATAACTTTTGAGTGTATAACTGCCCCAGGGAACAAATTGAGCCCTGCGCTGATTGAAAAAATCTTCTCTCATCAGCCGTGCAAGGATCTAATGCGTTGGACCTGACTTGGTCGAAAAAAAAGAATTCAATGTCTAAAATTTTGTCGATTAAGGTTTTTCTGTTCAAAACGGGTGCCTCCGGGGGTTGGATGCAATGATTGCGATGGCGGCGGTGAACATGTCAAATCCTATCGTGGATATTTAAAAATTACAATTGCGATTATTTAATAGGAGCCTATCATGCAAAAAAATATTGAAATGCCTTTCATATTGGGAATGCCCGCTCGTTATATTCAAGGATACGGCATGCTTGATCAATTGGGAATTGAATTAAACGCCATGGGTGGACGGCCGTTCCTTTTGATAGATCCCTATATTTGGGGCCAATATCAAGAAGAATTGACCCCTATGCTTGAAAAGGAGACGCCCCAATACGAGATCTGTGTATTCGAAGGTGAATGCTGCCACGAAGAGATTCACCGCACTGCCACGCTAAGCCGGGAAAAACTTTGTAATGTGATTGTCGGCATTGGCGGCGGCAAGACCCTTGACACGGCCAAAGCGATATCCCATAAATTGAACAAACCCTTGGCCATGGTCCCGACGACGGCCAGCAATGATGCACCTACCTCCCGGTTGGTGGTTGTCTATACTCCCCAGGGAAAATTGGAAGAAGTGATTGCTCTGGCTGCCAATCCTCAACTCGTGTTGGTGGATACCAAGGTGATTGCCGCCGCTCCGGTGCGATTTCTGATCGCAGGCATCGGCGATGCCTTGACCACTAAATTTGAAGCCGAGCAGTGTGCTCTGGCCGGCTACCCATCCAGCATGAACGGCCGCCAGACCTGTGCCGCCCTCTCCCTTAGCAATCTTTGCTATGAAATATTGCGAACAGACGGATTGAAGGCCAAACAGGCTGTTCAACAGAAGCTGGTCACGCCCGCCGTTGATCGGGTAATCGAGGCCAATATCCTGTTAAGTGGGTTGGGGTTTGAAAATGGTGGACTTTCTGTGGCCCATGCCCTAACCAGAGGGTTGAGCGCCTTGCCCGAACTTCATGATGCACTGCACGGTGAAGAGGTAGCCTATGGCCTGTTGGTGCAGTTCGTTTTGGAAAATCGATCTGCATCCTTTATGCAGGATATGAAGCAATTCTACCGCGACATTGGGCTGCCCCTTGGTCTTGCGGACTTGGGATTGGAAGATCCCCAAGATCATCATTTCCGGACCATTGCCCATCACACCTGCGTCTCTCCCCAGAGCCATGTTTACAAATTGACCGTTCCCGTAAACGAGAGAATCTTAACGGACGCATTACGGATGGTAGATACCATGGCTGGGGAGGATGCCTAACGCACAGTTTGCGGGAAAAATCGTTAATATCGAAATGCAGATGCGATCATTGACTTTTGCCTCTCAGGTCAATCGGCCAGGTGTCAATAACTTTTCCGCCCTGGGTGATATAAAAACAATCAAACTGATTAATGGTGGGGTCACAGTGGGAGGTAACGAGTTCCAACACCGTTCCAAGCTGCGGGAGGTTGCCGCCGTCAGTGCGGATAAGCTTGCCGTATTCATCGCCAAACCATTCGTATCTCAGATCGCCGAATCCCGGGGAGATGACAAATGGTACACCGCCATGTTGATACAGGGACTTAAGGCCGGCATCCACCGTAACGAAGTCCGGCTGGTTGATGCTGACAACGGTGGTCAGCAGGGTCAGGGCCGGCTGGAAATCCGAAAAGCGGGCGGGATCATCTTTGGCAGCGATGTTCAAATACTCTGAATCCATCACAGCATAGGATCCGACCTGCAATTCAGTGAGCTCGGGAATTTGGATGTCGATATCATAGGTGCCCGTCCCGGTGCCGCTGAAGATCGTGCACGACCGCTCTTTTGCTTTTAAATGGCGAAACAGATCGGCCGCCGGTTGCATGCATGCCAGTGAGGCCTTTTTCCGTTCCGGGTATGACTGGATATGTTGAACGAAACCGGCATAGGCCTGAATTCCCTTCATCCGAAGATTGGTGGAATTGGCGATATCCCCCGCCAGTTCGAGTGCCGATTCCGGCAACACCCCGGTACGTCCCAACCCTACATCGATATCAAGCAATACGTCCAAGGTAAGTTGCCCACGCCGCATGGCGGCATCCAGCCGGCGGACATTCTCAGGATGATCGACAACCACCATGATGGTCGAATCCTTTTTCAGGATGGCTGCCAGACGCTCGATCTTTTGAGCGCTTACCAGCGGTCCGGTGATAAGAATTCCCTGAACCCCCGCATCTGCTAGCACTTCAGCTTCAGAAACCTTTGCGGCGCACGCACCGACCGCACCGACTGCAATTTGTTTCTTTGCCAGTCGCGAGCATTTGTGGGTTTTGGCATGCGGTCTGAGCTTTTTGTCGGCAGCACGGGCCGCGGCCTTCATTTTAGATAGGTTGCGCTCCAGGATATCGATATCGATGGCGAGACAGGGTGTGTCAAGTTCGTATTTATAGGCGTTCGTGGTTGCCATACTGCTGCTGTGCTCCCATTTTTCCGAATATCCGCCCCCTCTGTAGGGGGCATATAGGCGCCAATTTGTTGTTTCCCGAAGTTTGGCTCTAAATCACCCCTTGGTATAGAATAATCGCTTGATATCATTATCATTCAAAAATTTGCAAGTAAAATTAAACATTTTTCAATTTCAGCATATATTAGTTTTCTTGCTGAAATGGGCAGACAGGTTTAAGGTTAGCTGAACAAATATATTATAGAATCAGGGTATTGTCCGGATTTGATTCAGGCACGACATATTTAATTTTAGGTAAGCCAAAATTCATTATATTAGTCGATCCATTACACTTAGGATCCTCAGCCACTTAGAGTCGACCGATAAGTCCGGGTTAGCCAAAATTTATAATGGGGATTGATTCCCTGGTGTGTTTCATGTATCCAGATTCTATCTGTAATATTCTCGGCTAAATTGATATTTGTTACATTTTATCTCAATTTATTGCAGTTTGGTAATGATGAACTGGGGAGGCAAGGTTCTCAAGAGTTCCGCTGATGACCTGGGATGGCATTGAGTTTTGAAGAAACCATATATACAATGGGTTGGAGCAGGCGCCGTGAATTTCGATGTTCTTTGTGAATGTCTTAGGGGTTTGTATTTAAGCTGTTGGCTCTGCTCGGTCTCGGAGTTATTTGGATCTTGAAAGTTAATGAGTTTATGACCAATTTGTCTTATGAATCGATACTCATCCAGGAAAATGGCGACCCCTTAGTAGATTTATCAACATACCCTTTTATCCTTGAACCGCAGTATTATAATCGTGGACTTTCCGATAGTGCCACTCTGTTTGCAAGGAAGAGCGTTGCCGATAAGCTAATCAGGATTCAGGATCAGCTCGAAGAAATGGCATTCAAAATTTGGGATCCCTGGCGATCACGAGAATTGCAAAACAATATTTATCAAATAATCTGGAAAGACTTGCAGGCCGAACACCCAGATTGGGATGACGAAAAACTTAGATTTGAGGTTGGGGTCTTCGCAACCGCTGCTACCGATCCCAATATAATTCCTCCTCATGCTACTGGCGGGGCAGTTGATCTTACGTTAGTCGACTCTGACGGTCGAGAGCTTAGTATGGGAACAGGTTTTGACCATTTTGGTCCTGAAGCTCAAATGTTTTACTTTGACAATATTGAACCAATTGCTGAGATATCAGCCAACCGACGGCTATTACGAGACGCAATGCTCGAAGAAGACTTTTCCTACTATAACGATGAGTGGTGGCACTTTGATTACGGCAATCAATTTTGGGCTGCCCTTAAAGGCTATGAGGTTGCTATCTACGGAGAAATTCGATCCGCTACCTAATGGCCATATAAGGCCAATTCATCCAACGAAAATGCCGCGTATTTATTTTCAAAGTATTTGGCCAATGAACTACCCCGCAGCAGAGCTGCGGAGTATCAAAATGAATTTTTATCATATTTAACCCCGATGCATAGCATCGAGGAATTCTTCTGATTAAATAAAAATATGTTGCCATTATAATAGATCGATGGTATGACCATCCGTCATTACACATTGAACATCCTCAGAGATCGAAATCAAACGCTCATGGCCTTCAAACGAATCAAAAAAACCCGTCTTTACGAAGAAGTCGCGGACCAAATTCAAAATGCCGTTTTTGATGGTGAATTAAAACCCGGCGACAGTCTTCCTTCCGAACGAGCGCTTTGCAAAACCTTCGGTGTGGGGCGCCAGGCCGTCAGAGAAGCGCTCAGGACCTTAAGTGTTATGGGTCTGATCGAAATCACTTCGGGTGCCAAAGGGTCTGTGGTCAAAGAGGTCGGTATCACCCAGTACATGGAGGCTGTTCGTGAGCAGCTTTCACTGCTTTACCGGGTCGAAAAAAAAACGATTATAGATCTTATGGAGGTCCGCAAATACATTGAACTCGGCATCTCGCAGCTTGTCGCCCAAAATTCCGACGAAGAGGAAATCGAAGAGTTGGAACATCTCATTGGGGAGATGGAAGCCTGCAACCACGATATTCACGCCTATTTCCCGTTGGGCGTTGAATTTCACCGGAAACTGGCCCTGGCAACCAAAAACCAGGTTTTTTATCTTATCTGGAATATTTTATATGACATACTGCTCAAGGGCTATACGCCGATACTTGATGAACTCTTTCCGGAGGGACCCTCCAGGCTCATAAAATTGAACAAGGACGTTTTAAAGGCAATCAAATCAAAAGACCCGAAGAAGATTGATCGAGCCATGGAAAGTCACGCCGAAAAGGAAAAATTTGACCCGCTCATTCTTGTCGGCGGGAAAAGGGAAATGACAATGAGCCATTTCCAAAATCACATCAAAAAGGAGGAGGAGGAATCTTAAAAAGCCAAAAGCGCAGGTTTATTTATGCATCATCCAAAAAAGCAAAAGAAGGGAGGTGATTCCGAGAGAAATTATAGGCAGGCTAAAGTCCAATTTTCCGAAAAGTCACCTTAAAATATTCAACACGCAAGTCCCCAGTGGGAGAAAAGGAGAAAAGCATGAATACCTATTTTTATTTTATTCGCCGCTGTGTGTCATTCCGCTCTATAGCAATGGCCACACTATGTATCGGAGTGTTCACCGCAGCATTGATGCTATCCATTACGCCGGTTCATGCGGCGAAATATACGATGACGATCTCGCATATCTATCCCGCAGACTTTTTAAGTAACGAAGAGTCACCATCACTAGAACGCTTTAGGCAGGTTGTCGAAGCTGCTACCAATGGTGATATTGAGGTTAAGATTTTTGCCGGCGGTTCACTTGGAACCGAGGTGGAAACCGGCAAGGCGTGTCAGAGTGGCAAGACAATCCAGGCTACACTGATGTCATCTGGTGCGATGTCATCCTTTTATAAAAATTATCAGCTCGTGACGACACCTTTTCTATTTCCAAACTATAAAACAGCCTGGGGATTTTTTGACAGTCAGTATTTTGCGGACTTTATGCGGGGAATGGTTAAGGAAAGCGGGCTTCGATATTTGGGAACCTTCGATGACGGTGGTGGATATGTTGCCTTTACTAATAATAAACGACTGATAAAAACCGTGGCAGACATAAAGGGCTTGAGAATTCGAGTAGAAGAAAATCCGGCCCATATCATCACTATGAAGGCGCTCGGTGCGTCGGCGACTCCTTTGCCCTGGGGTGAGGTGCAGACCGCGCTCGCGACCGGTTTGGCAGATGGCCAATTTAATGCACCGGGGGTTAATGATGCCTTTAAACTAGCGGATGTCACAGATTTCACCACCTGGAGCGGCCATATATATAACACCGTGACCTGGGTGGTTAGCGAAAAATGGCTTCAAACCCTTCCTGAAGAATACAAAAAAATCATTATCCGCGCTGCTCGAGAAGCTGTAACCATGGGACATGGGGTTGCTACAAATATCAGTGTCATAGGGTGGGTCAATTCGTGTAAGAAATTTAAAGAATGTTACATACTACCCGACTCAGAAAAGGCTAAAATGCGTGATATTACCCAGCCTGCATTTAAGAAGTGGATCACATCGGATTTTGGAATTGACGGGGCCCTGGTCGATGAATTCTGGTCCCAGGTCAACGCGATCGACTCACAGCTCGAATCTGAGTGGATGGAGCGTTATCTAAAATAAGCCGGCAACTCAATCAAGAGGGCGGGCGCAAATTTGGCCCGCCTATCTGCAGGCTGTCAGATAAAGGATCATGAGGCATGAAATGGCTGTGAAATTGAAACGAATAAGCGATATCGTTAATACCATAGTTATCGTTTTTGGTGTGCTTTTTGTCGTGACGATGCTCGTTCTTTCTGCGATCGGGATCACTTATCAATTAGTATCTGGCAGTGCACTTACCTGGTCTTACTCTCTTACACGTCTATTTTTGCCCTGGCTTGCAATGCTGAGTGTGACTGTGGCCTTCAAGTCAGGCGAACATGTGGCGATATCCATGGCAATTAAATATTTATCTCCAAAGATGGTGCGAGCGACGCAATTCCTAAACCTCTTCTTTGTGGGATTATTCGGTGTTGCATTGATTTGGTATGGTCTGGTTTTTTTTGAAAATTCCACCCAGCTCTTTATGGTGTCGGATACCTTGCAGATTTCGCATAAATGGACGGCAATTTCTATCCCTGTTTGTGGTCTGATTATGTGCGTGCATTTACTAAGTGGCGTATCACTGGTTCAACATTTGGATATAACCACGGAGCTTGATTAATGGGTGCTGTTCCTGTTGTTGTTTTTATAGTGCTTGCGATGATCGGATTGCCAATAGCGCTTGTGATGGTAGCAGCCGGCCTGTCAGGTGCAATATCTATCGGAGGCATTGGCTTTATCGAAATCATAGCAGATCGCTTTTACTCAGGCGTTGCCGGTTTTCTTCTGATTGCCGTGCCTTATTTTATTTTTACTGCCGAGTTGATGAACCGTGCTAAATTGACCGATAGACTTGTGGCCTTTGCAAACAGTCTGTTCGGAAAAGCCCCCGGAGCGTTGTCCCACGTGAATGTCATCGTCAGCATATTATTTGCCGGACTCACCGGAGCGGCGGTGACTGACACGGTTGCGATTGGTAAGACCCTTATCCCGGCTATGAAACGTGAAGGATATCATGCCGACTACGCTGCCGCAGTCACTGCTTGTTCATCGATTATCGGGCCAATTATTCCGCCAAGTATCATTATGGTGGTATATGCGGCAACATTACGCAATCTGTCACTCATAGATTTGTTTGTCGCCGGTCTGATTCCCGGGCTGATGATGGGCGGTGCGCTTCTGGTGGTCAGTGGATGGATATCCTGGCGCCGTGGCTATGCCAGTCACACGGATATCAAATCAAAACATATTTTAAGCACGGGAGTCCGTGCCTTTCCCGCGTTGATGATCCCGGTGATTATTTTAGGAGGAATTTTAAGTGGCATAACCACGGTAACGGAAGCGGCGGGGCTTGGCGCTATTTACGCATTGGTGATTGGCGCTTTTGGCTACCGTAACCTGAAATTGCGAGATATCGTTGACTCTCTTGTTTCCACGGTAAAATTTTCCGGTGTCGTTTTCTTTCTACTCGGAGCCTCGACTATTTTGGGATGGTATGTGGTCCGGTCCGGTATCGCTCAAAGCGCAGCCGAATTTATTTCGATGGTTAGCACGGTGCCGATAATTCAGATATTCGTGGTAAATGTCCTTTTGATCATCATAGGCATGTTTGTTGACGTCTTGCCGGCTATTGTTATAGCTGCACCGGCTCTGGCGCCGGCTATGGTCCAGCTTGGGTTCGACCCTTTGCACTTCGCTGTGGTTATGTTGCTTGCTCTCAACCTTGGTAACATAACACCGCCGGTGGGGATGACCTTGATGGTAGGATCAAAAATTGCCGGAGTTACGTATGAATCAGCGTTCCGCCAATCAATACCTTTCATTATCGGGCACCTCGTAGTTCTTGCAATCGCCTCCGTTTTTCCGCAGCTTATACTTTGGCTGCCAAATCTTGTTAAAAATATTTTTTAGCCGTTGTTTGTCGCGGTACATCTATGCTCAATATTGCGGAAGGATTCAATTCAGAGACAAACCTGGAGTTTGTTCGCTTATAATTATTTGTTTAGGAGGATCAGTAGATGAAGGTAATCGGCCTTATTGGCGGAATGAGTTGGGAGTCTTCATCTGAATATTACCGGCTGATCAATCAAGAGACAAGAAGACAGCTGGGTGGATTAAACTCGGCAAAAGTTCTAATGTACAGTGTCAATCATCATGAAATAAATGAATTGGAACATAAGGCTCGGTGGGCGGAATTGATTGAAATTATGGTCGAATCAGCTCGCAGGCTGGAAAAAGGCGGCGCCGATTTCATCCTGATTTGCTGCAACGCCATGCACAAGATTGCCGAACAGATCCAGAACTCCATCGAGGTTCCGCTGATTCATATTGTCGATGCTGCAGCAGAGGCAGTCAAACGCGCACGGCTATCGAGCGTAGGGCTTTTAGGAGCCAAAGCGGTGATGGAAGAAGAATTTTTTAAGAACAATCTGGTCTCCGCCGATCTCAAAGTCCTCATACCGGCTGAAAATGATCGTGAATTCATAAACGATGTGATTTTCAATCAGCTTGCCTATGGAAAAATCGTCGAAGAATCCAGAGAAAGAACCCTCGAAATAATCAAGAGGCTTAAAACAGCAGGTTCTCAGGGTGTTATTTTGGGATGTACCGAGCTTCCGTTGTTAATTCGGGTAGAAGATAGTGTGCTGCCATTGTTTGACACTTTAAGGCTTCACGCCCAAAGAGCCGTAGATCTGGCACTGGCGAATTAGCCTCGTTTTCAAGCCAATTGACCCGTTGCAATTTTAACCCCTATTCAAACCCGAGGAGTCTCCATCATGCAATACCGTGAGATTAAAAAAGCAACCCCTCATACCAACGAAACCCAGCCGCAAGTGCAAGCAACTGTGCTTTCCATTCTCGAAAAAGTTCGTCAAGAAGGAGATCTTGCCATAGTCTATTATGAGAAGAAATTTGATCATTTTGAGCCCGAGACCTTCCTGGTTTCAGAGCAAGAAGCAGCACTTGCGAAAAGCAAACTGCCCGGCGATATTGTTGATGAAATTGATTTTTCAATTGAGAGAGCGATATCATTTGCCCGGATTCAAAGGCAAAGCCTTGTTGAATTTGAAAAAGAGCTGATGCCCGGCCAAATAATAGGTCAAAAACTGATTCCTCTGGATTCCTGCGGCTGCTATGCACCCGGGGGCAGGTATCCCTCCATCACCTCCGCGATTCTTACCATCGTGCCGGCAAAGGTGGCCGGTGTGAAAAGAATTATTGCCTGTTCCCCTCCGGGTCCGGAAGGAGGAATCGATTCCGGGATTTTATATGCAATGCAGAAAATGGGTGTCAATGAAATTTACTGTTTTGGCGGCGCTCAGGCCATCGCTGCGTTTGCCTATGGGACTAAAAGTATTCAATCGGTGGATTTTATCGTAGGGCCGGGCAATCAATACGTCAATGAGGCCAAACGCCAGGTGTTCGGGACCGTCGGCATCGATATGCTGGCCGGTCCCAGCGAATGCCTGGTCATTGCGGACGAAACCGCTCGCGCTGACTACATAGCGGCTGATCTGGTTGCTCAATGTGAACACGATCCCAATGTTCGAACCGGCCTTGTCACAACCTCGGAGGAATCTAGCCCATAAAACAGCGGCTGAGGTCGAAAGCCAATTAAGGAATCGGACTACCCAGGAGGTTGCTCGCAGATCGTGGGAAGATAATGGGATCATCATAGTGGTTGATTCACTAGAAGATGCAACTGTGTTCGCCAACCAATATGCTCCTGAACACCTTGAGATTCATACATCGGATCCACGAGCTCTGCTACCCGATTTGAAAAATTATGGAACGCTTTTTCTGGGTGAAAACACAGCCGAAGTATATGCTGATAAGGTCGCCGGTTTAAATCATCCCCTTCCCACCGGCGGGGCCGTCAGATTTTCCGGTGGACTGTGGGTAGGTCAGTTTTTAAAAGTGGTTACCTACCAGGAGGTTGACGAAAAAGCATCAAAGACCCTGGCCCGATTGACTGAGGCCCGCTGCCTTTATGAAGGAATGGATGCTCACCGCTATGCAGCCGCGATCCGTCTATCAAACATGAAAAATGAAAACAGATAAAAGGAGAACATCGCTAATGGAGGGTTACATGAATAACGATTCCAAAGTCTGGTTAAACGGAAACCTGATCCCCTGGTCGAAGGCCACCGTACCGCTTTTGTCCCATGGTTTTTCACGGGGTTCGGCTTTTTTTGAAGTATTTGGGGTTCACGTGGGACCTGCAGGGCCGATGGCATTCAGGATGAATCAACACCTCAAGCGGCTTATGGGAAGTGCCGAGCTGTTGGAGATGGAGATGGCCTATTCTACCGAAGAGATCGTTGCGGCGGTTAAAACCACGGTTGCCGCCAACAATCTCGGCCGGGGATTAATTAAAATTCTGGCCTACTGGGGCGAAGAGGCAATTATTAACCTGGTATTGGACTCCAAACTGGATATTGCCATCTTTGCTATTCCTGAAAGCAAGGAGTTGAAATTGGACAACGCAATGGCGGTTTCGGCATGTCTTTCAAAGTGGCGCAAGATCCATCCTGAAACGGTTCCGGTGGCCGCCAAGGCCTGCGCCAATTATCTGAACGGATACATGGTGCGCAAGGATGCCAACAGCCGCGGTTATGACGTGGGCCTGAGCCTGGGGACCGATGGTTTTCTGGCCGAGGGTTCCATCGAGTCGGTGTTCATCGTCAAAGACGGTGTTCTCAAAACTCCGCCCTTGGGCCGGATCCTGTCCGGCATAACGCGGATGTCCATTCTTGAAGCAGTTTCCAGAATCGGAATTCCCGCCCGGGAATGTCCCATCACAACCGAAGAATTATTTGCGGCCGACGAAATTTTTACCTGCCATACCGGAATAAAAGTTGCACCGGTTGCCCGTTTCGAGGATCGAGAATTTGAAGCGCCCGGACCGGTTACCAAACAGGTCATGGAACTGATGCAAAATATCCTTCATTTCAACGACGACCGTTTCATTGCTTGGTTCCAGCCATTGACATAAAAAAATTCAAATTCGCTGCCCACTATCACTACCATGGATATGCACCGGAATGGGAGCAATCATACAGCTCCAGAAAATCATCATCGTTAGCCTTCAATCAGAGGCGGTGATATCCATTAAAAATCAAAATGTAAGATTAGCCAATGCAATACATCAGTCCAAAAAATTGTGACTTACGGCTATTATGTTGCTCGTCTACCTATCCAATTGATAATATTGTAATACTTTCCACTTCTCCTGCAAATCTTGTATTCCAATTAATTTTAGCAACATAATAGTATTTTTACTCTTTTTGCTAATGAGTGGGTTAACATAATTCTGCTGGTATAAACCCACCTGGAGTCATTTGGCTGGAGATCAGCAGTGTAAGTTTAGAGATCGTCCAGCCAGGCCATGATATCATCTTTGTTCTGCCAATCGATCAGTGCCTCTATTTCCGGGTTTTCGATCACATTAGATTGAACATGTTGGATAAACTGCTGTTGGATTTTTTTTCTTTTTGACAAAGGGTCAAAAAAAGGGGTCAGATCTTTTAATTTGACAAAAGTGATCTGATCCTCTCTTTTTTATTTCCAGATAGTTTTGACTTTAGGTAGATTTTGAAGGACTTCGTCTTTTGTGATGATTGGGACTTTGAGATATTTTGCGGTTGAGACAATGATTTTGTCATGAAGCTCAGGGATTTCTGTTAAGGCCACCATTTTTTCGAGAATGGGATAATCAAGTGCAATGAGCACAAAATTTTCACTGTCGTTTATTTTTTTGAATAGGTTTTTAAAGTTGAAGGAGATACGTTTTTTGTCAAAGATGCTGAGTGCTTCTGCAATTACAATCGAGGGAATGAAAATGATATTTTCTCCTGCTTCACATTTTTCAAAGATCCCCGAAGCTTTTGGACTGATTTTCGGACTGTCTGTAAACCACCAAAGTAGGCCATGTGTATCTGCAACAAAGTTCATAAGTATCCTACATTTTTGTGCTGCTATAAAGAGATTTTTTTGCAGAGGCGATTTCCTGCTCGGAAATATCAACACCCTTAAGGATACCCTTGAGCGATATAACCTTTTTACCAGAGGGAGAGAGATCCTTTAGAATAGATAGCTTTAAATCCATAACCTCTTTTTCAATGTTTTCGATCTTATGGAGGATGTCAGCAGTTGTTATGGATGGTACATGTTTCATTTTAAATGTCTCCTTGTCTATCTGCATTTTTTGGAAAGATAACATAAGCCGGATTTATTGTCAAAATCGGAGCCGCAAGTTGTGTTGAATTAGAAAAAATAGAAACAGATAAATAAAGGAAAAATTAGGGTCGCATCTTAAATATTAAATATCGAAGAAAGCGAAGGCAGTCGGAGATTTATATTTGACTGCCTTTTATTTGGATCCACCACATCGTAGCAGGGCCAGCTTTTCACCAGCGCGACCAAAGTAAATGCGATATCCCGGCCCAAAGTCGATTCGAAATTAACTGACAACACTTCCTAAAAAAGTATGGATTAGCAATCGACATCTACAAAACTGATGATTTTAGATCAGTTTGAGCTTTTGCTCAATTCAACTGATGCCCTGCGCCCATTCAATGACGTCAATAGGCGAGTCGAGAAGGGTGACATTTGCGTCTCGCAGGGCTTGCTGTTTGCTGGCAAAAGTACCCTGCGACCCCCGGATGATTGCACCGGCGTGGCCCATGCGCTTGCCTTCGGGCGCAAATTTTCCGGCGATGTAAGCGGCCACCGGTTTATGCATACCCCCTGCAATGAATTTGGCAGCTTCTTCCTCCTGGACCCCACCGACTTCCCCCACGATAACGACACCATCAGTGGCCGCGTCGCGGTCAAAATGCTGCAGGATAACGCTTAAGGTCGACAGCGCGACCGGATCGGCGCCTTTGCCGACCACCGTGCTTTGGCCGTACCCGGCACTGGTTAGAATTCCCGCCATTTCATAGGACAGGGTGCCGCTGCGTGAAATGATGCCGATACGACCGGGTTTGAATAAAGAGGCCGGCATAATTCCCATTTTAGCTTCACCGGGGGTCAGGATACCGGCAGTGGTGGGTCCCAAAGCAAACAATCCCCGGTTTTCGTGCCTGTGCATGTAGGCTTTCATCTTCATCACATCATGGACCGGAATATTCTCCGGAACCACCACGATCAGGTTGATGCCGGCATCAACGGTTTCGATAAAGGCATCCAGCACAAAAGGGGCGGGCACAAAAAAAACCGAAGCTTCGGCACCGGTTTTCTCGACTGCCTCCAGCACCGAGTCGAACACCGGCACGCCTTCGATGGAAGTTCCCCCTTTGCCCGGGGTCACGCCCGCCACAATATTGGTTCCGTATGCCAGCATCCAATGGGTCTGGACACTACCGATGCGACCGGTAATACCCTGCACCAGAACCCGGGTACGTTGATTCAGTAAAATGCTCATTTAATTTACCTAACCCGAATGAACCGGATTTTAGGATCAATCATAATATTATCCCGGATTCATCAAATCCTGTTTTTAGCGTCCGATCAATCCACCGGTGTGAATACGATCTTGAGACCGGACTTTTCCTTGAAAAGCTCAAATGCCCTTTCCCAATCGGTGATGGGCATGGTGTGCGAGACCAGGGGGGCGGTTTTGACCAAACCCAGCTCCATCATCCTCAAGGCCTTTTCCCAAGAGCTGGGTATGGTGGCGAAACCACCCCGGATGGATATCTCCTTGAAAATGATTTGATCGATATCGAACTTGACCGGCTGCCCAACCAGACCAATCTGGACATATTGTCCAGCCCGGCGAACTAGCTTGAGGCATGCACGAATAGAACCCTCCGCCCCCGCGCATTCGCAGACCACGTCGGCCCCGTGCCCGTCGGTCAAGCCGGCGATGATCTCCCAGGGGTCTTCCTCATCGGCCACGATGGTCTGGTCAGCCCCCAATTCCTTGGCCAGCTCCAGGCGGCTGCGATCGTTGCCGACACCGACCACCACCGTGTAGGCCCCGCATTGCTTGACAACCTGACATGCAAGTAAACCAATAGGTCCTGGACCGGAGACTACGACTACGTCTGCGGGCCGGATGTTTGCCATGTCCAACAAAGAGTGGATGACGCAGGCCAAGGGTTCGGTCAGCGACCCGGCCTTGAAATCCACGGTGTCGGGCAGGAGATGAACGTTGCCGGCCGGAACGAGCAAGTACTTGGTCATGCCGCCGTTGGTCATTGAGCCGATGGACATCCGCTCCGGACAGAGATTGGGCTTGCCGCCACGACACATCGGACAGCACCCGCAGGTTTCAAAATAGGTCTCGGTGGTCACCCTGTCGCCCGGCTTGAAACCCTTGACGCCCGGGCCCGTTTCGGCGATCACACCGGCCACCTCGTGACCGAGCGTGACCGGTGGTTTGGAATTATACTCATCATGGTAGATATGATAGTCGGTGCCGCATAATCCGGCCGCCTTGACCTCGATGACGACCTGATTACTTCCGGCCTTGGGTTCTTCAATGTCCCTGATTAGAACATTGCCAATGCCCCGCTTGGTTTTAACTAATGCTTTCATAGACTCAACTCTTGGGTTCGGGTTAATCTTTGTGCTACGATTCGCAATACAGTGACCATAACTATGGACGCCACCTTGGTCATCAACTGTTCCGCAGTCTGAATAGTTTGGGGTGAAACCTGAAAACCACTTGGCTTCAATCACCAGTCTGATTCATATCCGTCCATTAGAAGTAACTCTCCAGTTGGATAATCAAAGCAGGATGGGTTGTCAAGATTAATTTTTTGCACTGGGATGGCAATTTCAAGTCCGCTTGTCTGCGGCGGATGTCGGGAAAATTGTGCACTGCTTTGGACGCCACCCAAGATATCAATCATGAAAAAATACTTGACATCGGGCTAAACGTTATAGCATGTGATATGTTACACGCAACATGCACCGCGTTATATCACGGCGATGAGGGGTGCGATTTGTCCGCCAGGCTCGAAGGTCTCAAGCGGATAAATGATATTAATGCCCGGGACACCGCGTTGCCAGGTTTCATCCAAAGGACATTTAACCGGTAAATGACTGAGAATGATCCAGCAGACATTAACTATGGGAATTCCACATTGACAACAAAAGGAGGAAATTATGGTAAGAAAAAGTTTTTTGTGGATTATCGTCCTGGCAGTCTGCACCGCATTCATGATTGCTCCGGCGCTGGCCGCCGATAAAGTCATCAAGTGGAAGGCGGCCACTTACTGGCCGGCCTCTTTGCTCGGTTATACGGCATTCGAGGATTTCGCCCAACGCGTCAAAGACATGACCGGTGGACGGCTGGAAATCAAAACCTATCCGGGCAAGGCCATCGTCCCCTACAACGAGTTGCTGGATGCCACTAAGAAGCGGCCTGATCCAGGCCTCCTACAGCTGGGCTGGATACTCGGCCGGCAAACAGCCCGCCTTCTCGGTTCTGACCGATTTGACCGGTGCCTGGAACAATGAGATGGAAGTCTTTAATTTCTATTATTACGGCGGAGGGCTCGAATTTCTAAACAAACTATATGAGCCGTTCGGTGTGATCAGCCTTGGCCCGGTCATTGGCGGCATGGAAGTTATCCCTTCAAGCAAGCCTTTAAGGGGACCGGACGACTTCAAGGGTATCAAAATCCGTTCCCCGGAAGGCATGCTGGGTGATTTCATGAAAAAGATGGGCGCCTCTGTGGTGGTCCTGCCGTCCTCCGACGTCTATCAGGCTCTGGACAAGGGCGTTATCGACGCCACCGATTATTCGGTGCCGACCTTGAACTACTCCCTGGGTCTGCACAAAGTGGCCAAGTATTTCAACTATCCCGGCTTTCACTCCCTGCCCCAGGGCGACTTTACGGTCAACAAGAAGGCCTGGGACGCATTTGCCACCTGACATCCAGGCGATCTTGAAAACTGCGGTCAGGGATTGGTCTATTGATTTTTCCCAGCGTCTGCGTATTTCCGACGCCGAGGCGGTAGACCGCAATGAAGGCTGCCGGCGCTGAGCCGATCCAGTGGAGTGAAGAAAACCTGGCTAAGGCGCGCGCGATCGTCTCCGAAGTCTGGGACGAGTGGGCCAAGAAAAGCCCCGAGTGCGCCGAGGCCATCGAATTGCAGCGGGCCTTCATCAAGAAACTGGGACGATAGACACCGGGTATGTCAATATTGTCCTTCGTAGCGGTGGTCGTGACCCATCGGCCCGACCGCCGCAACGAATTTACCGCCGTAACCAACAACGAAGTGGGCGAAGCATCCGGCTAAAATATGGAGATTCCTCACCGGTAGCCTGTAATCAGGAAATCAACCTTGCGCAAATTGCTTCAAATGATCGATCAGACATCTGTTTTGTTCGGCAAGACATCAAGTCTATTGACGCTCTTCGCTGCCCTGGTAGTGGTCTATGAGGTGATCATGCGGCACTTTCTGCATTTGCCGACCTTGTGGGCTTCGGAGTTCACTTCAATGGCCTGCTCGGCCCTCTATTTTCTGGGTGGCGCCTGGGTGCTCTACCAGAAAAAGCATGTCAATATTGAAATGATTTACGAAAGATTTTCGCCGCGTGGCAAACTGCTCTCCGATTTGGCGACCTACGGATTTTTTGCCATTTATACGGGCATGATGACCTGGCATTCATCCATATTCGCCTGGGAGTCGATTCAATTGGGAGAAACGACATCCAGTCCCTGGAATCCGGTTATTTATCCCAGCAAACTGATCATGGCCTTCGGCTTCATGATTTTATTTCTGCAGGGTTCGGCCAAATTTGTGCGGGACCTCTACTTATTGATCAAGGGGAAGGCACTGTGACTCTGGGTATCGAATGGATCAGTCTGTTGATGTTTCTGGCCTTGATCATCCTGCTGGTAGCGGGACTGCCCCTGGCCTGGGCGACCGGAGCCATAGGAACGGTTACCTTGCTGCTGTTGTTCGGTCCCAGCGGAATGTTGATGTTCGTATCCCGAATATTCAGAACGACCCTCAGTTTCGATCTGGTGGCCGTGCCGCTGTTCATTCTGATGGCCTCGATATTGCAGCGCTGCGGCATTGCCGAGGATTTGTTTCAGGCGGTCCACATCTGGTCGGGCAAACTGCGCGGCGGACTGGCCATCGGAACAATCATATCCTGCGTCATTATGGCCGCCATGACCGGTGTCGTCGGCGCGGAGATCGTCACCTTCGGCATGGTCGCGCTGCCGGCCATGCTCAATCGTAAGTACGACAAGCACCTTGCGTTGGGCAGCATCTGCGCCGGCGGCGGCATGGCCACATTGATCCCGCCCAGCGTGGTATTCATCGTTTATGCCATGACGGCCGGGGCATCGGTGGGTGATCTCTTTCTGGCCGGCGTATTCCCGGGACTGCTTCTGGCCGTTCTGTTCATCGCCTATATTGTCTGGGCGACGATGAGAAATCCGCAGCTGGCCCCCCCGGCACCACCGGAAGAGCGTGACATTCCGCTGGTTGAAAAATTTAAGCTGCTCAAAGGATTGATCATGCCGGCCGGACTGGCCGTGGCCGTTCTGGGCTCGATTTACGCCGGGATCGCCACCCCCAGCGAAGCGGCTGGTGTGGGCTGTCTGGGCGCACTCACGACGGCAGCCTTGAAACGCCAGTTGACCTATCGGCTGCTGAAAGACTCCGTTTTCGAAGCCAGCCGGGTCAGCTGCATCATTATGTGGTTGGTGCTGGGCGCCCAAACAATCATCGGCGTCTACACCTTGGCCGGCGGCGACGACTTTGTGCGCAATGCCATCCTGGCACTGCCCTTTGGAAAATGGGGCACCATCATTTACATGCAGGTTCTGCTGATCGTCATGGGCATGTTCCTGGAGTGGATCGGTATCCTGATGCTGACCACGCCGCTTGTTCTTGCCGATTATTCAGGACATGGGTTTTTCCAGTGTTTGGTTCGGGGTGGTTTTCTGTATGAATATGCATGTTTCCTACCTGTCACCCCCTTTCGGGCCGTCTGTGTTCTACATCAAGAGTGTTGTCCCGGAAGATATCAGCATGACCGATTGTTACCGGGCCGTTTGGCCTTTTACCATCATGACCCTGATTGCCCTGGTCATTACCGTGGCTTTTCCGGGGTTATCCCTGTGGCTGCCGGAAGTCATTTTGGGCAAATAAATCCGCCGGCATTGACCGGCTAAATGAATCACATCGGCAAAAATATTGTCCATGTGAAAGAATCGATGCCATAACGCATCAAAGAGCGAGGGAACAACCTATGTTTAGACGTGCCAAAGATATCCTGACCCGCCCCCAATGGTCTCTCAACCGGGCCCTTTACAAATCGATGGGGTACAGCGATTACGATCTGGAGCGACCCATGGTGGGCATCGCCAATTCCTGGAACCGGGTCGTACCGGGCCACTACAACCTTAACCAGGTCTCCGAATATGTCAAACAAGGCATTTTCCAGGCCGGCGGCACCCCGGTCGAATTCGGCGTCATCGCCGCCTGCGACGGCATTGCCCAGGGGCACAAAGGCAACTATTACGTCCTGCCCAGCCGGGACTTGATCGCCAATATGGTCGAAACCATGGTTGAGGCGCATCGCCTGGACGGCGTTGTTCTGCTTGGTTCCTGCGACAAAATCGTGCCGGGTATGCTCATGGCCGCGGCCAGACTGGACGTGCCGGCAATCATGGTTGTCGGGGGTCCCATGGAAGGTGGCTGTAAGTTTGACGGCCGGGCCTCCGACGGCACCTCGGTGACCGAGGCCCTGGGAATGCTCCAAGCCGGTAAGATAGACGAAGCCGCTTATCGCCGGCTCGAGGACGGGGCCGAGCCGACCTGCGGATCCTGCTCTTTTCTGGGCACCGCCAACACCATGTGCTGCCTGGCCGAAGCCATGGGGTTGAGCCTACCCGGCAGCGCCACTATTCCGGCCACTTTTGCCGATCGGCTGCGGGCGGCCCAGGCTTCGGGCCGCCAGATCGTCGCGCTGATCGAGCAGGCCATCACCGCTCGGCAAATTATTAGCCGCCAGGGGTTGGAAAATGCCGTGCGCGTCAATGCGGCCATCGGCGGATCGACGAATGTCGCCCTCCATCTGCCGGCCATTGCTTACGAAGCCGGAATGGAATTGGACATGGACGCCTTTGAGGAACTCAGCCGCACGACGCCGCTGGTGGCCAAGATGAATCCGGCCGCCGCACCCAACGTACCTGATTTTCACGCCGCCGGCGGTGTACCGGCGGTGATGAAACAGATCCTGCCGCTCCTCCATCGCGAGGCTTTGACGGTGACCGGCAAATCGGTGAGCGACAATGTCAAGGACGCCGCTGACCCGGACAACCGCATCATCCGTCCCCTGGATGATCCCTGGAGTGCTGAAGGCGGACTGGCCGTGCTCAAGGGCAATCTGGCCCCCAACACGGCCATTACCAAACCGGCGGCGATTCATCCGGACATGCACCACTTCACCGGCCGGGCCCGCTGCTTTGACACGGAGGAGGCGGCCAATGAGGCCATCATGGAAGGTCGGGTTCAGGAAGGCGAGGTCATCGTCGTTCGCTACGAAGGACCCAAGGGGGGCCCGGGCATGCGGGAGATGTACATGGCCATGAAACTTCTTTATGGCCGTGGGTTGGCTCTCAAGACCGCCTTGATCACCGATGGACGGTTTTCCGGAACCAACAACGGTTGCTTTGTCGGCCACATTTCGCCCGAAGCGGCCGAAGGGGGGCCGTTGGCGATTGTCGAAGATGGCGACCAAATCAGCATCGATGTCAAATCCCGCGATCTGCACCTGCACCTCAGTGATCAGGAAATTTCAGAACGATTGGCCGCCTGGCAGCGGCCAGCCCCGAAATATGAAACCGGTTACCTGGGACTTTACAGCCAGCTGGCCGAATCCGCGGACAAGGGCGCTGTTTTACGGATCAAAAAACATAAAAAATAAGGGGATTCTCCGATCATTAAAATGACGGAGCGCAGCGACATCCACAAATATTCAATTTGCAATCTTCAATTTTCAATACCGGGCTGTCCGGGTTAAGGAGGATAAACATGATGGAGATGACATCGCGGGAGCGGGTCATGGCCGCCCTCAGGCTGGAGGCCACCGATCGGGTTCCCCATTGCGAACTGTTCGTGGATGTGGCCATGGCTGAAAAGCTTCTCAATCAAAAGCTGGGCCAGGCGGCCACCGGCGGCAGCCTCCGCTCCAACCCGTATACCGTCGACCAGGCCAAGGCCGTAGCCGCCAAACTGGGGCACGACAACATCGGCTTCATCCTCAGGGCCAGGGATTATGCCAAAATGGCGGTCGGCAAAGACGGCCGCACCTTTCCCGCTGAAGGGCTGATCAAATCCGAGGCCGATCTGGCTATGATCGACCTGCCCGATCCGACCCGGGACGAGTTCTACAAGGATGCCGAGGAGTTCGTCAAGAACAAGGGAGACTATGCCTGCCACCTGTCGACCCGCATCGGCCTGTCCCAGGTCATGCTCAGTCTGGGCATGGAGGACTTCGCCCTGATGCTTTACGACAACCGCAAGTTGGTAGAGCAAATGCTGGACATTTATTTCGACTGGACCGCCGAGATGGCGCAGCGGGTCAGCCAGCTGGGGTACGATATCTTCTGGACCACGGACGACTTTGCATTTAAGACCGGTCTGTTATTCTCGCCGGGGGATTTCAGGGACCTGCTCTTTGATCGCTATCAACGTGTCCTTGACCGGATCGACATTCCCTGGGTACTCCACAGCGACGGCAACATCAACGAGGCCCTGCCCATTCTGGTCGAGTTAGGCGTCGTCGGCACCCATCCCAACGAGAAGGGCGCTATGGACATGGTCAAGGTCAAACAAGAATACGGCGACAAAATGTGCCTGCTGGGAAACGTCGATTTGGTGCTGCTCGGCCGCGGCACGCCGGAGCAGGTGGATGCCGAGGTCAAGGAATTAATCCGAACCGTCGGTCCCGGCGGCGGGTACATTATTACCAGCGGCAACAGCCTGGCCTCCTTCCTCAAACCTGAAAACGTCCTGGCCATGGCTGAGGCGGTCAGAAAATACGGTGCTTACCCTATAGACTTGAAAGATTGAATAGCTATTAGCGGGAGTGATGAAGATGGACCATATTGATCAAATAAAACAAGCAACTATTGCCGGCAACATGCCGCAGGTCATTGAACTGACGGATTTGGCGCTGAATGCCGGGGTCGATCCGGAAGAAGTGATTCAGCAGGGATTCATCCCGGCCATGGAAGTGGTCGGCGACAAGTTTGCCGCCGGTAAGATTTACGTTCCCGAGATGCTTTTGGCCGCCCGGGCCATGAAGGCGGCCCTGGAAAAGGTCAAACCACTTTTGGTGGGCAAAGAGATCAAGACCCTGGGCAAGGCGGTTATCGGCACGGTTCAGGGTGACATGCACGACATCGGTAAAAATCTGGTGGCCATGATGCTGGAGGGTTCCGGCTTTGAAGTCATTGACCTGGGGGTGGATGTTCCACCGGATGAATTCATCGATGCCGTCAGGGACCACCATCCGGATCTTATTGGCCTGTCGGCCCTGCTGACGACGACCATGAACTCCATGGAAGAGACGATCCGGAAACTGGTTGCGGCCGGTCTGCGGGACGGGGTCAAGGTTTTGGTCGGCGGTGCCCCGGTCAGCCGGCGTTTCGCCGACGAGATCGGGGCGGACGGATATGCCGCCAACGCCGGCGAGGCGGTGCAATTGGCCAAGAAACTGCTGGGCTGAAATCTGTCAACAGGTGGAAAGATCAAGTTAGAGGCTTCAAAATATCTCAATAAGCGCTAAATTTATCAAAACTCATCCCCAGGAGATCCATTGCCATGACAACCCATAAAGATAGAATCTGGGCGGCCGTCAGGGGCGAAATGCCGGACGCCCTGCCGTATGTTCCCCGTATCGATTTGTGGTACAATGCCAATTCTCTGGCCGGTACGCTGCCGGAGAAACACAAGGATCGGAGCCGGGATGAGATCGCCCTTGCCGAAGGCTGGGCTCTGTTCAAGATGCTGCCGGATATGCTTGATCTGCGCGGGCCCGAAGATATCATCCACCGGGCCATCGGTATCCATCCGACCCGGACCTATCCCTATCGGGTCCAATTCCCGGCTGACGTCCAGGTCAAGGTTGATCAAAGCCATGCAGAAACCAAGGTGGAATATCACACCCCGGTGGGCGTCGTTTCGACCCAGACCTCCTTTCCCGAGGAACTCAGGAGGGCCGGCTCGACTTATCCGGTCATCACCGAACATGCCATCAAGGGTCAGGCGGACTACGCTGTCCTGGCCCACATTTTCGCTAATCTGACGGTCATCCCCGCTTACGATGATTTCGTCCAATGGGAACTTGAAACCGGTGATAACGGCTTCTGTTGTGCCACGGCCACCTTTGCCGCTTCGCCGATGCACCACATTCAGCGCGACTTTCTGGACCCGACCAGTTTCTTTCTGCACTACAATGACTTCCCCAAAGAGATGCGATCGCTGGCCGAAGCCATCGAGGTCTTCTACGAGCAGGTGCTCCAGACAGTGGCCGACTCGCCGGCTCAGGGCGTATGCTGGGGCGGCAACTATGATGACATGATCACCTATGCGCCCTACTTCGAGAAGGAACTGCTGCCCTGGCTGCAGAAAGCAGGGGATGTGTTGCGATCCAGGGGCAAAATCATCGATTGCCACTGCGACGGCGAAAACTTGGGATTGATGGAGGTCATCAAGGCGGCTCGCATCGACGTCGCCGAGGCTGTCTGCCCTTATCCGATGACCAAAGTGACCCTTGGAGAATATTACCGGCGTTGGGGCCAAAATACCACCATCTTCGGCGGCATTCCCTCCAACATCCTCGTGGCCGAGCTGACCACTGACGAGGAGTTCGAAGCCTATCTGGACGACATGTTCGCAAGCTATTGCCCCCGGACGGCGGTTCGTCGTCGGCATCGCCGACACCACCCCACCGGACGCTGTTTTCGATCGCCTGATCAGAATCGGCGAACGGGTGGAAAAAGAGGGCCGCCTTCCGTTGCAGGCAGGCGGGGCTGATGGCGTTTCGGAAAAACGGCTGGCGCGGGCGGCCGCGCGGGTTGCCGACGTCGATTCGGTAGCTTCTGCCGCGGTTGGCCCGGTGGGCGAGGGTTTAGCAGACGATGACTTGTTTCAGATCGTCAGCCGCGACGTGCTCAAGGGAGATGATGTCAAAATAGCCGCAGACGTTCAGTCGATGATCGATCAGGGATATGCCGCCCAGGAGATAATGGATTGCGGGTTGCTGCCGGCCATGGAATTTATCGGCGCTCGTTTCACCGACGGGACGGTTTTTATCCCGGAAGTGCTGCTGTCAGCCCGGGCGATGAATGCAGCTGTAGCTGTCCTGGAACCCTATCTGGTCAGCGATGACAAGGCCCCCCCGGCCAAGATCATGATTGGCACAGTTAAGGGCGATCTGCACGACATCGGCAAAAACATGGTCCTGACCATGATGCGGAGTGTCGGCTTCGAGACCATCGATTTGGGAATGGATGTCCCGGTAGAGACTTTCGTCGCCCAGGTGAAAGCCCACCGGCCGGCTATACTCGCATTGTCGGCCCTGTTGACCACCACCATGCCCCAGATGAAACGGGTAATCGACGCCTTGACCGAAGCCGGAATACGGAACGAAGTTAAGGTCATTATCGGCGGTGCACCGGTCAACCAACGGTATGCCAAAAATATCGGGGCCGACGGCTATGCCCAGGACGCTGGTGAGGCGGTCGTCTTAACCAAAAACATTCTCAACCGGCACGGGTAGCAAATCCGGTGATTTTCGCAGATCGGATCACCTGACAACAGACAACTTGGCTTTTTCCTCAATTCGTAAGTCCCTCAAGGGTGCGCCCATATAGTTTTCAATTTGTTGAGGAATTTTCGAGAAGTGCCATTAATTTTGCGACGGCTTTTTCGGTTGCCACCTCCGTTACGACATGAACGCCGCCGGAGCGAAGGATATCCCATGTCTCTTCCTGTCGATTGCCCAATGCTTTAGCGACAATCGGGATACGAACCCCATGCGCTTTAACATAACGGACGATGCCTTTAGCGCCCTCGTGAATCGGATTGATGCCACCGTATAAATTGATAAAAATCGCCCTGAGATTTTTTTTGGTCAGAACCAGATCCATGGTCTTGTAGAGAAGATCTTCGGTAATCGCACCCCCGGTTTCCAAAAAATTGGCCGGGCGAAGTCGCTGGCCGATAATGTCCATGGTTGCCATACCCAGACCGGCACCGGAAGATATGATACCGATGTCGCCGTCCAGCTCAACATAACTGACACCAATGTCCCGGCCGAGTTTTTCCAGGTGGCTTTCATTTCTATCATGATTTTTCGGAATCAATTTGGCGGTGCGGAAAAGCGATGAATCATCGACCTCAAGCTTGGCATCCACTGCCATCAAACTCTCGTTTGTGCATATCACCAGGGGATTGATTTCGGCCACCATGGCATTGTAAGCCTCAAATACCTGGTAAAGTCGCACCAAGGTCTCGGCACAGCCGGAGATCTGGCGGGATGGAAAACCGGCGGCTTTGAAAAGCATTCGAGCCTCGAAAGCAAAGAGTCCCCGCTCGACAGGGACCCTCAGTGAGGATATATGTGCCGGATTCTGGCGGGCGACTTCTTCAATGTTCATTCCGCCCTTTGTGCTGACCATCACCAGCGGCCGGCCGTTGAAGCCGTCAACGGTGATGCCAAGATAGAGCTCTCGATAGTAATCGACTTTGCGAACCACCATGATGGAGCGGACTTTTATTCCCTGGATCCGGGAGCTCAGCAGATCGGCCGCAACCGCCTGGGTTTCCTCGGCTGTTGCGACGGTTTTGACGCCGCCGGCAAGTCCTCGGCCGCCGGCCAGAACCTGGGCCTTCATCACAACCGGCAATCCGATTTTTTCAGTAGCCAAAACGGCTTCATCGATCGTGGTGGCCAAAATCCTCTCCGGGACCCGGATACCGAAATCGGAAAAAATATCGGCCGCTTCATGTTCATATAGTTTCATAAAAGGATTTCGCGTTATTTGGTAATTGGTTAATTGACGCTTTTCGCTCTATTTAGTCCTTAGCAGGGTTTATTTGACAACTTGATAGTCAGGAACTGGTGGTTTCAGCCATCAGTGTTCAGGTTTCAGAGATTCAGCAACTCACTTTCCTGACACCCGAAACCTGACACCTAATTTATGAATTATCAGCGTGCTTGCTGCCCTTAAATGAAAATTAAACTTATGGGGGCCTTTAACCGCCTTTTGAAATCCGTGTTGATCCATATAAATCCGTGTCCTCCAGGAAATAAAACCGATCTAAACCAAGGCCTCCGGATTGGCCACAAATTTCGGTTTGCGGCCTTCCAGCACGGCGGCCATGTCCTCGGCCATCATCTTAAAAGACTTATACATCGCCCGGTTGGACATGCAGATGGCATGGGGCGAGGTCAGGCAATTGTCCAACTTAAATATCCGATGGCTGACATCCGGCGGTTCCGGTTCAAATACATCCAGGGCGGCTGCCGCCAGGGGACCGTCTGTCAGCGCTTCATGGAGGACATCGAGACTTTCAATAACAGCCCCCCGCGCCAGGTTGATGAGAATGGATCCCGGCTTCATCAATTGGAGGCGCGTCCGGTTGATCAGACCCAAAGTGTTTTCATTCAGCAGGGCATGGATCGATACAAAATCGGATTTCTGCAGCAGTTCATCCAGGGCGACCAGCTCGACACCCTGTTCGCCGGCTGTTTCGCCGGTCACATGGGGGTCATAAGCCAGGACGGTCATGCCGAAGGGGCGGACCAGTTGCGCCAATCGATAGCCGATTCTGCCGAAGCCGATGATCCCCAATGTAGCGCCTTCCAGATCGCCGGGGCTCTGCTCAAACCGGCTGCGCCAATTACCCTGCTTGAGTTGAATATCCCAGTGGATCATTTTCTTGCTGAGCGCCAGCATATACGTCAGGGCCGCTTCAGCCACCGCCTGGGAATTGGCGCCGGGTGTGATAACAACTGGAATTTTGCGTGCATTAGCACTTTGAATGTCCACCCTGTCATAGCCCACGCCGGATCGCCCGATCACCTTTAAATCGGCTGCCGCTTCGATGACGCGGGTGCTGCCGACACCATCGCCCCTGAGAATGAGCCCGACCGCGCCCTCAAGAATCTGCAAAAGCGCTTCTTCGGAGCTGTCATCCGCCACGACGATGTTACCAAAGGGTTTTAGAATTTCAACCGCAACCTCTCCGACAGGGCCGCTGGATGCGATAGTTGGGACCGTCATGCCGTCACCTTCCTTTCAAAACTGATTGGTTCCAGGTTCAGGGTTCAACCTTGTTTGTATTTACTGCAGGCGGCTGCGATCGACTTCAACCCACCTGCCACACACCCGCCGTCGGAGCCGACCACCAGAAAAGTAAATCCTTTGGCAATCCAACTCGATAGATAATCCAGCGTGGGGAGCAATATGCCGGCCGCCTTGCCGTGTTGGCGACAGGCCGCAACCACCCTTTCAATGGCTTGTTCAAATTCCGGGTGTTTAAAATTTTGGGCCATGTTCATGTTGACGCTTAAATCCAGCGGACCGACAAACAATACATCAACCCCGGCAACGGCTGCAATTTCTTCGGCCCGCTCAACCGAGGCTTTGGTTTCAATTTGAACCACGGTGAGAAGACTGTCATTGGCCTGCTTAAAATAGGTGTCAAAGTCCTGGCCAAAACCGCAGGCCCGGTTGAAGCGGGCCACACCGCGGATACCCTCCGGCGGATACCGCATCGCTGCGGCCGCCTGCTCGGCTTCCCGGGCGGAGGTAACATAGGGTACCATGATGCCGGCAGCTCCCAGATCCAAAACGCGTTTGAAGCGCGGGGCGTCATTCCAGGCAATCCGAACGATGGCCGGGGCATTGTGAATGCTGGCCGCTTGAATCTGCGGGATCAACTCACTGTAGTCACCGGCGCCATGTTCACAATCGATCCAGGTCCAGTCGAAGCCGGCAGCCCCGATCATTTCGACGGTCAGGCTGGATCCCAGATTCGCCCCCACGCCCAGCATTACTTCGCCAGCCAGTACCCGCTTGCGAATAAACTGCATAGGATTCTCCTTTCTACATGATATTTATTGTTAAATTAATATTGGGGAAAATCGTCAGATTTTAATTGGGAGATATCCACCGATTTCCCAACAATTTAATCGGGCTTTTTCATTGCCATGTCAAGGTTTTTTTAAAAGGACAAAGGGATCCAGGAAGATTTTCCAGTGGTTGATCGATTAGCAACGGATAGAGAATTTTTTCGCAACAATATCGAGTTTAATAATACTTTGATTGATCAGCCGGGACAACGATTAAAATTGCTTGACAATCCAAAATCAAAATGCTACGGATCGAAAAAACTGGTCAGACCACTCGTCCAGTGAGGTTAAAATAACTGATATTATAAGCTTTATCCTTTCTACTATTTACTCGGAGGTAAATGATGGCCTTTGACACCCTCTTCAGCCCTTTTTCCATTGGATCCCTAAAGTTGAAAAACCGACTGGTAATGCCACCCATGGCAACAAATTACGCCTCAACGGAAGGCTTTGTAACCGAGCGCCAAATTGACTATTATGTTGAAAGGGCCAGGGGCGGCGCCGGTTATCTCACGGTGGAGCATACCGGTATCTTGCCGCAGGGTAAAGCCAGCCCTAAAATGCTGCTGATTAGTTCTGATGAGCATGCATCCCATATCAACAGGCTGGTCGAAGCGGTACATGCCGCCGGAGGCAAGATCGTCGTACAGATAAATCATGCCGGTAGACAGACGTTTTCGGCCGTCACAGGTTCGCCCATCGTCGGTCCCTCCCCTTTACCGGCTTTGCCGACCATGGAGACGCCCCATGAGCTTTCTGCCGGTGAAATCGAAGCGCTCGTTATTGCCTATACAGCGGCCGCCAAGCGGGTTAAGCAAACGGGCGCCGACGGAGTTGAAATTCACATGGCCCACGGCTACCTTCTGTGCTCTTTTCTATCTTTATTTTCCAACAAGAGGAAAGACCAGTATGGCGGGGATTTGGCAGGCAGGCTTCGATTTCCCCTCGAGGTTCTGAACTCGGTCCGAGATTGCGTCGGTGCCGATTTTCCGATCATTTGCAGATTGAGCGGCGATGAATATGTCGAAGGGGGATTGAAGATAGAGGAAACAAAGCAAATCGCCGGGTTTCTGTCAAAAGCGGGCGCCGATGCCCTCCACATATCGGCCTGTAACGCTGCTTCCAGCTATCTTAACCATCCCCCTTACTACGTGGCGGAAGGCGTCTTCGGTCATTTGGCCGAGGGTGTCAAATCCGAAGTGAAGATACCGGTGATTGCCGTCGGCCGGATTAGAAATCCGGCCATGGCCGACCGGTTCATCAGGGAGGGTAAAGCCGATCTGGTTTCTATGGGGCGCGCACTGATCGCGGACCCGCACATGCCCCAGAAAGCCAGACAGGAGCGACTCGATGATATCATCCCCTGCATTTCCTGCAACAAGTGTATCCAAACCCTCAGAAAAGATTCGGTTCGGTGCGCTGTGAATCCCGAGGCGGGCAATGAGGGTCGTTTCAGGCTGTCAAAAGCAACGCGTGCCAAACAGGTCTGGGTTGTGGGAGCCGGTCCCGGAGGACTCAAGGCGGCCGAAATTGCAGCATTGCGAGGTCATCAGGTCAGAGTTTTTGAAGAAAATACGAGAACAGGCGGCCGCATGCGGCTGGGTGCGAACCCGCCGAAGAAAGAAGTTTACAATGAATTTCTCGATTACTTGGAGAAAAGAGTCAAGGCCCTGGGTGTAAGCCTTGAATTGGGCCGGCGGTTCACGGCGGACATGCTGGATCAGCAAAAACCGGATGCGGTGGTCGTGGCCACCGGCGCCCGACCCCAGTTGCCGGATTGGAAAGGCCTCGCAGAAAGCCGAGCCGTTTCGGTGGATGATGTTCTGGCCGATTTCAGGCGGGTCGGCCACAAGGTGCTTATCGTCGGCGGCGGCGGCTCCGGAGCTGAAACAGCCGATTTTTTGTCGGAGATGGGAAAAGAGATCACGGTGGTCGAGATGCTGGAAAATATTGCCTTGGATTTGGTAAACCATATGCAGCACTATCTGGCCAAGAGACTTGCAGAAAAGAAGGTTTCTATACTTACGTCGACCCGGGTGCTGGAGCTGGGAGCCGGCTATGCCATGGTGGAAGATGCTACCGGCGTTCGCAAATTGAACGGGTTCGATACCATCGTCCTGGCTATGGGATCGACGCCAAATGACGACCTTTACGCACTTCTTGAAGGCAGAGTGTCGGAACTCTATCTGATCGGTGATGCTGTAAAACCACGTGAGATTGTGGATGCAGTTTACGAGGCCGAAGACGTTGCCATTAAAATATAGACTGGTTCAGGTTAGTGGGGTTAGGGTTCAAGAGTTCAAAGGTTCGAGGTTGTGGGTCCAGGATTAAGAGGCTCAGATGTTCGGGCTCCGTTTTCAGAAGTTCGCTTTTCGACCTCGCGGTGTTTCACACAGGTTGTATAATCCGTTAACCCTGAACGCCTCATATGGAAGCTACGCCAAAATGGCACAGTTTCTTTATTGATTTGACCGGCCGTTTTTTTGGCCGATGGCAGGGCTGAACCCTGAACCTCGGAACCTCTCTGAAAAAAGGAGGTGATAAAAAAGAAGAGCGTCTAAAATCAATTATTTCTCGTTATACCGGTGGATTAAATGTTGCCTTTGGTAACCAATTATTTTGGGCTGATCAGGCCCGGATAAGAAAAGAGGAGGGAGGCATATGATGAAGCAAAAAAAACTTATCGTTGTTATTGGTATCGTATGTTTATTTTCAATGATCTTAGGTGGAACGGCCCTGGCAGCCCAAAAAGTCATTCACGTGTGGCATACCGAGACAAATCCGAAATCCCGGGAGGCCATTGCCAACATCATTACAAGGTTCGAGGCACTTCATCCGGATATTAAGGTCGAAGCCGAAGCCCTCGCCTGGGGTGACCTTGAAGGCAAAATTATGGCGGCCCTTGCCGCGGGTTCACCCCCGGAGCTTTCCCATGGCCAACCAATCACCTGCGCGGCACTGCAGGAAAAAGGATTGCTTTTGCCATTGGATGACGTAATTGCTGCCATTGGCGAAGATAACATCTGGGATCAGATTAAGATGGTGGGTAAATTCGGCGATCATTATTACGGCCTTGTACATGCAGCCGGAACTTCCCTTCTTATCTATCGCAAGGACCTGGCCCAAAAAAAAGACCTGAAGAACCCCAAAACGTGGAATGATCTTCTAAACAATGCAAAAGAACTGACGATGGATACCAATGGAGATGGAAAGGTTGATATCTATGGTTTGACAATACCCGGGGATAATCTTTTTATTAATATTATGATGGGCGAGTTGACCAAGGCCAATGGGGGCATTCTCTTCGATGAAAAAAATCGTCCCCATTTTACCGACAAAACCATGATCGAGACATTGAATTTCTGGAAAGAACTCACCAAGTATTTGCCTCCAGGCTGGGAAGGACATGGGTATCGGGAAACGTTTGCGAATATGTACGGCCAAAAAGCAGCCATGATGTTCCAGGGTTATGGCAGAGGGGCATCGTTGATCGAGCAATACGCACCCGAGAATATGAGGAATACCGATTATTTTGACGTTTGGATTAAACCACATGGCCCCAGTGGAACCAAACCGGCCGCTCAGGTGGATGAAGAGCCTTGGATGCTTTTCAAAGGCTGCAAATACCCGAATGAGGCCAAAGAATTTTTAAAATTTTTCTACCAGGATGACAATTACCTGGAGTACATCCAAACAGTGCCGATTCATTTTTTCCCCATTACCAAATCATTGCGACAAAGTGAGGCCTATAAAGATACTCCCATGATCAAAACTTGGAAGGGCTGGCTTGATGTACAGGAATACTATCTGGACAACGATCTTGTCAAACCGACCCTGGTTGTCGAGTGGATCGACATGGCCACCAAACCCTATCTGATGGAGATTCTGGGCTCCGGAATCCTCAAGGATATGGTGATGGAAGTCACCAAAGAAGACATAGCACCCGAGAAGGCGGCTGCCAAAGCTCAAGAAAAAGCGGAAGAGATGATAAAGGAAAGGGGCTATGCCAAGTGGTAAAGGGACCTCCTGAAAGATTACCCCAAGTTTGCAACATTCATTACTTGAATCTTTAAAGGCAACCCTTTAGCTTTGAAGTATCGCATCGACAGCAACCTGACGTGCTAGATATAAGCAGGCGGGTTGTTGTCGATGTTGCCAGGTACTTAAATATTTCTGAGGTTTCAAGTGCCAACCCAGCCGCCGGGCTTAAAAAACGGCTAAAACTTTAGCTATGTTGGATTTATTTAAATCGGTCCATTGCGAGCCGGATTTTAGTGGAGTTAAAATGTGAAGTACAATTCTCAAAAAGCCGGGATACTGTTGATTGCACCTTCGGTTCTCCTGATCTGCTCACTGCTGGTTTATCCGGTTGTATACGGTATTTGGCTCAGTCTTTTTAAAAAGCACTCATTTTTTGCGGATCAGCAATTCGTCGGTCTCGCCAATTATGCCTATTTGATGAAAAATTCCGATTTCTGGATGTCTGTCTGGTACGGAACGGTTTATTCGGTCTGCACCATTTTTTTTCAAATTGTGATCGGAATCATAGCAGCCCTGATCGTCAACGAAACCTTCAAAGGAAGAAACTTTGTGCGGGGAGTTATCCTTTTTCCCTATGTAATTCCGACGGTGGTGGCTATTATTCTCTGGAAATGGTTGCTCAACAACCAGTTCGGGATAGTAAATTATCTTTTACTGGCGGTGGGGATAGTCGATGATCCCATATCCTGGATGGGCAAAGACCATATCATGACCACTCTGATTCTGATCAGTGTTTGGGAATTTTTCCCGTTTGTTGTGTTGAGTGTTCTGGCCCGCATGCAAACGATTCCACCGGTGTTGTACAAAGCAGCCAAGGTAGACGGCGCCGGCTCAGTCCGACGGTTTATTCATGTCACCCTGCCCCAGTTAAGAAATGTGCTGTTTGTCGTGATATTGCTGCGAAGTATCTGGATGTTTACCAAGTTTGACACCGTCTGGCTGCTGACCCAGGGAGGCGGCGCGGAAAAATATATCCGAACACTGCCTGTTTATGCCTACATGCGAACCTTTATGTATTATCAGGCAGGGATGGGTGCGGCGCTGGCAGTCATCATGTTTATTATCCTGGTGGCAGCGACGACAATATATTTCAAAATGTTCAGAAAAGAGGAAGAGATTTGACGGCCAAGATTAAATTTTTCTCGCGAAGGGGGCAGTTTATTTACGGGTGTGCCGCAATTTTGGCGATTGCCACGGCTTTTCCTTTCTTCTGGATGGTTTCAACCTCCTTTAAACCCCTGCAGGAAATATTCGTATTCCCGCCGAGTTTCTTGCCCGCCGAATTTACGTTGGAAAACTTCGAACGGCTATTCGAACAAACCCGATTTTTGACCTATTTTAAAAACAGCGTGTTTGTATCCTTTACAACCGTGGTGTTGACGATGACCATCGGAAGTGCCGGTGCTTACAGCCTGACCCGATTTAAATTCTATGGGCGCGAAAAGATTGCCAGTCTTATCCTTTTCACCTATATGTTTGCCCCGATCATGATAGTGATTCCCTTTTACGTGTTGATCAAAAAAATCGGCCTTGCCAATACCCATGCGGCTCTGATTTTGGCCTATACTGCATTTTGTCTGCCCTTCAGCTTGTGGCTTCTCAGATCTTTTTTTCAAAGCATACCCCTGGCACTGGAGAAGGCTGCTTTAATTGACGGGGCTTCACGTCTTGAAGCGGTTATTTATGTGGTTCTGCCGCTGGCATTGCCGGGTATCATTGCCACCGGCATTTTTACCTTTATTCTAGCATGGAACGATTACATCTTTGTGAGGATATTGATCACATCGGATGAACTCAAAACCCTTTCCGTTGGTATCGCCGACCTCTACAATGCCACCGTGATCGACTGGGGCATGATTATGTCCGGCAGCATGCTGATTACCGTGCCGGTTCTAATATTTTTCGTTTTCATCCAGCGATACCTGATCGCCGGCTGGGGTGCCGGTGCGATGAAAGGATAAAAGAATTTAGGAGGGACATTTTGGTTCTCAACAAGGCGGGAAAAAGCTTATTCTCACCGGTAAAAAGCCCATAAAAAATCGGATGAGGTTTACAATCAGCTTTTTTCTTTAATCAGTAGTGGGAAACTTGCGCCCGGCGATAAAATTCCTTCCGAACGGGATTTGGCGACCGAACTGAGAATCAGTAGGCAGTCCATCAGGGAAGCGTTAAATCGAGCAGAGGTCATGGGATTGATAAAAGTACGCCAGGGGGAGGGTAGCTTCATTCTGTCATCCTTCAAAGACGCTTTGAAGCCCCCGTTAACACTTATTATAGAAAAAGAGGCAACGCGGATTTTTGAATTTCTTGAAATTCGTAAACTGGTCGAAGGGTGGTGCGCAGAGAAAGCCGCACTGGAGGCAACCGGCGAAGAGCTGCAAGGTATGCAGGAAATTTTAGAAAAAATGAAAAAAGTGGCTGCCAAGGATAAACAATGGGAGGAGCTGGATCTGGAGCTGCATCTGTCCTTTGCCAAAGCCACTCACAATGTCATTGCGGTTCACATCATGGAAGCGCTAAAAGTCAATTTTGCACCATTTTTTAAATTCACGAAGTCCATGCCTAGTTCGGAAAAAATAGATGTACTTTGGCAACACCATCATGAGATTTTCAAAGCTATCAAATGTCAAGATTCAGAGGCTGCCAAACAAAAAGTGATTGAACATCTTAATTTTATTGAAGAAAAACTCAAGAAAGATATGGGATCTATGAACAAGCGAGAATGAGGGGAGATTGACCGATGAGACTCAAGGATAAAACAGCATTGATCACGGGAGGCGCCAGAGGCATCGGCGCGACAACGGCACGGTTGTTTGCAAAGGAAGGTGCTGGCGTGGGGGTTGTCGACTTGCGCTCAGAAGGCTTGCAGGAGGTAGCCGACAAAGCCAAATCCGAAGGGCTTGAGATCGATACGTTTGTCGGCGACATCACTCAAAAAGATGATGTCGACCGAATTGTCAACGAATTCGTTCAAAAATTGGGCCGCATTGATATTCTGGTCAACAACGCCGGGGTGGTCATCCCCAAACCTTTTTTCGAAAAGACGGTGGCAGACTGGGAAAAAACCCTGTCAGTGAACCTGATCGGATTGTTTCTGTGCTGCCAGGCGGCTGCCAAATATATGTTGCAGCAGAAGTCGGGCAAAATCGTCAATATCTCCTCCATCCGGGGAATTGATCACTGCGGGCGTGAGGGAGTGATGGATTACAGCGCTTCGAAAACAGCTGTGATCGGGTTGACCAAAACCATGGCCAAAGAGCTGGCTCCCTACATCAACGTTAACACGGTGGCTCCAGGGCATACGAAAACCGAGATGACCGCGCCTTTGCCGGAAGAAATCAAACAGAACATGATCCAGGGATCGTACCTCAAACGGATGGCGGAACCCGAGGATATTGCTAAAGCCATACTATTCATGGCTTCCAATGATGCCGATTTCATTACCGGTCAGGTCCTGCTTGTCGATGGCGGGTTCAGCCTGAAGCGAACCTAGCGGGGTGCGGGCATCGGGTTGTGGGATGCGGGGTACGGTTGAGGGTTGCGGTTTGTGGGGTGTAGGATTGATTCGCAGAGGGCAGAGCGCAATGGAGCTGTGACGAAGGGAGCGTATTGCCGGCTGCGGATTTTTGAAGTTTATTGAGTTAACGGGATGCTGGATACTGGATGCTCAATGCTGGATGTGGGGAACTTGATGGTGGAAGTCTTTATAAGATATTCGACCTGATAGTAATCAACCCTAATCAACTAATTCTGCCCATGATCAGTGACCGATGAGCGGCGACTGAAGGCATTTATTTAGTTTGGGGGACCATAGATTGGCGAGAGTAGTGTTGGAGAATGTATGTAAAGATTTCGGTAATGTACAGGCGGTATCCTGCTTTTTTCTGGATGTCGAAGACAAAGAGTTTTGTGTACTGCTGGGTCCCAGTGGATGCGGAAAATCTACTACGTTGCATATGATTGCCGGCCTGGAGGAGATGAACGAGGGGAATATTTACATTGGAGATAAACGTGTCAATGAACTGGGACCGCGGGATCGCGATATCGCCATGGTTTTTCAGGATTATGCGCTCTACCCCCATATGACAGTATACCAGAATATGGCATTTGGTTTAAAGCTGCGGAAATTTCCCAAATCCGAGATCGAAACGCGGGTGCAGGAAGCAGCCGAGATACTGGGAATTAATGAGTTACTGGACCGCAAACCAAGAGAACTGTCGGGCGGACAACGGCAGCGGGTGGCCCTGGGGCGCGCAATTGTCAGAAAACCGGCTGTTTTTTTGTTCGATGAGCCATTGAGTAATCTCGATGCCAAACTCAGGGCTCAGATGCGAACCGAAATTTCAAAATTGCACGACAGGCTCCAAACGACCATGATTTATGTCACCCACGATCAGGTGGAAGCCATGACCATGGGTACGAAGATTGTGGTCATGAAAGATGGAGAAATGCTTCAGATTGGACCGCCTCTTGAAATCTACAATTATCCTGTTGATAAATTCGTGGGGGGATTTATCGGCAGCCCGGCCATGAATTTTATCGATGTGCAGCTGGTTGAAAAAAATTCAGATTTATTTGCGATTGCCGAAGGATTTCAGCTCCCGATTCCTTCCGGAAAAAAGACATATCTCCAAAAATTTGCAGGCCGTGAAGTGATTCTTGGCATCCGGCCCGAGCATCTCGAAGAGCATTCCTTTGCGGACAAATCGGTATATACCGAAACATTTGGCGCCGTCGTCGACGTTGTTGAAACCCTGGGAGCAGAAGTTCAACTCGACGTTACCGTCGGGGAACACACTTTGATCGCCCGGGTGGACGCCCGCTCAGCGGCTTCCCGGCATGCCGCAGTCGAGCTTGCCGTCAATATGGATAAAATTCATTTTTTCGAGAAAGATCCGTCAAATTTGCGCATTAAGACTGAGAAACGTTAGCGGTATGTCCGCCAATATTCGGCTGGCCGTCCAACAAGGAAATTATTTCACAGGCACATGCCTACCCGGGCTCAAATCGAGAGACTTTCAGCGTCAGGCCTGTCAGGGTGCATCTGAATGGATAGCTCTGCCAGAAAGTGTCGGTTTGAGCTGCTTTGAGCATATTACGCCAGCCAAAACAGCCGCGGCATTGCTGCCGTGAGTTCAAGCAGGGAGGCCGCTTGCCTTTATGGATAATATTTGTACGAGTTGAAGATTTGGGCATCGGTTTAAAAGCTCCGGGTTTAAGCGGTTCAACGTTCAGGGTTCCCGGTTAAAGAGCCCTAAAGAATGTATCTTAAGGGGATTTCGCATCCATAGGGCCCGCAAGGCTTTATCACCTAATGGGTGAAAGAGGCCAATCCGGGCCTCGGGTTGAAACATAAGCAATGTCGGGATATTACAGCCTCTGAACCCGGAACTCTGAACCTGGAACCGCTCAGTTTCGGTCTGCATTAATGTCCAGTTCCCCGCGACTTGGCGCGAGAGTACCGTCAAGTCATCTCATCTCCCGTTAAACCCTGAAGAATCATATCCGGCGTCATACACAAATCAGTCAGCCTCACCCCTGTCGCATGACAAATTGCATTGGAAATGGCAGAGGCCACATTCACCATGCAACCCTCGCCGATACCTTTGGCGCCATACGGACCGGTCGGTTCGTTGGATTCCACGATGATCGGCACGATTTCAGGCGCGTCACAGGCCCTCAAAAGCCGGTAATCTGCAAAACTGCTGTTCAATATCCGGCCTTCGCGCAGCAACAGATTCTCGGTAAGGGCAAAGCCCACACCCATGACACCGCCACCGGTGATTTGCCCTTCGACCAGGTCCGGATTTATAGCCCGACCCACGTCAAAAGCACTTGTCAGCCTCAAGACGTTCACTTCGCCGGTCTCTGTATCCACCTCCACTTCCGCGAAAATAGCGCCGTAATAACCGGGCATGGCGGGTGCAACGCCAACTGCCGAACCGATCACCTGTTCACATACACCCATATCTTCTATCTGGGTTTTGCGCATTAAATCGCCGATGGGAATGTTATTATCCGGATTTTTCATTTCGTAAACGGCACCGTCTTTGATCCTGAGCTGATCTTCCGCCACGCCGAGTTCTTTGTGTGCGTAGGCAAGCAGCTTTTTGCGGGCCTCGGTGGCAGCGGCCTTGACGGCAAGACCGCCGCTGTATGCCTGTCGACTGCCATGGGTACCGCAATCCAGCGGTGTTGTCTCCGTATCGGTTTCGGAAACGGAAATTTTCTCAAAATCAATCCCAAGGGTCTCAGACGCAATTTGAGCCAGAACGGTTCGGTTGCCCTGACCCTCATCGGCTGCCGCAGTCACCAGATTGACACTCCCATCCGCGTTGATCATCACCGTAGCCGCGGCCGGATCGGGTAAGGCTTTACCCGCACCCGTACCATGCATCATAATCGAAAGTCCGATGCCCCGCTTTCGGGTGCCCTTCCCAGGTTTTTGATGTCTCTTTTTATGCCAATCAGATGATGCCGCGCCTTTTTCAAGGCATTCCGCCAACCCGTTGCTGCAAATTTCCTCGTTTAAAACAGGATCGATTTCACCCAGCCCGCGGTAATTTTGGAGTCTGAGTTCCAGCGGATCCATACGAAGTTTTTGGGCAATGATATCCATCTGGGATTCCTGGGCGAAATTCATCTGGGGGTTGCCGTATCCTCTCAGCGCGCCGCACAGGGATTTGTTGGTGAATACGGCGGTGGCAGAAAAGCGGTAATTGGGTATTTTGTATAAACCCACACCGGTGGACAAGCAGTCCGCGATAACCCCGATATAGTGGGTGCCATAAGCGCCGACATCCGAAACGATCTCGACATCATTGGCTGTGATGATCCCATCCAAACTAGCCCCGGTTTTCATTTTTATGGTCATGGGATGCCGGGTCTCGGTTGCCATAAAATCTTCTTCTCGGCTAAAAGCCATTCGAACCGGCCGCCCCGTTTGGCGTGAAAGCCAGCTGCACATCACTTCAAGCCCGTGAATAAGACCACAGCGGCCCCCAAAGGATCCGCCGGTGGACGGTTTTATGACCCGGACGCGGTTAAGGGGCAGGTCCAACGCCCCGGCCAGGTAATGCCGGCTCCAATGCGGGAGCTGGGTAGAGGAGTGTACGGTCAATTTTCCATTGGGCTGGTAGTGGGCTAAGCAAGTTCCAAAAGGTTCGAGCGCAGCATGTTTTTGTTTGGAAGTACGATATGTATTCTCAATGATAATGTCTGCCTTGCGAAACCCTTTGTGGACGTCGCCATACGTCTTGTTAACTTTAAAGGCGATATTGCCCCGGCTGTGTATGTTTACCCGGGTCTCTTCGATGGCCTTGAAGGGATCGTACAAGGCCGCAAGCGGTTCGTAATCCACCTTTATCAGGGAAAGGGCCTTGTCAAGCGTCTGCTGATCATCGGCTGCGATGGCCAACACGGGGTCCCCGATGAACCGGACCACATTGTCGCGTAAGAACATTTGCTTTTTCTTTTTTTCGGTTCGCAGAAAAAACCAATATTCAATTACCTTGGGGACCTCCAAAATCGTGGCCACTGCCCGAACACCGGGTAATTTTTCGGCGGCAGAGGTGTCGATACCTTTTACTCTGGCATGGGCATGCGGACTGCGCAGAAGTTTTGCGTGCAGCATATTCTTAAGCTTGATGTCCGCCGCATATTTAGCCGCCCCGGTGACCTTATCGATGCCGTCAATTCGTGGCAGGGATTTTCCCACGGCGATATGAGATTCAGGCATTGACCTCCTCCTTCATATCCTTCGCCGCCTTGAGGACAGCTTTGACAGGCTTATCATACCCGGTGCACCGGCAAAGGTTATTGGATAGGTGTTTGCGTACCGTGTTCTCGTCAGGTTCCGGCTCGCAATCGATCAGTGCCTTGGCGGCCATGATCATACCGGGTGTGCAAAATCCGCACTGCACCGCGGATTCGCTGACAAATGCTTTTTGCAGCGGATGAAGTTCGGATCTACTCTGAAGGCCTTCTATCGTCTGTAGGGTGCATCCATCCGCTTGGACTGCAAGCATCAGGCAGGACAATACCGCTTTGCCGTCAAGATTTACGGTGCAGGCACCACATTCCCCTTCGCCGCAGCCCTCTTTGGTACCGGTCAGGTCAAGGCGGTCCCTGAGAACATCAATCAGCCGTTCATCCGGGTTTACAGTCAGTTCAAACCATTCGCCGTTGACCTGTATCTTAATGCCGATCGTTTTCATTGACCACACCTCCGTATACTGATTTCAAGAGACCTTCGAACCAATACCGCCACCATTTTCTTACGGTAGGCGGAAGTTGCCCGGACATCATCGATCGGCCTTGCCTCCTCAGCAGCCGCTGCAGCTGCCTGTTGGATAACTTCCTCGCTGAGCTCTGCCCCGGCCAGCACAGATTCCGCCTTTTTAGCACGAAAAGGGATAGGTGCAACAGATCCCAAAGCGATGCGGGCGCCTTCGCAACAGTTTTTTTGGCAGCTTAATGAGGTCGCGACATTAACAACGGCCATATCAATGTCTGTCTGGTGCCGTCTGAGTTTTAAAAAAGAAGTTCCGGTTTTTTCCGAACCAAATGGAACACGAATCTCCAGTAATATCTCTTCCGGATTCATGGCCGTATAATTTGCGCCTTTGAAAAAGCTTTCGATCGGTATGTTTTTTTCCCCATTCGCTCCTGCCGCCACCAGGATGGCATCCAATACCAGCAAAGCCGGTGCAAAATCCCCACAAGGAGATGCATTACACAGATTGCCCCCCACTGTTGCCCTGTTTCGGATGGTTGCGGTGGAGTGAGCGGTGGCCGCATCCGACAATGCGCCATAAGGGCCGGATAAAAAAAGAGGGGATGCTTCCATGGTATTTATAGGTGTGGTTGCACCGATACAAATGTGATCATTCTCTTTTTTAAGATAATCCAAACCCAGACTGGAAATATCCACCAAATGATAGTTGGTATCGATTGTTTTTGCGCCGGGCCGCAGGGACAAAACATCCGTTCCGCCCGCTATAATCCTGGCATTATTTTCATATTTTGAAAGGATGTCGACGGCTTGTACCAGATCCTGGGGGCGGTGATATTCTTCAACCCTAAAGTAAACGCCCATCAATTAATCTCCGTTTGTATTAAATTCAAGTGCACCCCTATGCAGCATCAGCCCGGCAGCAAATCTGAATATTACATCCGTTTAATCTGAAATTACAATTTTCAATGGTATATCACAAGGAAATTTAGCAAAAAATATTTTTCACATCTTTCCCGATAATTGAATTTTTTCAGGTGAAGGTGATAAAAAAAGAGCTCTGCGAGACAACAAACCGACTTCATGGCGGCAAGATTTGGGCGGGAAAGTGAAGGCGAAGGCCGGGGGCTAAATTTAGATTTACCCTGCCGGTTGGTTGAAAATGTGTAAAATTTTATATGGCCTAAACATAATTGCTTAGTTGGACGATACAGGTACTATCCTGGTATTTTTCCAGGCTGTTTCCAATATAAGCATAACTTTTATAAGAATCGATTAAATAATGATCACTGTTTTAAAGCCTGAGAAGGTGGCTTCGATGGATGCCGAATATCTATCCTAGGCTTTATAGAAGACATGTTCAAGGCACTGGTTCGCTCCGGTGCCAGCCTGTTTATGTGGATAGCTGCTTGGGTTTCCCTACTTTTCGGCGCAATTCAAGTCAATTCATTTTGCAGGGGTAAGCATTTCAATCCTATATTTGATTCTGATCAACCCGCCGACTTTGTGGGTATTGAAAAAGCTTACGAATAGACGTCATATAGAATTATTTTCAATTCTGATCAATTGTTTGGAAATTCTGGGGTATACCGCTATTATTTATCTTTTAGGTGGAATGAAGGCAGCTTATCTCACTCCGATTTATGCTGCGTTGATTATTTACATTGGGGTCGTCGCTCCGAGAAAATTGACATTTATTATAACCTCATTTTGTGTGAGCTGTTTTAGTTTAGTCGTTTTATTGGAGTATTTCGGTATTCTTCCCAGTTTTGCGACCTTCAATCGCAGCCCCCTTCCATTTGCCAATCAAATCACTCAGCTTTTTGCAATTAGTGCGATACTTTTTGTTGTGGCATTCATTTCCTCCTACACCGCTCAATTGTTAAGCCAAAATAAACAAAAACTTCGTGAACAAAATATAGCTCTCGACCAAGCCAACCAAGCCAAAAGCGAATTTTTGGCTAATATGAGTCACGAACTGCGAACGCCCCTAAATCATATCATTGGTTTTACGGAATTGGTATTAGATAGAGCCTTTGGCGATTTGAATAAAATCCAGGATGAATATCTCAACGATGTTCATAACAGCAGCAAACATCTACTTTCTCTAATCAATGATATTTTGGATCTATCCAAAGTGGAGGCTGGAAAACTTGAATTTAAGCCATCTTTAGTTAAAATCAAAGATATTTTGGAAAATAGCCTTGTGATGATTAAAGAAAAAGCGCTGAAGCATGGAATCAAACTAAAAACCGAACTTCGATGGCATCCCGGAATCAATCACTGCCGATGAACGCAAGCTAAAACAAATCCTTTATAATTTGTTGTCAAATGCAGCTAAATTCACACCAGAAAATGGATTTATAATGTTGACCGCTATGCAAATATTTGATGGCGGTAAACAGATTCCGGGGTTGTCAACTTCTGCAACAAGCAATCTTCAAATTTCTGTTGAGGATAGCGGTGTCGGGATAAAAAAGAAAGACTCTAGAAAAAATTTTTGAACCCTTTGAACAGCTAGAAAGTTCAACCAACAGTCAATCCCAGGGCACAGGACTTGGATTGTCTCTGACAAGAAGTCTCGTTGAACTTCATGGCGGCAAGATTTGGGCAGAAAGTGAAGGTCAAGGCAAAGGAGCTATCTTTAATATCGTCATTCCAATATAAGTAAGGACTTCATTATGGAAACCAAAACAATTTTAGTGGTTGAGGACAACGAATTAAATATGAAACTTGTGAAGGGCCTCATTAAAATTGGAAAATATCGTATGCTGGGAGCCTCAGACGCCGAGTCAGGCATTCAGCTAATCCGTGAGCAGCGGCCGGATCTCATCCTGATGGACATCCAGCTTCCCGGCATGGATGGCTTAAGTGCCACAAAAATCCTCAAAAAAGATCCTGATGTAAAAGATATACCCATCGTCGCATTGACTTCATACGCTATGCAAGGGGATAAAGAAAAGGCTTTGGCGGCAGGTTGCACAGGATATATCGCCAAGCCCATTGATACCAGAAAATTTTTGGAAACCGTATCGCAATATCTCAAGGACAATAATCGTTAAAGAGAATTCTGAAGGAATAAAATATGAGCGCCAAGCACCAAATCCTGATTGTAGACGATGAGCCTCTGAACGTTAAATTATTTGCAGCCATACTTTCTTCTGATAATTATGAAATTATCAAGGCCTATAATGGCGAGGAGGCTTTAAAAAAAGTAACAGAAGAAAATCCTGATTTAATACTACTGGACATTATGATGCCGGGTATTGACGGTTTTGAAGTGACCAGAAGGCTTAAGCGCAACTCCGAAACAAGGGATATTCCCATTATACTAATCACCGCATTCGATGTCGCCGACTACAAAGTCATCGGGCATGAAGCCGGGGCCGATGAATTTCTTAATAAACCCGTGAAAGCACCTGAACTGAAGGCAAGGGTGAAATCACTACTTAGCACCAAAGAATATCAAGCCGAATTGAAGCTTCAAAAGCAGGCTGAGGCTGCTGGAAATGGAGAAAAAGTCATCCAAGCGGTAAATGAAGTATCCTCTGTGCTTTTAGTGTTTGAAGATGAAAATGAAGCCGAATCAATCAAAATGTTACTGCATGGCCAGCCATGTGAGGTAATGATTGAAAAAACCGCCAAAGAAGCGATCGCCCATTCAACTCAGAGAAAGATCGACTTGATTTTACTTGATGCCATGCTGCATGATGAGGGCTGTTTTGAAATCTGCAGCCGTTTGAAGGAGAATAGTCAGACAGCTAATAGCCAGATCCTTGTTGTCGCAGATTCGGTATGCTTTGAGAACAAGCACCAACAATTTGACCTTTGGACCGACGATTTTCTGATACAACCAATAAACGTTCATGAACTGAGGTCGCGCGTCAAGGCCTTGTTAAAAAAGAAGACCTTTTTAGATAGACTATATTCCAGTCCCGAAGGAAGTGTCAGCTCAGCAATCACTGATAGTCTGTCCGGTCTCGCCAATTATTCATTTTTTAATTACTTTTTAGGTCATGAAATAAAAAGAGCTCTGCGAGACAACAAACCGATAGCGCTGATTATGATGGAGCTAAATGATGTCAATCCGAATCCAAGTCACTTGGGGCATTTGGCGGGAGAAGAGTTGCTAAAAAACTTGGGTGCCATCATCAAAGCAAACATCCGCGATGTCGATCTGGGTGCACGCTACAAAGAAAAGCAATTTGCATTGGTGTTAGTTAATACCGACGAAATCGGAGCTGAAATAGTCGTTCAACGTCTAAAGGATTTGATAATAAGCCACTTCTCGGAAAGCAGTGATAATATTCCTGCGAAAAGTCCAACGCTAAATATTGGATTTGCAGTTTATCCTTCTGATGCCGATTCAATGGATTTATTGATTCAGCAAGCAGAAAAAGAGCTAATTGGATCCAAAACCCAAATTAACCCGCCAGTCTCAGAGGGTAACTAAAAAAATCCCCGGCAACCGAACAAGACTGCCGGGGATCCGTATACTTCAGGTTTTCCACGGGTTGTTTCACGGCTATGGAGGTAATGTTCAATATTCGCCCCCACCGTTGGGTTTTCATTCCCGGCAAAGCACTTTTGGTAAGCTCAACGGCACTTAATAGCATGGACTCATATGCTTTCCGCCAATTCTCGATACTCAGCTCTTCAAATTTGCCGGGAGGAGGTCCACCGGTATTGAGAAAAATCTATGCTGATAATCTACCAGCCCCGCATCAAATATTCATGAATCGAATCGGATGCCTTACGACCTGCGCCCATGGCCAAAATAACCGTGGCCGCTCCGGTTACGATGTCACCCCCGGCCCAAACGCCTTTTTTAAACGTCTTGCCGGTCTCGGCATCCGCGTCGATGTACCCCCATCTATTCAATTTCAGATCCGGCGTTGATTCGGTCAACAGGGGATTGGCACCGGAGCCCACCGCCACCACACACATGTCGCATTCCAGTTCAAACTCCGAGCCTTTGATGGGAACCGGACGGCGACGGCCCGATGCGTCGGGTTCGCCCAATTCCATCTTCAAACACTCCATGCCGGTCAGCCGTCCTTTCTCGTTGCCTATATATCGGGTGGGATTGGTCAACAGGAAAAATTCGATGCCTTCTTCTTCGGCATGGTGGATTTCAGCAATCCTGGCCGGCATTTCCTGTCGGGAACGGCGGTATACGATTCTGACCTTATCCGCACCCAACCGCATCGCAGTTCGGGCGGAATCCATGGCCACATTGCCGGCTCCCAGCACGACCACATTTTTGGCCCGGGGAATCGGAGTGTCCACCTCAGGGTAAAGATAGGCCTTCATCAGGTTGGCCCGGGTCAGATATTCATTGGCGGAAAGAATTCCGATAAGATTTTCGCCCGGAATATTCATAAACCGCGGCAGTCCGGCACCGACGCCGATATAAACGGCATCATAACCTTCTTCGAAAAGCTCATCCAGGGTTACGGTTCTTCCCACCACGGCATTGCATTCTACCTTTACACCCAATCTCTCCAGAAAGTTAACCTCCTGGGCGACAATGGCCTTGGGAAGTCTGAATTCCGGAATCCCATACACCAGCACACCACCTGATTTATGAAACGCCTCCATCACGGTGACATCATGGCCTTTGACAATTAGGTCGCCGGCAACGGTTAAGCCGGAGGGACCGGAACCCACCACGGCGATTTTTTTGCCGGTGGGCTCGGCTTTGGGGGGCAGTTCGCCACTGCCATTTTCTCTCTCCCAATCGGCCACAAAGCGCTCCAGATTGCCGATGGCCACCGGATCATCTCTTTTGCCGACAATACACAGGCCTTCGCATTGTATTTCCTGGGGACAAACCCGCCCGCAGACCGCCGGTAGGCTGTTTTTCTGCCATATGTGGCGGATGGCCCGGGTAAAGTCTCCATCCTTGATAAGCTTGATAAAGCCCGGTATGTCAATACCCACCGGACATCCGGCGACACAGCCCGGCTTTTTACACTGGATGCATCGCTGGGCCTCTTGCATGGCCATTTCCGGGGAGTAGCCCGTCGGAACCTCCAAAAAATTTCTGGCCCTGACATGCGGCTCCTGTTCGGGCATCGAAACCCTGGGTATTTTCTCTTTTTTTACGTTTTTCTTTGCGTCTTCAGCCATACATTCCTCCCCCAAACAATTATCACTCCTGCATCATGCAAAATTCATTATAACAGATCTGCTCATCCTCGCAGTAAGCCTGAAGTCGCAGCATTAACTCGTCATAGTCTACCTGGTGCCCGTCAAATTCAGGTCCGTCCACACAGGCAAAACTGGTCTTGCCCCCCACTGTGACCCGGCAGCCGCCGCACATACCGGTGCCGTCCACCATAATGGGATTCAGGCTGACCAGCGTCGGCACGTTAAAATCTTTGGTAATCAACGATACGAATTTCATCATCGGCACCGGCCCGATGGCAACCACCTGGTCGATCTTGCCTGCTTCCAGGATCTCCTTTAAGACATCGGTAACGAACCCATGGTGTCCGTAGGAACCATCGTCCGTGCAAACCCGGAGCTCATGGGAAGCGGCTTTCATCTTGTCTTCCAAAATAAGCAAATCTTTGCTGCGGGCGCCGACAATACTGATAACATGGTTGCCGGCTTCTTTCAAAGCCCTGGTAATCGGGTGCAAAACGGCGATCCCCGTGCCGCCGCCCACACATACGATGTTACCCAGATTTTCAATGTGGGTCGGTTTACCCAAAGGTCCGATAACATCCTGGTAGGCATCGCCCACCTGCAAGGATTTAAACAGGGCCGTGGACTTGCCGACGATCATGTAAATCACCGTGATGGTCCCGTTTTCCACATCTGTCTCGGCCATGGTCAATGGAATGCGCTCACCTTCTTCATTGGCCTTCAAAATGACAAACTGACCGGGTTTTGCCTTGCGCGCGATCTTCGGAGCTTCGATCTCATTGAGAATCACATTCCCATCGGACATCTCTTCACGTTTCACAATTTTAAACATTTTAAACCTCCAACCCGTTAACCTATTCGTCAACAGTGTATTTTCAACAACGGCTGAAGGAAGCTATCAGCCAGGATATGAAATAATCTCAAAAGAATGGTGGTAAATCAAGGTAAATGTTGAAAAGCTCAACAACCAGTGATACTGGATGCTGGAAACTGGATGCTCGATACTCGGTACTGGATACTCGTTGCTGGATGCCGGGCCTTAGTGATAGAGACATTTAGCGTTTGAGTTTGAGGAAGGAAAAAATGAAACTGTTCGACAGCCATTGTCACCTGGACGACAAATCATTTGCAAGCGATCTTGATGAGGTTATCAAACGGGCATACACGGCCGGTGTCACCCGTTTGATGACGATTGGTGTGAATGGAAAGACCTCTGCCCGCGCCGTCGAGCTGGCGGAATCCCACCCGGAAATCTACGCCTCGGTGGGCGTCCATCCCCATGATGCCGATAATTGCAGTGAATCGGTCATCGAAGATCTTATAAAACTTGCAGAAAACCCAAAGGTGCGTGCCTGGGGGGAAATCGGGCTTGATTTTAACCGCATGTATTCGCCGCAAAAAGATCAGGAAAAGTGGTTCCGCAAACAATTTGACGCCGCAGGGAGACTGGACCTTCCGATGATTTTCCATGAAAGGGACAGCAACGGTCGGTTGCTAGAGATGTTGAAAAATCATGCCGACAGCAACCTTAAAGGCGTCATCCACTGCTTCAGTGGTGATCACCATGAACTGGAACAATATCTGGACCTGGGACTTTATATCGGTATTACCGGTATTTTAACCATCAAAGGCCGGGGGTCCCGATTGCGTGAACTGGTCGGCTTCATTCCCCTCGATCGTCTCCTGGTGGAAACGGATGCCCCCTATCTGGTCCCGGCGCCGGAAAAAAATCACTATCGGCGCAACGAGCCCGCCTTTGTCAAATCGGTGATGCTGAAGCTGGCTGAGATAAAAAAAGAAAAGCCGGAGCACCTGGCTGAAATAGTCTGGCAGAATACATGCCGGTTGTATGGCCTGGCGGCGTGAAAATAGCGACCGGCTCTGCGGTTAGTGGTCACTCTGCCGCACTGGTTCTTGACGTCCATCCCGGCTTATGGATAGCGGTATATGTTATTGCCGTCCAATGGAAACCATCAAACAGTTACAAGCGCTACGACAAAAATGAGGTGTTTCTCCCAGGCATTCTAATCTAAACCAAAGGAGGTGTTTTTATGTATCAGCAGATTTGTACTGCAGTAATCGGAACGGGTTTTATCGGACCTGTCCATGTCGAAAACGCCCGCAGGCTCGGCGTGCGCGTAAAAGGCGTGCTGGGCAGCAGCGAAGCGAAATCCCGCTCGGCTGCCGATAACATGAATTTGGAAAAAGGCTATGCCGGCCTTGATGAATTATTGAGTGATCAAGAAGTGAACGTCGTTCATGTCACATCGCCGAATGTTTTCCATTTCGAGATGTCAAAAAAATTGATTGAAGCGGGAAAAAACGTTATTTGTGAAAAACCACTGGCGATGAACTCCCAAGAGACTTCAGAACTGGTCAAATTGGCTGAAGACAGCGGTGTTCAAACCGGTGTGCAATACAACATCCGTTTCTACCCACTTAACATAGAGGCGAAAAATCGGGCGGCGGCATTCGGACGTATTTACGGCGTCAGCGGCGGTTACACCCAGGATTGGCTGATGTACAATACGGATTATAACTGGCGGGTATTAAAGGATCGAACGGGTATAGTCAACTGCGTCGGTGACATCGGTACGCATTATTTGGATCTGATTCAGTGGATCACCGGACGGAAAGTGGAACAGGTTTGTGCGGATTTACAAACCGTGCACAAAACACGTAAACGCCCCAAAGGGGAGCTGGATGCTTTCAGCGCAACGCAGTCCAAAGAGATCGACATAGAAGAAATAGCGATCGAGACGGACGATTTCGGCAGCGTCATGCTAAAGCTTGAAGATGACATCCGGGGGCATCTGTGGACCAATCAAGTCACAGCGGGACGGAAAAATCGCATCTATTACGAAATTGCCGGTGATAGCGGTTCTCTGTGCTGGGATGGAGATCATCCGAATTATTTACACATTGGGCACAGAAATGAACCCAACAGCATTCTGATAAAAGACCCTGCCAATCAAGTTGCAGAGGCCACCTATTTTACCGGGTATCCAATGGGGCACATGGAAGGGTTTCCAGATTCCCATAAAATGTGTTTTAAAGCGTTTTATGATGAGCTTGCCGGCAAGAACCCGCCGGTGAAAATGCCGACTTTGGAAGAAGGTCATCGTGAAATATGTATTTGTGAGGCAATCGTGGAATCGAATGAAAAACAGGCATGGGTGGATGTCAAATATTAAACTAAATTAGGTAATCGAGGAGGTGTTTTATGATTAAGTTAGGGCTTGTCACAGCAATTCTTCCGGATCTTTCGCTGAAACAGATCGGAGATTTTGGTGGGGAAATCGGGTTGGAGGGGGTCGAGGTCATGACCTGGCCTTCGGATTCACCCAAAACCCATAAGTATTGCAGCGTACAGCATATTGATATCGATGCGGATATATCCAAAACCAAGGATGACCTTGCCTATCTTGAAAGCAAGGGTGTAAAAGTCAGTTCGATGGCGGTATACGCCAACAAACCGAATCCGTTGGTTGAAGGCGGAGAGCCGTTCATCAATCACATCAAAAAGATGATAAAATTGGCGCCGCAACTCGGTCTCGATACAATTACCGGATTTTGCGGACGGGATTGGACCAAATCGGTGGATGATAACTGGCCGAAGTTTGTCTCGGTTTTTTCCGACATTATGAACGAAGCGGATAATTATGGGATAAAATTCGGCATGGAAAACTGCCCAATGCTCTTCACAAAAGACGAATGGCCCGGTGGTACGAACCTGGCAACGACGCCTGCGATATGGCGCAGGATGTTTAACGACATCAAAAGTGAGAATCTCGGTCTCAACTACGATCCATCTCATATGGTATGGCAGCATATGGACTATATAAAGCCGATACGCGAATTCAAAGACAGGATATTCCATGTGCATATCAAAGATACGTATATCGACGAAGATAAGCTAAATGATGTGGGAATCATGGCGACACCATTGGAATATCACGTACCGAAGCTGCCGGGTCTTGGGCAGGTGGACTGGGGGCGGTTTATTGCGGTGCTGACCGATGTCGGATACGAGGGTTATGCTTGTATCGAAGTGGAAGATCCATCGTTCCAGGAAGACCTGACTTCCCGAAAAATGGCGGTCAATCAGAGTCTGCAATACATGCGGCTGTTCGCGCGAAATCAGGTTGCCGGAGCATAGGGCTCAATTTCATTATATTAAGGATACTGTTGCCCCTAACCTGCTCCTGATAAGTGACAGGTTGGGGGCAAAAATGACAAATCAAGCTGGCTTTCCCGTCGGAAGAATCCTATACGGCAGCATCTGCCATGCGCGCTTGGGAAAATTTCCATTACCTTAATAAAACTGCCCGGCTCAGCAATATTTTCGGAAAACTTTCCGGATGCCAACCGGCAGTTTCCGCCAAAGCGACCATGGACTGGAATTCATCCCGGTTGACATGAAACTTGGGTTCGACAAACAGTAGTCGTCCCCCCGGATTAATCATTGCCCGGATTTCCCGGAAAAAAGCGTCGGGACTCGGCACTTCGTGGACCATGTAAAACGCCAGAATGAAGTCGAGGTTTTCAGTAATACCAATTCGTTCCGGTTCACAAAGATGATACTTGATGGTGTTTGATATTTTGAGCCGCGCAGCTCTGGCCCTGAGTCTGTCCAGCATTTCCGCTTGCAGGTCTGCGGCGACCACCGTGCCGGTTTCTCCCACCATTTGGGCCAGCGGCAACGTAAAAAAACCAGGGCCGCATCCGATGTCTGCAGCAGTTTGCCCCGGTCTCACAAGGCCATCGAGTATTTTCTCCGGTTTTTGAATCAAACGCCGCAGTGAGGTCGATAAAAATCCGGCATGGGATGCCGGGCACACATGGGTATTCATTGTTTTCTCCTGACTCTTTTGGTTTTTGAAAGTACAGCCTGAACGGGTTGTGTTTCCATGGGCAACTTTTGTTTAGCTGCTATACTATTCATGCAAAAAAAGGGGTTAGGAACTGTAATTAAATCATCAATTTGAAGTTTTTGTTCTTTCATCAAGGCTCTCCTCCCACTTGTTCAAAAAAGCATCCAATTGGTTCAGGAACTCGTCAAGAAAGGAAATATTTTCCTGGCTGAGTCTGCTGAAATAGTCCTTGAACCCTCCATCCATGGTTTCGTGCCAGTGTTTATGAGCATAAAAAGCACTTTTCCCCTTGTTGGTCAGGTAAAGGCAGGCCTTCAGACTGTTGATCGGGTCGGATCGCTTTTCCACCAATCCTTTGGCGTCGAGTTTTTTCAAGGTCTGGGAAACAGCACCTTTGGTGATCCCCAGCAGGTCGGCTGCTTCGGTGACACCGATGCCCTCCTGGTCCCCGATGAGCTCCAGCAAGAAGATCTCCGAACGGTACAAAGTTTCGGCGGTGCCGAAATGCCAGGGCCGATTCTCTAATTCGGCCGTGCGTCTGACAATACCCATGAATTTTTCGACCAAATACCGCGGCAGATCTGTTAGGTGTTCGTCACTCATTAATAATCATATGTATAGTAGCTAAACATAATTGTCAAGACTTATTTTTATCAGAGGACAGAAAACGGAGGTCAGATGACAGAAAATTGATGTCGCAATGATTGGAAGACAGATGTCGGATTGTATTTTTACGCAATCAACTTATTCAACCCAGTCAACTCAATCAACCATTTTACCCGCAACCCGAAGTCCCGTAACCCATATGCTCACTTTGCCATCAAATGCGTCACGGCTTCTTCCAGGCCGTCCAGGGTCAACTCAAACATGGGAAAGATTTCGCGAATCGCGCTGATGGTGCGGGTGTAGTTCCACATGGAGGCCGGAACCGGATTTAACCAGGCGGAATGGGGGAAAGTTTGGGCCAGAAAATTGAGACATTCAAGACTGGGCAAGCCGCTGCGTTCTTCAAGATGAATGGATCCGTCGCTGGCCATCAATTCGTAAGGTGCCATGCTCGCGTCTCCGACCAGGATGAGCCGGGTTTGGGGGTCCTGACGGGCAAATTCTTCAAGCCGTCGGGGCTTTTTATACCGCGCCGGATCTCCCCAGAGGGTGGAATATACCGTGTTGTGGAAAAAATAGGTCTTTAGTTCCTTAAACTGGTTTCTGGAATAATCAAAAAGGGTTTGAACGACCGGTATATAGGGATCCATGGACCAGCCGCCATTGTCGATGGCCAGGATCACTTTCAGCCGATCTTTTAAACGCCTGTCAAAAACAATCTCGATTTCACCGGCGTTTTTCATGGTCTGGTAAATGGTGTCGTCAATATTGACCTGGTCTTCAGGTCCCACGGGAATCAGATTACGCAACCGTTTTAACGCCTCTCCGACCATCGCGTGGGTCAGAAGCCCTCTTTGAGAATAATCTTTATATCGCCGATCCATGGCCACTTTTACGGCCGATTTATTGCCGGAAACGCCACCTACCCGCATACCCCCCGGATGGTAGCCCGAATGGCCCACAGGGGAATATCCACCGGTGCCGATCCACTTGGCACCGCCGTGGTGCGCTTCGGTCTGTTCTTTAAGACGCTCTTTAAAATATTCGATTAATTCTTCGGGGGTCAGTTTTGTCAGGGCGGATTCATCCATCCCCAGTAATTTGGATAACTCGCGGGGATTTTGAAGCCAGGCTTCCAGCATGGTCCGGGCCAATTCATCGAGCTCGACGCCCTCATAATCAGGCAGTTCAGCCCCCTGGAAATGGTGGGCAAACACCTGATCGTACAAATCAAAATAGCGCTCGCTTTTTACCAGGATCGCACGGGCGGCCGTATAAAAATCATCCAGGGTATCTACCAATCCGTTTCTGAGTGCCTTTTGGAGCGTCAAAAACGCTGTCGGGCTGACCGGTATCCCCACTTCTTTCAATTTATAAAAAAAATCGACAAACATATGTCAAGTTTCGTTTGGCAAAATGCATGGAGCATAGCGAAACAAGCCCCAAGAATCACTGACACGCTTTGCGCTTTGCCCTATGCCCTCTGCTATTTAGTTCATCCTACGCCCGTTTAACATGCTCTGGGCACTGTGATAGTCCTGGCTTTTCTTAAACAGCACGCCAAGATAAGGCAGCTCCCCTTTGGCCAGCTGTTTGGGTTTGAAATCAGGGTCAGCACGCAGGGCCCTGATCCAGTTTATCAATTCCCGTGTCGCCGGCTTCTTTTCAACGGCATCCAGCTTGCGCATGCGGTAAAAGGCGGTAATCGCCTTATCCATGAGTTCCGTGTCGATTTCGGGAAAATGAACATCGATGATGCGACGCATCATGTCCGCATCGGGAAAGGCGATATGGTGGAAATTGCACCGTCCTAAAAACGGGTCGGACAGGTCTTTTTTGGCGTTCGAGGTGATGATGATCACCGGACGGGTCTGGGCCTTGATGGTTTTATCAATCTCGATGATATCAAATTCCATTTGATCCAGCACATCCAGCATGTCATCCTGAAAATCAGTGTCTGCCTTGTCGATTTCATCGATTAAGAGTACGGTCCTGATATCTGCGGTAAATGCCTGGCCGATCTTGCCCATTTTTATATAGTCTTCTATATTGCTGACATTGCGGCTGGAATCTCCGAAACGGCTGTCGTTGAGTCGTGTCAGGGTGTCATACTGGTACAATGCCTCGATCAGCTTCATACTGGATTTAACGTTGAGCACTATCAACGGCATTTTCAAATTTTCTGCAATCGCATGGGCAAGCATGGTTTTGCCCGTACCCGGTTCGCCTTTGAGCAGCAGCGGCATTTCCAGCGCCATTGATATGTTCACAATCTTGGCCAATTCTGCATCTAAAACGTAGCGGGATGCACCGGCAAACTGTCTTCCACTGTGATCGTCTACCATCGAATACCTCATCTTTTTCTGAAGTTGTAATTTTCTGTTATTATTTCATTAACTTTCATTTACGGCAGCTTTAACGCCTGAATCCGGACGAGCCGAAATTAAATATTGGATCCGCCGGAGGTGGACCTTAAATATTCAATCTTCAATCGAAAATATTCAATAATTTTGCCGGCTTCTTATTTCGCGCGATATTTCCCTGGTCAAGGTAAGCACCTTTTGGGCAAGATCAATGCTCAGGGACCCGGTCCCGCAACTGGGGGTGATCAGGGATTGGCCGATCAGTTTTTTTATGTCAATTCCAAGTGATTCAATCTGTTTAAACTGCTCATCCAAGCCGCTTCAGCAAGGAGGGGGTCGTTTCCCTTTCAAGTTGTTCGACATTCAATGTCGGTACGATTCCCCATGCCAACATTTTGCCCGCTTCAAGAAATTTTTTAATTTGATCGGGATAAAGAATAAATCGATCGAAATAGGCATAGGCGTCGAAACTGACAATATCCACCGAGGTATCTAGTATCAGCGACCAGTCGGTATTGGCACAGATATGGACTCCGGCAAACCCACCTTCCAGATGCACGGCTTCGCAGACTTCCTCAAGGCACTGGCGGATATCCTCATTGGAAATGCTGGTAAACTCGGAGGAACCGAACCCTGCGAGGGCCGGTTCGTCAAAAAAAATCATCACCGGCCGCTGCAGCAGCGAAAGCCGGCGTGCCTGCCAGCGGGCTTTCATGGCCAAATGCTTGACCACAGTGTCTCTAAGTTGGGAATCATAAAAAATGGGCCGTTTATTCTGATCGACAATTCCGGTGCCCAAGGTGAACGGGCCGGTAATTTGGCCTTTAATGGCTATGGGGGGCACGGCAAGGGTTTGAAGGCGGTCCAAAAATACAAAGAATCCTCTGGCATCATCCTCTTTCAGGGCAAATCGAGAGGTTTCAAGTTCGATTTTCTCTTCAATAACCGCCATATATTCTTCAAAAAATTCCAGCAGATCGCTATCGTAGGACTCACTGTCGGTATTGACAAAACCGCTGCCGTTATCGCGGTAAAAACCCGGTAGTCCCGCTGTAAACTGGACCATCATCCCTTCCTGTTTATGAACCGGGAGCTGGGCCCAGAAAGGAATTTCAGGTGTATATTCCATAATCAGGTCGCTGGCTTTCCCATGATCGGTCAGTGGTAGACTGCCGATCAGGGTGGCAAGACAGTTGGCCTGAAACGTTTCAACCATTTTCAAGACTCCTTTCGGAACGATATTTTCAGGTATGCCAGTTAGATGAACTCAAATGAATATTATAAAGCTCTGAGGGAAAATAAGTATCTGTATTTTCAGTTAGCTATATATATTATTCAAAGCACAGTATCCGAAACACTCCATGCGTTCTCCGCGTCTGCGGTTGGCCGGCCTTTGCTCCAAAGCCTCTAAATTAACACGGGAAAATTTGTTTAGCAAGATTAAGATTGCGGCTAAAACATTTACAACTTGAAACCCGTAATTTAAAATTTGAAATGATTGACACTAAAATTGCCGAGTGTTATATTCAAGCCGTCCGATATCCTTGTAGAATTTTTTTAAATCCGGATAGACTTGGCCGGGGTTATCGAGTAACCAATGGCAAACATTATATCATTTAAAGACAAAAAAGGTCTGGTCGAACAAAAACAGACTGAGTTGATTCGGAAGCGCAAAGTTCTGGCGGTTCGAAAAGTGTTTCAATGCACCCAATGCGCCTTTAAATGTGAGAAATGCGGCACGCAGATTGAGCGAAGTTCGGATGACACCACTGTTTACCATCGCAAATTGAATGTGCCCTATAATTTTTGCGAAGGGTGCTCGGATGAATATGTAGACTTTATTGAACGGCTCAAGGGAGCCGGGGATCCGGACTGCTACTGGCATAATGAGGCCTGGATTGATGCCTGGAAGACATGGATTGATTATCAAAGCAGCGTTGATCGGTATTTAAAATCAAAGGAATTTGTGAAGCTTATTAACGAACTCAAACAAACCAGGCCCCAAGAATAGGAGGTAACATGTTTGGAATTGGAATGCCGGAACTTATCATAATCTTAGTGATTATCCTGATTATATTTGGAGCCGGAAAATTACCGGAAATCGGCGCGGGAATGGGCAAGGCCATTCGGAATTTTAAAGGCGCGTCGGATGAAGATGAAAAAAAAGAGCCTGAAAAGATAGAGGAAGATGAAAAAAAATCCTGATAGGCTGCTGCAAACAGGTCCATCATGAATTTATATATAAAAAACGGATAACGAGCGGTCAGCATTTAGACATTCTGAAAAATCATAAAAAGAAAGAGAAACATAGAATCTTATCCCCACCAAGTTTGGCCTCAATCCTGGAATAATGGAATGAACGAAGTTTGATTCGGCATCCCGCAACCCCATTATTCCAGCCCCGCTAAAGAAATACTTTACATCAGTAATATAATTCCATTAGAGTGATGACGGAAATTTTCATAGTAGCGTCAATATGATGCCGGAGATATTTTTTAATCGCTTCGTAGCCTTTCATATTGTATATGATCGTGTCGCTATCAAGAAGAAACATATCTGGCCGGCACGGTCGCAAATGTTCTCCTGGAGGGAGACCTGCTTGGACACACCACCCATGGTTTGCAGCTTCTCGAACCGTATCTCAAAGAATTGGATGCAGGAAAAATGACGCTGGAGGGGAATCCTGAAATTGTGCAGGATCACGGAATGTCAGTGCTCTGGAACGGTTGCTACCTGCCGGGACCGTGGCTGGTTACCCGCGCCATTGATACTGGTTTTGAACGCTTGCAAACGCATCCTATCTTTACCGCAAGCATAAAAAGAGGGGGTTGAACTCGAACCGGGCATTCTGCCGGCATTGGAGAAATGGTCTGCCGCCCTGGGAGTAGCCCTACCTGAACCGTCACACCCTGAGAAGTAAAACATGCCTGTCGAATATTGAAAGTGAGAATCCATTTAAGGTGGTGGTTCATCAATTAATTCTTGGAGCTCAGGATTTTGTCCACGGGGTAATGAATCCGGGGTTCAAAAATAAAAAATTCAACCGTAGCCGAGCCGGAGGAAAAAAATCTTGCTCTTAACCGCAAAACTTGTCAATGTTCTTTGAAAAATGACTTGAAAGGCACCACTTTAATTAAAACAGCACAAAATGCACAAAAAGGAGGAACGTATGCGTAAGTTAACCGGTATTGGCATTATTATTCTGGCACTGATGATGGGTTCGACGGTGTGGGCCACGGATACCTGGCGGATTGGGACCATCCTGCCCGTCACTGGATCGCTTTCCAAAAACGGGGTCAAGAATTTTGACGGGGTCAAGATCGCCACCGCCATGATCAATGACCAAGGCGGCGTACTTGGCAAGAAAATCGAACTGGTCAGCGCAGATGCCCCGGATCCTCAAGCAGCGGCCAGCGAAGCCAACCGACTGATCAACAATGAAAACATCACCTGTATCATCGGCACCCAGGCCTCGTCCCTCTCCATGGCCGCCACGGTGGTTGCTGAGAAAAACAAGGTTTTCTATCTGGAAAACGAGGGGGTTTCCGGACTGATTACCGCCCGCGGTTTCAAGTACCTGGTGCGGACGACCTTCTCCGGGTCCATGATGGCCACCCAGATGGTGGACTACACGGCCGAAGTGCTGGCACCGCGAAAGCTTGGGAAAGAGGCTAAAGATCTGCGTCTGGCCATCATCCACGAAGACGGGGGTTTCGGCACCTCCTCGTCCAAGGGCCTGGCCAAGAGGGCCGACGAGTTGGGATTGAACGTTGTCGCCACGGAGGCCTACTCAGCCAAGACAGCCGATCTGTCAGGGTTGATCCTTAAGCTCAAGCAGAAAAAACCCGATGTGGTTCTGGCCGCCCAGTATATCAATGATGCCATCCTGTTTCACCGCCAGGCCAGGGAATTTCGGTTCAAACCCATTGTGCTGGGGACCACCGCCGGACAGGGAAATCCCGATTTCTATAAAGCCCTGGGAGAGGACGCCAACGGCGTACTGGCAGGCGGCATTCCTTCGGAGATTTCCATCAAGGGTCTGGGCGCCGATCAGAAAAAGGATGCGGATGAATTCGTGCGCCGCTACCGAGAAACCCACAACGGTGAATATCCCAACCCCACTTCTTTCATTGGATTTGCCGGGGCCTGGATTCTCTACAAGCACATTTTACCGAAAGCCGGCAGCCTTGATCCGGACAAACTGCGCCAGGCGGCTGCAAGCCTGGACATCAAACCCGGTGCCGGGGTCCTCAATTGGGGCATCAAATTCGCCTCCGAGGGCAAGATGATGGGCCAGAACATTTACTCCTCGGCCGGTATCAACCAGTGGCAGAACGGAGAAATCAAATTGATCTATCCGACCGAGGTTGCCTCATCCGATCTGAAATAATAACGTTTCCAAGACTACTTTGCGCGGAAGGCGTCGAGGCCCTGAAAAGGAATCTCCGGCGGCTTCCGCGCAGTATTTTATTGAGAAGGGTAAAGTGGACCTGACAATTTTCACACAGCTACTTATTTCGGGGATCTTATTAGGTGGTATCTACGCGCTCTCCTCCATTGGCCTGACCTTGATTTTCGGGGTGATGAAGATCGTGAACTTCGCCCACGGTGAATACCTGATGCTGGCCATGTACGCCACGTTCTGGCTCTTCACCCTGACCGGCATGGATCCATATGTGTCCATTTTTGTGGTGGGACCGATCATGTTTGCTCTGGGCTGGGTTAGCTATCGCTTTTTCGTACGCCAAACCATCGGCAAATCCCACTTGGCCCAGATTTTCGTTACCGTGGGTATCTCCACCGTGATTCAGAATGTGGTCCTGCTTTTCTGGTCGGCGGATTTTCGAACCATCAGCCTGGCGTACGCCAGATCCCCTATTATCATCGGCCCCTTCCCGGCCCTGGGCATGGAGGAGTTGATCGTTAATCCGGCCCGCTTGATCGCTTTTGTACTGGGCATGGGGCTGGCCTTGATTTTTTACCTGTTTATCAAAAAAAGTTACACCGGCAAGGTGATCCGGGCCACGTCCCAGGACCGCTCTACGGCCCTTTTGATGGGGATCAACATCGACCGGGTTTTTATGCTGACGTTTGCCATCGGGTTGCTGATGGTCGGCGTGGCCGGAGCCTTGATGATGCCGATTTTCACCGCCCACCCTTTTGTGGGGTTCGAATTCGTGCTGATCATGTTCGTGGTGGTGGTTCTGGGCGGCATGGGCAGTATTGCGGGGGCGGTCATTGCCGGTCTTTTTATCGGAGTGCTGGAAGTCTTTTCCAGTTTTCTGATCAGCCCCGAGTCCAAACAGGCAATTTATTTCCTGGTTTTCATCGCCGTCCTGGTGGTCAAACCTTCGGGACTCTTCGGGATGAAGGGAGAAGAGGAGCTTGAGCGAATTGAAGCCATCGACTAACCGGACAGATCGTAGACTCTGGGCCTGGATCTGGACCGCGCTGGCGGTCATGGCGATCTGCCCCCTGTTCATAAAAAACAATTACTACCTGGACGGATTTATTCTCATTTTCATGTGGGGGGCCTTTGCCGGGGCCTGGAATATCCTCTCAGGGTACGCGGGTATGACCTCCCTGGGGCATAATGCCTTTTTCGGCATCGGCGCCTATACATCGACGCTGTTGTTTTTACACTTCGGCCTGACGCCCTGGTTGGGCATGTTTGCCGGCGGCTTTCTGTCCATGACCGTGGGCCTGCTGGTGGGGGTTGTCTGCTTTCGGCTGCGTTCCCACTACTTTGCCCTGGCAACCCTGGCCTTCGGAGAGGTATGTTCCATCCTGGCCTTGAGCTGGCGCTCACTTACCGGTGGCGCCGAGGGCCTGGCCCTGCCCATTGAACCAAGTCTCTACAACTTCGCTTTTGACTCAAAATTGCCTTACGTTTACATCGGATTGGTGCTGTGTGCGGGGGTAACGGGCGTATGTTATTATATCGAAAACTCCAAACTGGGATACTACCTGACCGCTTTTAAAGAGAATGAGGCTGCGGCCCGCGCCCTGGGGGTCAATACCGGCCGGGTGCGCCTGACGGCCATGGCGCTGAGTTCGTTTTTCTCCGCCATTGTCGGCACCTTCTACGCCCAGTATGTGGTTTACATCGATCCCTCCAGCGTGATCCGCCTACCCCTTTCGGTCCAAGTGGCCTTGTTCGCCATTGTGGGCGGGGTGGGCACCGTGTTCGGACCCATCATCGGCGCAGCGATTTTCATCCCCATCACAATCGGCCTCAGGGCCTGGCTGGGAACCTCGATTACCGGGCTTTACATGATCATTTACGGCGTCATTCTCATCATCATCATGCTCTACATGCCGGATGGGATTTACGGTAAAATCAAAAATCGTCGCGCCGCCGCCGGGCCTGCGAACTCATAAGGGAGCGAACATGCTGCAAGTACGCGATATCAGTAAGTCGTTCGGGGGCAATGTCGTCCTGACCGACGTCAGCTTCGACATTAACCCGGGGGAGGTGGTGGGGCTGATCGGTCCCAATGGCGCCGGCAAGACCACCCTGTTCAATGTCCTGTCGGGCGTGTATCGCTCCAAAACAGGTCATATCAAGTTCAACGGGCAGTCCTTCGACCGGCTCAAACCTGAGCAAATCTGCAAACGGGGCTTGTGCCGGACATTTCAGATCACCAAACCCTTCGGTAATATCAGCGTTACCCAAAATGTGATGGTGGGGGCCCTTAATCGTACCGGTAGCCTCAGAAAGGCCGAATACAAGGCTCTGGAGATTTTGGAGTTCGTCGGGCTTTACGACAAACGTGATACGTTGGGTAGATCCCTGACCATCGCCGATCGCAAGCGGTTGGAAATCGCCCGGGGGTTGGCGACCCAGCCCCGGCTTTTATTGTTGGATGAAGTTATGGCCGGTCTCAATCCCCAGGAACTCTCAGAAGTAAAGCGTCTGATCGAAGATATCCGCCACGCCGGGATCACCTTGTTTATTATCGAGCACATTATGGGCGTGATGATGTCCCTGTCGGACCGTATCATCGTTTTGGACTATGGAAAGATGCTGTGCGAGGGATCACCCGACTCGATTTCCTGCGATCCCGATGTGATCAAAGCTTATTTGGGGGAAGAATATCTTGCTGCTACAAGTTGAGGGGCTCAATGCCCACTACGGTGACGTACAGGTGCTTTTCGATGTCTCCTTTGAGGTGGCTGACGGTGAATTGGTCTCCATGGTCGGAGCCAACTCGGCCGGCAAATCGACCCTCCTGAGATGCCTTTCCGGAATGCTCAAAAAGGTCTCCGGATCCATCAACTTCGACGGCCGTGAACTCATCGGCACACCGGCCTACAACATGGTCAATCAAGGTATCATTCATATACCCGAAGGACGGCGGGTTTTTCCCATGATGACGGTGGAAGAAAATTTGCAAATAGGGGGTTATTCCAAACGCAAGGACGGCGAAATGGCCGACTTGATCACCCGCTCCTATGATATGTTTCCGCGGCTCAAGCGGCTTCGCCACCAAATGGCCGGTTCCATGAGTGGCGGGGAGCAACAGATGCTGGCAATTGCCCGGGGGTTGATGGCCAAACCCCGGTTGTTGACCGTGGATGAGCCTTCCCTGGGGTTGTCGCCCATTTTAGTGGACGACACCTTCAGGATTCTGGAACGTATCAAAACTTCTGGGGTGACCATCCTGCTGGTGGAACAGAACGTGGTGCGGGCTCTCAAGATGTCCGATCGGGCTTATGTCATCGAAAACGGACGTATTGTCATGCAGGGGCAAGGCGCCGCACTACTTAAAGACGACCACCTGCGCAAGGCATATATGGGGATGTGATGGCGCATAAAACCGCAACAGAACCTTTTCCTCTGGATGTACCGGATTATCGTTTTGATCAGAAAAATGAAATGTTCAAACGGCGTACCTGGGACGAGGCCTTTGTTCCCCACGGCAACCGGCTTTACGGCCAGGTCAAGTATGACAGCCGGTCCGGTTATCGTAAAGCTGACTACGCCCTGCGCAATGCTGCCTGGAATATGGAGTATGAATTTGCCTTCGGCAACATGCGCAGCAATCACGGCCTATACTCCTGGACTAACATCGCTGATAAGGTCAAACGATTTGTTGCGACCGGGGATCCGGTGGAACAGACGCCGGATGCCAACAGTCGCATGATTAAAAAAGCGGCTCGGTTTTTGGGAGCCGACTTGGTGGGGACCTGCTATGCCCACCCCAACCTGATTTACTGCCGTGAATATAATCTGGTGGAGATGACCCACGACCCATTGGAACTCCCCGAAGGGTGCCATCACGCCATCGTCATAGCCGTGGCCATGGATTACGATCTAACTCGCTATTCCCCGGATGCGATCAGCGGCGCAGCCACCGGCCTGGGGTACTCTATGCAGGCGGTGGTAGCGAACCTGGTGGCGACTTTTATTCGGGGTCTGGGTTACCGGGCGGTGCCTTCGGGCAACGATACGGGACCATCCATTCCGCTGGCTATCGCTGCCGGGCTGGGAGAATTGGGACGGATGGGTCTTTTAATCACCAAACCATACGGCCCCCGGGTACGGATTTGCAAAGTGTTCACCGATCTGCCCCTGGCCTACGATCAGCCCATCAAATTCGGCGTAGAGGCCTTTTGCCGGGCCTGTATGAAGTGCGCCAAGCATTGCCCATCCAAGGCTATCTCAATGGGCGAACCGGCCATGGAAGGGCCATCGAGTTCCAACTTCTCCGGGGTGCGCAAGTGGTACATCAATCCGGAAAAATGTTTCATGTTCTGGGTCAAAAACTGGATGGACTGCAACAATTGCGTGATGGTTTGCCCTTTCAACAAACCCGCGGGAACCCTCCACGACATCGCGCGTTGGCATATAAAGAACCTGCCCTTCTTAAGCCGGCCGATCGTGTGGATTGATGATCTTTTAGGCTATGGCATGCCGTTCAAAGATAAGGATTTCTGGGCTGTAGAAAGCTGATACCGGCCGACTGATCTAACGTGCCGCAAGAAATTGATCATCATAACGAATATATTTAAGGAATAAAATTTGGATATAGAACACAACCAGCGTTATTCAATAAAAGAAATAGATCATTGTATTGGGTTACTTACTCATTTGGTAAATAATGGTGAAGATTTTGTATCATTACCAAAAGAAACGCAAATTGAACTAATAAAAATTGCGGGGCAACTATCCAGACCCGATCGTCATCAGTTAAAACAACGCAATAAAGCCATTCGTAAAATGAAGAGGCAACAGATTGTCTCTGCAGAACGAAAGATAAGAGCTGCAACGGGGATTCGTTTAGCCCGGCAAGCTGCAGTATTTTCAGCCCCTCTACAACTCTTAGATAACACTGAATCAACCAAGGCGTCGTTGGTATTAGAGTCACCTCGAAATTGTTATATTTGTAAAGCTGAGTTTACCCAACTTCACTTTTTTTATGACACGATGTGTCCCAGTTGCGCAGAACTAAACTATCAAAAACGTTTCCAGACTGCAGATTTAAGGGGACAGGTTGCTTTGATAACCGGATCACGTTTGAAAATTGGTTATCAGGCAACATTGATGATGTTAAGATCCGGTGCGACAGTTATTGCAACCACACGTTTTCCTAAAGATTCGGCATTAAGATATTCTAAGGAAAAGGATTTTAGCGAATGGGGGGACCGATTACATATTTATGGACTGGATTTAAGGCATACACCCAGTGTGGAGATTTTTTGCAGTCATATTGAACAAACCTTTGATCGACTGGACCTTTTGATCAATAATGCAGCTCAAACAGTCCGTCGTCCACCAGGATTTTATGCCCACTTGATGCCCAATGAGACCAAAGTGCTAAATGAGCTTCCAGAGAAGGTCCAAAAACTGCTGATGAACTATCAAATATGTACAAACAAATTAAACTCTTTTGCCATGCCCTATCTGGAATCAAAACCGGCTCTCCCTGTTACCTGGCATGGGAAACTACCTGGAATTGGGTTGCGGGAATCTGCACAGCTATCTCAAATACCCTATGCTTATGATAACACCTTACCTACAGATAAGGTTTTCCCCAAGGGAGAATTGGACGTTGACCTGCAGCAGGTTGATTTGAGAGCCACCAATAGCTGGCGGCTTAAACTCGGCGAAATTCAGACTACAGAAATGCTTGAAATACAGCTTATTAATGCAGTCGCACCCTTTGTGTTATGTAATAAACTGGCACCCTTTATGAAAAAAGATAATACGGGTCAAAAACATATTGTTAATGTCTCTGCTATGGAAGGCAAGTTTATGCGTTTTAAAAAAGGAGAGCGTCATCCCCATACCAATATGGCAAAAGCTGCACTCAATATGTTGACCCATACTTCGGCCAGTGAGTATGCAAACTATGGCATTTTTATGAATGCCGTCGATACCGGCTGGGTGACCGATGAAGACCCGGCACAATTATCCAAACGCAAACAAGATTTGCATGATTTTCAGCCGCCTTTAGATATCGTTGACGGTGCAGCACGGGTATGCGATCCATTTTTTGATGGTATCAATACCGGTAAGCACTGGTGTGGTAGGTTTTTGAAGGATTATTTCCCAATTGACTGGTAATACATTTTTTATATCTGGCCGCCGGCAGGGGTTTTCGCCCGGAAGTGGCTTTAATGCCCCCTGAGAATTTCAGATTGCAACCAAATAGGTCCGAGCCATCCATGCCCGCAAAGAAGCCACCGACATTTCAAAAAGGGTCACGCAAATCGAAACGCTCCACCACAGAATTGGAGGCCATCGAAGTGCGCGGCGCCAGGGAGCACAATCTCAAATCCATCGATGTCACCCTGCCCAAGAAAAAACTGGTGGTGATTACCGGGGTCTCCGGATCGGGAAAATCGAGCCTGGCCTTCGATACCCTTTTTGCCGAAGGACAGCGGCGGTATGTGGAATCGCTGTCCGCCTATGCCCGCCAGTTCATCGGGCAGATGGAGAAGCCCAAATATGATACCATCCGTGGGTTGTCGCCCACCATCGCCATCGAGCAGAAATCCGCCAGCAAGAATCCCCGCTCCACGGTGGGCACCATTACCGAAGTCTATGACTATTTACGCGTATTGTTCGCGCGCATCGGCGAGCAATTCTGCATCGACTGCGGGCGGCGGGTGGGCCACGGCAATGCCCAACAAATGGTGGACCAGATTGCAGGCTTTGCGCCCAATGCCAAGATCCTGCTGCTGGCCCCCATCGTGGAGAACCGCAAGGGCGAGCATCGCGACCGGCTCAAGGCCCTGATTGCAGAGGGCTACGCTCGGGTGCGCATCGACGGTGTCGTCCAGGCCATCGAGGATGTTCAGCGTCTGGCCAAACATAAAAAGCACACCATCGAGGTCGTGGTGGACCGTCTGATCATCAGCTCGGCAAAGTCCTTTCGCAAACGCCTCACCGATTCGGTTGAGACCACCCTGAAGCTGGGCCAGGGCCGATTGATTGTCCACACCCTTGGCGGCCAAGAGTTGCTGATGAGCGAAGCCCGCACGTGCTGCGGCACGGCCTATCCCGAACTGCAACCCGCGCTCTTTTCATTCAACTCTCCCCTGGGCATGTGCCCGGAATGTAACGGCATCGGCAGCCAGTTGAGTATGGATATCGATAAGCTGATACCGGACAAAAATCTTTCCATCCGCCAGGGTGCCATCATCCCGTGGCGTAACTATTTCAACAAGAACGGGGAACGTAACGGCTCCTGGGGCGGCCGCCAGCTATTGGCCATGGAGTCGCAGTGGGGCATCGATTTCGACACCCCCTGGAAACGGCTGCCCAAAATGCAGCAGCGTATCCTGATGCGGGGATCCAACGGTCGGGAGATGATTGTCGATTGGGACTCGGAAAAAATCCAGGGTAAGGTGACCCTGGCATGGGAGGGACTGTTAAACACCATGATGCGCCGTTACCGCCAAACCCAGTCGGAACATCAGAAAAAGTACTATGCCGGTTTCATGTCTTCCCAGCCATGCGGACAATGCAACAGCCGCCGCCTCAAACCTGAAGTCCTGCACGTGCGCATCGCCGGCCAATCGATCATCGATGTCACTGACATGACCATTCACCAGGTCCACGACTTTCTGATCGGGTTAAGCCTGGACGGCAATCGCAAATTGATTGCCGAGGAATTAATCAAGGAAATCGTCAGCCGCTTGGGTTTTCTGATCAACGTTGGCCTCGACTACCTGACTCTCTCCAGGAAAGGTCCCACCCTCTCCGGCGGCGAATCCCAGCGCATCCGCCTGGCCTCCCAGGTGGGCTCCGAACTCACCGGCGTCTTGTACATCCTGGATGAGCCCTCCATCGGGCTGCACCAGCGCGACAACATCAAGCTATTGAAGACCTTGTGCCATCTGCGCGATATCGGCAACTCCCTGATCGTCATCGAACACGACCGCGAAACCATGGCCTCGGCGGACTGGATCGTGGACATGGGGCCCGGCGCCGGCCTGCTGGGCGGACAAATCGTCAGCCAGGGCACCTTTCAGCAGATCCGCCGTGACAAACACTCCCCCACCGGCCGCTATCTCAGCGGCAAGGTTGCCATCGATATCCCCACGAAGCGCTGCACCCCGCGCAGTGCCGGCAACCGCTGGATCGTCGTTCGCAAGGCCGCCGAAAACAACCTGGCCCATATCGATGTTCGTATTCCCTTAGGGCTGCTGGTGGCAGTGACCGGGGTTTCCGGGGCGGGCAAATCCACCCTGATCAATCAAATCCTCTACCCGGCCCTGGCGCGCCGGCTGCACAACACCCAACTGGAAATCGGTCGCCACCGCCGCATCGAAGGCCTCTCCCATCTTGACAAGGTGATTAACATCGACCAGAAGGCCATCGGACGCACTCCCCGCAGCAACCCGGCCACCTACACCAAGGTCTTCGATCACATCCGGGATCTGTTTGCCCTGCTGCCCGAATCCAATATGCGCGGCTACCGCAAGGGCCGTTTCTCCTTCAACGTCAAAGGCGGCCGTTGCGAGGCCTGCCGCGGAGACGGCCATATCCGGGTGGAGATGCATTTTTTAGCCGACGTCTTCGTACCCTGCGAAGCCTGCCGGGGAAGGCGATTCAACGACGCCACCCTCGAAGTGACCTTCAAGGGCCATGCCATCGCCGATGTGCTCGATCTCTCCGTTCGCCAGGCCCGGGAGCTGTTCGCCAATCACCGCAAAATCCGCACCATTCTTGACACCCTCATGGATGTGGGCCTGGGCTATATCAAACTCGGTCAGTCGGCCACCACCCTTTCCGGCGGTGAAGCCCAGCGCATCAAACTGGCACGCGAGTTGGCCAAAACCGGCACCGGCCGCACCCTCTACATCCTGGACGAACCCACCACCGGTCTTCACTTCCAGGATATCCAAATGCTTCTGGCCGTGCTCCAGCGCCTGAAAAAGGCCGGCAACACCGTCATCGTCATCGAACACAACCTGGACGTGATCAAAACCGCCGACTGGCTCATTGATTTAGGCCCCGAAGGCGGCCACGGCGGCGGCCGAATCGTTGCCCAGGGTGCCCCCGAAAATGTAGCGAAGAACTCTGCCAGCTACACCGGCCGGTACCTGAAGGACGTCCTGCAGCAGTGACAAGGAAATAAGGCCGGGACCAAAACCCGGCCATTTACGTTCGAATTCAACTCGATTTTGTCTGTGATTTAGTGATCATACTGTTTTGCATAAACTGCATCGCTATACATGGCTTCTCCATAGAGATCCACACCGTAATTTCTGATAACCGTCTGACCTTCTTCAGAAGCCACAAAATCGATGAACTTGGAAGCATATTCCTGTGCGGGTGCAGCCTCTATTGGTTGGCAGAGGGCATGGTAGGTATTAAGGAAACAGACGCTTTACCATACAGAGAACAGAATTATAAATGATGCACCTTTTTGTTTTGAAGATAAACGGATAGCCGGATCAGCAACGAATCTTTTGAAAAACTCCTTGTAATTTGAGGCTATCTTCTTAGCGTAAATTTCCCGGGCAGGAAGGATCAGAACGGAATATCATCATCTCCGGGTCCCTGAGGCGGCATTCCTTGATAGTCCGCAGACGATGAGCCACGGGGCTTAGCGGATTCAGAACTATCCCGTCTACCGAGAAACTGGACAGTGTTAGCAATTATTTCGGTAGTGTATCTTTTGTTCCCCTCCTTATCCTCCCAAGCGTTAGTCTGGATACGCCCCTCAACGTAAACTTGTTGCCCTTTGGAAAGATATTCCCCGCAAATTTCCCCGAGCCTTCTCCAGGCGACGATGCGATGCCATTCGGTGCGTTCTTTTTTTTCACCGGAGTCCTTATCCTTCCATTCCTCTGAGGTCGCAATGTTGAACTGGGCAACCGCAACGCCGCTCGGTGTGTAACGAACCTCAGGGTCACTTCCCAGATTTCCGATCAAAATCACTTTATTGATTCCTGCCATCATTCCTCCTTCCATAAATACGAAATTAATTGGGTCACTGATACAGCAAACCGACTGTAAAGTCAAATCCAACTTCTTTATGTTTTCTACCAGCCGGTCTTTGGCGGTCGGCCTTGGTAGTTAGGCGCCTTATTATGAATTTTGCAAAAACAATGGCGAAACAGTTTCGATACCAGGGCACCAAGATGCATTTTAACCAAATTCAGCCTTTGTGTTTTGCGGCCTTTGTGGGAAATTTTTTAGTTTATCCGGGTTAGGGCTAATTCAAAAATAATTTCAGACATTCGCGGTTCTCTATGGTATACACAGTGAAAAGCGGATTGCGTAAGCAGAATAAATCAATCTCATTATCCCAATACACAAATATCCCAACACTCTGATTTTTTCTAATGACCTCTGAATCTCCTTTAACAAAGCGAATTAAGCGACATGTAATCGGGCGAAGACGTGAGTATTTTGCGGTAACCGCGCCGGGCTTCGAAAACATCTGCTTAAACGAATTACGCTCTTTAGCGTTGGAAAATTTAGAGGCGTCTGGTAGTATCGGAGGCGTTGCGTTTAAGGGGCGGTTACAGGAATGTTACCTGGCCAACTTACATTTACGCACAGCCAGCCGCGTTTTGATGCGAATCGAAACCGTTACCGCAACCAGCTTCAGTCAACTTCAACAAAAACTCTCCGATATATCCTGGGAACTATTTTTAAGGGCCGATCAGGTCCCGCAGATGCATGTCACAACCCGGCATTGCAAGCTCTACCACACCGAGGCGATATCAGAGCGAACTTTAAAAGCCATTGAAGCCCGGAAAAAAAAATCTGCATTTATGGTCCCGAATGAAAAACTGCCACACTTATCACAAAATATCTATGTGCGCGGAACAGATGACAGCTTCACCGTTTCGATCGACAGCAGTGGCGACCACCTTCACAAGCGAGGCCTAAAAAAGCATCCCGGTATGGCACCCCTTCGTGAAACCATTGCAGCGGCGGCATTATTGCTCTCAGGCTACAACGGGATAAAGCCTGTCATAGATCCAATGTGCGGTACCGGAACCTTTTCTTTAGAAGCCGCTTTGATGGCAAAGAATATACCTCCGGGTTGGTTCAGGGAATTTGCCTTTATGGGGTGGCCCGCTTTTCGCCAGACGCAATGGGAATATCTGAAACGTCAGTCTGAAATGCATTTTACCAGTCCGGAGACCCAATTGATTTTTGCATCCGACAAAGATCCATCCGCCGGTAGACGTCTCAAAAGATGCCTGGGACAGCATAATCTATTGGATGCTGTCAACGTTGCTCAAAAGAATTTTTTTCATTTTTCCCCGGGTGAACTGACGGATCAAACCGGATTGATCGCGATAAATCCTCCCTATGGGCGACGGATGGGAAATCTAGCAGAAAGCGAGCAATTTTTTCTGTCAATTTGCGCCCGACTGCAGCAGGAATACAGTGGCTGGAAACTGATCTTGATAGCACCCAGCAAGCTGCTTGAAAAAAAAGTTCCATTCAAACTAAAAACATATCCTCTTTTTCATGGAGGTCTGATATTAAAGTTGATGGTGGGAATTATCAGTTGAATTTTTCAAGGATATCAATCGGATGCTAAAGGAGAGGGGAAAAACCAAATTTTGGTGTCAATCGAATTCTCCCCTAATTACCCTACTGCCCGTAAACAAAATTTCACAATTGACAGGCTACTTTTTCTAACCTAAATTCAATCACCAGGAGGTATGTGCATGGACCTTAAAGACTTGAGGGCAAACGGCAAACGGCTGCAAAATACATTGGAGGAAATGGCAAAAATCGGTGGGACGCCGGGCGGCGGTGTTCAACGGTTGACCCTGACCGACGAGGACAAACAAGCCCGTGATCTTTTCGTCAGCTGGTTAAAAGAGCTGAATCTTGAAGTCAACATTGACGAAATGGGCAACATCTTCGGCAAACGCCCGGGGAAAAACAATGATCTGCCGCCGGTGATGAGTGGGTCCCACATCGATTCCCAGCCCAAAGGCGGGCGGTTTGACGGCATTTTAGGCGTCATGGGGCCCCTGGAAGTCTTACGCACCCTTAACGAAAACAATATCGAAACCGAGCGGCCCATTGTCATCGTGGACTGGACCAATGAGGAGGGCTCCCGTTTCGCACCTGCCATGGTAGCATCCGGCGTGTGGGCCGGTGCTTTGGAGAGAGACTGGGTGTATGATCGTACCGATATTAACGGCAATCGATTTGAAGATGAACTGATCCGTATCGGGTACAAAGGGACGGTGCCCTGTAAAAAGCAACCGGTTCACTGCTATTACGAGTTCCACATCGAGCAGGGGCCCATTCTTGAGCGAGAAGGGAAGACCATCGGTGCACCCAAAGGAATCTTATGTCTGCACTGGTATGACATATACCTGGAAGGAGAAGCCAACCAGGTAGGCCCAACCCCCATGGAAGGCCGTCACGATGCCCTGTGTGCCGCGGCCGAAATGATTTTAAAAGTCAATCAACTCCCGGATCGTATGGGCGGCAATATGGTGGCCACGGTCGGTGAAATTCAAAATTACCCGAACTCCCGAAACATTATCCCGGATAAAGTCCATTTTACAGTGGACATCCGCTCCTGGGATGATGACCACGCAATAACGGCGTGGGAACTGGTTCGCAAAGACTTTGAAGACATCGCCGAGCGCAGGGGTTGCCCGATTAAAATAGAGGAAACCTGGCGGGTAGAGCACTCCCCCTTTGATGAACGACGGGTACAACTTGTTCTGGATGCTGCCGAGGCTCTGGGATATTCCAGTCTGCACATGGTCAGCGGTGCGGGACACGATGCCAGTTACATGAATCAGGTTTGTCCGACCGCTATGGTTTTCATCCCCAGCATCGGCGGCCGCAGTCATGTCGAAGTGGAAAACAGTCGTTGGGAAGACTGTGAATCCGGCGTAAATGTGCTGCTGCACGCAATTTTGCAATCGGCCAATGAGAAATAGCGCATAGCCTATTCTTCCTCGATAAAGCAAGGGCGGAGATAAGACCATGCCTTTGTAAGATATTTTTCAGCAAATAAAAATTTTCGGTTCTACAACCAAATCAATGGTCGTCGATATTACCTTACTTTTTGGTTATAGTTCCGAAAATTTAATTGACAAAATTACGGCAGATATTATCCTTACCGTATTGTAAGGATAATATCTTCAAGTTGAAAATAACGCATCCCGCATTCTGCGGGCCGGGATATTCTGGTGAAGGCAAATAAGGGAAGATAAAATGGAAATAAGTACAATTTCTTCCAAAGGCCGAGTTACGATACCTAAAAAAATTCTTCAGTTTTGATAAAAAACTGCAAAAAAAATTCCCGGATTACGTTGTCGGTAAAATTAGCCCTGCTGACTTATAAAAACTTATATTTTAAAATCCTTCAAAAGGTTCACGCTTCACAAATCTTCCGTGGCCGACCTTACCTACAAATTCCATTTGGTCGCCGTTCCACCGGGCCACTTTTTCTCCGCGAGAATAAACCGTGCTGGGCATACCGGTGATTTCCACCCCTTCAAAGGGGGTGTAGTCGACATTCATGTGCAGCTTGTCCTGGGAAATGGTGAAAGTTTGATTCGGATCAAAGACGACGATATCGGCATCCTTGCCCACGGCAATCTCGCCCTTGTCTTTCAGACCGAACATGCGCGCCGTGCCGGTGGACAAAACATCCACCATCCGTTCCAGGCTGATGCGGCCTTTGACCACTCCCTCGGAATGCAGCAACATCGCCAGGGTTTCAATGCCGGGAGCGCCGTTGGGGATTTTTTTGTAGTCGTCTTTGCCAAACATGTCCTTTTTGCCCTTAAAGTCAAAGGGGCAGTGATCGGTGGCCACCACCTGAATAGAACCGCCTCGTAGTCCTTTCCAGAGGGCATCGTTGCTTTCTTTGGTTCTTAACGGCGGAGACATGACGTATTTAGCGCCGTTGAAATCCGGCTCTTTGTACCGTTCATCGTCGAGCAACAGATACTGGGGACAGGTTTCGGCATATACGTCAACGCCGCGATCCCGGGCTTCTTTGACCTTCCACAATCCCTCTTTGGAAGACAGATGCACGATATAAATGCGCGACTCGGTCAACTCCACCATTTTGGCGGCTCTGCCGATGGCCTCTTCTTCGGCGATATTCGGACGGCTGACGGCATGGTAATAAGGTGCTAGTTTTCCTTCTTTTTCAAGAACCTCATTCATATGCTGAATAATGTAAACATTTTCCGCATGAACCTGGACCAGACCGCCGTATTTTTTGGTCACATCCAGCAACTTGATCATGGTGGCATCATCAACCCGGAAATCATAGACCATAAATATTTTAAAGCTCGGCGTACCGTAGTCCAGGCAGGCCTTTTTGACCTCATCGATCACGTCCGGCCTGGGATCCATCACCGCCGGATGTAATGAATAATCCACACAGACTTTGCCATCTGCCAGTGCTTTTTTACGTTCCAGTGCCTCAAGCAGGGTTTCTCCCTTTTGCTGCAAATCAAAATCAACGACACAGGTAACACCGCCACAGGCCGCTGCGATGGTGCCGGTTTCATAGTCATCCTGGGCATGGGTGCCCATAAAAGGCATGGAAATATGGGTGTGGGGATCAATCGCCCCGGGAAGAATGTATTTCCCCTTGGCATCGACGACTTCATCGGCTGGATTGTCCAGATCAATACCAATGGTTTTGATTTTGTCGCCATCGGCAAATACATCGGCCAGGTAACGACCCGTAGCGGTTACGATGGTTCCGCCCTTAAATAACACACTCATTTGGACCCTCCTTTGTAAATGGCTCAAATTTTAAATCTTTTTCCAAACTGCTGTCCATCACGGCAGTCTCCCGACGATTCCAATCCCTGGGCATTTCCTTGAAAGTAATCAGTTCGGGAACAGGACATACAAATTTACATAGCATACAGCTCAAACATTTGTCTTCAATCAAACTCGGCCGGCGGGATTCAGCATCCCATTCAATCGCCTGACCGGCGGCATCCTGGCAGACGATATAACATTGGCCGCAGCCGATGCAACGATCCAGATCATACTGGGTGATGCCCTGCCGATCGACTTCAAACGCCTCGGTTTCGTGTAGGTTGGGCAGTGCTTTGCCTACCAGATCGGAGATTCTGTCAATCCCCCGTTCGGCCATAAAATCGCTGAGGCCTTCAATCATGTCCTCAACAATGCGGTATCCGTAGTGCATGATGCCGGTGGTAACTTGCAGCGTTGAGGCGCCCACCAGAATAAATTCCAGGGCGTCAACCCAGGTCTCGATGCCGCCGATTCCGGACAAGGGCAATCCGAGCGCCTTATTTTTGGCCATGGATGCAATAAAATTCAGTCCGATCGGCTTGACCGCCGGCCCGGAGGTACCGCTGATGGCACCTTTGCCGAAAACGTTCGGCGTCGGCACAAAATCATCCAGACCAACGCCAGAAATACCCCTGACGGTATTGATGGCGGAAATCGCGTCTGCGCCGCCGTTTTTCGCATACATGGCGGGTTCATTCATATCCGTAATGTTCGGTGTCATTTTGGCGATGACCGGAATGGATACAACTTTTTTAACCGCTTCGGTGAAGCCTTCCAGTAGCTGAAATGCCTGACCCACCTTATGGCCGGCACCTTCGATACACATGTGCGGACAGGAAAAGTTCAGTTCCAGCATGTCGGCGCCATTGTCCTCAGCCACCTTGGCCAAATATGCCCATTCATCGGTAAAAAACCCCATGATGCTGGCAATAATCGGATGATCCGGATAGTTTTTTTTCAGATATAAAAAATCAGCTAAATTATCCTTCAGAGGCCGGTCTGAAATCATTTCAACGTTTTGAACGGCAACCCCCTTTTTCGCACCGTAATCAATGCAAGCCATCCTGGGTGATGGGTGTACGATCGGCAGCCGATCGGAGTTCAGGGTTTTAAACACCACGCCACTCCAGCCGGCATCAAAAGATCTGGCCACCATCTCAGCGCTGTTGGAAACCGGAGAGGATGAAAGCAGGAATGGATTTTTAAATTTCACACCACAAAAATCTATGGATAAATCGATGTTATTCGCCACAATATTGCCTCCTCATTGAATAGCTTACTGGTTGAATGGTTGATTAGGTAAATTATAGTCATAATTTTAGAATGTTACGATTGTTAAAACATGAAGTTTCAAATTATTTTGTAAATACGGGATAAATCCATATTTACAACCAATTAACCAATCAAGAATTCAACAATCAACGATATCGTAATGATACGATACCTCAAATCATAAATCTTCACTTTCCCATCTATTTACGCAGGTACTCCTTGATGGCCCGGGCAGCCACTTTGCCGTCCTGAACGGCCTGTACCACGAGAGCCGGACCGCGCACAATATCTCCTCCGGCAAAAATACCGTCAACCGAGGTTTTACCGCTTTCCGCATCTACCTTGATAAGTTTTTTGTCATCAATATGGATGTTGGGATACCACTGCGGTGAATCTTCAGGGGCAATGTTGCCGATGGCCTCGATCACCACATCCGCATCCATGATCCATTGGGAACCCTCGATGTTCTCAGGTCGTCTGCGACCGGACTCGTCGGGATCACCCAAACGTGTGCGGACCAGCTTCAGCCCTATCAGGCGGTTTTGATCGTCGGTTAAATAATCCAGCGGTTGATTCAGCAGCAGGAAATGAACCCCGGAATCAAGCGCCTCGATTCTTTCATCGGCTTCCGCCGGCATCTGAGAATAAGAACGCCGGTAGATCAGATAGACATCTTTGGCCTCAAGCCTAATGGCAGACTCGATACAATCCATGGCCACCGACCCTCCGCCGATAACCGCTACGGTTTTACCTTGAATTTTCTTTTCAATTTCTTCAAAGCGGCCGTCTCGTAAAGCAGACAGATAGTCCACCGATGAAAACAGTCCATCGATAGCGCGGTCGGTCGATTTTAGACTGGCGGCCCCCCAGAGCCCGGGAGCCAAAAATACCGCATCAAAGCCATCCTGCAATAATTTTTCGGCGTCCGCTTTGCCGTTGATGGGGGAGTTGCATTGAAAATTGACTCCCAATGACTTAATGTCTTTCATTTCATTTTCCAGGAAATTCATGTCAAATCTGTAGGGCACGACACCATATCGCAGGACACCGCCGGGTTCGGGTTTAGCCTCAAAGATCGTCACCTGGTAACCATCTTTGGCCAGTTCGGCTGCACAGCTCAATCCGCCGGGGCCGGATCCCACCACGGCCACTTTTTCCCGGCGCCCGGCAGGTTTATCAAAAAGCTTAATATTTCTATCCCAGGAATGTTCAATTAAAAACCGCTGAATCCGGCCGATCTGGATAGGCCTGTCGGCACCTTCGGGACGATTTTGTGATTTAAACATGGCGCTGCATTTTTCTTCGCACAAACTGGAAGTCGGACAAAGAACACCACAGGCTCCCCCTAAAATGTTGTTTTCCTTGATCGTACGGATTGCGCCGGTCACGTTCTTAAACCGTAATTTTCGAATGAATTCAGCCGGTTTGGTATCCGCCGGGCACGCCTCGGAGCATGGCGCGTCATGACAGAGCAAACAACGATCGGCCTCGGCGATCGCCTGGGTAAGGTCAAGTCCTTTGCGCATATGCTTAAATTTTCCAGCATTACTCACAACGATTACCTCCTTATTAATTCTCGTTAAGCAGTTAATTGGCGAAAGGCAAAAATAAGCTTCACTCTGCTGATGGGAGAATTATACACACAATGTCGCATATTTCACAACACATTGAATTAATGCCATAATACTATTAGTCTGCCCATCAACCAGTCAACTGACCAAATAGGTCTTTATTTTGAAATAAGTAGTGAGTTTAGGTGGTTCCGGGAAAATTGTCAATTATTATCCGCATGATAATATAACAAGGATTCAAACTATTAGACGATTTCATAAATAACTTGACGCCCTTTCCCGTTGCACAATATAAGTAGTCTGATTTTTGATTTGAATCATTAACAAAGATTTTTTGCATTTTGTGTCAAAACTTATTCCCGATTTATCCGGGTTAGGTATAATGGAATTTTATCAGAAGGAGGATTTATGTCCAGAATCGTAAAATGTGCCCATATTCAGGCCTCCAATGCCAAACATGACGGCACGCCGGCCGAGATCAAAGAGGCCATGATCCGGAAACATATACCACTTATCGAAGAAGCAGGTCAAAAAGGCGCTCAAATTTTATGTCTGCAGGAAATTTTTTACGGCCCCTATTTCTGTGCCGAACAGGATATTAAGTGGTATGAGACTGCCGAAAAAGTACCGGGACCGACCGTCGAAAGGCTGGCGGAATATGCTAAAAAATACCACATGGTGATGGTTATTCCTGTTTATGAAATGGAAATCGAGGGAGTCTACTACAACACGGCCGCCGTCGTGGATGCGGACGGCACTTATCTGGGAAAATTCAGAAAAATACATATCCCCCACACCTGGCCGGGGTTCTGGGAAAAGTTTTATTTCAAACCGGGCAATATGGGTTTCCCGATATTTGAAACCGCCTATGCCAAAATAGGTATTTATATCTGCTATGATCGCCATTTTCCCGAGTGTGCCCGGGCGCTGGCCCTGAAAGGCGCTGAAATTTTGTTTAACCCTTCCGCCACCACAGCCGGAAAATCCCAATATTTGTGGCAGCTGGAGCAACCGGCCCAAGCCGTGGCCAACGGTGTCTTTATTGGTGCCAACAACCGCGTCGGGCTGGAAAAGCCCTGGGAATTCGGCCGATTTTACGGCTCAAGCTATTTCGTGGACCCCCGGGGGGAGATTCTGGTGAAGGGAAGCGAGGACAAGGATGAAGTGGTGATGGCAGACCTCGATCTGGATCAGATCCGGGAAGTCCGGGACGGTTGGCAGTTTTTCCGGGATTTGCGGCCCGACATGTATGGTGATATAAGCCGCACCATTTCCGGCTGATGCGAAAAGGACTAACCAAATTATCGTTTTAGAAAAAGTCCCGAGAGCAGGGTATATTACTAACACCCCCAAGGGGGAAAACACAAGGAGGAGAACAAATATGAGTGAAGAACAAACCCAGGAAAAGCAGCATTGGATTGTTTACCCTCTTGGTAGTAAGCCAAAATGGCCGCTGGCGGTGTTGCTCGGCATCCAGCAGTATCTGACCATGTTCGGAGCCACCGTGCTTATCCCCTTCATTGTCGGCGGAGCCATGGGACTGCCCCCGGATCAGCTGGCATTGTTAATTTCAACCATCTTTTTCACCTCGGGTCTGTGTACCCTCATTCAGCAGTCACCCCTGGGAAACAAACTGCCGGTGATCCAAGGTGGAACCTTCTCATTTTTAGGCCCCACATTTGCCATTCTCGGTATGGTGGCGGCCAAAAAGTTAACTGGACCGGAACCCCTGTGGCAAATCCAGATCCAGGAAGTTTCGGGCGCCATCATGATCGCCTCCGTGGTTGAAATCGTTCTCGGTTACACCGGCATCATGGGCCATGTTCGCAAGATCATCAGTCCCATCGTCATCGGTCCCACCATCGCCATGATCGGTCTGGCACTTTTCGGCATCGGTGCCCCCTGGATGGCCACCAACTGGATCATCTCCTTGATCACCCTGGTAGCATTGATTCTATACTCCCAGGTATTTTCCATCAAATCCCGGATGTTTATGCTTTTTCCAGTGCTACTGGCCATTGCTACCGGGTGGATAGCAGCCCTGCTGGGCACGGTTCTCGGCCTTATTCCGGATGGCAATGCCGCCAACCTGGCCGGTAAACTCGGCATCGTCGGCGCTGCCCCCTGGGTCAGTTTTATGCCCATGATGCCTTTCAAGTGGGGCTTTCCCGACCTGGGCAGCTCAACTTTGTGGGCCGGTGTGTTTGGCATGCTGGCAGGGTATCTGGCCTCCATGATCGAATCCATCGGCGATTATTACGCTTGCGCGCGTATTTCAGAGGCCCCGGTTCCCACCGGCCGCATGATCTCCCGCGGTCTGGGTGCGGAAGGCCTCGGCTGCCTGGTGGCCGGTATCCTCCAGACCTGTAACGGAACCACGACCTATTCCGAAAATATCGGTTCGATTGGTTTGACGAAGGTGGCCAGCCGCAGAGTCGTTCGTTGCGGTGCGGCCATCATGCTGGTCATCCCGATCGTCGGTAAATTCGGCGCCGTTTTGGCCACCCTGCCCATGCCGGTGGTCGGCGCGATGTTCGTGGGTCTTTTTGGTATGATCGCCTCAGTGGGATTGTCCAACCTTCAGATCGTCAATTTGAACAACTCCCGCAATCTGTTTATCATCGGGCTCTCCTTTTTTGCCGGGTTGAGCGTGCCGTTCTGGTTTACTGCCCATGTCGATGTAGGCACCGGACAAATCGTCAGTGGTGCAATCGCCTGGGGCGCTCAAGGGAGTGTGTTGAATGTGATCGGCAACATCATCCAAGCCATCTTGAGCACCGGCATGGCGGTGACCGCTATAATTGCGATTATTCTTGACAACCTCCTGCCGGGCGCCACCCGCGCTGAAAGGGGGCTGGAAGTCTGGGAAAAGGATGCCTCCGATGAAGCTTGGGAGGAAGCCGAAGCCGCCTGGGCTGCGATGGAGGAAGGTGAAATGCGGCCGGTATAGAGAGCCGTTCTAACAGTAACCATCGAAATGGGGAATAGCCGCATCGGCTATTCCCCGTTTTTCCTTTTTATTAGAGGCTAAACCGTTGCCAAAACCACTGCTGTACATAATTTATGGGCTCATGGTCACAGTCGGCCTCATCGCCATGTATTCACTGCTCAATGCCGGCAATCCCGAAAGCCTGTTAAGGCCCATAATTCCCAACCCTGCCCATGATGTTTATGTCGCCGTAATTTCTTCGGTTCTGGTATTCATTTTTGGTTTCTTTGTTTTTTTTAACCGCGACAGTGAAGGTTTTCGTCAGTTGGTGGAACTCAATGGCGAGCAGATTCGCAAATTACGGAAAAACGGCAAAAGTGATGAAGAAATCGCAGGCTCCATTTTGGCTGCCATGGGGAGTTACAGCGGTTACAAGCACCATATGGCCCGTAAAAAATTGGTCGTCTACTTATCGGAATTTCAATAGTTTATTCGATGCCGGAATTTCTCATAAAACAACAATGGCTGATCATCGCCCTCATATTTTTCGGGATCATTGCATACATCGCCTGGGTGCGCTGGCGTGATCGCCGCTGGATCGAAGGACGCTTCGGCAAACACACGATTCTGGCGATGAGTTTTGGTGTCAACTATTTCGGCCGGGCCACCGGCTCGCGCGCACCGCGCAAAAGCAGCGGGTTTTTATTGCTGCTTTCCGATCGGCTGTTTTACCGCAGCCGACTAAAAAAGATAGAACTGGAAATCCCGGCCGCCAGCATTGCCAGGGTATACCACGGTCGATCCCATAAAGGTATCGATCTCCACCAATCCCTTGTTAAAATTGATTTTATCAATTCACAGAATGAAAAAGACACCGTGGCCTTCAAAGTACCCTACCCGCCCCAATGGATACAGGCGATTGAAAATAATCTGCTGAAAAAAAGAAATGGCTGATCATAGTTTGGCAAGCACCGCTTTCTTTCCTACCTCACCCTGCTTTATCTTCGGGTTTGTCTCCTTTCCGGCCGTAGGTTGTATCGATATTGACATACCACCTCGATGAATTAATATAGATTATGAGTCTTTTTAAAATCTGAATAACACCAGTGTCTATCAACAGACAACCGACAAATAACAACTTACATTTCTAAAAAAAGGAAAATGCCATGGATGCCAAATCATATTGTGACAGCGTCAGAATAGAGTTAACCCAGTGGAAGGCAAAACTTTATGATGTCATTCGCAAAACAGAATCATTATCTGCCGATCACAAGCATAAAGTCGGACCGACGGTGGACGAACTCAATGGGATTGTCGACGATTTAAATGACCGTATCGACCTTCTGTCGCAGGAATGTCCGGCGGAATGGGGCGGTCAAAAAGATGAGATTGACGGCAAAATATCCAAAATAAACGATGGTTGGAAAAAGGTGTGGGGTGTTTTGGGCGAGCCGGAATACGGTGTTGGCGGAGCATAGAATTATAGTCTCACAAACCCGACGGTGATCTCTGGAAGGATCATCGTCATCTTGTTAATTGCTGCAAAATACAGTGGTTGACTGCTCATTCCATGGCTGTACCCCAATCATAGTGTCTTTTTAGATATTTCAGGAAGAGAGTGGTTTCCGTTCGAACCACCCCATCAACTTTATTGATTTTTTCAAAAATTAATTCATTGAGTTCATCCAGCGATTTCACGACAAATTCGGTATCTATTCCGGTGCCGCCGGTGGTTTGAACAATAAACCACAATGCCCTCAATTTTTTTAATTCTCCGATAATTTTCCCTATTTTTTTGATTTCCACATGAATCCGGATATTGCCGACTATCTTAAAGCCCAGCTTGATCGGGTTGCTGACCGCCACGATCTGGATATATTCTTCGGTGAATCAGACGGTTGAGACGCGTGCGCACGGTGGCCTCTGAAATACCGATTTCTTTGGCCAGGTCGGTGTTGGAAATCCGGCCGTCTTTCTGAAGCAACTCGATCATCTGACAGTCAACCTGATCGAGCATTTTCTTTTTATTATTTGAATTATTTGGTTTCATATTTCCCCCATTAAAATGACAAATGGCGAATGATAAATTACGGATGTCGATTCACGCCATCAAGTTATGGATAGGTCAATCGATCCTGAGGCTCTCGACGGATAGAATTCCTTAATCATTTTCGCGGCGGATCACTCGATATTTTGTCATTCTGCATTCAGAATATTCCTATCACCTGAAATTAAAAAAAACAACCAATAATTGTTTGATATCGTGATGCTTTTATTATTTATTAATTTAATTCGCATAATTTTAACTATTTATTTCTATTTTTCGCAGAAAAATAGAAATAAATTCTTGACATAAAAAATTGATTTGCCTAAAGTGAGAAAAAATTGATAGGGTGCAGCGTTTTAATTTTCCCGCAAATATAAATTTACAGAAGATCAAGTAAAGGAGGAAATGCTATGTCACTGCCATTAATGAAAAACTATATCAACGGTGAATGGGTGGAATCCGACTCCACTAACATTGGTGATGTATGGAATCCGGCCCTGGGCGAAAAAATTGCCCAGGTCGCTTATGGAACCCGTGAGGATGTTGACAAGGCGGTCAAAGCAGCCAAGGACGCCTACTGGGATTGGCGCACCACGCCGCCGCTCAGCCGCGCCCGCTACCTGTTTCGACTCAAAGATGCCTTCGAAGAAAACTTCGAAGATATTGCCCGGGTGTTAACCACCGAGCAAGGTAAATGCATTGATGAGGCCCGGGGCGAAGTTCGGCGGATGATCGAAAATATTGAACATGCCACCGGCGTCACCACCTTGATGTGCGGCTACACTTTGGAAGATATTGCCACCGATATTGACTGCTATGGCCATCGTCAACCCATGGGAGTATTTGCCGGAATCGTACCTTACAACTTTCCGGGCATGGTCGCCTGGTGGTTTCTACCCTATGCGCTGGTCACCGGCAATACCTATATTGTCAAGCCGTCCGAACAAGTTCCCATGACCCAGACCAAGATTTTTGAAATTGTTGATGAAATCGGATTTCCGGAAGGCGTTGTCAACATGGTTCACGGCTCCCGGGATGTGGTCAACGGTATCCTGGATCATCCGGATATCGAAGGTGTCTCTTTCGTGGGGGCATCACCAACGGCAAAATACATCTATGAGCGCTGTGGTGCAACCGGCAAGAGGGTGCAGGCTTTAGGCGGCGCCAAAAATATTGTGGCGATTATGCCTGATGCCGATCTGGACGCCGGCATGCCGTCTCTGATCACCTCGTTTTATGGCTGCAGCGGCCAACGCTGTCTATCCGGTTCAGTTCTGGTTCCGGTGGGGGACGTGGCCGATGAGCTGTTGGAAAAATTCAGTGCTGCCGCCAAAGACATGAAAGTCGGTAGCGGATTGGACGAAAAAACGGCTATGGGCCCCGTGGTCAGCGCAGCGCATAAAGAAAGAGTTCTGGGCTACATTGAAAAAGGTATCGAAGAAGGTGCCGATCTTATCATGGATGGGAGAAATTTTACATCACCCGAATTTCCAAACGGCTTTTTTGTTGGCCCGACCATTTTTGACAATGTCAAACCCGATATGACCATCGCCAAGGAAGAAATATTCGGACCGGTGGTGAGCGTGGTTCGCGCTAAAAATCTGGATGAAGCTATCGATCTGATCAATACCCGTGGGTTTGCCAATGCAGCTTGTCTTTACACGAACAGCGGTGCTGCCGCACGTGAATTTAAATATCGTGTTAAACCCAGCATGGTCGGAATTAACATCGGCATCGCTGCACCGATGAGTTTCTTCCCCTTCGGCGGTGCGGGCGACTCGATGTTCGGTGATACCAAAGGGCATGGACAGGAAATATTTAATTTCTTTACAGATACCAAGGTTGTCATCCAACGCTGGTTCTGAGAACAGGATCGCGTCGCGGGTTGCGGGTAACGAGTTTCGGGTTGTAGGTCAATGGTAATTCTCTAATAAACTTAAACGATAAATATACAACTCGAAACCCGTAAATTTTCTACCGCACCTCAGTACAAAGGTCTACCTCGTAGCGCGTAACCCGCATCACGCAACACATAACTTGTACAAAGGAGAAATCCGATGCCTCTTGAAAATTTTGGAAGCGTACTGAATTTCGCAGAGGAACTGGAAATCCAGGACCAGGAATTTTATGAAGCCGTGGCCAGCAATCCGGCCTGTAGCAATCATAAACAGCTTTTTGAACAGTTCGCCGCCAATGCTAAAAAAAATGTCAAAACCGTACAGCGAACCCGCCGGGAAAATGTCACTGAAATGATCCTGGAACCGATTAAAGATTTTGTCCGGGCGCCATATTGCGAGGTGTGCCAGGCTGCACCAAGTATGACGGTTGAAGACGCTTTGGCAGCCGCCAAACGGCTGGAGGATCGAGCGGTGCGCTATTACACGGAGGCAGCGACTAAAATCAAGGCATTGCCGGAAGTGGCGCGCGCTTTAAAATTACTCAGCAAAAAACATAACGGCCATCGCGAAAAACTTGCCACCCTTTAAATAGAATAATGTCCGGCAAGCACCAGTTGGCAGCATATTGTTGCAAATTGTGGCAGATACCGCAGATGTCTGTGCACTCACGGTTGAATAATCCAACAAGATAAAAACCTGTTCAACGCAAATTTCGCCAAGCGGTTTCGTAAGTGTGTCCATCAGGCCAACCGTTTAACCAAATTCATAAAGGAGTGGACAAAATGAGTGATATGACGGAAAGAATCAAGGAAATGGCGGCTCATACCTATGGGACCTGGAATCGCCAGAAGGCGTGGAAAACGCCACTGTTAATTACCGATGCGGAAGGAATTTATTTTTACGACAACACGGGCAAGCGTTATATTGACTTTTCGTCGCAACTGATGTGTTCCAATCTCGGCCATAAAAATAAAGTGGTGATTGAAGCCATCGTCAAGCAGGCTGAAAAGATTCCCTACGTCGCACCCGGTTTTATAACGGAAATTTTAATAGAGGCAGTTGAGGCCCTGCGATCAGTGTTTCCGGAGAAACTCAGCAAATTCTTTTTTTCCACCAGCGGGACCGCGGCCAATGAAGCGGCCATGAAAATGTTGAGACAATCAAAGTTCCCGTCTTACAAGGTGATTTCCCGCTACCACTCATATCATGGCGCCACGGCAGTTGGGCAGTCCCTTACCGGGGATCCCCGTCGCTGGTACGCAGAGCTGGCCCGCACCGTTGTGGATGGGGTTATCTTTGCACCTGACAATTATTGCTACCGCTGTCCCTTCGGAATCACTTACCCGGAATGCAATGTGCAGTGTGCCCGCTACCTGGACTATATGATCAAAGAAGAAGGTAATGTAGCTGCCATCATTGTGGAACCAATTGTGGGCACCAATGGCAGGATGATACCACCGCCGGAATATTATCCGATCATACGTCAAATATGTGATGAAAATGGTGTCCTGTTCGTCTGTGATGAAGTCATGTCCGGTTTTTTCCGTACCGGCAAAACCTTTGCCATTCAGCACTGGGATGTATTGCCTGACATTCTGACAACTGCCAAGGGGGCCAGCGCGGCCTATACACCGGTAGCCATCACCGCCTCAACCGATGAGGTGGGGAACTTCTTTGAAGAAGAACTCTTCTGCCATGGACATACGTTTGCCTATCATGCCCTGGCGGCCTCCGCCATTCCAGCGGCGATCTCTGAACACGTTAAATTATTTGATTCAGGTCTACCGCAAAAAGCCAGCGAGCACATAAAAAATAGGCTTTATGAATTGGCGGATAAACACATCTGTATCGGCGATGTTAGGGGAATCGGTCATTTTTGGGCACTTGAAATCGTGAAAAACCGCAAGACTAAAGAACCATTTGACACCAAAGAGGATAAGTTCAGCGGTAAGGCTCTCATGACAGGTAAAATATCCGGCGATGCAATGAAAAATGGTCTCTATATTTCTTCCTGGTATGACACCATGGTGATCACACCGCCTTTGATCATTACCGAAGAACAGATCGACGAAGCGATTCATATTCTGGATAAATCGCTGGAGATCGCGGATAAAGAAGCCACCGAAACCGATACGCCGGCGTCTAGAAGCTGCGAATATCAAGCCTAACCCGGAACCGGCGAATTGAAGATTGAATATACAATTATTGTGGGGGGGGAGGCGAAAGCCTCCTCCCTATTTTTTTCCGATCAAACTTAATGGTTTCGTAACAATCCGAATTTTCTCGTTTTTCTTGGTTATTGCCTGCCTGAAAATACCCCAGAGTGATTAATAGCAGTTAGATACAATAAAAGTCATATTACTGAATCTATCAACTTCATAAAAACCATCTTCAGTGCACTCCAGTATATTTCGATACATTTTTTCGCTTACGTAAGTTTCTTCTTCTGTCGGGATAAGAATATTGACATTTTTCACTGAATATCATCGAGCGTGATTGAAACGAAACTATTAATGAAATTTGATATAAGGCCGATAATAAAATAAATGAGAAATTGCCGAGTAGATCTGGGTGCCTGCCGCCGCAAGCATGCTGGAATTTCGGGCTTTTTACGAGATTGTCAATATTGATTATTCACTATGTCAAGTTGCTCCATAGTTCCGGGCTCTGACACATCAAGGACAGCTTTTTAAAATCACCTAATTATCTTAAATTACAATAAATTTATCCGGGAAATCATCCACTATGGCGCTGATTAATTTGAAAAAAAAAGAAGTCGAGTGCAAGATTGTATATTATGGTCCGGGCAGGTGCGGTAAGACGACCAATCTGGAATATGTTTTCAAAAATAGCAGAAAATTAATGACCAATGAAATGGTTTCAATCAAGACCAAGGGCGATATGACCATATTCTTTGATTTCGTGCCCATGGAGGCCGGTAGAATAAAAGGACTTGATGTGCGCGTTCAACTATACACGGTCCCCGGGCAGGTGAAATACAATTCAACCCGTAAGCTTGTTTTAAAGGGCGTTGACGGGGTGGTATTTGTTGCCGACTCCCTTAAAATCCGTCATGAAAGAAATATTCTTTCCCTGAAAAACCTGTCGGAAAATTTAAAAAGTTATGGGCTAAACATAATGAAAATGCCGCTGGTCCTGCAATACAATAAAAGAGATCTCGCGCAAGAAGGTTTGCCCCTGTTATCCCTCGAAGAGATGGAAAAATCTTACAACCGACAACTGAAAGCTCCCTCGTTTGAGGCCAGTGCTGTAAACGGCAAGGGCGTCAACGCTACCTTGAAAGCATGTCTCATAAGCACTTTGAAATCATTGCGGGAGAAAGCAGGATGGGATTAACCTGATGGCAGAAGGAGAACTTATTTAATACTGGTCCGTCCCAACGTACTTAATTTCAACAATATCCGCGTTAGCTCTTCCGCCTGACGCGGTTTTCTTTTTTGGGCCTTAAAAAAACAGTCCTGCTTCCGAAGGGATAATATCAAGGTCAGAATTTTTTAGAAAGGCATCCATAATAATTACGCATTCTCGATGTTAGGGTCACTTCACGCTTACTTTTGCTTTTTAGACGAAAGATTACTAGCTTCTAATCTCTTGAATTCACGCCAATAACTTTTTCCGGAGCCCATCATCACGCTAATAGGCTGCAACGTATCGATATTTTCGCAAACGATTTTAAGGGCGGCCGTAACTGGAACCGAAAGCAGGGCGCCCACAATTCCCCAAAGCCAACCCCAGAATAATAGTGACAATAGAATCACCACCGGGCTGAGATTCAATTGATCTCCCAGAATTTTCGGTGCGATGCCGTTACCGATGCTCAGTTGAATGGTTAAAAGCGAAATAAGGGTGGCGACGGCGGGCCATATACTGGGATAAAATTGCACCAGAGCCAGCAGAATCGGCGGAATGGATGCGGCGATGGATCCGACGGTAGGAATAAAATTCAGAAAAAATGCCAAAGCCCCCCAGGTAATGGCAAAGTCCACGCCGATCAATTCAAGGGCTAACCAGACCAGAACACCGGTAACGGAACTGATTAAAAATTGCAGCGACAGATAATGCCGGATCTGGGCGGTTATGGAAAAGGTGATTTCGCTGAGCTGATTAGCTCTTTCCTGGTCAAATGATTTTAGAATTTTGTATTTGAAAAACGGCTTGCCGAGCAGAATGAAAAAAAGGAACACAACCACCAACACAACGTTGGAGGCAAATGCAAAAACAGATCCGGACAGGGTCATCAAAAAACGGCCGACACTTTGGCCCCAGTTGATTCCGGCGAGTGGATCAAAACCAAGATTCAGCTGGGTCGTAACGGTTGCGATTAATTCGTTCATACGAACATAATATCTCGGATAGGCCGTCGCAAAGGCTGAAATACGGGCATACAAAAAGGTGCCGGACAGATAAAAGACACCCAGCAACAATATCAGGATGATAGCGACCGCCAGGGTGGTGGGAACTTTCCTTTGGGTCATATAATTTACAATCGGACCGATAAGATAAGAAAGCAGCCAAGCTATGATCAATGGCAGTATGACCGAGACGGCATATTTCAACACAACGCCAACGGCCACCAACACCAATATTCCCAGGAAAATCTGGGAAATTTTATTTCTATCGATATCCACCATTGTTTTTTTTCACCTGATTACCAATAGACTCCTATACTTCTGAATATTGCGCTCTCTCCGACAGCCGCTTTCAATAATCTCTAAATCAAAATATTGCCTATTGCAATGGAATTGACTTGCATGGTCATTCCTTCTTTTTCTTCAATAACGCTTCCAGATCGGCAAAGGGCTTGTAGCCGGAATCTGGCGTTTGGTTTTCTCCCGGTGTCACCTCACTGTAGGTTGCAGAGTCTTCATATCGCGAATGTTCATTTTCATGGCAGTAGATGCACAGCAATTCCCAGTTGCTCCCATCTGGAGGATTGTAGTCGTGGTTGTGATCCTTGTGATGGACTGTGAGTTCGCGAAGCTTTTTCCCGCTAAATTCGCGTCCACACCGGGCGCAGACCCAGGGATACAACTTGAGTGCTTTTTCCCGGTATGTTTTTTCCCGCTGCTCACGTTCGCGCCGTGCCTCGGCAACAATCCGATTCTGCCTCCCGCTATCTGATTGGGTGATTTTCGATGACATAATCCAGCCTAAATTAGTTTGATAGTTGGTAATTTGATGTCTTTTAATCCGAGATAGGCTTATCTCATAAATCATCATTTTTTGCAATGTGATACAAAAAGATCCAGTTGACCGGTACTTCAGTGTTATATCATTCCCATTATGAAGCTGGCAGACTAGCCTGGAAATTACTATATTTACATCTCGATTTTAAATCAAAACCGTATCAGAGGCAAAAGAAATGCTTGACAAGAAATGGGAATTTTACTTTAAGAAAAATACTTTCAAATTATGAAAACATGTTGATACGCCCTGTCCTTCGGTTTGGAACTTTCTGCCACATCCGACGCCGAAAAACGGGCGCAGAGGCGGTATCTATGAGTTGGTACCACAAAGGAAATATTTTTTTTGATTTTAAAATGGATGGAAAAAGATGATTCTGAACCAATTTCGGCTTGATAATCAGGTAGCGGTCATAACAGGCGGCACGCGAGGTCTCGGCAAAGCAATCGCAATCGCGCTGGCGGAAATTGGCGCTGACATTGCCGTTGTCAGCCGCAGTGACAATCTTGAACTTAAAGAGACCATTTCAGGCCTTGGAAGGAAGTACTATCATCATGCCGCAGATCTAACACAGCGGCAGGAGACCCGCAACGTAATCCCGGCCGTGGTAAAAACCCTGGGAGATGTCGGCGTATTGGTCAACAATGCCGGTATCATCCGAAGATCGCCGGCGAAGGATTATTTAGAAAGCGACTGGGACGCTACCTTGGAAATTGACTTGACCGCTGCTTTCCTGCTCTCCCAGGCGGCCGGTCGAATTATGTTGCAAAAGAAAAGAGGCAAGATTATCAATATCGCTTCTATTATTTCTTTTCAGGGCGGGTTGAATGTTGCGGCGTATGCAGCGGCAAAGCATGGTCTTGCCGGGTTGACAAAAGCTTTGGCCAACGACTGGGCCGGCCACGGGGTGAATGTCAATGCCATCGCTCCTGGTTTTTTTGCAACCGAACTAACTGAAGCGTTGCAAAATGACCCGATTCGGTCTGAATCTATTAAAGGCCGTACGCCGGCCAGACGGTGGGGATCACCTCAAGATTTAGCCGGTGCGGCTGTTTTTTTAGCCACGCCGGCATCGGATTTTGTACACGGTGTCATCCTACCCATCGATGGTGGTTGGATGGCCTGGTAGGGACGGCTACGATGTTTTGCCTTGATTTTCTTTTTTGATTCTATTTGCTCAATTCCTTCTATAACTCTCTTATACAAAATATTCCAGGCAATCGCATGACATGATTTGCCCTGCCCGCTGGGAGAGCATCAATCTGTTTAGGTGCTTCTTTGCTGTTTATTATTGGGCTGAATAGCAGGCGTACATGGAATTCACCTGCGGCGCACCCCCATGATATGTAACATATAGATGTAAAGATCCAATGTCGCTGTTTTCCGCTCGCTATAAATGCTTAAACAAATTGTGGGGATCTGCTAAATAAAAAGAAGCGAGCTCTCCGATTAAGGAAACTTATCCTTAAATCCTAAAAAATTCAAGGAACTTGCTCTTATAGGCCCGAGTTTGTGATTGTTGAACCAATTCTACCCACACAATATATGGTGGTGAGGTAATCATTGACATACAAGCAATGAAGGTTTATCCTTGCTACTATAAGCTGGTTGCCCGCGCAGCGATAATGATCGATTGATATAATGAAATTTTCGGGCTATAAATAATGCGTACAGGATGGATCGTTTATAACACGCCATAAAATCGGGATCGGATCAAATCTGACCCCGATTTTTTAATTCCTTTTTGGGTCCCGGATAGTCCGGGACAGGAGGTTTGCCATTAAAGATAATAGCCTGTTCCAAAACACGTCCCTCGATGAATTATGATGCATCCTCATTGGAGGTATTAAAGGGACTCGATCCGGTCAGGCGCAGACCCGGTATGTATACCGATACCGCCCGACCGAACCATCTGGCCCAGGAAGTGATCGATAATGCGGTTGATGAAGCCATCGCCGGCTTTGCCAAGCGCATCGATGTCATTTATCACACGGATGGATCATTAGAGGTCAGTGATGATGGCCGCGGCATGCCCACCGATATGCATCCCGAGGAGAAGATGACGGGAGTTGAGGTCATCATGACCAAGCTCCATGCCGGAGCCAAATTCGGCATTAAAAACTACCGGTTTTCAGGCGGTCTGCATGGCGTGGGTGTTTCTGTGGTCAATGCTCTGTCAACCCGGCTTGAGGTGGAAATTAAACGGGATGGTAACAAATATGCAATTTCCTTTCAAAACGGCAAAAAAGCATCCAAACTAAAAATAATCGGATCGGTTGGAAAGCGCAATACCGGTTCAATGATAAGATTTTGGCCGGATGAACAATATTTCGATGCGGTTAAGTTTTCCGTGCGGCGACTGAAACATGTCCTGCGCGCTAAAGCTGTTCTATGCCCGCGTCTGGCAGTAACCTTTACGAATATGTACACCGGCGAAACCGATTCCTGGTATTTTGAAGACGGTCTCAAGGATTATCTGCTTGAAAACCTGTCGGAATATGATCGCATTCCGGAAAAGCCCTTCATTGGACATCAAGAGGGGAAAGATGAGGTTGTGAGCTGGGCGGTCGTCTGGCTGCCGGAACAAGGGCAGATGATAGCCGAAAGCTATGTCAACCTCATTCCGACCACTCTGGGCGGCACTCACGTAAACGGCTTTCGAAGCGGTCTTTTGGCGGCTGTGAAAGAATTCTGTGAGTTTCGCAATCTGATTCCCCGCGGAATTAAACTGGCACCGGACGATATTTGGGATAAGTGCAGCTACGTTTTGTCGGCAAAAATGAACGACCCCCAATTTTCAGGGCAGACCAAAGAGCGCCTGGGTTCACGTCAATTTGCATCATTTGTCGCCAATGTCGTCAGAGACGCCTTTGCCCTGTGGCTCAATCATCACACCGAAGCGGGCGAAAAACTGGCGGAAATGGCCATTGATAGCGCGAGCAAAAGACTCAAGGCCGCCAAAGTAGTCGTACGGAAAAAAGTCGGAAGCGGTCCGACTCTGCCGGGTAAATTGGCAGACTGCATTACCCAGAATCCTGTCGAAAGTGAGCTTTTTCTGGTAGAGGGTGATTCAGCAGGTGGGTCTGCCAAACAGGCACGCGACAAGCAAACCCAGGCGGTGCTCCCTTTAAGAGGTAAAATACTAAATACCTGGGAGGTGGAAACTGCCAGTGTATTAAACTCAAGTACAATTCATGATATTGCGATTGCCGTGGGCGTTGATCCGGGCAATTCGGATCTTTCAGGCCTCCGCTACCGGAAGATCATTATTTTGGCTGATGCCGACTCGGACGGACTTCACATTGCATCGCTTCTCTGCGCACTTTTTCTGCAGCATTTCAAGCCCCTGGTTGCAGCGGGGAATATTTTTGTTGCCATGCCCCCCCTGTATCGAATCGATCAGGGAAAAAAAGTTTATTATGCCCTGGATGAAATGGAAAAAGATGACATCTTAAAACGATTGAATGGTGCACCAAAGAAAGCAAAACCCAATGTTCAGCGTTTTAAGGGGCTTGGTGAAATGAACCCGAGCCAGTTGCGTGAAACGACCATGCTTCCCGACTCGCGGCGATTGGTCCAGCTTACCCTCGACAACGAAAATATTATTTATGAAACCATGGATATGCTATTGGCTAAAAAAAGATCCCCGGACCGCAAACGCTGGCTTGAAAAGGAAGGCGATCTGGCTGATCCTGAAGTTATATAACCCTATTTGAGCGAAAAATGCTCAAATCGGCGTTATTGGCTATTCGTTATTAGAGTACGATAATCCCTTTTATAACTAAAATATAGCTGAAACATAAAAATGGATTTTAATCCTTTGAAACCATTAACCAATCACTCATAACGAATAACTCCCAATTCGTTTTTAACTCAATTGGGGTATTAGGTTAGCCGTTTAAGTGTTCAACGCTTATTAAATCTGGAGCCGAACAACATGTCCCAGAACGAAGTGATTTCTTATGAGGGCATCGAACAACTTTCCCTGGACGCTTTTGTCAGGCCTTCATACCTGAACTACGCCATGTATGTTATCATGGACCGGGCCCTGCCGTTTATCGGCGATGGCTTCAAACCCGTTCAACGCCGGATTGTCTATGCAATGAGCGAGCTCGGCCTCCGCGTAACAACAAAACACAAAAAATCAGCTCGCACCGTCGGCGACGTATTAGGCAAATATCATCCCCACGGCGACGCTGCCTGCTACGAAGCCATGGTGCTGATGGCCCAGGATTTTTCTTATCGCTATCCGCTCATCGACGGCCAGGGCAACTGGGGATCGAACGCCTCGCCCAAAGAATTTGCCGCCATGCGATATACCGAGGCCCGCATGTCGGCTTATGCAGATGTTTTTCTTGGCGAGCTTTCGATGGGTACCGTTGATTGGGCTCCCAATTTTGATGGTACCCTCAGCGAGCCGCGTATGCTCCCCGCCAGGCTGCCGAATGTTATTTTAAACGGCGCCACCGGCATTGCCGTGGGGATGGCAACCGATATCCCACCTCATAACCTCAATGAAATCATTGAAGCTTGCATACTTTTGATCGATAACCCCAAATCCACCCTCGAAGATATTTGCCAAATCATACAAGGGCCGGACCTTCCAACCGGCGCGGAAATTATTACGTCTAAAGAAGAAATTATAAATATTTATCGATCCGGCCAAGGCATGATTCGCATGAGAGCAACATATGAGTACGAAAATGGAGATATCATTATCAGCTCTCTGCCCTATCAGGTTTCACCTGCCAAGGTGATTGAGCAGGTAGCCCTGCAGATGAGAGATAAAAAACTCTCCATGGTTTCCGACATTCGCGACTTGTCTGACCAGGAAGAACCGACACGCCTTATGATTATGCCGCGCTCCAACCGCTTGGACAAAGATGCCCTGATCAGCCATCTGTTTGCAACCACCGACCTCGAAAAAAGTTTTAAAGTCAACATGACCGTCATCGGGCTGAACCGCAAGCCGCAGACCCTGGGACTGTTGGAGATATTACAACAATGGCTCAAATTTCGCAGACAAACCGTGATCCGCCGGCTGGAATTTCGCTTAGACAAAATCAAGGAACGTCTGCACATACTCGATGGGCTGTTGGTCGCCTACCTTAACCTCGATGAGGTTATCCGGATTATTCGGGAAAATGATGAACCCAAGCCGATATTGATGCAAAAATTTAGCCTGACCGAGATACAGGCCGAGTCAGTTTTGCAGATACGGCTTCGTCAGCTTGCAAAACTTGAAGAAATCAAAATTACAACCGAGAAACAGGAGCTCGAAAAAGAAGGAGACTGGATTGAAAAAACGCTGGCCTCAAACCAGCGCCTGAAAACGCTGCTGAAAACCGAGCTCAAAGAAGATGCCCAAAAATATGGCGACGAGCGCAGAACTCTGATTGTCGAGCGCCGGGAGGCCCAGGCGATTAAAGAGGTCGAACTCACGGCAGTCGAACCGGTGACGGTGGTGCTTTCGGCCGGCGGCTGGGTGCGTGCGGCCAAGGGGCACGAAGTAGATCCCAGCCATCTTAACTATAAAGCGGGTGATGAATTTTTAAGTGCCGCCCGCGGTAAAACCATTCATCCGGCAATTTTTTTTGATACCAAGGGAAGGTCATATTCGCTGCCGGCCCATACGCTGGCTTCGGCACGCGGGCAAGGTGAACCGTTGACCGGAAAACTGACACCCTCGAACGGGGCCAGATTCCTCTCGGTTGTCATGGGTTTACCGGATCAGAAGGTGCTCCTTGCCAGCGACGCGGGGTATGGTTTTATTACGGATATTGCCAATATGATAACGAAAAATACCAAAGGCAAGGCCATGCTGACAGTTCCCAGAGATTCCGAGCCCTTGCCTCCCATTTATGTCAACAACTACGAAAGCGACTATTTAGCCGCAATTACGACCGCAGGACATATGCTGGTTATCCCGGTTAAGGTACTGCCGGAGCTTCCCCGGGGAAAAGGCAACAAGATCATCCAAATCCCGCCGGCAAGGCTGAAAAAGCGTGAAGAGTATATAAAATTGTTGGAAATCATACCGGAAGGTGCCACGATTAAAATTCACGCCGGCAGACAATCCGTGCGTTTCACGCCGGGAAATATTTCTGATTTTATCGGCGACCGCGGGCGTCGCGGCAAAAAACTTCCCAGGGGCTACCGCAATGCGGATCGGGTTGAAATCATACCACTGGAAAGTGACGGCGACTCGTGAAATAACTAGATTGTCTTCTGCAAGGCTGAAAAAAGCCGCTCAATGTCTTCTTCGGTGGTATATAAATGCGGGGCAATTCGGACAGAATCTCCTCTGACACTGACGAATATTTTTTCCTGTGCCAGTAGATTTAGCAGTTCTTTATGGAAACCACCGGGTTTTGACACACCAATCAGATGCGGTGCCCGAGCGTGCTTCGGTGCAACAACAAGTCCAATATCCTTCGCACGGTCGGCAATGGCATCGGTTTTGGCCTGCAACGTCTCTGCAATATTTTCAACCCCCCAATCCAAAATTTGCTTTAATGCGGCGGCTGCAATCGGAGAAAGAATGAAATTGCTGCTCTCGCCCATATCAAATCTCCGGGCACCTTTCTGGTAATCTTCCCGGTAATCGACCAGACGGGAAAAATCCTCAGAATCCGCCCGGTTCATCCAGTTCTCCTCCAGACCCAGGCCTTGATGCCATTTCGTATCCACATAGCAAAACCCATAGCTATAGGGCCCCAGAAGCCACTTGTGCGCTCCGGCCACGAGAAAATCCGGCTGCACCCGTTCGACGGAAAACGGCAATGCACCGAGTGATTGAATACCGTCTATCACCAGAGCAGCCCCCCTGGATCGGCACCGTTCACCAATTTTTTCAAGATCGATCAGGGTGCCGTCCGTCCAATGGCAATTGGAGACTGCCACGACGGCAGTATTATCTTCTATGCTCTCCAGCAGGGCAGGTGTCCAATCATTGTCATCCGGGCGCGGGACTGTTTTTATGACGGCATTTTTCTGAGATGCCAGGTTGCGCCAGCTATATACATTTGAAGGAAACTGATCGTGCAACACCACAATGGACTGCCCTTCTTGCACCGGAAGATTTTTTGCAGCCAGGGCAATACCGTAGGAAACGGCGGGGATGATGGCAACACAGTCGGCGTAACAGCCGACAAGCCCAGCGAATAAGTCACGGACGGTTTCAACCGAGCTGAAAAAATCATTCGACGTAACCGTCCAGGGGTTTTCTTTGGCTCGTATTGCAACCCGGCCTGCGTCAGCCGCAGCACGCAGCAAGGGCGCGGTGTATGCCACGTTCAAATAGGCAACATCATCCGGCAGATCAAACAGATGGCGCTGGTTGGGTATCATCATGTTCTCCTTTACAATAGGTAATGCCACATTTCAAATAATCATCAACGGTCATCAGGTAAGAATGGTGATTTAATCCCGTGGGTTTATAAAACTCATCATGGGTATATCTAAATCCCAATTTGGTCAGCAAGTGGCGCGAACCATCGTTTTTTGGATTATGACCGGCAAATAGCCCTGTCACCTTGATAGTATTGAATGCATAGCTCATCGCAGCGCGGGCAGCCTCAGAAGCATAACCTTGCCCCCAGTGTCGATGGCAAATGTGAAACCCGATCTCTAATACGTTTTGAGATTTATCATAGGGCCGGAGTCCGCAGCAGCCTAAGTGATCGTCATTTTTTAAAAGAAAAATAGGCCAGTATTGAATGCCGTGCAATTTTATAGAAGCAATTTCCTGCAAAAGCCTATCGTTTACCTGGGCCTGGGATAGTTTTCCGCGGGTGTCAAAATATTGGGTAACCCTATAGTCACCCCAAAGGTCGAGTGCCAGGTGTAAATCTTCTTCTTTCCAGAGACGGAATCCGACTCGTGGTGTGCTTAAAAAATATTTTGAACTCATATTTTCCCCACAGGTGCCAGATATATTGAAAACTCGTCTTGTCCATCAATATTTAGCAATTTGTCCAGTTGTTCCTGATCGTATGCCGCCACGGCACAGGTACCTGACTGGATGGCTTCACACGCGAGATAGAGGTTTTGACAGACATGCCCGGCATCAATCAGGATAACCCGATGTGCCGCAAGGGAGTAACGCCATTCCATACGATACGGAATGGTGGTCCAGATAAACGTCACGGCTCCTCTGGCGACGAAACTCTGCCCAAGGCAGGCATGCGCAAGGCGCTTCTCCATATTTTCCACTTCACAGACAAAAATAAGCTCGTTTGAAACGGGCAGATAGCGATAAAGCCCCGGCTGGATACCCTCCACCCGCATGACGAACAGGTAAGTCTCGAAGCTATGGCGTGCACCAGCCGATGGGACCGTTCGATAGGCGAGGTTTCCACTATCCGGCTGCCGAATTCCCTGCGTCGCCCATAGCAGAAAAGCAAGTTCGTCAATGCTCAGTGCCATAGACGTAAATTTGCGCCGACTTCTCCGGTTGGATATTGCGGAGACAAGATCTGCCTTTGCAATGGTTTGGATCCATTGGTCGGACATCAGGCAGCTGAACGCGTCGAGCATTTGAATCGTCAGGTTTTTCTATCGGAGGTGCCGGGACGCCTCTATGTTGATCGGTATTGCGAAAGTCGATGGATTTACGGATAGTGTCTTTAAGAAAATATCGATACTGTTGGGTCCCATTCATACGCGATCCTTTCAGGTGAAATGATTCTTATTCCACGATGTGATTGGATATCCATAATTCATTAAAAAATGTCAAGGCAATTGATTGAATAAGTCGGCCGATATGTTTAACTGTGACCCATCCGGCAAAAGCGCACTTTAATATCTTTAAAGTTGTTACCTATGATTGCCGATATACATGCTATTGACATGTCGGTTTGAGTATTCAATCCTATTGAAATTTGTTCTCAAGGAGTTTACGCAAAACGTGGAACGTACGATGTACAAAATGCCATGCTATGAAGCTAAATATTTCCCTAAAAACGATTGGGAAGAAATCTCCGACATCGAACTGATGGATGGGCTATATAAAATTTATAACAAAATCACTCCGGTTATAAAAGAAATGATACAAGGCAAAGAAATACAAATCGCAGATGCCGCTTATCGACTCAAATGGAAAGGTGGAGGGTAAAAAATCATTATTTTATCTTCAATCCCCCCGATTTATGTCCAATGTAAAGTCCCCTCGGTTTTCCCCTCAGCTCACCACCCAGACAGCCATATTGTCAAGCGATTTAATGATTTTTTCACTGGACCGGCCCCGGAAATGCTCCTGGGTAAAACTGATAACTTCCCTGCGACCCACCACAATGGTACCGAAGTTGCCGGCAAAAGCGGTTTCAATAATTTTATGAATAGCATTGCCTTTAACGGCCAGGAAGTCGCGGGATATCCGATCGGCGTTGATTCCCGCATCCACCAGGCGCTGGGTCGCCTCATCCATGTAGGGCTTGAACCTGTTTTCGTTGTACTCTCGCCAGTCCTGTCCGCCTTCGGTGGTATCCAGCTGACCTTTGGCAATACGGGACATGGCCGGTAATTTGAGGCAATGACAGATGGTGATTTCCGGATCATGATGGCCGGCCAGGGCACCGGCACTAGTCACGCCCCGCATGGCCTCGATGGATTCATCCAGGGCGATCAGGATCTTGCGGAATACGGGTTTACCCCCAACGATAATTGTGGGAATATGTTTGATTTTATCTGCCAGTTTAGGCGCCATGCTCCCTAAGATGAGGTCCTTCAAGCGGCTGACACCGGTACGGCCCACAACAATAGCGCTGTAATTCTGGTAGGATTCCTGAATGATGTCCTTTAAAATCCCGGCTCTTTTGGTCTGGGTTTTGACGCAAACCGCCTCTTCAAGAAAACCGGCATCCGTCAGGATCTTCATCGCTTTTTCCTTGAATTCCCCGATCGCCAGCTGATGATCCGCCAGCCATCCCATGACCTTGGTCTTTTTGGAACGGTAAAGCGGGTTGTTGTTCATGTCCCAGAACACTTCCGGAAAGCCGGTTCCAACACTAAAAAGCACCATATCTGTTTTCTCAGGCGGTAAGATTGTGCTGATATAGCGGACCGCTTCCAGGGACTGCTCGGATCCGTCAAAAGCGAGAAGTATTTTTCTGCGGTTGATGGTTTCCAAAAGACCTCCGTGCCGTTAGGCGCTTAGGGGGGTATCTGATAACATGTTCATTTTTTATGGTATCTACCCCCGCCATTCCGTATCGTCAACCGTCGTCTTAAAATCCGGTTCGACCAGGACGGGAGCTTCCAAATCTAGGGCTTTTTCCAGATCGTCTGTGGTCGGCTTTCCCACAAATACGAGTCTTTGGCGTTTACATTTATTACAGGCATCCAGTACCTCAAGAGAGCATGCCGGCGAGTAAGCATCATAGTCAATGGTAGACAGATTGTCTTTGAGGGTGAAGAGACTTGAAGTTCTGGCGCAGGCACCACAACCGATGCAGCCCACATTGCAGACCGCAATGACATCTTTTCCCTTGTCCTTGTTCGAGCATGTGACTGCCAGCATCCGTTCGGATTTAAATGGAGTGATGGTGATGATATTACGGGGACAAACTTTAGCGCAGGCCCCACACCCCACACATTTTTCATAATCTACCGTGGCCAGACCGTCAACGACATGCAGGGCGTCAAAATTGCAGGCCCGGGCGCAATCCCCAAAACCCAGGCATCCGAAGGTACAGCCCTGAACGTCGGTCACCAGGTTGACGGCGGAACATCGCATTTCTCCGCGATATTCATTTCTTCCCAGCCGGTCACTGTAGTGGGCGCCACAATGCACAATGGGCCGGTAAGGCAGTGTTTCTCCGACTTCCACCCCCATGATGGCGGCCACGGCCAGCGCACAGCTCTGCCCGCCGACGGTACATTTGTTTACCGCTTCGTGTTCCAAGGCCACGGCCTCGGCATATTCACCACAGCCTACGTAACCGCACCCACCACAGTTGGCTCCGGGCAGAACATTTATGATAGTCAAGGCCCGTTCGTCCACATCCACCTGAAATTTTTTATTCGCCCATCCGAGAACAGCAGTCAGCACGACTGCCATTGTCAGCATGGTTCCGGCCGAAAGGCCGATGGTTACCCAGGTCATTTATCCTCCATCAGTTAACTGTTCCGTCCTTCTTGCTTTCAGGGAGTGCCTGTCAGGGCGGCTTTGAGGCCGCTGTCGACACCATTAAACCCCATGAAAGCCATGGCCAGAATTCCCCCGACAATCAGGGTGATGGCAGCCCCTTTAAACGGCGCGGGAATGTCACACAGGTCAAGCTCTTCCCGAATGCCGGACATGATAACGATGGCAATGGTAAAGCCGGCCCCGCCGAAAAGCCCCAGGGCTAGGGCACGGCCCAAATCCCAGGCTTCGATGGGATTTTCGACGCCGATAATGTTGCTCATAACGGTTAAGCAGGCAAATAAGATGGCGCAGTTCGTCGTTATCAGCGGCAAAAAAACACCGAACGATTTGTACAGCGGCGGATAAAATTTGCGCACGTACATTTCTACAAATTGAACGGATGATGCAATCGAAAAAATATAAACAATATAGGTTAAAATTGTCAGATCGATACCGGCGGCCTTCTCCGCCGACATGAAAAATCCGGCTACCCAGCGGGATACGGGAGCTCCCGGCATCAAAACAAGTGTGGTAATCGTCCAGCTAATAAAAACGGCAATGGTCATCACAAAGGTAACCGCGCTACCCATGCCCACAGCCATGTCCACCCGTCGTGAGACGCCGATGAAGGGACAAATGCCGACAAAATAATACAATACAAAATTGTTAATCAAGGCCGCGGAGATAGAAATCAGAAAAATATCGAATATATAATTCACGGGTTATCCTTCTCTCCCCTCGTTATTCGATCGGGTGGAGTCGATCCAGTTGACCAGGGCCAACAGGAGGCCAAAGGTCAAAAAGGCGCCGGGCGGCAACACCATGATTACCCAGGAAGGCCAGGCGGTCGGCATCAACTGGATGCCGGCAATCATCCCGGTACCCAGAATCTCGCGGATGACTGCAATGCTGGTCAGTGCCAGACCAAACCCGATGGCCTGTCCCACGGCATCTGCGGATGCAGCTCCGACATTTTGCCGGGAGGCACACACTTCACAGCGACAAATGATGATGCAGTTGACAATAATCAAGGGGATATAGGGCCCCAGGGTTTTGCTCATCTGATACATGTAAGCGGCCAGCAGGCGGTCGACAATCGTCACAAAGGTTGCGATGGTCAGCGTAAAGACGACGATCCGTAAATGCGGTTTGAGCAGATTGCGAATGAGGCTGATGATGATGTTGGCACTTAAAAGAACAACCCCCACTGCCATTGCCATTGTCAAAGCGGGTTTCAAACCATTGGTCACCGCCAGGGTCGGGCAAAGTCCGAGCAGTTGACGAAATACAGGATTTTCAGGCAGGATGCCTTGAATAAACCGTTCAGTTGGCGTCGGTTGGTCCGTCATTTAAAGTTGCCTTTTATTAAACCGGATCGTTGCCGCTGTGAGCCGTCCTTTTACATCGCCGATGGTGCGGTTTACGATCTCGGTCACGCTGCGGGACGAAATGGTGGCACCGGTCACGGCATCTATCGCGTTGGGGGCCTGGCTTTTACTTTTTGTCACCACCAGCGGCGTATTGGTTTTTTTTCGTATAAATTGATTGCGCCAGCGGGGAAAAGTGATTTTATTTCCCAGCCCCGGCGTCTCTTTCTGCTGCAGGACGAAAAGCCCCGTGATGGTATCCGCATTGGGATCGAGACCGATGATTAGCTCGATCTTATCGGCATAACCTTGACCGCCGGCCTTGACCACCCAACCGGCCAGTTTGTTTTCAAGCATCACACGAAACAGATTATAATAGGAGGTTTTAAGACCCTTTTTGATCGTGACCGTGCCGGGGGTGATTTCTACCGATGCGTTTGGGCTCGTCATTTTAGCGGTCGCTTCTGGGCCAAATACCAGTTCGGGAACCCGTTCAAGGGTCTCGTTTAATTTGTTGGCCGCAATGACCCCGCTCAGGTTGACTTGAACAGCGGCCAGGGCGGATCCAAAAATTAGTGCCAGCACCAAAATCAGCCAGGCCTGGGCAAAATTGCTGTTTTTAAGCCGGTCGGCAGCACCAGCCGTCCCTCTCTTAAGCACACGTTCCAATCAGACACCTCCGAATGGACGAGGAATGGTCCACCGGTTGATCAGCGGAGTGACGGCATTCATGAGCAATACCGCAAACATGACACCTTCCGGATATCCGCTCAAAAGGCGCAACAGCATCACCAGCGCCCCGATGCCGACACCGAAAATCCATTTGCCCTTGGCCGTGAGCGGACTTGTAACCGGATCGGTGGCAATGAAAAAAGCCCCGAAGAGCAGGGCGCCCCCCAGCAGATGATGCAGTGCTGTCCATGGACTGTTAAGATTCGCCAGATTTGCCGGCCCGCTGATGATCACCACACCGGCCAGAACACCGGCCGGGATCTCCCATGATGCCACGCGCCGCAAGCATAGATAAAAGCCCCCCAGCAGGCAAGCCAGGGCACTGGTCTCACCAAGCGACCCGTTGGTGTGACCCCAGAACAATAAACTCATCGCAGTTGTTGCGCCGGTCTGTTGGTATGCGGTCAATGGGGTTGCCTGGGTCAGGATATCCACCCCGCTGCCTGAATCTATATAACCGGAAGCAGCCAGATTGCCTGCAAAAGCAATCATAACAAAGGCACGGCCCACCATGGCCGGATTAAAAATGTTCATCCCGAGACCACCGAAAACCATCTTTCCGATGCCCATGGCCACGATGGAACCGATGCACCCCACATACCACGGCGCGGTTGCCGGCAGCGACAGCCCCAGGATAACGCCTGTAACAACGGCGGACAGATCTCCCAGGCACAGCGGTCGCGCTCGCATGCGAGTAAAAATTGCTTCGGCGATCAAAGAAGCCGCAACACAGATCAGCAGCTGCTTGACTGCGAACCATCGAAAATAATAAACAGCCGCAAAAATTATCGGACCGAAAGCAATCAGGACATCACGCATCATGTTGTGGGTTGTCATCCCCATGCTGAATATATGCGGCGACGGGGCAACATGGATTACGGGCGTGGAATGGATACCGTTCGTTCCTGGTTTCAATTTAATTTTACCTCTGCCTTTCGGCTGCAATCAGAGCCTTTCCGGTACGGATTTGCTGTACCAGAGGCAGTCCGGCCGGACATGTATAGGCACATGAGCCGCATTCGAAACAAGCCATTATGTTGTATTTACGTGCCAGGTTGAGATCCTTATGGCGGGAAGCTAGCGCGACTTTGGTCGGCACTAAATTCATGGGACAAACATCCACACACCGGCCACACCGAACACACACGGTTTTGTCCACCCTGCGGATCTCCTCGTGGGTCAGTATGGTAATGCCGCTGGTTCCTTTGGTGACCGGTGTATTCGGATTGGTAAAGGAGAATCCCATCATGGGACCGCCGGCGATGATCCGGGCGGCCGTCTTGCGCAACCCTCCGCAATAGTCAATCAAGGCCCCCATTGGGGTACCGATGGGGACCAACAGATTTTTAGGCCGTACAATTCCTCCACCGGTGACGCTGATGACCCGATGGGTCAATGGAATACCACGCATGACCCCTCTGGCCACGGATGTCACCGTGGCCACATTGGTCATGGCCACCCCGATATCGGAGGGAAGCCCCCCCAAGGGGACCTCCCGGTTGAGAACGGCCTTGATCAGATGCTTTTCACTGCCTTGAGGATATTTGGTCTTGAGCACAACGATTTTAATACCGGCACCGGCAGCAGACCGTCGCAGCGAAGCCACAGCTTCCTGCTTATTGTCCTCGATTCCGATATATGCTTTGCGGGCACCCACGGCACGGGACGCCAGTAGGGCACCGGCCACAACGGCATCAGGGGCTTCCACCATCAGACGATAATCCGTTGTCAGGTAAGGTTCACATTCACATCCGTTGACCACCAGTGTGTGAATTGGCTTTTTATCGCTGGACATGATCTTCACATGGGTGGGGAATGCGGCACCTCCCAATCCGACGATACCGGCATCGTTGATGGCTGCCGTGATTTTTGCCGGATCCATTGTCTGGTAAGATTTCTGAGGCCACTTCCCGCCAAACAGTTTGTCCCATAGGGCCTGTCCGGACAGCTGTTCGCCTTCGCCGCGGATTACGATGGCCTGCATGTGCCGTCCATTTGCCAGGGTGGTGACTTCCATTTTTTGAACAATCCCGGCCAGCGGGGCATGCAAAGAAGCGGATACAAAGGCCTCGCCCTTGCCGATCAATTCTCCGAAAACCACATTTTGCTTTGGTTTGACGATGGGCGTACAGGGCCCGCCGATATGCTGCTGTAAAGGCAGTATCACCTTTTCGGGGGACGGTATAATTTCAATGGCGGCATCGGATGCCAGTTCCTTGTGCTCGGGTGGATGAACCCCATGGGCAAAAGTTCCGGTCCCGGGAAACAATTTTGAAGCCGTGTTTCCGATATGTCGTCTTTTAAAAAAGGCCATGCTGAATAAATTTTAGCGCTTTCCGAAGTGGATCCCGCCCGATTAATGATCGGCTGCAGCCAAATAACACTTTGCTATGATGTTATCTTCCACGGTGGATATTTCTTGGACAGATTCCGTAATTTAGATACTGTATGCGGACGGTATGTCATCCTTTGTTTAAACCAAGAATGCCCTGTTTAAATATAATTTGCCTTGACTTAAGTCAATCCGACATCTTCCGGCTTTATCGAGGTCGATCATTACAGCCAGATCGATATTTTCCATCCGCTTTAGTTGTATTTATTCAATTCTATGTATTAGTATTTACGATACATTAACAAGGAAATAAAGCAGGAAATATTTAAAATGAATCCGTCCAATGATCAAAATGAAGAATTAACCATACTGGCCGTCCATGCTCATCCGGATGATGAGTCGATCAGCACCGGTGGGATACTTGCAAAATATGCTGCAAAAGGTTTCAGGACGGTCCTTGCGTATGGTACCGGGGGTGAGGCCGGAGATATTCTGAATCCGGAATTTGTTGCCCCCAAACCCGGATTGGACATAAAAGAGATCAGGGCAACTGAGTTGGAGGCGGCCGTCAAGGTATTGGCTGTGGGAGCAGTATATTTTTTGGGTTACCGTGACTCCGGTATGGCCGGCAGTCCTGAAAATCATCACCCACAGGCCTTTGCCCAAGCTGACATCGGGGAAGCCACAACCAAACTGGTGGAAATAATAAGGCGTGTTCGCCCACAGGTTATTGTGACATACAATGAAAAGGGGACATATCTTCACCCCGACCATATAATGGCGAACCGGATAACGCTGCGTGCCTTCCAGGCATCCGCAGACCCCCGATTCGAGATCGATGAGGTGCTCGAGCCATGGCAGCCGACCAAACTCTATTACACCGCAATTCCTCTGGAAAGAATACGCAGGATGTATAACATCGCTAAAGAGCAGGGTGAAGATCCCGGCTTCGACGCCGAGGTGATTGGTACTCGTGAGGAAAAAATATCAGCAATTGTTGATGTCAGAGAATATCTCTCCCAAAAACTGGAAGCTCTCAATTGCCACCAAAGCCAGATGAATCCAAATAGCATTATTCGGCGCATGTCAGAAGAATTTAGGGAGGAGATCATGGGATATGAACATTTCGAGTGCGTTCATGGATGCAATGCAACCGATACAAAAGAAACAGATCTCTTCGATGGATTATACCCCAACTGAGTCGAATTCATTCATTTCCCTTTCACGCAGTCCACGCTATGAATTTTTGAAAGAACTTCTAAAGCGTCACCTTCAAGTTTATTACCTCTAAGAATCGATTGCACAACTTCAAATGCGTTCCGGGCCTCCGATAAGCGCTTTTCAAATCGTGAATACTTGACCTTTTTAAGTTGGGCTGGATCCATGATCTCGATCAGATGCCTTGACCCAAGGGCTCTTTTCCCAATATGGGCAATCAGTTTGGCAAGGACAATCATGGCATATCGCTGGTTCCGTGTATGTTGATCATCAAGGATATGACCGCATAAAAATTCGTAACAGACAGGCGGGCGACCGACCGTAAGTTTACACCCGGCTTCGTTCAGCCAGTCCTTGTCATTGAGGTGAAAAAATGGGTCAGGGGAATGTTTTTGTAACAATAGAACAAGAAATGGGCTATCTAAAGTCTCTCGACAGTAAACCTTTTTGCAGCAAACTTCCGTACAATCAGAACACCATTGAAACCAGAGATCGGAAGAAAAATGGTTAACTTCGGCCTCAAAGGCTGCATACTCTTTCAGAATTTGTTTCAGGTCATTCATATTTTGGTTTGCGCTTTTCAGTAAACGCCGCCAGCCCTTCCCGCCCATCAGGGTGATCAGCACATGCTTCAAGCGCGTCTCTTTCCAATTCCAACTGACTTTCAAAAGATGTGTTAAAAGCGTCAGTAATAAGCTTTTTGGCCCAGGCATATGAATTTAATGATCGGCGGGCCAGAAGCCGCGCCATTGCCATGGCTTCGGCCAGAGCCCCTCCGTCTTCTACCACTTTGGTGACAAGCCCCCAAGCCAGTGCCTGATCGGCTGGAATAGGTTCGTCAAAGGCTGCAATTTCAAGTGCTCGCGCATATCCCACCAACCTCGGCAAGGTGAAGGTCCCGCCACCGTCAATGCACAATCCGTTGGAAGTATATGCCTGTCTTAAGACTGCCGATTTTTCCATTACCCGAAAATCACATGCCAGTGCCAGAGAAAATCCGCCACCGGCGGCAACACCGTTGATGGCGGCCACTACTGGTTTTTTCATCCTGCGAACCTCCAGCGCGGCCAGGTGAAATTGGGAAGCCAGGGCGTGAAACGCAGCTCCCGGTCTTGCAGGATAGCCAAGGGCCCACTTGAGATCACCACCGGCACAAAAAGCCTTGCCCTTACCGGTGATGACAATCCCCCTCACATCAGCTTCCCCAGCAAGAGTTATTAATTGGTTTGCCAATTGTGAAACCAGTTCATAGTTAAATGCGTTGTAAGCCTCTGGTCGATTTAATGAGATTTTTACGATGTCATCAAATTGCTCAATTTGGATCAACTCACTCATTAAAGCCTCCTTTTCTAGACCTGATAATATAGAGGAATTGCACAAATATTTGCGTAAAATAGGTTGAAAGATTTGAAAGAAAAACGATTTGATTGCGATCGTAAATGAAACCCTCTCATTTTTTGCATCACCTTTCAAGGTCAATTTATGGAATGGAGATTAAAATCTGAGCTAAAGAAAGAAGATTAGGCGGATTACAAAAACTGAGGTAGAATACACAGAAAAAATGTAGAAATTTCGGATCACCATCCGTAGCAATAAATCATTCAAAATTATGAAGATGCAGAAGTTGAGGCAATTTTTATCAAATTAAATGTCTGGAAATGACGTTATATTAAGGTCCATATCAATCACAAGAAGATAAGGTTTAGAACCATTCACATGTATAACCCTCGCCTCACAGAATCCTTTTCCGGGACCGCCAAAGTCGCTACCGCCGGTGATCTCCGCCCTCACACCGGGGGAAAATTGAAATACCGGCTTGCGACTATTGCCGGAAGTATCCAGCGCTCCAATTAGGGTCCCATCTCCAGCGGTATGATTCAGATCCACATCGTCTCCTTCCAGAAAGGCATCAAGCACGGCTTTTCCCAACCCCTGGGTTTCGGCGAGAGTCACTGAATCCATCACATGAATCCGTGAGTCCATGAAACTTTTCACGGCTATAGTTGCCAACACGCTTATTATTGCCATGACAACTGCCAGCTCCATCAGTGTAAAACCGCGGCTGTTGTTATGATTTTTCAATAATTGTTTCATCTTTGCAATCCTTTATCCTCTCCTAGGTATTCTCCGAACCATCAGTTTTTTGCAGACTGCCAACTGCCTTCTACATGAATCTGGATATTTTGGTTATTCGAATATTGAACGTTGCTAAGGTAGGCCGCACCCTCAGGATCTTTCCAGACCAAGAAACGGTCGGAATAGGCTGCAGCGAGACGGTCTACAGTAGACTTCTTTTTCTACCCCGGCTGTTAGGGTTGTCGCATTGGTTTCAGGTAGTGGGCTCAGTTGCCGGATTTGAATCCACTCTCCTTTATCATAAATTATCATTTCTTCGGAGTTTGGATATTGAACATTGCCAAACCCAAGCGTGCCGTCTTCTTTTTTCCAAACCAGAAATTTTCCCTTGATCCGCTCTACAAATCGCTCTTCTTCGCTGAGTTGCGCCGTTGACACAAGCTTGGGCTCATAAGGAGAGCTCTTTTGCGGCGCAAGAGACGCTTGGGGGATGCCGGGTTTAGTGCCGGTTGTTTGACGTCGGCTTGAATGAAGGCCAGTGGCATCAGTTTCCATTGAGGGTATGGGGATTATTTCAGAGGCCAGCGTGATACTTGCTTCAGATTTTTTGTAATAGGTTTTTTGCGGTTGGTGCAGAAGTTTGCTCCGGTCGATGAGCCGAAGCTACCATAGATCCATGTTGCATCATTAGGTCAGACCCAATGGATGCCGTCAAAACTTGGTTATTTTTATTTTTATAAGTCTTGGTCAAATAAAAGTCGTCACCCCCGGGTTCATAATCCCACTGAATTTCGTCTATAAATGATTCTACAGGAATATATTCCGGATAAAGAGCGGACAATTTGTCCGGGTAGACACCCTTTTCTTCCTTAAATTTATTTAGCGCCCTGCCCATGTGGCTCATGCCGGCCATGGGACTTTTATTGGCGATCTCAATCATTCGGTCATATTGCTGACTTTCATGGTTTTTTAATTCTTTTTCATTACTTTTATCCCTATAAATAAAAAAGCCAACAGCTATCATAATGGCGACGCCAAGCACAATTAAATACTTTTTACCCACATCGGCCTCCGCAGGTCATCTTAGAATATGTTCTTGAATATGCTCTCTGGAAAACCTAAATGAAAATTGCTTTGACAATGTCTTTGAATTTTGCGTTATCTCCGGGATCAGAGTGTTAATTTTCGACACAGACCTTGGTATTCCAGTTTAATTCGCGATTTGCACGCAATGTCTTATGCTAAATTCATGCCAGCGGCGCACCGAATGATGACAAAATTTAAGCTTTTTTGTTTTATAACAAGTAGTTGTGGGTGTAATAGTTCAACTGGAATCGGATAAGATATTCGAAAAAATGGCGAGAGGTTATTAAATTTGGCAGAAATTTGACAATTATTGTCATTTTTATCCATTTGTTGCGAAAACCGGAGGGCTTCAGAGTCAAGTGTCAGGGGTGGCAGTCACCTCCGACGAAACAAAATTGAATCGGAATTCTTCCGGCTTTCCGCTTGGTTTTTAGCATAGGCAACATTGGAGTTTATTGAATGCCTGCCTGTGGAACAGGTCAGTAGTCCAGGCAGGCACAAGATTTTTTTTGCTGCGTTCCCTAACTATCTTCCATCTTTAATTCAGTTGTTATTTCCACACACCCCTTGAGGGTGCGTGCTACCGGACAAAAATCAGCATGGAAGCCATGCACCTTTTCTGCGGTTTGGCGTAGTTCCGGATTTATTTTTAAATGGTAGACCACATGGATTCTTTTGATTACCAATACTTTTCCGTCTTTTTCAATCTCCCCGTTTACTTCTGCTGTTAAGAGACCTTCCCCGGCAGGGATCTTGCGCGCTTCCAGCGCGCCGCCAAAAGTGCCGGTCAGTCAGCCAGCTGCCGAGGCCACCACATAGTCCAAGGTGGTTGCCTGGGGTGCGTGAACATCCGGATCAACCCCGTAATGTTCGGCAACTTCGGAATGCACGCCGAAAAAAACCGGCGATTCCACCTCTGGCAGATATGCCCGCCGCAGTGGCCCTTTTACGCGTTCGATTCTAGCTTTTGATGTATAGACGACTTCACCACTCATAATTTCTCCTTTCATCTCAGGCCAATTACGCATGAGATCAGTGCAGATCGAGTACATACAATCTGATTTACCTTCATGTGGCAACATCCCGAGGCCTTTAGAACCAAGACATAACCACGGAAAATACCGAATATGGTTATTCGTTATGATATCGGTTAAAATAACCTGCCTTTAGCTATTCTTTTGCCAGATTGTTTATCCGACATAGGGGTTAGACGAACCTCCTACACGGGAAGCAAAAGACCCTCTGCTGTCCGATATAATGCCGTCCACCACATACCCCCGGGTGACAGAAGCCCGTTGTCTGGCATCGGTCATGGGGTACTTGCCATAGGTTTGCCGAATATCCAAATAATTTTTTATCACCAGCTGTTCTTCTTCATCGCCACCCCGGCTCATCTTCTCGGCGGTCAGATTGCTGCGCTCCAGCGCCGCAGCCACACACCCGCGTAGATATCCCGGGCGATTGACGTGGTTATCAAGTAGCAGTGCGACACCATATTCCGAAGTAATCAGATCGGCCAAAGCATAGCCGTCCAGCTTGGAAGACTTGACAAAGTAAAACTGATTGATGCGATTGATGGCATGCAGGACCTGAGCGGCCTGGACCTCGATGTCGGCTCCCGCCCGCGCAAATCGATAGGCCCAAATATGTTCCCGCAGCATGGCTTTATCTGCGGCGGAAGCCAATTTTTTTCCACGATAGCTAAACCACCCGGTTTTGTTGTTGACGTCCACAACATCCAGGCCGAACTGACCCCAGTAGTGTTGGAAATCATCCGGATATTGTTCCTTTACAATCTGTATTAACGCCGGTAGTTCACCCGGTTTATCGGGACTGCCGGCTGTCCACTGAAACATGCCGAAACTAATAAATTGATTGTGCCAGGTATTGACCGCGTCCAAATTTCCTTCATTTTCAGAAGTAGCAAAGATCACACTCATTTCAGAATCGGTCAGGTTTACTTCCAGCAATTTTTCCCTATGATTACTGATAAAAGTTTCAGGTTCCTGAAAGCCAACCCGGTACATGCCTTTACGATGCAACCGACCCAAAAAGATTTTTTCCGGCTTTGCCAACATCGTCGCGTAGACCACCTTATTCTCGATACTTATTCTGACCCGTTCTTTGCTGGCTGTTTTAACACCCGCAGAGGTGTTGACAACACTGGGAACCTCGGTCACCTCCTCCGGTAGCTGCAGGCGCTTTCCCACTCGTAGTTTGTTCGGATTGACGATCCCATTGAGCTCTGCAATAATTCGCCATTTGCCGGCCGCGCCTAAAGTACTTGTTGCAATTTTAGACAATGTATCGCCCGGTTTAACGATATAATCCGACATCTTGTGGTCCTCCTTGTTTGCAGCTGATAAGTATCCCAGCCCAGCGGACATAGATTTCCAAATTTAAATAAGAAAGTTAGGACCCTGGTGCTATTTGTTTTCGCATCCCTTAAATTCTTCTAAACTCAAAACCTGCGCATATGCTGACCCCAATGCAGCCATAAACGATCCATGTACGTGTTCTGCTGCGATGGTTTTGCCGCCGAATTCAAGGTCCTTTGTGGCACAGGCATTCTGAATGACTTGGCAATGAAATCCGAGATCAACAGCCGCCCGGGTGGTGGCGTCAATGCACATATGGCTCATGGCTCCGCAAATGACCAGTTGCGTTATACGGTCCTTGTTAAGTTCTTCCAGAAGCCTTGTCTCCCGAAAGCTGTTCGGATAGCCTTTTTGAATAACGCGATCATCGGGAAACGGTTTGATATGATCGTGAATCTCAACACCCGGGGTATCAGGTCGAAAAAAAGTTGCACTTTCCTGTCTGGATATATGCTGGATGTGAAACGTCGGCTGGCGATTATCACGAAAAATTGACAATAGTTCTTGGGCCTTGGTCACAGCCTCCTGGATACCAAACAGTTCCATGGGGCCGCCTGGGAAATAATCGTTTTGAATATCAACAAGAATAAGTCCGGTTTTCATAATATGCTCCAAATGAGGTTGATTAAAAAATTTCAGCCAAAAATCAAGACTGAACAAACAGCCATAGTTGCTACCGGCAATAGTCAAAATCCAACTGACCGGTACCTGTTGATCACGGCATTGTTGCCGCATTGGCAAAATTGCTCAGTGCTTTTGCTATTTTTTTAATAACCTCGGCACAGCCCGTAATCCCGTGGCGTTCAACCAGATAATTTGGATCATTATAAGATAGCCATACTTGACCTTCTCCATCTTCCCAGATCAGCGCTTTTTGCGGAAGATCAATCGCAGTACTTTGACTACACTGCATCAGAGGTGTACCTACTTTCGGATTGCCAAAGATAACCAACTCAGTGGGACGCAGTATTTTGCCCACTTTTTTGGCGCCTTCGGCATGGTTGATTCTGATAAAAACGGTCATCCCCTTTTGCTTGAGCGCATTTTCGAGTCGATCCGCGGTGGTCTTAACATTGTGAGAACTTTTCAAACTAATAAGACCGTTGTCTGCATAGATAGTTGAAGCAAACAAAAAAAGTCCTATAGTAATACAAAATAATTGTCTCATAGTTGATCCTCCTTTCCGGGTTACTTTAAAAGCGGCGCACTTTTTCATGACACCTAATTTCCAATAGTCAATAGCATATTAAATTCCGCTATTTCGCTTTTGGCTGCAGTCGGCATCTGACAGTCAATTCATCCAGCCATTTTCCATTAACTATTTCATATTCTAACCGCAGGACTGCTTTTAGATTAAATTCCGGATGTTCCCAGGAAGTAAATAATTGTTTTCCCGGAAGGCCCACCTGCTTTTGTTCCATCAGGTAAACTGTCCCAATGTCTTTGGCATATCTCAAAAGATGACCGCCAGCCTCTGGCATTGAAATATGAATCATAGAATTCGAGTACTTCCGCAGCCGGGAATTTTGTTTGAATACGGTATCTTATCGATTTCGTCCCCCTGAAACGATCAATTTCTTTTTTAATATGGTAACCGTCATGAAAGACCGGAATTTCAATGGATGGGAAAAGATCCGCCGCCAGCCCGTAGGATAAAGATATGATGAGGTTAGCACATGCAAGCAAACATGATAAGCCGATCAATCCGGATCTTATTCTCACCTGAATCACCTTTGAAATGTTGCCGCTATTGCATCTCAATCAGCTGGTCCACCAGATCCCCAAAATGTGCAACAGCCCGTTCGATCGGTTCTGATGAGGCCATATCGATTCCGGCATCCAGTAGTTCATCAAGCGGAAACTTACTGCCGCCAAGTTTTAGAAAATCCAGATAAGCTCTCCGGGCGATTTCCCCTTCATTGACCACTTTATCTGCCAAAGCAATCGCCGCGGAAACACCCGTCGCATATTTATAAACGTAAAAAGCAGCATAAAAATGTGGGATCCGCAAGAATTCAAGTGACAACTCGGGATCAAAGACCAGGTTGTCACCAAAATAAATTTGAAGCAATTTATGATAGTTTTCGGTCATCACCTCCAGCGTCAGTGGGCCGTGGGCCTCAACGATGGTGTGTAAGATTTGTTCAAATTCCGCAAACATGGTTTGCCTGTAAAGGGTGGCCCGGATGTTGTCGATTTCGCGGTTTAGGATATATGCTTGCATCTTGGGGTTGTCTTTATATATTTCCAGCAAATACCTGCTCAGAAGATCTTCATTGAAAGTGGAGGCCACTTCAGCCACAAAGATTGTATAATCATGGTCCACGTAGGGCTGATACTTTCTTGAGAGATATGAATGCATGGAATGTCCGGCTTCATGGATCAAGGTATAGAGACTGTTAAGGTTATGCTCATCGTAATTAAGCAGGATATAGGGCGGCGAATCATAGCAGCCGGAAGAATAGGCGCCGCTTCTCTTGCCGCGGTTTTCATAACGATCCACCCAGCCACCCAAAAGGCCTTCTTCAAGAACCTTGCAATACTCCTCTCCCAGGGGTGCCATCGCGGCTACTCCCACATCGACGGCTTCTTCATAAGGCATACGAAAATCGACATCTTCGACAATCGGGACATATGTATCATAAATATGAAGTTCGTTTAGCCCAAGTGCTTTTTTTCTGAAATTTAAATACTTGAATAAAGGTTTTAGATTTCTCTTTACGGTTTCAATAAGATTATCATAGACCGCTTCCTGAATATCGTCACTGAAAAGGGCTGAAGTCCGGCAACTATCAAAATTTCTAACCTGCGAATAAAAGAAGTCTTTTTTAATTGAATTTGACAAGGTTGCTGCCAGCGTATGTCTATGATTCTGGTAGGCCTGGTAATACTGGAAAAAGGCTCGCTTGCGGAGCGCCCGATGGGGGCTGGTCAAGAAGGTTGTAAAATTCCCGTGACTTAATTCAATCTCATTCCCATTGCCATCAGTAATGGTTCCAAATTTCAAATCTACATTGTCAAGCTGCCCGAACACCTGGGACGGTCCATTGGCGATTTCCCGGCTCATAGCCAGAATCTTTTCTTCCATTTCACTGCGGGTATGGGGTTTGTAACGCAGAATCTTTTCGAGATAGAATCTGAATTCAGCCAAAGAAACGTCTGCCATGAACCGTTTAATAATCTCATTGGGGATTGACTGAATCTCGGGCGTCATAAAACTAGCCATTTCTGCAGAACGGGTCAACAAATTGAGGGCTCTTTGGTGAAATCCCAAATAAAGCTGATTGGATTTATCTTCATCGCTTTTAAGATGCGCATAGGTAAAAAGGGTTTCAATATGCCGGGTAAGCCTTAGATGAAAATCAATTGCCTCCTTAAAAATTGCAGCTGATTCTTTTAAACGACCATTGTATTTTTGATAAGAGGATAACTGTGTTTCGACTTCGACAAACAAGGTTTCCCATTTTTTGTCGGATTCAAACAAAGGTGTCAGATCCCATTTGTGTTCATCGGGGGTTTCCTTGCGGTTCGGTATCATTTTGCCGGACATGTCGATGCTCCTAATTGTAACCTTCTTCGGGCAATTCTTTTGCTTATTGTCTCTCGTCAAGCCGCAAAGCGCATAAAGAATTCTGACTTGCAACAGGTTTCAGGTGTCAGGACGGAGGCACCAGCAAGTTGAATACTGACACCTGAAACCTAACACCTGTTAATTGGAAAACATTGGGATAAACTTTAGAGGACATGCTACGGGTAATTTTCACCATCTCAGTTTAGCCCTTTCTACCCACCTTTTTCGCATAGCTTGCAGCACCGATACCGGCCACGCATCCTTCGCCCACGGCTTTGGCCATCTGCCACGGTGGTCCGCAAATATCACCGGCCGCAAACACACCGGCAATATTGGTCTCCATTTTTTTGTTCGTTTGAATATACTTCATTTCATCATCCAGCAGAACGCCAAGATGGGTGGCAAGCTCCATGATGCCTTTGGCACCGAGCTCGATAAATACGCCATTGACCGAAATAGTTGACCCGTCCTCAAGACTGACTGCCTCCACACTGTCTTGACCGATAATTTCCCTGACCTTGGCATCTTCGTAAACGATGACATGGCTGTTTCTTAACTGTTCCTTAAGGGTGTCAGTGACGTCAGGCTTATCGCAAATCAGGTTAACGGACCTGGCATAGTCAAGCATGGTCAGGGCACCAGACACCGCCGCACTGGCACTGCCGACCACGGCGACATCTTCTCCTTTGTAGAAATTAGCATCACATTCCACACAATAGCTGACACCGCGGCCCAACAATCTTTTTTCACCAGCAACTCCCAGCTTATTGCGGGTGGTACCGGTGGCAATTATGAGCGATTTGCTTTGAAGCTCAATTCCGCTTTCAGTAACGATTTTAAATAGACCTTCATCGGGCCCTACTCTCAGCACATCTTCTTCGATCATCTCGGCGCCGAAATTTACTGCCTGCTGTCGGCCGACAGTGAGCATATCTTCACCGGTTACGTTAAAAAGACAGCAAAAATTCTCGACGTGGGCATGAAAAAGACTGCTTTTCGTCTCTTTACCCAGCACGAGTACGGAGACCTTCCTGCGGGCTGCGTGAATGGCTGCTTGTAGACCGGCGGGTCCGGTTCCCAGAATTACCACATCATAATTTTTTGGAATTGGCATTTTAACCCCCCCAAGTATTAGAACGATCAACCCAAAGAATCCACGCCCGCAGGCGTCGCTCTCCATAATTTGACCTAACGATGCATAGACCGAAGGAATTCAACGTCAGTCGTCAAGGGTCATGCCCACCGCAGGTGGAACCGGCCCTTGCGCCCTCGGCGAAACAACACAGGACCTGAAGTCCTTCGCCTTGTGACGCGGCTTTTAGGATATAATTTGGACGGCAGTGTTTTCCGACTTGTTTCTTATTCGTTTCAAAAAAAGTAAGCATCGTGATGGCAAATACAAGCGCCTGATAACCCTAATTTTTAGTAAAAGTGCGGCCGACAGACTGAATTGCACTAAATAAGGAATATGATGTTACGATTTTTTTAGTTGCTTTCCGTTAAAATTGGCATCGAAAGAATTATACAATACGCAATAACCATTGTGTCTTAGGGGCTGGACTATTAATTTGGTCAAATTGACAAATCCATCGTCTTTCTCTATACTCTCAAAATCTTGGGATCAAATATTTTTTGCGCTGGGAGATAATCATGCAGGAATTAAATCCGATAAATTACCAGATCCATCTGGAACCAGATCTGACCCGTTTCAACTTTGATGGGAAATGCGAAATTTTGCTGGACGCACCAAAGAACATCTCCGAAGTGACATTGAATGTTCTTGAAATCGCCATCTGGAGTTGCCGTCTTCAACAGGGTGATGGATTCGTGAATTGCCCGTTTAGGGTGGATCCAGCCGGAGAAGAAGTTCGTGTGATATTGCCGGAACCTATGTCCGGTAGGATTAATCTGAAAATTGACTACCAGGGTTGGATCAATGATAAAATGGCCGGCTTTTATCGCAGCAAATATACCTATCAGGGTAACGCCCGGTTTATCGCCGTAACCCAGTTTGAAGAAAGTGATGCCCGGCGAGCGTTCCCGTGCATGGATCATCCCGCCAAAAAAGCAACTTTTGACATCACAATCGACATTGACAATAATTTGGTGGCCATCTCCAATGGGGCGATAAAAAAAGAAGAGCGGCTAGCCAATGGAAAAAAACGAGTCACATTTGCGCAAACTCCAATAATGTCGACCTATCTAGTTTTTTTCGGTGTGGGTGAATTTGAGTTTACCGAGGACTTAAAGGATAGCCGGGTTCGGGTGGCCACGCTTCCAGGTATGAGAGAATTTGCGAAATTTGGGGCTGAATTCGGTCGTAAGTCTCTTGAGTTCAGCGAGAATTATTACGCCATTGCCTATCCTCTGCCCAAAATGGATCTAATCGCAATTCCAGATTTCGCGTTTGGTGCCATGGAAAACTGGGGTGCAATCACTTTCCGAGAAAATTTGCTGCTTCATTATCCCGAAATTACCTCTAAGTTCGGTGAAGAAAGAATATGCGAGGTCATCGCCCATGAAATTGCCCACCAGTGGTTCGGCAACCTGGTCACACCTTCCGACTGGAGATACCTCTGGCTCAATGAAAGCTTTGCCACCTATTTCGGATACGGGGTGGTCGACCATTACTATCCGAGATGGGATACGTGGCAGCAGTTTCTTAGCGGTCAAACAGGCTCGGCCCTGGTACGTGATGCGTTGCATGAAACGTTTGCCATCGAAATCCCGGGCGGCGAACACGTCGTCATCAATGCCAGCACAGCCCCGATTATCTATAACAAAGGCGGCAGTATATTAAGGCAAATTGAAGGATACATTGGAAAGGAGAGTTTTCAGAAGGGATTGCAGCATTATCTAAAGACTTACGAATATGGCTGTGCCGCCAGTCACCATCTCTGGCAATCTTTTGAAACCGTGGCTCAGCGGCCCATAGCGGCAATGATGAAAAGCTGGATCGAACAACGGGGGTTTCCGATTATCACAGTTAAACAGCAAGGCCGCCGACTGGTAATGACCCAGAAAAGATTTACTTATCTGCCAAACGATTCCGATCAGAAATGGCAGGTGCCGATCACCATCTGCCTTTTTCCCAAAACGGGAGCGACGCGCCGGATGACCACACTATTAGACGATATCGAGCAGGTAATAGACTTGGATGAAGATATCCTGGCGTATAAAATCAACGACCGCCAAACAGGGTTTTATCGCGTCAAGTACAGCGATGTAAAAAACCTTGATGAACTCAGCAAGCGGGTGCAGGAAAAAACTCTACCCCCTGAAGATCGCTGGGGGCTCGAGAATGATTTATTTGCCCTGGTTCAAAGCGGAGACGCATCCCTGGAAGAATATCTGAAATTTATTTCATTTTATCGGAAAGAAGATGCCTACCTGCCTTTGACCGGCATGGCGAGTAACCTTTACTCGGCCTATCTTCTGATGGGGGATGGCTGGCAACGAAAAATTTCATCTATCGCAAGACCCCGCTTTGAAGACATCTTGGAAAAAATCGGATATGACCCGGTACCAGACGAAAATCACACAACGTCCCTCTTGCGGGATCAAATCATATGGGATGCGGTGCTGTATGGTTCATCGTCGGCCCTGGAATTTGCCGGCAATCAATTTTCAGCCTTGATGCAGGGTGGAAGCGTCCATGCCGACATTATGAAAAGTGTGATGCGGGTGGGCGCATTGTCCGGCGACGATGAGACGTTTGACTGGTTTGATCGACAGCTGCAGGAATCTAATGTCGAACATGAACGCCTGAATATCTTGTCAGCCCTTGGCTGCTTTAAAGATGAATCCCTGATAAAAAAATCTCAACAATATACGCTGGATACTGTTCCGGCGCGTAACAAATTTATGCCGGTGGTAGCCATGGCCGCAAACCCCTATGCGATCCCATTGCTGTGGGATTGGTATGTAAACAACCTGGAGGCAATCGAACAATTTCACCCCATGCTTTATGAACGGGTCATCGCCGCTATCGTTCCGACTGCCGGAATTAGCAGAGCCGATGAGGTGAAAACGTTTTTTGCCGATTACTTAAAAAATACCGACAAGGCCAAAGATGTTATCAAACTGTCTCTGGAGCGATTGGAAATCAATCTAAGAATGAGACGCACGGGGTAGTTTTATCGGAGCCGTATAACACTGTTTATGCTGCAGGATTTGGCTGCGGAAAAACACTGTTAAAATACTCAAATACGCCTGTCAACCAGACAAGTGAGATGCCCTCCAAAAATATTTATAAGAAAATCCAGCATTTTTAGATTATATCGACTTGACAAGCATCTCACATTTTTTTATAAAAACTGATCTGATAATGATTCCTATGTAACGTTTCAGGAGATCTTTTAAAATATGAATCGGCGAACCTTCCTTAAAATTGCCGGCATGAGCAGCATTTCTTTTGCAGTTGGCTGCAGTCCCCCCGAAAAGCACCTTTATTCTCTGGTCGAGGCCCCCGACGACATGGTGGTTGGAGAGGCCACCTGGTATGCTTCCACTTGCCGCGAGTGCCCGGCGGGCTGCGGCATCCTGGCTAAAAACAGAGAAGCGCGTATCATTAAAATTGAGGGCAATCCGCTGCACCCGATCAATAAAGGCAAGCTCTGCATGCGGGGACAGGCCGCCCTGCAGGGAATTTACAATCCGGACCGACTTAAAACCGCGATGCTAAAAGAAAATGGCAAATGGCAACCACTATCTTTTTCGAAAGCTGAATCCATTTTAAAAGTCAGAGCCGCTGAGGCAGCAAAAAAAGGATCCAATCGGGTGCGCATGTTGACGGAGACCGTCGGCGAAAGCCTCATGAACTTGCTCACGGCTGCTTTGGCAAACTTAAACTCCCAACCGGCCTTGGTATTCGAACCCTACGCCTATGAATCATTAAAAACTGCCAATGAAAAGGTATTCGGCGTCGACGGACTGGTGTCTTATCGCATGGACCAGGCCGATATCCTGGTGTCCTTTGGTGCGGATTTTCTTGAAACCTGGCTGTCCCCGGTCGAATATGCATGGAAATTTAAAGCCATGCATGCGCTCAAAGACAAAAATAAAAATCTATTTTTCCAGATCAGTCCGTATCAATCTTTGACTGGGGCGAATGCCGATCATTGGCTATCCTGCAAGCCCGGCAGTGAGGCCGTTATCGCCCTCGGCCTGGTCAGACAGGCTTTGGATATCGGTAAAGGCAAAGATCTTCCCAAACCATTTCAGGAATTTTTAAACAAAGCCACTGCGCCTTATATTCAGGACATGGTTCTGGAACGATCCGGAATTCCGCTGGCATTGTATGAAAAACTGATCATCCAGCTCATGGATGCACGCAGTCCACTGATCCTCGGCACAAACACCGGCGCATCCGATCTCAACGGGTTGCAAACTAACCTGGCCGTTAATTTACTCAATCTTCTTCTCGATCCAAATCTGCGCTTAATAGATTTTTCCGAACGCCACCGGGTTGAAACGGCCGCCAAGCGGTCTGATATTCTGCAATTTTTCTTTTCTTTAAACACCGAAGGCGCCGATCTGCTTCTGCTCAACAATGTCGACCCGGTATTTGCCCTGCCAAAGAACAGCGGTGTAAAACAAGCACTTGAAAATAAAAATCTTTTTGTTGTGTGCTTCAGCAATTTCATGAACGAAACCGCTGAGATGGCGGATCTTGTCCTGCCGGTTCAAATGCCCCTTGAAACCTGGGATGAATACGGCGGTAAACAGCCGCTGGTGTCTACGCTGCAGCCGGCCATGGGCAAAATGACCAAGGCATCCAATCTGGGAGATGTGATGCTGTATGCCGCTTTTGAAGACAATCCACCGGCTAAGAAATACAAGAACTACCTTATCGCAAATCTTGCTGAAATGCGCGGTATTGCCGATGAAATCCAATGGATTGAGACGCTTCAAAAGGGGGGGAATTTTGGTCTGACGGTCAAACCCGTAAACAATCAAAAAATACCCCGCTCAGAAGATCTTGCGGACATACTGACGAAAAATCCTGAACCGCCGAAATCGGATTTAGCGTTTGCGGCGATGCCGTCCATCCGCTTTTTCGACGGACGGGGTGCCAATAAACCCTGGTTGTGTGAAATTCCAGACCCGCTATCCTGCATCGCCTGGCAGACGCCGGTTATAATGAATCCCAAAACAGCCGGCGCAAACGGGATCAATCAAGAAGATATCATCGAGCTTCAGACCGAATTCGGCAAGTTGGAAGCAGCGGTGTATGTGAGCGAGCTTATCAAACCGGGACTCGCGGTCATGAGTATCGGACAGGGACACAAGGCATATGGGAGGTCTGCCAGAGATACCGGGGTCAACCCCTTGCAGTTGCTCTCAGCCAACGTTTATCCGGATTCCGGTGGCGCCAGCCTGAACGTCGCTGAAGTAACCATCAAAAAAACAGGGCGGACGCAGAAGTTGGCCAGCACATCCGGCAGTCTCACCCAACACGGCAGAACGTTTGCGCTTTCGGTTAAGCTGGCGCAGTTAAAAAAGCCGGAATCTCACCATGGAAAGGGTCTGACCATGGGAGATTTCCCACTAACCCTGCCGCTGCCGGAAGGATACGATCCACAGCGCGATTTTTATCCGCCCCACGACCACGAAGACTATCGCTGGGGGATGGTGGTCGATCTGGACAAGTGCATCGGTTGCGGTGCCTGCGCGGCTGCCTGCTACGCGGAGAATAACATCGGTGTTGTCGGCGTGGAGCGGGTGCTCGAAGGACGCGAAATGGGGTGGTTGAGTATTGAACGATACCATGCGGAAGATGACATGGAAAAAGTGACATTTTTGCCCATGATGTGCCAGCACTGTGACAACGCACCCTGCGAGGCGGTTTGCCCGGTGTATGCCCCCCATCATTCCAAGGAAGGGCTTAATAATCAGATTTACAACCGCTGCATCGGAACCCGCTATTGTGTTCAGAATTGTCCCTATAAAGTGCGTCGTTTCAACTGGTTTGACTGGAAGTGGCCCGAACCCATGAATCTGCAGTTGAACCCGGATGTTACCGTACGCAGCAAAGGGGTCATGGAAAAATGCTCATTTTGCATCCAGCGTATTAAAACGGCCCGCAGCATCGCCAAAAATGAAAAGCGGAAGATCCGGGACGGTGAAGTCACGCCGGCCTGCGTGCAAACCTGCCCGACCCATGCACTCGTGTTTGGCAGTTTAATGGACAAGGAAAGCCGGGTGCGCAAAATGGTCGATGATCCCCGCGCCTATCAGGCCATTGGCTATGTCAATACCAAGCCGGCGGTAATTTATTTAAAAAAAGTGGTGCATGAAATTTGAAAATATTGGCCAATTACCAAATGTTTCATACTCATAATAAACCTATGATCAGCTATCAGGTCTAACGGGCTCACGGGCCAACGGGAAACGGTTTAAAAACATGTCGCAACTCACGTATGCCAAAATTGATCAAACGATCCTGGACACCTTAACACCGCCCAAAAAATCTTACTGGATTCTTGTATTTCTTTTGTTGGTCGGAGCGCTGATCGGGGCTGCCTGCTGGGCCTATCAGATCGCTGTCGGGATCGGCGTGGGCGGTCAAAACAACCCGGTGGCCTGGGGAACCTATCTGATTAACTTTGTCTTCTGGGTCGGTATTGCCCATTCCGGAACGCTCATTTCGGCCATTTTGCATCTTGTTCAGAGCCGGTTGGCGCAATCCGATCGCGCGGGCCGCTGAAACCATGACGGTGTTTGCGGTGTGTGTTGCCGGGCTGTTTCCGTTTATTCATCTGGGACGCGCCTGGCAGGTCTATTACATGATTCCCATTGCCCAACCAGCGACTGCTGTGGCCCAATTTTCTGTCGCCCTTGATGTTCGATGTGATTGCCATCAGCACCTATCTAACGGTGAGTTCGCTGTTCTGGTACACCGGCCTGCTGCCTGATCTTGCCGCGGTGCGCGACAGATCCACCGGGACCCGCTATAAAATATTTAAAATTCTTTCTTTAGGCTGGACCGGTGCCCACGAGCAATGGCGCCATTACACGCGCGGCTATTTATTTTTTGCCGCCCTGGCTACGCCTTTGGTCATCTCGGTACACAGCGTCGTTTCCTGGGATTTCGCCCTCGGTATCGTCCCCGGCTGGCACACAACCATTTTTGCCCCCTACTTCGTTGCCGGGGCGATCCATTCCGGTTTGGCCATGGTGCTGACCCTGATGATTCCTTTGCGCAAATTGTTCAAGTACGAGGACATCATCACCATCGAAGTCCTGCAAAATGTTGCCAAAACCATTGTGCTTACCGGCTTGATCGTCGGACTGGCTTACGGCACGGAATACTTCATCGCCTGGTACAGCCACAACACAATCGAAATGGAACAATTTCGCTGGCGGGCGCTCGGCGATTACCGTTGGGGATTTTACTTCATGGTACTGTGCAATACCTTGATTCCGCTTTTGTTCGTGTTTAAAAAAGTCCGCACGACCATCGCCACACTTTTTATCATTTCACTGATCATCAATTTCGGCATGTGGTGGGAACGATTTGTCATCATCGCCGGCGGCGTCGCCCATGGCTTTGCACCCTATGCCTGGGGGCTTTATGCCCCAACCCTGATCGAATTCGGCATCATGTTGGGCGCCTTTTGTTTGTTTTTCTTTTTGTTCGTATTCTTTGCGAAGCATATGCCATCCGTTTCCATGACGGAAATGAAAGAAACCCTTGCAGAAGGAGCTGGTCATGCCGCCTAAACGACACATCATGGGGCTCTTTAAAAATGAAGATAAGGTCGTTTCAGCAATAAATGGGCTCAAACAATCGAGTTATCAATTTATCCGGGTCAATACGCCCATTCCCAGCCACAAAATAATGGATGCTTTAAAATTGAAAAAGAGCTGGGTGGGCTGGTTTACCCTGTGCGGTGGGATATTGGGATTTATCGGCGGCTTCGCCCTGGCCATTTTCACGGCCACGCGCTGGAATTTGATCGTCAGCGGCAAGCCGATAATTGCGATTATTCCGTTTGTGATCGTCGGTTTTGAAGCGACGATCCTGTGTGCCGTATTTCGGCAATGTCCTTGGCCTTCTCACCCAGACCCGGTTGCCCAGTTATCGATGGTTTAAATATTATGATCCGCGTTGTTCCGGAGAGCATTTCGGAGTGTTGGCAGCCTGTGAGGCCGAACAGGAAGACGGACTGAAGGATTTTTTCAAAAACAAGGCGCGGAAGTGCGGGTTTTCGAGTAAAAAGACTAAGCTTTTTCCAAGATTGCGCTCGGAAAAAATGGCCATGGAGGGCAACAGGCACATTGATGATTAATGTCGCAAACTAGAGGTTCAGGTTTCTGCCGGAGGCAGTCATAAAACTGACGCTAACCTGACACCTGAACACTGAAACCTTCAATACATCAGGGAAATCCACAGCTATGTCAGAAACGATATAAAAGCGATGGTATTCCGAAATCAAGAACATTCTGGATTTTTATCGTTCTCGTCGTAATCGGCGTGGTTACATTTATTTTCGGGCTGACCAGTCAGCATCCTGAAAGGGCCTGGCAAGCCTATCTGATAAACTTTCTGCTGTGGTCGGCAATTGCCCAGGGAGCGGTTCTTTTTTCAGCGGTCATGCACATGACCAATGCGCGCTGGAGCGGTCCGCTTTCCGGTCTTTCAGAATCTTTTACAGCCTTTTTCCCGCTTTCATTTATTCTTTTTCTGCTCCTTTTTATCGGCCGAACGCATATTTTCCCCTGGTTGCACGAGGATCTGCACGGTAAGGAAGTCTGGCTCAATATACCCTTTTTGTTTTGGCGGGATTTTTTCGGCCTTTTGATCCTTTACCTGCTGGGATTTGCCTATCTGTTCAATGCCCTGCAATTAAAATATGACCCGAATCAGCCCATGGGTGAAATACGTAAATATATCTACAATGCCTGGAAACAAAACCATCCTAACCCGGAACGTATAAAAAGCAGAATGACCATCTGGGGCGGGCTCTATATCCTGGCTTTTGCGCTGGTTTTGTCTCTGATCGGATTCGACCTTGTGATGAGCATGGATCCCCATTGGGTTTCCACCCTATTTGGCGCCTACCATTTCGTCAAATCCTTCTTTATGGGCCTGGGGGCGTTGATCATTCTGGCCGCCATCATTCGAATTAAGCAAGGTGAAGCGTCGAGTTTAAATACCAACCACTTTCATGATATCGGCAAACTGTTTTTCGGCTTTTGTTTGCTGTGGGCGGATTTCTTCTATGTCCAGCTGATGGTCATTTATTACGGCAATATCCCTGAAGAAACCCATTATGTCATCGTGCGCACCATGTTGGCGCCCTGGAATAAACTGGCCTGGACCGTATTTATTGTCTGCTTTATCGGTCCTTTTTTCATTCTGTTGAATCAGCGAATTAAAACCAAACCGATTCTGATGCTGACGATTTGTTCGATCGTGATTGTCGGTATCTGGCTGGAGCATCTCCTGTTGTTGGGTCCGGCGCTGAGCCATGATACCCAGGCAATTCCATTGAGCCTTTCCGACGGATTGATTTCGCTGGGATTTTTAGGGTTGATGGCCATTGCCGTCGGATATTTTTTAAAAGTTTTTCCCGAAACCATCCCGGTAAAGGAAAGCAATTGACCTTAAAATTCAAGCCGCATTTTGACAAGGGATAAGACGTTGAGAAAAAATACGATACCTGTTCTGCTAACACTGATCACCATATTGGCTTCAGCCGCTTTTATCTATGTTTTCTGGGTGTGGCCGACGCGCGGTCTCGGTCCGGAACAGCCGATTCCCTTCAGCCACAATGTGCACAGTGGTGTCAAGCAGATCCAATGCCAGTATTGCCACCCCTACGTTGCCTATTCCAATTTTCCGGGCATTCCGCCGGTGGAAAAGTGTCTGCACTGCCATAATTACATCATCAAAAAACACCCGCAGATCCAGAAGGAGCACAAATATTTCAACACCCAAACCTCCACGCCCTGGGTCAAGGTAAACTACATACCGGAACACGTGCTGTTCAACCACCAGCGTCATATCAACAAAGAAGTAGCCTGCCGGGAATGCCACGGATTGGTAGAAAACCTTCAACGGCTGCCTTCCAAAGATTGGCGGATGGGGATGTGCCTGGAATGCCACAACAAGAAAAAAGTCAATGTTGATTGCTGGTTGTCGTGTCACAGCAATAGCGAAAGAAGTTATTAGTTATCCGTTATTTGTTATTTGATAGAAATGATAAAATCACAATCTTACTAATAACCATTAACAAATAACAACGCGAAGCGTAATAGGAGTTCTCAATTTGTCTGAAGAACAACTGAAAATGTATCTGCCGAGAAACCCGACGGCCAAGGCGTTTACCCTGACATCGGCCTTGTGGTTTGCTGGGGCGACTACCTTAGGAATGATCGCTGCGGGCTATCTGATTGCACCTGACTTCCTGGCGAATATCGAGTATATCCATTTCGGGCGGGTGCGGCCGATGCATATCAACGCCGTCCTGTTCGGATTTGTCACACCGGGTTTGCTGGCCGCTGCCTTTTACTATTTCCCGAAGTTGCTGCGTACCGAGCTATTCAGCCATAAGCTCGGCGTGTTCAGTGCGATATTCTGGAACATCACCGTCGCCACCGGTCTTATCGGCATTGCTCTGGGGTACACCCAGGGCCGCGAATATGCCGAATTAGCGTGGCCGGTGGACATTATGGTGGTCATCAGCTTCGCCATGGTGGTGTTCAATATCCTGATGACGATCCGGCAGCGCAAGGAGTCGATTTTATTTGTGGCCATCTGGTATACGACCGCTGCCATGGTTCTGACATCCATCACCTATTGTCTGGGTAACGTGATCTGGAAACCGGATACCGGGGCGCTGACGGGTATTCCGGACGCGATCCTTTTGTGGTTCTACGGTCACAATATTTTCGGGCTGCTGTTAACCCCCATGGCCCTTGGCATCGCTTACTACGCACTGCCGATTGCCACCCGCAGCCCATTGTACAGTCACACATTGTCGCTGATCGGTTTCTGGTCCCTCATCATTGTGTATACCCATATCGGCACCCATCACCTGCTGCAGGTACCGGTACCGACCTGGCTGAAAACCATATCGATTGTCGACAGTGTCGCCATGGTCATCCCGGTTATGATCGTTCTGATCAATCTCTGGTACACCGTCAAGGGCAAGCTGGGCGATATTCATGCCGACATCGGCGCCAAATTTATTTTCACCGGCACCATCTTTTACTTTTTTGTCAACATCCAGGGCTCCATGATGGCGCTGCCGCATGTGCAGCGCATTACCCACTTTAACAACTGGGTTGTCGGTCATGCCCACATCGGTGTTCTCGGGTTTGCCGGCGTGACGGCGCTGGGCGGATTGTATTTTATTTTACCGCGCATTACCGGCAAACCGCTTTACAGCAGGTTCCTGGCCGACGTGCAATATTGGCTGGTGCTGATCGGCGTCACCGGATTCGCCGTGGTGCTGACGACCGTGGGATTAATTCAAGGCAATGCCTGGTACAATGGTGAAACGCTTTATCGGACCTTACCTGAAATTCAGCCATACTACATCTTGAGAGCATCGCTGGGCACATTTATTATGATCGGAGCTTATCTCGGATTATACAACGTGGTGCGGTCTTTGTACTTTAATCGTGGAGCTACAACATGAGAATGACCCCGACTGTCATATTGGTCGGTATCCTGGCCCTGTTGACAGCAATTACCTTGACGGTGGTATACTGGCCTTATGCTAAACGTAACATAACCCCTTCGGCTATTTTCCGTGACCGGACTGCTGTAGAGGCCGCCGGCCGTAAAATTTATCTGGAAAACGGATGTGTCTACTGCCACAGCCAATCGATTCGCAGCATCGATTGGGGCCACGGTGCCGATCGCATCGCCCAATCCGGCGACTATATTGCCGACGAGCCGATTGCTCTGGGATCACAACGCACCGGCGTGGATTTATCCCAGGAAGGTGGTGAACACCCGGACGATTGGCACATTGCCCATTTTATCAACCCGCGCTACACGCGCCCTAGTTCCATCATGCCGCCCTTTGAGTGGCTGGGTATGGAGCGGATCAAAAAGCTGACCCGCTATATCCAAAGCCTGGGCCTCAAAAATGCGGACCGTCGCATGGCGCGACAGAAATACTGGAAAGCGGAATCCATCAAAGCGTATGAAGCCGGACCCGATGCCAACGCCCGCTGGCTGTCGGATATCGTTCCTGAAGGATGGCGCATCATCCCCAATCCCTATCCGACGACGGATGCCAGCCTTCAACGCGGACACAAGATCTATCAGAACTTTTGCATTGGCTGCCACGGCCCCATCGGTGACGGCATGGGACCGGCGCAACCCTGGATTTATCCGCCACCGCTAAATTTTACGATTTTAAAAGGCAGAGAAATATCCGGCGGCATCATATATTACCAATTGATGAACGGAATTACCGGATCGGCCATGCCGTATTTCAAACGTGATCTGGAATCGCAGAAGATTTGGGAGGTCGGTGATTACGTGGCGGTTTACTTTATCAATCAAAGTGATGCCAACACAGAGCCCCGCGGCATCGACTCGGCCTGGGAACCGTGATTTGGTTGAATCGTTGATTAGTTTACTGGTTGACTGGAAGAAAAGGATGGTCTCTTATTAAATTAGACAAAATCCGTTTTCATTATTTAGCCAGTTAACCATTTAACTAGTCAACTATAAATTTTATCAACTAATCAACCAATCAACGATTTAACTAACTATGTATTATCCTTATTACATCGCCTATATGGTGGCCGGTTTTGTGATCAGTATCGTGGTGTTTATCTGGGCGCTGAACAACGGCCAGTTTAAAGACCAGCAGCGGGCGCGCTTTATCCCGCTGGAAAATGATCCAAATCCGAATCCGGTAAAAGCATCGCGATTTGCACGCATTCAGACCATTGCCCTGTTTTCGCTGGTCTTCATCTGTCTATCGTGTTCCATTGCGGTCATTACGTTTGCTTTGATGAAGGCCGCAAATTGAGGTTTCAGTGTTCGGGTTTCAGAATTTTGTGACTCGCCCGCCTGACACCTGAAACCTTTATAAATTATCAGCGTGCTTGCTGTTCACCAGGGTTACCTTTTTCCGAGCGTCGTCTCGGAAAAAGCTTGGTCGTTTAAAAAATATTTTTGTGCATTTTCAACAGTCCATTCTCCGCCGGCGGATCCGGGTTAGGGTGGTAAGAAGGAAATAAGTTATGAGATATTTTGAGGTATTGGGAATACAGCATTTTTTCATGTATCTGTTCCCGGCGATTGCCACGATTGCGCTCTTCATCATTGGCCTGGGATTCTATCATATTTATCGCAAGGATTCAGCAGAACGCGAAGTCCGCATCATCGAGCGTTATCCGGGCGGGGTCGAAGGCCGCAACGCCCCGTTTCCATTGATCGCATACCTAATAATCTTGGGGACGATTTTTTGGGTATTGGCCTATATACTTTTAATTGGTATTTTAAAGGTGAAAATCTGATGGATCATTCAGAACATGAAACATCCGCAGTCAAGACATGGTTTCTCATCATGCTGATGGTGGGGTGGGTGGCATTCAAGGGATGGCTGGCGTATACCGTTATCGGTGATCTCGGACAGCCCGATTGGGACTACCGGCCGATAATGGATGTCCCCGCTGAATCACCCTATGCGGTCGGTAATCCCTATCATGCGCTGCCCTATGCCCAGCATGTGCAAGGTGAGTTGGGCAAAGAAGAAAATCCATTGCATTTGTACGTGATTCCGTTTCAAGGTGTTGAATAAATGAAAAAAATAATTGGTTTTTTCATCGTGGTTGCGGTAATCCTTTACGTGGCGTACGAAGCGTTGATGTATTATGACAACAATTTCCGCTATGGCCGTATGCGTGAAACTCCGGCGGTCAGACCTCAAGAAGTTCCGCTTTTGATATGGAAGCAGGAATCGTGCCGGTCAACGCCGGCGAAGCCATCTACCGCGCAACTCCCGGTGTCGATCTGATGTCCCCGCTGGATGCGACGGAGCCGTTCGTTGTAGCCAGGGGCAAAGCCGTTTACCTGACATATTGTGCCCAATGCCATGGATACAAATACGACGGCAACGGTACGGTCGGTCAAAGTTTTCAGCCGCTGCCCACCGATCTGCGCAGCCCCCAGGTCCAGACCAAACCCGAGGGCGAATTATTCAAAACCGTAAGTTATGGTATCCCCGGCGGGCGCCAGCCGGCCTTGGAAACCACCATCACCATTGACGATCGCTGGCATGTTATCGCTTTTATAAAATCCCTCGGCAATCGTTAACCATCCATACAAAATCCTGGCGCAGCAAACGGCGCGACGCCTAGTCCCGGAAGGCAAGGCCCATGACCGGAGGGCAAAATCGTTTTGGTGTAAAGATCGGTAATCTCTCGGTAGACGGCCATCGCTTTGAATGCAGCATCGTGCCTTTTGACCATGCCGGCATTGAATTCCCAAATAATTTAAGACCCTCACCAAACACCTCCGATGGTTGCGATCTGTGCGGCCTTTCTCTGCGCGCCGGAAGGTTTAAAGCGACATTCTCCGACAAAACCTACCAATTCTGTTGTCAGGGATGCCGCCAGGTCTTCAGCATCCTGATTGAGGCAACCGAATCGGGTGATCCGGCAACATTTCGTGACTCCGACCTTTTCAAGCAAGTGTGGCAAAAGGCATAATTCCGCGATCGGAAGCCGATCTGGTTTTAACTCATGATTCGACGGCAAATCACACGAATCCCCATCCGGGAAGGTTGAGAAGCTGGAGTCCACCGGGCAGCTGGCAACCCCAACTGAAGGCGTTTTGGGCCTCAATCTAAAGGTCCGCAACATGTGGTGCCCGGCCTGCGCCTGGCTGATTGATGAAAGTCTTAAAAAAACACCGGGGGTGATCAATTCAGCCTGCAATTTTTCAACCGACAGACTTCAGGTTCACTATAACCCCATCAAAACCTCGCCGGACCAGATTATCGACGCCGTCAAGAAACTGGGCTACCGGGCGGCGGAACCCGATGAATCCCGGGATGCGCTTGAACGACGCCGGGAATTTATTCGTTTCGCCGTCTCCGCCTTTCTGACCATGAACATTATGATGCTGTCCTATGCGCTGTATTCCGGTTTTTTTACCGAATTCAGCCGGGACACCATCTATAAGCTGTCCTGGCCGGCCTTTGTCATGGCGACCATTGTGGTCGTCTACGGCGGCTTCGAATTATTTAAAAAAGCCTGGTCCGGCCTTACCAATGCCGCCTTTAGTATGGAAACACTGATCATCATGGGATCCATGAGTGCTTATGTTTACAGCACGGTGAACCTGTTTGCCGGCAGCATTCACATTTATTACGACACGGCCGCCATGTTGATCACCCTCGTTCTTTTGGGCAAAACATTGGAACGGCGTGCCAAAGGCAAGGTCTTGGAAGGACTGGAGAATTTTTTCTCCTTGAACCCTTCAAAAGTTCGAATTTGCACGGATGAATATCCGGCAGGTCGCTATGTCAGCGTCGATCATCTCGCTGAAAAAGATATTTTCCGAATCGATGAAAATGAAATCATTCCCGCCGACGGCAGAATTATAGACGGCAGCGGCACAGTGGATGAGTCTTCCTTAACCGGTGAGCCGTTGCCGATCAGAAAGAAACCCGGTGATACCTTGCGCAGCGGCACCAGCGTCGTGAAGGGAACATTTAAAGTAAGCGCTCCAAAGGTTGGCGCCAACTCGACATTGGGTCAGATGATCGCCATCATCGAAATGACCCTGATGACGAAAACACCACTGGAGGGAAAAACCGATGTGATTTTACAATGGTTTGTTCCGATCATTATAGCGCTGGCGGTCGGTACGGCGCTTATTTGCCTGTTAGTGGGAATATCCATGGAAGAGGCAATCCTGCGGGCGGTAACCGTTCTGGTGATTTCCTGTCCCTGTGCCCTGGGTATCGCCATCCCACTGGCCCGTGTGGCCGGGATTTCCATCGCCGGAAAAAAAGGACTCCTGGTAAGGGATTTTAAAGCCTTCGAGCAGGCTGAAAGAATCACCGCCTTTGTGTTTGACAAAACCGGCACCATCACCGTCGGAAAATGGAATTTACTCGACATCATCTGCGATGCGTCACTCACCAGAAATCAGGCCCTGGCTTTGGCCGCCGGCCTTGAAAAGGATTCAGAACATTTCATCGCCGTCGAATTATCAACCGTCAGGCAAGGACTAAAAATATTCAGCCGATCTCCCTGTCCAGCATCCAACATGGTGATAAAGGAATCCAGGGCGAATCTAACGGCCAAACATTAAAAATCGGATCGGCCGATTTTCTGGCACAGGAATTAAAGCGGACGAATACCCTAAAGAATGCAGCGGCCTTGGATGGGACAACAATCCTTCTTTTGTGTATCTGGGGATCGATGGCCGATTGGCGGCAATATTTGTTTTTGGCGATACGGTGCGCCCGGATGCTTTGGAAACGGTGGAAAGATTAAATGATCGGGGATTGCGCCTTGCACTGGTGTCCGGCGATGGCGAGCAAACCACAAGAGCTATCGGCGAAAAAATCGGAATTCAGCAATCCCTTGGCGGTCAGCTGCCCCAGGATAAATCCCGCTTTATTGTCGAATTGCAGCAACAGGGATATCAGGTAGCCATGGTAGGCGACGGCATAAACGATGCCCCGGCACTCGTGCAGGCGGATCTTTCAATTGCCGTTCATTCAGGTGGTCAGCTAAGCAGGGAGGCCGCCGACATCTCACTCATGCGCGCAGAAACCGGGCAAATCATAGATTTTTTAGATTTTGCCAAACAGGTCAATAAAAAAATAACCCAGAATCTCACCTTCACCTTCCTTTACAACGCCATCGGCATTCCCATTGCCATGAGCGGTCTGCTCAGTCCCCTGGTCGCGGTGACAGCGATGTTGTTGAGCAGTCTGAGCGTGACCGGCAATACGCTGATGCTGGTGCGCAGGAATAGTTAGGGCGCAATTTCGGTCGTGCTTCGCCCTGTATCGTCAGAGCTGCGGGAAACTGAATTAAGCGGCATTGTGGTTGTTATTTGTTTCAATAGGGGAGATTTCCGTCGATCCATTAAGGACGATGGGTCCACCCTGTTCAGCGTAATGTCATCTGCGGTGATGTGAAGGTAATGGGCAGGCAGCTCGGTCCAGGCGCCGGTGTTTAGGTATCGGATACCATTGAGAACCAAATCCTCCGCAAAGTGGGTATGACCGCAGACAACGGCTCCAAACCCGTTTTCTTCCGCACAATCCACCGCATTCGAAGCGACATTTTTTCGCAAGACACTGTAGAGAGACTTCCATTTTTTGGCATATTCCGCTACATGGACCGGTTTGGCTCCCAGCTTGACCCTCAGATTGTGCATCAATTTGAAAGCTTTCATGAAGGCTTGGCTGCGCGGCATGATTTCATCAAAATCGTCCCCATGGGTAATGAAAAGTCTGTTTCCGATGCTGTACGAGCCTGTCACCTTAATCTTTCCAAGCCCGGCGGGAGTATAGCCGTTGTCATGATTACCACGGATCCACACCACTTGCTGGTTCATAGACATCTGCTCAATGCGGTCGAGGATTCGCTGATCCGACGGTTTCATTTTTAAATAGGGTTGATCGACGATATCGCCGTTTAGAATGAGGTCATGATCCTCGGGAAGCATTGAAAGAAATTCATTTAAGATTCGGGATTGAAGGTATTGAGATCCGATATGCAGGTCACTGACAATGATCGCGTTCATTTGCCTCCAGGCTATGAGGATAGAATTAGAAAAGAAGCTTAAAAAATAATAGCGAATTGAAATTTCTCAAGCAATATATCGGTATTTTTTCAAAAACCTTGAAAGTTTGCCCAAAAGGCCAGTGCACGCGGCTGTTGGGACGCTTCAATGTATTCGGTGACCCAGGCGGAGTGCGTCTTCATTGCTTTGGCAAGATTTTCTACCAGTGCTGCGAAGAAAGCTTCCCCGGTTACCGTTGCCGTTCCCTCTAAGATCATGTTTAATGCATCATCTTCACGATCAAAATTAGCGTCTTCGCTGAACTGAGCTCAATCAATGATTAAATCCTTTAATGTATTGCTATCATGCAAAATAGTTATTATCAAAACTGGAATGCCGCTTCTGCCCTCATCCGAAATTCAATTTTTTAGTTCTTGATTAATCGGTTTTCAGAATGATTCGGTCGGAGGGAAACAAAGGCACCACAGTTTTGCAGGAATTAGGAATGCGAATTCTATTATGTAGTAACACTTGAACCCGCAATGTCAATAATTGAAAAAGCTTGATCGGCAATTGAGCATCTAAAGAATTAATAAAAGAGCTGAACAACGAAAAATACAAACTTGTAATATCTCAAGAAGCCGCTGAGAGGGTTTAGTATGTTAAACTGACAAACGGTTGGCTGGAAATACTTGCTTATTCAAGTCCCTTTTAGATGAAATGGTCAGATCCATTTGCTCAACATCGGCTAAAAAAGATCGGTTTTCTTTGTGGGAAGTTTATCAGGCGGCCGATTTTATAACATACTACGACTGGAAGGAGGCGTTCAAATGCCTTCTCGAGGCGATCTATTCGATGACCGATGCGGGTAACGGTGCAAAGTTTTTATGGATGATATGGAACCGAAGGGTTTTGACTGGTAACTATGGATGGGGCCCTGACCGGACGGTGTAGAACGAATCCGCGATATTGTGAATGATAAACGACGGCAAAAGAGGATGGTGGACCATAATTATCGTCTCGCTCTAAAACACTATTCATATGCTTCTCTTCGAAAGCAGCTTGCTTTGATAGAGCCCAAAATCTTCGGGTCTTATTCCCTGCCCCGCAGTAATTTTCAGCAATGTGCAAGGGTTATGAAGGATGGACTCACGTAGTCTGATTTCAAAAAGTCTCCATAATATACCCCCCAAGTGTGACTCGAATAAAATACCTCAAAATTTACCACCGGTCGGCCGCAAATATTTTATTATGTTTTATATGTGGAAGAAACCTTCCGGCAGGTTCAGGCCTTTCAGCTTGTCAGAGATAGCAAGGGCAAGGAAGCAACACCCTCCGGATGGAAACCCGGCAAAATTACGCTGAATCCGGGACCGGAACTTGTAGGAAATGTTTGGAAAGTGTGGAAAACTGACATGGCTTTCGATTAAAAATCCGATGAATGAAAGGAAAAATATGGTCAGCGGCAGGGGAAGTCCCGACACGGTTCTGACGGAAGCAGAAGTCAAAACGCTCATCGAAGAAGGCACACCGACAAAGCTTTATGAGGGTAAAAAAGTTCTGGTATTAACACCGGATACAACCCGCACTTGCCCTCTGCCGATGATGGTCCGGGCCGTTCGTAAAATTATCGGCACCCGCTGCGCGGCTCTGGATTTTATGGTCGCCCTGGGAACCCACCCCCCTATGAACGAATCGAATATTCTTTCTTTTTATGGTATTTCTGAACAGCAGAGACAGAAGGAATTCTGCAATTCCCGGTTTTTCAATCACCGCTGGGATCGGCCGGACACCTTTAAGCGAATCGGGACCATAGAAGAACAGGTGGTGGTGGATATTTCGGGAGGTTGTCTGAAGGAAAAAGTGGCCATCGATATCAACCGCATCATCTTTGACTACGACCTTGTCATGATTCTGGGACCGGTGTTTCCCCACGAGGTAGTGGGATTCTCAGGGGGTGCAAAGTACCTGTTTCCGGGTATTTCCGGTGGAGACTTCCTGCATTTTTTTCACTGGCTGGGCGCCGTCATTACCTGCCCGGAAATCATCGGAATCAAGAACACAGCCGTACGGGACGTCATTCACCGTGCCTTGCAAAGCGTGGATGTTCCCATTCATCTGCTGGCGATGGTGGTTACCGGTAAGAATCAGCTTTGCGGACTCTATACCGGTGATGTTCGGGAGGCCTGGGAGCGAGCGGCAGACTTGTCAGCAATGATCCACATTGTATATAAAAACAAGCCGTTTCCAATAGTTATAGGCCGGGCGCCGGAAATGTACGACGAAATCTGGGTGGCTGGAAAAGTAATGTATAAACTGGAACAGGTGGTGGCGGAAGGCGGCAAACTCATCATTTACGGACCGCACATTAAGCATGTTTCCAGAACCTGGGGTAAAGAGATTGAAAAAATCGGCTATCATATTCGGGACTATTTTCTGGCCCATGAAGATCGATTCAAAGACATCCCCAGGGGAGTTCTGGCCCACTCCACCCACGTGCGCGGATCCGGGCGGTTCGACAATGGGGTTGAGACCCCCCGAATTGAGGTCATACTGGCCACCGAGATTGCGGAAGAAAAATGCCGCCGGATCAACCTGGGTTATCTGGACCCGTCGAAAATCCAACTCGACGATTATCTGAATAAAGAGGATGAAGGGGTTCTTTTTGTGGACCATGCCGGTGAAATTCTTTACAAATTGAAATCATAAGGAATGAAAAATGAAACCTTTTTTATCCGAAGATTTTCTGCTGCAAACGCAAACGGCCAAAACATCTGTATCACCAATACGCCGAAGACATGCCGATTTACGACTATCACTGTCACCTGCCGGTTCGCGATATTGCCGAGAATAAAAAGTTTGAAAACCTGACGCAAATCTGGCTGTACGGTGACCATTACAAATGGCGCGCCATGCGGGCCAATGGTGTTGCTGAAGATTTTATCACCGGAAACAGATCCGATTTTGAAAAATTCCAGGCATGGGCGGCAACGGTTCCCAAAACGATAGGCAATCCTTTGTATCAGTGGACTCACCTGGAACTGAAACGCTATTTCGGAATCGAAGGCACGCTGTTAAATGAAAATACGGCCAAAGATATTTATGATGAGTGTACGAAAATACTTCAGACCGATGCGTTCAGTTCCCAGGGAATATTACAGAAAATGGATATTCGGCTGATCTGTACCACCGACGATCCCGTGGATAACCTGGAATACCATCAGCAGCTCAGAAATGATCAAAAATTCCCGGTCCGGGTGCTGCCGGCCTTTCGGCCGGACAAGGCCATGGCCGTGGAATCCCCCGAACCCTTCAATGACTGGGTGAATCAGCTGGAAGCGGCCGCCGACACGAAGATCATCGATTACGAAACGTATATGCAAGCATTGCGTCAGCGTCATGATTTCTTTCATAAAGCCGGTTGTCGACTTTCCGATCACGGCATCGAGCGACCCTTTGCCGAAGATTACACGGATGCACAGATACGCCGCATATTCGAAAAAGCCCGGTCCGGCAAAATGCTTGAGGAATCGGAAATTCGACAGTTTAAATCAGCCATGTTGATCGAGCTGGCGATTATGGATGCCGAGAAAAGCTGGACACAGCAGTTTCATTTGGGCGCCCTGAGAAATGTCAACACCCGTGCCATGCAGCAACTCGGTCCGGACACCGGCTTCGACACCATCGGCGATTTTGAGGTTGGACAGCCTCTGGCCCGCTTCCTGGATCGGCTCGAAAATCGAGGCAAACTCGCCAAAACCATCCTCTATGTTGTCAATCCCCGCAATAACGAGTTGATTGCCGCTATGATCGGCAATTTTCAGGACGGCAGTATACCCGGCAAGATTCAATTTGGCTCCGCCTGGTGGTATAACGACCAGAAGGACGGAATGGAGGCTCAAATTAGAACATTGGCCAACATGGGACTGCTCAGCCGGTTTGTCGGCATGCTGACAGACTCCAGAAGTTTTCTCTCCTACCCGCGCCACGAATATTTTCGCAGAATCCTATGCAACCTGTTGGGCAATGATGTGGAAAATGGGGAGCTGCCGGATGATCTGGATTTGATCGGCGGCATGGTCAAAGACATATGCTTCAACAATGCAGTCGGCTATTTTGGCATAAAAATCCCCTGATGCCGGCTAGACGGCATCAATTTAAAGGAGAACCTGTGAATCTTGTCTTAGCCGTAGATATTGGTACCGGGAGTTGTCGCTGTGCGCTTTACAATCGAGAATTACAACGCCTGAGCACCGCAATCGTGGAGTATACAACCCAATATCCCCAACCGGACTGGGCCGAGCAAGATCCTGAAGTTATATTCAATTCTATTTTAGAGGCCATTGAGAAGACCGTATCAAATAGTGATCAGGATCCAAAAAACATCATCGCGCTCACCCTGGATTGTTCTATTCACACCCTTTTGGGACTGGCGCAAGACCGGTCACCGGTGACACCCATACTTACCTGGGAAGATTCGAGGGCCCGCCATCTGGTGGAAAAATGGAAGCAGCAGGACTTGGGATCAGAGATCTACGCCTTGACCGGATGTCCCCTCCATCCCATGTATTCGTCAGCCAAGATCGCCTGGTGGCGCGAACACCGGCCCGATCTTTTTAAGCGTATCGATATCTTTGTAAGCGCAAAGGCTTTCGTTCTCCATCGTCTGACAGGCAGCCTGTTGGAAGACCGGGCAACGGTATCCGGTTCCGGCCTGTTAAACGTACACAAGCTGGACTGGGACGACAGGGTGCTCTCCCTGGCCGGCATTTCCAGAGAAAAACTGCCGCCGGTGGTTGAACCGACATTTCGCATCAACTCCATCCGCCCGGAGATGAGCACCAAAACCGGTCTGCCCATTGCAACCCCCGTGATAATCGGATCTTCAGATGCAGCCATGTCCAGTCTGGGCTCAGGCACAATCGATCCTGACCAGATGACGGTAATGATCGGCACCAGCGGTGCGGTTCGCAGACTGGTCCGGCGCCCGACATTAGACCCACAGCAGCGGACCTTCTGTTACTATATCGGCAACGGCTTGTGGTTCGCCGGGGGAGCGATTAACAATGGCGGAATTGCCCTGCGCTGGTTCAAAGATAATTTTGGAGATCAGGCACAGATAAAGGCTCAAAAGGCAGGGGTGTCCGTTTACAAGATTTTGTGCGAAGATGCCCAAAACGCACCGGCCGGGGCCGACGGGCTGATCTTTTTGCCTTTCATGGCGGGGGAACGATCCCCCCATTGGCATGGCGGCATGCGAGGAATCCTGTTTGGGTTATCGCTGCATCATTCTCAAGCCCACGTAATCCGGTCCCTGATAGAGGGAATTTGCTATCGGCTATTGAGCGTTATCAAACCCCTGGAAAAGCTGATCGGAACGTCCAGCGAAATCCGGGTAACGGGAGGGTTCACCCGATCACCCTTATGGCTGCAAATCCTGGCGGATATTCTGGGCAGAGATCTCGCGGTTACCGGTGAACCGGAAGGATCCGTACTCGGTGCGGCAGCCTTTGCCTATCACACACTCGGCATGATCGACTCTTTTCAGGACATGCTCGAGCGAAACCCGATTGTGCGCACGGTCTGTCCTGAAACCAAGTCTCACGAATTCTACCAGACTCAATTCGATCGGTACATGCACCTTTATTGGAAATTTCAGGAAGAATTCGATTAATTATATTCTCTTATGACGACACCAAAACCAAATAAAGTGGAGCTGCTGGCTCCGGCCGGCAATTTCGAAAAGCTGGAAATCGCCATTTACTATGGCGCCGATGCAGTTTATCTGGGGGGAAAGGATTTCAGTTTAAGAAACTTTTCCGGCAATTTCAGCCTGGAAGAAATCAGGCAGGCGGTTGCCTATGCCCATGATCGCGGTGTAAAAGTTTATGTGACGGTGAATGTTTATGCACGCAATGAGGAACAGCCGCTGATTGCTGAATATCTTGAAAAGTTGGGCGCGATAGGACCTGATGGTTTAATTCTCGCGGATCCGGGTGTTATTTTAACCGCCCGTGAACTGATTCCGCATATCCCTTTGCATCTCAGCACCCAGGCCAACACGACCAACTATAAAACCGTCGAATTCTGGCAGCAGCTGGGCATCCGCCGGGTCAACATGGCCCGGGAACTGACCCTGGCCGAGATAAAAACCATCACGGAGCAGTCTCATATTGAAATCGAAGCCTTCGTCCACGGAGCCATGTGCATTGCTTACTCGGGCCGCTGCCTGTTATCCAGTTTTTTGGCCAACCGCCACAGCAACCGCGGCATGTGCACCCAACCTTGTCGCTGGAATTACGCCCTGGTGGAACAAACGCGTCCCGGCCATTATATGCCCATCGCCGAAGATGACCGTGGATCCTATATTTTCAACTCTAAAGACCTTTGTATGATCGAACACATACCGGCGATGATCAAGTCCGGTGTATCTGCAATTAAGATCGAAGGACGGATGAAAGGAATCAACTATCTGGCCTCGGTGGTGAAGGTCTATCGGGAGGCGATTGATTGCTTTGACCGAAACCCTGCCGAATACAGCGTAAACCCCGAATGGCTGAATGAATTGACCAAAATATGCAGTCGGGGATATTGTACGGGTTTTTACTTTGATGATCCCCGACAAACCGTTCCCGATTACGAATTCAGCCAACAAATGGACACCCATCTTTTCATCGGCAAAATCCTTACGGCAGATGATGACGGTCGCGCCCTGATGGAGGTCCGCAACAAATGCCTGGCAGGCGACCCGGTAGAAATCCTGAGTCCCCGGCAAGCAGCTCGAAAAACCCGCATCGGGGACATGCGGGATGAACAGGGAAATCCGATTCAAATAGCACAGCCGGGTACCCGCGTTTATCCGGATTTGGGCATGAAAACCAGGCCCAATGACCTGATCCGTAAACGAACTTAGTGTCGTGTAAAGATTAAATATCGCGGCAGGATCGATGTCAGGAGAATCAACCCGCCCACCAAAACGATGCCAACCTCAAATGCCCCGGCATCTCCCAAAATACCGATTAAAATTGGAAGTATCCCGCCGCCGATTAGAAAAGCAAAAGGAATGGTAAGGGAAACGGCTATATTGCGTGTTTCGTGCGGGCCGATCAAAGACAGGGCAACCAGCGCCGCCGGGGGGAAACAAACCGCAATCATAGGTTGAATAAAAACAAAAACAAAAACCCAAAATCCCTCGGCAAAACCAAGGGCCATGGTAGATAGTCCGGTGAGCATGAAGATCCACATCAAGGCACGCCTCGGGCCAAACCGATCGGTAGCCCAGCCGGCCAGAAAAACAACTGCCAGTCCCGGAATTCTTGAGATTGCAACCAGGGTGTTGGCCATTTCTCGATCCATACCCTGTTCGGTTACCAAATAGAGGGGAAGCATGGTATAGATGCCTAAAAAACTGCCGATGCCTGCGCAAAAAAGCAACAGCATGATCAAAAAAGACCTCTGTTTAACCAGCGCTCGAATGGCCCCGAATTTCGGCGGTTCGCCGGTTAACTCTCCGCTTCTGCCAAAGCGTGCATTCGCCAGCCCCATTAAAAGAGATGTCAGTCCGAGAGCAACCAATATCGTGCGCCAGGAAAACCAAAACAAGAATAATTCAGCCAAGAGGGGGGCCGCTATGAATCCCAAATTCGGTGCCATCTCGTGAACGGCTATCGCCTTTCCCCATTGGCGTGGATTGATGGCGGATGTTAGTGTCGCTAAACCGGACGGCAGATAGAGACCGGCGGAAATACCCAAAACCAACAGACCGATGAGCAGGATCCATTTGTTAGAACTAAATGAAACCGGCAATAGCGTTAACCCAACAGCCATGGCCGACAGCGAAATGGTTTTTTTATGAGTAATGGCAGCGGAAACAAAACCGGATCCCAGCATTCCGATAAAATACCCAAAAGATATCAACAGAAAAAGCAATCCGGCGTCACTGTGGGTAAGGTTGAGGTCCGCTTCGATAGTGGGCATCAAAGGTGAGAAAATGATCCGGGCGGTAAAATTAATAAAGAAAATTAAGACTAATAAAATCAAAAACGGAAGCTGAGTTCTCAATTCCCCGGAGCTAGTATCCGCGTCAACTCCGGAGGCAGATTTTTGCGGAATCGTGTTCAAATTTGAAATGTCCAATGTGGGTGAAGGCAAAAAATCGTAAAAAATTTACATACACAGGTCAATGTCATTCACGTATGGGTCGTGTTAAGTTCCAGCAGGGTATCACTTTCTTAGGCATAAAAGAAGAAAGATCGTTCCAAAATCAGGAATATGGTTCAACCGGATCCGGAAAACGGATGAATTTAAATAATTGCGGTGCGACCCTTCGTTCTTTCCTTAGTGTATTGACAAACAAGCGCTTTATCTATAATTTTGGGTTTGTTAAACGCATGTTCCTACAGAATTGCCGGAAAGTATTGCCCACCTGTCAAAATTGCAGGCTTTCAACATGACTGATCGACGCTGGGATGATGACATACAAGACCTGGTGCAACTCCTGCGAAAAGCCGTTCCTGAATTGAAAGCCCAATCCTCAATGGATCAGCGTCGGCCTGCCGCGTCACCGGCGCAGGTGTTACGCGAATTGGGCGAACGCGTGCTCGAAGAGGTAATTCACCGGAGAAAAGCTTCAGGCCGATCCGAAATTAGCAACCGCCGCCATCGATCAAGGCTGCTTGTTGGTTTTGGCAGGTATATGAAAAAATTTTTAATGCCCTTGGTTTTGGTTGCAGCTATCTATATTGGTCTGCGATTATTTGGTGATGATGAAGTGTTGCAGACGCTGGATCAGCTGGAAGCTCGCCTGCTGGTCGGATGGAGTAGACTTATGGCTTATTTGCGAAACCTTAGATGAGTTAGCCTATCTTTTACTATCACAAGGCTCTATACAGATTTCGATCCCGCCTACTATGTGAGCATTCCAATGAAATATAGCTCACACCGGCAAACCGATTGCTTTCATATCACGCCACAGATTTCGACGGCGATTATGTTGTTTACGCCATCTTGATAATATCGCGCTGTAGCTCTTTTGATTCAGTTCAAACACAGCCTTACACCAAGAGGCATGATCGGTGTAATCTGATTTATAGGAGTTTGCCGGATCGGGCACAATCAGGTGTAGGTGCTCTCTCCACACTTCCATCGCAACGGAAAGACAGGGACCGGCTTTCATTTTATTCAAACCGTTGCTCCGAAAATTACCGAGCAGGTCATCTGGCGATGCTTCTTCTGGCAGAGCAGTTTCGTAAAAGACCGGATATTGTTTCGCGAGAGTTTTACTGCCGGGCAAATCTGAAGTCAAACGGGCCAGCCGGCGCCAGTGCTTTTGGAAGATCTTCTTATCTTTCTTCAACTCGCTCAGCCAGACGTTAATTTTTTGCATAAACCATTCCTTTTTTTCCTGAGGATCCAAGCTCGCCTCTATCAACCAGTGAACCCAAGAATCGGAAATGGGGGGAGCATCCATGATAGCGAGAGAAGCTGCGCTCAGCCATTCCGGTTTTCCACTGTTCAAAAAGCGGATCTATAGTCTTTTTTATTTGGGGCTTGATCATTTGCTTGTATTCTTTGATAACCGCCTCACAGTCTGCCGGCAAACGAAATATAACGCTTTGCATTTGGGCGGCAGCCCCACGCTGTAAATCGCCCAATTTCAGGCAAACCTCACTCCAAATTCGCAAAAGATCCGCGATCTCCTCCCGACCTTCCGCCATGTAATGCCCATGCTGACCAATAAGTAATGAAACTTCCGGATACCATTTGCCCCTCTTTTTCCGCGCCAGGAAACTGGAAAAAGTTTCCTCCAGCCACCTTTCAGCTTCTTGAAATTCTTTCCGATTGAAAGCATCGTCTACCAACGGACGGCCATATCGCCAGTTTTGGCTCAAATGCCCCCGGCAGGTTTCCATGTACTTTGCGGAATCAAACTGGGATTCATAATTATGGTTGATTTGATGCCAAGGGGAGTAGACATTGCTCAAATCAATCGCGAGCGTTTCACCCTGCAAGTGGGTATAAATTTCGCGGCAGGCATCAGCGGGAAGTTTTACAAAAAATTCAACCAATGCATTCTGGTTCAGGTAAACCAGTTCGTATGATTCTTCGATTTCAAAAACTTTTTCGACTAAGGTAATGCCGGGATGAGGCTCATGCTGTATGCTCGACCATAGCCACTTTAACACACATGAGGTTGCATTCTTTTCAAGCTCGATAGGCTCACCGTATTCAACTCCCATCCATTCCGGATACGAAGCGATGCTTTCCTCGATGTCCGCTATCGCCTCGGCAAAGAGTTCCGGATCTTCAACCGAATGATAGACATCATCAATCAAGCCCAACATATCCCGCGCAATTGGTTCAAGATCAGAAGCAAAAAACGAGCCGTCGAAATACGGCTCCTCCCAATGGTGATCCTGGACCGCATATTTTCCTTCTTCATCTCCGACTTCAGCAACAATTTCATGCCAATGGCGCCATAGTGAATTCCAATACTCCATGGTCCGTTTATGCGAAACCGGCCGGCTTACTGTTTTCCCTTCGACCGTGATCCGATTACCTTTTAGAATATTGCCAACGGTAGCGGCCATATCCGGATCAGCCTCCGTAAGATCGTCCATTAAACTTTTCAACCCGCCTGCTGATGCAACCACATCCAGCATACACGCGATCTGTTCGGCTGTCAGAGATTTCATCAAAAGCTGGCCAATCCTGATTTTTTTTTCTTTCATAGTATAATTCCAATGTGGTTTTCCTTAATCTCGTTGATACATCATTTTCTCCTCCACGAAAGGACAATCGAAAATTGGCCCCCAGAACGCGGTAAGGCACGGCAATCTTATCAATATCCTGGATGTGACTAGAGTGTTTCCGTCATCTCACCACAGTCGCAGTTATGTCCATCTATAATGCAAATTCTTCAGAATCTGTTTTACTTCTTGTGCATTGCTCGCTAAAAATATCGTTAGCTCTTCAAGGGCGTATTCATCCATCTCAATCTTGCTCATTTCAATCAGATCCGCAAGATCGGCAGCCGCATCGATCATTTTATCGTATGCGTTGGCTTCCTTTTTAGTTATAGTTTGCAAAACCGTGGTCTATTTCTCTTTTCGCCTGGCTTTGGGTTTTTTGGGGGTGGTCTTTTTTTCTTCGACGGACGCCGGATCTGCAGGCTTTTCAATTTTGGCGGCTGGCGGTGTTCTCGGTCTTATGCCTCTAAGGATACTGATCACTTCAGGGGCATTTTTGGCCAAATAGATGGAAAGCGCCTCCACTGTCTTTGTATCAAGATCAATCTGAAGGTCGCTTTTTTTAATAAATTCCGCCAAATTTTCGGCTGCGTCGAGCATCTTATCATATGCATCGGCCTCTTTTTTTACGTCAAATACCTTATCAAGTTCAACGCCGTTTCTGACAACGATAAATCTTGTGATAACAGCCATCGTCTATGATCCCTCCTAAGTGTTCTTTCAGTAATTTCATTACGATTTCAATATTTCCACCATTCCAATAATCCATTCGGCATCTGCAGTTAGGCAAAACCTCTTTGGGGTGAAATCAAAGCCTGGTCCTCTGGGTCAGGATTTTTTATAAACTTATGGATGTTCCGAAAAATCCGTAAAAATTCCCGATCACTTCATCGGCATCAGGAGTCAGGAAATTCTGATACGCAACTCTCTCTCGCCCACATCCACCGGATAGGTGTGGATGGGCCGGGGGGCCGGGCCGTGTATTTTATTCCCGTCAAACGTGTAGGTCGATTTGTTCACGCTGCAGCACTGGACGGTTTCGGTTCCCGGAACATAGTCCAACCGGCGATGTCCAAAGTGGGTGCACCGGTTCTGAAACGCCTGATATTGTTCGTCTTCTCCGAAAACAACCAGAACCCTTACCGGCAGGCTTTTCCCTTCGAACCGAACAGCCGTGCCCAATCGGGTCAGCTCGGGAATTCGGTCCAGGCTGATGGTCAGTTGACCTGAATCATAGTGCCAGCCGCTTTCGTCCTGGGGTTTGTCCGTGGCGGTGATGCCGAAAATCCGCTGCCAGATACTGCGCTGTAAAAATTTCACGGTCATGGGTAATCCTCCATATTGGTTATTCGTTAATGGTTGTCATCTGAATTTTGCACGCGCCGGAGGCATTCATACTTCCATTAATCGTAGGCTGTGTTGGGCTGTCCCTATACGGTTTAAGTGAGAACCTGCCAGCTCGAATGTCAATACCATTGCTGTGACGACCAATACTGTGAACTGTTTTTAATCCTATCTACCGTCGTAAGATCAACTCTGAATGGATTGGATGGTGGCGTTGATTCCTGAATATAGTGGGATTTATAAAAGGGCGTATCTCGTAATTTCATATTGTAGGCGGTTACCATCAGATTTTCCAAATTGATCGTGTCCTGAATATTGTATGCCAGCAAGGTGTCAAGTACCTTGTGGTTGCCGGTTTGCTGATATTCCTCCCACAGCAGCACAGCAAAGAAACCATCGATATCACTCAAATCACCCCTATCCATTCCCAGCTGTTTTTCGCATCCCTTTAAACCGCCCTTGAACCCGAGACTATGAAATATGTAACGCAAATCGATATGGGCATGGTCGAGTCGGATATTGAAATATTGCTCAATGAAAGGGATATCAAAACTTTTGCCGTTATAGCTGACAATAACTTTGTATCTTTGAATGTCCTTGACAAAATCATCCAGGTTTTGGCCCTGCACATAGGTTTGGATAGATTCACCGTCGAAAAGGGCAATGGTGGTAATATCGTTGAAATAGCGATCCAGGCCGGTGGTTTCTATATCAAGATAGACCGTTGAATTTCTGAATTCCGGAAACATCCGCCAGCCCTGATTTGGCGGAATGAGCTTGGAGAAATATGCCGGGTTAAAGTTAGCGAGATGCCGTCGGGATTCCTCGATGCCTTTCTCCAAGAAAAATTTTCGCCCAGCTGGAACAGGTGTCGGAAGATCCCCGGAAAGAGAGTCCCAATCCCTGAAACCGGAATACCAGAGCCGTTGTTCGGTTTTTGTGCCGATGCCCTGGATGTGTATAAAAGTGTTGGTTAGCATGGTCAACACTATATCCGGTTTCGGTCTGAATTTAAACTGCCAATTAATTTATGACAAATTCGCAAAATATTGTTTTATATTACAACATGTGGATGTCGATAACCTTTGGTATGTCCAATGTCAAAATTGTTTCCGCACCAACGCTCCGGCTTACAGGCCGCAAAAGGGCACAGCATTCATCAATAATAATTTTTAGGAAATCGAAGTAAGTTACTCCTGATTTTAATCCTGTTAAAAAACAGCTGGAAATAAAAAGATCCCCCCAGCCAAACAGCCGGGGGGATCGGAATCGGAACGAGACTCAAAAACATCCATATCACAGGCAGGCTATGCCAGGATTTTTTTCAAGTCACCTTCAGGTGTTCCAATGGGCGTGAGGTTGTAATTTTTTACCAGTACATCCAACACATTGGGGGTAACAAAGGCCGGCAGGGATGGGCCCAGGTGGACATCCTTGATGCCCAGGTGAAGCAGGCTCAGCAACACGGCAACTGCTTTTTGTTCATACCAGGAGATGATAAATGACAGGGGTAGCCCGTTGACATCGGTATCAAAGGCCTTGGTAAGAGCCACGGCAATGAGGACCGCTGAATGGGCATCGTTGCACTGGCCTACATCCAGGAGCCTGGGAATGCCGTTGATATCGCCCAGCTGGTGTTTATAGAATTTGAATTTTCCACAGGCCAGAGTCAGCACAATGCTGTTGTCCGGAGTTTTTTCAACAAATTCAGTGTAGTAATTTCGGGATTTTTTCACCCCGTCGCAACCGCCCACCAGGAAAAAATGGCCGATGGACCCATCCTTGACACCCGCAACGATTTTGTCGGCAACACCCAGTACGGCATTGTGGCCGAATCCCACCAGAATTTCCATGTCTGGTTTGTCTTCAGCGTATCCGGGCAATTCGAGGGCACGGTCCACCAAAGGCCCCAGATTCTGCTTGCTGACATGGGCGACTCCCGGCCAGCCCACGGTACCGGTGGTGAAAATATTCTTCTTATAGGTCTGTTTGGGTTTCTGGATACAATTGGAAGTCATCAGGATGGCCCCGGGGAATTGATCAAATTCCTTCTTCTGGTTCTGCCAGGCAGTACCATAATGGCCGTAAAAATGGGGAAACCGCTCCTTGAGTTTGGGATATCCGTGGGAAGGCAGCATCTCACCGTGGGTGTAAACCAGAATCCCTTTTCCCTGGCTTGCCTTTAATACAGCTTCCAGGTCAATGAGGTCATGGCCGGAAACAAGGATGGCCTTGCCTTTTTTGACACCCAGAGGAACTTTTGTGGGCACCGGATTCCCATATGCACCGGTATTGCCAAGGCTGAGCAGTTCCATAGCACGAAGATTTTTTTCACCACACTCCAGGACCAGGCCCAATAATTCGTTCATGCCAAGGCTCTTGTCTTCCAATGCAGCCAGTCCCCGGTGGACAAATTCATAATTGCCTTCATCTTCCTGGTCATGCTCGGCAGCATGGTCTGTATAGGCTGCCATTCCCTTGATGCCGAATAACAGCATGTGCTGCAGGGAGCGAATATCCGGATTAACATCCGGGTCCGACATGAGCCCGTAATTTTTGGCCTGCTTGACCATTCCGTCCAGGGTAGGTTTGAGTTTCAAAGTTACGGCATCACTGGTGGTTTCAACTTTTCCGCCGGCAGCTGTTACCCGCTGAATCATTTTGTCCCTGAGGGATACGGATTCAAACAGGAGGTCTTCAAACCGGTACGGGTCAAATTCCACATTGGTCAGGGTGGAAAACATGGCCATGCAGGTGAATCGGTTGGTTTCATTATCAGAGATATTGACCTTCCGCCCTGCAACAGATGCAATCGAAAGACCTTTGAGGGTATGAATCAACAGATCCTGGAGGGCGGCAACTTCGGGGGTTTTACCACAAACCCCGACGCGGGTGCAGCCTTTTCCCTTCATGGTCTGCTCACACTGATAGCAGAACATTTTATTTTTTTCCGAAGATGTTGCAAAAGCGGATTTTGATGTCAGAATGGAGGGAAGCAGTGCACTTCCGGTCATGACCAGTGTACTTTTTTTTAAAAAATTTCTCCGCGAGATATCTTTTTTTTTCATGTCTCTCCTTCTCTTTCAAAATTTAGAGGATAAAGGGCAACGCCCCTGTTCATTGTGGATACATCCTAAAGAAAAGACAACTTAAGTTCCTTGACTTAAATCAAGGAACGCAATAAAAATGCAGATAATTCCAGAGTTCTTTATGAAAGGGCCGAAAAGAATGAGGATTTTTTTAGGCAGAGCCCTATATGTGGAAAGCAGGGTGATTTATCAATATTTAATGGGTGAACTTTTTTTTGCCAAAAGAGTATGAAATAATGAGGGCAAAAGTGGCAGATCGGGGACAAGTCACGATCCCCAGGGCCCTGCGAGATAGATTGGGCATTAGACCCGGGACTATTCTGGAATTCAAAGAAGATCACGGCAAATTAGTTGCCGTTAAAGCAGTGACCGTGGATACTATCGATCAACTCTATGGCACCCTTGGACGTGGTCGGCGAACCGATGATATCCTGCAGGAGTTGCGGGGCAATTTGTGATCACGGCAATTGATACCAATATAATTATAGATCGTATCGTTGCTGATTTTCTGGTTGGTGGACATGCCATAGCGCTAAGTGATCGGTTATTGACCCGCGACCGTGGTTTTTATCGAGATTATTTCAAGCCTCTTAAAGTCAAGACCCCTTGAAGCACCAGACATATCTGACCGGCAGTACATACAGTAACTTCAAACTCCCCTGCTTCCAGTTGCTATGCACGTTGTGCACGAACTTACCGGTGTTTAGGTTTAGGTACGCCATCCAGTGGAAGATGCTCAACCTGGCGCTTAAGAACCCGTCCAAACGTTGGCAGGCTGCGGCCAAACTGAAAAAAACTTAACCGAATAAAAACCGGTTAATCAGTCGCCGGCCGGGAGATTGGTCTGATATTTACAGTCGAGGAGTTAAGATGGCGAGAGGCGTGTTGGAAAATTTTCAGACTCGGATCAGCCGGTAGTGAGCCGGGCAATTGCGGGTTGAATTCCCCTTTGAATTTGTCCCGGAAATTTCACGGACCGGTATCTATAATCGCTATCATACTGATCCTTTACTGCCGGATCGGAGGCGACGACGACCCACCCTCTCTGTTGCTTCAAAAGGTACCGGAGCAACACGAACACAAGAACCGGGCCCACATCGACCTGGATGTCACAAATTTAGAGGTGGCGATTCGGCGTGTAGTGGACCTTGGCGGAACCAAACTCGACGAATTCAGCGAGTACGGAATCACGTGGGCGGTAATGGCCGACCCGGACGGCAACGAGTTCTGTCTAGTCCGGCATTCGTAAACAGAATCCGAACGAGGTTAAACTGGAAGAGGGGCTGATGCCGCATGCGGTGAACCGGATCTATTTCTTCGGAACCGCCGATCCCAATACCTGGATCGATATCAGCGGAACCATAGAAACCAAGATCGAAGCCCTCCGGGCCCATAAGAGCCAGGTCGGAGAATTCGAAGATTTAAGTGCCTGGGTGCGAGAACGCTTCGGACAGTTGGGGAAAGAAAAGGGGTTTGCCTATGCCGAGGCCTTCCGGCAACTAGTCATCCCATGAACGGCTGTAAATGTAAACAATACTTTAAGACTTAAGGATATTCACCCAAGATTCCTTGATTTTCTTAAATCGCCCTTTTGGGTGCCAAAAACATCACTTTAAGCCTTAAAAACGGAGTTATTCTTAGCATAGATCCTTAATTATCAAGCGTTCAACGTGGCCCGCCCCAGTTCGTCTTTTCAATGTTTTCCGGTCGCCAGACATGGGTTCAACTCCAGTCGCCCTACATTAATTTTTCAAGGGGTAGGTGTTTCACTTATATTGGCACAGAGGGCAGCAACGCTGTTCAGAGTGTGAGAATATTGCGTAATAATTAAGCATACCATTCTATTAACGAAACTTCAGACTTAGAGTACCGCCGTTAAGGTTTAAAACTCGAGAACGTCCCTAAAGTTCCATGTTATCTCGACTCTTCCATTAATTAAATTGATGATGTCCTCCATATCATGGCTTACGAGGTAATCTCCTTTTCCACGACCAAAGAATGCATCGAGCTTTGTCGCTAAGAAATACGGGGCCGTGACGAGTCGAATTTCAAAATTTGGCTCTAATTCAATCGTAACTGAATTTTTTATTGCCGGCAGATACCACCTATTCGAGAAACCTAAAATATTCTCGTCTGTAGGCATAAGATCAACTATTACGTCATCTATGTACCGCGGCAGATCGGATCTTCTTCTTGAATCTTCTGGGAAAAGCCTAATTTTATTAGCGTTTTCTCTAACCGATGATAAGCAACTACCGAGGCAAATTCGACAATGATGTCCACGTCTCTTGTTGCTCTTACTTCGGGTTCTGCGCTGTCTGTTATATGGAAGCCTGTGGCAGATCCACCAAGAAAAACTACTTTTGGCCTGAGCGGGCCAAGTCTTTCAGCAACCTGCCATATCATTTCTGTGTGAACCGAATGTTGCTTCATATTTTTTTTTACGCTACGAAATCCTTGATTGGATTTCTTTTATGGCAATTTTTCTTTCACGGGCCCTACCATCGCGAATGGCATCGACGAGTGCAAGTAATTCATAGAGCTTAGGATCGGCTTTACAGGCATGGGGAACCGAGCTGTAAAGAGGGGAAAATTCATAACCACGCACTTGTCCTTCCGGGTCGGGCCAAACCGGTGGCGGCTCATCGGGTTGCATGATAAGCTCTTTTAAGGGTTGGGCAGCATAACCTGTAGGTATCCCTCGAGTAATGCCACCGCCATCAGGAGGATAAGCATATTTGACACCATGTATTAAGAATTCGAGTAAGTTGCTTTTAACAGGTATTTTTCTGTGCATGTCCATTATTTTGGCAGCAACGGCGCGCTTAACACCGGCATGCACTTCCGAGGCACTCATAGACAGCTCATGTGATAGAGCCTGATAAGACCACTCAGAGCCATCCCAGACTACCAGCTTTAACGTAATAAAGATATCTTGTGGTTTTAATATCATAGCCATATTCTATTCGCGAATCGCGAATTGCGCAAGGGTTATTTTTCCTACTAAATTTTTGCCACCCCGGTTAAATACACATTGGCGAGTATTAATTATTCAACGCTATGATTAGGCGCAAATTGACCTTTCAGGCTCTGTTACGTAATGCCCCGGATAAACGAAAATCAAAAACTGAGAGCATGTGTTTTTTGAATTACTATGCACACTGAAAAGTGGCGTTTTGAAAGGACTACCGTAGGATCCATCATCCAAATCCTTCCAAAGTTTGCACGGCGGTGGCATGATACCGGTCTTCCCAGAAGGCACCATTGCGATTTTTGCAATGAAATCTATATCTTTGTTGATATGCATAACATGATTTCCTTTCTTAAATTCTTTTCGTCGCAAGACTTGTATCTGTAAAATAATGTTTGGAAAACACATAAGGAAATGGTATCAAAGCTTATCATTCAACTGATCTTAAAAAATCGTAAACGCGCAGAAGAACAGATTCCATATTCCTGCTTAATTATCGGCGCTTTTTTGGAGCTTAACCGGTAAATTTTATCGCTGCATTTATGATCCGACTCGAATTATCGCGTTGCGTTTTACTGGCGATAGAATGATATTCTTTTAATTCTTTCTAAATACAATCAATTTCTATCCGACGCAATGGTTTGACAGTAGGGCCTTTGTCCCAGCATCTTATACTGCCGATAACCCTTGGATTCTTAAATTATGAAACGGTCAATTATTAAAAGCACCGGCAGATACGTACCGAATCGTCACGTAACCAACGACGATTTAGCCAAACTGATGGACACCTCAGATGAATGGATTCAGCAACGTACGGGGATTGAGGCCAGGTATTGGGTAAAAGAAGGTGATGACGTGGGCACGTCGGATCTAGCATTGGAAGCATCAAAGATCGCCCTGGAGAGAGCCGGTTGGGAGCCCACCGATCTGAATCTGATTGTATTTGCCACCATGACCTCGGATGTCTATGTTCCCGGTTCAGGTGTCATTCTGCAGCATAAGCTGGGGGCTGAAAAAGTCCCGGCGCTTGATATTCGCCAACAGTGCACCGGTTTTCTGCATGGATTGGAATTGTGCGATGCCTATATCAAAAGTGGCAAAGCGCAGAAGATCCTGATGGTCGGAGCCGAAACCCAGAGTAGATTTCTGGAACTGACCACGCAGAATCGCGATACAGCCGTCATTTTTGCCGACGGTGCCGGCGCGGTCTGCATTGAGGCTGAAGAGACAGACGAGGAGACTGGCATTCTGGCCTCTGTCTTTCATGCTGATGGGAAATATGCCGGTGTGTTGAGCGTGGGAGTCCCGGCCCGGAAAAGCGGCCCGGTGATGAATGCCGAGGTTCTGGCCAAGCAGGAGTATTTCCCCTTCATGGACGGAAAAACCGTTTTCAAACTGGCGGTCACCCGACTACCGAAAGTGACTTGGGAGCTGCTAGAAAAAGCCGATATGCAATTGGAGGATCTTGACATGGTCGTTCCCCACCAGGCCAACCTAAGAATAAATGAAGCATTCAGGAATCGCATGAATATTCCTGAGGAAAAGATCTTTAATAACATTCAGCAATATGGAAACACCACCGCCGCCACGATCCCGATAGCCTTGGATGAGCTGATGGAAAAAGGGATGCTGAAGTCCGGGGACAATGTCATGCTTATCGGCCTGGGCGCAGGCCTTACCTGGGGCGGGGTTATTTACAGGCTACCCTGAGTTATGCAATAGTAAAGACACAGGGGTCTTCATTCCTGACAGAATTAAGGGTGCGATCTTCTTTGGTGATAACGCGTTCCCAATCCCACTGGTCCACATAGGCGCTGTGGTCATGGTCCAGAAAGTAATCCTTGCGCACAGCCTTCATGTCGGTGCATAGACCTTCGCCCACTTTGCAGTCAAACTGCTTTAGCGCCATGCGTTTCCACTTCGTAGCCGCCTGAACCACCTGGGCGGTGACGGGTTTGTCGAGGCCCAGACCGCACGGGAACTCCACCGGGGTGCGCGAGCCGTCGCGGTCAAGATAATCATTGACGCCACTGTCTCTGTCAACGATCAGGGGGACCTGGACCATTTGCAGGTTGAGTTCCTTGCACAGGTTCTCCTCGATGTAGTTTTTGATGGCAAAGACGGCCCGCATCGTTTCTTTCGGGGACAGTAGGGGTTCATAGTCGTCGGGCAATTCTTGCATTAAGTCGTCATAGTTGCCGATTCCCGGTCCTGCCAGGTCTGCTTTTTTGTCTACCATTGATGACCTCCTCGGGTAAGCTGATTTTCATAAGAAAACACTCCTACTATACTGTGCTTCCCCTTGACTATTTCTGCGGGGTATTTTATTTGATTCTTCTCGATTTTGTCATACGCCGCCTGAACAGGATCGATGCCGAGCTTCTCCGAAAGGTTGGCGAGGTAGATGAGGACGTCGCCAATCTCATCGCGCACTTGATCCAGTTTGTCATCCGCTAAGTTCCGGCTTTCTTCCTGCGTGAGCCACTGGAAATGCTCGACAAGCTCAGCCACCTCGACACTAAGGGCCATGACCAGGTTCTTGGGGGAATGGTACTGGTCCCAGTCGCGTTCTTGTCTAAACTTTTTTATCTTTTTGATTAGTGCGTGCATTTTATAATCTCACCACCCGTTTTGCTCAAGGCACAGAGGGCTCACCGGTTGAATTCCACAAATTAGGGATCCTGTTTCACGGGAATTCAACAGCGCAGGCAGGCACGGACCCATACAGATCTTTTCCTCCGGTACGGAACACAGGTTACCCGGGCCGGTGTCAATTTTGGCTATGTTTGCGGAAGCATTCATAAATCGAATTTTGTTGGTGATATATTCGTTCGGATAAACATCCACCATTTGTAAATCATCTGAGCGTCTCTCTTTTTTCTCTTGAAGACCAGCAGAAAGCTCCGCCTCAATTTCTTCGATGGATGGAAAATTCCATCTTAAGTCAACAATAGAATCAAGACAACAACAAAGTGCATGAGGATTAAGACCATAACCATTCTGATGTTGGAGCTATAAGATTTTTTACTTTAATGGCCTGATCATTAATGATATAAATTGGTTTTCCGCTAACTTGCAATAACCTTTACCGGCGAAAAGACCGGGCCGGAGGGATTTAGCAATGACCATTGAAATAAGATGGTTCCCCCCTTCATGGGTTCAGATTAAAGCGAAGAACAAAATAATCTATCTAGATCCGGCGTATTTGAAAAAGTATTATAAGAGTTCTTCTAAAAAGGTCGAATTTTCCAGCTGGCCTGATCCGATCGATGGCTTGCCTGAAAAGGATTTGGAATTAGCGGATATCATCCTGGTAACACACCATCACAAGGACCATTGTAAAAGTGTAACGGTAAAAAGACTCAGCCAACCGCATACTTCCGTCATCGCAACCAAGCGCTGCCTTGCCGAGCTAGGAAAAAACATCATCGTCATCGAGGCAAATAAAGCAGTAGACATGGACGGTATAGGAATAAAAGCCGTCGAGGCTTATAACCGAGAAAAGAGCGGTAGAACCAAAGTGGCCCATAGAAAAGGGATCGGCGTGGGGTATGTCATAACCATTGAAGGAAAATCCATCTATCATGCCGGAGATTCGGATCTGGTTCCGGAGATGGAATTGCTGGGTAAAATCGACGCAGCATTTCTGCCTATTGGTGGTAAAGAATTCACGATGAATATATCGGAAGCTGTTCAAGCGGCGATTGCGATCAAGCCGAAAGTTGTTTTTCCAATGCATTGGTTCGAAGCAAACCCTCAGGAATTTAAAAAAGAAGTTGAAAAAAGATCCGAAATAGAAGTTAAGGTATTGCAGACGGGCGAAATGCATCGTTTATAGAAGATGAAGGCGACCCCGTTGTCCTAAAATAGCGACCGGACGACCACCTCCATCTCCATTCGAAACCAAGCTCTCCCAGTTGCCGTCCAACGTGCAGATTAATGCCATCGAGCACCTTGCGACCGCCCGATCATCGGCTGACATGATCGAATTAAATACCGATAGTATGATATGCCAACGTAAGACACGAACAGGGATTTTGGCAATACACGGATGATTAGGCAACGTCAATGTCATCATCGCATACTATTATTGCTATTGTGGGTGTGCTGCCCCTGCCCCGGGCGGGACAGCTTCACCCATGAAGCCCTCTCGCTTTCCCAACTTGATGGATCGTATTGGAGACAATCCCGTATATATAATCGGCTCCACCTTATTTTTAAACTCATGCATTAGCTGATGGCGAACTACCTTGGCTTCCCCCCATTCTCAATGGCTAATCTTCTATAATTAACCTTGAGAAATAATGGAATTAATGCTCTCGACATGCGGGATCCCGGCATCCAGCATCTGATAAGGCCAATCAATGACTGCCAGGGGGTCCAGCAGGGTTACCATTTCGGGTTTTCTAATAGTATTCCAAACAAATTTTCCAAAAGAGAATGAATTAGATGGGAGCCCCAATGAGAAGTGTAAATGTGGGCTGATATTGGATTTTGAATGGCTGGTGTCGGCCAGGGCGGCAATGATGTCGCCTTCCTTTACGATCAACCCAGTTTTTATTTCCGGGCGTGGATTGGTGTGGGCATAAATTGATAGGAACTTTCCTGTTGTGCTGCCGAAACGCTCATGCTCAATAATAATCGCTATACCGAGATAATCCTTGAACATTGCCTTGATTACACCGTCTTCCATCACCGGGATCCGCGTGGTTTCGGTCAAGCGACATAACTTGGATGTGCCATCTTTGAACAAGCAAAGATCGATGCCTTCATGGGGATAATCCCGCCGACCATAGTCGCCCCACCATTTATCCGGGGAATTGAACAGCATACCCTGACAGAAGATCCAACGTTCAAACCCGCCTTGATCCAGATCGTTTTCTGCAATAAGCATCTCGGTGAAGCGGCTTTTTTTCAAGTGCGGAGTTTTTAGGGTGTTTGCGTGAATTGAATTCTTCGAGTTCATAATCATCTCAGTTTCTGTTTTTTTCCTCAGAAGCAAATTTAGTGATCCACGATAACACATAGGATGGTAAAATCAAGATGAGAGCAATCCAGAAAATGATAACATGAATTTTACATAAGCCGGAAACCTTCATATACAGTGCAATTAAGGATGAAATCATCCCGCTTTAGGCCTTGTTTTGGAGTGAACGACCTGGCCAAATGCGATCGCATTCATTGTCATCTTGTTTCGGCGACTTTGAAGTCATATCCGCCGGCCATGATGCTTTTTGTTTGACAGGTCGTGACCGGTACAACTATATTTCCCAATAGTAAATCCTGGTTAAATAAAAGGATGGTGAGATGGTGTTCAACCCATCGGCCGACACCGCAATCGGGGCAGGCGAAAAAGTCATTGCAGTCGGCAGCATGAAAGACTTGAAGAAACTGGAGACAATCTTAAATCCTTAGACCCCTTATTCATATTACATAGACAGGAAAGGCGAATTTGCTATGACCAGCGTTCAGCAGTTTTGTGAGACCATCGACGTCAGGTTGTCAACCGGGCCGGATCTGATCGATATTACCGACAAGGTGTCGGCCTGTGTCTCACGCTCCCGCATCATCGACGGCACTGTATCGATTTTCATGGTGGGCTCCACCGGTTCACTGACCACCATCGAACACGAGCCCGGCGTTGTGGCCGATCTCAAGCAGGCGATCAACCGTCTGGCACCGCCCGATCTGCCCTACGCCCACGAGCTGGCCTGGCATGACGGCAACGGGCACAGCCATATCCAGGCCGCCCTGCTGGGTCCATCCCTCACGCTGCCCATCCGCTCGGGAAAACTGAGGCTGGGCACCTGGCAGCAGGTCGTGGCCATCAACCATGATAATCGTCAGCGCAATCGAGGCATCGAGGTTACCATAATCGGGACTGTATGAGAGTGTTGCAGGAGGTAGCCCTACTCAATATTGAAAATTCAGGATGCCTGCTAATGCACTTTCATCAAACAGCCTTTTGCCAGAAACACATCTTTTCAACCATAAAAAAGGTATTATATGACTTGAAAAAAGTTATATTTATATATGGCTTACAGGGGATATTCAATGATGGAGAAAACTGTATTAAGTGATGTCTTTTTGCTATTGCCGAGTGGAAAAACAGAGCGGGGGGCCATCGCATTTGATAACACTGGAATTCTGGCCCTCGGAAAGAATGAAACAGATTTAGCTGAACACCGCGCGGGCGCTCGCAGGTTTTCACTTCCAGATGCGCTGGTAATTCCCGGCTTTGTGGACGCTCATGTGCATATGCTATCGGGCGCCGAAAATCTGGCTCAGGTGAATCTGCGTGGCGTCACATCAAAAGACGAATTCCTTAAAATTCTAAAATCTTGGCTCGACAAACACCCCGGTCAATCCTGGGTCACCGGCGGCTTTTGGGATGAAAACTCGATGGCAGGGCTGCTGCCGGACAAATCCTGGCTGGATGATTTGTGCCCAAACCGTCCCGTGTTTTTATCGCGGTATGATGTCCATACCGGGGTAGCAAATACCAGGGCACTTGAATTGGCAAAGATTGATTCTAATTCGCCCGATCCTTTTGATGGTCACATCGTTCGAGACCCTACCACTGGGACGGATACCGGGCTTTTAATTCAAAAAGCCATGAATATAGTCAGATCCAAAATCCCGATCCCGGATGATCATGAAAGAGCGCGGTTGCTTGCAAACGCAATCGAATATGCACATTCTCTTGGCTTGACAAGTGTTCACGATATTATTCATGACTGGGATGAATTAGAGATCTATAAAAAGGCCCTTGACGGCAACCCGGCTGGATTGAAATTCAATATAAAAATACCGATTGATTTTATAGATCGTTTATTGGCTTTCAATCATGATCAATATCCGGACAGAATGACAATCGACGGCGTCAAAGGCTGGACGGACGGCACGTTGGGAACAAGGACCGCCTGGCTGCGTCAGCCCTATATAAACAGCGACAGCCGTGGCGGTCCCTGCATGGAAGATCTCGATAACTATCGCGCAAATATCAAAAAAGCAGCGGCGGCGGGTTATTCAATTCTGCTGCATGCAATTGGTGATAAGGCCATAGAGTTTAATCTTTCCATATTTCAGGAATGCATCGAACGTGGTTTGGGAACCGCTGCTTTGAGAATTGAACATTTTCAGCATCCATCTCGGGAAGATATAAAAGCAATGCATCATCCAAGGTTGGTTGCCTCGATGCAGCCTTTGCATATCCGCGGCGACGCGGTGCCTGCAGAAGAGAACCTGGGAGCTGAAAGAGCCGCTCTTTCTTCACCTTTCAAAACTCTTTTTGATATGGAAAGCAACCTTATATTTGGATCCGATTGGCCGATTGTCAGCCTGGATCCGTTAACAGGAATTCACGCCGCTGTGACTCGGCAGGACTCCCAGGGACGGTTCCCGGGGGGTTGGTTGCCTGATCAAAAAATATCCGTAGTTGAGGCCATTGCCGGATATACGTCGCAAGCGGCGAAGGTATCCGGTCTTGCAGGCCGTTGTGGCGAGTTAACTGTCAATGCTATGGCGGATTTGACCGTATTGAATCGTGATATTACCTCAATTCCGCCGGACGATATTCCAAAGGCAAAAGCCATAATGACCGTTGTCAACGGTCGAATTGTTTATGAAGATTATGAATATTAAGGATCTTGGGATTTATGAACAAAGAAGACATGAAAGAACTCGCTAGAAACAAAGATTTTATCGCCGGAATATACAATTATTGCGACCGATGGTGTGAACGTTGTCCTTTCACCTCACGCTGCATGAATTTCGCAATGTCCAGCGAGTATACGACCGATTCGGATGCCAGTGATATAACCAATGAAAAGTTTTGGCAAAGCCTTTCTGAAATTTTTAAAGTTACGCGTGAGATGCTGGAAGAATCCGCTGAAGAGCTGGGGATTGACATTGGCGCTATTGATTTTGAAGAGACAACCAGGGAAGAAAACATCAAAGAGAAAATTGTCCAAAATCATGAGTGCTGCCGGGCAGCAAAAAAATACAGTGAAATGGTCGATGAGTGGTTTGCATCTGATTACAATCCCACCTTACGGATTATCGGCCAACAAGATACAAAGAATACTATCGAATTAGAGAAAATCAATTCTTCAGACGGACCGGTCGCCATTGAAGAAGTCGTAGAAATTATATATTATTATCAGCATTTTATTTACGTCAAACTGATGCGATCTATTCATGGCATACTGGGAAATGCTTCGGAATTATCCGACGATTACCCGAAAGATTCGGATGGATCTGCCAAAATCGCCTTGATTGCCATCGAGCGTTCAATGGCAGCCTGGATGCACATGCACCAATATTTTCCTTCTCATCAGGATCAAATTCTCTCCATTCTGGCTCAGCTTGACCGATTGAGAAAGCGTGTGGAAACCATTTTTCCGGAAGCCAGAAATTTTATCCGGCCGGGGTTCGATGAAATAAATCCGGATATTTAGCAGACTCAACAGGTCTTTGGAGAAATTATGGCAGAAAAGTGTGACTCTAATTGCCGAATTATGGTGCGGCATCAACAAATTTTTTAAAGATCAACCTATTTTTGCCATCAGCCCGCTGATAATTGATATCATCCATCATGTTTTTAATCAGATGAATCCCCAATCCGCCGATGTTCATCGAATCTAAATCCTGGGGGATCGCGGGTTTTGCCACATCCAGCGGGTTAAATGGTTTGCCATCGTCTTCGACCTGAACAACCAGCGTTTCTTTATCCTTTGCCAGGGTGAATTTTATCTGATGCTCCAACTCGTCCTCGAATCCGTAGGAAATGATGTTGGTAAACAAGTTCATCCAGCCCTAAATTTATTTCGAAAAGGCATTTATGGGGCAATTTCATCATATGGCCGCAGTTTTCCAAATGACCGCATAATGCATTTAATTCAGATAGTTTGCCTTTAAGTTCAAAGCAATAGTCATGTTTAGCCATGCGTTTGCTCCTAATTTGAAATAGGGGCGTTTGTATATAATATGATCAGAATACAAAGACATTACGTATCCAAATCGAAATTTCCGGTATTAATTTTTCATCCTCTAAACATATAATATCTAAATGTTTTCTTGTCAATATTTTTATTTTATAAATATTTAAATATTTAAAATTTAAAAATATCGAACTATTTGGTTGGATTCGGCCTATTGAGTAATTCACGCACGAATGATTTGGATGGCGTCAGGAGCTAATTATAAACAAATTAAGCATTAAAGAATGTTTGGAGAAGGAAAAGAATCCGATAGGCTCAGCTCATGGGGCCTTCGTTAATCAGAATCACAGTGATTTATACAGGCAACAATCGGAATATAGCTGAATTTCCCCCAATTATAATTTTATTTGAACTGACTGCCCCGATCCAGGTTGCGGTACTGAATAGCTTCCGAGATGTGATCGACCTGCAGGTTTGGCTCTGCCTGCAGATCGGCGATGGTGCGGGCGATTTTTAGGATACGATTGAAGGCCCTGGCTGATAGCCCCAGTTTGTCGATGGCGGACTCCAGCAGGTTTCTGGAAGCCGTATCGATTCGACAATGTTTTTTGATATGGCGGCTTCCCATCTGGGCGTTGCAGTAAATTTTTGTGCGCGCATATGGCTGTTTTCATATTTACGTGAAAAATTATCAAATCTTCTTCCGAATTTGTTCGGTGAAATTAAAGTCGGCTTTGCCAGGTATTACAACAAAAG
>CAVRQG010000012.1:0-82999 GCA_963723215.1 uncultured delta proteobacterium
ACTTCACCCATTATCTACCTCCTTAATCCGGGTCCACCGGAATTGACTATTGATTATTGAAAATCGAATATTTGTGGAAGTCGCTTCGCGTCGTCATTTTTCAGCTGTGCCCTATATCCTGAAACCTGAAGCTGAAGCCTATGCCCTCCCTGTATCAAGTATCCAGCATCAACCATCAAGTATCAAGCATCCAGTATCCGCCACCCATGTCAGAATATTACCTTATTAATATCCATAACAAAATGTCGAGGCAGCGCCGCTAAGGGCCGAAAGTCGTCAGGTAAAACCGTTGATTTATATCAGTGGTCTTATTTTTTTTTATTTCTTTCGAATTTTTTCCCGTTTCTCATCCTTTTCAGCTAACTCCGCCAGACCTCCTGAGCCGAATTTCTTTACCTTAATACCACCGGAAAGCTTGGGAAAATCCTCCATAATACAAAGTTCATCAGGCAGTTTATGCGGAGCAATTTGATCTTTCATTATTTCTCGAATTTCCTCCAGGGTTACTGTTTGATCCTGTCGGGGAATTACACAGGCACATATTGATTCGCCCAGGACGGGGTTGGGAGTGGCGACGATGCAAACCTGTTCAATTTTAGGGTGGTCAACGAGCATGCATTCAAGTTCATAGGGATATATTTTATATCCTCCGCGGTTAATCAAGTCCTTTGAGCGGCCGTAAATTTTGATAAAGCCGTTTTCATCCTTAGATGCCAGATCACCCATATGCAGCCAACCATCGACAATCTGATTTTGAGTTTCGTCAGGATTCTTCCAATAACCCTGCATGACATGCCAGCCTTTGATGGTCAATTCGCCGATTTCACCATCCTCGAGTTCTTTGTCGGTGACCGGCTCCACAATCCGTATGCGAGTATCTGCCACGGGCTGACCGATGTACTTTTCCCGGATTTCCAGAGTTGAAGGATAGGGACATATCGTCCCCAGGCCCGGTCCGACTTCGGAAGCTCCCCAAAAGGAGGTTAAATAAACCCCCATCTCTTTCTCAACTCGCGTTATCAATCCCTCGGGGGCGATCATGCCGGCGATCAGACCGGCCCGCAAAGAGCTAAGGTCATATTTGGAGCGGTTTTTATGATTCAACTCTAAAATATAATGAGTAGCAGCAGCCAATTGCAGTGTGATCTTTTGCTGTTCAATGATTTGGAACGCTTTTTCTACTTCGAATTTATCCATTAAGACAACAGTTGCCTGCAGCAATAGGGGCTGGATCAGGATCGAGCCGCAGCCATATGAATGACTCATGGGTAAAAACCCGATGAAGATATCTTCAGAAGAAGCCTGTATCCCTAATGAGTATTCCCATCCCGCCCTTACCGCTGCATAATGGGTTATCATTGCTCCTTTTGGTTGACCCGTCGTTCCGGAAGTGTAGAGCAGCATCGAAAGATCATTTTTGGGATCGATATCCACCGATTCAAAAGTTTTTTCCATCCCCCTGTTTATCAAATCATAGAATGAATATACGTCCTGGCTTATATTTTCACCAACGGCGAAAATAAACTCCAGGTTAGGCAGTTCATTCCTAAGGTTAAGGATGTCATCAGTGTAATTTCTGCCGTCCCATTCACTAAAGATAAACACCGCTCTGGCCTCCGAATTATGGAGTATGAATTGGGCTTCGTTCTTGCGATATATTGGATTCACCCAGGCAACGATGACACCTATCTTCTGCATCGCATAAAAAGCAACCATGAACTCAATGGAATTCGGCGCATAAATAGCGATTCGATCCCCTTTTTTTAACCCGATTTCAGCCAGACTGGCTGCCAGAGCGTTGGCCATGGAATTTAACTCGCTGTAGGTTTTTCTGGTTGCCCCATCGATCACAGCGATTTTATCAGGAACTTGAGCGGCGCCTCTTTCTAATATTTGTCCCACGGTAACTGATTCGTAGATTTTCATTTTATAGCCTTTCGCTTAAGGGTAAATGATTCAGAGTTCAAGTGTTCAGATCTTCAAATAACCCAGATCCGACGATATCAAATCGCAGGTATTTTTCACTAATTCGATTGTGCGATCCAAACCTTCCTGCATGTTACGTTGACCGACGGGCAGAGCAATGCCTAAAGCCGCCACTACCTTTCGGCTATAGTCCCTGATGGGAGCGGCAATACCCAATAGGCCTTCAACGGCTTCTTCACTTTCAATCACATGGCCTTGTGCGCGGATTTTCTCCAACCGCAGACTGAAAGCATCCACATCAGTGATAGAGAAAGGAGTTTGCGCCTCCAGAGGGTATTTTTCCAAGATCCGATCAACTTCACTTATCATATTTCTCTATATGGTCAATAATAAAACATAAGAGGTTCCTTCGAGAGGACATTGAGAAGAAACTCCAGGCCGATCAATAAGCCCTCACCGGACAAGCCGGGATTTCCCTTTGCATTTCAACCCCAATCTTGAGATATCGGAATGCTTACCACGCCACACTCGGTTCACAGCCGACCTTTGCTTTTAAGCGAGGCATTAGTGATGCCAATATTTACGTCACCGAAGGCGGCATTCCAACCATCGTCTACGGCCCAAATGGGCGTGGGGTTCATGAATGTAACGAATACGTTGAAATCGATTCCCTCGTGCCGGTTGCTCAGATTCTGGCTGATAGTTGCATCAACTACTTTCAAGTGGCTTGAAAACTGCCGTCTCGGAAAGCGGTCACCCATTTTCAAAACCTTTTTCTTGGATGCTACTTCTATTCAGCTAATAAACTCAGAGAGACTGGGGTCAAACCTTGACGGTGGACAACTCTTCAAGCCGTATATTCCGGGGCACCGGGTTTGGGTTGACATTTACAAAAAGCCTTGTGGAACTTCACAATGGCAAGATTTGGGCAAAAAGTGAAGGCAAAAATCGCTTTGCCAACGCCCGATTCGAAGTAGGTGGCCATATCAGGACCCTTTATTTTGATGGTTTCGTAAAAAAGCTTAAAACGCCCTTTGGCGTCATTCACGCGAAGGCGGGAATCCAGTGTTTTCAGATAGTTCTGGATGCCTGCCTTCGCAGGCATGACGGAGTTTCAGACTTTTTAGGAGTTTGTCAGTTTTAAGCGCCTAAAATTATTGCCCTCCCGACAACGCCGATATCGCAGCTATTGGCATACAGGCGCTTATACCTACCCCTTAAATCAACTTCTGCGGCAGCGCTTCCCACACAAGGCGGTCGAAGAGAGATTGGGTCTCGCCCCACGATACGCAATCGGTGAGACAGACCGAGAAGCACGCCGGAGGATACAAATTCAATTTTATCATCACTACCCTTGACAACTTTCCCCGTTTACCTTAGATACACTCCAACAGTTTGAGAGGATGGACTGGATCCGAACTAGTATCTATCATCAATGATCGGGAGAAAATGATCATGTCAAATGAAACGTTTTTCACGCCGAGTGACATAGGGGAAGCGTGCTCTTTGCTATCGAATCTCGGTGAGACGGCAACCATTTTGGCCGGCGGCACCGACTTAATGGCCCGCTTCAATCGGCATCGGCGCAGTCGCAAAGAAGCCCTGGTCTATGTGGGGGAACTCAGCTTGGATTATATCAAGCAGACGGATGGCCAATTGATCATCGGCGCATGCGCCACGCTTGCAGATATAGCGGCATCGCCGCTGGTGCGCAAAGAGCTGCCCCTGCTGGCGATGGCATGCAGCGAAATGGCATCACCCGCTATTCGAAATGCCGCGACCCTTGGCGGCAATCTGGGGACCAACTCCAGAAACGCCGACGGTGTCGCCGCCCTCATGGCACTGGACGCCGTGGTGGTCACTGCTTCAACCACCGGGGAAAATCGACTGCCGATCGAGGAGTTCGTCTCGACACCCAAGAAGCAAAAGCTCGTCAACGGTGGCATCGTCAAACAGTTTGAGGTGCGCTGCCTGAGCGCCGACGACAGGTGGGGATGGGAAAAATTGAAACAGAGACGGGGCGAGGGCCGAAGTATTGTGTCGGTATCCGTTCGAGCAGGAATGGAGGGAGACATCTGCAAGAATATTCGCCTGGTTCTCGGTTCCATGGCGGCACATCCTTTTGTTTCAAAAACGGCGATTCAAATTCTGGAAGGCAAGCAGCTGAGCCTGGATCTTATAGATACGGTCGCGGAAGAAATCGTCACGGAGACCAACCCCACATCAGATACAAGGGCCAGTGCCTGGTATAGGAAAAAGGCCGCCCAGGCTTTAGTAAGGCGCATCCTTTCTCAAATTGCATAACGGAGAGACGTGAAATGGCATTACTGGAAATCAAAGTCAATGGAAGGGAATACCAGGTGGTGGTGGATTCGACGACCAGCCTTCTGACTGTATTGAGGGAGCATCTGCATATAACCGGCCCTAAAATAGGTTGCGAAACGGGAGACTGCGGCGCCTGTTCCGTGTTGGTAAACGGCCGGCTTCGAAGCGCCTGTCTCACCAATGCCCTGAGTGTAGGAGGGGCAGATATAGTTACGGTCGAAGGCGTTGGAGGCTCGGGCAAGCTTCACGCTGTTCAGAAGGCTTTTTATGAGAACCACGCCACCCAGTGCGGGTTTTGTACCCCCGGCATGATCATGGCCTCCAAGGCATTGCTGGACCGCAATGCCAACCCCTCCGAAATGGATATAAAAGAGGCCCTGGTCGGCAATCTATGCCGCTGTGGGAGTTATAAAAACATAATCAGCGCGGTTAAAAGCGCCGCTGAAAAAATGGCCGATGGCGGAGGTGACCAATGACATTGAAAAATGTTGGAAAGAGCAAGCCTCGGTACAATGCAATTGAGCACGTAACGGGTGAAGCCAGATACGTAGACGATATATTTATCCCCGGCACCCTTGCCGTTAAGGCCTTGCGCAGCCCGGTGCACAAAGGAATCATTCGAAAACTTGATATTTCCAAAGCGGAAAAACTACCAGGCGTATTTGGTGTGATTACCGCAGCGGACGTGCCCTGCAACACTTATGGATACCTGACCCTCGATCAGGCCGTCATAGCTGAGAAAGAAGTGCGTTACATGGGTGAGCCGATTGCCGCCGTGGCTGCAGACACCGTCGAAATTGCCAACAAGGCGCTGGACCTCATTGACCTCGATATCGAGAAGCAAACACCGGTTTTCGACCCCCTTGAGGCCATGAAGCCCGATGCGCCAAAGGTTCGGCCGGAGGGAAATGTCCTCATGGTGGGAGAGCGGCCATACCGGCTCGTATTTAACGGGAACATTGAAAAGGGCTTCGCCCAGGCGGACGAAGTAGTGGAAAATGAATTCTTTTTCCCTTCCCAAGAGCACGCACCCATCGAAACCCAGGTAAGTCTGGCCGTGCCTGAAAAAGACGGCCGCCTGACCATCCACACCGTCACCCAGGGCATGTATTTCCTACTAAACATGCTCCAACGCATTCTCGGCCAAGGCGAGGACCTTTCCCATCGCTGGGCCGAGCGAATTAAATACACGCCACGCGCACACCTCGGCTTCTCAGACATCAAATACGTCGGTGGCAATGTCGGGGGCGCCTTCGGAGGCAAGACCGAGCTTCATGCTGATGCCATTGCCGCCCTGATGGCCCTCAAGACAGGAAGACCCTGCAAGTGGCGATGGACACGGGAGGAGGAAATGCTTCACTCCGGACGGCACAGCCCATGGCGCATGACCTTCAAAGACGGTGTGACCAAGGACGGCCGCATCGTAGCGCGTCAGGTATCTAGCATACATGACGCCGGCGCTTACACGGGATTAAGCTCCTATGTTGTGGACAAGCATGCATTTTATTTGGCTGGACCCTACTACCTGCCCAACGTTGAGGTGAAATGCTCGGTTGTCTACACCAACAAGGTGCCCACCGGAGCGATTCGCGGTTTCGGGGTAACGCCTGGAACCTATGGAAGCGAAATTCAAATGGACATGATCGCCGAGAGACTGGGTATAGATCCATGGGACCTACGCTTCATCAATGCGATTCGAAACGGCGACCAGCTGGCGACCCGAACCAAACTCGATAGTGTTTACTTGATTGAAACCATGAAAAAGCTCGCCGAAAGGGTGAATCACCCATTGGATGAAAAATACAGCGCCTTAACTTCAGATCCGAGGGAGGCTTAACATGAAAAAACGGGGAAAAGGTATTGCCGTGGCTTTCTATCCCACCGGGATGGGGGTAGGAGGCGACTTTACCAATGCCATTGTCAAAATACAACCCGACGGCACCGCTGACCTCATTGTCGGAACGGTGGAATTAGGACAGGGCGCCAGCACAGTGCTGCCCCAGATGGCGGCTGAGGTGCTGGGCATCGAGTACGAACAGGTCAGGTTTATCAACGACAACACCGACACCTGCCCGATCTGTTTCGCCACATTCGCCAGCCGGGTCACCTATTTTGCCGGTAATGCAACCATTGAAGCGGCCAACAACGCCCTTCAGAAGCTGTTTGAAATCGCTTCTCCGGATTTGGATGCTCCGCCTGAACTCCTTGAGGCGGTGGACGGGATGATCCGCATCAAGGGCAGGCCCGATGAGGCGATTCCCATAGGGGAGGTAGCAACCAAGGGGTTATACGAACTCCACGAGTTCGTGATCGGCACCGGTTCTTTTGGAAGGCCCAAGTCGATACCTGATCCTGAAAACGGCGCTTGCGACCCTCTAGCCACCGTTGCCTGGGCATCTGTGCAAATCGAAGTCGAAGTGGATACCGAAACCGGGGTGGTAACGGTTCTTGACTGTAAAAGCGTTTATGACGTGGGTAAGGCCATCAATCCCGAGCTTGCAAGGCTGCAGGTTGAGGGTGGCGCTATCATGGGCACGAGTTGGGCTACATTGGAGAATCTATACCCGCATTACCCGTCTCCCAAATACCAGCCTCGCTCTTTGGGGCAATATGCAATTGCCTCTATCATGGATATTCCGGAAATGGAAACACTCATGGTGGAGTGCCCCTCGACGCACGGGCCCTATGGTGCGAAGGGCATTGGCGAGATGACCGCCAACCCACCGTCCCCGGCGGTGGTGAACGCCGTACATGACGCCATCGGCGTATGGATCACGGATATCCCGATAACCCCGGAAAAGGTTTTGCGGGCATTGGAAGAAAAGGAAAAGGCTGAGAAAAAAAATCAGCGACCATAAGCAGAGCTGGAGGGATGAAGATGGCCTCTGGAGGGGGCCGGAGTCACCTCTGCTGGGGACCGCTGATTTTTCGGCATTCAATATTGACGGTCTCGTAAAAAGTCTTAATTCCTCTTTTGGCGTCAATCCCGCGAAGGCGGGAAACCAGTATTTTCAAATAGTCCTGGATGCCTGCCTTCGCAGGTATGACGGAACTTCGGACTATTTACGAGATTGTCAATATTCGGCGTTTGCATATTCTATCATGGTTGTTCCACTATAGCTTTAATATCTCCTCGAGTGAGCCCTTATAGGCCCCTTCGATTATTGTCCTGAGAACCTGGGTGCTTTTTTCCAGGGGAATCGGCCGCGGCATGGCCTCCAGCTTCATTTTGTTCTGGGAAGCGTCATTGACCGCCTTTTCTATAAGCTCCTCAGAGAAAGTGCCGAAATCCTTCAGCGCCAGCGGAAACCCCAGTTTTTTGTAAAAGCTAAGGAGGCCTTCGGCAAAATCCAGGGCCACATTCCCGGAATCCTCAACCCCCATGGCTTCGCAGACCTTTCTCATTTTCTGATCGATGACCGGGGCATAATAGGCACCGTAATAGGGCAACATGACGGCACAGGCTTCGCCGTGATCCATGACGTTACACCAGCTGAATGAATTCAGGTGGGGCCCGCCCGCCTGTTTGTAAAAAAGCACGGTCCCCCCCAGCAAACTAGCCATCGTCACCTGTTTTCTCCCCGCCTTGTCGTTAGGGTCTCGAACGACCCTTGGGAGGGCTTCGAACAGTAGTCTAAGACCCAGCAATGCTCTTTCATTGCAGTGTTGATCGGCATCTTCGTCTACTTCGTTGAAATAGCCTTCAATTAGATGCGTCATGGCATCCAATCCTGAGACCCTGGTCACATGTTGACTGCAGGTATAGGTAAGCTCCGGGTCCAGGATAGCTTCGCGAGGAACAATGGCCGGATCGATCATCAGTTTTTTGACGCCGATTCGGGTGTCGGTAATCACCGAAAATTTTGTGACCTCGCTCCCCGACCCACTGGTGGTCGGCACAACGATCAGGGGCATTATTCTGCCGATTTTCTCTGATACAAGACCCACGCCGAAGTAGTCGTCTAAATCACCTTTCTTTACCGTGGCCAGAATTCCCGCAGCCTTGGCCGCATCCATTGCAGAGCCACCTCCTAATGCCAGGATGCAGTCATAACCACCCGCAAGAAGGTGGTAGGCGGTTCGATAGACCGTCTCTTTGCTGGGATTGGGTTCGACGCCGCCACAGACATGATATGCTACAGAGGCATTGTCCAGACTCTTGGTTATTCGGTCTAAATAGCCCGCCGTTTTTACCGATCCCTGACCGGTTACAATCAGGACCTGGTCACCATACTTCTTTATAAGCTTGCCTGTCTTGTCGACAGTCCCTTCACCAAAATGTATTTTGGTGGGCTCCCACGCGGTCACGATTCCTTCCGCTTCTTGCATCACAGTTCCTAAATCGTTTTCATTTGTCATTTCTAATACCTTTTATCCCGTTGGAGCAGCAGTAATAGTTATAGTCGCTTACAAAGTGGCAAAAAATATTAACCATACGTTACAATCCAATTATTAGAATGATGCTGGTTTCTGGATACTGGATTTTAAAAGAGAATTATCCTTGTTTTATCCCAACATCCAGCACATCATCAAGCATCGCGCATCGAGTATCGAGCATCAGGTTTCCGATTTCCTGAAGATGAGCACCGCGGCCATCACCACAAATACCATGGTGTCCGCGGCCTGGGAATAATAACGTCCCGTCAGGGCAATGACCATGCCGAGGACGAAGGCGGAGATGAACGTCCCCGTCAGGTTTCCCATACCTCCCACGATGACTACGGCAAAGGCGATCAGCAGAATGTCATGGCCCATGTAGGGCTCAGCCGCGGAAATCGGCGCATAAAGCACACCGCCCAGGACGGCCAAAATGCTTCCGAGTATGAACACAATGGAGAAGTAACGATCAACGTTCAGCCCAAGGCATCTGACCCCTTCATCATCGTCCAGAGCTGCGATAATGATTTTTCCGATGATGTGTTTTTTGAAAAATATATTGAGTGCGATGAAAAGGATAATAGCGCTGGCGACAATAATGACGCGATACACGGGAATAGAGACATCCAGAATGGTCACGGCCGTACCCAAGGGATCGGTAACCGGCAGCGGCGTATTTCCCCAGATCCATTTGATAGCATCCGTTCCGATCAGGAGCATGGCATAGGTGGCGATCATCGCGTAATCGAGGGACTCTCCATATAGCCGGCGAATCACAAACCGTTCCATGACATAAGCGACCGGTACGACCATCACCATTGCGAATGCAAGGGCTGCCGGAAAAATGCCGCCCAGAACGGGCAGCATGGTGATGAAGAAATAGACGCCCAGCGTATAAACCATGCTGTGGGCGAAATTAATGATCTTCATGGTGCCGAAAGTAATGGAGAGCCCGATGGAGAAGAAATAGAGGATCGCGCCGATGGTGGTGCCATATAGCAGTGTCTGGATCATGGCCGCTTATGCCTCCCCTGTCTTTCTCTGCGCCATCTTCTGGGTAATCGCGCCGCTCAGGGTTTTGATGAAACCGGTGATGCCCCCCCTGAGATAGAAGACGACAATCAGCAAAAGGAGGCCCAGGATCCATTCCCATTGGGGAATATGCGTAGAAAGGCTGTCGCGAAGGACCATGAAAAACATGCCGCCCGCCAGTGCGCCGTATAGGTTGCCGGCCCCGCCGATGAGGGTGGCAAAGATCACCTCCACATTGCTCAGCGGATGGATGAATACGGGACTGACAAATCCGATATATAGGGTGTAAAGGGTGCCGGCCAGCGCAGCCAGACTTCCGGAAATGACAAACGTCACCCACTTGTAGAAGTAGGTATTATATCCGAGGAATTTGACCCTTATTTCGTTTTCCTTGATGGATCGGATAATGATCCCATAGGGCGAGGAGGTCAAGGTTTTGAGCACAAAGAAGGTAAACAGAAGGCATACCAACACGAATCCCCAGGCAACATATTCGTTGGCAAAGTCTAAAAATCCCCAGGGTTCGACACCGCTCGATATACCGTCTTCGCCATGGGTGACCCGCTGAAACGCCGAACCGATCAGAAAGAATCCCACCTGGTTGAACGCCAGATTGGTCAGGGCAAAAGGCGCATCTGAAAGACGGACAACGATCAGGCCCAAGATACCGGCCACAATCGCCCCGCCCGCAATGCCGGCCAACATGGACAGAATCGGATTGGGGCTAATGTGAAGGGAAAAAAGCGTGGAGACATAAACTCCGGTGCCCAGATAGAGCATCTGGCCGAATGACAACCGTCCCATATATCCATAGAGGAGATCGAAGGACATCACGAAGATGCAGAAAATCATGAATTCGGTCACCCGGTGAATGGCCAGGATCGGCGTCAGGGCCAGCAAAACACCCGCAATAATGGCCATGTCGCGCCATACGGCACCTTTTTTCGCAGTTCGAACATAGGTTTTGGTTAAATCGGTGACGGCCAATGGTTGTCCCCTATAGGTAGTTTTCCAGATCGCTGGTGTCTTCCATCTCCGATTGGTCGGCGATCTCCTTGATGATTTTACCTTCTTTCATCACGTAAATCCGGTCCGCCAGTCGGTTTACCAGAGATAAATTTTGCTCCACGATGATGGCGGAGACGTTCTCCGTTTTAAGCTGGTTTAAAATTCGAGTGATGTCCTCAATGACGATGGCGGCCAGACCCTCGGTGGGCTCATCGATCAACAGAAGTCTGGGAGACCCCACCAGGGCACGGCCGATTAGAAGGATTTCCCGCTGCCCACCGCTCAATCCGCCGGCCTTGCTCTCCATAAATCTCGAAAGATCCGGATAGATGCTTGTGGCCTTTTGGACGGCGTCCGACATCTTTGCCCCGCTGGCATAGGCGGCAAGCTGGAGATTGTCCCTGACCGTCAAATGGGTGAAGACCTTTTTGTCCTGGGCAACGAATCGAATGCCCCGCCTGGCCAGTTGTCTCCGCGCTCAGGCCGAGGGTGTCCGTTCCGTCATAGGTGATGGCCCCGTTTGCCGGCTTCATGATCCCACTGATGGCCTTCAGCAGCGTCGTTTTGCCGGCACCGTTTCGTCCGACTAAAAAGACCATCTCCCCCTTTTTTAGCTCTAAGGAGACATCATGGAGCACCATGGCATGGCCGTAGCCCACATTTATTCGACTTACATTCAGCAACTGTCCTCTCCCCAATAGCATTCCCGGACGGTCGGGTCGCACAGAACCTGGTCAGGATCGCCCTCGCAAATGATTACCCCATAATTCATAACGCTCAGCGTATCTATCAGATCCACAATTTTGGATATCTTGTGGTCGATGATCCCCAGTGTGAAATTTTTTTTGACCCGATTGATAACAGCCAGTACTTCTCCGATTTCATGGTCGCTCAATCCGGCAAAAGGCTCGTCCAGCAGCAGCAGCGTCGGTTTGAGAGAAAGGCTGATGCCGATTTCCAGCATCCGCTTGTCACCGTAGGAGAGTTCAGCGGTCGGTGTGGATGCCTTGTCCTGAAGGCCTACCATTTCGAGGGCCTCCAGACAATCTTCCAGGATCATTGGGTTTTGGGCGGATGCGAAAAAAAAGTTCTTGACGGTCTGGCGTTCCTGCTTGAATTTGTTGTTGGAAAGGACCAGGTTTTCCCAGGCCGTCAGGGAATCGAACACCGAAACCAGTTGAAACGTCCGGGCCATGCCCATTTCCACCCGCTTGTGGGGGGGAACTTTGGTCACATCCTTTCCCTTGAAAACGACTTTGCCCTCCGTCGGTGAAAACAGGCCGGAGAGAAGATTGAACAGGGTTGTCTTGCCGGATCCGTTGGGTCCGATGATACCGGCAACCCGGCCTTCCTCAATTCGAAAGTTGACACTCTGAACGGCTGCCAAACCATCAAAATGTTTGCTCAGGCTATCCGTTTCAATCAGTGCAGGCATGGTGATCCTTTAATTGAATTTCAATTGCATACAGACTTGGAAGCAAAGAATTCTTAAGGGCGGGGGTACTTGTTCAGAATCGATATGGAGTGGGAGCTTGAGCTCCCACTCCTCATACCCGATAAAATGATACGCTTTTACCAACCGAGTTCCTGGGGTGTTCTCTGGAAATTTTTGCCCTGATAGGAGTCGATTACTTTGACATAATCCCACTTCTGGTCTTTACGTTCGCTGGGACCAAGGCCCTGGGCTATAAATGAGGCATGCTTGTAGCGGGGATTTCCGTCAATCATCCACGTGGCCGGACCTTTGGGTCCGACCCAGTCGGGATTCGACATGATGGCATTGTAGGCCTTCTCAGGATCGGTTGATTGGGCCAGTTCCATGCCCCGAATGACGTTGTAAACACCCATGTAGGCGCTTAAACCGTAAGGATCAGGTGGTTCGCCGTATTCGGCTTTGTAACGGGCCGTGAAGTCATTGGCCAGCTTGACCACCTCGGCATCCGCAAAACCGGTCATGTCATGGTACCAGAACATTTGGCACATAACACCATCCAGTGCTTCCGGCGGTATTCCCGTGGCAAAGACATTCACGATCCACTGGAAGAAGATCTTGGTCTTTTCGCCCATACCCATTTCATAGGCCTGTTTTAGGATATTGATAGCGTCGTTGCCCCACTGGCCCATAATGACGATGTCAGGCTTCGCTTCCATGGCTTTGATGAGGTAAGGGGTCATATCCGCAGTACCCACCGGGGTCATGATGGCCTCGTACTTGACATCCGGCATCTTCTTGAGCACAGCCTCATGGCCCCTGAGAGCCCCGTGACCATAGGCATAATCCGGCAGCAGCAAAACAATGTTTTTCATTTTCATGACTTCGGTGACATAGGCTGACGCCCCGCTGCCGATGGACTCGGCTGGTGGAATCATGGACATACTGTAAGGACCTTTTTCCTTTTTGGTGAACATCTTTTCCGGAACCCCGTTGGTGGCCATGAATATAATGGGAGTCTTTTTGCTCTGGGCGTTCATGGCAAGGGACACGTGGGCAAATGTACCTCCCACCAGGGCGGTGATCCCGTCGCTCTTGATCATGGACTTCATCTTTCGCACGGCAGCGTCCGGCTTGGTTTCCGTATCCTGAAAAATGGCTTCGATCTTGAGCCGTTTACCGCCGAAGTCGGCGCCACCCTTGGCGTTGATCTCCTTGATCGCCAGTTTGGCTGAGTCCATCTGCTTGACGCCTAGCGCAGAGCCTTTACCCGTCATGGCGTACATGATTCCCAATTTAATGGTGTCTTCCGCGGCAACCGGCGAGCAGATGAAGAAGCCTGTCACTAACGCTATCGCCATGCCCAAAACAAGTGTCGATTTACAAAATCTTTTCATCCTCACACTCCTTTCTGTCTTAAGTATTTCGTTCAAATTCCTGCCGGAATGACGTTTTTATAACGGGCGCCCGTGATTATATTCATTTTCCAGTCAGGCAACCGCACACGCCGGCAGACCACCACCTAACACCTACCTTCCAATAAATGATAAAGTATTCCCCCTTTTCTTTCCGGATCGAGCGTTAAAGAGACCTTTTTTGCGCAAGGACTATAGAGGATGTGGCCTTGGGTGTCAATCAGAATCCGAACATGGATGGTGTTGGAATCAGCGGCCACCAGCTGGGGGTATTGAGGATGGCCTCTGGAAGGGGCCGGGCCATCTCTGCTGGTGGTCGCTGATTTTTCAAAAAATGGAAATGGAGAGTACACCGGAAATTAAGCGCTGAAAAGGGAGAATGGTAGCGAGTTTTAATATAGGTAGACGCATAAAATGATTACCCTTCCGACATCACCTATACTGCAGCTATTGACATATAAGCACCTGAACGTCCATCTTTTTTATTTTATGCGGGAATGCCAATCCTAATAATATCACGGGGTATTTGAGAAATACTGAAAATTTGGCACGGTACATTATTCGGGCTTCGTTTTCGCAAGAGTGGATGACCTACATTCCTGCGCACGATGCATCTGGGATGGTTATTGACACACTACGTCCTTTTTGCCATGCTTTGGCCAACAAAAAGAAAATTCTTATCCCTTCCCTCTATCCCTAAGACGTTTTAATCATCCGCCGAAATAAGGATGAACCCATCGGATATCGTCACCTTCTTGGATTTCGAGGGACTCATGTTCTCGGGGCTGAACCACGCGTCCATTTACGACGAACATAATGTGGTCTTTTCCGGTCTTACCTTTTATGGCCTTAATCATCGGCTCATCTTTTTTGGCCTCTCGAATGCGTTTGACCACTTCTATGAGTTTCGTACCCTCGGGAAATTCAGATTCTTTGAGATTGATGGACACCTTCATTTCGAATCTCACAAAGTAAGCCGGCCACTGGGACGTTAAGAAAAAAATCGCAGTGGGGGATACGGGTGTTTCCCCCACTTATCCCATTCAATTTTAGTCCATATACTCTTCCATACCCAGCCGCTGGATGAGCTCGGGAGTCGGCTTGCCCTCCGCGTCCCATCCTCGCACCTGGTAATATTCCCGGATAGCATCTTCCAGCCCGACGGGAACTTTACCCGCCGCCGGACCCGTCGCTTACCGGCTCCATGAAACGCTTGGGATACGCAAAGTCGTCCGCTGTTTTCCAGCCGTAACGAATGTTCAATATTTTCTGCAAGGTCGTGATTCTCTCGCCGGAACGACGGAGATCATCCAGATCCCAAGTGAGCCCGGTAGCGGCATTGATGGTGTGGGTTAGATCAGTTAAGGTGTACCCTCGGAACTCCTGGAATTTGCAATGTCCCGCAGAGTTGATTACGTTGCAGTAGTCGTGGAATTTGGCATTTCGATCACCCGCGTTTTCCCAGGACCAGCGTTCTTCGTTTGCCACTTCGTCAATACCCCACTCGGGCAGGTGGATGTGCCCGACCCAGATGTGTTGGGAGTTCCCGCGTTCATGATTTGGACCCGAGGCGACGCCCGTGCAGTAATTGAGCGCCGAGATGTACTGAGCGCGCCAGTTGTGAGCCGCGATCTCCTGGCCTTTCATCTGGACAGCCCACTCTTGAGAGCCTTTCCCCAGACGTTCGGAAGCGATTTTGCACCCTTCACCGAGCAGATAACCCAGACCGTCTGCCCGCATGCCGATTTTCTTGGTAATCTCAACCAGGGCTTCTGCATTTCCCCAGGTCAGATCCAAACCGTAGGTGTCCTCTTTGGTAATGACATTCTTCTCATAGCACTCCATGGCCCAGGCTATAATTACACCCAGGGAGATACAATCCATGGAGTATAAGTTGGCAAGCTCACAGGCGTAGGCAACGGCCTTGACATCATCGACCATGGTATTAAAGCCCATCATGGCGAAGGACTCATATTCCGGGCCTTTGCCCTTGTACGCGTAGGGTCCTTTTTCAATAGTGCAATTGTTGTGGCATTGTATGACACAATACTTACAGGGCCAGGGCTTGGCGTTGAGTTCCTTGGCATAGTTTGAGGCGTGCATGGTTTCCACGCCCTTCGGAAAATCGGCCAAACTGTAATTCTTGATAGGAAGGTTGCCTTGGGGCGCGAACAACTCAGTTGCCATGGCTGTACCAACCCTTTTTATCTGCAGCCATTCCGGTTTTCCATTGTCCAGGTCCATCAACCGTTGGTTAATACCTTTGTTCAACCGGGCCAACTCTTCCGGATCGTGAAATCCGATTTCCTGGGTGCCGCGTACGGCAATCCCTTTGAGCAATTTAGATCCCATAACGGCGCCTAATCCGCAGCGGCCGAGAAAAGATTTCTTTCTGGTTTGGATGTTAGCGAAGCGGACCAGTCGCTCGCCCGCTTGACCGATCGTGACGACCTCAAAGTTGTCTCCTTCGGCCTTTTTAATACTGTCCTCGGCTACATATGCGTCTTTATCCCACAGATTGGGGGCGTCCTTTAACTCGGCCTTATCGTCATCTATTAGGACATAGACCGGTTTCTCAGAGCGGCCGTGCACGACCACGGCATCATAGCCGGCCTTTTTGATTTCAATGCCGAAACTGGCGGTGGCCGCTGAGTCGGCATTCATGTTGATGGATGGCGAGATGGCACCGGCGGTCCATTTTCCGGCACCGCTTTGTTTCACTCCGTTTATCATGCCGGAAGCAAACGTAAGCCGATTGGCCGGATCAAAGGCGGTCGTTCCGGCTCGACACTCCTTCCACATGTAGTAGGCGGCTATACCGGCCCCGCCGATGAAGTACTCATAAACCTTTTCAGGGACTTCTTCCACGTTGCAAGTCCCGTTGGTCAGATCCACCTTAAGAACCTTGTTGCAAACACCTTTCATAGCCGAAATCTCCTTTTTTTCATCATCGATTTGGATTACCCAAATTGAGCCTAAATTGCGAAATGTTTGTTATTCATTGTACGTTGTATGTGGTCAAAAAAGGTCTGGAATCTGTTTTAAAGTGAGATACCATTTTCTTCCGAATAAAAGATTGAGAATCGGTATTTTGGTCTATGATGGCCGAGTATGGCAAAAAGAGGTTCGTGTGTCAAGCTGAGAGTTAATACTTCATTTGGGGGGCACAGAAAGGGTTATCTGAAAGGGGAAGCTTCCTCCAGAAAAATAAACCGATCGATTGGTCGAATTGGCCTAAAATGTTTCATAATTTGGCAGGTTTCTAAATAAAATCCAAGCATATAGCTTGGTCCGACAAGAGATGCAGTAAACCGGGTAAAAATCGGCAGATTTTTCAATGAAACGCACCAGGCGTGGACCAACACCCAGTTGATGCTCCTGTTTACAAGCCACCTCACAGGCATGGCAGCCCATGCAGTTTTTCCTGTAAAACATTAAAGATAACTTCGACATCGTTTTCCCTCCTTTAGATCTTACGGGCAGTTAGGATCGTGTAGTTCGTTGAGATCATTTTAAATACAGATATCGATGATTGGTTGATTAGCTGATTGGTTAAGTGGTTGTAAATATGAAGTTATGCCATAGTAGCAAAATAGTTGGACACTTCATTTTTCAACAACCGTAACATTTCAAATTATTACTATATTCTTCCTAATCAACCATTCAACTAGTAAACTATTCAACGAGGTCCAATATAGCAATATTTCGGCTAAATTCTTACCCAAAATGCGTAATTGGCTTTTAAACGGAAACATGGATCATCCTCGGACGTAAAGGACATGATATTCGTTCGTCTTATAGTAACTGAGCACATAAGCGCCATCGAACATCACGATCCACGCGTTGTTCTTATTATGTCCGAAGGTTGTGGACGACCAATAGCTCAAGGTGTCCCGGAAAGGTATCTCTTCGCGCATAATCGGCCGGTACCGGGTTCTGTCCAGCAACGATTCAAGCTCACTGACAGCAGGCAGCCGCCAGTCCGATTTGCCGGCCCAGCAAAGGGATCGGAACGGATCTCCCTCAGCCACGGAATCATACGGTTTGCGGAATGAAAAATGGTGCATGGTTCGAGGTAAAAACCGGTGGGTCAGCGCGAATGATTGGTGCAATCGCCGGATGACGCTTGAACTTGTTTTCCAGAAATCTGACGGATATCGCTGCCGATGCCAGCCCGCGGGATGTTCGAAGCGGCGGTAAAGAAACATGTCGCCGGTGTCCAGAGGTCTCGTATTCAGTGAATCTGTATGGGGACCAAAGGCCGGCAGATTGAATATGGCCAGGTTTAAAAAAGTGATGGTCCCGCTGTTCCGGATCGTAAATTCAAACGTTTTGATCGCGTCCGCTTCCGTTTCCCAGGGGGTGCCGAAAAGCAGATAGACGTAGGCAGCGATCCCGGCATGTTTCAAATTTTCAAGCGCCCTTTGCGCAATATTTAAATCGATGCCTTTGCAAAAACCATCCAGCACTGTCTGGGAACCCGATTCCAGGCCGATTTGCAGCATAATGCAGCCGGAGCGCTTTAACGCCTTACAAAAATCCAGGTCCGCCAGATGCCGTGTAATCCGAACAAAACCATACCAGGGCACCCCACAAGGCTCCCGGCATAAAGCTTTTAACAGCGCTGGACTCACGGCGTTATCCGTAAAGTGGACGAGGACCGGTTTTAAAATTGGTATTTGGGATTGGAGTTGTGATACGACCCGCGCAGATGGAACGGGACGGTAAGGATTTGCTTCCGCGCGCTCCGGACAAAAAGCACAGCGACGCCAATAACAGCCGGCGGACGCGCTGTAAGGCAAAATAAATCCGGGTGATAAATACGGCAGTGGAGAAAAATGATTAAAGTCGGCGATGTCTGATCCGGCAGTATATTCCCTATCCAGAATAGATAAAAGAGCCGCCTCCCCTTCTCCGGCCACCAGTTCGTCGATGATTCCTTCAAATGGATTTCGCCATCCCGGTCTTCGAAGCCAGGAGGTGATCAGCCCGCCGCCCAGAATAATGCGTATGTTGGGATCAAGCCGCCGCAAGACCCCGATCATGGCAAAAGTGCACAGGGCCTGACTTAAAAAATTCAACGACAAACCGACCCATCGGGGCCGATCGTTTTCAATAAGCTTCCCCCAGCCGGCTTTCCAAAATAGATATAAAACGGATTTTCTTCTGGAGACTCAAATGCTCGGATCAGATCGCCGCTCTTCACAGGGGATAGATTTCGATCTTGAAAATTGGCGAGACTCACCTCAGTGCCCCCGGACCGATCCTGCATCGCCAGCACCCGGTTTAACTCATAAACGGCTTGTTTGTATCGATCCAGATTTCGATAGCCCGCCGGCTGCATCAAGACCTCCAAATTGCGCTCGACCCGCGCGAAGGCCCGGCGGGTCCACGTATCTCGGGCTATCATCGGCTGCCGCAGGAGAAACAGGAGTCCTTCCAGATTGGCATCGATGATGTCGTATTCTACGCCGAACCGTTTTAACACACCGGCCAGTTTCGCTATTCCCGGCGGCGGTTCGCAAGGCCTGACCACCGGCGGATGGATTAACAGGATTTCTTTAGTTTTCAGGCGCAATGTATTATCCCAATGGCAATAGTTTAGCCATGAATGCACGTATGATGCATAGATCCATAAAGACAGTAACACAATATCTGAGGGTCCTTCCCACACAGATTTTTCATACCATAGGGCTCAATGCTCTACAACCGGTGATTTTGTGGTAAAAACACCCATAATTGCCTTGATTTTTCTCAAAATGATGTTATCATTTGTACAATCAATAAAGGCCTGTTCTTAATTGGTGGGCCGGTTTCGTTCTTAAGGAAAGATCCATCTGTCATATCGACACCTGAAGTATGGAACTATGAGAATTTTGTAAAGGAGGATGTCACTATGGCTGATGGAATTGTAAAATGGTTCAACAGCAGCAAGGGTTACGGCTTCATTGAGCAAGAAGATGGGCCGGATGTATTCGTTCATCACTCAGGAATCAATGCAAGCGGTTTCAAGTCCCTCTATGAGGGTGACCGGGTTACCTTTGACGTAGAGCAGGGCCAGAAAGGTCCCGCGGCAGTAAATGTCACCGTGCAATAGCACTTTTATTGTTTCTGATTTAAATAGGGCATTCCATCAAATTTCGAAGGAATGCCCTTTTTATTTAAATCAAAGAGGGGTGTTGGTCAGAATATCATTTTGAATGACTTCCGGGCTGATGTCTCCTGCCTGGTGTTTATAGAGCGTCACATGTCTTCTGAAAACATCCAGTCTGTTTCTTAAGCTCCGGACAAAATCTTCATCAAGACTCAATTCTTGTGAAATAAGATCTAGCTGGCCTTCAAAAAGGTCTTCGGGATAACTCTGACTCTCTCTGACCCGGTCAAGGTAGAATTTCGTGAAATGATCCATGGCGGCGTCGAGCATACGGAGCGACTCCTTTGCCCTGGCCATACCAAGCTCCAGTGCCGCTTTGACGGATGCGGACACCGTGTCCGTTTTCATCTTCTCCAGGCTTATATTTCCATTGATAACTACTTTTCGCCGGGTGGCATAATCCTGCAGGGATTCTGCCGTGAGCACTGCACTTCTGATGATACCTTTGAGTGCTTCGGCTTCCTGCTTTCGAATCACTACTTTGTTCTGCTTAAATACTTTTCGTAAAAAGAGAAGTTTCTTTTTTTCAGCCTCATCGCCGGCTGCGCTCATCAATTGGTCTATTTCGGTGATGGGGTCATTATTGCGGTCTTTTTCAGGGTTTGAACCCGAAGCATCACCCAATGCACGGGTTGACAGCTGTTGCAGGCCCAGGGTGGCCCACTGCTGATCAAAACTTCCCCAGCGGTCCTGGGATGTCAGTATCCCGGACAGAACGACGCGAAAGCCGATATCGGCGCTGCGGAAGGCTCCGTCACCCAGATAAAAAGGCTGTTCTTCACGCCTTCCTGGCATGATTTCAGCCAGGCTCTTGCGAAAGCTGCCGCCTTTGATGACAAAGCCGCCGGCCGCACCATGCAGCCGATATCCCAATGAAAAGCGGAAGGGATCCAGCACCATTTCAGCAGCATTGCCGGCTGTATCGAAAATCCCTAGCGGGTTGGGGCATTTCGAACCGATCCAGGCCAGCTTTTCATGGGGTTTGGCGGCTTCCCCGTCGGTAAACACGGCATAGTCCGCCAGAGGTCTTCCATCCAGCGGGAAAAACTCTTCTTCGTTCATCTGATATTCAGTGACGCGGTGCCCTCCCCGGGCGGCATACTCCCATTCGGCCTCGGTCGGCAATCGAATAAACCCAAAACGATTCAGGGCAAATCCGGGCAGCGCCCCGGGTACATTTTTTATGAGCCATTCGGTGTATTTACGCGTGAATTCGACAGCCTCAAACCAGGAGATACCAACCTTCGGCCGCGGATCATCAGTACCAAATTGACCATCTGCACCCCGGCATCCCTCCTCCATTACAGCCTTCCACTGAAAATTGGATATTTCATATTTACTGATAAAATAGTAAAAGCCGATATCGGTCGGATCATTGGACGGCGGGCACATGCCATCACCGCTGTCAGCCAGTTGGGTGAGTTTCAAACGCCAGCTATCCGGCATATCGCCAAGGGTGAAAGGTCCGGAAATCCCTTTGCCGTGTTTGCCTTCCATAAAACTTTGATTCGGCCGACCGCAGTCTTTACAGCCGAGGTCGAGGGGCAGATCCCCGAAATAACCCCGGGCAGGGACACAAACAGGGTGCAAAATCAGTTTGCCGCCGCAGGGCGTCGGAAGTTCAATGTCCTCGGCTGAGGGATTCGGATTGACAGCTGCCGCCAGGCTGGGTATTCGGGGTGCAATGGGATTCTGACCGGAGTTGCAATCCCAGGCATAAAGGGGTGAACTCCCCGCTAATAGGCCAAATATCACGGCAGTCCGTATGGCAGGAAATAAAAATAAACGTATGCGTGCGGTAAACCGCGAGGAATGTAGAGGTTGCAAAGATTTTAAAAATGAAAAAATCGATAGGATTCCTTAATTCGACATTCAGACGCCTAAACTTCACGGATGACCTCTGATGGTTCAATCCTCGAGACCTTGAATGCACCATAGGCCGAGGCCATAACGGAAAGCATCAGCATCAATACTAGGACGATCAGCATGTGCAAAATGGATAGCCGACAAACATATTCACCGCTCGCCAGATACGCGGTGAACAGCCGGTTGATCATCAGCTCTGCCGTTTTATAAAGGATGACGGCTGTCGTAAACCCCAAAACGACCGTAGCGATGGACTGCAGGATAGGATACCAGATGATGTTGCCGGTGGAAAAGCCAATCAGGCTGGAAATACCGAGGTAGCGGCTTTTACGGTTCACATTGGCCAGAACACTGCTTACCATGGATGCGAAGTATCCCAGGACGGCCACAACAGCGATGAGACCGAATATCAGGTTGAACGATTGGTCAAGGGTTTTGACCGTTTCGATCTCCTCGGCTTTAGTATATATTTCCAGGCCCTGATCTACCAACAAGTTGCGCAGCTCGGACACATCATAAATTGAGCGGGCATAAAGCCTGAAACTGGGATAAACCCTTGATCCGGGCGGTCTCTTTGAACCGGGCCAGCCGAAGGCCTCGGACCCACGACCGTCGCGATAATCCTCGGTGGCCTCCAAAAGCTCCAGCCGCACAAAGGCAGCCTCTCGAACAAAGGCCTCATGGGGCAGCACGTCTATAACTCGCAGGTTCACCATGGCCTGTTCCTTTGCCCCGGCCACCGACCGGCCAACCTTTCCGATGATATCCTGACCCGCTTTTACATTCAGTTTACGCGCGGCTGTCTCCGACAGCACAATTTGCCTGGCTTCTGTGGGAATACGGCCGTACTGCAGCAAGAGAGGATCACCATCCGAAGTGGGAATGAGGGACACCACCAGCGTGCGTGGTTTTGAGGCATCTTTCTTGTAAAGGATCATGCTCGCCGCAATGGAACGGGTCTGTGGAACCACAAAATCCACATCGCTGCGTATGCCCAAGGCTGAAAACCAGTCCGCCCCGTAACGGCCGCTGCCGACCGGAGAAATTTCTCTGTTTCGGGGATCTTGCAATAGCCGCTCCGACATGGTGTTGATAATACCGCTCTTAACCCCGAAAAGCACCAGCAAAGGGGCCAGAACAGCCGCTAAACCCATTATCGCGCAGGCGGATAGCAATCGCTCATAGAAATAATCTCTCAGGGCCAGACGAAAAATAGTTTTAAAAGTGTGCATAATTTAACCTATCGGCAAAAGTTCAGCCACAAAGGTACAATCACACCAGCACGGCTGAAAAATTTATTTTTTACCTAAACTGAACCTATCAACCTGGGTTTTACCCAAAAACCGTGGCTTTCACAGTACCGTCATCTGCTTCCTGTTTCAAATCGAACTGGACATGACGGAATCCGCGTTTGCCCAGATTTCCCCAGTCATGGGTAGCCATGATCAGGGTCACCCCATTTTCGTCGGCCAGCGCAGTGAACAGGTCCATGATATCTTCAGCGTTTATAGGATCAAGGGAGGCGGTGGGCTCATCTGCAATTACCAATGAAGGCCGATGTGCCATGGCACGGCCAATGGCGACTCTCTGCCGTTCACCGACCGAGAGCTGCCCGGGAAGCTTATTCAAATGTCGCTCGATGTGCAGACGTTTGGCCATGTCTTCGACGGCGTCATTTACCGGTAAACCAAGGCCCAGCAGGCTGATGCCGATGTTTTCACGGATTGAAAGGAAAGGAAACAGTCCACCGGTTTGCAGGACATATCCGATGTGTACCATCCGAATACGAGCCAGACGACTCAATTTCTTGCGTTTCCAGGTGTCCATGATATCCTGTTTCTGTCCCGGTTGGCTAAAAAAAGTAAATTGCCCGGCTTCGTCGGGTCGTAGGACCATGGCAAGCAAGTCTAACAAAGTACTTTTGCCGCATCCGCTCATTCCTACAAGTGCGACTTTTTCACCCCGACGAATAATTAACTCCGGAACTGCCAGGGTAAACCCCTGGGCTCCGGGCCATTTTTTGGTGATGTTGGTTAAATGAAAAACCTCTTCGTCCTTGGCGACACCGCTCACGGGCGTCAGGGATGGTTTCGTTTCTTTTACCGAAAAATTATGTTGGCTAACGTCCACGATGGAAGTCTCCCATTTCAGACTGTCTCATATTTTATAATCGATCTCGACGATTTATCCCACACCCATAAGTGGATCAATTCGTATAAGGTCTTATTCTACCATAAAAAGCGAAAAAATAAAAAAAAGGAACCGGGATTAAATAAACTCTCCCGTGATTGCAAAGATTTCGAGTGCTATTCACAGCGCTTTAAGGGATTCATGTTGTAGCATGCCCCACGGTGGCGACACGGAATATGGACTCAAAAACAATCAATTTCGTTCAAGTTATTTAATTCGCGTCCCTAAATTGGACACCTAACTGCTGCTAAGACCACTAGGGCATCAGACTCAGCGGCACTCTGTATACCGCATCTCCCGGTTCTTTGGCCCCGAAGCTTGTCCAGTTGGCCACATCGTCATGGATTAGAGTGTACCTTTTAATCTTTGATTTTAAGTTATTGATGAAGGTCTGCTGCTCACCCAGACTTAAGCGGTACCAATCCTCTTCGGTAAGTCGCATAATGTTGCTGCGGTAGGGCAGATCGTCGAGAAATTCGGCCAGAACACCCAACTCTCCAAGATTCTGGTTCGGTTTTCGGCTGAACTGGTTGGGATCGCGGGATGTTTGAGCAGCCACCGACAGGATACTGTTAAAGAAATCTCTGGCGCCTGTCCGCTTGGTTCTCTGAGCCTGGTCAAGCACAACCTCCAGCCGCCAGCTTAAGTCGCTAAGCTGGTTTTTGGTTAACAATACACTGACTTTAAATGTCGGGGTGTCAGGTCTGGCAAGGTCCATGTCTGAAACCCAGGCTTTGACCACCTCCGGGGATTCGACACCGCCACGAGCCCCTAAAAATTCAAGCTGCATGGCATATCCCAGGATGGCGGCTTTGTGCACGGCCTCCTGCACGGCATCCTTTGCTGGCGTAGCGGATGCATCCGGCAGGACCAGCCGCTCTCCGGCATCCGTGGCTCTCACCAATTCCACCATCTGAGCACCGACACCTTCAACCACATTCCCAAACCCCTTCACGCCTGCGGCAGCCCCATCAGCCGAGATAGGAACATACAGATCCCCGATATTCGGGTCGCTATGCCCGGTCAGAACCCGGTATTGGACTTCAGCAGAATCGTGGTTATTTCGCTTTTTACCCGCGGGAGTCTTTAGGTGAAGGGCAAAGATTTTGACCCCTTTGGCTGCCGCCAGATCCGCGATTTCAGCCTCGTTCATCCCCGTGGAGGAATAGGGGTCGTCGTTACGGACCGCACCTGCATCCGTAATAAGAAAAATAAGTCGGGACTGATAGGGTGACCAGTATAGTTTGTCAAGGGCTGTCTTGAGTCCGGCAAAAGCGTCCTCATTAAAGGAATGCGTGGAGACTTCGGCTTCCTGTGTCTGGGCCAATGCGAATTCAAATTGATCGCGTTCACGCCCGTCCCGTAAATCAGACAACACCTGAGCCTCATAAAGAACACCCGGCGTTTTACGCGTGCTGTTGCGGAAGGCCACCAATCCGAAAGCGACTTTATCGGATTGGCCGGCTTCTTCAATGGCACCATAAATTTTGCGGACGGCTTCCCGGGTCCGTTCAATGTAAGGTTTCATAGAAATCGTCGTATCGATGACGAAGACGATGGCTGTTTTTAACACCGCTTCCACCGGCAGCTGACCGGATCCGGGATCGATGGAAGCCACTTCCAAAAATTTGACGCCTTCATAAAGCTCCAATGCATTAAAAATAGGTATTAGGTAGAACCGTTCTTTCGAAACAGCTTCTCCGGGCGGTTCAACTGCCAATAGCGAAAAGTCTTCCGGCTGAGACATTTCACCGGATTGAATCGCACTAAATTGAGATAAGAGCTGAGATGTTTGATTACGGGGTGTGGGTGAACTGGCGACTGCTTGAAGAGAATTCAGGTCCCTGAAAAAAAGCGCCGGCCGGCGGCCGGTTCTTTCAGTAAAAACGAGTGTCAAGGCCTGGTTCCAGTCGGATGCTTTGGTACCATTGATCCATCCGATCGGCCCCGCGGTGCTCGAAAGCCCGACCTCCAGCCAGGGATCACCGGCCACTGATGCCCGCTCGTAAACGTAGTATACCGTAAACGGCTTAATCCAATCCTCCAGGATCTTCACGGAATCGCCATCGATGGCAAACAATTTTGCACCTGGGTGGGTGATCACTTTTTGATACAAAGTCCGCTTGCCGGCTATGAGCAAAGGGTTTCTCTGCTGGGCCGTTGCAGCGGTGCCGGCAATAAGCACCAGGCCGACAATACAAACCACGATTAAGGCAATGACTCTGGCTGTCTTTGGGATCATTACGGTATGAATCTTCATTTCACACTCCATCATTAAATAGGGTCCGATCTGGAAATGAGATGGGGAATTGATTACTGAACCCCGATTGAGTTAAACTCGATCGAGGAGGAATTTGGCATTCGGCATCAGGTAATGGTATAGGGGAATTCTTTCCGATATTAGTTTTTCATTATACGAATTAAGAAGATATATTAGATTGACGTTGATTTCCGATGAACACCAGTGCCGAATACCAATACCCAGTACCACCCAATTAAGTATCGCTCAATCAAAGCTGAATGTTTTTTATGCCTTCGTGTCTACGGCTGAATTTTCAAAAAAAGAGCTATTTCCAGCTTTTTAACAATTCGCGAGATTTATAGGATCCTTCCGCAGCCTGCTTGGTAACCCACTGTTTAAGATTTGAAAGGTGAATGTCGGCTTCGAGCACTCCCTGGGACAACGCCAATCGGTACCAGTCGTAAGCATGCTCGGGATCTTTAACAATCGTCCCGCTGTCACCGGCAAACGTGGGATCAAAATACCTGCCAACTTCTAAGGCAGCTTCACCATTTTCGGCTTCAGCGGCGTACTCCAGTAAAATAAAGGCGGCGTCTGCTCTTTCCGGCTTGTCCGGCAGGGATTTGGCCATTGCCAGGGCACCATCCGGATCGATACCCTTTCTCATAGCCTCACGCACCTGTTCGAGCAAGGGAGCATCCGGCGCGTAAGCTGGGGTGATTGGCTCGGGAGTTTTGATTTTAGGAGGCTGGTTCGCCATCCGCGGCAGATCGGGAGGCTTTTCCACTTCTACCTCAATCTTGCCCTTGGCCTGTATCTTCTTATCCTCGGTACGGATTGAGTCCCAGACCAAATATCCGCCGAGAACAATGACCGCGAGACCGATGACAACGACAATTGTTATAATCCACCCTCTTTTACGACTCTTGTTATTAAGGTAATTTTCCACTGGTTTTCCTTTAACAGTCTTAAATTCTTAATGTTTTATGGTAGTATAGGAAAATGGCGTAAGTGTGTCAAATGAATTTGTCTCACGGGCTGTCGGTTTCTTTTCACTTTTAGGTTTGAGACCCGGCCATCGTTTTTGCTATCCTTCTGACACTTCATCAGGCGACTCGTGAAGCGCATGGCCTTACTTCAAGCTTGATTCTTTCCTCCAGCTGATCCCTGGCAACATCGAGATCAAACCATATAACGTTAAATGTTAAATGTCAAACAGGAGAACCCGTTAAAAGCCTGAAATTTATGTGGTATTGGGCTCGAAAATGGTTGACCACTATATAACATTATCCTCCAAGTGCCCGTGATTGAGCCGACCACCATCGATCGATTGGCGAATCGTTGCTCAAAAAAGCGCGCCTTTATTGTTAAACACTCTCACGGGGTGGGATTTCGGCCCGGAAGAATTGCTGGCCGCCGATGACCGTTCAGTAAACCCTAAACGCTCCATAAACAACAGGTTCGGTGTCACCCGGAATCACGACATTCTAGCCAAAATCTGTCTCAAACCCCTGAGCGAAGGCACTACTGACGGCATCCGTCCGGATATAGAAATGGAATTTTTTTGCATTTTATAGACTGTATCCTTCTTGTCACGTCGTAGCTTGAAGAGCGAAGTCGGATGAATTTACCAGGAGTTGTATCTTAGAAATGGTGCGATCGCCATAATATTTACGATAATAACTATTATTTATCTATTTTTTGCTGTGTTGTTTTTGCAACTAAGGGGTTGACAGAAGCCGATACATCTGGTTAAAAACGAAAGAGCGTTTTAAGTGTGAAATTAAGACAATTTTTTCGGAAAGTTCAAGACTGAGCAGCACCCATCTTGGGGAAAGGTCGGGGAAATGCAGACTGTCTTAACATAAAAAGCCGAGTTGCCTGTTTGGGGTGGCTTGGCTTTTTTGCTTCTAAAATCAGGGGAGGATAAAATTAAAAATGACGATGTCGATTATGCGGTGAGACACGCCATGGCCTTGCTTGGGGTCATAAGTACGGTGACGACAGGCAAAGAACGCATCATGCTGGTAACTAACGACCATTGGTTCAGTCTCCGAAAGTACTTTAGGCAGCAGGAGATTTATAAGCTTAAAGGGTGGCAAAGATAGCCATGAATCATAACGATGATTTTCCTCGAGCGCTGAGAACTCCTTCGGATAATGTAGTAATAATTAACAAGAATTTAATTCAAAAATCCATTGATTCATCGAGAATTAGTCCTAGAAAACGGATAATATTACAATGGAGTCTCAACCTTGGGAAAAGGTTGTTACCTGTTATTCGGCGGTTGATAGGTTCTTTCCGGCCTGCGGGATGTTCGACCTTACTGAAGGTATTTATCACGGTAATGCCCAGATGCCTTATGAACAGGCTGAGGCTAACCAACTCAACTACCTCTTAGACCAGGTACGATGCGAGCCAGGCCGACGTTTACTGGATCTCGGTTGCGGGTACGGGACACTCTTGGAGCGAATCCGGCAGCGCGGCGCCAGAGGCGTCGGCATCACGATCTCTGCCGAACAGGCGAGGTATTGCCGCCAAAAGAATCTCGACGTCCATCTCCTCGACTATCGAGCGATTCCAGGCGAGTGGGACGGGACGTTCGACGCAGTGATCGCTAACGGGTCTATAGAGCACTTTGTTCATCCGAGAGATGCCGCGACCGGAAGGAACGATCACATTTACGAAAATCTGTTCGCCAAGGTCCATCGCTTGATTGACATCAGCTCGACGAATCGCTGGTTTGCCACGACGACGATTCACTTCGTTCGGAAACCGATAAACCCGCTCGACCTGATGAGGAATCCCTTTGCTTTTCGATGGGGTTCAGACAATTTCCATTGGGCCGTTCTTGAAAGAGGCTGGGGTGGCTATTATCCGGAGATTGACCAGCTTCGCCGGTGTGCCGAAGGCTATTTCGATCTGGTCGAGGAAGTCGATGGGACTGAGGATTACCGGTTGACCTCCGATGAATGGGTACATCGGATGCGTCGGGCCTTGCTATCCCTGCAGGTGGTAAAAATCATGTTCCGATCTATGCCAATCTTGGTGCGATCCCCGTTGCAGTTCTTGACACTGCTTTTGAGTCTTTTCTTCAGCGAGTCATGGAACTGGCAATTCCGGCCACCGAACGCGCCAACCAAGCTGTTACGACAGACATGGGCGTATCGGGAACGGCTATAAAGAGAATGGGACATCCGACCCGAAAAACAAACACTGTCTGGCTGAAACCCCATTTATGGTTTTAGAGAAGCATAGCACATAAACTTTGGAACGATGCCCGGCAGCGGGGGCGCTTGGGTTTTAAGAATAGCTGTCGTATGCCAGTTCCCAAAAATCTCCGATTCTTTGAGATACGTTACCGTATATGAATAATTATGACAATTTCATATAATGGCAAGAGTACCAGATGACATTTCGTCAAGGCTCAAATTACGGTTAAGCTAAGCAAATATCACAAATTTCGCACAACCCTATTGCATATCGATATATCACCATTTAAGGTGACATAGAGGTGCTGGTAAGGGGCAACATGCCCTAAAAGATAGAGTTGTTTTCAGCTAAGGATTTAAACAGAGATTGACATATAAAACTGCAACATTTATTGTGATCTCAGAATCATAAACAAAAATTTATATTTTGTATCCAGCATCAAACCTCCTAATAGATTAAGGAGAGCCATGAAAATGGTTATTTTTCTCAAACTGCTGATATAAAGCCTCCAGAGAAGCTGAGTAATTTCTTTGGAGGCTTATTTTTTTGGTAATGTCAAAACCTAAAAAAAATCTGTTTTGCAGGAAAGGAGGAAGTGTGAGCGAATTAAATCGAAGAGAATTTATCAAAAATATGGCAGTTGGAGGCGCCCTTTTGGGTTTAGGGGGTATTATGGTACATAAACCTCTGGAAGCATTGGCCAGCGGCAATTACGACATCGGTCAATGCAAAAGTGTCCGGGTAAAATGTGTATCTGAGTTAGGTTGGTTTGATACCAAGAAGCTTGGAGGGCAAATGAAGGCGGCCGGAGGTCCGAAAACAAGCCAATGGATTATACCCTGGGATCCAGCAAACGCCGCTGGAAGTTGTTCTTTGGTTGACATGGAATCTCTTGACGGAAGCCATCACAAATTTTTACTGGATACCGGCTGGAGCCATGCCTATATGGATGAGTGCTTCAAAAGAGAAGGTATCGACACCATGCTAAAAAATGGTGAGATCGAATTTCTTTTTGTCAGTCATGAACATCTGGATCACTTTTGGGGTTTGCAAACCGTGCTGAAGTACAATCCGGAAATAAAAATTATTATTCCTGAAACATTTTATCCGGAAGGCATGCATTTGATAAAAGGGGCCGAATTTATCACTCCTGGTGCCTGTAACCGGATTCCCCACCATGGCAAATTGGTTCAGCTAAAAATAGGGGAAACCAACAAGTTGTATGAGGGATGTGCAGCCGTTGCTTTTGATTTACCGATTGTTATCCGAGTCCGCGGCGAACAATCGCTTTTTTTTAATGTAAAGGACAAGGGCCTCGTCTGTGTAACAGGGTGCTGCCATCAAAGCATACTTACGATGGCTGATTATGGTCAGCAAAAAATTGCGGGTGGTGAAACCATGTACGGGGTCTATGGGGGCCTTCATATTGCTCCTTTCGGGCCACTAAATGAAAGGGGTGAAAAAATCGTTAAAGGCATGGCCAAATATAATTTCAAAAAAGTTGCCTGCAATCATTGTACGGGCCTTCCGGCCGTTAATAGAATGATTGAATTGGGGTATCCTGTGGTTCAGGGAACGGGTAGCAACGGATCAAAAAGTAACTTGTATGTAGGTAATGGAGACGAAGTAACATTTGGATAAAGCGACATCAACTTTTTTGTGGTCATCCAAGCCAATATACAATCCTTTTTTTCAAGGTCTGCTTCCTTGATTATGGCAATGGGCCGTTTTGACCTCTATTGGTCGCACAGCTTAACTCACGTTGAAAGGGGCAGACCTCTATTTACTTTCAAATATTATGTCTATAAATCTTAAATTGAAAGCACTTTGGTTTCATCAAGATAGCCATAACATATCTGAATTATTACGTATTTTAATATAATGGCAAGATTAATGGAATTCTCGGATAGTTGATTTTCGTGTTATAGCCATAACATACTTTTTTGGACATAAAAATTCTTGCCGCTGATCCGAGGAGCTTATATCCTAAAATTTGACAAGGATACGATTCGGAAGGTTTGTACCCTGTCAATCAGTATTGGAGGTCTCTCCCTCCTTACAGTTTGTCAACTTTTAGCAAGCACCAAATGAGATCTTGTATTTTTATTTTAAAGTTCTACATTGTATATATTCATCGATTTGAATTTGAAATGCTGAGGCATACCACGTAAAGCGATCTCTCATGGCAGTTATTGCGTTCGAGTTTAAGCTACAAAATTTTTACAGACCGATATTGAAAATATGACCGTGTGTATTGGCTCGAAACCAAAGATTTTGACAATTGCCAATTCCGAAAAATACTCTCAAATGACAGACAGCATAAACTCATGATTTGGGGAACTTGAGATGCGGTTTATTCTGTTTATTACCATTATTTTTACATATCTTCTTTCACCCGTATATGGTGCAGAGCGCCTTCCACTTGCAACAGAGATAGTCCAGAAGGCAAAAAGAGAATGCGCAGAAATTGATGATGGCAAGTTTAACGCAACGGAGCAGGCCATCACATTGCATGACTTCACAGGTGATGGTCGGCCGGAAGAGATCGTAGACGCATCTCAGTTTTCATGCTCCACTGCGGCGTCCCTGTGGGGCGGCTCCGGCGGAACATATCTATGGTTAATAGTTGATGGAAAAACCTATGAATTTCTTGCGCACAAGTGGCAAGTGGTGGATATGGATGGCCAGAAGGTACTCTTGCTCGCTGTGCACTCCTCTGAATGCGGCGACACGATTGGGCCTTGCTACAGAGCCCTGGTTTGGCATGACGGTTTCAGGACGACACGTTAAACGAAACACCTAAGTTTTGAACAATACCTGGTAACATCCGGGTTTATAATCAAGGAGGAAATCATGGTTAAATTGTTTAGAGTTATTTTTCTAATAGCTGTTGCTGCATCTATCTCTGCCTGTGCTATCGGCAAAAGCATTAAATTGGCAGTCGATTGCCAGACAGATGAAGCCCTGCAGGTGATCGATGAAGCTGCCAAAGGTGGAGGCGTAACCGCAGAGATGGCTAAATTAGAACGTGAGGCCGTTCTGCGTGATGCTGGCCGAATCGATGAGGCTGAAAGCTACCGGGCACAACGGGAAAGTAAACCCGGTATGACAGAAAAGGAAAAGACCGAAGCTCAAGAGTCCATCCTCAAGACCGTAGAGGAGATTAGGAAAGACCGGGAAAAACGAACCGGCAGTCCAAAATGTCGTTAGCAGGTCATCCTATGATACACAGGTTCGAATTATTTCTGTATGGGCGCATCTCGACTCTTGGAGTAAATTGGAATAGCCAGATCGTACCACACGAATGCTAAAATGTGGGGTTACTGCTATGAAAACCAACATATCAACCGGTTGAAAGTCGTAGATACTCAAATTATATCTGAAAGTGGGCAGGCTCTTTTTCGGCCTATACCTTCTAAATTTATCCCACCTAAATAGGTGTTGTTTCTTTAAGTTTTAGTATCATCGGCCGTGATGATGTTATGGCTTCCCGGGTTTATCGATGGTCTACCAAAGCGTTACTACCGATTTGCATTGACAGCAACCATTCATTTCCGGTAAAAAATATCAATATGACAATTTAGATAAACATACCCCCGTCGACAACAATGGTTTGCCCGGTCACAAATCCGGCATGCGCGATGATGCTGTAAACCATTTCGGCCACATCTTCCGGTGTGGCAACCCGGCCCATAGGCGTGCCCGCCCCCAGTCGCTTGACGTGGTCTTCCTGACCTGCCACCCAGCGAGTCTGCACGATGCCGGGTGCGATGCCGTTCACCCGGGCTTCCGGCGCCATTACCCGCGCCAAAGATTTGGTCACACTGATACCAGCGGCTTTGGAGGCCGCATAGGCAATCGAGCTTCCCAGGCCTGTCATTCCCGCCACACTGGTAATATTGATGATGCAACCTTTTCGTCGTCTAATTTCATCTGCCGCCGCCCGGCAGCAAAAGAACATGCCTTTGACATTGACATTCATCACGCGATCCCAGTATTCCTCTTTCAAGCCTTCGAGGTCATGATGATCGACGAAATCGGTGACCCCCGCACAGTTGACCAAAATGTCCAGGCGGCCAAATTTAGTGATGGTCTCCGCCACCATCTGCCGCACGCGCCCATCATTGGCGACGTCGGCTTGAACCAACAGGCTTTGAACACCCAGGGCCTCACAATCCCTCTGGGTGGTTTGGGCCTCATTTTCCGAACGCGAATAATTAATCGTTAAATTGACGCCTTCCCGGGCTAAACGCAGGGCGGTGGCACGTCCGATACCGGTTCCTGCGCCGGTGATTAATGCGGTTTTGCCGTTTAACATCTGATTCCTCCTATTAGAGCTGAAATCATTCTTCACGGGTTGTTGTTATGAAGGAAAAGAAATGTCAATTTCAAGCGGCGGCCAGCACGATCCGGGCATCTGCAACGATGCAGTCCTGACCTGAACACATAACCGGATTGAGATCAATGGATTCAAAACGCTCGCCCAAGGCCATGGCCAGGTCGGAAAAAGCCAGCATCATATCCACCAAGGCCGCCATATTCACTGCTTCCGATCCCCGGTAGCCTTCCAGCAACGCCCGGGCCTTCAAACTGCCGACCATGCCCCGCACGTCCCTTTCGGTCAAGGGCGCCATACGGATGGCGGTATCCCGGTAAATTTCCACAGCTGTTCCGCCGATGCCCAGGAGAATGATCGTTCCGAACTGATAATCCCTCTTGGCACCGACGATCACCTCGACACCGGAGGCCATGGTCTCCACCAGCATGCCGGTAAAACCCGTCGATGCGCCGGAAGCGATCGTAGGCCTCGCCCAGTGCCTCGTCATCGCTGATTCCAACGACCACACCCTTGACCTCGGATTTGTGCATGGCTTTGGGGGAAACCACCTTGGCCGCCACCGGGTAGCCGATTTCCCTGGCCCAGGAAACTGCTTCGTTGGCCTCCCGGCATACTTTAAACGCGGGGACCTTTAACCCCGCGGCCCTCAGCAGGCTTTTGGCATCCGGTTCGAGAACCCAGCCAAATTCAGCCGCAGAATCCAAAGCATCACGAATTGCCGCTTTCAGCATGGTTGACACCTCCGCATGGCTTCGACCATCAGCACCGCCCCTTCGATGGATGACGAAACCGGTATCCGGTTAAGTTCGAATCCTTCGATCAACATGCGGTATTTTTCCTCGTGGGGCACATAGGCCACCATGGGTTTGCCTTCCCTCTGGTAGACATCGGCGAGCCGCGCTCCCAGATCGGAACTGATTCCAGGGGAGTAAGGTAAAAGCAGGATCAACACACAGTCGATATCCGGTGAGGCGCTCAGACCGGTGGCCGCAACCATAAAATCCTCATCCACCGCGCTGCCGGTCAGGTCCACCGGATTTTCCAGGGATGCGATCGGCTGCACACTGGCCGATAGTTGCTCCTGGATGCCGCGTTTGATATCAGCTGCCAGCTGGGGCACCGTCTGACCGTGGGCCGCACAGGTGTCCACTGCAATAACCCCATGTCCTCCGCTGGCGGTGATGATACCCACCCGGCCGGGTATGGGCCGTTGGTAGCAGCTTAAGGATTCACAAAACGACACCATTTCAAACTCATCCTTGGCCTCGACGATACCGTGCTGGGCCAGCACCTGGGAAAATACCGTATAATCGCCTGCCAGGGAGGCAGTGTGGCTGGATACGGCCCGGGAGCCACGCTCGCTTTTGCCGGCTTTCAGCACGATCACCGGTTTGCCGCATCGGCTCGCGGCTTGCACAAAAAACCGGCCCTCATCTTTCTCAAACCCCTCCACATAAAAGGCAATGACGCGCGTGCCGGGATCCTCGGTCGAGATATTTCAGCAAATCAAGTTCACGAACAACGGCCTTGTTGCCGATGCTGACAGCCAGGGACAACCCCACATTCTGGCCGGCAAATTTGACCATCTGATCGACCAATACGCCCCCGCTCTGGCTAATGATACTCACACTGCCCTCCTCAGGTCGGATAAGGCGCTGTCCCGGCAGAAAGAAAGTGTCGAATTGCCGGGGCACATAGATTCCGAGACAATTGGGACCAATGAATGGGAAATCGGCCTCACGGGCGATGTCCACCAACCGTTGCTGCAAGTCGGTACGTCCCACCTCGGAAAATCCGCCCGAAATAATGGTGGCACCACCGACTCCAGCCTGAATACAACGCGACAGGATCGCGGGCACAAATTCCGCCCGTGCGGCAATCACCGCCAGGTCGATCTTGTCAGGTATTTCAATCACATCCGGATAAATCGTCTCGCGCTGGATCTTACCGCCTTTGGGATTGACCGGATAGACCTTCACCGGATAGCGCAAGTGCAGCTTACTGTAAATAACGTTGGCAGGATGGCGATCGTTGGTTCGGGATACACCGATCACAGCAATGGTTTTGGGAGAAAACAGCGGCTTTAAGTTCATCAAGTCCTCTGGTTAGGAAATCGTTGATTGGTTGATTAGCTGATTGGTTAAGCGGTTGTAAATATGGATTTATCCCATATTTGCAAAATAACTGGACACTTCATGTTTCAACGATCGTAACGTTTTGTAATTATGACTATAAGTCTACCTAATAACATTACCATTCAACCAGTAAACCATTCAACCAGGTCTGTAGTTACAATAATCTACGAATTCCAACAAGCCGAATTTTTGAAAATAGAGTGTCGTAATTAGAAACAAGAGGCAGAACGATTTTCGATTTTTTTTATTAAGACACATTTTTAATCATTAGGCAATAGTCACTGATTATCAAGACGTCGTTATCTATCTATTTGTAGTTACTTTATAATTCATTAATCACCTGAATTTTCATGAAATAATCAACATATTGCAAAATTGGCGGAGTTTGTGTTATCAAGATAACAAATTTTGATATAAAGATCCCGGACAAGTTGGAGCTAATTTAAGAATTGCGAATTAAGAGATTTAGGAATTAAATATAGTCCATTTCCGACTATAAATTCCTCAATTCTTCAATCTAATATTAATTATCGTTTGAAATATGCAAAAAACCACCCATAAATCCCATATTGAATTGGCCGAAAACTACTTCGACCATCTCGCCGAACAGTTTCCGGTCATGTGTGCCAGCGATGAATTTCATTTTCTGCCCCGCGCGAAAAATGCCGTTAATCACTATGACAAACTGGATAATCTGGATGCGGATGCAATTTCAGAAACAACTGATACGCTGATGCGTCTTCAGAAAGAATTGACGGCAATGCGCGGGCAAGATGCAGACCTGGAAAAACAACTGGACATTGACTTACTGCATGCCAATATCAGCGGATTTTTAATTGAATTTGTTCAGAATCGATCCTGGAAATACAACCCCATACTTTATTTAAAAATCGCCTTTATCGGGCTGGATCATGCGCTGCATAAACCCTCGCAGAGTCTTCCGGAAACCATTGAAAGAACCCTATCGCGGTTGTCGGAGATTCCCCGCATTTTAAAGCAGGCCGCCGAAAACATCGGCATAGTCCCCGATTCCTGTTATCAAGCCTCGCTTTATATGATTGCTGATTGCAGGCAATACCTGGAGGACATCTTCAAACCTTTAACAGATATTCCTTCCAAAGCCGACCCTAGCTGATCTTTTAGAAAGAAAAACCGCTGCGATTTCCAGCCTGGATGTGTTTCATCGGTTTTTAAATGGCTTAAGGCCGGTCTCCGATCAACTTTTTGCCGGGGAAACCCTGGAGCGAACCGTAAATGAGCATTTTCTCTGTGTTCAGAGCTTGGACAAAATTTTTCAAATCGCCAAAGAAAGCTGGAAGGAGAATCTCAGTCGATTAGAAAAATTAGGATCCCACCTGGATCCCGCAAAATCCTGGCAGCAACTCTATCATGATTATGATCCCACTGAATTAAGCGATATCGACACCATGTCGCTATATGCACAAGAGATTGAGAACCTGAGGTCATTTTTCAAACAGCAGGGTTTTGATGAGGAAGCATTGAATACCGCGGTCGAAGTATCTGAGACGCCCATGTATTTAAGATCGGTGCGCGGGGCAGCTTCATTTGCAGCAGCCGCTACTTCAGACCCTGAGGAAAAAAGTTATTTTTATATCACCACCCGCCTTGCACACCAGCCCGACGATCAGGTGCAAAGATCCCTCAAAAAGCGGTTTCACCGTGAATTCAGGCTACTGGCGGCCCATGAAGCCATTCCCGGCCATCATTATTTAGACTCAATTCGCCGGAGATTGAAAAATCCCATCCGAAGACAAATCGAATCACCTCTTTTTTATGAGGGCTGGGCGTCATATGCGGAGTCGCTTTTAGTGGAATACGGCTATATTAAAAACCCGCTGGAGCTGTTGATAGATCTCAAGCGGAATCTGTGGCGCTCTGCGCGCTGTCAGATAGATGTGGGGCTGACCACCGGTAACATCTCCACCGCAGATGCACTGGAATTATTGAGGATTTGCAGTTTTTCACCCGGTGAAGCCAGGCGCCAGATCGACCGTTTTCGATTGAACCCCGGCTATCAGGTGTGCTACAGTCTGGGCCATTACGAGTTTAACCGACTAAAATCAGTACATGCACCCAGACTGGGCAACAAGCGTTTTCATGAGGCTTTATTAGCAGGCGGGGAACTGCCTTTTCATCTGATCGACAAAAGATTAGCCCTAAAATAGCTTTTAAGAAATCTCAAAAGTTCTGAATTTTGAGGAGCAAAACGTGGACGATTTTCAAGGATACCATTCTGAATGGAATCTCGGAAGTCCCGGCGGTTGGGACTATCAACGACTCACGCAACGCATTGGAAAAGCCGTCTGGCAAAAGCTCGACAAAATCCATAAGTTCGATCTGGAGCTGGATTTTGATGATCCGCTGTTTTCACCGGTTGACGGCCTGGTCAATATTATGGTCGATGCCCATCGCTCCCGCGAAGGTCGCAGCCCGGGGCTCATCGCTGTGGTGGCGGAAGAAGAGACCCTTGAAGATGTTACCGAAAATAAAAATTTTGCAAAATTACTCAGCACCATCGACGGGGTCACCGGTGCATTGATGGCGCCTCAGGAATTGGAGCTCATGGGTGATACGGTCGCCTGGAAAGGTCGCCCGGTTTCAACTATTTTTATGGATTTCAATACGGATGTCCTGCTTAAGCTGCATCGCCAACACGGCCTGGACCCGCTGCTGCGCGCCGTAAAAGAGCAACGCGTGATTAACCCACGCGGCACAGAACCCTTTAACGTCAAGAGCATGTTTGAAGTCATCACCGACACCTTTAAACCGCGGTTTCATGAGGAGATCGTGCGCCGGACGCCATGGACGCGTCAGTTTTACCCGCGATCCACCACCGGACCGGCTGGTGAATCCATCGCTGATATCGTCGAGTGGACCCGCAATCACTGGGACGACCTCGTATTAAAACCTGAAAGAGGGTATTCCGGCCACGGTGTGCGGGTCGGCACGGTCAATGATGACGTGGATGAAGCCATTGGGCTGGCCATAAGCCAAGGAGATTACATAGTTCAAGAAAAAATACCATTGTCTTTATGGGCGGAAAAATTTCCAGTTGTCTTAAACGGAGAGATCCATCTTAAAGCGAACCAGACCGATTTTCGTTGTTTGATTATTCCAAAAAACTGATCGATGTTGCCCAAACCAAAGCCGACGAATATAACTATAGCATCAAGGTTCTCCATGGTGATGCCCGCAACACAGACCTGCCGGGAAGCTCTTTTGACCATGTGATTATCATGGGAAACTCTCTGGGGTATATCCAGGCGCCGGATGCCGATTCAAAGATTATTAAAGAAGCATATCGCACTATACGGCCGGGTGGCCGGCTGCTGGTAGATGTTGCCGACGGCAACGTCGTGGAAAATGCTTTCAATCCTAATTCATGGCATGAAATCGGGGAGAGAACCGTGGTTTGTCGGCACCGCGAGCTGCAAGACAAAATAATTAAAGCACGTGAGCTGGTGATCGACAAACAAAAAGGCCTGATACGTGACAAAACCTACGCCATGCGTCTATTTAATGCTGAAAGTCTGGATGTACTTTTCCAGCAAAGCGGATTCACTGATATTAAGATTTATACCAATTTTTCACCGCATTCATCCGACGGTGATTATGGTTTTATGAACAACCGCATGATCGCAGTAGGACGAAAAGCATAGCGTTTCGATTCGCAATGACAGTTTGGCATGGGACCTTTTATGGGCAGATTCGATACGTTTATTCGCTAGCGGTCATTCGCGTCAAAGGGCTGATGGAAGATATTATACAGAAAGTGAAACATCCGGTAAAAGAAAAAGCCGCACTTAAACTGCGTCGACATGGTCACCGTCATACTAAAATTCCGATTTGTCTTGCCTTTCTCTTGGTTGCCGTTTTTTTCTTTACCATAAACGCCTGCACCGTCAAACGATTTCCTGTTCAGACTGGTAAAATCCCTAAATTAGCTGCCCCCAGCCCAGGAGCTGAAGAATTTGGCAAAAATTTGTACCAGGAGCTTTTCGTCGAATACGACCTCGATTCAGACAATCAAAAACATGATCGGTTGGTTGAGATTTTTAATCACCTCACCAAAGCAGCTCAAGTCGACCATCTTCCCTGGCATATTTATCTGTTAAACGGGCCTGAAATCATAGACATTCGTGCAGTACACGGAAACTACATCTTCGTGTGGTCAGGGGTATTCAGTGTCGTAGAAAATGACGATGAACTGGCTGGTCTGCTGGCGTGTGAACTGGCTCATACCCTGGCACATCATACTGATCCAGTAGAGTTCACGATTGCGTCCGATGTGCTATTCACCGTCGCTGAGCTAACAACAGCTCTGGGTCTTATGGTGGCCAGTCAGGGAGCGGTCGCTATCAGCGGTCACGGCTGGTTGAAGTGGGCCTATGTTGAAGTCGCCGACCTTGACCCGTTGGATCTTGAGTACGATGAAGAATACGAACGTGAGGCGGCGGATATTGCACTGCTGATCATATCCCGCTCCCAATATTCCCCCCAAGCCCTTCTTAATTTTTGGAAACGTGTCGCAGCGGATGACTCCCTGCATAATCAATATAAACGTTTCAGTCGCAGCCTACACCCCAGGAGAGGGTAGCAATGCTGGAAAAGTTAATTTCAACGCTTCCAGAGGAGAAGAATCAATTGGCAAAGAAACCGCCACTAGAATTAAATTATTTCGACCGGACCGCAAACTTTCCGGCTGATAATGATGCAGAATAATTACAAAGGTATGAGGTTATCATGGAATTTAGCATAATCCCCGACAAAGAAGCCCTGAGCAAATGTACATGGTGCCATAGCCAAATCAACGATCACACGGAAGTCTTAGGTTTAGGTGCCAAATTGAGCCCGGATGTTGATCTATCCGAATATGAAAGCCACTGCATTCAGATAGGTCTGGTTTCAGAGGAAAAGCCCATTTACATGATGGTAACCGTTCAAGGTTCTGAAGCTAGCAATAACGGCAACGACGGCATGTTCTTAATTTGTTCTAAAAAATGCGGCAAAAAATTAAAGAACGTATTAGAAAAAGAAATCTCTTTGGGTGCAATGTTTGAAACGGTTCGGTTATGAATAAAGCAAGGGATCTGGAAAGGCCCGCCTTCTATTTTCCGTATCGGCCCGCGGTTATCGAAGGGAACCGAGAGATCTCTTTTCGGCAATTCAATCAGGAGGCCAAGCGGTTCGCCACAGGCCTCATTAAATAAATTGGACCCAACAATGATTATAACACCAACATCCAAGATGCCACGCCTGTGATGAAAAGGGTTTTTTACGGATGGTGGGTCGTCCTGGCCTGTTCGCTCATCAGCTTCTATGTCGCCGGCGCCATATTTTTTGGCTTTACCGCCTTTTTTGAGCCCATCGCAAAGGAGTTTGCCTGGAGTTATACCCAGATATCTTTTGCCGTCAGTCTCCGCGGATTGGAGATGGGCATCTTTGCGCCTTTCGTTGGTTTCCTGGTAGATCGTTTTGGCCCTAGAAAAGTCCTTTTTTGGGGTACCATTATGGTCGGTATCGGACTCATTTCTCTCAGCTTTACCCAATCACTGACCATGTTCTATGGCTCAATCCTGTTGCTTGCATTCGGGGCCGGTGGCTGCACATCGGTCGTCACCATGACGGCGGTAGTCAACTGGTTTCGCAAAAAGGCCGGCATTGCCCTGGGGGTGGCGGGCTCCGGAATTGGCGCCGGCGGGTTAATGGTTTTGCTGATTGTATATCTTATCGATCTTTATCAATGGAGAACCACACTGATCATACTCGCGTTGGGGATGTGGACAATTGGCATACCCTTATCACTGGTCATCCGCAATCGGCCCGAATATTATGGATATCTTCCTGATGGTGAGGCGCAGGCCACCTATGACCAAAGCCAGGAAATTCAGGATAAAGGCGTCGAAATCGGCCTCAAAGAAGCGCTCAAAATGAGAACTTTCCTCTATCTCAATCTCGTGGAAGCGTTGCGCATGATGACCCTGATGGCTGTTTTCACCCATGTGATGCCCTATCTCAGCAGTGTCGGAATGCAGCGCTCATCTGCCAGTCTAGTGGCCGGTACCATTCCCCTGCTCAGCATCATTGGACGATTTAGTTTTGGCTGGTTGGGAGATTTCTATGATAAAAAGCATGTGATGGCATTGACGCTGGGTCTTATCATTTTAGGGATACTGGCTTTCAGTTTCGTGCATGTGAGATGGGTGATCATTCCTTTCCTGATACTGTTCCCATTGGGGCATGGGGGAAGTATGGTTTTAAGGGCGTCGATATTGCGGGAATATTTTGGCAGGAATTCCTTCGGCAAAATGATCGGCATCATCATGGGATCGGCGTCACTCGGCGGCATTCTCGGCCCGACCCTGGCGGGCTGGTCTTATGATACCTGGGGAAGCTATCAATACATCTGGTATGTTTTTATAGGGCTCCTTGCCATCGCGTTCATATTAACCCTGAAGATGAAACCGGTTACAGCAAAAAATACGAAAAGATAGTCCTCCTATGTCTTTTTCCTTAATAATCTTTGATTACGACGGTGTTTTAATCGATTCACTGGACAATGCGATTTCGGTCGGAACAGAGTTTTGCCGCTCAGTTTCCCACAACCATACGCCGACCAGAGAAACACTCGAAGCGCTCGATGTCGCTACCTATGACGAACTTGCCCGTTCATTAGGGCTGTCGAATGCGCAGGTCGAAAGGTTTTGCGCATACGTATTTGACCGTTTTCAGGCAATCAGTCCAACCATGCCGTTCTTCCCTGAAATGGAAGCACTGCTTCACCGAATTGCATCCAAAAACGTTGCAATCGTTTCGGGCAATGCGAAAAACGTGATTTCCGCAAAACTTGCCTCGCATGACCTCGCCGGAAAAATTACCTGTATTTTCGGTGCGCTCGAACCTGGAGATAAGGCTAAAAAAATTCTGGACGCATGTAACTATTTTGGCGTGGAGCCCGGGCTGGCCTGTATGATCGGTGACACCGTCAGCGACATCCGCTATGCGAAACAAGCGGGAACGCAGTCGATTGCCGTCACATGGGGATGGCAATCGCTGGACAGGCTCGTCAAAGAAAACCCGGATTTTATCGTCAACAGCGTTCAGGAATTGGCGGCTTTAATCGAGTCGCAATATTCGGCATCGGATTCGGATATCAGAAAACACATAACCGGCGAAATGGGCTGAACGAGGAATATAGATAATCGTTCACCGCATTATTCGCCATATCTTATTCTTTCTTTTTGAGTTTCTCCTTCACTTTTGCTTGCTCAGCACGGCGGGCTTCTCCCGCCTTTTTATACGCTTCTCTCTGTTTCTCAGAGACATGCATAAAAACCTCGCGCCATGTTTCATCTTCAGACCAGATAAAAGGTGCTTGCACAGTGGTTCGCGGTTGCCGTGCATATTCCAGCAATTCAAGCGCCATGTCCATGATGGAACGTTGCATCTTTTTATCCCAGGGCTTGCCAAAAGGGTTTCCCAGGGGAAAGTCCGTAAATAGGAAACGAGCCACTCCGCACTCCTCAACGATATCCCGCGCAGAGCCGACAACCACAGTGGCAATGTTATTTTCTTCAAGATGCCTGGCTACCAGACTCACGGTCTGGTGACAGACAGGTCAAAGGGCAGGAAGAATTAAAGCATCAACGCCATCCGCCTTGCAATACTCAAGAACCCGGGGAGCAGATTTTTTGGATGTTTTTCCTTGACTATAATCGGTCATGACCCCGTAAAACCTTGGCGATGCTGAGCCGATTTTACCGTCAGCAGCACATTCGGCAAGCCGATTCAGCGGCATAAAGCTATCATTGTCATGGGTGTGGGTGGATTCCTGATCCCATTGTAAATCCAGGGTATAGAAATGCTCAGGAGCATCATCTACAGACTGGGCATACACTTTTCTCGCCAAGTGCCTTTCTTGTATGCTTTCTCCCGGCAGCTTTTCGAGATCGGTTGTTGTCAGCAAAGCAACCCTGCACTCAGAGAGAGGCTTTTCTAGCTTGGCGAAGGGCACATTTTGATGAGCAATCCATTTATACGGTTCAGAATACCCATGCGCCGCATAATACTTCCTAGAAAGATCGATATAGCTCATGAATGAACGATAAGGTCTACGTTTGATCATTGCATTTTTCCTGAAGGTTCCTCGGTAACATGCTGTTATTATATTGTGATACTTCAACATGCCTCAGTTTATCAAAGGACATAAGTAGGATAGGAAGATGCTTTTTGTCAAGGAAAGTATGAATATTGTCTGGCATGTTTGAGATATTTCTTCAAAGCCCCAGTACATCATTGGGCCTAAAAACCCTGCGATATGTCTGAATCCATGAATTTTATCCTCTTATTCGCAGGATTGGGTATAGCGGTGATCCAAAGAAAGTATCTCAGGTGGAATATCTTTAATTTTTCGTGATATTTGAAATCATCCTACCAAATTCCCTTACAAACACTCTCAAATCTTCCAAGCTATCTGAAAAAATTACCTAAAATAGTTTGACATTTAAGTTTAGTTTAGCTTATTCTTTGCCAGTTTCATTTGGTTTGTTTCACTGGGGTTTCCTCCTACATGCCCGGGTTTACTAACCAACTGGTTGTTTTAAAGCGGCAGCGTCATCTAATCAAGATATAAGCATATTGGAGTATCAATGGAAGATCGTTGGCTGTCAGTTGAGGAGATAGCGGCCTATCTCGGCATCAAGCGGGACACCGTTTATCGGTGGATCACCGAAAAACAAATGCCCGCGCACCGGATGGGCCGCCTGTGGAAGTTCAAGAGGGACGAAGTTGATGAATGGGTCCGCAAAGGCGGTGCAAGCGAGGAAAGAATCGGAGGTGTCGCAGTTGAGGAGTAAGCCCATTAGTCGATTTGGTTTTTGTCAAGTGGAAGCCAATTGAGGAACAGCCCATTGGATGGAATCCGGATTTGAATGACGGCGTCAGACTCAACATCCGACCCATTATGACTATCGGCAATGTTAAAAAGAGAGGTGCAGGCGCTCTGAGAGATAAGCCGAATATCAAATGGGGGAAGGATCGTGGCAAGGATGTAGCATCCGCTCCTTGGTATCATCTGTTTCAAGGAGATCGCATAAATGACCACCATTTGAGCCTTGCAGAAAAACGGGAGGCAGCCAAGCATGACTAAAACATACACAAAAGCACGTTTTTGGAAATGTGCCTTACAGGTGAATCCCGCTGGATATATTGCGTATCGTGGCGAAGATCACGGAATGACTGAAGATCAGTATAATAAGGGATTGCTCAGGATTTGTCAGGAGGATGGTATTAAAATACTCGGGCTGGCGGATCACGGCAATGTAGATGCCGTTGATGAAATCAGGAAACTCATGAATGAAAACGGTATTGTCGTTTTTCCTGGGTTCGAAATCGCATCCACAGAAAAGGCTCACTTTGTGTGTTTGTTTCCAGAAGATACAAACAAGGACAAGCTGAATCGCTATCTTGGAAATCTGGAACTGTTGGACCCCGACAATGGTGTGCGACCATCTCGCCTTGGAGCTGAGGAGCTATTACGTAAGGTCGATGATATTGGAGGTTTGAGTTATGCAGCACATTGTACCGATGACAATGGGGTTTTATATCGAAAACTTAACCATGTATGGAAATGCGACTATCTCAAGGCTGCTCAAATTCCAGGTACAGTCGATGACCTTAATGACGATGAAGGGTTCGCTTTTCGACAGATTCTTCTAAATCAAATGACCCTAATATAAGCGGGGTAATCAATTGAAATAATTAATGATATAGACGTTGCGCGTCCAGATGATTTAATAAATCCAAAGGCATCCTGCCTTATTAAGATGACTAAGCCTTGCTTTGTGTCCTTTAAGCAAGCTTTTCTTGATCCGGATTCACGAGTCAGATTGAACTCTGATGTTCCTGAGAGATACTATTCTAAAATAGAGTCTGTACGCTTCGTCGGTGGATACCTGGATGCCATCGAGATTGAGTTTTCCGAACACCTGAATGCTGTCATCGGAGGAAGAGGAACTGGAAAATCAACCCTGATCGAGTCTCTCCGCTATGTTTTGGAGAAAAGAGCAAACGGGAAAAATGCCGAAAAGCAACATGATGAAATTATTAAGGAAAATCTTGGAAAAGAAAAAGGACGCGTTGAGGTAACCATTCGCTCCTCAACCATGAATGGGAAACGATTTGTCGTATCACGGCGCTATGGTGAGAGCACTATTGTGAAAGACGAGGCTGGTAACGTCTCCACATTTACACCCCAAGAGCTCCTGCCTCGCTTGGAGATATACGGGCAGAATGAAATCTATGAAATCGCTCAAGACCAACAGGGGCAACGAAACTTTTCAAACGGTTTTTAGATGTTGATAGCTCAAAGCTCGATTTAAAGCTTTCAGAAATCTCTGCCAAAATGAATAAAAGCCGCAGCGATTTATTGGACGCCCAACAACATCTTGCAGATATTGAAGACGAGGTTTCAAAATTACCCAAATTACTAGAACAAGTTGCTCAGTTCAAGGAGCTCGCCCTTGAAGAAAAGCTCAAAATAGTACCCAAGCTTGAGCAAGAAAAAAGACTTTCAAATCGTGTTGGATCTGAGCTGCAAGAACTCGAAGAATTCCTTGTAGTTTCAAGGAGCATGCTCCTGATTCCACGTATTTAAGCGATGCAGCATTAGAGGATCTGCCGCATGCCAATAAGCTGAGGCAAATTAAAACCGTTTTGGATGGATTAAAAAATGATTTTCAACCTCTTATTTCCGCAATTGAAAGTCTCATCTCAGAGGCAAAAGGGAAAATAGCCGATTTTCAGTTGAAATTACAGACAGATATAGAATCAGAGGAAATCCTTCTCGCTAAGGCTTTTGGGGAAATACCTTCCTGCGAGGGACGTAGCGGCAACGAGATTGGAATACAATTCCAGTCTTTGCTAAAGGAAATTGAACACATCCGGCCGAAAGAGGCCCTATTAAAAACAAGACAGACCCGACTTGGAGAGCTCCAACGGGTGCGCGCATCTCTGCTGGCGGAAATGTCAGAAGCCAGAGCTGACCGATCTGCCATCCTACAGCAAGCGTTAAAGAAATTGAATAAGAAGCTTCAAGGCAAGCTAAAACTTACTTTAGCCCCGGAAGCCAACCGCAGGCCGTTGCTGGAGTATTTGCAGAAATCCAACATGGAGGGGGTTGGTCCGAAGCGATTGGCATGGGTTGAAAGTGTCGAGGATTTTTCGCCAGTAAAATTAGTTGGTCTGATCCGGAGAGGGCCTGGTGCCCTGACTTCGACCGGATGGGGGATCACGCCCACGGTTGCCGAAGCCCTTTGCAAACTAAAACCTTCACAGCTTATGGAAATCGAGGAACTTGAGCTTCCTGACACCATTACCATTGAGTTGAACGTTGCCCATGAAGGGGCTGAGGTTTACCGTCCCTTGAACAGGCTTTCCACCGGTCAGCAGTGCACAGCACTATTGCACATGCTTCTGCTTGAAAACCTTGACCCTCTTCTGATGGACCAGCCGGAGGACAACCTGGATAATGCCTTTATCGCTGATCGTATTGTGACTGAACTACGTTCCGCCAAAATTGCACGTCAATTCCTATTTGCTACGCACAATGCGAATATTCCCGTATTTGGAGATGCCGAATGGATAGGTGTATTCAAAGCCGATGGAAATCACGCCTTGCTCCCGTCAACTGCGCAGGGTGCAATCGATTTGCCTGGAATCCAACAGGAAGCCGCTGAAATATTGGAAGGTGGTAAGATGGCGTTTATTCAGCGGAAAGAAAAATATGGCTTTTAGTAAAGGTGAAACATGCTTCGATCCGAGCTTTTAGAAATTATTGCCAATGGCGAAAACTCTGGGGTGGAGTTTAAACGTGATGATATCCGACCTGAACAATTGGGAAAGGAAGTGGTTGCGTTTGCCAATCTTTATGGTGGCAGAATCCTACTCGGTGTTGAGGACGACGGAACGATCAGTGGTATCCAAAGGCCAAATCTTGAAGAATGGGTCATGAATACTGTTTTCGCAGCCAAGGTCCATCCTATGATTCTGCCGTTTTATGAAGAGATCGCAATGCCTGGAGGTAGGCGGGTTGCGGTCGTTTCATTCTCTCAGGGTACTGCCAAACCATATGTCTTGAGGCATAACAATCGAGAAGACATCTATATTCGCGTTGGTAGCACCTCGCGATTAGCGACCAGAGAGCAACAGGCCAGGCTATTTGCGAGCGGCGGAATCTTACATCCTGAAACATTACCGGTTTCAGGGACTTCCTTCGCCTCTTTAGATTTGGATCGATTGAGAGACTATTTGAAAAATGTCATCCGTGATCCGGAGGTGCCGGAGAGTGAAACAGATTGGATTCGCCGTTTGCTTGGAATTGGTTTTATGATCGAGGCATCCGATACCTACACTGTATGCACCATTGCTGGACTGTTATTGTTCGGCATCGCACCAAGGAAATTCTTACGACAGGCTGGTATTCGGTTGATGGTATTCGAGGGCGATACCAAGGAATATCGAGCTCTGACCGATGAAATTATCGACGGCCCTCTTGTAGGGCGTTGGGCGTTAGATGAAGAGGGAACTCGCGCATTGGTCTCTCACGGAATTATCGAAAGATTTGCCGAGATGATACGCCCCTTTATCTCCAGAGAGGAGAACGGCATAGATGAAAAAATGAGGCGATCTACGCTACTGAACTACCCGTGGGAAGCGATAAGGGAATCTGTAATCAATGCGCTCGCCCATAGGGATTGGACCCGTTTTGTGGATGTAGAAATCACAGGCTACTCCGATCGACTGGAGGTCATCAGCCCCGGTGCTCTGCAGAACTCCATGACCGTTGAAAAGATGATTGCAGGTCAAAGGTCTCCGCGCAATCCTCTTATTGTTGAGGTGCTGAGAGACTATGGCTACGTGGAAGCCCGCGGCATGGGAGTAAGGACAAAAATCATCCCTTTGATGAAGCAACACAACAAAGCCGATCCTGTTTTCGAGGCTACGGACGATTACCTCAAAACGATGTTGCCGCGAGGGGAAAACTGATGACAACGGTTTGTGCTCGACTGATTAAGTCTTTAACAGGTGCTGCTGTCTATAACCAGAAAGAAGATGGATTTCAGTAAAAATTTGGGTTTGGGTGGTGTATCAGGGGAAGTTTTGCAATCTTTGTATCCATTCACATAGGGAGGGGAAAATGACGACGGAAAGAATCTACAATTTCAACCCGGGGCCGGCAGCGCTGCCCCTTGTCGTGCTCGAAGAGATCCGGGATAATTTTTTAAACTTTAAAGGATCCGGTATGTCCATTGCCGAGATCAGTCACCGGTCCAAAGAATTTGAAGAGGTTATCAACGATGCGATCGCCAGGACCAAGCGATTGCTGAACCTGGGGGACAATTTCCAGGTTCTGTTTATCCAGGGCGGTGCCAGTATGCAGTTTTGCATGATCCCCATGAATTTTTTGCCGGCCGGCAAGTCGGCGGACTATGTCGATACCGGCACTTGGTCCACCAAAGCTATCAGGGAAGCCGAAATCCAGGGAAAATCGATCAATGTTGTGGCATCTTCGGCGGATAAAAATTACGGTTACATTCCCAAAAACATATCGTTTACCGACAATGCCGAATTCGTCCATCTCACTTCCAACAACACCATCAAAGGAACCCAATGGTCTGATTTTCCGGATACGAGAGGAGTGCCCATATTCTGCGATATGTCGTCCGATATTTTGAGCAGACCGCTGGACGTTTCGAAATTCGGCCTGATTTATGCCGGTGCGCAAAAAAATGCCGGCCCGGCCGGTGTGTGCCTGGTAATTATTCGCAATGACATGCTGGAGCGTGTGCCCGATAACCTGCCGACCATGTTAAAATATACCACCTATGCCGCCAAAAACTCCCTGTATAATACCCCACCGTGTTTTGCGGTGTACACGGTCCAGCTGGTGTTAAAGTGGTTGGAAGAGACTGTTGGCGGATTAGAAAAAATGGCGGCAGTAAATCAAAGTAAAGCCCGGCTACTTTATAAACTTTTGGATGACAGCCCATTTTACCGGGCAACCGCGGAGCCCGAGGGCCGCTCGCAGATGAATATCACCTTTCGCCTGCCCAATGAAGAACTCGAACAACAATTTATCCGCGAAGCGCTTGAAAACGGCCTCGGCGGCCTCAAGGGTCATCGTTCGGTGGGCGGTTGCCGGGCCTCAATATATAATGCGATTTCGCTGGATGCCGTAGAAGTCCTTACCGATTTTATGGCGACCTTTGAAAGAAAAAATGGCTGACTTAGCTGGTTGTCATTATCGGTTTTTCTTGACTTTACGATTTATTACGAATAATTACATCACTATTTATATAACCTTCACCAAAAAGGAGGTACCATGGACAAAATTCTACGAATTAATATGAGCGCAGATGGAGGCCCCGAAATCAAAACGGAGCCATTGGGTGATTATGCCGGTTTAGGCGGACGCGCCATGACATCAGGAGTTGTCGCCAAAGAGGTCCCGCCGTCGTGTCATCCGCTGGGCGAGGACAACAAATTGGTGATCGCTCCGGGGATGCTCAGCGGCTCTGTTGCAGCGATGTCCGGTCGAATTTCCGTCGGCTGTAAAAGTCCGCTGACCGGTGGTATCAAAGAATCGAATTCAGGGGGGCAACCCTCCCAGATGCTCGGTAGATTGGGATATGCCGCCATTATATTGGAGGGAAAACCCAAAACAAAAGCACTTTATAAAGTGTTCATCAACAAAGACGGAGCGACTATTCAGGAAGACAACAGTTTATGCATGCTCGGCAACTATGATACGGTCGACAAGATGAAAGCCGAATATGGTGATAAGGTCCACTGCATCTCCATCGGCCCGGCCGGCGAAATGAAAATGGCCGCCGCATCGATTGCCTTCACGGATATGGAACAAAGACCCACCCGGCATGCCGGCCGCGGGGGTGTGGGAGCCGTTATGGGTGCCAAGGGTGTCAAAGTGATCGTGATTGACGATGCCGGATGCGCTGCCCGGACACCTGCCGATCCGGAAAAATTCAAAGCCGCCAACAAAGAATTTGTTGCTGGTTTGCGGAAACATCCGGTCACCGGCGAAGGGCTCCCGGCTTATGGCACCAATGTATTGACCAATGTGATCAATGAAGCCGGCGGCTATCCGACCAGAAATTTTTCAACCGGCCAATTCGAAGGCGCCAGCAAAATCAGTGGTGAAGCCCAAGCCGAGCTGGAAAATTCCAGGGGTGGTGAAGGTTCTGCAACCCACGGGTGTCATCGTGGTTGTGTCATACGCTGCTCAGGGACCTTTTATGACAAAAATGGTAACTTTTTATCCAAACAGGTCGAATATGAAACGGTGTGGTCCCATGGCGGGAATTGCGGCATCGATGATTTGGATGCCCTTGCTCAAATCGATCGCCTGGACGATGATTTTGGACTGGATACCATCGAAATGGGTGCTACCATAGGAGTGGCCATGGAAGCGGGTGTGGCCGAATTCGGGGATGCCCAAGCAGCCATCAATCTGGTCAAAGAAGTCGGTCAAGGTACACCACTGGGAAGAATTCTGGGCAGCGGAGCTGCAGTAACCGGTAAAGCTTATGGCATCGAACGGGTGCCGGTTGTTAAGGGTCAGGCCATGCCGGCATACGACCCGCGTGCGGTGCAAGGCCAGGGGGTCACCTATGCCACGACTACCATGGGAGCGGATCATACGGCGGGATATGCAGTAACCGCCAACATATTAGGTGTCGGCGGCACGGTTGATCCGTTAAAACCTGAAGGTCAGGTGGAACTGTCGCGTAACCTTCAGGTGGCAACAGCAGCCATCGACTCCACCGGGATGTGTGTTTTTATTGCCTTTGCTATTTTGGATCAGCCGGAAACATTTCAGGCACTGCTCGATGTAACCGGCGCATTTCTAGGCCAAGACATGACAGCCGATGGCGTCACCGCTTTGGGCCAGCAAGTTCTCAAACAAGAACGGGAATTCAATGCCAAGGCCGGCTTCACCAAAGAGGACGACCGTCTGCCGGATTATTTCAAGACAGAAAAGCTCGCACCGCACAATGTCACATTTGCGGTTACGGACGAAGAGTTGGACCAGGTGTTTAACTTCTAAACAACGCCGATCCATGCATTTTTAGGGGAGGCAGAAAAGCTTGCCTCCCCTTTTCAATTTTGAAAATATAATAATGGCATATGGGTAGTATCCAAAGACACATGAACGCTTCAAATAATCAGAAAACCATCAGGTCGCAGCGACACCTTCAGCTTGGAATCGTCGCCGATAGTATCCCCATCTTTTTTGAGCTGCTTCGCAGTGGGTTTTCAGCCGATTTAACCGTCGGTTGCAACCTTGAGCACCTGCTTTGCAATCAATTGAATATTGCAACCGATTACCTGCGTAACCGCGTCCAGACAGTATTCCTGAATAACAGTCCGCTTGATGACCTCGCGTCAACAGCCGTTCCTGACGGAGCCGTCATCTCCCTATCCGCCGCAATGCCGGGCCTAAACGGAGCCGTTATGCGCAGAGGCGGCCCCCTTGCGGAACTGCGGCGTTCTATTTCACACTCGCCGGATGAAGTCTGCAGTCAACCGTTCCCCGGTCGAATTACCTTAAAACTATTCAATCTGGTAGCCAAGGAACTCGGCCCGCAGTTTCTAGCTCGCGGAATTGTCGTCAACTCCAAAGCGCTCGACGAGTTGTTTAAGCGCCAAACCCGCAACTTCTGGCAAGGTGTTAAATCGGTTGAAATAGACGGCTCACCCAGTCGCATCGATGAACGTATCCTTCAAGATTGGCCGGAGCAAGAGGTAATGTTTCAAGTTCAACCGGGCTAGTACCCCCCTTAGAGAGTAACTCTCCGCTTTCTCGTGTGAATATTTTATAAGTTGGAGCTGGATCTATCCTGGGCCACTTTGCATTTTGTAGGTTGGGTTGAGCCTACGCCGGGTTTTGTTGGGTTTCGTTGCACTCAACCCAACCTACATGTTGCCGGTGTTTTTGATAAGTGCGAAACCCAACAACGGCCGATTTCAGCACCAATACCCGCTAATCACAGAGCTCAAACAAGGCCGCCGCCCCCATGCCGCCGCCGATGCACATAGATTCCACCCCGTATTTTTCACCTCGCTGTCGCATATTGTTCAATAACGTGGCGCAAAGCTTGGCGCCGGTGCATCCCAGGGGATGTCCCAGCGCAATGGCACCGCCATGGATATTGACCTTTGCCGGATCGATGCCCAATTCCCGGATGGAATACAGTGCCTGGGAGGCAAAGGCTTCGTTGATTTCAAACAAGCCGATATCCGGGATATCCATGCCTGCAAGTTTCATGAGTTTGGGAATGGCATAGCGGGGACCCACACCCATTTCATCCGGTTGACAGCCGATGGTCGTGTAATATTTGAATTTGGCAATGGGTTTCAGGCCAAATTCCTTCACCTTTTCTGCGCTTATAATAATCGATGCGGCAGCCCCATCGGTCATTTGGGAAGAATTGCCGGCTGTCACACTGCCATTGGCCGCAAAGGCCGGACGTAGATTCCCCAGTCCCTCGAGGGTGGTCGTTTCACGAATACCGTCATCGTAATCCTGCAGAAACGATTCGCGTTTAAACGTGCCGTCTTCCCGGCTCACATAACGAGTTGCCGGTGTCGGCACCATTTCTTGAAATAGCCCTTTATTCTTGGCCTCTGAGGCCTTCATCTGGGATTGATAGGCAAATTCATCCTGGGCTTTACGGGTGATGTTGTAACGCTTGGCCACGTTCTCGGCGGTGATACCCATGGAAGTATAAACCTGGGCCCCCTGGCGGGTGAATTCAGGATGAGGCCTGGGTAGGTTGCCGCCCATGGGAACGTAGGTCATGGACTCCAGGCCGCCGCCGATGACAACATCCGACCAGCCGGCCATGACCCTCAATGAGGCCAGGGCGATGGCTTCCAGGCCGGATGAACAGAATCGGTTGACGGTGGCCCCGGTGGTTTCCACCGGGAAACCGGCCATTTGTGAGGCAATCCGGCCGATATTAAGCCCCTGCTCAGCTTCCGGAAAGGAACAGCCGATCATCAGGTCTTCAACATCTTTTTTTTCCAGGTTGTCGGTTTTATCCACCGCAGCAGACAAAATAAAAGACAAAAGATCTTCCGGTCGCGTATCTTTAAATGCCCCTTTGCCTCTGCGACAGCCCGGGGTTCTAATGGATGTGACTATGTATGCATCTCGCATGATTATACCTCCATAAGTTTAAATTCCAAAATACAAGCACCAATCTATAAAATCCTAATCCCAAAACTCAAATTTCAAACTAAATTCCAATATAAAAATGGTATTTGTGTTTTGTTATTTGATTTTTTTACATGACACCATGCAACCATCGATTTACATCCCTAACTAAAGTATTAATTCCTCAATGGCTTGCCGGTCTTCAACATATGCTCAATCCGTGCCTGGGTTTTTTCTTCCTTCAGAAAATCAATAAATGCCTGACGTTCAAGGCTTAAAATGACATCATCGGTCACTTCGGCATTGTCTCTGACATCTCCGCCGCTGATAACGTGGGCGATTCGCCGGGCCAAAAAGGCATCATACTCACTGACAAATCCACCGTTGGCCATATCGGAAATTTGAGCGGCCACCATACCCTGGGCCGCCTGACCCAGAACCTTTATCTTGCCCTTCACCGGAGGCGCATAGCCATCATCCACCATTTTTAACACATCTTTTTTGGCTTCCCCGATAAGATGATCGCGGTTAAAGACGATTCTATCGTTAGGTCCTAAAAAGCCGTTGGCCCGGGCCTCGGCAGCTGACATGGAGACCTTGGCCATGGCAATCGACATAAAAACGGGAATAAAAAATTTGGCCAGATCCAGATCCGTCACCGCCGCCGGAACTGAAGCTAAAAACTTGCGCCACAAATTTAGACATCCGCCGCCGGCCGGCAGCAATCCGACACCGATTTCAACCAGCCCCATGTACAGCTCGGCATGGGCCACCGTTTTATCGGAAGCCAGACAAAGCTCACAACCACCGCCGAGAGCCAGTCCAAAAGGGGCCGCCACCACCGGAAACGGTGCGTATCTCAAATCCAGCAAACCGTATTGCAGGCCGGCAATCATTTTTTCGAGATCTGCAAACCGGTTTTCCTTGACTGCCACGGCAACATCCATCAGGTTGGCACCGGCGGAAAAAGCACCCGGCATTCCTCCGGCCTGGTTGCCGATAACCAGACCGGCAGCGTTGGCATCCACGGTTTCCAGGACCTCCGGCAAGAACTCGACGATTTCCTGATTCAAGGAATTCATTTTGGTGTGCAGTTCCAGACAGTAGACATCATCGCCAATATCAACCAGTGATGCGGACCTATTTTCCTTCACGACCTTACCCGTCGATTTCAGTGCCGCCAGGGAAATGATATGATGACCGGCGACCGCTTCAGTATAGGCTTCAGCGGCAAAATCATAATAAAGGCGCTTTCCGTTTTCAGTCTTGTAAAAAGAAGTATTGCCGGCGGCCAGCATATTCCTGATTTTTTGGGGAACGGCCATGCCGTCCTGATCCATTTTTTCGACGGATTTTTCCAGACCGATGGCATCCCAGGTCTCAAAGGGACCCATCTCAAAATTAAACCCCCACTTCAAAGCGTTGTCAATTTCGACGATAGTGTCCGAAATTTCCGGAATCCGGTTGGCGGCATAAATCAAGTTGTCGGCCACAGCTTTCCAGGCAAAACGCGATCCTCGATCATCCCCGTACACTACGGCCTTCAATTTTTCCGGTAAGGTTTTGGCCTTCTTGGCCTCATCCAGGCACGGGAAACCGGCAATCTCATATTCGGCATATTCCAGGGTAGCCGGGTCGATCACTTTTCTGATCTTCTGCCACTCCGGTGTTAAATCAGTTTTGTAAAATCCGCTCTGGACTTTTTTACCGAGGAGTTTCTTTTCGATCATGGCATTGACAAATTCCGGCATCACAAAACTGTCCCGCACCTCATCCTCTTCCACCAGATCGTAGGTATTTTTAGCGACATGGGCCAGTACGTCCAGACCCACAAGATCCGCGGTTTTAAACATGGCGGTTTTGGGTCTTCCCATCGCCGGCCCGAAAAGCGCATCTACTTCGGGAATTGTCAAGCCGTCTTCGACCATCATCTGAATCGCCTTTACCATACCCTGAACCCCGATGCGGTTACCGATAAAATTCGGTGTGTCCTTGGCCCATACGATTCCTTTGCCGAGTATTCTTTCACCGTAATCAGCCATGAATTCCAGCACTTCCGGCAGCGTCTCCTCACCGGGTATAATCTCCAGCAATTTCATATATCGGACCGGATTAAAAAAATGCGTGCCTAAAAAGTGCTGTTTGAATTCCTGGCTTAATCCTTCGGACATGGCTTTCAGTGGAATACCGGATGTGTTTGAAGAGACGATCGTACCCTTCGACCGGATCGGCTGGATGCGTTTAAGTAAGTCTTTTTTGACCTGCAGGTTCTCAACCACAACCTCAATGATCCAATCCACATGGGCCAGTTTGTCGAAATCATCTTCCAGATTGCCAATGGTGATGCGTTCAACATCCTTGTGCTGCATTAAAAGAGAGGGCCTTGAGGCCAGGACCGCATCCAGTCCGGCCTTGACGATGCGGTTCCTGGCACCCGGATCGTCTTTTTCTTCTGCCTTCAAATCAAAGGGTACGATATCAAGCAGCAGGGTTTTAACGCCGGCGCCGGCAAGCAAAGCCGCAATGCCTCCACCCATAACACCGGAGCCGATGACGGCCGCCGTTCTGATTTTTCTTCTCATAAGTAACCTCCTGAAAAATAGTTCAAGAATAAAATGAATGATTATTCATTCAGTATCAGGATCGATATCTGCCTGTCAAGAAAAAAGAACTCTAACTAAAACAAAGCTAATAATTCTTTATATTATATTATTTCAGCATATTATTTTTAAAATTGATTATTTATATGAAAGCCGTGATGCAAGTGAACCAAAAATCGGATGCATTAAAAAAATGAATATATATTCATTGATTGAGTAGAAATAGAGCTTACGAAACATTTGAACCTGAATAGATTTAACAATTACGGCTTCAAGACCAGGGTATTCCGGCTATGGGCCTTAATCGCCGCGTCACTGAACCACCAGTAGAGCTTGTTGCCGTCCATAAAAGACTCAATCTGGTCTTTGCCGTGTTTGTCAAAAAGGCGGCCTGAGACACCACCCGGTAAAACGGCCAGGACTTTTTCGGGATCGCCCAGATCTGCAACCATGCGCAGCGTGGCCATGGTCGTTACGGCAAAGGGATCATTAAAATCATAAATTCCTCTACCCAGGGTCTCCCCGGAACCCAAGGCGGGATGAGACCCGCCGCCTAAAAGCCCCTTGCCGAGGCCTTCACGGCGGACAGGACTGACAAATTCGACGCGATGAACTTTCCCCCACAGCCAGTTATCGGGGTTTTTGCCGAATTCCGCAGCGAGATCGGTAGTTGCCGCCAGTGCCGCCTGGTGAAAGAGATCGTCCCTGGATTCTTTGACATCGGCTGTTTTGACATTGTCAAACCAGACGGAATTGCCTTCGACAACCATCTTGCCCAGTCGCTCCTGCCAGAAATACCAGTTGCTCAGCATGGTCTCAGCCAGGTCTTCGCCGAGCTCGTCTTCATAAACCAGCAGGGCGAATTTTCGGTAGACGGCCTGAAATATGGTGGGTGCCGCCTTTTCCGGATCGTCATGATAATTCCAGCGGGATAAAATTTCCGCCATCCGCCGGGTGTCTTCATGGACCATAAGCGCCCGGGCCATCAGCGGGGCAATGGTTTCGGCCATCAGATTGAAGGTGTCTCGTTGAAATTGCCAATGACTATCAGCGGATTTAATGCCTTGAGCATCCAGCAGCTGTTGTAATCTGCGATACCGGTAAGAGGGGGCGATGTGAGACGAATAGTAATAAGGATAATCACTGGGAATCGTATTGTGATTACAGTTACCGACCCAGCCTCTTTGGGGGTTATACGACTGGGGCATCTCATTAAACGGGACCCAGCCGCTCCAGTTGTCCCCGCTACCGGTTACCACAGCCGGAATGGTACCATCTCCCTTTGATCGTATCGGAAGATGGCCGGACACCTGCCATCCGATGTTGCCGGCGACGTCGGCAAATGTGAAGTTGAGCATTAAAAAATTTACTTGCTTGAGTGCTTCATGGACCCCCGTTATTGATTTGCGCTTGGATCAGTTCCTTCATCCCCATTTTAGTACCCATATTTTCGGCCAGGGACCATCGCAGGCTGAAGACTTTGTCGGTTTTAAAATTCGGGAATATGCCGGAAATCACCGGGCCTCGGCGGGTAAACCTTATTTTTATCTTTTGCTCTTTAAATCCCCCGGGAGCTTTTTTATCCTTGATAGCAAGCGTCTCTTCGATGACGTGAAACGGTATGGATTGATCACCCTCCAAGTAGTGATCAGGATTTTGTGGGTCGATGGTTTCGACATAGAGGTCCTGGGTGTCGCCATAGGCGTTGGTAATACCCAATGCCACATGCGCATTTCTAAAAACAATCATCCCGGGAACGCCTGTAATGTTGACCCCCACCACTCTTAATTCGGGTGTGATGATGCCGCAGGGATACCACGGTCCGGGTAAAATCCGGGCATCCAGATGAGGATCATTGGCCACAATTGGTTTGCCGCCGGAAGAATGTTCGGCATCCACCGCCCAGTTGTTACTGCCGATCTCAAGCAGTCGATCTTTCAAATAACCCATGATAGGGTTATCCGTTGCCAGGCCGAGCCGCATCGGTTCATCTATCTTGGGCGGCTTATTCGTCATCTCTGCCCCTGGATCGTCAGGATTTATGTTAAGCGGGAAAATCTCCCTGGCTCTGGCGGGCCCGATCTTTTCGACCAGCATCTGCGTGATGATTTCGGTGTTCAGGTTGGCTGAGGTATTCCAGCTCATGTAGTAAACAATTGCCAACGAGTCTGCGATCGTCCACGGCGTCGGCTTGATACCGGCAAGTTTGAATTCCAGATGGTGGCTATCCGGATAGGTTTTTACAAAGGCATTGACGCCGTCGATATATTTTTGAAAAAATAGCCGGGATTCAGGATCCAGCAATCGGGCCTGTTTTTGGGCATGGCGATAAAAACCAATGGTGCGCATGCGCGTGTCAAGGGCCACGGCCTCCTCCCCGGCAAGCTCCGAGATCCTTCCCGCTGCAAACATGCGAGTCAGTTCCATAGTGAACAACCTGTCCTGGGCGGCGACAAACCCCTGGGCCATGATCGCGTCCTCCAGATTGTCGGCATAGATGTACGCCATTCCTTTTTCGTCCCGCATGACCGTCACGGATTCTTTCAGCCCTGTCAGCCGCAGATCTCCTTGTTTCTGATAGCTGTTCAGGGCTGAACAACTACAAATTAAAATGACGGCCAAAATCAGGCAAATCCGATGCCAATTTCTATTCATTTCCATTATCGCTCTCCTTAAGTTTGTGACTAATTGGCCGATAGTATCTCTGCAAACACCTAAAACACCTAATTTGTATCCGCCTGAAGCGGCAAGTGACGATTAAATCATAATTGTTTCCACCATATGAACATAGAGGAACGGTAAAATGAAACAGAGAATCAAGCAATACTTTCTCATTGGCCTGGCAGGGGCTGTCTTCTATTTTATTTTAAGCAATCATTTTATTGTTGATGGACGCGATTTCTACCTCTTAAAAAAGACATCGTTGCATTTACACGAGACCTTTGTCAGCATCAGCAACGAAAGACCGCAGACCATTTTAAAAAATGAAATACTACGGGAAGCGGGCATTGGAGAACTTTTCGTGGAACTGGAAATGATGACCGAAGAAGAAATGAACCTACTGGTAAGCAAATACAACGCTGAGGAATGAACCTAAAATCGTTATTTGCGTCCAAACCGGCCAGTGCTTTCAAACACCGACTTTTGCGGTGGTTGCTTTTACCACGCGATCCTAAAGTCCAACTGAAAAACAACGGTAATACCCGCAGCCTGATTTTATTGCAACTTAGCCGTCCGATCCACCGATCGCATTGAGCTCCAAGGTTATCGGCCTGTCCTCTTCGCTTTTGCCTATAAAGCGAACGGGTCCGGGTCGCCGGTAGTGGTCATCTCCCGGGGCAGTCCCCAACCATTTCTCCCGTTGGGCTTTGACAACCCGAAACGCAATTGAATTCACATCCACGATACTCTTTTCGATCACCAGAGCTAATTTTCCCATGCGCTCTTCAAGGTGCATCAGGGGCGCAATCGGAATTCCGATCGGCTCCCACCTCGAAAAATCCATGTCCAGATTTTTAATAGCTGCCATCTGACCGGTTGCCCCGTTTGCGATCAGACTGAATACAGTCAATCCCAAATTATAGGTGTAGAGGCAATCAAAACGAGTGGGATCGTTTCCTCTGCCGTCATATCCGTAAAAATGAATCTGGGTTTTAAAACTCGGCATGGATTTTTTAAATATTTTTTCAACATTTGCAGGTATTTTTTCGCCGGCTTTGAGGAGTCCTGCTTTTTTTAGGGCTTGGTTCAGGGTCTTGACGGAAATTATGGCAGGTTTCACCAGTAGATATTCGTCGACTCCATAATTATTAAAAAGCGCTGCTCCATAACGATCCGGATCAAGTCCGGCATGTTCCATTCTTTTCCGAAAATAGTCTTTTTGAATGCCGATTTTATATCGGCCTTCTTCTTTTAAAATATTTAAATAATCTAGGACCAGGCCCAGAAGAACTTTTTCGGTTTCCACTTGAGAAAATTGGAAATTGCCGTGGCTGTCTCTTTCCGTCAACAGCCCTTCCTGGAAAAAAGACGGAATATCATTGAAAAGATCATCATCCCGGGTATTCCAGAGGGTAAATGAGGAATCTTCCCGGGAACGCTGGGCCAGCCGTCGCAAATATTCCAGTTTGTCATCAAGAGGCAGAAAGGTCGAATGAAAGTCTTTGTCATGGGTCCGGTTATATTCAGCGATGATGGTATTCAGCTTAATGATAAAAACCTGAATTTCATTGATAAATTCCAGCACACCTTCCGGAATGACAATGACGCCGTAATTTTTTCCCACCGCGGCTCTTCTGACGATGGCCTCGCAGACAACCCGCGACAGATGACGCAGGGTGATGCCATAAGCATTATAATCGGTCGTCTCGTTTGCCCGCGCTTTCTCCAGCCTGGCTTTATCCGTATAATCGGCAAGATCTTCCCCGATAAGCGTCATGTTGGCGTGGGTCTGCAGGGCAACTTCCAGTGCCAGATGGCTGGCCACCCTGCCCATCACTTTGCAGATATGCCAGTATTTGATATCAGAGCTGCTGTCCGTGCACAGGTTGCCGATGGCGCTGGCAAAGGCCCGGGCTGCCGAGTGAAACCCGAATGACATGGCGCACAGCACATTTCCATTGACATCTCTGACCTGAATATCGCCGTCGATGGTTTTGGGAACCCCCAGAACCTGGACGCCGTCTGCCAACATTTCCTGGGCCAGAAAGGCGGCATTGGTGTTGGAATCATCTCCGCCGACCACCACCAGTGCGTCCAGATCAAGGCGTCTGCAGGTTTCCCGCGAGAGCGCCATTTTTTCACTGGTGTCGATCTTGGTTCGGCCGGTTTTAATCATGGTAAAGCCACCCAGGTTTCGATACTTGGCAACCAGATCGTCGCTAAGTTCAACGGCTTCATTTTCAATGATGCCATCGGGTCCAACCAGAAATCCGTAAACTTTGGAGTCCGGATTGGCTCGCTTGGCGGCGTCAAACAGACCGGCAATGACATTATGCCCCCCCGGTGCCGGTCCGCCGGAGAAGACGATGCCGATATTGCGTTTTTTCCCATATTGCCGGGCCAGGTCGTCATCCAGCGAGTCTTTGCCTTCGATCAGCTGTACCTTATTGCCGATGATATCCGGCAGTAGTTTTTCAGCCTGCCTGTCCAGTTCAAATCGATACTGGTCGGTTTCCCGCAGGACCGAATACGGCTGGGAAAACACCTCGCATTGCAGGGGTGAGTAGGCTCTTCTTTCGAGCATCTCGGCGTTGATATCGTCAATGGCATTTTTAACCTTGGGGTGGTTGAAAATTTCTTCCAAACCGATGATTTCTTTCCCGGGCATCTCATCCTCCGTTTTTATTTGAAGTTTGAATACGTAAACCCAAAAACCATGAAAAAATGATGGCGTACTGCGACTTGTGCAAATATCCAATCATTACTATTTATTCGGTTTTCTTAATACCTGCCCATTGATCATATTGTCAAGATCAATCAGATTAAAAGCCAGACATTCATCCTGCGGGGTGGATACCCGGCACAAACGGCTTAGGTCTGAAAGAACCCCTTTACATTAATCCCATTATGGTATACAAGAAAGGCACTAAATCGGCGTTTGTCTGTAGTTTGAGTGACTGGCCACCGGCCGTCACAACCTTTGGATCATCTTTAAAATAATAAGGAGGTAATGCATGAAAAAAGGATTGGGATTAGGACTCATTACACTGACGGTAATTGGATTTCTTTTTGCGTCGGCCGCGATTTGTGCAGATATCGACCTGGCAAAAAAATCCACCATCGAACAAATTCTGAAAAGAGGTGAGCTCCGCGTCGGTTTTGAATCCGGATACGTCCCCTTTGAAATGACCAATAAAAAAGGGGAATTTATCGGGTTTGATATGGATTTCGGCCGTCGGCTGGCAAAATCCATGGGCGTTAAATTCGTGCCGGTCAACACGGCCTGGGACGGCATCATTCCGGCACTTATGACCGGTAAACTCGATATCATTATGGGCGGCATGACCATCACCCAGGAAAGAAATCTGAAAGTGAACTTTGCCGATCCTTATATCGTCGTGGGCCAGACCATACTTTTAAACAAGAAGCTCCAAAAACAGGTCCTATCCTACAAGGATCTCAATAACCCCAAATATATCGTCACGTCCCGCATGGGCACCACCGGCGAACAGGCCATTAAAAAATATATCCCCAAGGCCACCTACAAGGGATTTGAATCAGAAGCCGAGGCCGGCCTGGAAGTCATCAACGGCAAAGCGGATGCCCTCGTTTATGATCTGCCCTTCTGCGGATTTCTGTATGGCAGCCAGGGCAAGGGCAAGACCATTTTCCTGAGTGACCCCTTTACCTATGAACCGCTGGCCTGGGCCATTAACAGGGGTGATCCGGATTTTCTCAACTACCTCAACAATTTCCTGAGACAGTCCAAAGGCGATGGCTTTTATGATAGAATGTACAAAAAATGGATCACCGGTACAGAATGGAAAGCGGAACTTGAGTAATCCATCAGAATAGATCAGACCCGCTTTTCAACATAAACAGGCCGGCTCGCATGTCTAAAAAGGATCGGGCCGGCCGTCTTTTTTAACACCGAAAACCATTCCACGATTCCATTCGATTTTTAACGGACCCTTAGCTTTGAAAAAAAATGTCATGAAAAAATCAAATGATCAGAGTCGGTTAGCAAAGCCTGCTTCTTACAAGCTCTGGGTAGCCGCCTTCTGGCTTCTTGTTTTGCTGGTGGCCGGCGGGTTTTATTATGCAACCCAGAAAATCGCCTACACCTGGCGCTGGAATCGCGTTCCGATTTATTTTGCCTACAAAGATACCATTGAAATCATTTCCGACATCGACGGTAACGTGGAATCGATAACCAAAAGCGGCAAAGAAGCCGCCATCACGGTGAAGGGGAACGAAGGTGTCGAAACCTATACAGTTCCGGCGAAAAGTAAAACTGTTGACAAGGGGTATTATGTTTACGCCGGCGAAACACTGGCAAGTTACACCCACTGGAAACCCGGCCTGATGGTCATCGGCCTTTGGATTACGCTGAAAGTCAGTATTATCGCGACGATTGCCGGGATAATCATCGGTGTTATCGGCGGGATTGCCCGCATATCATCAAATCCAGCCCTGAGATGGACTTCTATCGTCTATGTTGAGATCATACGGGGATCTCCCTTGATGGTTCAAATCCTTATCTGGTATTTCGTATTGGGGACGGTAATCAACGACTTGCTCGCCGCCAACGGATTGGGAAGGCTTCCGGCCTTCTGGTACGGTGTGGCATCGTTAGCCTGCTTTGCGGGCGCCTACGTCACCGAAATTGTGAGGGGCGGCATACAATCCATTCACCGCGGGCAGACCGAAGCCGCCCGTTCATTGGGCATGAGCTACTCCCAATCGATGCTGCATATCATTCTACCCCAGGCCTTGCGAAGAATTTTACCGCCTCTGGCAGGTCAATTTATTAGTCTGATCAAAGACTCCTCCCTGCTGGGAATCATTGCAATCCGCGAGTTGACCAAAGCGGCCCGGGAAGTTGTCAGCGCCTCGCTGCAACCCTTTGAAGTTTATTTTCTGGCAGCAATACTATATCTGGTCTTAACCTTCACACTCTCCATGGCTGTTCAAAGACTTGAGAAAAGGATGGCAATCCAGTGATTGATGTTCGCAAAATAAGTAAAACCTTTCATATCCCCCATGAGGTCAAAGCCCTGGTTGAGGTCTCCACCAAAATAGACCCCGGTGAGGTGGTGGTGGTTTGCGGGCCTTCCGGGTCCGGCAAAAGTACGTTTTTAAGATGTCTCAACCGTTTGGAAAAAGCGGATACGGGACACATCTATATCGACGGCATTGACGTACTCGACCCTAAAACAAACATCAACAAGCTGCGCGCCGAGGTTGGAATGGTGTTCCAGTCGTTCAACCTTTTCCCCCATAAAACAGTTTTTAACAATATCACCCTGGCACAAAAGGTGGTTCGTAAGCGCTCAAAGGAAGATGCCAGGGAAAAAGCCGATTTTCTTTTAAAAAAAGTAGGAATTCATGACAAGTCCGGTGCCTATCCCGACAATTTATCCGGGGGTCAGCAACAGCGTGTGGCCATAGCCAGAGCATTGGCCATGGATCCCAAAGTCATGCTGTTCGACGAACCGACATCGGCACTGGATCCGGAAATGATCGGGGAAGTATTGGATGTCATGAAAACCCTGGCCAAAGAAGGCATGACCATGGTGGTCGTGACCCATGAAATGGGGTTTGCCCGGGAGGTGGCCGACCGGGTGATTTTTATGGATGAAGGCGCCATTGTGGAAGTCGGTACTCCTGAGCATTTTTTCTCCAATCCCACCCATGACCGTACCAAACTTTTTTTGAGTCAGATACTTTAAATGCAGAGGGCAAAGAGCAAATGGATAATGCGCATCAACCCTATGCTCTATGCCCCATCCTCTGCCCCGATACCCCACATCTTGTATCTATAACATAAAAATTATACCTCTTATTGTGTTTTCTCCTTTACAAGAAAACTGCATCCTGCTATGATTTCAAATTAATATCTGCGCCGGGACGATTCTATTCGTCAGGCATGTCATGTCCGAATGTTTGCGGGAGACGACGCAAATACCAATTCCGAGCGGCATTCATCCACTTTTCAGTGATCAGGTGAATCCAACTGAGTCCTGCAAATATTGCAGATAAGGAGCGGTTTATTAGATGAAACTCAAAAAACTGGAAATAACCGGTTTTAAATCATTTTTCGAGAAATCGACCATCCAATTTCCTCCGGGTATCTCAGCCGTGGTTGGACCGAATGGTTGTGGCAAAAGCAATGTGGTCGATGCCATCCGGTGGGTCATGGGGGAACAGAGCCTGAAACAACTGCGCGGCAAGTCCAAAGAAGATATCATTTTTTCAGGCACCAACGGCAAGGCAGCCCTGAACATGGCTGAAGTTTCGCTGACCCTTGCCAATGACAATGGAAGCGCGCCAGAGGAATTAAAGGATTTTACGGAAATTAACCTAACCCGACGCCTGTATCGATCCGGAGAAACCGCCTATTTCTTGAACCGCCAACCCTGTCGGCTAAAAGACATTCACAACGTTTTTTTAGGCAGCGGATTGGGGTCCAAATCCTATGCCGTCATCCAGCAGGGAAATATCGGGGCGATTACCGACGCAGACCCTGAGGAGCGCCGCTTTTTCATAGAAGAGGCTGCTGGAACCACCCGTTATAAAAACCGCAAGGTTGAAGCGCTGCGCAAGGTGGAAATTACCAAACGGAATCTTTTAAGGGTCAACGATATCCTATTAGAAATTAAACGGCAGATGGAAAGTCTGAAGCGCCAGGCCAGAAAGGCGGAACTGTATAACAAGTTACAAAGTCGCATCAAAATTTTGGATGTCCAGCTGGGAATTCATTATTTTGATGATTTTACCCGCCAGATTGAAGAGGCCGATTCGCTTTTAGAAGAGCTAAAAGATGCCGACATCGGGCATTCATCCGAACTAAAAAGGCTGGATGCCGCCATTGAGGACATAAAACTCAGGCGCTGGGAAAAAAACCAGGAAATCGCAGAGCAAAAATCCGAAAAATATGAGACCCAGCGTAAGATTGATCGTACGGAAAATGATCTGGCACACCTGCGCAGTGAGATTAAGAGACTTTCCGAGGAAACAACCGAATTTGGCATTGTCCGGGAAGACCTGGTTCATAAAAACGACGATCTGATTGCTGAAATTGCCCAGGTTCAACAGGAAAATGTCCATCTCCAAGCAGAGATGGCAAATGAAAGGGAGCGTCTCAATCAGCATCGGCAGAGCAGCCAGCAAACCAGGGATGACTTGTCAAAACTCAACCGGGATCTCGAAAGCGGTAAATCTCAGCTAATGAATTTGATGACCCGGGAGGCCCAGTATAAAAATATTTATCAGAACGCGGCCAATAACAAGGAAAGCCTGCAAAGACGACTCAAACGCACGGATGAAGAAGAGGCGCTGGCTAAAAAACAGATTAAATCGGCACAATTAAAAGAATCCCAGGCCAACAGTCAACTGGACGCCATAAGGCAGGAAATTGAAGCATTGAACAGCCAGATCGCGGACACCCGCAGCCGGTTGGATGAAAATGCCGCCGCCCTGGCCAAACAGGTTAAGCAGGTACAAACGCTTGAACTTGAGCGCAATACCACCAAATCCAAATACAACGCCTTGAAGAAAATGGAAGACAACTTCGAATGGTACCGCGATGGTGTCAAGGCGATTATGAAAGCCCAGAGTTCCGATGCAGTTGATATAAACCCGGCGGAAACAGGTATCAGCCAGGAGCTGACAATCGGTGCGTTGAAACTGGCGGCAGACATTATCGATGCGGAGCCTGTCTATGAAACGGCGATAGAAGCCGTGCTGGGAGAATCACTGCAATATATTGTGGTCAAAGACCAGGAAGCAGGCCTGCAAGCCATTGATTATCTGCAGACACACAATGCAGGACGCAGCGGTTTTATACCGATTTCAGCCGCAAAACCGATTCGAGGAAATGAAAGCCAGGCACCGGATCCTTCCCGGCTGTTGTTGAATCACATCAATGTGAAACCGGGCTATGAAAACATAGCCCAGGTCCTTTTAGGAGATGTCGTTTTAGTCGACACCATTGCGGAAGCACTGGAGCTTTTCAATAAAAACGGCACGTTGCAGCAAATTGTAACAAAGAATGGTGAAGTCGTATCTCATCAAGGCATCCTCATCGGCGGCAGCAAGGATAAATTAAGCGGAATTCTGGCCAAAAAACATGAGATCAAAGAGCTCAAACGTCAGGAAACAGTACTAAGCCAAAATATAGAAAAAGCACAACGCGATCAACATGACATGGAATCTGTGGTGCGCAACTTAGAAATCACCATGCAAAAACAGATCGAACAGAAAACCCGGGTCGCCGAAGATGAAATCGAAGCGGAAAAGGAACTTTATCGGGCCGGTGAAGACCTTAAAAATTTGAATCGCCACCTGGAAATCGTCCAGCTGGAACAGGAACAATTGCTGGGAGAAGCCAGCGATATTGACGAGGAGATGACCAAATACAATGCCGCCCTGGCCGGGGTCACCGATGAGATCAAATCCGCCCAGGACGAGGTTGCGCAAATATCGCAAAATATCAGTGCTGTTTCGGTGAAGATGGAAGAATTCAATCAAACGGTGGTTGACCTTAAAATGAAACTGACTGCCTTGGATGCCCGGTTGGAAAACAGCAACAGCAGTTTAAAACGGATGAAAGAATTCCATGAAGATGGACGGATCAGGCTTGAACAGCTTTCCAAGGAAATTAGCCTGAAAAAAAATAAGGCAGAAGCATCCAAAGCCACCGTCGCCGAGAGCGAAGAGCAGCTTTCGCAAATGTATAAGATCATCGATCGCCTCGATGAAGCCATCGGCCGCAACGAAGAGGTTTATCAGGACATTGACGGCAGGCTCAAGGACAGCGACAGCAAGATATCTGAGATAAAAAGCAGACGGGATAAAACCCTGGAGAAATTTCGCATGCTGGAGCTTGAACAATCCCAACTTCAGCTTAAACGCGACAATATCTCCCATCGCCTGGAAGAACGGTATCAGAACTCATTTGCAGTGCTAAAAGCGGAATTAAGTGAAAATGAAGCGGCGGCTCAAATCACGGCCGATATGACCACTGAAGAGATGGAATCCGACTTGGGTGGTAGTAAAGAAAAAATATCAAAAATCATCGATGTCAACCTGGGTGCCATCAAAGAGTTTGAAGAGCTAAAGGATCGTTTTGAATTCCTTGAGACCCAGCGGGATGATCTTCTCAGTGCCGTCGAAGATCTGCACAAGGTGATCAGAAAAATCAACAAGATTACCCAGCAACGGTTCATGGAGACCTTCACCCAAATCAATCAGAAGTTAAGCGAGGTGTTTCCCCGTCTCTTTGACGGTGGTGAAGCAAAACTCGTCTTGATAGAGCCGAGCAAACCCCTTGAATCCGGGGTTGAATTTATGATCCATCCGCCGGGGAAAAAACTGACGCGCTTGAGCCTGCTTTCCGGCGGTGAAAAGGCACTGTCGGCCATTGCCTTCATTTTTTCCATATTCCTGATTAAACCGGCTTCCTTTTGTCTGCTGGATGAAATCGACGCACCGCTGGATGAATCCAATGTGTTCCGTTTCAATGCTCTGTTGCAGGTCATTGGCGAAAACTCCCAGATTATCATGATTACCCATAACAAACGGTCCATGGAGTTTGCCGATATGCTGTTCGGCATCACCATGGAGCAAAAGGGCATTTCAAAAGTTGTTTCCGTAAACTTCCAAAGACCGGCATCAAATTGATTTTCCAAGGTAACTCACGCGATGGCATTCAGCTGGTTCAAAAAAAATAAGAATAAGCGCAATCAGGAATCTGTCGAAGACGAGGTTGCAGAGGTCCCGGAAGAAGAAGAGACGGAACCCGGATGCGGAAGAGCAGGAAACAGCGTCGCAAAGGACAACGGTATCGGAAGAGCCAATACCAGAGCCCGAGCAGCCGGCCGGTGTTGATTATTGCCAATGAGCCGGTAGATGACACTAACGCCGCCCCTGAAAATATCGGATATTTTAAGCGTTTGAAAAGCCGCCTGTCCAAGACCCGCCGAAATTTATCGGATGGTTTTGAAAAAGTCTTTGTCGGCAAAAAGAAACTCGATGCAGAAGCTTTAGAAGATTTGGAAGAGCTTCTGATCACATCGGATATCGGCGTTCAAACGACCATGGCGCTTTTGGAGCGAATTGAAAACACTAAGGTTGCGGATGCCGCTGAAGTAATAGACTTGCTAAAAGAGGAAGTTTTATCAATCATCAGCACCCCGCCCCCAGCGCAAGATAAAAAGAAAAACACACCCCATGTGATCCTGGTAGTCGGCGTTAATGGTGTCGGCAAAACAACCACGGTCGGTAAGATTGCAGCATATCTAACAGCTTCCGGAGAAAAAGTTCTAATCGCCGCGGCCGATACCTTTCGTGCAGCAGCGGTTGAGCAACTCATGATATGGGCCCAAAAAGCCGGCGCGGAATTCGTCAAGCATAAGGAAAATGGGGATCCGGCGGCCGTGGCCTTCGATGCGGTTGCAGCCGCCAAAGCGCGGGGATGCGATATCGTCCTCATTGATACGGCCGGCAGGCTTCACACCAAAGTAAATTTGATGGAAGAACTAAAAAAAATCAAACGGACGGTGGCCAAGCAGGTTCCGGGCGCCCCCCATGAGATATTGTTGGTTTTAGATGCTACAACCGGTCAAAACGCCCTGTCCCAGGCGAAACTATTCGATGAAGCCCTGGCGGTTACCGGCATGGCCCTGACCAAACTTGACGGCACCGCCAAGGGCGGCATTGTCATCGCTATTTGCAGCGAACTTCACATTCCACTGCAGTATATCGGAATCGGTGAGAAGGTAGAGGACCTCAGGCCGTTTGATGCCGAGCAATTCATCGACGCATTATTCTGAACCAAAGCAAAATATTTTATTTGAATTTCAAAATCTAAAATTGCCTCAAAAGGCTGATTTCTGTTGACATGAAATTTACCTTCTTATATGGACACAGAAAAATAGGCAATCGGGCCTGGTCCAGTAAAAAACAACCATCAAAATGGCAGGAGGAGCGCTATGACAAAAGCAGAACTTGTAGAACAGGCAGCAATAGGATGCTAAGATTTCCAAGGTTGCGGCGGCGGCCGCGTTGAACTCCTTTATGGACAACGTGACCAAAGCACTCAAAAAGAAAGAAGGCAAGGTCACACTGGTTGGTTTTGGAACATTCTCGAAGGTACGTCGTAAGGCTCGCAAAGGCCGTAATCCTCAAACCGGTGAACCCATCAAAATCAAAGCCAGCAACGCTGTAAAATTCAGCCCCGGTAAAAAACTTAAAGACGCCGTCTAAGCAGATGACTGCGGGACGGTTTAAGGATTCCGATAAGCCGTCCCGCACCCAGTGTTGTTCCCTGCAAGCAAATCACCCTATCTTCTCAGCCATAGCACTTCCTTTTTAATGCCCAAAATATCAAATACGGCAAGCCAACTAATACGTAACCTCAAATGCAGTAAATTCCCCCCATAATCCTGCCAGTCTAATTTCACATCGGACACCTGTGCATGGGCCGGACCCTCTTTACACCACTCGAGCACAGCGTCTACCCGCTCTCAGTCGCCTTCAAATAAGGCTTCAACTTTACCATTTCTTAAGTTTTTCACCCATCCGAACACGCCAAACCCATCAGCAGCGCGTTTCGTTTCCACTCTAAAAAACACGCCCTGCACCCGGCCGCTGATAATCGCATGGACTCTGACTTTTTTTTCCATGGTTACTCCCCGGTGCTTTAAACGAAATTATGATATAACGTCTCCCATAGAGCATAAAATAAAGATGAACATCGAACGTTCCAACGTTGGACGTTCGATGTTCTTTGGTCCATAGCCCTATGCCCCTGCGCCCTTTGCCCTCTGTTCTCCAACATCTGTCATCTGCCCTTTGCCTTGTTTCCTATACCATTCGCGCTGTGCCCGATCATTCCGAATTCCCTCCGGGACGTAGGCCCCTATGGCCCTACGGGCCGGAGGCCGCATTCCCAATTCCAACTTAAAATTGCCCTATTCTCTCGGGTTTAGCATTTCCCTCAGAGCAACCTCATCAATAATCTGAATCCCCAGCTCACGCGCTTTGGCAAGTTTGGATCCCGCCGACTCACCGGCCACCACAAAATCCGTATTGCGACTAACCGATCCACTTACCTTTCCGCCGGCAGCTGTAATCATTTCCTTGGCCTGCTGCCGGGTCATGCTTTCCAGGGTGCCGGTCAGGACAAACACCTTGCCGTCCAGGAGGCCGATCGTTTTTTTTACCTCAAATTCAATCTGCACACCACTGTCGAGGATACGATGGACAACGATCAAATTCTCCTCCCGGCTGAAAAAGCTTGCGATGCTCTTCGCCACCACCGGTCCGATTCCATCCACCGCAACAAGATCCTCAATTGAACAGCTTGCCAAGGCTTCAAGGCTTTCAAAATTAGCGGCCAGCAACACCGCCACATGCTCTCCAACATGTCGAATACCCAGGGCATAAATAAATCGTGCGAAGCTGATCCGTTTGCCGTTCTCAATCGCCTCGATCAAATTTTCAGCCGACTTGGCACCCATCCGCTCCAGACCGGCCAGGGTTTCCACATCCAGCTTGAAAAGATCCGCATAGGAGGTCAGCAGTTTTTTTTCGACGAGCTGATCGACCAGTTTATCTCCCAATCCATCGAAATCAAAAGCCCCTTTAGAGGCAAAATGCCGGATGCGCTCCTTCACCTGGGCTGAACAGCTATAATTAATGCAGCGTAGTCGCCGATTCTCCCTCGATGCGAACAACCGCCGATCGGCAGACAGGGCAGACATCGGGCATAATAAATTTTTTTTCCGCCCCGCTGCGTTTGGTGATAATAACTTTAACCACTTCGGGAATAACATCCCCGGCTCTTTGAATCAAAACCGTATCCCCGATGCGGACATCTTTTTTCTCAATTTCATCTTCATTATGCAGCGTGGCGCGGCTGACCGTGGCACCGCCGACCTTAACGGGGGTCAGATGGGCGACGGGGGTCAAAACACCGGTACGGCCCACTTGAATCTCAATATTTTCAAGCACGGTCGTTTCCTGGAGAGCTTCGAATTTATAGGCAATCGCCCATCGCGGACTTCTGGTGGTAGCCCCTAATCGTTGCTGTAAAGAGAGACTATCCACTTTTATCACCATACCGTCAATATCGTAAGAGAGTTGATGACGCATTTCCATCAACGCATGGTAAAACTCCAGAACCTCTTTTATCTTAATCCTGGGCCTGATCAGCGGATTGATTTTAAATCCCCAATTTTTCAATGATTGCAGCAAATCCCAGTGGGACTCCAACTCCACACCGGCAACAATCCCGACGCCATAAAAAAAGATGTCGAGGGGACGGCCTGAGGTAATCTTTGAGTCCAGCTGACGCAAAGAGCCGGCAGCGGCATTTCTGGGATTGGCAAAAGGCGGTAACCCCTGATCCAATCGTTCCTGGTTATATTTATTAAAGGCCTCAATCCCGATAAATACCTCTCCCCTGACCTCAAGAAGCGATGGCTCCCCCACAAAGCCGGCTGGTTGAATCAACAGCGGAACGGCTCTGATGGTTTTGACATTGTCAGTGATCAATTCCCCCATCGTGCCATCGCCTCGGGTAGAGGCTGCAGCTAGTTTTCCGTCTCGGTAGACAACTTCAACGGCGACGCCGTCCATTTTGGGTTCCGCGGTATAGGTAATATCATCCTCTGTGTTGAGATTTTTTTTCACCCGCTTGTCGAAATCGAGAATTTCACTATCATTAAAACCATTGTCCAGGCTCAACATGGGAATAGAGTGGGAGATGGTGTCAAACCGGGTCAGCGGAGGGGCGCCTACCCGGACACTGGGTGAATCCGGCCGGGTCAGTTGGGGATGGGTTTCTTCCAGTCGGATAAGTTCCTGCATCATGCGGTCGTACCCGGCATCCGAGATTTCCGGATCATCCAGCACGTGATACCGATAATTGTGATGGTGCAGTCTTTTCCTGAGATCTTCTACTTTTGCAATTATTTGAGGATCGAGATCCGGCATAAATAAGTTTCTCTGTTCTGCAACCCAAACAAAGGTTGACGCTAAAAGCCAGTGGATGTTTTGATGCAAGTCTCTATCGACGACGATAGAGACTTTGTCCACTTTTATATGAACCACATAGTTCCGCTACCACCCTGTGCGCAGTTCGGCGCCCCTGGATGAATCGTTCATTTTTGAATCCCGGACGCCAGTCCAAGGAAGACAATTCATCGGAAACCACTAGAATTCCTGCAAGCGACACCCCTCGAAATTGAGCCACCGCGCACAGCGCCGAGAGCTCCATTTCCACAGCCAGAACCCCGTCTTTCTGATGGGCTTCAACCCGTGGTCGGGTCTCACGGTATACGGCATCCGTCGTCCAGATCGTTCCGGCGTGGAAATCGATTTGATTCTTATTCAAAATCTGCTGCATCATGGATACCAGGGACGGAGAAGCGCTTGCAACCCCATTATCCATCTGCCCATAGTGGACGGAAGTGCCTTCATCAATCACCGCAGAGGTCGGCAGGACAATATCGCCAATCTTAACTTTTTTGGCAACCGCCCCGCACCAGCCTATAAAGATGATCTTACGGACGCCCCAGGCAATCAGTGTTTCCAGCAGCATAACCGCATAAGGAGCGCCGACAAACGGGCCGGTGACGGACAGCCCGTCGGGGTGCATCCTGTCGAAATACAGCCGGCTGATCATCGCCCGGTAGAACTCATTTTTATCAAAATTGAAAAGCTCACAAAGCGCAAAAAGATCCGTTCGGGTTGCCGCCATGATGGCAACCGGACCGAGATCAGGCGCATTTTTAGGTTTTACCGGATTTATGATGGCGTCGTTAATTTGCACGTTGGGGATCTGTTTCTTCCGCCTTTGGTCCTATTTTTGTTTTGTAACATTATCCGAACTGCGGATATCGTTGATTGATGGCAAATTAGACCTATAGGGGTTTCGCTTTATTTGTCAGCTCATCCTTAATCTCATCGATCATATCATATAACCACATCACATCCTCAATGGTTAGACGGCCGGCTTTTACGGGAGCCCTTTCCGTCCCGTCCTTTTTCAGGAGTATGCGCGGCCCGATTTGTACTTTGGGTTCACCGTCGCCGTATTGATTAATGGTAACAACCAGTCCGGTTTCTTCACATTTCCATTTTTTAAGCACCTTATCCATTTCAGGGTCGTACGGCATCATTACCTCCATTTAATCTGCATTAGGTTTTAACTCAATTGGGGTTACATTTTTGGGTGCCTTCGTGTCGTCGTGGCTAAACTTTTACTTATGATCGTCTTCCTTTAACAGGGCAGAGCCATAATGGCGTTTAAAATAAGTCGACGCGTACTTTTCCACCTTCCAATCGGGAACACGACAGGCCCCACACGCGCCCTTGAACCATTTGTTTCTGAGCCAGCGTGCCGCCCGGCAGTTTCTGGAGTTTCTAATCATAAAGGTTTTGTTGCAGTGGGTTGTGATCCGGGCCTGATCACCGATACGGTCAATCGTCTTAATCCCGTGCAACAGCCCTTTGCGCGAAGGCCAGAGTTTTATTTTTTCAATGAGTCGAAAAAGTTCAACCCGTTTGCGATAGTATCGCTTCACGGGCGCTTTAGTTGGTTTCTTCTCTGCCATAATATTAAATATTCAGCCGAATACCGTCAAGATAGGTCAGACTCCGCCCCATTTTCTTCAGGCTTTGACTCTTTTCCGCAACCATGAGCAGTCGCTCGAGGCCGAAACCGATGCCCACCCAGGCATCCGTAATATTCCAGGCACGATCGAGTTCGTGGGGTCCCATGGCGGCCGAGCCTAGTTCCAGTCGGTTGCGACCGTCCAGAATGTCAATGGTTTCACCATAAACGGCGGAACTTTCCGACTCGATAATATAGTCATCCACACCGGCCGCCCGGGTCACCAAGGCTGCCAGTTCTTCAAGTCTTTTTTGCCGGATCTCTTCGGCAAGGCCCATCTCCACCAGATTGAGCATGGTAAATTCATTCGAATGCCGGGCGCCCTGGGACTCTTTCCGGAAACAAGAACCAATCTCAAATATGCGCACAGGTTTCTCCCAGATCCGCAACAGGTCCTGCAACACAAAGTACAAATGCGGTGCCAACATCGGTCGCAGGCATTTATCCTTGTCCAGCCAGAAAATTTGCGACGTCAGCGGGTGGGAATCGTCAATGGACATTTTGGCCAAAAGACCCTTGGACAAAATGGTCGGTGTCGTGACCTGCACAAAACCATTTTGAACCAGAGTCTCTGTCAATCTGCTTTCGAGCCGGCAAAGCCCAGGTCTGCGGTGAACATCGCGCAGCTCTTGCAGTTTTTGCCGCTGAATTTTAACCAGCCTTTTTTCTAACTGTTGAAAAGCCTCGTCACGCGCCGGGGTGCCGTCAAATTCCGGGTGCAGATCGGCTTCATCGGCGGCCAGTTCCTTCAACCGTGTCAGCTGGATTTCGCTCCAGGAAGTTTTCAAATTTGCCTCCATGTTAAAGGATGGGTAAAGTCGGTTCAGCGTTCAAAATTCCGGATTGAATAACTCAAACGGCTTATATGAATCAGTTCATAGACAGGACCTATGGAAATCAGTTGGAAGTATTCGTTATTAGTTACTGGTTCATCGTTTCAGAGGAATAAAATCCATTCTTATATTTCATTTAAAATTGAATTATACAATGAAGGAACCATCTTTACTCTAAAAACGAATAACCACTAACACCTGATTGAGCTTTTTTGCTCACCTATGGTGTGGTAATATCCTGTCCTGCCAGCTGATCCCGTTGGGAAAATAAATTTGGCGGGAGGTCACGGTGTCGCACCGAGCTACGTGGATTTAGAGTCCACGCGATCTCCTATCGATCCACCCCCCGCGAATTGTAATCCGAAATTATCGATTGAATATTGAAAATATTCAATTCCTAAGTGCCTAAGTACCCGCTGACCTGTCCTGCTGTCAAGAGTGATATCAAATTATCTTTTTACGAATAAAGTGATCACCCCTGGCGATGAGGTCGGTGTGATCCTCCGGTACGGGCAAATCATCCAATAGACTTTGCGTATGGGTACGCAAAACGTTATCTGCCTGCGGATAACCTTTTGTCTGCCATTCATCCAGCGATAAATTGGGCCAGATTGAACTGCTGAAGTTTGATTGACGGCACAGAGCCAGCGTCTGATCCGCCGCTAAAAAGTTGCCGCCCGGACCGATGGACTCAATTTCATTTAGGGCGACTGATGCCCCATCAATATCAAAACCCCGGCTGAAAAAGCGGGCCTGGTGAATGACTTCATCGGAATATACGACCATTGCCGGCGAAAAGGCCAATGAATCAAAATTGCCGCCGACAAAGGGGGCCAGTCCGACCTTACCCAGGCAGCTGGTCAAATGGTTCATCCAAAGGGTCCCACCGGCCGAAAGGTCAGGGCCCCATCCTGGACCACTGCCGGAGGTCCCCGAATGCGGCAGACCATAGTACGCCATCATCTCGGCACAGGCCAAATTCAGCAGCAGGGTTTCGGGAGTGTAATGGCCGGCCATGCTTCGCATGTCAAAACCAGCCGGTAAGCTTCCGAGAATAATCGGCGTGCCCGCCTTGGCTATCTGGCTGAAAACCAGCCCTGCCAGAAGCTCCGCATTCAGCAATGCCAGGTTGCCTGCCGGAGTGATCGGTGAAGTGGCCCCGGACATACCGTAGTTGTTATAAACAAAGGGCAGACCGCGCTCGATGGTGCTGAAAATTTTATCGGCCGTATCACTATTTAGCACAAGCGGCGTTATCGGATTAAAATAAGGAATAACGAAGGGTTTGGCCGACAGGTCGCCGTGCAGATATTCGAGTAATTCAAGTGAAGTGTCAAAGCATGACTTTTCGGAAATCAAAATCACCAGTGGTTTGGTGGTGTTGGCGATCATTTCCAGGGTGCCGTACAAATCTGCCAGTTCCGGGGAAATGTCCTGAATGATGCCGATGGTTGAGATGACATCAAAGCTCGCCAGGAGGCTGCCCAACCGGGTCGCAAGTTCCATGTGCTTGCGGGTGAAGGCGGTCATCGCATCGGTCGTCGGGTCCTGATAGTATAGGTTGGTGACGCCGATACCAAACCGGGTCTTTATCCCTTTGGCGCTACCCAGCTGAAACCGAATGTTTCCCCGCCGGTCATATATGTCCACGATGGAAGGTGCTGTCTTTAGAGCCCGGTCAACCAGATCGACCGGGATACGCACGACCCTGTCCCCGTTCGAACTGCCCACAGCTTTGGCAAAGAGGTCAAGAGCTCGCCGGGAGTCGACACGAATGCCGATGGTGGATAAAATTTTTAGCGAATAATTATGGATTTTCTCAATTTGCTCAGGGGTCAAAACCTGGATTGCGGGTTTAACCTCACACATTATTCCACTCCTGAATAGATGCCGACCCGGCGATATAGACAAAAATTAAAGAATCCACATCCAAAGGACGTGGATTGATGAAATCGTTCAAGACTAATCTGATCCCACCAGCGTGTCAAGCGTTTACGGCACTGCACGCACCGTGGTGTTGATTTTCAATGGCCGCTCTGTTAGAAGATGGAATCATAGTTTTCAGCAATGGATCATAAGAGAGGCAAGTTAACGGTAGAGGGAGGTAAATCCAAGATGCGAAATTTCCACCCGGGCAAGGGACGTAGTCAGGGACTCGGTTTGAATTCATTTACCGATGATGAACTGTATGACATTCATCTGGCGACCCTGGAGGTACTTGAAAAAACGGGGCTTTCCATTGAAACCGATGAAGCGCTGGATCTCTTCGATGGTTTCGGCGCCGAAGTTGATCGCACCAAGAAAATCGTTAAAATACCACCTTACATGGTGGAGGATGCGGTTCGATCGGCGCCATCAAAAATTCTTCTGGCCGGACGTGATCCGAATCACGATAAATTGCTGGAGGCCGGCCGGGTTCACTTCACCAATTTCAGCGAAGGAATTGAAGTCGTCGACCCATACACCGGTGAACGCAGGATCCCGGTCAAAGCCGATCTTGCCAATGCCGCCAAGCTAGTCGATTATCTGGATGACATTGATGTTTGTGAAAAGGCAGTAGGCTCCAGTGATGTACCCAAGGAAGTGCTGCCGCTTCACAATGCCGAAGCCATGCTGACCAACACAACCAAGCATTGTTGCGTGGGTCCCGGAAGCGGTTTCCTGTTAAAAAAACTGGTCGAAATGGCCGGTACCATCGTGGGCGGAATCAATAAACTCAAAGAACGGCCCATTTTATCGTTCACCACCTGCCCTGTCAGCCCCCTGACACTGATAGATGAATGCTGTGAAATAATTATGGAGGCGGCTCGCACCGGGTCTGTGGTCAATATTCTGTCCATGGCCATGGCAGGTGGGACATCTCCGGTCACCCTGGCCGGCACGATCGTTACCCACAATGCCGAAGTTCTCGGGGGAATTACATTGAACCAGCTCGTGCGCAAGGGTGCGCCCGTGATTTACGGCAGCTCGACCACCGCCATGGACTTAAAGATTGCCGCCGCCTCCGTCGGTACCCCGGAGTGCGCCGTCATAAGCGGAGCAGTGGCAAGACTGGCACGGTATTATGCCCTGCCAAGTTATGTCGCCGGCGGGTAGAGTGATTCCAAAATATCCGACTCCCAACTGGGCCATGAAAAGACGCTCACCGGACTTATTGCTGCATTGGCAGGTGCCAATCTGATTTACGGTCCGGGAATGCTTGAGAGCGGAATCACTTTCGACTTTGCCCAGTTGGTATTGGACAATGAATTTGCCAGGATGATCAAGCAGACGGTCAAAGGTTTTACCGTCGACGATGAGTCTTTGGCCGTTGATGTCATCAAATCGGTGGGACCTTCAAAAGACTTCCTGGCCCAGGAACACACCCTTAAACATATGCGGACCCATTCCCAGCCGGAGCTTATCGATCGCAGCGGTATGGAAATGTGGCGGGCGACAGGCGCAACCGACAGCTATCAGCGGGCTCTGGAAAAAACCCGCGATATATTGCAAAACCATCAGCCGGAACCGTTGCCGGGAAAAGTACTGGCAGAGATGCGTTCAATAATAGCGGAAACGGAAGGAGAATTGGGGCTTAAATCTGAATATCGATTGAATATTGAATTCTATTTCCGGCTCGTCTGGGTTAGGAGATCAAAAAGAACAGAAAATGGAGAAATAGTTCATGCAAAAAAAAATATTCACCCGCATGGGTGACGGTGAGTTGGTTTCCATGTCCGCCGGGGAAATTAAAGAAGATATTCAGGCCGCCACCCAGGATGCCGCCCAGCGTGCTGAAATCCCCCCGCTCACCCCGGTAGAAATGGAGCAGCTCTATGAAATCATAGCCGAACCGTGTCGGGCAGTCAGCGTAAATCCCGGGCAGGAGGTGATTGTCACCGATGACGGCTGCTCGATGAGCTTTTATTCCGGCCAGGACGGTGGCGGTGTCGGCGTTCCCATGAGCCGACTGCAGGCAATTTTGACTTATGAACGGGCCCTGGCCGCGGACACAACCTCCATGGGACACAGTGATTACAGCTTTAAGCCGGTCAAACCCATCATCAATTTTGAGATGAATGAGTATTATACGGCTTCAATGATGACCACTGCCCCATTTTTATACGGCGCCCAGCCCAATATGGGATTGTACTTTCAACCCGATGGCCCCCACGAAAATCCTGCCGAGCTGCTACCCCGGGGTAAGATCAAAGAAGCCCGGGAGGTACAGGAAGCCGCCGCCGAACAACTTCGCGAAGACCTGGTTTTTGTCGGGAAAAAATTAAATACCATCGGCTGCGAAGGGCTCAATTTCGATACCGGTGGTTCCGCCGGCGATGCGGATTTCCTGGCTGCTCTGCAGGCCGTCCGCGACCTGAAAAAGGCGGCTCCGAATATGCCGGTCATCATGGGGGGATCGGGGGAATTTGTTTTAGGAATGCACGGCGAAGTTGAGTTTGACGGTCGACGGCTGGCCGGTCTGTATCCCCACGATCAGGCAAAATTGGCGGAGTCCGCCGGGGCCAGTATATATGGTGTGGCCATCGGCACCAGCACAACCCAATCCGTGGCCTGGAATATCGCCCGGGCCGCCACTTTCGTAAAAGAAGCGGTTACGGCAGTCAATATCCCGCTGCACGTAAATGTCGGCATGGGTGTCGGCGGCGTTCCCATGATGGAGGCCCCTCCGATTGACAGTGTCACCCGGGCTTCTAAATCCCTTGTGCAGATCGGTAAGGCGGATGGATCTGTAGGTTGGCGTCGGGGATCCCTTTGGGATGCACATTGCCCATATTTTTGCCTGCGGCATGGGCGGCATCCGAACCGCCGGAGATCTGGTGGCCTGGATGCAGCTGATCAAGAAAATGAAAATTGACGCAGCAAAACAATATGTGGCCGAAAAACTGGGAGTTGGAATTGCTGACTTGGTCAATGAAGAAGCTATGCGCCCACTCAGAGAGGATCTGGACATCGGCATCATTACTTCTGTCGCCGGCAGCCCCAAGGGCATGCGGGCCAAACTAAAAATTGCGGAACTGCTGGATGTTCCGATCAATTCGGTTGATCTGTTCAAATCTCAAACCGGCATGTAAATTCAACAAATCAATGACAGGGGAATTAAGGGACAATGAATCTAAATCCATACCCTCCCGGGGTCGAACACAGGATCACACAACTTTCATTTTTTAGGTTAGCAAAACCATCAGTTTGATCTGACGGGATTGGATGTATCCAATCCCGTGCTATCGGGAACCGTCATGCGCAGGGCAAGCATGGGGTTGGCGTTCATCCGCATGTTAGGCTGGTGTGTCGCTGCAGTAGGTTGGCCGCTCGGCGCCAAGCGGTTTTCTCTTTAGCTATCATCGTAAGGCTCGTAATCAATCTCCATGAAATCTGTCACTTCAGGAATCCAGCGGGTCTGAACGAATTCAACGTGAAGCGGATGCCTATTATAGATTTCGTAATCATCAGAGGATTCAAACTCCATCGACAAACCAAAGTCGTAACTATTTTTCTCACTAATCTGACGAAGACATTCAAAGTTCTTAACTGTAGGAATTTCCCAAAGTTTCTGGGCTGATCGGAGAAAATACAATTCTGGTTGAGATCCCGCAGGGTGCTTGAGTTTAAATGCTACAGTGTGACGTATCATAAGTTTCTCACAAATTGCCTAACATTAGATAAAATCAAAGGTTGAGCAAACTCCGGTGTCGGTGACTGATAGCCAAGAATGCTGTGCGGTCTGACGGAATTGTACTCTTTTCACCAATTTTCGGCTATAACCTTAGCTGGATTTTTGCAATCAACCTAATATCATGAATTATAATAAGGACTTTGTTTCTGACCGGTTCTAGTCAGTTGAAAATGCTTCGTCAAACAAACGGCCGGAAGGCGTAAAGTCTACGTCTTTGACGAAGGCTGCCGATTCTGAGGCCCCAGCTTCACGATCCATGGCAGCATCTTCCCATTCAACCGACAGTGGACCGTCATATGTAATTTCGTTCAGGGCCCGGATGATTTCTTCAAAATCGACCTGCCCTCTGCCGAGGGATCGAAAATCCCAGCCACGTCCCGGTTGGCCGAAATTTAGATAGCTGCTGAGGATGCCCGAGGTCCCATCAAGCGTCACGACTGCATCTTTCATGTGGACATGATAGATTCTGTCCGGAAAAGTTCTGATGAATTTAGCCGGGTTGACGCCCTGCCATTGCAGGTGGCTCGGATCAAAATTGAACCCAAATGCTTCACGGTGACCGATGGCCTCCAGGGTTCGTTCGGCGGAAACGATATCAAAGGCAATTTCCGTGGGATGGACTTCCAATGCAAATTTGACCCCATTTTCATCAAAAACATCCAGGATGGGATGCCACATATCGGCAAAATACTTAAACCCCTCTTCGATCTGTTCCTCGCTGACCGGCGGGAATGAATAGATCAGGTGCCAGATGGAAGATCCGGTAAACCCGTTGACCACTTTTAGGCCCATGTTCTTAGCGGCAATCGCTGCCTGTTTCATGGATTCCACGGCCCAGGCTCTTTTTTTCTCAGGGTCACCGGCACAGTCCTTGGGCGCAAATCCGTCTGATCGGCATCATTGTTTGGATCACAGACCAGCTGGCCTGCCAGGTGGTGGGAGATTGAATAAACGCTTAAATTGTGCTCCTTGAGAATATTCTTTTGTTGGTCACAGTAAGCCGGGTCCGTCGCGCCCTGAGCCGGGTCAAAATGATCGCCCCAGCAGGCCAGCTCCAAACCATCATAGCCCCAGTTGCTGGCTTTTTTCGCAATTTCGGTCAGAGGTAAATCCGCCCATTGGCCGGTAAACAAGGTCACTGGTCTTGCCATAGTTATCCCTCCTTAACGTTGAGTTTACTGAAAACTTTTCATGGGGTACCATTTTTGATCACTGCGGCTGCTTTCGACCGCGGACTCAATAAATGCCAGACCTCTGGCACCATCAATCACCGTAGGGAAATCCAATACCAGTTCGTCGGGCTCTTGTCCAAGGATTTTGGCACGAATCGCATCGGTTGCGTTGGCATAGATATTGGCAAATGCTTCGATGAAGGCTTCCGGGTGTCCCGGTGGTAGGCGGGTTGCCCGCTGGGCGGCTTCGCACAAATAGCCGTTTCCTCTGCGATAAAGCTGCGCCGGGCCTTCATTGGTTCTGAACCACAGATGGTTCGGCTCTTCCTGATGCCATTCCAGGGCACCCTTGGTGCCGTAGACTCGAATCCTCAAATTGTTTTCTTCACCGGCCGAGAACTGGGAAGCATACAATATGCCGCAAGCGTCTTTTTCAAAGTGAAGCAATATATTCCCGTCGTTGTCCA
>CAVRQG010000013.1:0-28875 GCA_963723215.1 uncultured delta proteobacterium
TTACCTCTTCTTTCACCGATTTATGATCAATAATACATTCTTTGATAAGCCCGGCAATGGTATCCATTTCCTGTTCTTTCATCCCGAAACGGGTCATTTCCTGCACTCCGATTCGGATCCCCTCCGGACGATCATGGTTGCGGAGCGGCTCATGGGGCAGCATGTTCATGTTCAGGATGATGTCGTTGAGTTCCAGCGTCTTGGAAACCTTTTCACCACCTTGAAAATTTTTTACGTTCACTGCAACCTGATGGCTTTGGGTATATCCGAATTCCTTGCCCTGAACGTCAAAACCATTTTTATCCAAAGCCGCAGCAAGGGCTTTGGCATTTTTTATGGTGTCCTCGGCATACTTCTCACCGAATTCCATCATTTCATAGGTGCAAATGGCCATCTGAGCCAGGGTGTCTAGATGGTGGTTGCTGGAAGAACCGGGAAAAGCGCCCCGGTCGATCTTGCGCCAGTATTCTTCTTCCATATTGCTCAGGATAATGCCTCGTTGGCTGCCGAAATAGGTTTTATGGGTGCTGGCCGTCAGCAAAAAAGCCCCTTCTTTTAACGGGCGTTGAAAGCGCTTGCCGGCAATCAGACCCAGTACGTGGGCCGCATCAAACATGATTCGACATTTGTATTTTTGACAGACTTCGGCCAGCTCGGCCACGGGCTCAGGAAACAAAAAAAGGCTCTTGCCCAGCACAATCATTTTGGGTTTCGCCTTTTCGATCAAATACATCGTCTTGTTCACATCCATATGATACCCATCCGCGGTCAGCGGGATATCGATAATATTTTTGGTGAACTTCCCCAGTGACCCTTCTTTGTGATGACTGATGTGGCCGCCGGCCGGCGTGGAATTGACCATCACCACGTCTCCCGGACAGAGCATTCGGCTAAAGACAGCCTCGTTGGCATTGGTGCCGCTGATAGGTCTGACTTCGGAGTGATCGCATTCAAACATGATTTTTAAATTTGATTTGAGCTGGGTTTCTATGGTGTCGATGTATGAGGTGCCCCTGTAATATCTTTCTCCGGGATGTCCTTCCGCATATCGATGCGCAAAATCTGATCCGGCCTGGGCTTTTGCCCGTTGGCTAACCACATTCTCACTGGCAATAAGGTTGATGCATGAATCCCGCCATCTGTTCTGGCTTTCAATTAGCTGCTCGACTTCAAAAACTTCTTTTTCATACATTAAAATTGCTCCCTTTTTGGGTGTAAAATTCAACCATATTGGTTGTCTGAGTGTCTTCAAATCCTTGAATTATTTAAAAAATACCAAACATCAATCAACTATTCAACGATTAACCAAATACAGCATAAATCCATATTTGAAACCACTTAACCACTCAACGAATCAACCAATTAGCGATATCTGAATTAACTTATCTATTTATCCAGATTATTATTTAAGCTCCAGGATCTTTGCGCTATGCCCTCCGCGCTTTGTTCTATGCCATTAGCCCTGCCTTTAGCCCTTAACCCTCTTGCCTATCCCTTCAGGGCCTCTTTGATCCTCGCCATGGCCTCTTCTACCTTATCGTATTCATTAAACGCACTGATGCGGATATATCCTTGACCGCATTTGCCGAAACCAACACCCGGGGTGCAGACCACGGCAGCCTTTTCAAGCAGAAGGTCGAAAAACTTCCAGGAATCCGATCGGCCGTTTATCCATATATAGGGCGAGTTTTCTCCACCGATACAGTCAAACCCAAGTGCGGCCATTTCCCGGCGAATAAGAGTGGCATTTTTCATATAATAATCGATCAACGCCTTCGTTTGCAGTTTACCTTCATCGCTGTAGACGGCCTCAGCTGCTCGTTGCACCGGATAAGAAACACCGTTGAACTTGGTCGAATGGCGTCGATACCAGAGCGCGTGCAGGGCTGTTTTCTCCCCGTCCCCCGTATAGGCGACACTGGCTTTCGGCACTACCGAATAGGCACAACGAGTACCGGTAAAGCCGGCTGTTTTAGAAAAGCTTCGAAATTCGATCGCCACTTCCTGGGCACCTTCGATCTCGAAAATCGATTTGGGCAGTTCGTCGTTGCGAATGAATGACACATATGCCGCATCATATAATATCAAGGCTTGGTTGTCTCTGGCGAAATCCACCCATTCTTTTAAAACGGATTTTGTGATGGTGGCGCCCGAGGGATTGTTGGGATAGCATAGATAAATCAAATCGACTTTTTCCTGGGGCAGATCCGGAATAAAGCCGTTTTCCTGGTTTCCTTCCAGATAGACAATACCATCGTAGCGGCCCTGGTTAAAGGAACCGGTTCTGCCGGCCATGACATTGGTATCGATATACACCGGATAAACCGGATCGGGAATCGCAATCTTGATATCAGTAGCGAATATTTCCTGGATATTTCCGTTGTCGCATTTGGCGCCGTCGCTGACAAAAACTTCATCCGCAGAAATATCGACGCCCAGGGCCTGATAATCGTTCTCGGCTATTTTTTCCCGCAAAAACGGATAGCCCTGCTCGGGACCATAGCCGCGAAACGTTTTGTCATCCGCCATTTCGTCGATTGCACGGTGGAACGCCAAGATACAGGCTTGGGGAAGTGGCCGGGTGACATCGCCGATTCCCAGTTTTATCACATCCCTGTCAGGATGGGCCGCCTGAAATGCTGCAGTTCTGTTTTTGATTTCCGCAAATAAATAGGACGACTGAAGTTTAAGATAATTTTCATTGATTTTGATCATGATTCACCTCTGATAAACTTATGCATAGTTACAGTTTGTTATCTCCATCATCGATCGGAAATTGAGCCGTTTCCTTATAGGTGGACATGACGATGGCGGTCTTGGTCAGCTGGACGCCGTCGATGGATTTGATGGTTTCACGGACCAGCCGTCCGATTTCTTCGGTATCCGGTCCGCGTAATTTTACTAAAAATGCATCTTCACCGGCGACATAATGGACTTCCTGGACTTGGGGACGTCGTGCCAGTTTTTTACCGACCTCGATTTCATCGGCATTTTCATCTGTTTTGACCGTTATAAATGCAATCAGGCCTTTGTCAAAAAATTTGGGGTTCAGCCGCACTTCATAGCCTTCAATGATTCTCCGCTTTTCAAGTTTTCGGATTCGTTCCAAAACCGCCGAAGGCGCCATACCCACCTGGCGCGCCACATCCACGTTGGGAATCCGAGCTTTTTCCTGCAATATTTTCAGTATTTCTAAACTAATCTCATCAATCATTCTTTTAATATCCAATTTTTCCGAAAATTATTCTTATTAATTTGTTCTGTCAAGAATAATCCTTAAGAATTAGATATCTTATTTTGAAAAATGAAGAATAGAACCTTCTAGTCCGCAGTCGCAGTTAACCTGCTTGACTATATATAGATTTTGTTGATAGTTGGAATGAACCAATATTTCCCATAGCGGCAGTTTGATAAACTTTTTTTCTTAAATCGCTAGACAGAAATTAAAGCCGAATCACAGTCGGGAACCGGGAAGCCGATGGAAGCGCGAGCAGTAATCAGCCCGAAAAGTAGAAATTTTATTATTGTTGCCACCCTATTGGCGCTTTTCCTCGGCGCCCTGGATGCGCTGGTCATGGCAGCCGCCATGCCCACCATTGTCGCCGATCTGGGCGGACTTCACCTTTACAGCTGGGTCTATTCCGCCTATCTTCTCGCCCGTGCAGTGTCCCTGCCGGTGTTCGGCAAGCTGGCCGATATATTCAGGTCCCGCAGACTTTACATTATTTCCATTTCTATCTTTTTATTGGGCTCCATTCTTGCGGGACTGGCCCAAAATATGATGCAGCTGATTTTCGCACGCGTGCTTCAGGGAATTGGCGCCGGTGGAAACTTTGCCCTGGTTTATGTCGTATTGACCGATGTTTCAAAACCCGAGAACCGCGGTAAAACGCTGTCTTTGGGAAGTTTTATATGGGGGCTGGCTAGTGTTCTGGGGCCGACATTCGGCGGCTTTGTTGTGACCTATTTTTCCTGGCGTTGGATATTTTTGATCAATGTGCCCCTGGGAGTGTTTTCCCTGCTGGGTATTGCCGTATATCTGGTTGAGGTCCGTGACAAAAAGAAAGAGGTCGCCATCGACTATTGGGGTACTTTAACGCTTTCAACAACCGTCCTGGGATTGCTGACCGTTTTTCTGCTGGCCGGACGCTCTTATGATTGGATTTCCCCTCAAATCATAGGTTTGTCAATGATTACCAGTGCAGCGGGCCTAGCCTTTTACTATGCCGAAAAACGGGCCCGGGAACCGATTCTTTCCTTAAATTTTTTCAAGAGCAGAAGTTTTAGCATCGGCAACGGTTCGGCCTTTCTGGCGAGTTTTACGATTTTCTCCCTGTTTGCCTACAGTCCGCTTTTTATCCAGGGTGCTCTGGGCAAAACACCGCTGCAGATGAGTGTGGCCATGCTGTCTTTGAGCCTGGGATGGTCGGTCGGCGCCCTGGCCTGTGGACAGATTGTCAACCGATTCGGCCAGAAGCCGTCGACGGTCTTCGGCTCCCTGTGTCTGGCTGTCGGCGGTGGAATTATGATCACTTTTTCAACCGGCACGTCCCTGGCTGCCTGTTCGATTGTTTTGGGATTCGTCGGACTTGGGATGGGATTTGTTTCGATGGCAACCCTCCTTGTGGTGCAAGACAGCCTTGACAAATCGGATCTGGGGGTTGCGACGTCCTCCCATCAATTTTTTAGAACCCTGGGAGGGACCATCGGCGTCGGCATATCCGGAAGTTTCGTAACCATGACTCTTTCAAATGTGATGGAATCTCTGATGAATACCGGTTTGAACAATTTGCCGCCATCTTTGAATGTCCAATTAAAACAGAGCATTGAAAACATATTCCGGCCGGAAGTCCAAGCCCTGCTGGCCCCGGATATTCAAATACGGTTGCAGGAGGCGGTGGCAAGAGGCGTTTCGATGGTGTTCTGGATAAGTTTTTTTGCCTCCTTGTTATGTCTGATCCTTAGCGTCCTTATTCCGGCAAGAACCCTACCACGACCAAAAGCGAGTGGCTGACGGGGCGTTGACAATCAGGCGAACGGTCTCACTATAATATAAATTCCGTCATTAATGCCAAAATAAAAGGAGTAAAATTATGATCATTGCCAATGAAAAAGATGTCCACGCGATAATAATGGAGAACCCGGAAGTAAAAAATGCCGCCATGAAAGCTTTGATTTCACCTGATGAGGGCTGGGATGGATATGTCATGCGGGTGATCGAGTTGGCGGAAGGCGGATACAGTCCCCGGCACGCCCATGATTGGCCCCACATCAACTATATACTTGAAGGGTATGGCTCCCTGTATGTCGAGGGCAAAAACACCCCTGTGGAAGCCGGATCATATGCCTATGTTCCGGCCGGTACCCGGCACCAGTATAGAAATGAAGGCAGCGGAATGTTCAGATTTATTTGTATCGTACCCCAGGAAGGGCATGTCGTTTAAAAATGGTTTGAATTGCCGACCAACCAATATCAGGTCAGCGGCATCAAGCATCTTTATCTAACAGGTCCAGTGCTTTTCTGGCAGCGTCCTGTTCAGCTGCTTTTTTGCTTTTGCCGCTTCCTTCAGTTTCAATATCAATGGCTGTCAGTGCCACCCAAAATGTCTTTTCATGATCCGGGCCATCTTCACGAATAATGGTATAGTTGGGCATCACACCTCGGTCCAACTGTATCCGTTCTTGCAGCCGGCTTTTATAATCATAATTGTTGTCGGTGGTATCCAGCTGTTCAATTAATGACTGAAATTTATTTGAAATGATTCTATAAGCAGTTTCGAAACCGCCGTCTAAATAGATTGCCGCCGTCAAAGCTTCGAAGGTATCTGCCAAAATAGAGTTCTTTTCCCGACCCTGGGTTTGACTTTCTCCCTTACCCAATAGGATGTAGGCGCCCAGGTTAACTGATCTTGCCGTTTTCGCAAGCTGGGATTCATTGACGAGGTTGGCACGATTTCTTGAGAGATCGCCTTCCTTTAGTTCTGGGTAGAAACGCATCAGCAAGTGGCCGACAATAAGGTTCAAAATCGCATCACCCAGAAATTCGAGCCGTTCATTATCCCGCAGATTGGAATCGGCAATTTCATTGACATATGAGCTGTGGCGCAGGGCTTCTTGCAGAAGGTCTTTATCTTTAAATTCGTATTTTAACTGCTGTTCAATGCCGGACGGATCTTCGATTTCCATTGGTGTACCTGCAAGTATTGCGGCCGTAATAACGGTCGGTTTTTTAACTTCTCGTACAATTCGTATGGGACGATCAGGTCGCCTTGTCCTGATCCCATCTTGATTTCAGGCTGAATAGTGCCGTGAAAGTCACTGCCGCCGGTCATTAATAAATCATGGCGTTGAGCCAACTCAGCATAGAAGCGAGTCTGATTCGGGGTATGTCCTGAATAAAAAACCTCCACGCCCTGAATGCCTGCTTTCTTCAAATTACCGATCAACTCATCTACCTGGTTTTCAGTTTTGGTTTCCAATAAACCCGGATGAGCCAGGACGGGAACACCGCCGGCGGCGCGGATCATTTCGATTGCCTTAAAACAATCAACTCGTTGTTTATCCACATAAGCGGGTTTACCAGTGCCTAAAAACTGGTCGAATGCCTCATCGATCGATGCGACCACTCCCTTTTTAACCATAAGCTGTGCGATGTGAGGCCTTCCCAGCTGTCCTTCCCCGGCTTCTTTGCGAACTTCATCCAGCGTGATGGATATACCCAATTCTTTCAGACGATTAATAATCGCCGGATTTCGGTTTTTCCGCGCCAGCTGCAGTTTTTCAAGAGTTTTATTCAAGCTCGGATCATCGAGACGAATTGCATACCCCAGTAAATGGAAACTTCCGGAACCGGGATAGAAGGGCGGAGGGGTCGCACTGATTTCAACACCGGTTAAAAATCCCAGCGAAGGGGGAATGCCGCTGTCCAAAGCTTCTTTTGAGCCGGCCACTGTATCGTGGTCCGTTATAGCGATTGCTTTTAATTTGAGTCGATGAGCAAGGGAAATGACTTGTGCAGGCGTCAATGTGCCATCGGAAGCTGTCGTGTGGATATGAAGGTCAATGCTCACACGCCTGCTAAATTCCAAGGGCTTTCTCCAAAGCTTCCTCTTTGGATTTGCAATCGATGCATTGGGTTGTCACGGGTCTGGCTTTCAGCCTTTTGATGGAAATATCTTCACCACAGGATTCGCATATACCGTAGGTATCATTTTCAATCCGTTCCAGAGCCTCTCTGATTTTTTTTATCAGTTTGGCTTCCCGATCACGGATTCGCAGCATAAAATTGCGGTCTGCTTCCAGGGCCGCACGGTCGGTTGGATCTGGAAAATTTTCCTTGGTTTCGATCATACCCGAAACCGTATTGCCTGCTTGATTTAGCAGATCTTCGAGCCTTTCGGCGAGATGTTTTTTAAAATTCTCTTTGTCTTTTTTTTTCATGGTCGAACCTTCTATAATCCTAATTTTTTATTCATTTCAAGGTTATAAAAGAGTTTAAGTAGCACAGCCCGTATTTCTTGTAAAGAACAAAATGAAACTCTCAGCCGCATCAATTATCCTTCAAAAATTTTTCAAGCTGCTTCATATTTCCGACGTTATAAATTTTTCCGGGATGGTCCTGGGGCAGGATCTTTTTCAACAACCCGGCCAGGACTCTGCCCGGGCCGACTTCCACAAACACCTCCACATTTTCATCAATCAGCTTCTTGATCAAGTCGTACCATCTTACGGGACTGCACAACTGACGCCCCATGATTTCCTTCATTTCAGCCGGATTGTCCGACGAGTCCGCCGTAACGTTAAATAATACGGATTTTTGCGGAGAATTAAACGATACCGTTTCGAGACTACCTTTGAAGTCGTCCTGGGCATCTTTTATCAATGCGCTGTGCCAGGCGCCGCTAACTTTCAGTGGAATTGACTTTGCACCGTTGGCACTCGCTAAAGCTGAGACCCGGTCAACCGGTTCTTCAGCCCCTGTTATCACAATTTGAAGCTCGGTGTTGTGATTGGCAACCGATACGACTCCGTCCTTTTGACCTTCGGAGACCATTTCAGAAACTTCATCGATAGGAAGACCCACAATGGCATGCATCACACCTCGATGCCGTGTTGCATCACGGTGCATCAATTCACCCCGGTTAAAAACCAGACGAATGGTGTCTTCTTTTGAAATCACACCGGCAGCGTTTAGGGCGCTGTATTCGCCTAAACTGTGACCGGCGCAAAAGTGATAGGTATTAAATTCCCTTTCGATGGCCGCCAGACAGCCAAGATTCACCGCTGTAAGCGCCGGCTGCAGATTAATTGTCATGGTTAAATCATCCATAGGACCTTTGAAACATAGCTTTGAAATATTGATACGGGTAATTTCCTCTGTCATGTCAAAAATTTCCCGCACGGTATCATATTCGCGGTAAAATTCTTCGCCCATCCCGAGACTCTGGGATCCCTGGCCGGGAAATAAAAAGGCTGTTTTTTTCAATTTGCTACCTCCTTTTGACGGTCTTAATTCTTATTTAACCACAAAGGTCACCGAAAACACAGAGGCCAAATTATTTCATTTTCTGCCGTTTGCCAGGCGCCTTGATCCCTAAGTCCATGCAATCCAAAGACCAGAGATCAAAGACCAGCATCCAATGCCCAGTACCTATATTCATTACTCGTACCCAGCGTCTACTCATCCAATTTAAAAAGTTTCCGAACGGCATCGATGTAAAGCGATCTATCTGCCAACATCCCGTTTTTTTTTAAGAAAAGGGTCGGGTCATGCAGGATTTTGTTAATCAGAGAACCGGCCATTTTATTCAGGGCTTCGACACCGGCTTCGGGGAATTTATTTGACTGCAGGGTTCTTCTTATTTCCGCCTGGGCAATGGACTCCACTTTGTTTCTCAACGCGACAATCGTGGGCACCACATCGAGACTGGCATGCCACTGGCGAAAACTGATAACGGCTTCATCGACAATTCGTTCTGCTTTGACGGCTTCCTGCTGGCGATCCTCTATATTCTCATCAATGACGTCTTTAAGGTCGTCGATATCATATACATAGGTGTTCGACAGCCGGTTAATCGCCGGATCAATATCCCGGGGAACGGCGATATCAATAAAAAAAAGCGGCCGGCTGCGCCGGACGCGAAGGATGCCCTTCACCTGATCACGGGTGATCACAAAATCAGATGCCCCGGTTGAACTGATGATAATGTCAATAAATTTTAAGCAGTCTGATATCTCTTCGAAGTTTAAGGCCTGTCCGTTGAATTTTTTAGCCAGAGCGACCCCATTTTCAAATGTCCGGTTGGCCACATATATATCACCGGCCTTATTTCGTATCAGATGTTCGACGGAAAGCTCTGCCATCTCTCCGGCTCCAATCAGCAAAACGGATTTACCCTCCAGTGTTCCGAAGATTTTGCGCCCCAATTCCACCGCTGCAAAACTGATGGATACCGCTCGATCACCGATGCCTGTTTCGGTACGAATTCGTTTGGCCACAAAAAAAGTCCTGTGAAGAAGACGATTCAGGATAACCCCGGATGTGTTTATGGCAGTTGCCGTTCGATAAGCATCCTTTATTTGGCCAAGAATTTGAGGTTCACCGACCATCATGGAATCCAGGCTGGAAGCGACTCTGAAAACATGGCGCACGGCTTCATCGCCCATATGGACATAGAGTGCATTTTCAAATTGTTCGAGGGGGATTTTATTAAAATCCGCAATAAATTCTTTGGTGGTTGAAATAGCCCGGGATTTTTGGTCGGTAACGAGGAGCACTTCAACCCGGTTGCAAGTGGAAAAGAGGACCACCTCCTTTAGATCCGGTTGCCGCAGCAGTGTCTGGACGGCGGTTGCCGACTCCTCTTTGGAAAAGGCAATACACTCCCGAAGCTCCACTGGAGCCGTATTATGGTTGATACCTACCAGTACGATGTCAGACATGGCGACGTTTTAAAATTCAGATGCTTCGTCCATCGATTCGTAATTTCGATCACGAAATTAAGGATATTCTTAGTTTATTCATGAAGACTGCGAAAATAAAATAGATATAACACCACAAATATTCAATTTTCATTCTTCAATCTTCAATTGCTCCTTTAAAACCTGGTGAACTCCCCATGATGTCCTTCCAGCAAAAGGTTGACACCAAGGAAAGTGAAAAGCAAAACGCCAAATCCGATAATGGCCATTATGGCCGATTTTCGGCCCCGCCAACCAACGGTAAGCCTTTCATGCAATAGAATTGCATAAAAAATCCAAGTGATTCCCGACCAAACCTCTTTCGGGTCCCAACTCCAGAATCGGCCCCAGATTGATTTGGCATATATTAAACCGGTAATAAGCCCTAATGTGAGCAACGTAAATCCCACTACGATGCAGGCATAGCCGGTGATATCCAACAGGTCCAGTGATGGCAGGCGTTTAAAAAAGAATCGATGCTTTTTGGTTTTGATTGCATTTTCCTGGATCAGATATAACAGCCCCAAACCACCTGCCAGGGCAAAAGAAGCTTCACCGATAAAAATTGCGACTACATGTGCGATAAGCCAAAAATTTTTAAATATATTTGATACTTGTGATGGCGCACTGGGTAGTAAAGAAACGGCGATCATGACCAGGGTCACCAACGGTGCTGCAATTATTCCCAGAATCTTCAGATTGTATTTATGCTGAATAACCAGAAATACGCCGGCGACGGCCCAGGCCGCCAATGAAAGTGTTTCACGTAGGTTGCCGGCGGGTAAATGTCCGGATTTGGTAAATCCGATAACAATGGTTGTCGTGTGAAACAGAATTCCGGCCGCCAGGATAAAATATCCGATGCGCTGCAAATTGTTTCTTTGAAGAAACAAATACGTAAAGTACGCAGCGGTACTGAGCATATACGCCAGGATTGTTAAAATGATCAAAATTTCCATTTGACCTGCCTAGGTAGGGTTCCGGGTTCAAAAGTTCAAAGGTTAAGGGGTTCACCGTTCAGGATTAACTTTTTACTGTATAGTTCATAGATTCAGAGTTTGCCTTTTGCCTTGCTGACTTTCTTTTTTCTCAGGCTTTAAAACCTCTGAACCCGGAACGCTGAACCTATGAACCTTATTGCATCAATTCCTTAAAGTTATAACCTTCGCCCAAGATTTCAAACAACAGGGCGTCAATCTCTGCTGTCTTTCCTTTTTGGATCATCACAATCAGATCTGCGTCGATCAACTGTTCAAAAAGTGGTTTATGGGCTTCGGGTTCGTGGGATTGACTCAAAAGCTTTTTACGTATGGCGCCCATAAGCTTCAAAAAAATCGCGTATTCTTCACCAAACTGAGATTCAAGCGATTTACGCAATTTTTTTGCCAGGGCCGGGCTTTTGCCGGATGTTGAAATGGTAATGACCAAATCATCGCGCTGAACGATTGCAGGCAGAATAAAATTACATACTTGAGGGCGATCTGCGATATTGCACAGGGTGTTGAGATGATCGGCATCACTGCTGATTTGCCGGTTCAGCGCCTCGTCGTCGGTGGCCCCGATAACCAGGAACATGCCGTCAAGATCGCCGGATTGGTAGGGTCTCTCCTTGAGCTTTATTCGGCCGGATATTGCATAGTCCCGCAACTGGTGCGATACCACAGGGCTGATCACGATTACATTGGCACCACAATCTAAAAGTGTGATGACCTTGCGGGTTCCAACGCCGCCGCCGCCAACCACCAGACAGTTTCGATTCTGAATATCAAGATGTACGGGGTAATAACGCATCGTCTAGTTCACAGTATCTATCGTGTAATCCTGAAGGGCAGCAGACACGCCGATATTTAAGAGTTTCAGTGTTGGAGTCAGGTTTCAGTATCTGAATACCGAGTGACACAAATTGTTATCAGTTGTGCGATAAAAACTGAAAAATCGTGGCAATGTTCTCCCGACACCTCGAAATCTGGTAAAACTCAAAATTATCAATTTGACCTAATAACGTAGTGAAATTATGAAGTGCGATAATTTGAACATTGGTCTTTTCGACTTATCACGAAACATCAATCTTAAGCCGCATAAGATCCTCTGCCAGTACAAGCGCACCGGAATAGGTCTCACGACACTGCTTCTCAATGTCAACCCGATCGCACTCCGGATAAAAATGGATGAGCACCAGCTTACCGACTCCGGCCTGGGTTGCTATCTGACCTGCCATGGACGGTGTCAGGTGACCTTTTACCCCTTTATCGTCCGGCATAGCGGATTCGCAGATTAAAAGATCTGCCGTTTTGGAAAGAGTAATGAGGTTTTCACTGTATTCAGTATCACCTGAATAAACGACCGAATAACCCTCGGTACTCGTAATCCGGTAAGCAATGCTTTCCTCATTATGTTCCACCGGAGCGGATTCAACCATAAAATTATTGAACCGGTGTGAATCTGGTGAGTTGTTTGCCAACTCCATCGTTTTGAGCATGCCTGCGGCCGGCTCGATCCATTGACCATATACGGATTTTAGCCCGGCAAAGAAATCGTCGAATCCCCGGCCGGCGATAATCGTAAGGGGCGTTTTACGGCGATTACCATCCGGGTATTTGGTAGCGAAAATCAGAGGGACCAATTCTGCGGTGTGATCCGGATGAAAATGACTGTAAAAAATAAAGTTCAGATCAAAAATAGTTGTGTCTGCCTCAAGTAACCTTCTCATGGTACCCGGACCCGAATCAAATAGAAGTTTGGCACTGTCGATTTGCAAAAGAATTGAACAAGAACTGCGCTTCAACGAAGGTACACAAGTGCCGGATCCGAGAATAGTGACGGTAATGCCGGAATTTTGATTAACCATAATGGACAAACTCGTAAGAATTCCGTCATGCCTGCGAAGTCAGGCATCCAGAACTATTTGAACATGGTGTGTTGTATTATATAAAGCTTCCGGGCCTTCACTTTTTCCCGGCTCTTTTCTCAACGCGATGAATTAGCCATGCCAAAAGCTTTTTTTCATCCCGCCAATCCACCTGTTTAGACAGATCAGACAAGGCAATTTCAGCTCGCGCCATATTTTTATGTCCGCCGGCCGAACCGAATTGACCAAAACTTTCCTTGGCCACCTTGCCGGCATTTTTACGAATGCCGTCATTTCTGATAACAACGATGAGTTTTTTATCACAGGTCCCGCAAACGATACTCCAGGTAATAGATACAATTCGCATAAAAAAATCAGCTATAATGACGCAGACATCCGGGTTGACCACCGGGCCCAGCTGCACAAATACCCGACCTTTTCGAAGTCTCTTGGTATGCAGGGCGGTCTTGAAATATTTTAAAAAATCGAGCCTGAGGTCCGCTTGTTCGATTTTGCGGGCCAGGTGGGTATTTGCATAACGAAAAAGATACTGAAATGCGCGTACATCTTCGATCAATGTTTGCCCTTTAAAGCTGTTGGTGTCTACTTTAATGGCCTGAAACAGGCCGGTGGCCAGCTTTACCGAGGGCGTTATCTTTGCAGCCCGCAAATATTCAGTGAGGATGGTAGCCGTAGCGCCGTAAGTGGGCCGGATATCGGAAAATGAAGCTTTGGCATTGGTTTCCGGGTGATGGTCTATAATGACATCAACAGGGAGTTTTTCCATAAATTCATTATGGTTGGGTTGGGAATCCACAATTACGATTTTGCTGTATTGGGCAAGATCGATGTCGTTAATCGGGATCATGGACACACCCAGCAGTCGCAACATAGCCAAATTGTCCGGGCGATTGATTGTGTTGACATGGGAAATCGTGACACTCAAAACCCGGCGCCACAATAGTCGGCTGACGGCCATAGCACTGGCAATGGCGTCCGGGTCGGCATTGATCACGATGAGAACAGAATCATTGCCCGAAAACTGATCATAGAAACGGCCCAGTTTTTCTGAGGCTGAACGTGCCATAATTAAGAATTCCGGCCCAATTTCCTAGCTATCGGGCTGCCAACCGGATTCCGGCTCCGCTTCCAGCCCGCAGGACTTACAGGCCGGAGGGTAGAGTCTATCGCTCGGAGAACCGGTGGGCCAGGTTCGTATAAATCCCTGCAGTTATTATGGATGATAGTACGATGAGTTCCAAGTGATTACAATAAATGTTATTTAGATCGATTTAAAAACTATCCGGTCTCCCTCGACTTCAGCACTGATTTGCGCTCCTTCAGCGATATTGCCTTTCAAGATCTCCATTGACAATGGGTTTTCAATCACCTGCTGGATCAGCCGTTTTAATGGTCGCGCTCCGTAAACCGGATCATAGCCTCTTTCAGCAATCAGCGACATGGCGCCGCTCGACAAACTCAGTTTGATATCTTTACCGGCCAGTCGGCTGCTGAGTTTTTTAATTTGAATAGCAACAATTTCAGTTATTTGTTCCAAAGTCAGGTTTTGAAAAATAATGGTTTCATCAATACGGTTTAAGAATTCGGGTTTAAAATGAGCCCGCAGTGCATCTGTGACCCGTCTTTCCATCTCTTCACGGCTGACGGCCGCCGACTCCTGAATCCATTGGCTGCCGATATTCGATGTCATGATAATGAGGGTGTTTTTGAAGTCCACCGTGCGACCGTGCCCATCGGTCATTCGACCATCATCCAGAATTTGCAGCAGGACATTGAATACCTCCGGCGTGCGCTTTTTCGATTTCATCAAAAAGCACCACGGAATAAGGTCGACGCCGCACTGCTTCGGTCAGATAACCACCCTCCTCATATCCGACGTAGCCCGGTGGTGCGCCGATGAGCCGCGCAACAGAATGCTTTTCCATAAACTCGGACATGTCGACGCGAACCATGGCCTGTTCACTGTCAAAGATGAATGCGGCCAGCGCCTTGGCCAATTCGGTCTTGCCGACGCCGGTGGGTCCCATGAAAATAAACGATCCAATGGGCCGATTGGGATCTTGCAGTCCGGACCGCGCCCGCCGCACCGCATTGGATACGGCCTCCACCGCCTGGTTTTGCCCGATAACCCGTTTGTGGATCCGCTCTTCCATCCGCACCAGTTTTTCCCTTTCGCCTTCGAGCATTTTGCTCACCGGAATACCGGTCCAACGGGAGACCACTTCGGCCACATCTTCATCATCGACCTCCTCTTTGAGCATCTTGCTGTGGGCCTGAAGCCCGGTAAGCTTCTGGTTGGCTTCCTCCAGGCGGTTTTGGAGTTCTGTTGCCTTGCCGTAGCGGATCTCGGCAACTTTGGCCAGATCCCCTTCACGTTCAGCCAGTTGGGCTTCCGTGTTCAAATGTTCCTGCTGTTCTTTAATGCTGCGGATGGTCTGAATCATGGCTTTTTCATTTTGCCAGTGCGCCTTCATCTTCATCAGCTCATCATTCAGGTCAGCCAGTCCGGCTTCCAGTTTTTTAATCCTTTCTTTAGATGCCGGATCGGACTCTTTTTTCAGGGCCTGGCGTTCAATTTCCGCCTGGGTGACTTTTCTCTGAATTTCGTCAATTTCCGCCGGCATACTGTCGATTTCGATGCGCAGTTTGGAAGCACACTCGTCTATTAAGTCAATGGCCTTGTCCGGCAGGAAACGGTCCGAAATATAACGGTCCGAAAGCGTCGCAGCAGCCACTATGGCGGAATCCTTAATCCTGACGCCATGGTGCACCTCGTATTTCTCCTTCAAACCCCGCAGAATCGATATGGTGTCCTCCACGGTGGGTTCTTTTACCATCACCGGTTGAAATCGCCTTTCCAGGGCGGCATCTTTTTCAATATACTTGCGATACTCATTTAATGTGGTGGCGCCCACACATCGCAGGGTCCCCCTGGCCAGGGCCGGTTTGAGCATATTGGAGGCATCCACGGCACCTTCGGCAGCCCCTGCTCCCACAACGGTGTGAAGCTCATCGATGAAAAGGATGATGTCGCCTTCGGCATTTTCCACCTCTTTTAAAACCGCCTTTAGGCGGTCTTCAAATTCGCCCCTGTACTTGGCGCCGGCGATCAATGCTCCCATATCCAGGGCCACCAGTCGCCTGTTTTTCAGGGATTCGGATACATCACCGTCCACAATGCGCTGGGCCATCCCTTCTACGATCGCCGTTTTGCCGACACCCGGCTCTCCGATGAGAACCGGGTTATTTTTAGTTCGTCTGGAAAGCACCTGAACAATGCGCCGTATTTCTTCATCCCTACCGATCACAGGATCGACCTTGCCCAGGCGTGCCATATCTGTCAGATCCCGACTGAATTTTTCCAGCGCCTGGTATTTTTCCTCCGGATTCGGATCGGTGATGCGCTGGTTACCGCGAATTTCCATCAGGCCCTTCAGTATCGCATCCAGGGTGACACCGGCACCGTTGAGAATGCCAGCCGCCTGGCCGTGTTTTTCATCCGCGATGGCCAAAAAGATGTGCTCGATGCTGACATACTCATCTTTCATCCGGGTGGCTTGGGCAAAGGCCGCCTCCAAAACGGCTTTGGTTCTCGGAGAAGCGTAGATATCGGATAGTCCGCCGCCGCTGACTTTGGGTAATTTTTCAAGTGCGGCGACCACTCGTTGAGCAATTTCGTCGAGTGGAACCCCCAATTTGCGAAGCATGGCACCGGCTATTCCCTCCGGTTCCTTGAGCATGGCCGCCAGCAGGTGTTCAGGCTCAAATTGCTGGTGGCCATATTGAGATGCCAGGGTCTGGGAATTTTGAATAAGCTCCTGGGATTTTATTGTAAATTTGTCAAATCGCAATTTTCCCCTCGCAGATAAGCTGTTTGTAAAATATTGGTCTGAATTTTGCAAAAAAGATAAACATAATCTTTATTCTGTCAAAGGGAAAGCATAGAACCTTTTTGAGCTAATCACTGTAAAGATTTAATAATATTGGCGTTTTTTCTTATTGGCTAAGTTTCACCGTCAGTTGGCTGGCTATTTAATCCGAGACCAACCATGAAAAGGTTCTGCTGAGCGCAGACTTTCATACAGGGCAATGCCGGCGGCAGTGGAAAGGTTTAACGATCTGGTTTCAGCAGAGATAGGAATGAAATACGTGTTTGCTGAATACCGATGTAAAATTTCTTCTGCAAGTCCTCGGGTTTCCGATCCAAAAACAAGAAAGAGCCGCCTCCGAGAGGGCATGGTCCAGAAAGATTTGGCCCCTCTTTTTGAGAACACGGCTACCTCGCCGTCTTGGGGTGCCATATTTAATAAAAACTCGTCAAAATCATTCCAGAGCGTCAAATTGACTTTTTCCCAGTAATCCAGCCCGGCTCGCTGCACTTCGCGGCTGTCAAGGGAAAAACCCAAGGGCTTGATTAGATGCAGGAAAGAGCCGGTGGCGAGGCAGGTTCGCCCGATATTTCCGGTATTCCAGTGTATTTCCGGCGCTACCAGCACGATATGACGTTCAAGGCGTTGGCCATGGTTTTTAGATAAGATGTTCATATATCAGGGATCACCTTTTCGCAACGATCACATATGATGAATGGATCGCCTTTTTTAACCCTCAATAGCGGGATGAAAAAGAGGCTGAGATAGTAATCCATCCGTTTATAATAGGCCTGGTGCAAACCGCAAACCGGGCAGCGCCTCGGGTTTTGGTCCAAAATCTTCGTTTTGGGAGATATGCCGGCGATAAAAATCATACAGGATAGTCCTTATCTCGCTGACTGCGGCCGTATTTCGAAATACATTCTTATCTCCTTCACATTTCAGGTCTTTTTGGTGGGCGGTTACAATGTCCGTTGGAATGCGGCGCTATTTTATCGAAATTATTTTTTCAGTCAATACCCGGCGGGATGGCCGGATTCCTCAACCCTGATTTAAATTCCTTTCAATTAGGTGTAATTCAGGAGTTGATTAAAATTGACAAATGATTTATGAAGTTTAGGTTAGGCTGGAAAAATACCAAACAACTATTAATTCATTCATCAAAAGGATCTGGAAATGGAAATTATTCAGAAAGAGGAAAACGGGATTGTCTCCATTGAGATAAAAGGACGATTGGATGCCGATTCTTCTCCGGAGGCTGAAAAAGTCGTCAAAGAGGCGCTTAAAGATCAAACAACAAGGGTACTATTTAATTTGTCATCGCTGGAATACCTCAGCAGTGCCGGCCTCAGGGTCCTGCTGGGCGCTGCAAAAGAAATGCGCCGAAAAGATGGCAAAATTGTCCTTTGTGCCTTGAATGAATTTGTGAAAGAAATCTTTGAGGTCAGCGGATTTCAATCCTTGATTCCAATCGCTGATACGGTTGAATCCGGAATCGAGGAACTTTCCTAACATCGTGTTCCAATGCGAAGAACTTTGCTGCTTTGCTGAAATGGACTAAAGATATTGTGAGTCTGTGGAGATTTTGGGGATGGATAACAATAACACAGCTACTGAATCGATATTGCTTGTCGACGACAATCCTACGAACCTGCAAGTGCTTTTTCAAACCCTTGATGGGGTCAATTGCAAGCTGTTGGTTGCTAAAAACGGAGAAATGGCACTTTCTATTGCCGCCAAGGCTCTTCCGGACTTGATTCTGCTGGATATCATGATGCCCGGTATTGACGGTTACGAAGTTTGCCGTCAATTAAAATCCAAACCGGCCACCGCAGACATCCCCGTGATTTTTCTTTCAGCCCTGGGCGACACTGAAGATAAGGTAAAAGGGCTTCAACTGGGAGCCGTTGACTATATTACCAAGCCGTTTCAGCCCAACGAGGTAATTGCTCGGGTAAACACCCACTTGACGATTCACCGGTTAAAAAAGGAAGTTGAGAGCCGCAAAGATCAACTTGAACATGAACTCAAAGTGGTTTCTGAAGTTCAGCAAAAACTATTGCCCAAACAGCTGCCTGCGATTGAGGGATTCAAGCTGGCTGTACACTATGAAACCAGTCGCTACGCCGGCGGAGACTATTATGACATCATCGAGTTGCCGGATAATCACTGGGGTTTCCTGATAGCCGACGCGGAAGGCCACAGCGCCCCTGCTGCGGTGCTGATGGCTATGACCTGCGCACTTTTCCGCGCTTATCCAGGCACCACCACCGATCCCTCTAAAATGTTGCAATACCTCAACGAACATCTTTGCAAAGTCGCCGATCCCAGTTTCATGACGGCTCTGTATGCGGTATACGATGCCAATCAGAAAACGATGCGATTGGCACGGGCCGGCCAGCCGCTGCCGATGATCTACCGTTTTTCCGAGAAGCAAGCCATTGAGCTGCCCTGCCCGGGGGTATACCCGCTCGGCATCGAACCTTATGAAATAGAAATCCCGGTGACGGAAACGAAATTTGAAGCGGGAGACCGCTTTCTCGTTTATACCGACGGAGTCTCCGAAAGATTTAACAAAGCAGGGGAGATCTATGGTGAAAAACGCGTGCTCCAGTTGCTTGCCGCCAACGGTACCGATAATCCCCAAAATGTTCTCGCCGCGATAATGGCGGATGTCGAACGGTTTGCCGATAAGCTTCCCGCCGATGATGACCAGGCTCTATTGCTGGGCATTGTGGAGTAAGGTTGGTAGGGTAACGATAAAGTCGCCTCGAACTGATTCAGTGCGGAGCAATTTCATTTTCCGGGATCCGGTACTAAAATCCCGGATCCCCAGTGCCAAAATTCCAAATACTATCCAAATTCAACAACCCAATTTTTAAACCTACCGATCAGTGACCCAATAGTGTTGTCCGGTAACATTATGGGGCGGCACTATTTTTTAGTTTATTTCCCAGTTGCAGCACCCGTTTAATATTACTGTCTTCATTGGGTGTTTCATTTGCTCTTGACAGAAAAAGTTAAGTCGTTTATACGTATCCTCTTCGGCCGGATCCATAGCAAGTTACGCGGTGACATCACCTAATGGATCAGGCTGCCGGGAGTGTGTATGGCTAAAGATTTAGTAAAAATAGTAGAACAGAAAAAAGCTGGAATCGTTAAAAAATGGTTTGATTTAACGGCTCAAACTTATGCGCCGGATACCGCCGAATTCCTAAAATCCAAGACAGATCCTTTTGCCAACCCGGTTGGCGGTTCGATACTCAGCAGCCTCAATGTTTTGCTCGATCAGCTAGTCCATGACATGGATCTGCAGGTCATCAACGCGTATCTGGATCCCATTATCCGGATTCGGGCGGTCCAGAATTTCACCCCCTCTCAAGCCACCTCATTTATCCTATCTTTAAAAAAAGCCCTGAGAACAAGTCTGGCAAAAGAGCTTCGCGACGTCCGTTACACCGACGAGTTATTCAAATTCGAATCTAAAATCGACCAGCTCTGTCTGATGGCGTTTGATATATATATGCAATGCAGGGAAAAGATCTATCAAATAGGCGCAAACGAGACGAGAAACCGGACCTTTAAAGCGTTTGAAAGAGCCGGTCTAATTTCAGAAAAAGCGGAGTAATGCGATTGTCCGTTTATCAAAATATAAAATTTAAATTATATCGAACTAATCACTATCAATCATCCTTTTGCCGGTTAGGAAGAACGGCGGAACAAATCATTGTTTCACGGCGGCAGTTTGGAAATGCTAATTTACGGATGTCGGCTTCAATCCAGCCCTAAGTAACCGGTGAGAAGCCTTCAAGTGAGGTGCGGGTCAATGAATTCAAGATATATGTTCTCACTCATCGCTGTTATCGTGCTGTTTTTGATTGCCTGGGCGGGTGCGGCGGTCGGATTGCAAATCGTTTTCGGTATCATTATCCCCTATCTGGCATTGATAACTTTTTTAGCAGGTTTGGCTATCAAAGTAGTGGGATGGTCGCGTTCGGCGGTACCCTTTCGCATACCCACCACCGGTGGTCAGCAAAAATCGCTTCCCTGGATTAAACACTCACAGTTGGATTGTCCCGCCACCAATTGGCAGGTTATCGTACGCATGGCACTGGAAATATTGACCTTCCGGTCCCTGTTCCGCAATACCCGCATGCGGTTGAAGGAAGGCACAAAGCTTTCATATCAGCTGGAAATTTTTCTGTGGGTAGGGGCGCTGGCTTTCCATTACGCTTTTTTGGCGGTCATCATTCGACACCTGCGATTTTTTACAGAGCCGGTGCCGTTCTTCGTGACTCTGGTGGAAAACGTGGACAGTTTCTTTCGCCTGGAAATTTTATATCCGGCCATTCAGTTTGGTTTGCCGGGGGTATACATATCCGGCCTCGTCCTGTTGGCCGCCGTAACTTACCTGTTTATTAGACGAATTTTAATCCGTCAGGTGAGATATATTTCTCTGGCGGGTGACTATTTCCCGTTGTTTTTGATTTTTGGCATTGCCTTGACCGGCATTCTCATGCGCTATTTCATTAAGATTGATGTCACGGCGGCCAAAGAATTGACCATGGGCCTGGTAACCTTCAGACCCACTATTCCCGAAGGGGTTGGATCTGTTTTTTATATCCACCTTTTTTTCGTCAGTGTTTTGCTGGCCTATTTTCCATTCAGCAAATTGATGCATCTGGCAGGTATCTTTCTGAGCCCGACCCGCAACCTCACCACAGACACGCGCGCCAGAAGACACATCAATCCCTGGAATTATCCGGTCCCCGTTCACACTTACGAAGAATATGAAGATGAATTCAGAGATAAAATGATAGAGGCTGGTCTACCTGTTGTTAAAATGCCCGTGGAAACACCTGCTGAAGAGCCAACGGAAGAAAAAAGCCAAGGCAAGAATTAAGGAGTAGATTATGGCCGAAGAATTACCCAAACCCGAGCAACTCATCCAGATCGATCATCGTCCGCCCGATGCAGACTGGATGGATACACCGACCAATATCCGCAGCGGGATGTATTGTTACGCCGCCAATCCGAAAAGCGTGGAATATTTAGGACTTCCCAATGCTCGGGCATGGAATCCGGTTGAAGATGATTGGATTTTACCGGATAATTGGCAGGAAATCATCCATCAAGGCTTTAAAGAGCGCCTCGAACGATTCAGGTCATTTAAGGTTTTTATGGATATTTGTGTGCGTTGCGGAGCCTGTTCCGACAAATGCCATTATTTTATCGGGACCGGCGATCCTAAAAACATGCCGGTGGTCAGGGCCGAGCTGTTACGCTCCGTGTATCGCAATGATTTTACCCGGGTCGGTAAAATCCTGGGCAAAATCAACGGTGCCCGACCCATGGGTATCGACGTGTTAAAAGAGTGGTGGTACTACCTGTTTCAATGCTCGGAATGTCGGCGCTGCTCGGTTTTTTGTCCCTACGGGATTGATACGGCCGAGATTACCATCATGGGCCGTGAGCTGTTGAATCTGATCGGTCTGAACATCGACTGGATTGCAACCCCGGTGGCCAATTGTTACCGCACCGGTAATCACCTGGGTATCCAGCCCCATGCATTCAAAGACATGCTCGACTTTTTTGTTGATGACATCGAGGAGATCACCGGTGTACGTGTGGAGCCGCAATTCAACAAAAAGGGCGCCGATATTTTGTTCATTACCCCTTCGGGAGATGTTTTTGCCGACCCCGGTACGTATACCTGCGCAGGATATATGATCCTGTTTCACTACTTAAAGGAGAAGTACGGCTTTGACATTACCTGGAGCACCTATGCCTCCGAAGGCGGAAATTTCGGTTTTTTTACCTCCCACGAAACCATGAAGCGGCTTAATTCCAAGATGTACGCCGAAGCAAAGCGGCTGGGCGTCAAATGGATTCTGGGCGGAGAGTGCGGCCACATGTGGCGGGTAATCAACCAATATATGGATACCATGAACGGCCCGGCGGATTTTATGGAAGAACCGGTAAACCCCATCACCGGGACTAAATTTGAAAATGCCAAGTCGACTAAAATGGTGCACATCACCGAATTTACGGCCGATTTGATTAAACACGGCAAACTCGATTTGGATCCCTCCCGCAACGATCATCTCAAAGTGACTTTCCATGATTCCTGCAATCCCGCCCGGGGAATGGGATTGTTTGATGAGCCCCGCTATGTGATTAAGAATGTATGCAACCATTTTTACGATATGCCGGCCAACACCATACGGGAACAGACTTTTTGCTGCGGCAGCGGCGCAGGGCTGAACGCCGGCGAAGACATGGAGCTGCGCTTGACCGGCGGTCTGCCCAGAGCCAACGCCGTCAAATATGTTCATGAGAAACATGGCGTCAACATGCTGTCTACGATCTGCGCCATTGACAGAGCCGCTCTGCCGGCCCTGATGGAATACTGGGTTCCCGAAGTGGATGTTACCGGCGTGCATGAACTGGTGGCCAATGCCTTGAATCTGGATGGGCAAAATGACAGGACCACCGACCTGCGCGGTGAAGACATTCCGGGATTAGCGGGTGATTCGGAGGAAGAAACTGATGAAGGATAAAAAATTAATCATTACCGGTCTAATCATTTTTATCGTTATCACCACTTTTCCATTCTGGTACAACCGTGGAAAAGCTGCACCCGCGCCGGAACTCCAGCTTACGGATAAGGCTAAAGCAGCCAAAGTGTGTGTCCGCTCGACCGAATACATGAAGGCTGAACATATGCAGCTGTTGGATGTGTGGCGAGAGGCTGTGGTGCGCGAGGGCGAGAGGATTTACGTAAATCCCGACGGTAAAGAATTTAATATGAGTTTGTCCAACACCTGTTTGGATTGCCACTCCAACAAAACGGAATTTTGCGACCGATGTCATAATTACGCCTCGGTTCGGCCCTATTGTTGGGATTGTCATATCGATGATACGTTGAAGGAGAAATCGTAATGGATAGCAGCAGACGACACATTTTGCAATTACTTGGACTTTCGTCGCTGGCTCTGGCGACCAGACCCGTTTTCAATGCCTTTGCCGTAGAGGGGCACGCTGAAAAGCCCCAAGCAATCATCAAGGATAGTGAAAACGCTTTGAAGGCCAAACAATGGGCCCTGGTCATAGACACCCGGCAATTCGAATCCGAAGAAGACCTGGAACCCCTGGTGGAAGTCTGCAACAAAGTTCACAATGTTCCTCATTTGTCGGAAAAACGCCATGAAATTAAATGGATCTGGGGGGAACACTACCACAATGCCTTTCCCGGCAAGGCCGCCCGATTTCTGAGTGAGGAAGTTGAACATAAGCCGTTTCTGGTATTGTGCAACCACTGCGAAAACCCACCTTGCGTGCGGGCCTGTCCTACCCAGGCGACTTTTAAGCGCGAATCCGACGGGATTGTGCTGATGGACTTTCATCGCTGCATCGGGTGCCGGTTTTGCATGGCTGCATGCCCCTTCGGCGCACGCAGTTTTAATTTTCGGGACCCGCGGCCCTTTATTAAAGAAATCAACGATAAATTTCCCACGCGGATGAAAGGCGTGGTTGAAAAATGCAATTTCTGTGCTGAACGTTTGGCCGAGGGACAACTGCCGGCCTGCGTCGAGGTCTCGAAAGGCAAGCTGACCTTCGGCGATCTTTATGATCCGGAGTCGGATGTCCGGGAACTCATCAAAACCAATTTCACCATTCGGCGCAAACAGATATTGGGCACAGAACCATCCGTTTACTATATCGTGTGAGGTTATTATGCTTGAATTAGCGATTAAGGGCAGCAAAAAATACTATGGCTGGATGACGTTCCTGCTGGTCATCATCGGCATCGGTTTTCTTGTTTATTTAAAACAGCTTGATTTCGGTCTGGGTATTACCGGTTTGAGCCGCGATACATCCTGGGGATTTTATATCGCCAATTTCACCTTTTTGGTCGGGGTGGCCGCCGGAGGGGTGATGGTCGTGCTTCCTTATTATTTGCATGATTACAAGGCGTTTGGCAAGGTGACGATATTGGGGGAGTTTTTGGCCATTTCCTCGGTTGTCATGTGTGTAACATTTATCCTGGTCGATCTCGGGCAGCCTATGCGAATTTTTAATGTTTTTCTTTACCCGACGCTGCATTCCGTGCTTTTCTGGGATACGATTGTTCTAAACGGCTATTTGTTTTTAAACCTCATCATCGGCTGGAATGTGCTGGAGGCCGAACGCAACAATGTCCATTACCAGCCATGGCTAAAACCGCTAATTTACCTATCGATCCCCTGGGCCGTCAGCATCCACACCGTGACGGCCTATCTATACTGCGGCTTGCCGGGCCGGGGCTTCTGGATGACCGCCATTTTGGCACCCCGCTTTCTGTCTTCAGCCTTTGCCGCCGGCCCGGCCCTGCTTATTTTGCTATGTTTGATCATTCGAAGGGTGACGCATTTTGATCCCGGACGTGAACAGATTCAATCACTGGCTAAAATTGTGGCCTATGCCATTTGTATCAATGTGTTCTTCTTTCTGTGCGAGGTATTTGTGGCCTTTTACAGCAACATCCCCGAACACATGGATCATATCAAATATTTGTTTGTCGGTCTTCAAGGTAAAAATGCCTATGTTCCCTGGATGTGGGCATCCTTCGCTCTGATGTTCATCGGTATTATTCTGACGGTCAACCCTTTCACGCGAAAAAATGAAGGCGTTCTGGCGGTGGCGTGTGTGGTTATTTTCTTAGGGACCTGGATCGACAAGGGCTTGGGAATGATTGCCGGCGGGTTTACCCCCTCGCCGCTGCATCACGTCAACGAGTATATTCCCTCCCTGCCGGAAGTTGTGATCGCACTGGCGGTGTGGGCAATGGGATTTCTGATACTGACAGCTCTGTTTAAAATTGCGGTGGGGGTGAAAGAAGAGGTCGGCGGATAACGACTGATTTGACGCCTTATAATTTTTATTTCTTTATTTTATGACTAGGATAGGGCGGGCACATAAGAAATACTATTCCGTCCCTTTTTCTTAGATGCATACATGGCACTATCCGCGCGGTGCACTAAAGATTTTATATCCTCATCGGTCAGATATTCAACCACACCAATGCTCACAGTTACGGTCAAGGGCCTTGGATCTAATAACGCTTGGGTATCGTTTTCAATCGCCTGTCTTACTCTCTCAGCAACTGATATCGCCATTTCCAACTCTGTTTCAGGCAGGATTATGGTGAATTCATCCCCGGCATACCTGTAGGCGGTATCTTGCATTCTAATAGCTGATTTTATGATATCCCCGATCGCCGAGAGGATGTTATCGCCAAAAAGGTGTCCATAGGTGTCGTTCAAGGTTTTGAAATTATCGATATCCATCAAAATTAAGGCAAGAGGACGAAAATAACGATTGGATCTATCGACCTCTTGAGCGATATGCCGATAAAATTGTCTTGAATTGAAAAGACCTGTCAGATCGTCTCTGGTTGTCAGATTTGTCAGTTCTGCCAATTTGCGACAATTTTCCTCTTTTTCTAAACGGTTTTTCAGCACGACGTTAATTCTAAGCAAGAGATCTTCCAACCGGATGGGCTTAATAATCAAATCACTTGCGCCACGGGCCATGGCTTCTTCTATTGAATACTCTAGTGAGTAGCCCGTCATAATGATAACGTCGGCTTCATAGTGGCGCTTTATGATTTTGGTTAGTTCTAAACCGTCCATGCCCGGCATATGGACATCCGTAAGAACAATACCGATCTCCTCCTTCTTGAGGATGTCGAGCGCCGTTTCTGCAGAAATCGCCGTAAAAGCCTCAAAACCTGATTTTTCAAGAAAAAGATAGATCAATTCACGTATTGTTGAGTCGTCTTCCACAACTAAAATTTTGGATCTCATATCGGCGGCCAGGCTGCTTCTAATTTTAATTTTTATGATTTCAAATTCTTATGGGTTTAATGGCGAAGATTTGAATGCATAAAGAATATATCAGAATACTTATCGGCAAGTGGGGAAAATCCATTAGGATTGGCGGGGTTTTTTACAAAAAAAATGATATTGCGGATCTTTGTTTTCAGACATTCAGCTGCTATTTCTCTTAAATTCCCGCAAAGAGGTTGCTGAAAAATTTCACAAAAGGCCAGATAATTCCTCCCAGAACAGAGACACCGGTTAGGCGCCCGAATAGGATTAACCCGAGAAGGATAAATGGACCGTAGCGCTCCATGAAATAAAACATTTTCCCAAATCCATCCGGCAGAAGACCGGATAAAATTTTGGAGCCGTCCAGAGGGGCAATGGGTAGGATGTTGAAAATAGCGAGTGCCAGATTGATCTGCAGGCTCATAAATACTACATAAATGAGTAAACCCATGAAAGAAGTCTGGTCTGGTGTCTCAACCGCGGCAATAAGAATTCTGAGCAAAATGCCGCTGGCAAGCGCTAAAGCCATATTCGAAAGAGGTCCCGCGGCACTGATCCAGAGCATATCTTTTTTGGGATTTTTCAACCGATATGGATTTACCGGTACCGGTTTGGCCCAACCGAAGTGTACCAGAAAAATCATGATCGTTCCCAATGGATCCAAATGCCGCAGTGGATTCAGGGACAAACGTCCACTTAGCTTGGCGGTATCATCTCCGAACCGGTTGGCGACATAAGCATGGGCATACTCGTGAAACGTCAGTGCCAGCAAAATCGGTGGGGCAATCAGCAGCAGGGTTTGAATTTGCATAGGGTGTCATTATTCTGATTGGATTTCCAACTTTTCAAGCTCGTTGAGATCTTCGGTCAATCGCTGCATCCGCATGCCCAGCGATTCCACGACGCCGGACTGCGCTTCAAGCCACGACGGCAATGCCCGCTTCAAAATGCTTTGGCCCTCCTGGGTTAATTTGAGCACGCGGGTCCTTTGATCCTTGCCGGAATGGGTCAGAACCAGGCCCTGACGTTCCAGGGGTTTCAGGTTGCGATTTAAAGTGGTGCGATTGAGCAGCAAAAGATCGGCAAGCTGGGTGATAGTGACCGATGGGTTTAAAAAAATTGCGTTTAGCAAGGTAAACTGGGTTCCTTTCAATCCTGCAGATTTTAAATGCACGTCATAATAGTTCCCAACTACCCGAGCCGCCCGGCGAACCCGCATACCCATACAGCTGTCATCAACTTTCCGGCATATTCCAATTAATCGTTCATTATCTTCTTTATTCATGATGGATGTATGTACACATTAAGATTTGCGTTGTCAACCCTTTTGGGTAATTTTTTTTAGGCAATAGCTATTCACGGTTATACGCGGCGTGTCGAATAATCTCGCCTTCGATAAGGTAAATCACTTCTTCCGCGATATTGGTAGCATGATCAGCAAGACGCTCCAGGTGCCGGGAAATGAGCAGCAAATTGATCAATTCGCCGAGTTTATCCGGATGCTCGCCCATGGCTTGTTTGATACGATCGTAGGCATCATGTTTAATCTTATCGACTTCATCATCCCGCTTGACGACGCTGAAAGCCAGATCATAGTCCATATTGACCAGGGCGTCCAAACTCAATTTCAGCATATCCTGCACCTTCTCTCCCATGGAAGAATAGTCAAAGAAGAAGTCTAGCTGTGCGCCCCTGCAGATAGCGTCCACCCGCTCGGCGATATTGACGGCTTGATCGCCGATTCGCTCCAGCTCATTATTGATTTTGATGACAGCGATGAGAAATCTCAGATCCACTGCCACCGGCTGATGCAGGGCCAAAATCTTCAGGCAATCCTCTTCAATTTCGACCTCCATTTCATCAATATCGTAATCGGATTTTATAATTTGTTTCGCCAGCTCAGCGTCATGGGTTTCAACGGCCTGAGTCGCCATCCGCACCCGTTCTTCAACCTTTGCGCCCAGAGAGAGGATTTGTTTTTTTATTTTTTCGAGTTCTCTTGAAAAATGCATTCGAATCATTTTTTTCATGGCATTATTCCTGTATTCTCATTTATATTTACCATCTTCCTTTATGACCGATAATGCGACTTAATCGATATCTTCCTATTTGGTTCCGGCCCGTCCGGGGTCGGACTTTGCCGAGCGATGAAGCCCGATCTTGCAACCCCGAATAGTTGCTCAACCAATCAATCTGCCTGTATATCGCTAAATTATTGTTAGGGCAATGTTCAGATTCGGTTAATATCAATAATTTTTACGCCCGCCTCACGCCTCAAACCCTCCTCGATTCCAAAAGGGGTGTC
>CAVRQG010000014.1:0-44786 GCA_963723215.1 uncultured delta proteobacterium
GAGTCAGAAAAACGGCGGCACCTTTGTGGGATTGAATAATACGAGACCGTAGACCGGTAATCAAAATTTAAGGTCAGCTCCATCAGTCTGCGCTTGATGGTGTGTGTAAACCAAGCATATTGCCTTCTGTATCAACGACAAGCGATATAAATCCATATTGGCCAATCGAAGATTTGCTTCGCTGAATGTTGCCACCAAATTCCGTGACTCTTTTCTCTTCAACTGAACAATCTGCGCAGCTGAAATAAATAATCACACTATTTTTCCCTGAATCAAAGCCGTTCATTTTCACGAGAGCTCCAGGGGCACCGTAAGTTTCAAAATCCGTTGGAAAAGCCCACATCTCTATACCTTGAGAATCTGTTTCTGGATTATTGAGATTTTCCAGTTTAGTTTCGAAAACGGACTCATAGAACACTTTCGCCCGTGCCATGTCCTGAACATAAATTTCAAACCATCCCACAGGATTTTTCTTTAACATTCCGGTCTCCTCTCTCTATTTTAGGGTCAATCCTACCGGTTCTAAAATTATCCTTTTTTTTCAAGTGTCTTGGTGTATACGGTGAGATATTTTTCAGCCGACTTTTCCCAGGAAAAATCCTGACCCATGGCCGTGATCATCATCTGTTTCCACCTATCGGGATGCTTGCGGAAGAGATCCACGGCGCGCTGGACAGCATCGAAGAAGTGTTGTGCAGTGAAGTCAAAAAAGGTAAAGCCGTTGACGCCGTCTGCGATGGTATCGGCCAGACCGCCGGTCAGCCGGACAATGGGCAGGGTGCCGTACTTCAAGCTGTAAATTTGATTCAATCCGCAGGGTTCAAACAGTGACGGCATGAGAAAAATATCTGCGCCGGCCTCGATCCTGTGGGCCAATTGGTTGTTAAAACCAATATAAATAGCCACCTGGTCGGGGTAGCTGCGCCGCAGCCATTCAAAAAAATCATGGTAACGCGGGTCGCCCGAGCCGAGCACGATCATTTGGGTTTCGAGCTGTAAAATCTGCTCGGCGCATTCGGTGACCAGATCGATCCCTTTTTGCTCCACAAAACGCGTGGTCATGCCGATTAAGGGTAGATCGTCCCGGTCCGGTAGACCATATTCTTGGCGCAATTTGGATTTGATCCGGCGCTTGGCGGACAAATCGTCAGCTGAATAGTGAATGCCGTATGTGAAGGGATCGGTTTCAGGATTCCACTGCTGATAATCCACGCCATTGAGAATCCCGTAAAGATTTTCTTTATGGGTCTGCAAAGCGTCCTGCAGGCCGAAACCGAAGTCAGTGGTCTGGATCTCACGCGCATAGGTTTCGCTGACCGTCGTGATGGCGTCCGCTAAATGAATCGCACTTTTGGTCAAGTTGATCTGGCCATAGAATTCAAAATCGTAGGTGTAGTAGCTGCGGGGCAAGGATAGAATCGGCCAGTGGTCTTGCGGGAACCGGCCTTGATACGAAATATTATGAATGGAATAAATTACCTTTCGGAACCGGACTGAAAAACGGATCCTTGCGGTAAGACACATAGGTGGCCTTGAGTATTGCCGGCAGGGCGGCTGTCTGCCAGTCGTTGCAATGGATCACAGCGGGTGCAAAGTCGACGGCTTTGCAGCACTCCAGGGCGGCTTTGCAAAAAAAAACAAAACGCTCCAGGTTGTCCGGATAGTCCCCGTCGCCCAGTCCGTAAAATCCCTCGCGATAAAAATACGCTTCGTTTTCGATGAAATAGGTGGGCACGGAACCATTGTCTGCTTGCCACAGCACAGCGCCCTGAAGGCCGTTATGCATTTGGACGGTGAACGACCCTAACCGTTGCATGGCAAGGTTCTGCTCCGCAATTGAAAGGTATTTGGGCATGACGGTGCGGATGTCATGTCCCAGTGCTTTTAGGGCGTTGGGCAGTGCCTGGGCGACATCGGCAAGGCCACCGGTTTTGGCAAAAGGTGTGATTTCCGGCGATACATATAAAATTTTCATATCAAATCACCGTTTCATCGGCGATAGCCGTGTCTTTGGGGATAACCACCAAGCCGTCCCGGGCCACCCAATTGTCGGTTTCGCTGTCGGGACGGTCGGGCAGATGGCGGATATGCACATTGCGGCCAATGCGGGCGTTCTTATCGATGATGGCACCTTCGATGACGGTGCCTTCACCAATGCCGATGGCGGGCCGGCCGCGCCGCTGGTTTTCGGTGCGATCCGCTTCGGTTTCATAATAATCCGCCCCCATCAGGATCGAAGAACGGATCTGGGTCTTTGGACCGATCTGGCTGCGCAGGCCGATCACCGCGTGGTTGATCCGGCTGTCCACCACGCGACAGCCATCGGCCAGCAGCGTATTTTCAATTTGGGCACCGTAAACTTCGGAGGCAGGCAGAAAGCGGGCGCGGCTGTAGATGGGTCGGCCGGGAATGTAAAAATCGAAGGGCCGATCCGGCAAAGCCATTTCCAGATTCACTTCATAAAACGCACGGATGGTGCCGATGTCAGCCCAATAACCGTCGTAGACATAACCCATCACGCGGTAATCCGCCAGGGCACTGGGGATGATATTTTTACCAAAATCATCCCCGTCGGAATTGAGTACCTCAAACAATAGGTTGGTGCGAAAAACATAAATTCCCATGGACGCCAGATAGGGTTTATCCGGGCCGGGCATGCTTTCCAGACCCGCCAATGTAGTAGGTTCGGGCTTTTCGGTGAAGTTCTCGATCCGGCCGTCTGCGCCGCGCTTGAGAATGCCCAAGGCCGGGGCCATATCAGCTGAAACCGGTTGGACCGCCATGGTGATGTCGGCCTCGGTTTCCACATGGTATTCGACAAAGGCACGATAGTCCATGTTATAGAGGTGGTCACCGGCTAGAATCAGCACGTATTCCGTGCGCGCGGCTTTGATCTCCATCAGCTGCTGCCGGACCGCATCGGCCGTCCCCTGGTACCATCCGGTACTGCCGGGCGTCTGTTCGGCGGCCAGGATCTGCACCCAGCCTGCGGAGAAAATGTCCCGTGCGTAGGTGCGCTGGATGTGGCGGTGCAGCGAGACCGAGTTATATTGGGTCAGGATGGCGATTTTATTGATACCCGCATTCAGGCAATTGCTGATGGGAATATCGATTAAGCGATATTTTCCTGCCAAGGGCACGGCAGGTTTGGACCGCAATTTCGTTAAGGGGTAAAGTCGCGACCCTTGTCCGCCACCCATAATCAACCCTAAAACCGCTTTCATATTCATCTTTTGGCCTCTTTCGTTATGCTTTCCCTTTTGGATGATTCATTGAAAATATAATAATTTAGCAACTCCCAGTAATGCCACATCTTGAATTTTTCCGGAGCGGGCTGGAATATCAATCTGCGTTTCCAGCTCACTGCGAGAGATTATCATATTTCGATTGCCCTTGAATCAGACAGACTCCATTCTCATAATCAAATGGCCCGGGGAATCCAATGGCAACGCCTAAGAATTCATCAGGACTCATCTTAGACCAATACGTTTTGATAATCTCAACGAAGACGCGCAGAACTTTCTCTTTTGAAGCCTGGCTATGAATCGGCGTATGGCAGACAAAATCTAAGATGCCATCGGGTGTCGCCAGACCGCTCTTAATGGAACTACCACCCACATCCAGGGCAATGACACTGTTTTTATTATTAGTTTTCACTTTAATAAACGCTGCAAATATTAAAATGTGTAAACCCCAAGCTTACTTTTAATATCCCATAGGATATGGAGTGTCCAGCTTGTTATGCATGTCTTTCATTTTGCAATTGTGTTTTTCGGGTTTCTGCAATAAGGTTTAAACCCAGCGGGGGTAGCCTTTTCTCGAAAATTTTTGGTACTATTGAATATTTTAAAAAACTGTCCTTTGAGATAACAATACAATTCGGATTTCGTACAGGAAGGAACGGAATTGTAAAAACGCCTGGCGCGAAAACTTGAAAACCGCAAATAATTTGAAAATTTTGTCGGTCTCGGATGTGGTAAAACCGAGACTTTTCCAGCAATCCGATTCCGACTCTTTTGAGGATATCGACCTGATTCTTTCCTGTGGCGACCTTCCGCCGGAATACCTTTCCCGTCTGGTCAATTTTTTTAAGGCCCCACTTTATTATGTGCGCGGCAACCATGATATACGTTATGACGAGAAGCCGCCGGCAGGCTGTCACAACCTGCACCGCAGGCTGGTAAAATTCAAAGGGATAAACCTTCTCGGGCTGGAGGGGTCTCGCTGGTACAATGGCGGCCCCATCCAATACGAGGAATGGCGAATGCGTTCCATCATACGTAGGCTTCGACCGACACTCTGGTGGCGGGGAGGTGTGGACGTGGTGATTACCCATGCGCCGCCGCGCCATATCCAGGATGCGGAAGACCCCTGTCACAAGGGGTTTAAATGTTTTCACTGGTTGATTGAAAAGTACCATCCCGCCTATTTGATTCACGGTCACATCCACCGAGAATTTTCAGATCCCACCGAACGAATAACGGTTGTGGATCAGACCCAAGTGGTAAACACATATGGATATTGCCTCCTGGAAATCGAGGGTCATTCGACTGATAGATAGTCGCCGGTCCTCCCGCAAACAGACGGACATACCGCCGGAGATCAAAAGCTTTAAGGATCAGCAGGAAAGGGAAGCTGCTTTTGATGCCAGAGACCGGGGAATCCGAACAGTGCCCATGGGCCGGATCGTGGGCAGTGTCGGTCGCTATCAGGACTTTGACAGCCGCTTCAGGTTCAAGGGCAACCGGCCTTCGGAAAGATTGCAATGGATCATGGACGCCATGCGCCAGGGGCGGCCGTTGGGGCCGGTCAAGCTGTATCAGATTAAAAACGACTACTATGTTTTGGATGGCAATCACCGGATATCGGCCGCCAAACAATTGGGTCATGATGAAATTCTGGCCCATATTTTCGAGTTCATCCCCTCGGAAAATACCCTTCAAAACGTCCTCTTCCGTGAAAGGGCGGAATTCAGCGACCGCACCCGGCTACCCAATGAAATTAACCTGACGGAGGTCAGTCAATATGCTTATTTGCTCGATCAGATAGCAGATCACCAGGAAAACTTATCCGGGGAGAAGGGAGCCACGATTTCATTTGAAAATGCGGCTCTGGATTGGTACAAAACCATTTACCGACCCCTTTATACCACGATCCAACGGGCTCGATTGATTGATAGTTTTCCCGGGCGCACCATCGCCGATCTTTATGCGTATATTACGCTGCATCACTGGAAAGAGGGTCGAAAACGCTATTACGGTATCGGCATTGACAAACTCATAACCAAAAATATGGAGGATTTCCGAAAAAAAATGGCCGACTTAAAAGATGCGGAATATCCCGAGATGAAACGGGGCATCACCGTCTTCATTCTGATGAACGTGCAAGCCAAAAAAGAGATCAAACTCATTGATAAACTCTTTGAACTTGAGGAAGTCAGGGAGGTCCATTCCGTCCACGGGGATGTGGATCTTTTGGTGAAAGTGGTCCTGACCCGCGATCTACTCAGTTCGGATGCCGAGATCATCTCCCAGTTTGTCCATGAAAAGGTCCGCCAACTGCCGGGGGTCAACAGCACCAACACCCTGATTCCGGGTTTGTCCAGGATCAAGGAGTCGCAGGCCGTGTAACTGAATCTTGCAGGTCTTTTTCGAGACCAACTTATAGAGTTCGATGCCTTGCAAAAAACATCGTTGACAATTAAACCAGCCATGGTTATAAAAGTAATGAGTTCTGCTTTTTACGCTTACGCCCAGCTTTCGGGCCACTTCTGAAACCTCGATCATAGTTAACTTCTCAATTAAGCTGCTCTTGAAAAGCAGATTCTTATTTTCATTACCGCCGGCAATGTAGTGCATCGGAATTGATGCCGTTGATGGACGCTAAGAACTGCCGGACGTTCCTCCCACTTTAAGTACTACATCACTTTGAGGTCAAAACCGATGAACAATCAAGAAGGCGATCAAACTGCCAATACGTTGCTGTCTGCCTGGATCAAATCTGCGGCGGATTTTTGGGGATCAACCCTTCAGAACTGGTCAAAATTCAGTACGACCGGCGAAGGTTCATCAACAGGGGAAAAAAGCCGTGCCCAGGAATCCTTTGAAACGGTGTTTAATTCCTGGCAGACACTCTCATCGGTCGCCGGAGATCCGGGTGCCATGGACGCTTTTTCCAATTTGGGCCGGGCCATGCCGGAAGTGCTGTCGCAAATGGTCCAGGCCAGCTGGAAAAGCTATTTTTATCTCCAGCAGCAGTGGCTGGAAAAGGCCGGCAGAATCGGTGAATCGTCCCAGGCCTTTAACTTTGACAATCTTGATAAAGAGGTCTTCAAAGCCTGGACGGAAATATATGAAAAGGAGTTCCGGCAATTTTTTCACATCCCCCAGCTCGGGCTCACCCGTTTTTATCAGGAAAAATTCAACGAGACCTTGGACAAACACAACCGCTTTCAGTCCCAGATTGCGGAGTTTATGCATCTGATCTTTTTGCCGATTGAGAAAACTTTCGAAGTGTTGCAGCAACAGCTTTCAGATTTGGCCCGCGAGGGAAATTTACCGGAAAATTCCAATGACTATTATAAGTTATTCATTAAGATTCTGGAAGGTCATTACATGTCTTTGTTCAAATCGCCCGAATACGTGTCGACCATGGCCAAGACGCTGGGTGCCCTGGAAGATTTTATGACGGCTCGCAACGCGATTACCCAGGATTTGTTAAAGACCATGGCGGTGCCGACCCAGGTTGAACTGGATGAACTTTACAAAGATCTATATCGATTGAAGAAAAGGGTTAAAATTCTGGAAAAAGAAAAATCCACGACATGAAGAAATGCTTGTAAAACTTAACACCCACCCGCCGGAAATGCATATCCAGGGAAAGGGGGAACTCAATGGAAAAACCCAAAATCCCCGTTGATTTGATTTTAACCAAACTGGCCGAAGACGCCGAAAAGGCCCAAGCCCGAGCTCAAAAAGCTTCCGATGTTTTGCTCCGGGAGTTGGACACCGAAATTGCCCAAACACCCTATGAAATTGTCTATGAAGAAGATCATGTCAAACTGAAACATTATCAGCCGACAGTAGCGGTTAAGCTCAAACGGCCCTTGCTGGTGGTATATGCCTTGATCAACCGGGAAACCATGCTCGATCTGCAACCGGGGCGAAGCGTGGTGAATATCTTTCAGGATCACGGCGTCGATTTGTATATGGTCGATTGGGGCTATCCGACCCGTAAGGACAAATTTCTGACCATTGACGACCACGTCAACGGCTATATGGACAATATCGTCGAATTCATTCGCACCAAGCATCAGGTGGACAAGATCAACCTGATGGGAATTTGCATGGGGGGCACCTTCAGCGTCATCTATGCAGCGCTGCATCCCGAAAAGATAAAAAATTTGGTGACCACCGTTACCCCCACCAATTTTGATACCGATCAGGGTTTGCTGCACATCTGGATGAAGGAATTGGATGTGGACCGGATGGTGGAGACCTTTGGCAACATGCCGGGTGACTTCATGAATTTTGGTTTCCTGCTGCTGAATCCGGCGCGGTTGATGATCGATAAGTACGTTGGCTTTCTGGAGAGTATGGACAATAAAACATTTGTCGAAAATTTCATTCGCATGGAAAAATGGATATTTGATAGTCCGGACGTACCCGGGGAAACGTTTCGCCAGTTTGTCAAAGATTGCTATCAAAAAAACCTGCTGATTCAAAGCAAGATGGAGGTCGGAGGAAGACGGGTCGACTTGAAAAATATCACGATGCCGATGCTAAATTTCTACGGCAAGTATGATCATCTGGTGCCTCCGGCGGCTTGCGAGCTGCTGACTCGGAAAGCCGGCAGCCGTGATGCCGAAGATGTGTGCCTGGATACCGGTCACATCGGCATCTATGTGAGTTCGAAATGCCAAAGGGAATTTGCGCCGAAGATCGCCGCATGGCTCAAAGAACGGGATACGGACGATCAGAAGCGCCGGCAAAAAAAAGCAGCCACCGGTAAAGCAGTTCCCGGCAAAGCTGCAACAAAAAATAAGCCCACAGCTCGGCAAAGAAAAAGTGCCTGACGATCCCAACTGCGAGGAGATACCGTATGACAAAAGAGAAGGATTATTTCAGAACATTCTGCAAGGTGAGCAAAGCCTTCGGATCAACCTTTTCCAAGGAAAAGCTCCTGGATCTAATTGTAGAAAGCGCCATTGAAACGATGGATGCCAAAGCGGCCTGCCTATTTCTGGCCGACCGCGAAAGAGATAGATTTATTCCGACGGCTCAAAAGGGACTTTCAGACAACTATCTGCACGCCAAACCCCTGCGGGCCAAAGCCATCGTGCAGGAGGTATTAAGAGGCGGCTATCTCACGATTCGCGATGCCACCACCGACCCCCGCGTTGACCATCACGATGTCAAAAAGGCCGAAGGCATTGCATCCCTATTGGATGTGCCGGTAATGGTCAGGGGTGAGGTCATCGGCATATTGGCGTTGTACACCGCTGCCCCGCGGGATTTTACCAGCGAAGAAATCGAATTTCTAACGGCCCTGGCCGAACAAGGCGGTATGGCCATTGAGCAAGCCCGTTTGCTGGAACGTATCCGGAAAAATTCCATGCTCTTTTTGGACTTGGCATCCAACATCAACTCTTCTTTGGATGTTAAGAAGATTCTGCATAATTTGACGGTGGACATTTGTGAAGCCCTGGACATGAAAGGGGTCATTATTCGTCTTCTCAATAAAGAAACCGGCAATTTGCAGCTGGTGGCCAGCCATGGGTTGAGCGATGAATTTTTGAATAAGGGCCCGGTGTCGGCCGAAAAATCCGTTGCCCAGGCGATGAAGGGCGAAACCATCGTCATCGATGATGTTCAGACGGACAAGCGGATTCAGTATCGCGACGAGGCCATCCGGGAGGGGATCGTTTCCATGCTGGTGGTTCCTATCAAGGCCAAAGACGACGTCATCGGTATCATGCGGCTTTGCAGTGCTGTCAAACGAGACTATCCGGAAGACATCATATTGCTGGTCAACGCTTTGGCTCAGACCGGCGGCCTGGCAATCCAAAATGCGTCGCTATACTTGGCGCTGCAAGATGATATGAAAGAGCTCAAAGACGATGTTTGGAGTCATCGTGCGTGGTTTTGATCGGTCTTGAGGAAAAAGTTGGTGAATTTGTAAGCTTAGGTCTTTGGAGGATCTTTTCTGATAACATGTTGTCAGAAAATTGAGGTTTCAGGTGTCGGGTGTCAGGGTAATGAAATGTTAGATACTGAAACCTGACACCCGAAACCTGAAACCTACCTATATTATCAGCGTGCTTGTTGCCCTTCGGGGTTACTTTTCCCCGAGAATCGTTTCAGAAACATCATAGCAGCTTATCATCTCACTGCCTATTTTTCATCTTTGGCAACTGCGGTCAGTATTTTTCATCAATGTTTCAAACGCATCACTCTGTTTATTCACCAGGTCCTGTAAAACTTTGACGGTCTCGCCCTGATAGGTTCCCTCTTCAGTCAATAGGCTTCTCAGGATCTTGATGGTTTCCTCCTGATCGTCAACTTTTTTTTGTAATAGGCCACACTTTTGCTCCAGCGCCAGGTATTTGTCGCGCGGCACCACACCCATCAGGTCTAAATAGGCATTGAAGGAATCGCGAAAGCCGGCCGCCGCATTCTCCCACGCTTTGGCCGAATCCGAGTTTTCCTTGGGGGAACCCTCGAGGCCGTAAATCTTTTTAAACATGGCGGTCAATTCTTCAAATCCGCTAAATCCCTGGCTGATCCATCGATTCAGGTCCTCCAGCTGCTTTTGTCCCTTCGCGGCTGCCAGCAGGTATTGACCCCAGAATTCTAAAAATTGACTGTCCATCGGTAATAGCACAGAATTTAAATTATCAGCGTGCTTGCTGCCCCGTAAGGGCCACTTTTTCCGAGCGTCGTCTTGGAAAAATCTTAATTACCGATCACTGGTTCAACCTTGTTTTCAAGGTCCAAATGGAAGCGGACCGGACCGCGGTAGTTGTCGCCAAAACGGGTATGCAGCGCGCAGGCAGAATCAGGCTGAGACCAGGAAGTGGCAATTGCCCCGTGGCCCTTTGGAAAACAGGTAACTTCGGCCGGGATGTGATCCAGCGGCGCCAGGGCGGCTTCCTTATCCACGAGGTCGTCTTTTTCAGCATAGCACATGAGAAACGGGATGTTTTTTTCCGCCAGACGCTTGAAATTCAGGTCGCGGCCGAACAGTTTGAAGGGCAGGTTACCCTGGCGATCCACCGGGACGGTATAGGAATCAAAACTCATTTTGGTTATCGCTTCGGGCAGGTCATTACGGTCGTAAATTAACCAATTGTTAATGGCGGCGGCCGTTTTGCTGATTTTGGCCGGGCCACCGTCAGCGCGGTCAAACATTTTCAAGTCTCGATAAAGCGTAAACAACGGCGCCTCAGTTTCCATACTTTTCAGCTTGTAAACCCAGCTCATGACCTTGCCGTCCACAACGCGATTGCCGTTGGGCAACGGTTTGACGGCATAGCCCAGGTCTTTGAAACGCGGCGGCAAGTGCTGCATATATTCCACCAGGGCTTTGCTGCGGGTGCCGTCCATGGGTGCCACACAGGTAATCAGGGCATCCACCAGGTTGTCCAGTTCTCCGGAAAGCAGGCCGGTCATAGCGACAAATCCGCCCTGGCAGAAGCCGTTCAGGGTGACAGGCCGGCCGTGTCGTTTTTTAAGGATCTCACAAAATGTGCGGGTATCCAGAGCATCCTGTTCCCCTGTGAGGGTTTGAACGGCCGGCGTCGCATCGATATCCTTGAGAATGCGAATGTAGGTGGGGATCCCCTGGTTGGCGTAGGCATGAACGTAGCTTTTGTTTTCAGCGGGTAAAAATGCCAGGATGTTGGCCCCCAGAACATAGGGCGGCAGAATCAGAACCGGTTTGCCGTTCTTTCTGACACCCTCGGTGTTGGTCGGAAGCACCTGATATATCAGAAAGCGGTCCGTTTCACCGGCTTTGATATAGCCGCCGTCATCGAAGTGAAAACCGTATTCGGGCTTTATGGCTCGAATGGATTCAGGGTAGTCGTAAAGGAGAGTTTCCAGCAAGCGGGCCTCATTTTCGGTAAAATCGACAATCGTCTCTCCTTCGCGCTTGAAAATGGTATTCAGCCAGGCCTGCATGGCTTTATGGGTTCTGGCGCCGTGGTAGCCCAGCATAGCGTTCAAACCGCTATCGAAACCCTTTTCGGCCACCTGAAGGTTGAACTGCAAAAGCTCGATATAATCCCTAAGACTGTCGGCGGGCGGATGACGCATGAGTTTATCTTGTTCGGTGGACAAAAATGCGTTCAGTGCGATCCAGAAGGGCTGCATGAAATCATTGTGATATTTGACAAGGGCGCTGCCATATGCCACCCCGGTTCGCATTTGACCTGCAGCGAGTTGCAGGAACATGCGATGGTACTCCGGTAGATCTTGCCAAAATTTATCAGTCGTGTCGTCGGTGGGCTTATTCAATTTTAATCTCCCTGCGTCATCCGGTCTGCCGCCGTCGCAGATTATTTGGATTTTGCGCCTGCGAAAAATCCATCCACCTTTTTATAATTTTCATCGGCGGCTTTTTTAAAGTCTTCGTATCCCTTTTTATAGGTGTCAACCCAGTTGCGAATGAGCTTTTTGCCTTCTTCCGGCATCCAGGGGGCCTGCTCCAAAAAGGTGTTCACCATTTTTGCATTTTGTTCCTGAATCGTCAACATCGCATTAAAACTGTTGTCGAAGGCGGTCTTGTTAAAATCCAACATTTGTTTGAGCATTACATTTGGTTCCATTTTTTTCCTCCAATTTTTGGTTTTGCAATTGATTGTGCCGGTATCCGGTCTTGGCCGTAATATAAACGATTTTTGAACCTTGTCAAGCCTATTTTATTGCATTGCACAAAAAAATATATTAACCTTTTAATCTTGCTTTTCAGAATTTATACATTATAGTACGCTATAATTACTGAATATATTTTCATTCAAGATAATAGCTATTTCTCTTGGCTGATGAAAATTTTATTTTATATTGCAGTGTAACATGAAATAATCTGATATGAGGACTGTGATGAAAGACGTGATTGTGCTTAAAAAATATGCCAACCGGCGGCTTTACGACACGCAACAAAGCGTCTACGTGACGCTCAACGACGTGGCCGGCATCATTCGCCGGGGAAAAACGATCAAGGCTATTGATGCCGGTACCAAAGAAGATGTGACGGCCTTTGTCCTGACCCAGATCATTTTAGACGAGGCCAAGAATAATAATGCTCTGCTGCCGGCGCCGTTGCTGCACATGATCATTCGATACGGCGAAAATGTCCTGCACGAATTTTTTGAGAATTACCTCGAGCAGACAATCAACGCTTATGTCACATACAAAGGCAAAGCTGATGAACAGTTCAAGAAATGGCTGGAAGTGGGGATGGACCTTTCGGAGATGTCGCAGCAATCACTGACGCGACTCAATCCTTTTCAGGCGTTTTTCGATCAATTTCCCGGATCGAAACCATCTTCAAGGGAGAAAGATGAGGACTGATTATGGTGATTGCGAAGTTGCCTGACATAAAATATTTCCCCTCTTTTAGCTAGTAACAGAACTTCCGATTGGCGTAATCGCTGTGGGTCATCAAAAAATCGGCCACCCGGCGGTAGTATTTTTCAAGAATCCGTTGGGAGCGGAATAGCCCCATGTGGCCGGCATCGCATAAAAGGCGCAGACGGTTTTGGGCAGGCATCTCGGGTATCAGTTCCAGGTGGCCGACAGCCTGCAAGGGCGGGGCAATATGATCCGCCGTACCCCCCATCGCCCAGATGGGAATCCGAGCCGGGAAGTCGGTAATTGACACTGTTTTACTACCGATTTTGAGACTGCCCCTGATTAGCGCGTTTTGAATAAAGATCTTTTTATAGGTGTCGCGAATAAAGCCGGCCGGGAAATGATGGGCGGTGTTGTACCACTGATAAAATACTTTTTGATGGCGGGCGGCTTTGTCTTCACCGTTTCTAAGATCCGCCAGCAAATTTTTAAAATTCTTAAAATGCTGATCCCAGGCCATCAGGTAAAAACCCAGCACCTGCAGACGGCCGTCGTAAGTCAATCGTCCGGCACCGGGATGCTCCTGGCCGATGGTGTGGCCGAAAAAAGTGATCATCCGGTCAATATAGCTTTCACCGGCCCGGCGGGCAAAATCCGTTAAAATTCCGCTTTCAGCTTCGGTATGCATGGGGGAACCGGCCGATCCGAAGGTTGTGCCCAGTTCGGGATGCAAAATAAGGGTGCTCAACAGCAGAGGTCCCGGTTGACAGATGGCGATCAAATGGGCGGGATGTCCGGTGCGCAGTTTTAGAAGTTCCAGTACCTGACGATATTGATCGACCTGGCTTTCAAAATCCTCCCGATGGCGATTACCCGTTGACCATCAAGGGAATGTCCTCGGCACATTTTTGTTCTACCACCGCCATGCGGCTCAGTCCGTTATCTCGCAGGAAAAGAGCGACCCGTTCGGCAATATTGGAGTGGTGCCCGGCACGCGGGGCAAAGACAACCCCATAGTTTAGGATTCGATGGCGCACATCTGCTGAAATGTCTATTACCCGCAGACCGGGCAAGTCGAGCAGAATTTTCGACGGATCGTATTCGGCGGTCCAGTCCTGACGAGCGCATTGATCGGTGAACAAATTGAGAAATTCCAGCTCTCCGGCGCGTTTTTGATAAAAGCGATTCTGTTGGGTTAACACATTTTCTTTAAATACATCCAGCAGCATCGCCGCGCCCTCCTGATAAAGCTTTAGCAGTTTGTCACCGTTTTGCAGATATCCGGAAGGTAAAAAAGGTGAACGTTTGACGGGCCAGATCCAGGGCCAGATCCTGCATGCTTTTAAAATTGTCAACGCTTGCGGTTACTGTTTGTATCTGAACCTGATTAAATGCCAGTGCAGCTTGCAGCGACATCTTCATTGCTTCAAAGCTTTTGAGCATGTGGGGAAACAAGCGTCATTACGGAATCCGGCATTTTTTTTGGGCTCCTTACAGGATCAGAATAAATAATTTCCATTAGACGCTAAGATTGCAGCAAAAACGATGCCAACGTGAAACTAGAAAGCAGAATTGTATTTAATATTATGTAATTATTTATAAAAATTAAAACTACCGGCAAAACGAATCAAACGACTAAATGCAAATAATTGACAAAAAAGGAGAATCCAGGTATAAGATATTTGGCGCAGAGTGATTTTCACTTCTAAGACGATTTCCAATGTCTTAAAGCCACGCGGGCCGAAAAACGGGGATTGGAGAGTGTGGGTATGATTCACGGTTGTTGGTTAACAGCGGCCATCATTACTTTAACGGAATTCGAAGGTCGGGTTTCAGCCCGCCCTGAGTGCGATATGACAAATTTTTGCTTTTAACATCGTAACGATCTGTTAGCTGTTCCGGCCTCGTGACGACAGCTCGTGAAAGTTTCATTGCAGAGGTTTCAGCAATTAAAAAATTTCCGGTTATCCGGATTTAGCACCTTACATACCGATTGGATGACTAAATATCACTTGTAGAAATTTCGAGACATAATCTGGAGGATAGCCCATGATAGGAAAAACCATTGAAGAACTGAAGGTAGGCGATACGGCCAGGTTTTCCAAGACCATCTCCGAATCCGATGTTTATTTATTTGCCGGGATCACCGGTGACCTCAACCCGGCGCATGTCAATGAAGATTACGCCAAGGATACTTTTTTTAAGACCCGCATCGCTCACGGTATGCTGTCGGCCAGCTTTATATCCACCGTCATCGGCACGATCCTGCCGGGACCCGGAACCGTCTACATGCGCCAGGAGGTCAGTTTCTTGGCACCGGTCAAATTCGGCGATACCGTTACCGCCATCGTCGAGGTGGTCGAAATCATGGCCGACAAAAAACGGGTCCGTCTCAAAACTTACTGCATTAATCAGGAGAACACGACCGTAGTGGATGGTGAAGCCCTGGTGAGCCCGCCCCGGGCACCAAAAAAGTAGGCTGGGTGTCTATCAACCCGGAACATTGAACCCTGAACCACTCAACCTGGGTCCGTATATATTCTATTGAGATTTCTGGCGAAGTTTTTTGATTCGCTCCACGGCAAAAACGAATTCGATACTGTCGTCCATGTAAGAGCCCAGCGCTTCCCGGTAATGGTCGATGGCTTTGTCTTTATTCCCTGTTCCCTCGGCCCAGAAGGCCAGCGCGGTATGGCCGGTGAGTAAAAACTCAGGACTTTCCCCGGCTTTTTCCGCCAGGGACTTCTCCTTTTCCTGACCCAGCAAGCACCGGGCAATCGCGCGGTACCATGCATCTTTAGTGTTGTGCAGAAAAGTTTCCAACCCCGACAGGGCCTCTTCCTTGCGGCCCATGTTGAATAAAATTTCTGTTGCCAGCAGGCCGCTTTGCAACCGCTCTGCAGTTTCACGTCCGTCCAAGGATAGGAATCTGCGTGCGTACTCCAGCGCAACATCCCAGTTCTCCTCCATAGTACAAAAAAACGCCAACTCAACCAACAAATTCCCATCAGCAGGATCGATTTTATGGATTTCTTCCAGCAGCGCCCGTTTGGCATCGGGAGTCAGGGAACCCTGGGCAAGTTTTGCCCGCAATGGTGCCAAAAGGGCCTGTCGTTCAGCCAGGTCCGGACGGGATTTTTCAAATTTTTGGGCAAACTCTTCGATCTGCGCTTGATAACGACTGCGGGCCTCCGGATCAGCAATACTCGCCAGTATCTGCTGTTGCGTTTTTTCCAACCAGGCGAGAGCCAAAAAATGGAGCCAGTCTTCACGTCCGGTTGCCAGAACGACCGGCTGCAAAAGTTTTTCAGCTTGGGTGGTATCATGGTTCCTGTCGGCAACCAGTGCAACGATAAAACGCAACCAATGACGTTCCCGATCCGTATAACCGCCCCGAAGGGCGCGGTCTTCGGTGACCACTTCCTTCCAGAACCGCCACTAAATAACCGTAGAACTCATGCGGGGAACGCCAGTCCAGTGCCAGCAGCTCAGGGCGGTGCAAACTTTCAGCCGATCGGCCGGCCAACCAGTCGATGATGAAAAGCAGCATTCTGGCCTGGACATTTTTGTCGTCCATCGACAGGGCTTTTTCGAACAACGGCCCGGCTTTCTGGTGATCGCCGGCACAAAAATGAATCATGGCGGCCGTCAGCACGAGGGTGGGATCAAGACTGGTTTCCAGCTCCTGGTCCGCCAGCGATTGAGCTGCTGACCAGCGTCGCTCCTCGGCCAGATCCAGTATTTTTTTAATTTTGGCCTCAACTGAGAGGTCCAGCACGCCATTCCATTTTATCTTTCCGGCTTTTAATTCCTGCAGGAAATCAACTGCCTTGTTGATGGGCAATACCATCCCCATGTCTGACAGCAGGGTGGGAACCGGTACGGGACCGGCAATCCAATCCATGGCCACACCGGAGGCAATTCCAATTACCTTGCCGCGGGTGTCGATAACAGGTCCGCCGCTATTGCCCCGATGGATAGATGTATCCATCTGCAACAAATTTTCGAATGCCCGTCGGACATGGCCCTGGGTAACGCTGACGTTGACAGTCGACTCCTGGGTACGGCTGCCCAAGGGAAATCCGAGGGCGATCACCGGCGATAACTTCGGCACCCTCAGCGCCTCCATTTTTTCATCCAACGGCAGGGGATGGAGACCTGCCGGCACCTGATCGATCTTCAGTACGGCAAAATCATCTTTGAGGGGTGATCTGATCAGCTGCCAGGTTCTATCCGGCGATCGGGCGACACCGGCGATGGCCAGGCGGCGTTCGCCGTCCGTGCGAAAGGCCGAAGATAGTCTATAGATGTCATCCAACTCCGCACTTCGGGAAAACCCCGGCAATCGTTTGAAAGCCTTCTCGCCTTCAAACCACAAAAAGACGCGATAGCCTAATTGAAGCGGGTCTTGCTGATTCGCAAGGCGACGAATCCAAAGATAAAAATTGTTGTCCTCCAACCATGGGCAGACCACATGGCGGTTGGTCAGCAGATAACCGGTGCTGTCCACTAAAAAAGCGGTACCCTCACCACGATTCTGGTAAACGCGGTTTTCACCGGCGCTGAGCCAGTATTCCGTTAAAACAAAAGCGACGGATTTCGCATATCGGTTGGCATGCTCACCAAAAATCTTTTCGGTATCTTTTTGCCGGACAACGAATAAAAACCAGACCAGCATCGCCAGTATCGCTACAACGCCAATGACCAATGCCAGTTGACCGATCCGTTTTTTCAGGTTTCGGATTTCTTGCACCGGCGGTTGTGCTGCATCGCGGCGGCGATGCATGGCGGATTCAATCTCCTCTTCTTTCAGGCGCGAGAGGCTTTCGGCAACTTCTGCCATGGATTGGGGTCGCAGGTTGGGATCATCCGCCAACATGGCTTTCAGCAGCACGACGACTTCAGCAGGCAGGGACAACGTGTCGATCTCAGCTTGAAAATCCGTCGAATCATGTTCAGCCGTGAGCAGTTCCACAAAAATTTTCCCCAACGACCAGATATCGCTGCGGAAATCCAATGGGCGCTGATGGATAATGTCCGGATGGCAGGACAACAGTTTCTGGAGGGTCGGCCCGGGCCGATCAAGCTTGGGATCAAAAAAGCGGGAGAGTTTGTAGTCGATTTTAATCTCAAGCTCACCGTCGTCCCCCTTGATGACCAGAATATCGTCCAAGATCAGATGGGGAATGAAGTGACCGATGCGGTGAAGTCCTTCCAGGATGGAGGCAATTCGGTAAAAGAGTTGGAAAGCAACCCGGTAATCCTGGAAGACCCCGGATGCGATTAAATTTCCCCAATTTTCCGTATCCAGCCATTCGCTGACCCGGTACCACAGGCCGTCGGAAGACTGTCGAATCTCAAAATGCCGGACAAAATAATTTTCGGGAAGTTTTTGAAGCTCTTCCAGTTCTTTTTTAAGGCGTTCGGCGATTTTTTGGTCAACACCGGACTGCGGGCTGAAGATACGGATCATGACCGGTTCTTCAGACTGCTCCTTTACGGCGCGACACAGGATCGTCGCATAACCTTCGTGGAGGACTTCGACGATCCTATAATCATCAATGGCTTTTCTGCCTTCTGCGACTTCGCTTCCACAGGCAGGACAGGTGGTGATATCTTCGGCCAGCATTTGTTCGCAACTTTGGCATAGCTTCATCGGCATCTCCAAACAATGGAGTATAAATAGATGACAAAGTATGACAAAGGAGGGATGGTGTGTCAACTATGGTGGGTGGGTTTATGGTAGCATTGATATCAATTTTTAACAAAAACGATCGAGTAAAGCGATTGAACAATTGCGCAATCTAAAATCTAAACCCCAGAATCTAAAATTGCCTCAAAGAGCTGGATTCTTCTTGACAAAGACAATATTTCTTACTATTTTCGATCTTTTATCAAAAAGGCGAACTGATCGCGTAGTCGATCCATACGATAAAATAATAATGAAAGGAGATAAGACCAAATGTCAAAATTGATTCCACCTCATGGGGGAAAAGGTCTGACTTGCTGCCTGCTCGAAGGCGCTGAGTTGGATGCTGAAAAAACGAAAGCCGAAAGCCTCAAAAAGATTTCCGTTTCACAACGAGAAAAAGGTGACCTGATTATGATGGGCATCGGCGGCTTCAGTCCTTTGACCGGCTTTATGACCAAAGCAGACTGGAAAGGCGTTTGTGATAATTATTTGATGGCCGATGGAACCTTCTGGCCCATTCCGGTCACCTTTTCCGTAACAAAAGAAGATGCGGCCGGCATCAGCGACGGCGATGAAATTTCCCTTTACGACCCGGAAGGGGATGAAATCATGGCCACCATGAAGGTCACTGAAAAATATGAAATGACCGACGCCGACAAAAAATTTGAGTGCGAAAAAGTGTACATGGGCGAGGGCACCCCAACGCCCGAAGAATTCTGGAAAATCGCCAAAGACGATCATCCCGGTGTCCAGATGGTCATGGAGCAAAAAGACGTCAATCTCGCAGGACCCGTCAAGGTGCTGAGCGAAGCTGAATACCCCACGAAGTATGCCGGGGTTTACATGCGCCCGGAGCAGTCCCGCAAGATGTTTGATGAAAGAGGCTGGAGCGAAGTTGCAGCGTTGCAGCTCAGAAATCCGATGCATCGTTCCCATGAATATCTGTGTAAGATTGCAGTGGAAGTCTGTGACGGCGTCTATATCCATTCTCTGGTCGGTAATTTGAAACCCGGTGATATTCCGGCGGACGTTCGAGTAAAATGTATCGATGCCCTAGTAAAAAATTACTTTGTGGAAAAAAATGTCATCCAGGGTGGATATCCGCTGGATATGCGTTATGCCGGCCCGCGTGAAGGCCTGTTGCATGCCACCTTCCGTCAGAACTACGGCTGCTCCAAGATGATTATCGGCCGGGATCATGCCGGTGTGGGTGATTTCTACGGGATGTTCGAAGCCCAAACCATTTTCGACAAGATTCCCCAACCCGAAGGAGAAGGGAAAGCGTTGCTGTGTACGCCATTGAAAATCGACTGGACCTTTTACTGCTACAAATGTGATGGTATGGCCTCTTTGAGAACCTGTCCCCACGCAAAAGAAGATCGGGTACTGCTCAGCGGCACCATGCTGCGCAAAATGCTCTCTGAAGGCGGCGAACTGCCGGATCACTTCGGCCGCGATGAGGTCGTTGCGATTCTGCGTAAATACTACGAAGGACTGACGGAGAAAGTCGAGATCAAACTTCACGGAGCGGCAACTGGTGACGATAAAAAATAACTGATATTCTAAGCAATTTGATCTCGGATTTAAAGGGGAGTTGCCGCAAGGCGCTCCCCTTTTTTTTAAAAACTACAGATTTTTTGGAACCTTAATTTGGGATACGCCTGAGAAATCAAAAGGGATGTCGATGATTATGATCTGCGGCCTGCCTTTGGTCCTCATCCGCCACGCCCTTGTCCGCCTCTACCACCACCTTGTCCACCCTGCCTCTACCACCGCCTTGTCCACCTCTGCCACCACCTTGTCCGCCTCTGCCACCGCCATATCCACCTCTGCCATCGCCTTGTCCGCCTCTACCACCGCCTTGTCCACCTCTGCCATCACCTTATCCGCCTCTGCCACCACCTTGTCCACCTCTACCGCCTCCTTGCCCGCCTCTGCCACCGCCGTATCCCCCTGCACTCCCTCGATTTTCGGTGCGAGGGCGAGCCTCATTCACCTTGAGTGCTCTTCCTTTTAGATCTTTGCCATTTAGGCCATCGATGGCAGACTGCCCCTCAGCTTTTGAGGCCATCTCCACGAATCCAAATCCTTTTGATTGACCGCTCTGCTTGTCTCTAATAATAGTGGCTGGATTCAACCTGCCCGAATTGTTCTATGGCCAGCCGTAAGTCCTCTTCAGTGACCTCAAACGATAAATTTCCTACATAGATCTTCATTCTAATCTCCTTTTCCTTTCAAAAAACTCTTCATCCATTTATTTGAGAATGGCGCAACACTTTTCCGTAACCATCGGGAAGAATTTATCCACAATTATACATTCACACTTCGTGCCAGGAAGACAGAGTTCAACTATAATAAACTTAACAACCCGATATTTTTGATAATAGTTTTATAAAAGAGGCTAAGTGGGGAAGATGGATTCTGGCAGCGACAAGGTCATATATGACCATTGGTCATATATGACCCTGTTTGCCGTTCTTAAAAGGGAAGCCGACAAAGCTTCCCTTTTTTTGCTTATAATTCGAAAATGGCTTAGAAGTTGCGCCCCGCATACTCATTGTACGCCATGGCCACCGTACGATACACCAGATGAGACAGCTTCGAAAACGGCAGGTAGGCGATCATATTGAATACCAGCATGAGGTGAATGTAATATAACAAGTAACAAATAAAGGCCCATCCGGCAAGCCTGGTCAGCTCGGTCGCCATACCGGTGACGCCCAGCCCGAAGGCAAGGTAAACGAGCCACCAATCCCAGTATCCGGATACCTGATCTTCCTTAGCTTTCCGGTTTTTAATCAGGAGGATGGTCCCAACGATAATTGCAATCCCACTCAGATTTGCCAGCCATTTGATCGGATTCAGCTGCGACCAGGGGCCGTGCAACGGACCGTCAGGTAGTAAATATGACCCGTAGAGCACCAGAAAAATAATACTGGTTACGATAAAACACCCGATAAATCCATACATCGTCAACAGGTGGGCGACTTCGCGTTCTTTATTCTCGGTGCAGTCCGAAAATTTGCTGTGTTTCAGGACCGTCGGAATAATTTTTACCAGAGACAAGAGGAACCCGACGGGCTCAATTTTCTCCTTATTGGTTTTACCCTCTGCCAGCGCATTTTGATGAATATCGCCGATGAAGCGTTTGAGGCCCAGGGCAAAAACAGCCACCATAAAAATGGCACTCGGGACCATGATCATATCCACCAGCCAGGTGGAGATAAATTTATAATGTGTGATACCCTCGCTGGTATCCGGCGTAAAATCGAGCAATCCGGTAATCAATCCGATCACCAGAAACAGGACGGCCGGAACCGCCAGCAAAATCGGCAGCTTTTTGGGATCCTTCAAGGCCTTGGCCAAGGCTTTCGGTTGGGCGTATTCCGATATGGTATAGGAACGCACGGCCGCCAGCACATCCCCCGGTTTGGCCTCCCGCGGGCAGCGGGTGGAGCAGTCACCGCAATTGTGGCACAGCCAGATATCGGCATTGCCCACCAGCTTGTCTTTCAGACCCCAGGATGCCGCGATCATCTCCTTGCGGGGAAAGGGTTTGGTGTCCGGAGAAATCGGACAGGCCACCGAGCAAGTGGCACACTGGTAACACTTTTTCAAGTCCTCGCCGCCCAGCGCCCCGACTTCCTTGATAAAATCTAAATCAGGCTCGATAAGGTATGTTTCCGCCATATTTTTACCTCCTAGTGCAATTGAAAAATGACAATCGACGATTAAAAAACAATTGGTTTTAGATGGTCATTCATCACTCTTCATTTGTCATTCGTCATTCCTTAGAATCCCTTAAACGGGTTCGGACCCATCTCTTCTACCAGGGCCGCAAAGTCATCGATGATTTGCGGAATCTTGTCATACTCATCAATCGCAACCTGGAACTGCGCAACCCGTTCCTCTTCCAAGGCCAGACTCGACAGGGCGTCACCGATCTTTTTCATCCGGATCTCGGCCAATTCACTGCCTTTTACAAAGTGGCACTGGTAGTCATCTCCATGCTTGCAGCCCAGCAGAAAAACACCGTCCATTCCCTGGGCGAGCGCATCCTTGATCCAGATCACGTTGACGGACCCCAGACATCTGACCGGAATAATTCGAACGTCCGCCGAGTAAGTCATCCGGTTCAAACCGACAATATCCAGGGCCGGATAGGCGTCGTTTTCACAAACCAACCCGAGGATCCGCAAGGGCGGATCGTCAAAATCGTCTTCGGAAGGCACACCGATAGCCTTCACCATGGAACCGATGCTGTCGATACTGTAATCGACAAAATTGATAATCCGCTCCGGGCAGCATCCCATACAGGTGCCGCACCGCCGGCAACGAGCCGGATTGGGTTTGGGCGTTCCTTTGGCATCATCATCGATGGCCCCGAAGGGACATTCCTCGGTGCAGCGCTTGCATTGGGTACAGCGCTGGAAGAAAAAGTCGGGAAAGGTCATATCGCCGGATCTCGGATGGACCGAAATACCGCGGTTAACCGATTCAAGGCACTGGATGGCTTTTAAGGTCGCACCGGATGCATCTTCGATGGATTCTTCCACCGTCATGCTGCGCCGAATACCGCCGGCCGCATAAATACCTGTCCGCTGGGTTTCATAGGGGAAACAGATAAAGTTGGAGTCTGCGTAGTCATCAAAAAGTGCATTGTCGCGGAATCCAGGACCCTGACGGTATGCCAGATTGACCACCGGATCGTCTTTGGTCACCGGCACCATTCCGGTGGCCAGCACCACCATGTCAGCCTTGACCTGAACTTTTTCCCCCAGCAGGGTATTGTCGGCTTCGACAATCAGGCCGTCGCCATTTTGGGAAACACCGATAACTTCACCTTTGGTCAAAAATATTCCGGTGTCCTGCTGGATATTTTTGTAAAAGTTTTCGGTAAGACCCATTGTGCGCATATGCTGATAAAAAACAAAGGCTTTGCCGTCTGAAAAATCTTCGCGCACGTACTTGGCCTGTTTGAGTGCCACCAGGCTGGTTACAGCGCCGGCATAGGCAAAGTCTTTGTCGTCTCCCTGGCCCGGGCTTTGGATGAAAACCACCGATTTGGCTTCCTTACCGTCGGAAGGCCGTGTAATTTTACCCTTGGCGGCAATCTCTTCAAACTGGTGATTGGTGACAACATCCGCAATTTCACCAAAACCGAGATGGGCAAATTCCCCCTCTTTGGGCCGATAGGGACGCCATCCGGCAGCCAGAATAACGGCCCCGAACTTTTCGCCGTCCGGATCAAAAGTTAAAATATCCTTCTTGCCGACGTTGTACTCCATAAACTTTTCATGGATCTGCTCGGCGTTGAGATCCTTGCCCTTTTCATCGACCTTCATCTCATCGGGCAGCGGATAAGGCACGTCAAAGGGTGTTTTCTCACCCGGTTTTTTAAGTGTTACGATAAAATCCCCGGGCTCACCCGCAATGCGTGCGACCACGGTCTCGGTTTTCACCGTAATGTTGGCGTAGTTGTCAAGCTCCTTTATTTTATCTTCAATGCCCGGTGGAATCAGGCTGTCATAGGGATAGGCCCCCGGCAGTTGTTTGCGCCACTTTTTGGCATTTCCCCCCAGGGCGGAATCCTTTTCGACAATCGTTACTTCGTAGCCCGTTTTGGCCGCATCGATGGCAGCCGAAATCCCCGTGATACCACCGCCGATGACCAGTATTTTACGGCTGAAAGTATCAAGTAGATAAGGTTCCGGCAAATCGATTTTTGCCACCCGCGCCATGCCCATTTTCAGATAATCTGCGGCCAGCATCTGAACGTGATCGATAAAGCCGTCATCATCTTTCTGTTCTGCGGTGGGAGCCGGATACTTGGACCTGGGATGGGACCATACCACCTGTTCTCTCAGGTTGACCCGGTCTACGATGCAGCCGTCGAAACGAAAGACATCATAGAGTACGCGGCGCGAACAGGCTGCAATCACCAGGGTGTTGACCCCTTCCTCGGCAATATCTTTTTTGAGAAGTTCAACGCCTTCTTTGCCGCATAGAATCGGGCAGGTCTTTACGGCAAGCCCCTTTTTTTTGGGCACATCGCATAGTTTATCGATATCCAACGACTCGCCCAGCCCGCAACCTTCGCAGATATACACACCATATTTTTTATCCATGGAAAACCTCCTACCTGTTCACCAGAGTTTGAATCGCCTTTAAGGCCATACCGGTTGCATTTTGATTGGATGAAACCACGTCCGCCGGTTTATTGGCACAACCGGCTGCAAACATTCCGCCGGTTTCAAAATCATTGATAATAAAACCGTCATCGTTATAAGCTAAATTTGCCGGATGTTTTGACGCGGCGGTTGTGGGCTGCATCCCGGTGGCCAGAACAACCATCTCCACTGTCTGGTGGATTTTCTCACCCGTTACGGCATTTTCGGCCACCACGGTGATGTTTTTATTCGTTGGATCTTCACTGACCTCAGCCACCTTGCCTTTGATTAAAAAGATGTTCTCATCCTTTTTGATTTGCTCGTAAAACCGTTCGTAGCGCAATCCCGGAGTTCTGAGGTCGATATAAAATACATATATTTTGGCTTCGGGGTACCGTTCACGAACGTAAGTGGCCTGCTTCAAAGATGCCATGCAGCAGATGTAGGAGCAATATGGCAGATGATTTTCATCCCTTGATCCGGCACACTGGACAAAGGCAATACTTTCGGGTTCCTTGTCATCCGATGGACGCACAATTTTACCCTGGGTCGGCCCGTTGGGAGAGGCCAGCCGCTCCATCATCATATTGGTGATGATATTCGGGTACTGGCCGAAACCGAGATTGTCGATTTTGGTTGCGTCATAGGGTTCCCAACCGGTGGCCCATACAATGGAGCCCACGTTAAAGTTCAGCGTTTTGGCCTCCATCTCGAGGTCCACCGCATCATACTTGCAGGCGTCTTTACAGCGCTGGGCATCGTCGCTGCCGATAACTTGCGGTGAAATCACGAACCGCGCCGGAAACGCCATTTCAAAGGGCAGATAAGCGCCTTTGACTTTCTTCATACCAAAGTCAAATTCACTGTCAATTTCAGTTTGGCTGGCCTCGGCGCAATCTCCGCAACAGGTGCAGTTTTCATTCACATATCTGGGAGCGAGCTTGATGGTCACATCGTAGTTGCCGGGAGTGCCGTCAACCTTTTCAACATTCGCCAAGGTTAAGACTTTTATTCTGGGATTGTCCTTGATACGCCTGAAATTAATCTCAAGCCCACAGGTCGGGGGGCATAGTTTAGGAAAATATTGATTGAGCTGTGCTACCCGTCCGCCCAGAAAAGGATTTTGTTCCACCAGGAAAACTTCATACCCCACTTCGGCGGCTTCCAGGGCCGCAGTCAAGCCGCTGATACCGCCGCCAACGACTAAAATGCTTCCACTAGCAGGGGCTGCTTTTTCTTCTGTCATGCTATCCCTCCATGCAGTTTATAATTTTATATTGAACATCACTTTTCGTTTTCAATCTGGATGCTTAAAGGCTCAATCAATCAAAATTCACAAAGCCCTTAAGCCTGCAGACAGACCCATTGGATGTCGTTTAGGAATTCTTAAATATAATTAAACGCTTGTTATTAACAAAAACCTCCAGGTGTCGAAAGACACCTGGAGGCATTATTTCATCGACGATATATCATAGCCGACTTTCCGTTAATCTTTGAATATCTTGACGTAGTCTTTCTTGAAGATATCCCATTTCTGCTCTTTTGGATCATATTTTGAATTCACAAAGCAGAACCAGTTCTCATCATCCTGTCCCGGGTAATCGGCTTGATAGTAAAAGCCGGGATAGCGGGTTTCCTTGCGGAACTGGATATGGCGCAGATGGGATTCAAGCGTCCAGATGCGATGCTGGATCTCCCAGGCCCTCATCAATTCGTGCAGATCACCGGCGGCCAGTTTTTCGTTATCTTCCCGCATGGTTTCCAGAAGGTCCATAACGATCTCCAGGTTTTTGCTGGTGGTCTGGTAGAAGGTGGCGGTTCCGGCACCGTATTCGTGGCCGGCCTTCATCATGCGATACATCATGCCGTTTGGTTTGATGTAGTTGGGGTTGATGTCGTCGGCGGTGGAGTAATCACAGTGATCGAGATAGGTGCGCACCGGTTTGTAGACGATGTCGACCAGTTCTTCCTTGCTCTGAGCGATGGTGGGTGAAAAGTCGGCATGGTCTTTGGCGTAGCGGACCATTTGCTTGGCAGCCATCCGACCCTCGGCGTGAGAACCGGAAGAAAATTTATGACCGGAGCAACCGACACCGTCACCGGAGGTAAACAGACCGTTGACCGTGGTCATGCGGTTGTAAACTTTACCATTGTCGGCTTTGATCTTGTAGGAATCCGGTACCCAATCCAGATCCGGACCGGAGGTCCACAAGCCGCAGCAGCCGGAGTGCGATCCGAGCAGGTAAGGTTCCGTCGGCATAACCTCGGAATTTTTCTTTTCAGGCTCGGTATTGGTGGCACACCACAGGTTGGCCTGGCCGCAGGTCATATCCAGGAAATCTTCCCAGGCTTCGGATTCAAGGTGCTTGAGCTCTTTTTTGTCCATGGTCTTGCCAAGCTCTGCCAGAGCGGTCACCGTATCCATCATGATCGGTCCGCGACCTTCCTTCATCTCAAAGAGCATCAGGTGGTTACGCAGGCAGGTCGGGGTAATGGCTGCGGTACCATAGGGGGCATATCTTTCCAACTCGGCCTTGGCCGCATCGCTGGCGGCAAAGTTTTCGCCCAGACCGTTGAGGGTCTTGGCCTTGAACAGCAGAAACCATGCACCCACCGGACCGTAACCGTCCTTAAAACGTGCCGGGGTGAAACGGTTTTCCATCATGGACAGTTCAGCACCGACTTTCATGGCCAGGGTATACGTCGAACCTGAGTTCCACACCGGATACCAGGCGCGGCCTTTGCCTTCACCCACGCTTCGCGGCTGATAGATATTTACCGCACCGCCGCAGGCAACCATCATGGTTTTGCATTTGATGATGTAAACCTTGTTTTCACGGACGGAGAAACCGACGGCACCGGCGATCTGGTTTTCGTTGTTGGCGTCCAAGATCAATTCAACGATGAAAACCCTTTCCAGAATGTTTTCTTCGCCGATGGCCAGCTTGGCGGCTTCGGCCACGATTCGCTTGTAGGATTCGCCGTTGATCATTATCTGCCATTTGCCGGTACGCACCGGTGTGGCGCCTGATTTCAGCGTCCCCATTGATTGGCCTTTTTTACCATCCAGGGTTTTGCCTTCTTCGGATTTTTTCCAGATCGGCAGACCCCATTCTTCAAACAGATGCACGGAATCATCCACGTGGGTGCCCAGATCAAAAATCAGGTCTTCACGAACAATCCCCATCAAATCGTTGCGAACCATGCGTACGTAGTCTTCCGGGGAATTATCGCCGACATAGGTGTTAATTGCGGAAAGACCCTGGGCAACCGCGCCGCTTCTTTCCAGCGCAGCCTTGTCCACCAGCAACACACTCTGGTCGTCGGACATCCATTTTTTGACCTCAAACGCGGTCCCGCAGGCAGCCATGCCACCACCCACGATCAATATATCAACTTCTCTCTCTTCGACTTCCGGGTCCCTTACAGCCTTGAGTTCACCCAAAGGTTTATTTGGTAATGCCATCTTGCATCCTCCTTAAATCACATAGTAAATTTTAATGTTGTCATAAATGGTTTCTTTAGCAGGATCTGTGAGTCTATACCATTTGTCCTGCATCAGGGGCACGCAGCGTGGCGCCATCTGCTTCTTCGGTTGACAGCAGCTGGCCTTCGAGATCCTGACCTTTTAGGTCTAGATACGCATTGGCCTGTCCTTCGGGGGTCGTCCGGATGGGGAACTTGAATCTTTTGATGAGGCCGTTGCGGAACTTGCAGGTCCACATGACATCTTCGGTACCGAGCATCGGCATGACACTGCTTCCCAAGGGGACAAAGTCCGCATAACCTCTCACTTCGATGGCCTGGGTCGGGCAAATCTTAACGCAAGAGAAGCATTCCCAGCATTGATCGGGCTCCTGGTTGTAGGCCTTCATTTCATTGGGCTCTAAAACCATCAGGTCATTCGGGCAAATGTACATACAAGCGGTTTTATCCCCGCCTTTGCAGCCGTCACATTTTTCATTTATTACGAAACTTGGCATTTATGCTACCTCCTAAATTTTGTTAACTTCCATTTTGTTTCTTATAACCTAATCAGTTAGTGATCAAAAAAATCCTTAAACTAATTTACACCTCCCTTCATAGTGATGACCCAAGATGCACTCATGGGCTTTAATTGATTATATATCTGGGCATTTTTTGCAACTGCAACCGGAACCCATCCGACTAAACTCTTTGCTCATCAAGCGTGATAACAATCAACGTCATATGGTAAATTCTCTATAATTTCAGTGTGATACGAGTGTATAAGGGGCAAACAATATCATCCGACCATTGGATTGTCAAGTATTTTTAACCAAGCCAAATGACAAAAAAATCGCTGCCTTCGACCAGGATCAGCAGTTTACAACATCTGGATGACGGACCGATGCGTGCCACCACATGTTGGGTATATAGTTGGGTCGAAGCCTTTGCCGGGAGGATTACAGGTGACGGATGTCAGAGGACAGATGTCAGATGCCGGAGGACAGAAGTTCAGAGAACATGGAATTCGGAAGTCAGCCCGCCCTGGTGCGATTTGATTGGGTTAGACTATTTTCGTCTAAACCATCTAAACGATCCTAACGATGAGAGATTACCATGGATATAAATGGACTGCCGTGCTATGAATAGCATCGCTAAATTTAAAAGGAGATCATGCTGTGGAACCTGATTTAACTCCGATATCTGCACAAGAATCATTTTGTTTTTCATGTTCACCGGACGTACCCTGCTTTAACGAGTGCTGCCGGGATTTGAACCAATTTTTAACACCGTATGACATCCTGCGTTTAAAAAACCATCTCGAAATATCATCCGGGGAATTCCTGCGCAATTATACTTCCCGGCACACGGGTCCTGAATCGGGACTGCCTATTGTGACGCTGAAACCAGGGGATCTCCAAAAATTGACCTGCCCGTTTGTCAGTGAAAATGGATGCCGCGTATATGAAAATCGCCCATCATCATGCCGCACATATCCGCTGATGCGAGCAGTAACCCGCTCGAGATCGACCGCTGAGATGACTGCCCAGTTCATGTTGCTGAGAGAATCTCACTGCTTGGGATTCGAAGCGGACAAAACCCGGACCCTGCAGCAATGGATCGATGACCAGGGAATTGCCGTCTATAATGAAAACAATGACAAACTGATGCAGATTATCAGTCTGAAAAATCGACTGATTCCGGGCCCGCTGGACATTAAATCCAGCCAGCTGTTTTTTACCGCGCTGTATGATCTGGATGAATTTAGATGGCAAATTCAACATGATGGGCTTTTGGATAATTTTAAAATAAATTCCAGCATCATCGATGCGGCTGTTGAAAATGATGTCGCGTTGCTGGATCTCGGCATGAAATGGATTAAGTGTGCTTTTTGATCAAAATTGAGGGGCAATTAGTTCTCAAAAGGTTTGCTTAATGGGTTTTTTGAAATTCCAAATAACAAATTGCAAATTTCAAACAAATCACAATAACCAAAATTCGAATTTCAAAACTAAAATACCAAACGCAGGTTTAAGTCAGGATTTACCAAAAACTGGTTTAGTCATTGGAATTCGAGATTTATTTGTAATTTGGTTCTTGGAATTTGGGATTTTAAGGTAGGTAATTTTCATAGGTGTTGGAAGGTCGCACGATGGAAATAGACGGTAAAGGTTGCTCTCGTCCTGGGCGCCATAAAAGGAATCGGCAAAGGGATCGGTCTGGCCCTGGCGTCGCAGGGCGTAAAAGTTGCCCTGAATTATTTTGACTGGGAAGAAGAACTTGAAGGTCTGAAGAAAGATTTCAGTGATTTTGACGACCAACCCCTGATTATCCAAACCAACCTGCTTGAGATTGATAAAATACCGGATCTTATCCGTCAGGTCATCGATCATTATGGCAGGCTTGACATCCTCATCAACAATATAGAACGCGGAGGATGGCCGGTGGTCCATGGCCCCTATGTTTCGCAGCAATGGGATCTTGAGCTGCAAACCACTTTGCGGGCCAAACGTTGGGTCTTTGACAGTGCCCTGCCCCATCTGAAGGCCTCCGGCGATGCGGTGGTCATCAATTTTTCCTCGATTGCCGCCATTGTCGGTCGCAGTGGTCCCGCCGGTATGATTTTCAACGATGGCTATGCGGCGGCCAACCGCGGCGTCTCTTTGCTAACCGAAACCTGGGCCCGTATGGGAGCTCCCCATGTGCGGGTCAACGAAATCATGCTGGGCCTTATTGCGACCCGACACGCAGAAAAAACCCGGGGTTGGGGCCTGCTGAGCGAAACCTGCAAAAAAGCCCTCATCGATCACACGCTGCTGCAACGCTCCGGCACAGTGGACGATGTCGTCAAAACCGTCCTCTTCATTATTAAAGAAGCGCCGTTTATGACCGGTGCCGTGTTGCGGCTGGACGGCGGATACGTGCTGGGGGGTGAGAAAGTGGGCGATATGCCTAAGGGCGTCGTTTAGATGAATCGGCGATGTGAATGGCTAAAGGCTAAAGTATGGCCGCCTGTTGTCCGTTGTATGTTGTCTGTTGATAACTTATATGAGGTGTCAGGTTTCGGGTGTCAGGGGGTTGAGGTGCTAAATCCTGAAACCTGAACACTGACACCTGAAACCTTAAGTTCCTTACAACATGTTGCCAGATAAAATGAACTGAGGATTTATACACGGGGCATGATTGAAAATGCACCAATTCAAACTTTCAGACTATCGTCAAAAAATTTACCGCCGCCGGATAACCTTACTTTGGATGCCCCATACAAAAACCTTCACCCATTCCAATCCAATTTTCAACAACTGCACATCATCCGATTTCAGTTTCTTGAGAATCGTAGATTTTAGTTTATACCGTTTTAAAAAGCTGCTTTGAAACAAAAAATCCCGGAATCGGTCGATGTTATATGTGGCCATGAATGCCATCTTGGCTTTGGGTCCCTTGGGCCCTTCAGATCCCCAGGGATCGTTTTGAAACAACTGCTTCACCCTTGCCCAACGGACCGTCATTTTTTGATAATGTTCGGCATCCTGATCCCGGGTCCATTGAGGTAGGGTCCATTCTTTTTTTTCGTACTGCCCGTGACAAAAATCCGGCGGCCTGAAAAAATGGACGGGTGTCTGCTTTCGGTGGTCGGCATCATACAGTATACCCTGCTCAATGGGAAACTTTCTGCAGGTATCCGGCCGGTCCGGGTAAACACTGCAACCGGATTCGATCAAAAACATGCAGCTTCTTTCCGGATTCTCGGCCATGCGCAAAAGCACGTCCGGGAAAAAATTGGACGGTCGCAAGACGATGTCGACATACCGCTCCAGAAACTCGTCTGAAGAAAGGCCTAAGGACTGTTTTAATCGGATGACATCATAGGGGTACAAAAAAAGGTTTAAATTGCGGCAGCACCGGTTAAAGCACTCAACCTCCGGATAACAACGAAAACAAAACGTGTCATTTTCCTGGATCCGTAGTCCGGGCAATTTGTCGATATCTTCAATTTCAATGGGTTTCATGGTTCACTGGATGTTTGGCATACCGCATAGGGCGGGGCACTATTGTAGTCAATGAGATATGGCTCGCAGCACGTTAAAATTCAATTCCACTGATATTTTTTTGGGTCATTATTGATACATTTTCATATATTTTGTCTCGCATGGCAGCAACCCCTTTACTAAAATCTGAAATTTTTATACCATGCATCCACAAATACGGAAACCTTTATCATCATGAAAATAATTCGTTACACCTATTCTTTCCCCCGTTTATTTCTCTTTCTTTGCACTTTTTGCTTTATAACTGCCGCTGTGGCGCAAGAGCGGCCCCCAATTATGCTGGCTCAAACTTATCGTACCGGGTTGGATATAGAGCAGTATTGGGTGAGTGAAAAATTAGACGGTGTGCGTGCTCGCTGGGATGGAAAGCAACTGCTATCTCGTGGCGGGAAGGTTTTTGCACCTCCGACTTGGTTTGTCAAAGGCTTTCCAAACCAGGCGCTGGATGGAGAACTGTGGATCGCACCAGGGCGTTATGAAGACGTCATGTCCATCGTCACCCGAGCAATTCCTCATGAAGGTTGGCAAAAAATTCGACTAATGGTGTTCGATTTGCCGGAAGATACTCGGCGATTTGAAGCGCGGGTATTCGCTATGCGGAAGTTGGCAGAGCGAACGAAATCGTACTATCTGCAGCCGGTAGAACAGTTTCGGGTGCCCGATGAAGAAGCGCTGATGCGGCGACTGGACAAGGTGATTGCAGCCGGGGGCGAAGGATTGATGCTCCACCATAGGGAAGCTGTTTATCGCAGCGGCCGTAGCGGGGACTTGCTGAAACTGAAACGCTTTGACGACGCTGAGGCCGTGGTTCTCGGCTACAAACCCGGCAAAGGAAAATACCAAGGCATGGTCGGCTCCCTAAAAGTGCGGAGTGAGGATGGTCGGGAGTTTTATATCGGCTCTGGCCTGAAAGATGCGCAACGGCGCGAGCCGCCGGCGATTGGCAGCGTAGTGACCTATCGTTTTCAGGGTTTAACGGACAATGGCGTGCCCCGGTTTCCAGTGTTCTTGCACGAACGAAAAGTGGGATTCTAGGCCGGGCCGAACTTAAGCGCCCAATCGAGCGCACATCAATATCTTTGTAAAACCGGTACTTAGGAGTTTAGGCCGAACCCTATAACTTCCAAGGATTAATGAGTGCAAAAAAAATAATCTTGACAACCAAACCCGCTTCAGCTATCCGCGAGGTAATTGTTGTCGAGATTATTAAGAACGAGTTTTGCAGCGGCACGGTGCAGAGTAAAATAATTAGAACGAATTTCAAAATTCTACGATGGGGACAGTATCATGACGGAAAAAACCGATCTTCCTAATGTGTCCATGACCAACACCAAGAAAGAGCTGTTGGAGGCCTATGAGGAAACCAAGGCGCAATTCGAAAATCTGAGCAAAGATTTGTTGGATGCCGAAAAAGCCCGAAAGCAGCTGGAAAAAAAAGTGGCCGCGGCTACGGCCGACTCCCAGGCCGCGCAGGATCCATTGAAGCGCCTCCATGATCTGCGCGGAACCATCAGCCGTGAACTGACCGGATTGGCAGAACGCTTCGAAACCGAAATTGAGACATACCGAAAAATTCAAGCCGCTATCGAAGCTAAAAAGGAGGAACTCAAGACCATTTACGAGGTGGAAACCGCCGCCTCTGATCTCGCCGCTTTGATCGATGCTCAGCGGGTAAAGAAAGAAAAGTTCGCGCGGGAGATGCAGGACGAAAAGGAGGCGTTCGAGGCCGAGATGGAGGAAACCCGCGCCCAGTGGCAGCGTGAAAAGGCAGATCGGACCCGAAGTGCCAAGGAGCAGGCGGAAGCGACCGAAAAGCAGCGTCAAAGAGAAAAGGAAGAGTACGAGTATACCTTTGCGCGGGATAAGGCGCAGCGAAAAAATGCCTTGAGTGATGAATTGCAAGCCCTTGAAAAGAACCTCGCCGTAAAGCGCAGCGAATTCGAAAACGAATCTCAAAACCGAACGGCCGAGCTCGACGCCAGGGAAGAGGCCATTAAAGGCCGCGAAAAGGATATCGAGGCCCTGCAAAAAGAGGTGGAAAGCTTCCCCAAACGCAACGAGGCCTCCGTTCAGAAGGCGGTCGTCGATACCACGGAAAGACTTACAAGTAATTTTAAGAGTGACAAGGCGCTCATGGAAGCCCGATTTGAGGGCGAGCGAAACGTTCTTATGGGAAAAATCGAAGCCCTTGAGAAGATGGTTGCGTCACAGGCCGCACAAATCAGCGATCTGGCCAGGAAAAATGAAATGGCCTACGAAAAAGTTCAGGATATCGCCAACCGTGCCGTCACCTCTGCCAGGCGAGAATCGTATTCGGCCCCCGTTCACTCATCCAACATTCCGGTGCGTGACGAGAGCTAAAGGCCAGTGCATATTTAATTCCACAAAAAATCAGGAATTAATCTGACAAAATCATGATAATCAAAGAGATATGGCACTGTTTATAAATAGTGTATTGATTTAAAAGGTATAGGGGCGGAATCTAAAAAATGGCTTATTTTGTGAGCCAATCTATTTTCACAAATTTTTCTACATTCTTAAACTCAGGATCACCGGTCAGGATAACTGCATTTTCTCGCTGGGCCGTGGTGACCGCAAAGCAATCTGCAAAAGAAAGCGCATGCCGAGCTTTAATTTTAGACGCAGAAATAACAGCATTAAAATCATTTGAGATCATTGAGATGGGCAATCCTGTTAGCACTGTGTCCAGAAAATATTCGGCCTGGTCATGACCGCGTTTTCGATAGAGAATATAATAGACTTCACCGACATTTAATTCATTCATCAAAACAGGAATGCTGGATTTCTGAGCATTTGCCATAACATTGCGTACTTTCTCAAAGCCATCTTCCCCATTGAGATAGGCTAACAACGCGTAGCTATCCAACAATCTTTTTCTCTTCAAGATGCTTTTCCTCTGCCCGGTGCTCACTTAAAGCCCTGGTAAGTGAAGATTTCTCTTTGAAGATTCCGCAAAAAGCCTCCACTGGATCGTCCGGCAACAGCGTGAGGAGCACCCTATCTCCTTCAGCCTTAATGGACAGCCGTTTCCCCGCAACAATATTCAGCCGTTTTCTAATTTCTTTGGGGATAACGATTTGACCTCTGCTCGACGCAGTTACAACCTGCATCATACACCTCATTTTATTGGGTAAATTGTATCAAACTGAATCCAACATTCATAAATCAGGTCTTATTTAATGAATAACTAACACCGCAAGCCAATTTTGTCAATCATTCTTATAAATGTCTTATTTTTTTATATCGAGCTTATTAGTAAAAATAAGTAAATCGAATATCGAGTCGACTTGGTGGGTGAACACCGAAAAATTCGGGCTGAATTTTCAATCCCGGTGCAAAAATATTAATCTTGACAACCAAATCTCCTTCAGCTAGCCGCAGGGCTATTGTTCGTGTTTATAGGTGCTTTAACATGTTGGGCTGTGACCGAAGCCGCTACCCAATTCACCTTTTTCAATTTATCCTCATCGCGCAGGGCCTTCAGTTCCATTTCCGCTAGTTGTTCCGGCAATTATCATCTCGGCGATGGTCATCTTGATCCTGCCGGATAGATCGACTGCCTGTTTCAATTCGCTTTCCAGCTTTGCCATTTCAAAATAAAAAGGCGTACGATCGAATTTGCGATAGCTCTTATTCGAGCACTGAAGGGCGAACATTCCGCAGCCCGGTCCGCGGATAACATTTTGCCCCGGTTTTCGAAGTTCGTGGGGAATTCCGTGCAACCGGCAAATCATGGGACGATAGATGTAGAGTGTGCATAATCCATCGGAATTGAGCGGGCACATCAACCTAACTGGAGTGGCCTTTTCATCCGCTTTTTCAATTTGCCGACAGATAAGGGCTGCCCTTGATTGCACCACCTTTTTATCTTGATGGGTCAGGTTGTTCAACCCCTCATGAATATAGAAGTATTCCAGATAAGTATGATGATAAAAGCGCGTCCGGCAACAGTTATCCTCACAACCATTACAGTGAAATCCGTAGTGTTCGGCAGCTTCGGCATAGCGTCGATCCATGGCGGTAAAAATGGAATGCAACCGATCAAAAAAGCCGGCCAAAATAGGATCATCAATGTTAACCGAAAGATGGGTCAAGATGGGGTTCCTAACTATTTTTTCTGATAACATGTTGTAAGAAATGACTAACGGCTGACAACAGCCGCGAATCACACTCGGCCCCCCCTACACCAAAGGAGACGGGAAAAAAAGTTTTTTATAAAGATTCAAAGCATAGCGATCTGTCATGGAAGCGATAAAGTCACAAACGATGCGTTCTTTGGCTTGATCATCATGATTGCGGCTGTTCACCTGCAGATCCTCCAATTTTTTTTCCAACATCGGGGCGTTTTCGAGAAAATAATGATATAACTCCGACAGGATTTTTTTAGATTTCTCAAAATCCTTATGAACATTCGGCGACCGGTAAACATTATCATAAAGAAATTGCCTTAAGCGCATCATGGCGGAATGAACTTCATCGCTCAGCTGCAGGCAAAGTTCATCGTCGATTACGGCACTGGTGGAAATAAGATCCCGGATCATGGTCGTTGCGCGTTCTGAATGGGTACATCCAAGGATTGCCGAACATGAATCCGGCACTTGGGCGACATCCACAACTCCGCTGCGAATAGCGTCCTCGAGATCATGGTTTAAATATGCCATTATATCGGCTATCCTGACGATTATTCCCTCATAGGTGCAGGCTTTTTCAGCGGGATCTTCAGGAATGATATTCCCGAAGCCCTTTGAATGTTTTAAAATGCCATCCCTCACCTCAAAAGTCAGATTAAGCCCCTTACCATTATTTTCCAGTATTTCCACTACCCGCAGACTTTGTTCATTGTGTGAAAAATCCGCAGAATAAATTTCTCTGAGTGCTATCTCACCGCTATGACCGAAGGGTGTGTGGCCCAAGTCATGTCCCAGAGCGATCGCTTCGGTCAGATCCTCATTGAGAAACAATGCCCGTGCAATGGCCCTGGCTATCTGGGCCACTTCCAGAGTATGGGTCAACCGTGTTCTAAAATCATCCCCCAGCGGAGAGAGAAAAACCTGGGTCTTGTGCTTTAAGCGTCTGAATGCGTTGGAATAAACAATGCGGTCACGGTCCAGTTGAAATGCAGTGCGGACCGGACAGCTTTTTTCTTCAATGTTCCGCCCCCGGCTTTCGGCACTCAAACAACCGAAAGGAGACATGAAATTTCTCTCTCGTTTTTCAAATTTTTTACGAATCGACATCATTCATCACAAAAAATAATTAATTGTTATAATCATTCACAAGCAGATTTATCTCGAACAAACCAGGATCCTGACTTAACAAAACCAAAAAAGATGTTATCTTAGACCCAAGCGAACTTTTTTGTAAAGAAATATCTGAACCCTTAACCGGTGAACCCGTTATGACAGGACATCATTTGATACTCGGTGAACGAACTGATATTATCACCGGTGAGACTATCATGGATACTCATGATGAACGCTACCGGCAGAAAATAGCCCGTCTGCTCATCAATCACAAAGGGTATCAAAAACAAGATATCATACCACGTATCGATCTGCAGGTGCAGGCCGGGGAAAAAAGGGCCGTTATAATGGTTGATTTTTTGATCAACCTGTCGGGCAAGGTTTGCATGATAATAAAATTCGGCCCGGGTTCAATTGTCACCCGACGTCGACCGCTGTTGGCGGCATCCCGAATTTTGGCCCCCTATCAGATTCCCATCGCAGTGGTCACAAATGGTGAAAATGCCGAAATCCTTGAAGGTGCTACGGGCAGAATCATCTCCCAGGGCTTGGACACGATACCGAGCAGGGAACAATTGGCAGAAATGATGGATGCAAATCATTTTAAACCGATTCCGGCCAAACGGGTGGAAATGGAGTCCCGGATCTTGTATTGTTATGAAGTGGATGGAAGCTGTCCCTGCGATGACAGTGTATGCAGACTTTAAATTAAGGAAAAAAAGTGGATTATCGGTATTTCATGAAAAAGGCGTTGGACCGGGCAGAATATGCCCTGGCAGAGGGTGAGTTTCCGGTAGGATGTGTCATGGTTCATCATGGTAAAATTCTGGTGGACGGTTCTCGTAAAGGCACCATCGGAGCCGCTAAAAACGAAATCGATCACGCCGAAATGGTAGCCTTGCGGCGTTTGAGTGAAATCGAAGACAACATCGACCCCGACAAAATAACCGTTTTTTCCACCATGGAACCCTGTCTGATGTGTTATGGGGCCCTAATACTGGCTGGCGTCGGCGAAATCGTATTCGCTTATGAGGATGTCATGGGTGGTGCCACCGGCTGTGAGTTGTCCCGGCTCAAACCGCTGTATAAAAACAGCCCGATAACCTTGGTACCGGGAATATTGCGCGAAGAAAGCCTGAAAAAATTTAAAACCTATTTTTCAAATCCAGCTAACAGATACTGGAAACAGAGTTTGCTGGCCGAATACACATTGGGGCAGTAACCCGGGCCGATAAAAAGCATGCTTTCTTTCGCATGGTTACTTTTAAAAAATGATTGGACTTGCATTTTTTACTTGCATTTCTTAATTTTGTTATATATTCAAGCGGATGGATGTATTTCAATATTGGAACTGAACCGGGGGGAGGGAATTGCCGTCTGGCCATGCAAATTGTTAACACTCGGCAACCCTTATAGAAACTGTGCGAACGCATAGGTGTAAACCAACTTTGTTAAAGCGTAGGAGGTAAAACATAGCTGCACCAAGAAGACCCAATCGACCGATAAGATCAGATAAAACGAACATCAACAGAAACATCAGGGCCAGAGAAGTTAGGGTTATAGACCCTGATGGAGAACAAATCGGTGTTATTCCTACAAGACAGGCTCTGGAGACAGCAGCTGAATTTGGCTTGGATTTGGTAGAGGTTTCTCCCAATGCGAACCCTCCTGTTTGCAAGATCATGGATTATGGTCGCTATTGCTATGAACAGACCAAAAAGAAACAGGAAGCAAAAAAGAAACAAAGTTCATTTCAAGTAAAGGAAATTAAAGTACGCCCGAAGACCGGCGAACATGATCTGCAAACGAAGATCGGTCATATAAGGAAGTTTATCGACAGAAAAGACAAGGTAAAAGTGACCGTAATATTTCGAGGACGCGAAATCACTTTGTCCCGGTTTGGTATGGAACTGCTCGAAAAAGTTGCCCAGGAAACCGATGAAATTGCTTCGGTAGAGCAGCATCCTAAATTTGAAGGCCGAACGTTGGTTATGATTCTGGCACCAAAATGATTAGATGGAGCGTGGCGATTCCACAATTCCAAACTCCCTCCGGGGCGTAGGCCGCTATGACCCCTATGGGATGGAGGTCGCAGTCTAAAATCCCAAATCATGGATAAATGACGCCATGGGAGTAAAATGGGATGACATTATTGGAGAGGATTTAGCAATTTTTAACATTCCTGTGTGAATCCCCTACGGCCAATTCTCACCGATTTTCCGGCAGAGACTGAGTAACTATTGAAATTAGGGGCTATACCCGGGTGGCAGGATAGTAATTCCGAGATCTTATTTTGATTCTAATGGTGGCGTGGGCCGGGTTTCGACAGCTCACGCCATCTACTTTTAATTATAGGTAATTATTAACTCAAACAAATTTTTGTACATAATTACGAAATCACCCATAGATATCAAATTTGATATTTTATTAAGGAGAAAAATTCATGCCAAAGATCAAGACCAATCGCGCGGCCGCCAAACGTTTTAGGAAAACCGGTACTGGAAAAATTGTTTATAGAAAATCATGTGCCAATCATATCCTGACAAAAAAAACCACCAAGCGCAAAAGATCTCTGAGGCAGGCACACCTTATTGCCAAATCTGACCGCAGAGAAATAAAATTGCTGTTACCCAATGGATAATTCAAACGAACCAAACGACAAAGACAACGAGGTATAAAAAATGAGAGTAAAACGCGGATTCAAGGCCAGAAGACGACGCAATAAGGTTTTGAAACTGGCCAGGGGTTTTCGCGGCGGCCGCAGCAAATTATTTCGCACCGCGGCAGATGCCGTCGACAAAGCCCTGATGTATTCTTACCGTGATCGCCGAGTACGTAAACGGGATTTCAGACAACTCTGGATTGCCAGAATCAATGCCGCTGCCAGGCTGAACAATTTGTCTTACAGCAAATTTATTCACGGGCTGAAGCTGGCCCAGGTTGAACTTGATCGCAAAGTACTTGCCGAGCTGGCCATTTCTGATCCGAACGGATTCAAGCGAATCGCAAACTTGGCAGCTCAACAACTTTAAGGTTTACACTTGGAAAAAAATTTAGACCAAATATACCGGCAGGGACTCAAGGAGCTGGATACGGTTGAGAATACCGACAACCTCCAGGATCTATCCGTGCGCTATCTCGGCCGCAAGGGTATTCTGACTCGGTTTTTAAGGAATATTTCCAAGTTGCCGGTTGAGCAAAGGCCGGCGGCTGGAAAAAAGGCAAACGAAATCAAAAACTTGCTGGAAAAAGCGTTCAGCCAGGCAACGGAAAAGCTTGAGCCGCAAGGTGACGCCAAAGATGCCGGAATTGATGTCTCGCTGCCGGGTAGATCAGTTGTTTGCGGAGCTTTACATCCGATTACACAGATTAATCAGCAGATTTGCGACATCTTTTCAAATCTGGGATTTGATATCGCCGAGGGACCGGAGGTGGAGTCAGACTATTACAACTTCGAGGCACTTAACTTTCCCAAAGATCATCCGGCGAGGGATATGCAGGACACTTTTTTTATTTCCGACAATGTCGTTTTAAGAACCCATACATCCCCCAATCAAATCAGAACCATGGAGAAACAGTCACCGCCGGTACGAATCATCGTGCCCGGCAAGGTGTACCGCTGTGATTCCGATCTGACCCATACCCCCATGTTTCACCAGGTGGAAGGGCTGCTGGTGGATGAAAACATATCTTTCGGTGATCTTAAGGGAATACTGACAACATTCATACATCGAATGTTTGACGAACAGACGAGTCTTAGATTTCGACCTAGCTTCTTCCCTTTTACCGAACCAAGCGCTGAAGTGGATATTCTCTGCGTCATGTGCCGGGGCAAAGGATGCCGGGTCTGCTCACACACTGGATGGCTGGAAATTCTCGGTTCCGGAATGGTTCACCCCGCGCTCTATGAAAACGTGGGATACGACACCGAACGCTATACCGGATTTGCTTTCGGAATGGGGGTGGATAGAATAGCCATGCTGAAATACGGCATCGACGACATCCGCAAGTTTTTTGATAACGACATGAGATTTCTGTCACAATTTTGATGAATTATTGCCAAGTTGAATTCATAAATTTTGCCTACAGGCTGCGTTATCTAAGAATTTAGCAATCATAGTATCAACAGAGTGAAAACAAAATGAAAGTTAGCCTAAGCTGGCTTAAAGACTATATTGACATCAACATGGATGCGGCCGATCTGGCCGATGCGTTGACCCTGGTCGGACTGGAAGTGGATTCAGTTGCAGATCGTTATGATTATTTGAACAGTGTCGTTGTGGGACGCGTAGTGGAAGTAAGCCGCCATCCAAATGCCGACAAACTGAAAATCTGCCGGGTGGATACGGGGGACCGCATATCGTCGGTGGTGTGTGGCGCACCCAATGTCGAACCGGGCATGCACGCACCCCTGGCGAAACCCGGTACTGTTTTTCCCGACGGATCCCAACTGGAAAACAGCGTCATCCGGGGAATAAGTTCGGAAGGCATGCTCTGCAGCGATGCCGAGCTGGGCCTTGGCATGGACAGCAGCGGCATCATGACCCTTGATTCGACATTAAAAGTGGGAATTCGACTGGCCGACGCCCTCGGCCTGTATGATAGGGTGTTTGAATTTGATCTGACTCCCAACCGGCCGGATTGTCTCAGTGTGATTGGGATTGCCCGGGAGATTGCAGCGATCCAAAAAACGCCCTTAAAATATCCCGATTACGGAATTGAAGATAAAGCGGACACCATCCATAAAATCACGTCGGTAAAAATTGAGGCACCGGACCACTGTCCGCGCTATTCCGCCAGACTGGTTGAAAATGTGAAGGTAAAGACATCACCGTTTTGGCTCCAAGATAGACTGTTGTCAATTGGTCTGCGGCCGATTAACAATATCGTCGACATCACCAATTATGTCATGATGGAAACCGGCCAGCCGCTGCATGGATTTGATTTTGATTTTCTCGCAGAAAATCGAATTGTTGTCCGTACCGCCGCTGACGGCGAAAAATTCATCACCCTGGATGAAAAAGAACGGACAATGGGTGCGGAGATGCTCATGATCTGTGACGGCACAAAAGCCGTTGGGGTGGGTGGCGTCATGGGCGGTCTCAACTCGGAAATTGAAGCGACCACCACCCGGGTGCTCATCGAAGGGGCTTATTTCAGTCCGGTAAGTATCCGCAAAACATCTAAAAATTTGAGTTTAAGTACAGATGCTTCCCATCGCTTCGAACGAGGGGTGGACCCGGAGGGCACCGTCCGGGCCGTTAGCCGGGCAGCAAAACTTATGGTTGAATTTGCCGGTGGCAGACATATTGAGGGAATCATCGATGAATACCCGAAACCCCAGACAGCAAAAAGCGTCAATTTGAGTGTCAAGCGGACTCACCGGCTGTTGGGTATCGAGCCGAGCGCCCAAAAGATTGAAAATCTTCTCGAATCCATTGAATTTAACGTGGAAAAAATAACGGCTGAGGATGGTGACGAACTGCTGACCGTCATGCCGCCAACCTTCAGGGTCGATATCTCAAGACCGGAGGACCTGATGGAGGAAGTAGCCAGGCTCTCGGGTTACAATAACATTCCAACGACTTTTCCCGCGATCCCTGCTGAAAGCCGAACTCCAGACGGTCATTTAAATCTCAGAAACCGGGTAAAAAGGTTGATGAATGGCTTTGGTTTCACGGAAGTGATTACTTACAGTTTTGCTTCTGAAATGTCCGGCGACCGCCTGCGTCTGAAAGACAGCGATGCCCGGCAGGCCTTCATTCATATTTTAAATCCTCTAACGGAAGACCAGACGGTGATGCGCACATCTCTGGTACCGGGACTGATCGAGGCCGCTACCTACAATATCGCACGGCAGGTTAAGAATCTAAAACTATTTGAGGTTGGTAAAACATTCATTAAATCAGAGCGGCAGGACTTACCGATAGAATCCGAGATTCTAACAGCGCTATGGACGGGAACACGAAGTGACGCATCATGGCACAGCCGGGAAATCCCATGTGATTTTTATGATATGAAAGGGGTCGTTGACGGTCTGGTCCATGGGCTGAAGATTGATAAGATTCGGTTTACGCAAATGCCGGAGGATTCCTGCGATTACACACGCCCCGGGTACACAGCAAAAATTTTGGCAGAAGGTATACAGCTGGGACTGGTGGGTGAACTCCACTCCCGGGTACGCAGTAACTTTGATTTAAAGCAACCAGCCTTTATCTTTGAACTCGAACTGGATAAAATTAGTACACTGATTCCGCCGGTGACGGACTCCAGACCGATCCCCAGATTCCCAGCAATTTATAGAGATATCACCATTATTGTCGACCGACGAATTGAAACCCAAGCGGTTCTGGAAGCAGTGGATGATATCGGGGAAGAGCTGGTGGAACGATTGCATTTATTTGATGTCTTTGAAGGCGATCCCATCGCTGCCGGGAAAAAAAGTGTTTCATTTCGGGTAACCTACCGGTCTTCTGCCAAAACGCTGGAAGACGATGATGTAAATGACCTGCACAAGGCGATTACAGACAAACTTTTGCAAGCTTTCGATGCCACTTTACCCTAAACGGATTTGCGCAGGTCCATGGGTTGACAATGCAAGATCAAAAACCTTATCAGACAAAAATACCGGACAAGTTTTATTTTAAAATCGGTGAGGTTAGCAAGATCGCCGGATTGCCGGGCCACGTGTTACGGTTCTGGGAAACTGAATTTAAGAGGATAAAGCCACGGCGTACAGAAACAGGACAACGGTCGTACACTAAAAAAGATATCGAAATAATTCTTGAGATCAAGCACCTGCTCCATGAAAAAAAGTTCACCATTGACGGTGCCCGTAAATATATCAACGCCAAAGCCGCCGCTGAGTCCCCCTCCACCCGGCAGCTCTTACAGGATTTGAGAACGGAACTGACAGACATCAGGAAATTGCTCGACGATAATTAGTTTGATTAAAGTTATTGACAACCGTGCAAAAGTGTTTTAATTATTCTAATTTAAACGGCAAACGGGCGGGCATAGCTCAGTTGGTAGAGTACAAGCTTCCCAAGCTTGGTGTCGCGAGTTCAAATCTCGTTGCCCGCTCCAGCAAATTTCGCCTTATCTTTAGGTTTGGGCAGCGGTGGTAAATGGTTGTGTTGTGGGATGAACTTAACTTTTTCCTTATGGTTATTGGTATGAACTGATAAATTATCTCGCTGTGTATCAATAAGGTCTACCTGAAACATGAGGAAACGGGCGATAGCCCGTTTTTGCGTTTTAAAGAGAGCATCGCTGTACGGTGAAAAAAAAGAAAGGACATTTAAAAAAAGGCTCCGAACCGGGCAGCCATCGGCATTCAACTGTCAACGAACAAAAAATTGCCGATCAGGTCTTCGCACTGGCCAAACCGGTGTGTGAATCCGAAGGGTTGGAGTTGATTCACGTAGAGTTTCAACGAGAGTCAGTCGGCAGGATTCTACGCTTGTATATAGACAAGCCGGATGGGATCAACCTGGATGATTGTGCCCTTATCAGCCGTCAGATGGGAGATATTATAGATGTTCATCTGGATGATATCGGACCATTCAATCTCG
>CAVRQG010000015.1:0-169825 GCA_963723215.1 uncultured delta proteobacterium
AACAGTAAGAACTAAAGTGATCCGTTCCACGTTCAGGGTTCAAAGGCTTACAGGCCGGCGGGGAGGCCAGGGCGGGCGTGAACGTTAAACCGCTCAACCTATGTAAGAATTAGGTATTTCATTTAGAAATAGCAATTTTAGATCTAAGAGCCTAATGGTCATAACACATATCTTCGTACTTTTCATAATTGGAACCATCCCCATCATATTTGCCGCAGTCCAGCCCTGGGTGTGGTCGGTTTACAGCATTTGCATGATCGCCGTATTTTTAATTTCTGTATGGCAGGGTCGTATAAGGTTCTCACTCACACCGGGTCTGAACGTCAATTTAACAGTGGTTATATTTTTTTCTGTGACATTGTTTCTTTCTTTGCCGCTTCCTGGCTATATTTTATCTTATCTCAGCCCGGTTCGTTTTCAAACGCTTACCAACGCCCAGGCTCTACTAAGCAGCCCGCCCACCTGGCAGACCCAGAGTTACGCGCCCTTAGTTGCGCTTTCCTGGTGGATGTTCTTATTTGGCCTTTACCTTTTTTTTGTTACGGTGCGGAGCCTGTGTGCTGATGCTAAAAATTTGAAGCGTATTGTTTACGTTATGATGGGAGTTACCCTCATTGAGGCCGTTTACGGTCTGATTCAGGCGCTGGTACCCACACTGGGGGTGCTGTGGGTCGATTACGTTCAGGCCTACATGGGAGATGCCCGTGGCACTTTTATCAACCGCAACCATTTTGCCGGCTTCATCGAGATGGTATGGCCGCTTGCCCTGGGTTACACGCTGGCGCAAGGTGGCTGGGGCCAGGGGTACACCTTGAAAAAAATTTTGGCTTCCGAACGGCTGAACCGGCAAGCACTACTGGCATTGGGTATCGTGGTACTTTTGCTGGCCTTGCTTTTTTCCCGATCTCGGGCCGGGATTGCCGGCGCTTCCATGGGCTTTTTGGCCTTTTTCTTGTTTGTCCGCCAGGTTGGCAAAGGGATATTGCGATATATCTGGATTTTGCTGGGTGGAATCATTGTGATGTTAGTTTTCTATAGTGCGACAATTGGAATCGGGCCAATAGCAGAGCGATTTTTAACAATAGGTGAGAGTGATTCGCGTCTTGATTTTTGGCGAGACAGCCTGCCAATTATAAGAGACCATCCGCTCGGAATCGGGTTTAGAAATTATGAAAAGGTATTTCCGGTTTATAATGTATCTAACCTGTCTACCGATAAAGTGGCTTGATTATGCCCACAACGACTATCTGCAGCTTTTAATCGAAACCGGCTGGATCGGATTTGCTGCAGTGTTGACCGGGTTTTTGATATTCATGTTTAAAGGTGCTTCCAGAATCAGGCACATGAATCCTCACAAAGATACGATGCGGTTTTTTTTGCCGCAGGCGCTTTCAGCGGCCTGATATCCCTGGCTTTTCACAGCTTTTTTGATTTCAATCTTCAGATACCTGCCAATTGTTTATATTTTGTGACGTTGATGGCGATCCTGTGCGCATGTTGTGGGCGCGAAGCGCAAGCAAGCTATGGCTCAAGGTTAGAAACTCAAAGCTGAAGGATAAAAGGCTATACCATACGCACGATGAAAAAACATCTTATACCAGCATTAAAGGCAATGTTACACCGTTTTGGCCTTGATATTATACGTATTAAGAATAGCCCAAAGCAAACGCTTTGCGGTCTCAAATCTCTTCCTATTCAAACTGTCATTGATGTGGGTGCAAATACGGGTCAATTTGCGAGTCAAATTTCGAGAATCTTTCCTCAGGCTAAAATGTATTGCTTTGAACCTTTGCCTGAGCCATTTAAAGCTCTTGAGCGATGGGCAATTGAGCAAGATGGTCGGGTTAAAGCATTTAATGTTGCGTTAGGTGAAAACGAAGGAACAGTGGAGATGTTTTATCATACAAAACACAGTCCATCATCCTCGCTGTTGGCATCAACAGCTATCAACAAAAAGTATTATCCGTTTATTAGAAGCCAAATGCCCGTGCGCGTAAAACTTACGACGTTGGATAACGCTTTGAGCAGTGTCATTCGTTTCTTGAAGCCCGAAATTTTGGTAAAACTTGATGTGCAAGGGTATGAGGATCGCGTGCTTCGTGGTGGATCAAAAACTCTCAGCATGGCAGTAGCATGTGTACTAGAAGTAAGTGTAGATACCCTTTATTACGGGCAGACCGAATTTAAAGAAGTGATTATGTTATTTGATCAAATGGGATTTTATTACGCTGGAAATTTGGAACAAGTCTATGCAAGCGACGGTCATGTCATTTACTTCGATGCCGTATTTGTAAAGCAAGATACCAGTTCCTATGTAAGGAAAGAAGAACCAACGCTGAGCGAGCAGAGCATATAGTTTTTGATGGTTGAAAAGAATTTCTATATTTTCATAGGCCAATTATCATATCTAAAATTTCAGAAAAGATGCTAAAAATAAAATGGTTCTTCATCCAAAGATCTGATTAATTTTATATTTCAGAGGAGATTTAATAAGGCGGTCGTTCAGCCCGCCCTTTCGCTGGGTGTGAGGGAAAAATTGTGGTCGCAGCCATATGGCAGGTAAAAGATGGCAGGCCGTAAGATTTTAGCTGTGATTTAGGAGTATAAAGCGGAGATCTACCGGAAGAAGAAAACAGCTATCCCCGGGAACGAATTTGGGAGCAAAAATCGGAAGCAAAGAGGGCGGCTCATTCCAGCTGAATAAGGTTCAAGATGGATTTTGGGATGCGAGGAGGTTTTAACTTTTCTTTGATGGCCGGATCGTTAGTTTGGTGAAGTTTTGTAAACAGGATAGTGGTTTTGACAACAAATTTAAAAGCACGGTGGAGCAGCAGGACAATGGCTGCCATCTTGTCCCGTTACAAATTCAGAGCTAATGCATTACGTTTACATACTTCAGAGCAAGAAAGACGGCAATTTTTATACAGGATCAACAAATGACCTGAAAAGAAGACTTCATGAGCATCAATCTGGTAATGTGAGATCAACGTGGAACAGAAGACCTTTGGAGTTGGTCTACTATGAGGCTTGTCTAAATGAAGATGATGCAAAGCAGCGTGAGATCTATCTGAAGTCCGGAATGGGGAAGAAATATATTAGGAATCGTCTCAGAAGATATCTGGAAAATTTGTAACGGGATGACGCCAGAATAGCAGCTCTTTGAGCGTTGAGGATTCTGGGTTTTTCAAGGATTTTAAGGTCCTCTTTCATGGTGCTGTTGGCCCGCTCGGAGGCCGAGCGAATTTTCTTAATCAGGTTGTAGCGTTTTGACCCCCGTGGGATTTCATTGATCAATCGGGGATGCTCTTTGACATACATGTGCTTGGTAAAACCGGTACGGTTTTCAATATGAGGACACATGGCGATATCGTATTTTTCCTGGACGCTTTTTAAGGCAGCGGCCCTGAGGTTCAGGCACTGCTTAAAACAACAGAAGGTCAGGCGCTGGTATTTTTTATCAAATCCGTTTGGCCGGCAAAGCAGCCCGCAGGGGGCAAAAGGCCATCCCTTTTCATCATAGCCCCTGTCGATAAGCGCCTGGCGTGAGAGATTTTCTCTTCTGCGGTTATAGTCGATAATAGGGATGGAACCCTTTGCGCGGATGTACTCATAATTTTTGGTGATGTCGTACTTGGCATCGGCAATGTCGATGTTGACCTGGTCCGCCGCGGCGCAATGATGAACGTCTATTTGGTCGTCATTGGTGATGATCTGACTGCCCTCTTCGGCATTGCCGGCGATGTTGGTGACAGCAACAGGCAGCTCAAGTTTCAAATGAAGTTCCACCGATGTGGTTAAGACCAGGTTATAGCCGAAGATTTTTTGTTTTTTATTTGGGTTTTGCGGATCCCGTCGGACCCCGATTTTGGCATCGGTGTCTTTTGGCAGCTTTGGACAGGCCATGGTCATGGAGCCGTCAGCAAAGTTGATGGCCGTAACGGCCGAGCGCAGGGTATGGATGCACAGCAGGTGTTTTTCGAGCTCCTTTTCAACCCCAAACAAGATGGCCGTGTTTTTCTGTTCTTCAGAAGGTTCACCGTCAGCAAAGGCCAGTTTAAAGGCAAACAATTCGATTCTGGGTTTTTTGACATCCTCGGGGAAGCGATCACTGGGACAGTCTTCATAGACCCGGATTTCAGATCCCAGATTGCCTTCGGATAGTTTATTGAGACGATAAAGGATGCGGTTTCTGACTTTTTCCAGCACATCATCAACGGTGATGCACACACTGATCACAAAAATAAGTGCAGCCTTTATACCGAGCCCAGGTAGGGTACAGGGTACCATCATGAGCCAGGATATTAAAGGTGATCATTTCAAGCTGGTGAAAGATATCCACCAGGACATGGAAGATTTCATTGTAGAGATTTTCGCCCAACCGTGCTCTAAAAACGGAGAAGGTGGCTTCACAGGGGATATTGTCCAAGATGCCGGCATGGGTACGATAAGCACGGCCGCGATCATTGTCACGAAGCAGTTCAAGGAACTTGCTCATATTTTGGTAACCGTCGATGTAGCGGAACAAGTCCAGTAAGAACAAGCTTGGCGGATCATAACAGGCAGGGCCATATTCAGAGTAACAATGAGCAACAAGAGATCGGATAAATGAAAAATCGATCAGCGAGGTGATCATTTTTGTGTATCCGCCCTGGATGTCGCCGTTAGGCAGAATTTTAACAAATCTTTTTTTGAAACGATAATTTGAAAGGAAATTTAGATTCGGGAAAGGCTTTTGGTGTGACAATGAAATATTTATATTGATTTCATTGAGTTTTTTGCTAACATTAGCGATGGTGAATTTTTTGAAGGGGTTCACCAAACACCTCACGATCCGGGCGGAAGCTGGCAACTTCCGCCCGGATTATCCTGTCAGTTTTTTTCTGAAGTCTTTTCTGAGCGGATACAGGTAAACATCCTTTATATTTCCATGGTTCAAATGAATATGCCCTTTTTTGGCAGTACCCTTGGTCTGTCCGGTCAAGATCCAGTTGGCGGCTTTGTAGCAGGTACCTTTAAACCGTTTTTTTTCAACGAAAGTTTCCAGCAGATACAAAGGGTAATTGTAGGTTTGAATCCAGTCATCAGAGATTCTTCGGGCATTTAAAGCCAGAAGTTTGGAGGCCAGGCATTTGACGGAAACCCAGGGTAAAATAAGGAAGCGGGTGTTGTTGGCGACAAAATGCAGGTTGTCTTTTCTGGTCTTCGGTTGCCAGCCGATGAAGGTGTCTCTGGATTTGACCTTCCAGGCGGCCGAGCCCCAGCCCAGACAGGCAACGGGCCGCTCCTCGATAAAAGCGATGTACTTGAGATGATTGCCGACGATCTGACGAAAGCCGAGGTAATGGTGCTGATGGATCAACGAATTGTAGAGTGGCTCGAGTTTTGTGTTTCTGACCGGTTTGAGGTCAATAGGGCTGAGTTTCGTCAGTTTTTCTTGTAGAGGGGTTTGATCGATTTTAATGACAGGGATGGATCGGTTGCGCTTTTCGTTGTTAGCATTGTTGAGTCTTGGCGGAAGGGTGATCAGGCCGCTGCGGTTGAGCGTCAGCAGGACCTCCCGGCAGGCCATGTCCTTTAAGCGGCCATTTGGCTGGAACCAATTCCACTGTCGGCAAAGGACCTTGGATATATGCTTTCTGCCCTTGCTCCAGTGCTCATTGACCGTGGCCTGGATTTGAACGATGTCGTCAGCGGTGATGGTCCTTTTTCTGATAGTAATGGGCAGCATTCTCATTGTATAACAGAAAAAGGATTCGGACGCCAGCCCAAAATGAAAAAAAGTGGAAAAATTTTGGTGGGGTGGAATTTGACCGCAAAATTGGTCAAAAGTTGGGTTGAAACGATAAATTGTGGGTTGAAAATTGGTGAATTTTCAGCCTGTTGGACTTATTAAATTACCTCATTTCAATGTGATTACAGTATCGTTAATCCAATAGATACTAAATTTCCGACTGACTTCAAAGATTTTGGTGATCTTTTGTGTATGCCAAAAGAAATGATATAGGCGAATATCCCCTAAAAGAGCATTTGATTTTATCGGAACTTCCAAAGACCTGACAGACAGCAATCGATGTAAACGTCAAGAAACAATATAGTCGTTGCTTTTAAGAGATCCTGATGCAAAAAAGACAAGTTTTGATAAATGCTACGATGTCAGTACTTCAGATAATAATAATTGGTATTGTAATCTTTATTCTGTATAAATTTCTATTAGTAACAATTGGCGCAAAAAAATTAGGAATATGGTCCTTAATTTTATCTTCTTCCTCAATAGCACAAGTTGCAAATTTTGGCCTTTCAGGCAGTGTTGTAAAATTTGTTGCAAAATATATTGCCCTCAATGACGACCAAAATGTTTCTAATGTAATTCAGACGGCAGCTATCTCATTGGGTGTTTTTGTGGGTTTTTTTTCCCTAATAGCCTATCCTGCGATCACGAAAATTCTTGGTTTTATAGTTGAAAGTGATTCGCTGCCATTGGCGCTCGACATCTTACCATATGCTTTATTATCTGTCTGGCTAATGATGCTCGTTTCCGTATTTCAGTCAGCTTTGGACGGTTTTCAGCGAATTGACCTCCGCAGCATCATATTAACGTGTAGCTCAATCTTAAATCTAATTTTTTGTGTCATATTAGCCCCTCTTATGGATTAATGGGTGTGGCTTACGCGAGAGTTGCGCAATTGGCCATAACTTTGATAGCTTTATGGGTTGTATTAAAGCGATATATTAAGTTTCCCCTTTTTTCTTGTAGATGGAATAAGCAATTGTTTAAAGAAATCCTGAGCTACGGATTAAAATATCAAACGATATCAATAGCGACTATGTTCTATGATCCAGTTACCAAAGGCTTGCTTAGTAAATTCGGGAGTCTGTATATGGTTGGCTATTATGAGATGGCTAGCAGGATGGTTCTGCAATTTCGTTCCCTTGTCGTTTCTGCAAATCAGGTGCTTTTTCCTGTGATTGCAGATTTAAAGGAAAGAGAGCCTGAAAAAATAGAATCAGTATACCGGACTTCGTACCAATTGCTCTTTTACGTCTCACTACCTCTATATTCCTTAATCATTGTCTTCTTGCCGATCATTTCGCAGTTGTGGATAGGTTATTACGAAGGGACTTTTGTGAGCTTTGGGCTATTGCTTGCAGTGGGTTGGTTTTTGAATACTTTAAATGTCCCTGCTTATTTTACTAACTTGGGTACAGGAGAACTTCGCTGGAACGTGGTAAGCCATGTCGCTATAGCAGTGCTTAATGCCGTCCTTGGGCTAATATTTGGGGTGTATTATAGAGGAAATGGGGTGGTTATTGCATGGGTTATATCCTTAACTTTAGGGAGCAGTCTAATTTATTTGTCTTATCACAAGAAGTACAAGATCCCCTTAATCGATTTGCTGCCGAGAGAAAGCAGGCTGTTAATTGTTGTATCTTTACTCGGCACAGTGTTTATTACCGCCATTCAAGATAAATTGAGTTTTATGATTACAATTCCAGTCATATTTGCATTGATCATACTTATAATCCTTTGGTTCCATCCAATGCGTATTCGTCTGGTAAGATGGGTTTCAGATGAATTAACAGCTCGAAGAATAGAATCGTAAAAAACATGATTTACTTTGTTTTAAACTAAACCATACGGTGTCATATTGAACACTTTTGTTATTAATTTATCGCGATCACGGAATCAATAGTGGACCAAAATATTGTTGGACTCCATTTAGCCTGTTACGGCCCTGCATACAATGTTACCAACCCCGCGCAACAGCTATCCAAAAAAGTTAACCGCAAATGAAAAACCTTTTAATAATCGAACCTCATATGAGCGGGCATCACGGGGTTTACTTGCGCCAGATTGTCCGGGGGGCATTGGAACGGAATTGTCATGTTATTTTAACAACATTTGAGGATAGCCTGAGCCATCCACTCTTTACGAAGATACTCAAAGAATGTCGAGATACCCTTGAACTTATTACCCTGCCGACCCCAGTTATAGATTATATGAAAGATACGAGCACTGGTGGATTGATTCGAAGGGAACTGGTTTATCGAAAACTATTTAAGCGGTTTTATAATAAAGCACTGCGAATTTTTCAGCCCGATTTCGTTTTTCTCCCATATTTGGATTATTGCACATATGCTATAGCCTTACTCGGTTCTCCATTCGGATCTACGCACTGGGCTGGAATCGTAATGCGGCCAGCATTTCAATATGAGAAAATGGGGTTGATCGGTCCACACTCACGCTATCTTACCATAAAAAAACAATTGTTTATTCGTTTGATGGTTAACCGGACATGTCATGCGCTGTTTACAATAGATGAGGTCATGCATGAATATGTTCAAAAATATCACCCTGCGCTTGAATCCCGACTAGTTTATCTGCCTGGGCCTGTTGAACTAACTGGCACTATAACAAAGCAAGCAGCTCGCCAGAAAATAGGCATTCCTGAGGATGCTATCGTAATTCTAGTTTATGGTGTAATCAACCCACGAAAAGGGATAGATATTCTAATAGCTTCAGCACGGGAGGCAAATGATTCTAAAAAATTACATATTTTATTGGCCGGAGAACAATCGGCTGAAATAGAGCAACTTCTTACAGGCAGTAAGTTTAATTCAGATAGGTTACATCAAGTTAATAATTTCCTTTCAGGCAAAATGGAATATTCGGTTTTTGCCGCATCGGATATTCTATGGTTGGTTTACAGAAATCATTACGGTCCGAGTATGGTGATGGCTCAGGCGGGAATTATGGGTTTGCCCGTAATTGCCTGTGAAGATGGTGTAATTGGATGGAAAACAAAAAAATGTGGGATAGGCATAACGGTTCCAAGCTCCGATATTGATCAAATTGTCACAGCTATTAACCACATGGCGCATAATATTGAAAAATTTAGCAGACATAGCAAAAACTGTAAATATACTTTTCGGAATTTCAATCCAGAATATTTCGCTGCTGTAATTTTTGATGAGGTAATACAAAAGGCAGGAAAAAAAGAATATTAATTTATTATAAGAAATTATTTCGATTGCCAAGAACAATGAAAGCTGAATTGCCAGGAAAACTCCTTTTTGAAGAAAAAGCCCTATTGTGGATCTATATATTCTCATTTGTTTTTGATTATAAGGGCCAAGAAGGGGGATCCTTGGCACAGTATATTATGGCAGGGTTAAGCCTTGGTGCAGGAACAGGGTTCATATTATTTAGAAGCAGGAGGCGGAAAAGAAAAACGATTAAGTTGTATCCATATTTAAAAAAAATTTCCATCCTATGGTGGCTTTATTTATTAAGCACTGTACTTACTGCTCTAATTGCAGACGTAATTTTTGAAAGATACATAAGGATTCTTTTCCCACTCATATTATGTGGTTTAAGTTTGCTAATTATCTGTAAATTTCAAAACCGTATGATTGATCCTATTGAAATTGTAAAACCATTGCTATTTGCATCATTGATTTCGGCACTATGGAAATTTTATTATGCAACCCAGGTTGCCAATATAGATATGTTTGATATGCGGTATCAGATTTTGAGCAGCGGAGGCATTGTTTTCCTGTTGGCTTATGTCTTTGCCGGTGTCATTAGTAGAGAACAACTTAGTATGTTTAACATAATTATGCTTTGTATAATTGGAGTTTGCAGCTTGTTGAGCATTACTCGATCACTTATAATTCTTATATTTTTCATGGTTTGTGGGTATTTTTGGATAGCATTGAAAAAATCATTTCATACAAATATTAAAAGAACTTTATCGCTGGTTACTATTTCTATATTGGCTCTTATTCCAGCTTGGTACATTGCTGATCAATTGCGCCCTGGTTTTTTTGAAGACTGGACAAATCGAATATTTCATCAATATTATGGTGGTATTGACATAACTTTGTCGACTAGGCTTGCCGAATGGAGTGGACAAATTCGTGCTCTAACAGAAAATATGAGTTCATTAATTTTTGGGAGAGGTTTAGGTTCTGAATATTTTTGGGACGATAATTTTTTTTTCGCTCTAAAATCAGTTTATTCTTGGAATGATTTTATCAATAAAAGTGGCTGGTATGGGGGGCATTCCATGTGGGTCTATTCATTATACTCTGGAGGTTTACTTTTTGGTTGGGTTATTTTGGCTACATCATTCCTTTCTCTTTTTCGAATTTTGGCAGTTGTTAACAATAAACATTTAAATAACGACTATTTTCTATCAAGTTATGCACCTCTCCTTTTATTATTGATATTAGGGTATATTAGTCAAGGTTTTACTTCGCATCCCTTATCTAAACGCTTCTTTGCTTTGATTGCTGGTTTAGTATTTGGAATAATCCACTGGCTTTATGATTATTACAAACTTTCACAAAAATTTAACGGGGTGGGGGTGTGAAAAAATCCTTAGATTATCTAACTCGAATAGCATTAGGACACCGGAAATATTAAATTCCACAAAATGTCAGACGATTCTACCTTTCAATTTCGGACACTTTTCAGTGACCCTGGCCGGACAATTTTGCGGATTTGTATTGATCGTCGAAGTGTAATGTAAGCCCTCGATTATCCCACCACAACACTTTATTTGTGCCTTGTTTCATCCGTTGCTCAAGCATTCGGGCAACACGTCGTTCCAAACCGTTTCCGTTGTTATCAAGCAAAGTGAGAATGAAATTGTCATTTGAATCCTGCTCCAGGGTAAAGTTACGCTTCTCAAAGAGTAAATTTCGCATGTTCTGCAATGTTGTCTTATTGCCATCTTCGTGGCGGTAGTGTTCACCGCCTAATTCTTTAAGAAAATATTCGTAAGTCAATCGTGCACCCATAACACAGTAAAAATCAAATTCGATTTTTTGAGGATCACTGCCATACATTTCATCAAGAAAATAACTATACACCAAATCCTTTAAACCATTTTCAATCAACCAACGATAGCGATATTTTTTAAGCATATCCTCTGAGGACAATCCCATATTGGTACTGCCAAAACAACGGATGTTTTTTCCGGTTTCAAAATCTCTTAAAATGACTATTTTCAAGGGAAGTTGAGTTTTTGGAAGAATTACTTCTATGCTTTTACTTTCATCTTCCTTGTCCCCATTTTTCCCATCCGTGCTCATCCGATAGCGCTGGTGCGATTAACTTTTTTATTTGCTTGTTCTTTTTTAAACACAAATAAACATCACCGTTGGGACAACGAATCTGCTTGAAATATTGTAAACTGCCCTCCTTGGTGTATTCCGAATCCATGTAGATTTCCTTGATCGCAAGCGGATCAAAAAGGGGGAAAATATGTTGCTCACAGTATTGCTCTAAAATACCCGGTGCTCATACACCGCCATGGTAATAGCTCATTGAAAGGATCGTGTTGGCGGCAAGATCCCAGGCAACATGAGGACGAAATCCCGCAACCATATCTCCGGATTTTGCCGGACCTTTACCGATCCCCTTTTCTTTGCTGTGTTTTCCGTAAAATGGTTTAAAATGAAAATCGAAAGCAATCTTTTTCCCTTCGATGATACCCAATTGCTTGGCACGACTTATCAGATCACATCGAAGAGCGTGTATTTGCTCAAATGTGAATTCAAGGCTATCCTCATAGTACCTTGAACGGCTGCCGAACATGCCAAGACCGCTTGCCAAAGCAACGCAACGATCCCTGTTGTTACTCAAGTGATTAATACGACGATAGCCGGCCAATATACGAAAAACATTGAGCAAAGCAAGATTACTGAGATCTTTTCCCCGTAACCGGGCAGGACCGTAACTTTCCATGGCCTGCACGATACCTAAATCATTTACAAAAGGCGCTAAAATAAGAGGCCCAGGGTCGCACAGATGATACGCATGCGTTTGCATTTTTTTGCAAATCAGCTCAAAGTGCCGATTTATTCTTCGAGACTCCAAAAGAAACTGTTCGGTATATAGATGATAAGCACTGGCTATACCCGTAAATGGTTTATCTTCTTTTGATGTCTCGCTGCCACAGTAGCGATCTAAAGCTATGGGTGCACGGTTTTTATCTGTCAATTCCCATCGCGAAAATACCCTGTAAACCGCATATTTTGAGCAACGTAATTTGAGAGTCTTCACAATTTGCTGGGCGGAACAGCCAGGATAGCGCAGTTTCTCTAAGATAATGTTCAGTTCAGTCGCACTACTCATAGCCTCTTTGCCCGGCAGGTTTGCCGGAATAATTGCCCATTGGACCAAAAAAACGATATTCGTCCACTAATCGGTAATAACTGGTTGCCGATATGCCATATTGCAAACAGATCTGTTTTATTGCAGCCGAACGATTAAAAAAAATCTCCCGCAGCAATTCTAAGCGTTTGTGGTAAATATCGCTATCATGGAAAAATGTTTTTCTCCGTTGCTTTTGAGTTCGCCCTTTTATTTGACGCTTGTTAAGCTGTAATAATTGATTAAGCGTACGCTGTATACGAAACCAAAACTTACTGGCCTCAGGCCGATCAGAGATACAGCGTCCGTATGAGGCAAGAATTTGTGAAACACCCTCCATATCGGCTTCATATCGCTTCATCCCGCGTTAAGACAAGCGCCTGTGCTATCCGTAGCATGGCCTGTTGTGAAAGAGAAGGCCGCGCCTTACAGACCAAGACAATCAACCGTTCAAGCATAGGTGAATAGTTCAGTGTTTTGAGTTTAGGAAACAGACCTAAAACGCCATGCTAAACGCAATATATTTTCATCTAAAATACCCTTGATCTGCCTCTGTCAGAGATGATATCGAACGGGTTGGGTTTAGGCAAACATGGTCAAGTCAGTTGGTTATGAATCATGTGGCTTATGAGCCTGGGGTACAAGCTCATGAAAATACCAGTAAAAAGCGGTGCGTTTAGCCTGGGGTATTCCCAAGCTAAACGCAAATTATTAGAACTCACTGATATTGTGGGTATTATTAATTCAAGTGTTTGTTTTTAACTCAAAACGTGTCCGAAATTGAAGGGTAGAATCGTCTGATAATAACAAACAACTGAACAGTTAGCGGCTATTAGCATATGGCCAACAATGTTTAGTTCACGAACTGAATTTAATGCAGTTATCTCCCATTTTACTATTTGTTTATAAACGTCTCTGGCATACGCGGCAAACCATAATTGCTTTACAACTAAATGAATTAGCCCGAGATAGTGAATTGTATGTTTATTCAGATGGTCCTAACAACCGTAAGACCGAACAAGCTGTTGATGAGGTTCGAAGTTATCTGCAACATATTGATGGTTTTAAAGCAGTTCACATGATCAAACGAGATGACAATTGGGGATTGGCAAAGTCAATCATTACAGGCGTTACGGATATTGTATGTCAACATGGCAAGGTGATTGTATTGGAAGATGATTTGCTTCTCTCCCCCTATTTTCTACGATTCATGAATGATGGGCTGGAATTTTATAAAAACGAGGAACAGGTTATCAGTCTGCATGGTTATACCTTTCCAATTAAAGACAAATTGCCGGAGACCTTTTTTTTGAGAGGTGCAGATTGCTGGGGGTGGGGAACATGGAAACGTGGATGGGAAGAATTTGAGGAAAATGGCCATAAATTGTTGGATAAATTAGAACATGACAAATTGACCAGAGAGTTTGATTTTGGTGGAAGCTATCCATATTCTCGGATGTTACGAAATCAGATTCAAGGTAAAAATGATTCTTGGGCCGTCCGGTGGTATGCTTCGGCATTTGTAAAAAATAAATTAACTTTATATCCAGGAAGATCCCTTGTAAAAAATATTGGTTTAGACGGCTCGGGGAGACACTGCACTGAAAGCGATTCGTTTCATGGACCAATTTGTGATGAACGTATTTCCATAAAAACCATTCCAATAGAAGAAGATACTTCGGCACGGATCCATATAGCTAATTATTTTAAAACCACACAACACGGGTTTATGAAACGAGTATTAAAAAAAATATTAAATTATTATAAGTTAACTCAATAACGTCCGGTTAGATTATTGCATGCTTTGCATGCAGAAAAAAAGGTGAAAAAAATGAAAAATAGTGAATTTTTTCCTTGACAAGTAAGAAAAAATTTTCGTGGCGACTTGTAATATTAACAATAATTACAAGGAGTTATACTATGCCACGATCACTCGAACCGGACCAAAAAAAACTTAGCTCATCTTCGTTTTTACAGTTTTATCAACCAGTTGGGAACGTTACTCCCGAAATACCTGTGCTTGAGTCCCGTGGAGACAGACCACTTAAAATGACCTTCGACGATCAACTTAAAATGCTGGTTTTCTACCATCTCGAAGAACATGTCTCGGCTCGTCATATGCTCCAAGTCCTTGAACAGGATGACTTCGCTCGTGAAAACATTGCCCCACAAGGCGGCATCAAAAAAAGCAGCTTCTCCGAGGCCGTCAATTCCAGGGGAATTGAACAGCTCCAAATCGTATTTGAAAAACTCAGCCGCAAGGCATCCGGCATGCTGCCCAATCCGCATCCTGAACTCGGAAACCTTGTTGCTATTGATGGTTCTCTGATCACTGCAACACTTTCCATGCACTGGGCCGACTATCGTAAAGGGTCGAAAAAAGCCAAAATTCACTTGGGTTTTGATTTAAACCACGCAATTCCATCGAAAATTTTCTTCACTGATGGAAAAGGCGCTGAAAGACCGTTTGTTGACCCAATTATTTCACTTGGACAAACCGCGGTAGGCGATCGAGGCTACCAGGAACACGCCTTGTTCGATTCCCTGCAGGTCGAAGGCAAAAGCTTTGTGATCCGGATTAAAGCCAATACTACCAAAACGGTTGTTCAAGAAAATGAGATCAAGGCCGCCAGTATCGTTTTTTACGATGCCGAAGTACTGCTGGGCACCGCGGAAAACAAAAATCAATCACAGCAACCGGTACGGTTGGTCGGATACCGTGTCAACGCTGTCAATTACTGGATAGCAACGGATCGTAGGGATCTGACGGCCGAACAGATCGCTGAAATTTATAAGCTTAGATGGAACATCGAAAACTTCTTTGCCTGGTGGAAACGCCATCTGCGCGTCTACCACCTGATTGCAAGAAGCCAGTACGGCCTGATGGTACAAATCCTGGCTGGCCTTATCACCTATCTGCTGCTTGCCATTCACTGCCATAAAAACCATGGCGAACCGGTCAGCATCAAAAGAGTCAGAGAATTGCGGTTGCAAATCCAAAATGAGCTTCGCGCTTCAGAGACACTGGCAAATTTAAAAATTTCCAAAGAACAAAAACAACAACGCTTACATGCAAAAACCTAACCGGAGACTACTGAAGTTAACTATATAAATTTTAATTTGATCTTATTCACAATTCCAGTAGGATGAATTCAGACAAACTAAAAATAATTGTTGAAGATTGGTTCCCACCCGTTTTTTTAAAATTCTACCGTGTATATATGCACCCCTGTAGATTTTATGGTCGCTATTATTCTTGGGAAGCTGCGCTTCAGGAGACGACGGGATATGATTCGGAAGTTATTTTCAATAAAGTCAAAAATGCGATGCTCCAAGTCAAAGAAGGTTATGCAGTCTATGAAAGAGATTCAGTGTTGTTCGATGAAATTCACTATTCTTGGCCATTGTTGGCTGGATTGTTGAGAATCGCAGCCCTTAACAAAAACCGGTTGAGCGTGTTAGACTTTGGGGGCTCCTTAGGAAGCTCTTATTATCAGAATGGGATTTTTTTATCTGATTTGGAAGAACTACGGTGGTCTGTGGTGGAACAGGATGATTTTGTAAGGTGGGGCAAAAACTATTTCGAAACCAAGCATTTGAAATTTTACTTTGATATCGAAACGTGCCGAAAATACGAAAAACCAGATGTCATTATTCTGTCGGGTGTGTTGCAATATCTGAAACAACCGTATAAATTTATTGATAGTGTATTGGAATGGCAATTTGAACACATTATTGTAGACCGAACCTCATTTTTGTTGGCTGATGAAGATCGTTTAACAATCCAGAAGGTATCGCCAAAAATATATAAAGCCAGCTATCCAGCATGGTTTTTGAACATCGATAAATTTATGCAGTTTTTTCGAAGCCAATATGACTTGCTGATTGAATTTGATGCCTTGGATAAATCCAATCTTCCCAAAAGTGCATTCAAAGGATTTATTTTTACCCGCAAAAAGTCTGGAACTCAGCAGGATGAAATTAAAAAATTACCTTAAAATATGTAGAAGGTTTAATTGTATCTGAGAATAATAAGTTTTACCTCGAAAAGAGGATAACGTATGAGCACTTTTCAGGAGTTTAACGGCAAAAATGTGTTGATTACAGGAGGCCTGGGGTTTATTGGTTCAAATATGAGCTAGACGTTTGGTTAACTTAGGAGCTAATGTCACTCTCGTTGATAGTTTAATTCCTGAATATGGCGGCAATCTATTTAATATCTTGGGTATTGAAGAGAAAGTAAGAATGAATATCTCGGATGTACGCGATGAGTATAGTATGCGTTATCTAATTCAAGATCAGCAATATTTATTCAATTTAGCTGGACAAACCAGCCATATAGATTCAATGCAAGATCCATATACGGATTTGGCCATTAACAGCCAGGCGCAACTTTTTATTTTGGAAGCCTGCCGCAAATATAACAATCATCTTAAAATAGTCTTTGCCAGTACGCGCCAGATTTATGGCAAACCCGATTATCTTCCAGTTGATGAAAGACATCTCTTGCGACCTGCAGATATTAATGGAGTCAATAAGATGGCGGGTGAATGGTTTCATATCATCTACAACAATGTTCACGGGGTACGCACCTGTGTTTTGCGCTTGACTAATACATATGGGCCTTGCATGCGGGTCAAAGACGCACGTCAAACGTTTTTAGGAGTTTGGTTCCGTTTAATATTGGAAGGTAAATTGTTTGAAGTGTGGAGTGGAGAACAATTGAGAGACTTTACTTATATAGATGATGTCGTGGATGCCATGTTGATGGCTGCTGTAAAGAAAGAAGCAGAAGGACAGATTTTTAACCTTGGAGGGGATGAAATCATTTCTTTAAAAGACCTAGCTGATTTGCTGGTTTCCGTGAACGGTAGTGGGAAATATTCAATTCAAAAATTTCCTGAAGAACGAAAGCGCATTGATATCGGAAATTTCTATTCAGACTATACAATGATTAAAAAAACTCTTGGGTGGCATCCGCGAATTACGTTAAATTGTGGTATCCACAAAACGTTAACTTTTTATCGAAAATATCTCAAACATTACATATGATAAATAAAAAAACGGAACTATGATCGAAAAAAAGGCTGCTATACATTGGATAAAATTGCAATTGGGACTCGAACACCGCCGTCCATTGTCCTTCGCAGCTGTTTTCCGACCGCATGAGTTAGCAAAGAACAAAGCATGTCAATTACCGGCAGAGCAACCATAACGGTCTTGCGCCTGCGATGTTTGGTTACAATCTTTTTGGGCACGCGATGAACCCATCGGAAACCTATTTCATTCAAATACCGCTGCAGATGTTTTTGACTCATAAAATGAAATACACCTTGCTTAGCTCGTTCCAGCATCGAATTAAACGACTCGGCGGTATTGTTATGAACATCACCGCGGGCAAACTCTTTTTCACTGTGGTTTACCCAAGAGTGAGCCGCATAGTCTTTTCCGATCTGCTGATAAGCCCAATTTTGATCGGTCATCAGGTGCGCCTGTCGGTCAACAAAACGTTCAACCAAAGGACGGAGCTCGGCGGCCTGATCACTGGCAATCAGCGCCGATCGGACCTGGCCTTGACGTTCGGTCGCCACAAAGACTCCCTGTTTTTCAGTGCCTTTGCCGCGCTTATGTTTGACACCATGTTCAAAACGGGGTTTGCCGCCAAAGTATTTTTCATCCAACTCTACGATACCGCTCAACGGTGGCCGACCTTCAGGGCCTGGTTCCATCAGGCGGCGAATCGCATGATCCATTTTCCAGGCGGTGCGTTGTGCCACTCCCAACCACTTGCCCATGAACACTGAGGATATACCCTTGCTGGAATTAACCATGAGATACATACATAACAGCCACTTCCACAATGGCAACTTCGTGCTGTGCATCGGCGTTTTGGTGGTCACGGTAAACTGACGCTTGCACCAGCCACACTCGTATAATCCCGGGCGGCTGCTACGCCCGGAAAGTAGATAGGAGATTTGGCAGTCACAATGTGGACAACGTCGGCCTTTTTGCCAAATGACGGATTCAAAAAATTTTCTGCACGCATTCTCGTCAGGGAATCGTTCTCTTAATTGGTCGATATCCATAATATCTCCTCCTTTCTATTTTGGAGAAAATATTATCACAGTCGATTGTCAGATCCGGTCACACATTAGCCTTTTTTTTGATCATAGAACCGTAAAATAACCATACGACCACGAGCGCGGGTCAGTTGGTGAATGCCGAAGCTAAAATTGGAAATTCCTTTTGAAAGTGCCATGGGCGTAGGTCAGTGGGTATCGCCTAACCAATTAAAAAATGATACCTCAAACATATCCAAAAGCTAGCTATCTAGAATATAAGACCGAGATTAAACTAGCAATTCTTGAGGTTTTAGATAGTGGAATGTATATCCTTGGAAAAGAAGTAACCAACTTCGAAAAAGAGTTTGCCAAATATAATAGTACAAAATTTGCAATAGGAACCGGTAGTGGAACAGAAGCATTACATCTTGCTTTACTCTTATTAGGAATTGGAAGGGGAGATGCTGTTATTACCACTTCAAATACTGCTGTGGCGACCATAGCTGCAATCGAGTTAGTGGGTGCAAATCCAATACTTGTTGATATTAATCCTGATACGTTCAACATAGATCCTAATTGTATAGAAGATCACTTAAAAAGATTATCGGAGCAAAAATCCGTAAAAGTAAAAGCTGTCATTCCAGTTCATCTTTATGGGCAACCTGCTGATATGGCCGCCATTATGGAAATCGCAAACCGATATGAATTGAAGGTAATCGAAGATTGTGCACAAAGCTGTGGGGCTGAAATTAGGAAGAAAAAGGTAGGGTCTTGGGGACATTTAGCGGCGTTCAGTTTTTATCCGACTAAAAACCTTGGAGCTTTAGGTGACGGTGGAATTTTGATTACGAACGATTCAAAATTGGCCGAGGATGCCTACGCGCTGCGGGAATATGGATGGAAAGAACGATACATTAGTAATTTGCCTGGCATCAATACAAGACTAGATGAAATTCAAGCGGCCATTCTAAGAATCAAATTGAAATATATAGATAATGATAATTCTAAACGCCGAAATATTGCTGAGCTTTATAACGCTGGATTAAAGCACGCAGATGTCATTCTACCAAAAGTTGAAAAGGATTATTTGCATGTTTATCACCAATATGTGATTCGAACTTCCCGAAGAGACCAGCTCCAATCATATTTAAAACACGAAGGAATAGGAACTTCGGTGCATTACCCATTACCAGTTCATTTTCAGCCTGCTTATAAAAACAGAAGATTGGTTTTAGGACGTCTGCCCATAACAGAAGCAGTTGTTAGTGAAATTCTTAGCCTGCCAATGTTTCCCGAGCTCACCGAAAGCCAAGTCTTTAAAGTTACAGAAAAAATAAAGCTTTGGAGTTTTTAGATGATTTATAAAAAAAAGGAGGTAGCATATTCTGAGAAGAATGAAGAACATTTTTGTACATTATTCGACAGTTATTTTTTGCCTATTGGGATGGCATTGCACGAATCGTTAATGAGACATGCTCAACCATTTCACTTGTGGATTCTATGCATGGATGATAGGGTTGAACAACAACTTGAGCAACTACGTTTGCCTTATGCGACTCCGGTACCATTACGAAATATTGAGACATCTAATTTGCTTAACGTAAAACAAAATCGTAGTGTTGCTGAGTACTGCTGGACAGTTACACCATTTACTTTAAAAATGGTTTTCAACAGGGCTCCGCTCGCCAAGCGAGCCACATATGTGGATGCAGATGTGTTCTTTTTTGACAACCCACGAATTCTGCTCCAGGAAATGGATCGAGCTGAGAAATCAGTTCTTATTACAGAACATGCTTATGCTCCAGAGAATCGATATCTTTTGAAACGAAACGGACGGTTTTGTGTGCAATTTATGCCCTTCAGACAAACAATTGAAGGATTGAAGGTTTTGGAATGGTGGCAGGAACGTTGTATAGAATGGTGTTTTGCTAAACATGAAGATGGAAAATTTGGTGATCAAAAATATTTAGAATGCTGGCCCGAGAGATTCTCTATGGACGTTCATATCTTACGTTTAACTGAAAAAACATTGGCTCCTTGGAATGCTAATTATTTTTTTAGAAAATTTGGTGAAAAATTAAACCCAGTAATTTATCATTTTCAAGGTTTGCGAATAATGCAAAATCGTGTCCGACTTTTTGGCGGTTATTACATAGGAGTAAAACCAATGAAATTGTATAAAGAATATTTAAATGTCCTTGAATCAAAAGTATGTTTATTAAAATCTATAGGGTTCTGGGATCCTATCTTATTAAAAGCTCATGAGGATCAAAGCTTCTGGGCCGAATTTTCTCTACGATTGAGACTTAGAAGAGGGTTGCGAGAAATTTTTTTCAGAAAATATCATCCAATGGAAACATGAAATATAGAAATTATCTATTATTTTTTAAACCATAAATGCGCCAGCTAATCTTTACTATGGTCTATTTCCCCGCAGCTTGCTGCGGTAAAATCGACAAAATCGGTTGAATGATACTCTGCGGCTTGCCGCGGGGCAGTTCATCATAGTAAAATGCAATATTAAAAATAAAAAAACATTGTTAATTGTTACTACTCTGTAATTATAAAGAACAGAAAATTGAAGTTTTATGATTCTATCGCCATATTAAAATAGTAAAAAGGATATTCCTATACGAGATTTCGTGCCCCTGGTTACTACATCATTGATCGTTGTATTAAAATTCGAATATATTCTACAATTCCTCAAGTATCTGAAAAAAAGTTGAAACTGTACGGAAATAAAATGACTTTATAGGAAGAAATAAAACGAGTTTTGTGAAAATTTCTTCACCTATCGCTATGATCACGACATAACTATATTGAAAAATTATGACTGATCTGATTAAAGCCGTTACTTCTCTTTATTGGAAATGTTGGTTGAAAAGTAATGATTCAGTATATGACTTAACGTCCTACTATTTCAACCTTTGGAACCACTTTCAGAGTCCTTATCCAAAAAAGATGTTTCTTTGAAGGGAATTTATTCAGATATTGAGGAAGTCATCATGCCGAGCACGTGATATAGATTCTACAGTGATATATTGAATATATTTTCTAATCATTTTCAATTCCATATAGCTTTCAGCTATTAATATGATAGATTTACACTGCCATATATTACCCGGGGTGGACGACGGGCCAAAAAATCTGGGCGAAAGCCTGGAAATGGTCCAGATTTTTAAAGACGCTGGGTATCTCCAGGTGGTGGCGACTCCCCACCAGGTGCCTGGAACGACCTGGATGCTGTCGCTTGAAGATATTCGAAATAAACTTGCCGAATTGAATCAGGCAATTAAAACTTCAGGCTTGGAACTTGAGGTGCTGCCGGGAATGGAAATTGCCTTCGACCCCTTAATTCCCGAACTTCTGGAAAAAGGTCAACTGCTTACGCTTGGCAACACATCCTCTGTGCTGATTGAGACACCGTTTCAACAGCTTCCTCTGGGTTGGGAACAAATGATTTTTGCCATATTATCCAAGGGGTATTTCATTTTAATGGCCCACCCCGAGCGCTGTGCCCATTTGGCGGCCGGGCCGCAGCTGGTGGGTCGGCTGATTGAGTCGGGGGTCTATCTACAGGTCAACTGGGATAGTTTTCTCGGTTACCACGGCCGGGCTGCTTTACGTATGGCTCACTATCTGGCAGAAAACGGCTATATTCATTGCCTGGCGACCGACAGTCACAATCCTCAGGCACGTCACGCTGCTCATGTGAAGCATGCTGCTGCCAAAATCCAAAAATTAATTGGACCCGAAAACCTGCAGCGCATCGCTTCGGAAAATCCACTGAGAATATTGCGCAATACCCATCCATTGCCGATGATGAAGCCTTATCCAAAGGCAACGGTAAAAAAAGAATCCAGATGGCGATTTTGGTAATAGTTCACCGCAGACGCAAAAGGCACAGAGAAAAGATTAAAGAAAATTAGCCACAGACACACTCAGCGCGGCAGAGCCGCAACCAAATAGTCTTTATAATTACAATCAATTTAATTGATATGTTTTTTGGAACCATCTAAAAAATTAAATAGAAATGGCGACACACCTAATGTATTGTTGGAAGCGCCAGCAACCACCAATACTTAGGAGGACGCCATGGACAACTTTATAGCACAATATGAAAAACAAATCATCGGGCATCTTAGCGGTTTTGACCGGTTGGTTTTGCGCGGCACCTTGAGAGCCTTGGCCGTCAAAAGTGGCATGATGAACTATCTTTGGAATGTAAAAGTTCGATTGAAAGACTGTGGCAAATTGTTCCTGGACAAAAGCAAACAATTGAAAGAGGCATCCTGCGCACAAGCTCGCAAGGAGGGACGTCCTGTCATTTACCTTGCGTCTGCCAAAACAAATAAAGAGGAGCAAGCCCGCAAAGTTGCTCAACGAGACGGAATCCGCAAGGGGTTGATTTGCATTTTGACCGCCGTGGAACTTTGTCAAAGTTATGAAATATTTCGCAACCGGGAACAAAAAAAGCTTGAACTCCAGCCGCGAGTAAGAAAGTGCCTGTTTCTTTATCATTACTGGATTGATGAGATATTCGGTTTCATGAACGCACGAATTCAAAGCTGGTTTCCATTTTCCATCCAGATTTGCCTCAATGGACGAGAATGGTTGGCACGGCAAATGGATCGAGTTGGAATTCGTTATCAAAGGCGCGACAATTGTTTTCCCTGGATTGATCAAATTGACAAAGCCCAAGAGTTGATGGACCGGCAATTGCAGACAAACTGGCCTTGCGAGCTGGACAAAATCGCCAGTCGTTTGAATCCGGCTCACGAGGCCATGTTGGCGCCTTTTCGGGAACCTTATTATTGGTCGACCCACCAGAGTGAATGGGCCACGGATATCATGTTCAAATCTCCTGAATCTCTGGCCCGAATCTATCCGACCTTGGTGCGCAGCGGCATCTCGGTTTTCAGCAGCCAGGATGTGATGCGGTTTTTGGGCAAAAAACCACATGGCAATTTCCAGGGGGAGGTTGTCAGCCATTATGGACATCGTGTCGAAGGCATCCGACTCAAGCATCGCCTCAAGGCAAACTCGGTCAAAGCCTATGACAAGCATGGAAGTATTCTTCGCATCGAGACCACACTGAACAATGTACGAGATTTCAAGGTGTATCGCCCCAGACAAGGGGATCCGGAAGGCCCCAATTCCTGGCAACGAATGCGCAAAGGTGTTGCTGATCTCCATCGGCGGGCACAGCTTTCTCAAGCGTCCAATCAACGGTATCTGGACGCTCTTGCTTCTGTCGAGGTGGACCGTCTGTTGGGAGAAATCGTTGAATCGGTTTGCCGCCCTGTTCATTGGAAAAGCCAACGGGTTCGCCCCCTTCGCCCATGGGACAAAGAAGACACACTTCTTCTTCAGATAATCAGCCGAGGGGAATTCAATATAGCTGGTTTTCGAAATAAGGATATTCTGCAATATTTCTATCCCGGCTACCATGATGTCAATACCAGGCGGCGTCTGTCTGCCCGTGTCACCCATCGGCTCCGCATGCTTCGCGCCCATGGAATTATCCGTAAGGTGCCGCGCACTTTTCGTTATGTTTTGACGGACAAAGGACGTCAAATTGTAACCGCTGTAATTCAAACGCAACATATTCCAATTAATAGGATTTCAGCCCTTGCAGCTTAATTTGCTTAATAAAATTTAAAGAATTTACACATTAGTAGTACAGACCTATTTACCCCTATTGATCCGGATGATTTACAATTAAAGGTATTCACACCTAAATCGATTGTCTTCATAGATCTTGACACGGTTCAGGCCATATGATAATTTTTCTAAGGATAATAGCAATTTGAATAAATACACAGTTCAAGGCCTTTCCCTTGCCGAATGGTATTAAGCATGACCGAAAAAAAAGACCCTCATAAAAAAATTGCCGCTGACGATTTATTCGACGATGAGCCCATAATTGATCTCACCGAAGAAGTCAAAATTGAGCCCGAAGAGGGGCGCAAGGTCGCATCCTCAAAAACCGGTGAAATTCTTTCACCGAAAGCAGATAAAGACCCCGCACCCAGAGATGATGAGGGCATCATCACCTTCAAAGATAGCGCAAATTTAACATATCAGGACGATTCTTACACCTCAACGGGCGGTCTGAGCGCCGAGAATGATAACCGGATCGGTTTGTCCGGCAACTTCGTATCTGAACCTGCCGGCGATGACGACCTCTTGATAATGGATGGTGGTCAGGATGTAATGGACGGTGACACGGCTGCGGTTATCGACGATGATGCCATCGAGATGGCAGGGGATGAGATCCGAAACAATTTTGATGAAGACATCGAGCTTGAATACGAAATTGATGAAGATGAAATTGATTTCTTCTCCAGTGATGATGATCGTGTCCAAGACGATGAGATCATTGCCATTCCTTCCGAAGCATCCCCGACATTCGGCAAGGATGATAAAGGCAGAAATATATTGTCGGATATCGATTTTGAGCATGAAGCGGGAGATGAAATCCTTTCATTGGCTGACTTGGACGACGATGGCGCCGAAGGAGTTGACGACATAATTGAAATTACTGAATTTGATCATCATTACACAGATGATGATGATGATGATGACGACCTTGAGCAAACCGGCCCTCTAGATCCATCGGACCTGAAGGATGAGGATTTCCTCGAGCTCTTCGACATAGAAGAGGAAGGGCCGCTGGAAGATGAGAAATTAAAACGACTCAGTGCGTCTGAGGAAAAGGCAGTGGAGGCTGAACTGAGCCGTTTTTTCGACGACACATTAGAAGATGACGCCGGAATTGAAAATAACGACCTGCAGCCCACTGATAAATTTTTTGCCATGGATACGGATTCAGAGCTAGCGAGGGCCGCTGCTTCGCTCTCGTCGGTGGCCGGCGAATTTGATCGTCCCGACACATCTTTCCCCCCAGACCCCGGCAGCGAAGAGAACCACCCCATGCGAAAAGATTCTCCGGCAGCTAAAGCAGGCGACTTTCCGGGCATTTCTTCTGAGCAAATCGACCAGGCCATCGAACGCATCGTCAATGAAAAGTTAGCTGGTCGGATTGAGCATATCATTTACGAAATTATCGAAAAAGCGGTTAAAAGAGAAATTGACCGGCTAAAAGAATCTCTGCTTGAAGACAACACCCCGGATGACGATATTTGATTTGTTGTAAGTGAGCCTGAGGTCATCAAGATTAAAATACCTTTTCGCTGAATCCCGCCGCGGTTGTGTCGATCGTCGATGTCGATATCATGGAACTGAAAAAGCGCTGGTAAATTGAGAGGGATTAATTTATAATCCCTTTTTTTTATTGTCTGAAAACTGATAGACGGTTTCCTGAGAGGCTGCATCGGATATGAAGGAGCATAACACAGATGAGTATCAAGCAATTTGACAAGAGCTATGAGCCCCATGAGGTGGAAAAGCGATGGTATGAGTATTGGCAAAATGAACAACTGTTTGCCGCCGATGAACAAAGCCCGCGCAAAAGCTATGCTATCGTCATCCCTCCCCCGAATGTAACGGGAGTTCTCCATATGGGACACGCCTTGAACAACACCATGCAGGATATTTTATGCCGCTACCGGCGGCTTCAGGGGGACAATGTCCTATGGATGCCGGGCACGGATCATGCCGGCATTGCAACCCAAAATGTTGTCGAAAAAAGCCTGGCTCAAAAGGGTACGGATCGCCATCAACTGGGCCGAGATAAATTCATAGAGGCTGTCTGGCAATGGCGGGAAAAATACGGCAGCGCCATCATCAATCAGCTTAAACGCCTGGGAGCATCCTGCGACTGGAAGCGCGAAAGATTCACCATGGATGAAGGCCTGTCCCGGGCTGTGCGCAAGGTGTTCGTTCAACTTTTCGAAGAGGGTCTAATTTACCGCGGCAATTATATCATCAACTGGTGCCACCGGTGCCACACGGCGCTGGCGGATCTTGAAGTGGAACATGAAGAACATGACGGCCATCTTTACCACATCCACTATCCCTACCCGACCGGATCCGGCGGTATCGTCGTGGCAACCACACGGCCGGAGACCATGTTGGGCGATACGGCAGTGGCGGTTCATCCCGAAGATGAACGCTACCTGAATATCGAGACCGACTCGGTGGTCCTGCCAATAATGGACAGAGAAATTCCCATCATTAGAGACAGCTATGTCGACATGTCCTTTGGCACCGGAGGTTTAAAAGTCACGCCGGCCCATGACCCCAATGACTTCGAAATCGGTGCTCGCCATGGTCTTGCCAGTGTGAAAGTTATCAACGACGATGGCGACATGACCGATCAGGCCGGGATGTTTGAGGGAATGGATCGATTTGAGTGCCGCGACGCAGTCGTCAAAGAACTTGAAAAGCAAGGTCTGCTGGTTAAAGTCGAAGACTATAAACATAGCGTGGGGCATTGCTACCGATGCAAGACTGTCGTGGAACCGAACCTGTCAAAACAATGGTTTGTGAGCGTGAAACCTTTGGCCGAGAAAGCCATCGCCGCAGTAGAAAGCGGCAAGACCAGAATCATACCGGAAATGTGGACGAATACCTATTATGACTGGATGAACAATATCCGGGACTGGTGCGTCTCCCGGCAGATCTGGTGGGGACACCAGATACCGGCCTGGACCTGTGGGGGGTGCGATAAGATTGTGGTGGCCATGGAGACACCGCAGGCATGTCCGCAGTGTGGTTCGAATGATCTGGTCCAGGAAACCGATGTGCTGGACACCTGGTTCAGCTCGGCGCTGTGGCCGTTTTCGACCATGGGCTGGCCGGATGAAACACCACTGCTGAAAACATTCTATCCCACCTCCGTGCTGGTGACCGGATTTGACATTCTGTTTTTCTGGGTGGCCCGCATGATGATGATGGGCATCCATTTTATGGATGATGTTCCTTTTAAAGACGTCTATGTGCACGCCCTGGTCAGAGATGAAGACGGCAAGAAAATGAGTAAATCAAAAGGCAACGTGATTGATCCCCTGGATGTCATCGATCGCTACGGCACGGATGCCTTCCGGTTCACCCTGGCGGCTTTTGCCGCCCAGGGACGGGATATCAAGATGTCGGAAAAGCGGGTTGACGGCTATCGACATTTTATCAACAAAATCTGGAATGCCGCCCGCTTTTCCCTGATGCACTTTGAGGGCGGATACGAAGATTTTAATCTGCAAAATCTATCACTGCCGGACCAATGGATTGTCTCCCGCCTGGAACGGGTGACAAGGGAAGTGGCCGATGCCCTGGATGACTATCGTTTCAATGAGGCCGCCGGAACACTTTACAATTTTGTCTGGCACGAATTCTGCGACTGGTACCTTGAAGCCGTTAAACCGGCCCTTTACGATAAAGAAGGACCCGGGGCAAAAGAGTCGACCCGGGCGGTGCTGTGGCGGGTTCTGCGCGACACCCTTGTGCTGCTGCATCCGTTCATCCCCTTTGTGACTGAAGAAATCTGGCAGCACATGCCCGGAACAAACGGCTCGATTATGAAGGCCTCATACCCCGTGCAAACGGTTGATGCAGCCCAAACGAAGCTGCTGCAGGCGTCAGAATCCAAAATGGGAGTTTTGATGGATGTCATCACCGGAATCCGCAATGTGCGCGGAGAAATGAACATATCCCCGACCCTGGCGTTGCAGGTACTGATACAATCGGAGGACGAAAAGACACGCACGGTCATGGAAACGCATCAGGACCTCATCATCAATCTTGCCCGGCTCAGTTCACTGGAAGTTCAAAATAGCGGGAAAAGACCCAAATCATCGGCGACGGCCGTGGTAGATGGTGCTTCCATTTTTGTTTTCCTGGAAGGTGTCATTGATTTTGCCAAAGAAACCGGGCGTCTGGCAAAAGAAATTAAAAAACTGACCGCAGAGCTGACGGCGGTGGATAATAAATTAAACAATGAGGGTTTTCTGAGCAAGGCACCCGTGGATGTCATTGAGAAAGTGAGGGCGAAACAAAGTGCTTTGCTGGAAAAACAGCAGAAGATTCAGAAAAATCTGGACCGGATCAAAGACGTGGAGGACTGATCAGAGAATGATTGAAGGATACACGGATATCACCGCAAGAGACGCAGAGAACGCAAAGGGAAGATGGAATTTTCTTTCAGTGCAAGGGAATACAAACAAGATTGTGGTTACAAGACCGGTTAGCGGCTGTGGAAGACAAAATCATACTCACAAATGGATCTTATTGATATTCTGTCTTCTTGCCACCAGGGGTTTTTGCGGATCAACGGGAAGCAATAAAAAAAATTTCCTCAGCGCCCTTTGCGTATTTGCGGTGAATCGTTTCATCCGGATCAGGTTTTGCCTGCTGAATTCGGCGATGCTTCCGCAAACAGCATGGAAACCTTGTTGCGTCCGCTGCGTTTTGAATGATACATTGCCTGGTCGGCTCGCTGGATGAAGGTGGACAATTCCTCTTTGGGGCTGTATTCGGTAACGCCGATACTAATGGTAACCGTCACGACTTCCCCATCCCTCGGCGAAAATGGCTCCGCCTCCAATGCCGCTCGAATTCGTTGAGCCACCGTGTGGGCCTCTTCGCCTGCAGTTTCCGGTAGAATCACCGTAAATTCCTCGCCGCCATACCGGTAAGCGGAGTCATTGGTTCTCAAACAGGATCGAATGATCTGGCTGAAACGAACCAGGACTTTATCGCCTTCAAGATGACCATATGTATCGTTGTAACCTTTGAAGTGATCGATGTCGAGCAGCAACAATGTGAGCGGATGTTGATAACGTTTGATGCGGTCGATCTCCAATTCCAGCTGGGAGTAAAAAGATCTCGAATTATACAGTCTTGTAAGGCCATCGGTGATAGCAAGCTTTTGCAGCTTCTCCATCATCCGGATGCGTTCATTGGTGAGCTTGCGCTCTTTGAGCACCCGTTTCAGCCGCAGCAACAGTTCCTCGAGCCGAACCGGTTTAATGACAAAATCGCTGGCGCCGATGTTGATCGCCTCTTCGTAGGAAAAATCATCGCTGTAACCGGTTATCACGATGACATCGGACGTAGTGTCCCTTTTGATTAATTTTGTCAGCTCCAGGCCACCCATGGCAGGCAGCATGATATCGGTGACAACGACGGGGAAATCCTCCTTTCCCAATGCTTCGAGGGCTTCCTCCGCGCAGGAGACTGTTTCAGGATAATATCCGGCGTTTTTGAGGTACTCAGACATGGTACTGCGTACGGCAACTTCGTCATCGACGATCAAGATACGGGTATCAGTTGGGGATGGTGCCATTGGAATTCCCGGTCAGAATTGTAGATAATGACTGCAGACTTGACAGGCACTCGGAAAAATTGATAAAAGTCTAAATTTATTAATTATAGTGGCTCACTATAACTGGAAACAGATACAGTGTCAACTCTCTTCTATCGTTATGGCAACAACATTTCGATAAATGCAGAAATCAATAACGTTATCACATTTATTTCACAATCAAACATATGCAAAACATAAGAAATTTCAGCATCATCGCACATATTGATCATGGTAAGTCAACCCTCGCGGATCGTCTGATCCAAGCTACGGATATGGTATCCATACGGGATTTTCAGGACCAAATTCTCGATACGATGGAAATAGAGCGGGAACGGGGTATCACCATCAAAAGCCAAACAGTGTGTCTGCCTTATAACGCCCAGGATGGAAAGACATACTTTTTAAATCTCATTGACACCCCGGGACATGTAGATTTTACTTACGAAGTCTCACGTTCCCTTGCCTCCTGCGAAGGCGCGCTGCTGGTAATCGATGCCAGTCAGGGAGTTGAGGCCCAAACCCTGGCCAACCTGTACCTCGCCATGGAACATAATCTCGAAATTATACCGGTGATCAACAAAATTGATCTTCCCTCCGCAGATATCGATCGGGTAAAAATGCAAATCCATGACGATCTCGGCCTCGATCCGGAAGACGCTATTTTAGTATCCGCAAAAGAGGGCATTGGGATCGAGAACCTCCTGGAGTCAGTGGTTCAAAAATTGCCCCCGCCCTCCGGAGATCCTACCAAACCGTTAAAAGCGCTGATTTTTGATTCACACTATGATTCCTATCGGGGCACCGTTGTCCACTTTCGCGTGTTTCAGGGGACGACTTTCCAAAGGCGATGTGATTTCCTTTATGTACAATAATGCTGCTTACAAAGTTGAGGAAGTCGGGATATTCCAGCTGGACATGATAAAGCAGAAACAGCTGTCCGCCGGGCAGGTCGGGTATATGATTGCCGGAATCAAAACCGTCAGCGATACCCGCTGCGGCGACACCATCACCTTGAAAAACGCGCCGTGCGATGCGCCCATGCCCGGCTTCAAAGAAGCAAAACCGGTGGTGTTTTCTTCCATCTACCCGGTGGCCTCCGACGGTTACGAAGAATTGGTAATCGCCCTGGAAAAGCTCAAGCTGAACGATGCCGCCCTGATCTATGAAAAAGACACCTCCGTTGCCCTGGGTTTCGGATTTCGCTGCGGATTTCTGGGTTTGCTACACCTGGAAGTCGTCCAGGAGAGACTCGAGCGGGAGTATGGACTTTCCCTCATCCTCACCGCACCGTCGGTTCAATATAAACTGTTGATGAGCGACGGCACGGAACAAACCATCGACAATCCCGCGCTGTATCCCGATCCCACCCTCATCGAGCACACCCGGGAGCCCTTTATCCGGGCTGCTATCATCGTACCGGATCGCTACATGGGTGCGGTAATGAAGCTTTGCCTGGAACGACGTGGAATCAACAAAAATTATCAATACCTTACCAGCGATCGACTCGAGATGATTTTTGAGCTACCGCTGGCGGAAGTCATATATGATTTCTACGACACGCTCAAATCGATCACCCAGGGCTACGGTTCCTTTGACTATGATATCATCGATTTCAGGCAAACGGATCTCGTCAAAATGGACATTCTCATCAACGGGGAGCGGGTGGATGCCTTATCCCAACTGGTCCATAGAGAAAATGCCGTCAATAGAGCACGGACGGCCTGTGAAAAACTGCGCGATGAAATTCCGCGTCAGATGTTTAAAATTGCCATCCAGGGAGCCATCGGCGGCAACATTATCGCCCGCAAAACCGTATCCGCCTTCAGAAAAGACGTCACTGCCAAATGTTACGGCGGCGACATTACCCGCAAACGCAAGCTGCTTGAAAAACAAAAAAAAGGAAAAAAACGAATGAAGATGGTCGGCAGGGTGATGATTCCTCAATCAGCCTTCCTGGCGGTGTTGAAAACCGATACCGACTAGAAGGAATTTGGAAGGTGGAATGCGGCGTGCGGAATTAGTGAAATGATAAAATACCCACAAAAATTACTATTGGATGTGATACTATGAAAAAAATTGCTATTTTACCCGGTGACGGCATTGGCCCCGAGATTATGAAAGAAGCGGTGAAGGTTTTGGAAGCCGTCTGTAAAAAATTTAAATTTTCGTTGGACTTTGAGTTCGCCGATATCGGCGGGGTCGCCTATGATCGCCATGGCAGCGCCCTTCCCAGTCAAACCCTCGACCTGTGCGAAGCCTGCGATGCGATTCTGCTGGGTGCAGTCGGCGGACCCCGCTGGGAATCGCTGCCGCCGGAACAGCAGCCTGAGCGAGCCGCATTGCTGCCTTTGCGCAAACACTTCAAACTGTTTTGCAATCTGAGACCTGCTAAGGTTTTCAAAGCCCTGGTTCATTCCAGTCCCCTTCGTTCCGACATCGTGGGTGACGGATTCGACATCCTCTGTGTCAGAGAACTCACCGGAGGCATCTATTTCGGTCGACCCAAAGGCAGGGAGGGCCACGGACCCGAAGAAAGAGCATTTGATACCATGGTGTATAGCCGGAGTGAAATTGAAAGAATTGCCGAAACAGCGTTTACGTTAGCTGCATCCCGGCGAAAACGGGTAACATCGGTGGATAAAGCCAACGTGCTCTCATCCATGGTGCTGTGGCGCGAAGTTGTTGCAGAAGTCGCCCAGAAACACAGCGACGTGGCGCTCAATCATTTATACATCGACAACGCCGCCATGCAGCTGGTGAAAGATCCACACCAGTTTGATGTTTTGCTATGCGGCAATATGTTCGGAGATATCCTATCGGATGAGTGTGCCATGCTGACCGGTTCCATGGGATTGTTGCCGTCGGCCAGCATCAACGAAAATAACTTCGGGCTATTTGAACCGGCCGGGGGTTCTGCCCCCGACATTGCCGGTAAGGGGATCGCAAATCCGGTGGCTCAAATACTTTCGGCAGCCATGATGTTGAGAATCAGCTTCGGCCGCATGGAAGCCGCCGATGCCGTTGAACAGGCAGTAGCGGATGTTCTGGAAGCCGGCATTCATACTGCCGACCTAGCGACAGATAAAAATAATACTGTGGGAACGGCCGAGATGGGCGATGCCGTGGTGGAGAAGATCCTTGCGGGCTAGCTGGAAGGTGCCGGAGCAAAAAAACCCCAGGACGGGGTGTGGCCAGACATTAATTCTTCAGCTGCCTTATGGTTTTTCTTCTTTGAGTCCGTCCTGATAACATTTCTTACCATACCAGAGAATCTGGCGGCAGATGCCGCGGACAATTTGGACTTCCTTTGCCCGGAGCTGCATGCGGGAACAAAAATGGCGCAGGTTGTTCATAAAATAGTCCGGATTATCCGGATTGATAAAGCTGATTCGAATCAGCGCGTCTTTTAACTGCTCATACATCGCCTCGAGCTCAAACTGTTTGGCCAGCCGCGGTGCAAACTCTCCGGGCCTGCCGCGGCTGAAGCTAAACAACTCATAGCACATGATCATGACCGCCTGGGCCAGATTGAGCGAAGAAAATTCGGCCGTGGGGATGTTGACCAGCAAATCGCAAAAACGGATGTCGATGTTGGACAGTCCGCGGTCTTCGGGCCCGAAAAGGATGGCGATCTGATTATCATGTGAAATGGAATAGAGCTTTGAGCCCAGTTTTGACGGCGAACTGACAACCTTGCGTTGACCACCCAGCCGGGCGGTGGTCCCGACCACGAAATTAAAATCAGCCAGAGCCTCATCTAAAGTACCGTAAACCTCCATCTGCTCAACCACATCCGAGGCCGCATGGGTCGCCATGCGGCAAATTTTCGTCAGGTCACAATTTTGGGGATCAACGACAACCAGCTGCCCGATGCCCATGTTGCAGATGGCCCGGGCGGCAGCCCCGATATTCTCAGGATGCTTCGTACGGTGCAAAACGATGGATATGTTTTTTAAGTTAATTTTGTCGGGCATCAACGAATAATTTCAAAGCGATTGAAAAAATATGAGATTTCAAAGGAAGCCGTTTCGGGTGCATCAGAGCCGTGAACCACATTTTTTTCGATGTCGGTCGCAAACTTTTGACGAATGGTACCCTCGGCAGCTTCTTTATAATTTGTGGCGCCCATCAACTCCCGATATTTGGCAATTACGTTTTCCCCTTCCAGGACCATGACGACTGCGGGACCGGAACTCATAAAGTCAGTCAGGCTCTCAAAGAAGGGCCTCTCCCGGTGCACAGCATAAAATCCTTTAGCCTGGCTTTTGGTCATGTGCAGCATTTTCATGGCCACAATATTCAACTCCTTCTGTTCAAGCATTCTGACAACTTCACCAATCAGTCCGCGTTGGACCCCATCGGGCTTAATAATCGAAAGCGTTCTTTCCATAATATGAATGTCCTTTCGCAAGAATTTAATGCCAGGTGGCATAGCAGATGCCGCTCGGCAAGTCAATGATTGTAAGTGGCCGGTTGTAAGTTGTCTGTTGCGTTTTGGTGGTGGGTCTTTTTCAGTAGGTACCTGCCAGCTTCCGACCCGTAGCCTACAGGGCGGAGAGGAGGCCCAAAGGACCAGGCTTTGGATACAGAATAATTATGCTGACAAAAAATTACGGGCCATCGAATGTCAATTCGGTTGACAAAGATTTTATCAGATTTTAATATTCTTTCGAAACCTTATGGATTTGGAACCGACATGATGACGGGAAGGAGACCTTATGCCGATTTATGAATTTTATTGTGAAGATTGCAATACAATTTTCAATTTTTTCTCAAAAACCATCAATACGAGCAAAAAACCCAAATGTCCTAAATGTAAAACCCGGACGCTGGCAAGACAGATGTCGGCCTTTTCGTTTACCGGTAAAGCCAAAGAAGATAGTGATATGGATGATCTGCCCTTTGATGAAAACAAAATGGAAAAAGCCATGCAAATGTTGGCCGGTGAAGCCGAAAATATCAATGAAGATGATCCCCGCCAGGCCGCCAATCTGATGCGCAAGCTCACGGACATGACCGGGCTTGAACTCGGCGCGGGTATGCAGGAGGCTTTGAAGCGCATGGAAGCCGGAGAGGACCCCGATGCGATTGAAGCCGAGATGGGAGATCTTTTGGAAGGTGAAGAGCCGTTTTTGATGCCGGAAAAAAAAGGAGGGACGGCCGCCAAGAAACGACCGGCGCCGCATAGGGATGAGACGCTTTATGACCTCTAAGTTTATTGAATATTGTCGATTGAATATTGAATATTTAAGGAATTCTATCGATGATTATAAAAGGGACGGAGCGACACGCGGCGCAAGCGCCTGCGCTGCGCGAGCGATACCACAATTTAAGGCATTTCAAATTTTAGCTCACTTTAGCTCATTTCTCCGGCCTGACCGGGTCAGGGGGTACCATGGAAAAAGAGATCCTTGATAAAATAGAAATTAAACAGGGGGATATCACCCAACTTGCTGTGGATGCCATTGTCAATGCAGCCAACTCATCGCTTTTAGGCGGCGGTGGTGTCGACGGTGCCATCCATCGGGCTGCCGGCCCCGAACTCCTAAAAGAGTGCCGGACACTGGGCGGATGTCCGACCGGCGAAGCCAGAATCACCAAAGGATATAAGCTTCCAGCCCGCCATGTCATTCATACCGTCGGGCCGGTGTATAGCGGAAAGCCACAGGATAAAGAGCTTCTGTCCGGGTGTTACCAAAACAGTCTGAAACTTGCCCTTGAGAATAATCTCCATTCCCTCGCCTTTCCGGCAATTAGCTGCGGGGTTTACGGATATCCCATCCAAGAAGCCTGTAAAATCGCTGTCAACGTCTCCTGCAGCTTTCTCAAAAGCAACCAATCCATTGAAAAAATCATTTTTATGCTTTTTTCACCCGGGGATTTGATGGTCTACGATGAACACATACAATCGCTTCGATAATCACCGGATCACCTGCCGCGGCAGCGGTCTGATTCAACAATTCTAATTTTGGGATTTTTCTTGAGCAATTTCATGAATCAGGTGTGCTGCCAGTTGCAATTTGGACTGAACATTTGTCATTGACAAAACAGGTACCCGTAATTAACATTAGAATCATTTTGTCGGTCAGGCGACTCTCATACGATTGAATGACCTGATCATATTTTAAGTTCAAGGAGGATGTTATGGTTGAGGTTTCCGAAGCAGCTAGCCAGCAAATTGCAGAATATTTTAAGGATCGAGACGTCGTTCCCATCCGTATCTTTTTAAATGAAGGGGGCTGAGGCGGCCCTTCATTGGCAATGGCTCTGGATGAGCCCAAAGACACGGATAATTCTTATGATGTAAACGGCTTCAAATTTATCATGGATAAAGAGTTTGATGAAAAGGCCAAGCCGGTATCAATCGATTTTATGGGATATGGATTTAAAATCAACTCCAGTATTGATTTCGGTGGTGGCTGTTCAAGCTGCGGAACAACAGGTTCATGCTGCAGTTAGTCTGACCTAGTTGATTATAAATAATAAAAAGGTAACACCCGATGGTGTTGCCTTTTTTAATGCCGGATTATATATTTTAGCGTGCCTCTTATTATTACGGCGTCAATTGAGTCATGTTTCAAGGTCCAAGTTAGGAGGACACTATGTCACCGAACCATCTTATCAATGAAAAAAGCCCCTATCTGATTCAGCATGCCCATAATCCGGTTGATTGGCACCCCTGGTCTGATGAAACTTTCGCACAGGCCGAAGTAGATAACAAGCCGATTTTCCTTTCCATTGGATATGCCACCTGCCACTGGTGCCACGTCATGGAAAAAGAGTCCTTCGAAGACGAGGAAGCAGCGGGATATCTCAATGACACCTTTGTCTGCATTAAAGTGGATCGGGAAGAACGACCCGACATCGATGCGGTCTATATGGCAGCCTGCCAGATGCTGACCGGCAGCGGCGGCTGGCCGTTGAGTATTTTTATGACCCCGGGGAAAAAGCCCTTTTTTGCCGCCACCTATCTCCCCAAAAACAGTCGCGCCGGCCGGACGGGTTTGATCGATATCTGTCGGCAGGTCAAGAAACTCTGGGCGGACGACAAAAAAAAGATCGAAACTTCGGCTGTCGGTATTGCCGCTCAACTGGGCAAGGCCTTTGCGTTTACGGCTGCAGATGGCGCCGACGAGTCCCTGTTGGACCAGGCCTATCAGAAGATTAAGCCTGGGTTCGATCCCCGGCACGGTGGGTTCGATCCTGCCCCCAAGTTTCCGACGCCGCACCGGCTGCTCTTCTTGCTGCGCTGTTACCATCGCAACGGGGACTCAAATGCATTGGAAATGGTAAAAACAACATTGACCGCCATGCGCCTGGGGGGAATCTGGGACCATGTCGGCTATGGCTTTCACCGCTATTCCACCGATGCCAGGTGGCTTCTACCCCATTTTGAAAAAATGCTTTACGACCAGGCCCTGATCGCCACCGCCTACCTTGAAACCTATCAGATTACCAAAGATCCCCTGTTCGCCGCAACGGCCGATGACATCTTCACCTACGTCCTGCGGGACATGACCGCTGGGGAAGGCGCTTTCTACTCGGCGGAAGATGCCGACAGCGAAGGGGAGGAAGGCAAATTCTACGTCTGGGAGACGGAAGAATTTCATCAGGTTCTGGGAGATGAAGCCGCCGAAAGATGGAAGACGATATTACGGCTGAGCCCGGAAGGAAATTTTACGGACGAAGCCACCCGTCAAAAAACCGGTGCCAATATCCTGCATCTAACGGCACCGATGCACAAGTGGGCGGAAAAATTAGAATTATCGCAAGATCACCTCGCAAAAGACTGGGCCAATATTCGCGACCAATTATTTCGACGCCCGGGAGAAGCGCATTCATCCCCTGAAAGACGATAAAATTCTCACGGATTGGAACGGACTGATGATCGCCGCACTGGCTCAGGGCGCACGAATCTTAAACAAACCCGAATATGAAAGCGCCTCTCGTAAGGCCGCCGATTTTATCCTGTCGAAAATGCGGGATGAAAAGGGCCGCCTTTACCACCGTTTCAGAGACGGCGAACTGGCGGTGGAGGCCCACGCCGGCGACTATGCATTTTTAATCCACGGACTTTTAAGTCTCTACCAAACCAGCTATGATCTGACGTTTGCCGAAGAAGCAAAAATACTGCAGGAACAAATGATAGAGCGTTTCTGGGATGAGGAAAACGGGGGGTTCTTCTCGACACCTAATGGAAATGTCGAATTGCCCGTCCGCCCCAAAGAACTATATGACGGGGCCATTCCATCGGCCAACTCGGTTGCGCTTTTCAACCTCGTGTTTTTGTCCCGCTTGACCGGTGACCCCCAATGGGAGAACCGCGCCCAGGCTCAGATCCGCGCCTTTGCCGGTACGGTGGAATCTCAACCCCAGGCCTTTACTTATTTTCTGTGTGCCCTTGATTTTGCACTACGCCCGGGCCAGGAAATCATTATCGCCGGGGAACCCCAGGCAACCGATACCCGGCAGTTGCTGTCGGCATTGAATCTCAATTACACCCCCAATAAGGTCGCCATTGTAAAATCAGACACCAATGCTGAACGCCTGGCTAAATTTGCCGGGTACACCGATGGCTTGCAGGTAATAGAAGGTCAGGCCACCGCCCATGTATGCCGTAACGGCTCCTGTACCGACTCGACCAGCGACACCCAAACTATGGTAGATAAAATCTTGGGGAAACACGGTCAGTGATGCCGGAAATCCAATCTCTACGCCAATCACTGCTTAGCTGGTATATGTCAAACCATCGGGACCTGCCCTGGAGAAAGACAACCAATCCCTACCATATCTGGGTTTCAGAAGTAATGCTGCAACAAACCCAGGTCAAAACGGTAGTGCCTTACTACCGCATTTTTTTACAACGTTTTTCAAGTCTCGAACGCCTGGCCCGGTCCGATTTGCAGACTGTTCTAAAGGTCTGGGAAGGCTTGGGATACTATGCCCGTGCTCGCAATCTGCACCGGGCCGCTGGCAGGGTTTTAACTCATCACCACGGCATGCTGCCCGACAATTGGGAAGATTTTCGCAAATTGCCCGGTGCTGGAGACTACATTGCCGCCGCCGTCTTGAGTATCGCCTTTAACAAACCCTATTCGGTGGTGGACGGTAATGTCAAACGTGTGCTGGCGCGATTGCTTTTAATTGAAGAACCCGTTAACAATTCAAGATCGACTAAAATTTTTAAAGCAGCGGCAGACCGACTGCTGTCCCTTCGAGATCCGGGCACCTTTAACCAAGCCATGATGGAACTGGGCGCCATGGTGTGCAAACCGCAACGACCGCTTTGCAGCGTATGCCCGGTTCAAAAAATGTGCTTGGCCTATGAAACCCGCCAGGTTGGCGAGTACCCCAAAAAGCTGAAAAGGGCACCGACCCCGCAGTTTAAGATCGCGGTGGGGGTGGTGTTTAAAAATGGAAAAGTTCTAATCACCCGGCGAAAACCGGAAGGGTTGTTGGGGGGTCTGTGGGAATTTCCGGGAGGTAAGATCCAAGACAATGAACGAGCCAAAGACGCCTGCATCAGGGAAATTAAGGAAGAAACGAATCTTATCGTAGGGGCCGATACCCACTTAGACCGGATCAAGCATGCATACACCCATTTTAAAATCGCCATGGATGTTTTCTGCTGTTCGTACATATCCGGCAGAGTAAAATTAAACGGTCCCGTTGATCATCGCTGGATAACATTAGACAAACTCGATGATTATCCGTTTCCCAAAGCCAATCATAAGTTTTTCCCGGAGCTGATGAAATTTGGTGTGAATCTGATTAAAATAGATAAAACAGGAATAAATACTGAATGAATCACTATGCTATGTTCTTTTTAATCGACAGAATTCCTTAAATATTCAATCGTCAATATTCATTCCCTATAATATGCCTGACATACTTCTCATTCAGCCGCCGATCCGAGATTTTTATCTCACTGCCAAACGAACCATTCCGTATGGCCTGGCTTGTATTGCCCCGGTATTGATAAAAAATGGTTTTACGGTAGAGATCATGGATGCCTTGGCCACCTCGAAATCGCGGGCATGCGATCTTCCCCGAGAAATGGATTACTTGCGCAAATATTATGGGGGCCCGGACAGATCCGCCTTTGCGCTGTTTCACCAATACCGCCACTATGGCTATAGTTTTGATCATATCGGCAAAATAGCCAGGGAATCCGGTGCGTTTCTGGTCGGCATCTCATCTTTATTCACGCCCTACCTGCAGGAAGCGCTTAAAACAGCCGAGACTGTCAAAGCCTGCCACCCGAATTGCAAAATTGTTATCGGCGGCCATCATCCCAGCAACCTACCACAATCGGTGATGGAATCCGAGGCCGTGGATTTCGCTATCCGCGGAGAGGGTGAAGTATCTCTGCACCTGTTGGCGGAAGCGGTATCCAAAGGAGGTGCCTATGATACCATCCCCGGTCTTGTTTTCAGGCAAAAAAACGGTGATGTTCACATCAATCCAACGGCGCAGATGAAGGATCCCGACGACCATCCATTGCCGGCCGTCGACCTTATCCATCACCGATTCTACCGCCGCAATAAACGTGCCGCAATGGTGATCGTCGCCGGTCGTGGCTGCCCGATGACATGCAGCTATTGCTGTGTGGGGGCACAATCCTGTCTGGATTACCGCAAGAGAAGCATAGATTCCGTGATGGCTGAAATCCATCGCGGTGTCAATCAACATGATGTCGGTTTTATAGACTTCGAGGATGAGAACCTGTCATTGGATCGCCGCTGGTTCTTAAAGCTTCTCGATGAAATGAAACGAGATTTCGGCAAAAACGGACCGGAACTGCGCGCCATGAACGGACTTTATCCGCCGTCACTGGATGAGGAAGTGATCCGTAGCATGCAGGCCGCCGGTTTCAGGACCCTGAATCTTTCATTGGGCTCAACCTCACCAGAACAGCTCAAACGGTTTAACCGGCCCGATGTTCGTGCGTCATTTGACCAGGCTTTAAAACTGGCCGAAGAAAACAGCCTCAACGCCGTCGGATATGTGATCGGCGCAGCGCCTTTTCAGACTGCCGAAGATTCGATTTCAGATCTTCTTTATTTGGCTCAACGGAGAGTTCTGGTCGGTTTATCTATCTTTTATCCGTCACCGGGCAGCAAAGATTTTGATTTGTGCAAGAATCTGGGAATTCTGCCCGATCATTTTTCCTGCATGCGGTCCAGCGCGCTGCCGATAGCCCACACAACCACCCGCAAAGAAGCCGTTACCCTGCTCAGATTGGCTCGAATCCTCAATTTTATGAAATCACTTACAGATGCGGGGATAAGCATTGCAAAGGATTTGTCCCCTGGTAAGATCCCAATCCACAATCTCGCTGACCGTTTGGAGACGAGCAGGCAGCTTTTATCAAAATTCTTACATGACGGCAAAATAAGAGGTATAACACCGGAAGGAAAAGTTTTTGAACATCTTATTTCGGAGAAATTGACCCAGGCGTTTCTGACAGGTTTAACGGCCATCGACCTGCGTGGCACACAGTAAAAAGTTAATTCTTCGGCTGATATCTCTGGCTTTCAGCTCACATCAACCAGTTTTGATCAGGGTATTTTAAGAATCCGATTTAAACTCACACCTGGGAATCCTGCTTAATTATAATGCCAAATGATCTTGAAAAATCCAATTTCATAATCATATTTATGAATTCATTGAATAGTTTACTGGTTGAATGGTTGATTAGGTAAATTATAGTCATAATTTCATAATGTTACGATGGTTGAAAAATGAAGTGTCCAATTATTTTGCAAATATGGGATAAATACATATTTACAACCACTCAATCAACCAATCAACTAATCAACCAATCAACGATATCTGCATATTAATAAAAATACCGGCTTTCAGAAAGGAAATTACAATGAGTGTTCTCGTAGCGAAAAAAGCACCGGATTTTACAGCGCCGGCGGTCATGCCGGACGGCATTATTAAAGATGATTTCAAGCTCTCGGATTTAAGAGGGAGATATGTGGTATTGTTTTTTTGGCCGTTGGATTTCACGTTTGTGTGCCCAACGGAGATTCTTGCTCATAATAAGCGCATGGAACAGTTCAAAGCCCGCAATGTTGAGGTCGTCGGGGTTTCCATTGATTCCCAATTTACGCATTTTGCCTGGCGCAGCACCGCCGTCAATGACGGAGGGATTGGGGCTGTAGACTTTCCCATGGTAGCTGATGTGAAACATGATATTACCAATGCCTATGGAATTGAGCATCCGGACGGCGTGGCGCTGAGGGCTTCCTTCCTGATTGACAAACAAGGTGTCGTGCAACATCAGGTGGTTAATAATCTGCCTTTAGGACGCAATGTCGATGAGATGGTTCGCATCGTCGATGCTTTGCAGTTTACGGAGCAGTATGGGGAAGTCTGCCCTGCAGGATGGAATAAAGGCGAAGCGGGGATGAAACCCGATGCGGAAGGGGTGGCGGAGTTTCTGTCTAAACACAAGGACAAATTGTGATTGGTATTGAACAAATTTTGAGTCGACCTGGATCAGGATCTCGGCACAGCTTTTGACAAAGCCCCCTTTGCTTGGATCTGATATCGGATTTTTAAAAACCTCATGCAGGCTTTAAAATATCGTCCGGTTTCGCCCACCCTTTTTGGCCGCATAGAGTTTTTTATCCGCCGCCCTGATCACTTTCTGCGGGTCGGATGCCCCAGCGACTGGGGAAGCCAGGCCGATGCTGACGGTCACTTTTACTTTTTTTCGGTTAGCGAAATTCTTACGGCGACGGTCGTTTGTATTCTTTCTGCGGTGCTTCAGGTCACGAATTGTAAAAGGAGTGGACCCGACAGCCACCCTGAATTTCTCGATATGCGAAATTGAATCCTCGACAGTTTTCCCGCTAAAAATAGCAGTGAATTCCTCCCCGCCGTAGCGGAATGTTTTGGCGCCACCGGAGATTTTTCCAAGTCTGGCAGCAATCATTTTCAACACCTGATCACCAGTTTTATGGCCGTACCGGTCATTAAACTTTTTGAAGTGATCCACATCGATCATCGCGATAGAATATTTCTTACCTAAATTAAGCAATGTTTCATTTAAGCTTCTGCGTCCGGGCAAAGCAGTCAGTTCATCGATGTATGCCATCGAAAAGGAAGCCTCGACGGTGGTGATAACCAGAATCAACCCGGCTGCGCAAAAATACAAAATAATGGCAGGTCCTGAATACCTTGTCAGGATCCCGAGCATGGCGGCAACCATGCCAAACAAAAAGCCGCAGATCCGAATATCACTTGTTTTCACAAATCTCACCAGTACGAAAAAAAATGCCAGACCAAAAGCAATGGCGGGTGCAGTCGGGATGGCTTCGAATCTGAAGTAAGAATGGTCGGTGAGAACAGAAGCTTGCCAGGCGGAAAACCCGGACAGTTTGTCCGCAATAACCGGTGATAAAAATTTAATTTCTGCCATCATCCAGGATGAAAAGGGACAGAAAGGATGGCAGAAAACAGTGACTGCAAAAACCTGTACCGCCGACAAAACAAGGGCGGTAATGCCCGGGGAAGTCAATAGCCTTCGTTTGGTGAGTGCACTGAAAAATGCCAGGTTTAACGGCAGCAAAAGGGCCAGCGCAGAAGTAAAGGACTGGTCCGGAATCACTGCCCGCGGCAATCCGGCAGAACGGAAATAATCCAGACCATAGTAGGAAAAGGCCAGGGCAAGGGAACCGAGGATCATCCCGGCATTCCCATATCGCCACCCCATACCGAATCCAATCGCAAAAATGATGTAAGGCATAAACGGCATCATTACCATCATCGCGCTGAGTTCTTTCACATCATTCATTTGCTTTAACAGCACGGGCCATTTAAGGATGGCCAGAGACGAAAGCAGAATCAGGGCCATGGGTAAAAAGAGTGGAACTGCGGTGCGCCTTATCGAATACAATGTTGTCTGCCACCTCTAATAACTATTTAGGGAACCCTTAACTCCTGAACACCAATAAAGAATCCAGATATCGTTGATTGTTTGATTAGTTGATCGGTTAACTATCCAACGAGGTCTCGAATTAAAACAGCTGAAGCCGTTGCCGATACACATCGGTAACCGTTTTAGGGTCATCGGTAATGATGATGTTGTCTTTGATCCAATCCGGCGCCCTGCCGCGTCTGACCATTTCATGAATCTGCTGCTCGATCCCATTCCAGAACTTTCCACCGCCCTCCGTGTCGAACAGGACAACCGGCACAGGATCCAGGATAGACAGCTTCATGTTGCACAGGGTGATTCCCAGCTCTTCGAGAGAACCCAGACCGCCGACATTAAAAATCGGAAATGAAGCGATTTCGAACCATTTTTGCCGGCTGTGACGACAAGTGGCCTGAAAAATCTGACAAAAATCAACATCGGTGGTCATGGATTGATCGGTGATATCCAGAAAATTTGCCCCGGACAAGATCCCCCGCTCCCTGGCCAGCGTATTGGCCTGCTCCATCACGCCGCTGCCCCCGCCGGTGACGATGCCGATATGCTGTCCCCAGAAGTCAATGAGGGCATCCATGAGTTCTCCAAGTTTCGCCTCTCCTTTTTGCGAAAGCTTCTGGTTAGACCCGTAAAATGCAAACAGCATCGACTTATGAAAATCAGCGATCCGTTCGGGGGCCACGAAATATCCCATCCCGTCCCGCATGGTGTGTTTCATAAGGCGGTCATTCAGCCCCGATACCCAGTAAACTTCCAGGCCGAAGGCATGATATTCCTCTAAACGATGGTGGTCCTGTTGAGATAAAAACGGGCCGTGTTCGCAGGACGGCTCATAAAAATAGAGCGCTTTTAATTTGCCTTCACAGGTCAGATTAATAAGGTCGCGATGCTCGATGATATTGGGAAAATATTTCATGATCAGCACAGCCGGAATAGAATCGAGGGTATCTTCGATCCTGGAGGTTGCATAGATATGGGGGCATTCGCTTTTCGGTGAAAAATCACGTCTGGTAAGTGCACACATGGCACGGGTTACATCGCATTTCTCGGCGGGGCCGTTTAAAAATATTTCAGCCTTTTTTAGCCCGTCCGTCTCGCCGATAGCGACCGCCACCGGTTTGTCTAAAAAATGACAGGTGGTATTGCTGAAGCGGTTAAAACGATCTTCGAATTCGCGCATTTGACGGTAGGTATAAAAACTGCTTGTGTGTGCGGCTTTTTTCCGCCGCAGACCATTTCGCGACTTGGCGGCATTGTAAACCTTGGCCGAAATCAGCGGATTCACGATAGGATGATGACTCTGATTGACTATTTCCAGATAAATTCGAATGCCCCGGGTTTTAATGGGATCCAGCACGGTTGCAGGCAAATTCCGGCCCAGGGCAAAACCGTTTTGCAACACCACATAGTGTTCATTCAGATACATGGAGCAGGTCGTCACCACCCCTTCGCCCGGTGCAATGGTCAGCGAGGGCATGGCATTGCGAACCTGGTATCGATTGAGAAGTTCGCGGCCGTCCTCACGGAGCAATATTCGACCGAGGGTCTTTCTGTCCAAGGGCTCTTTAAACCGGCAAACGACCTTATGGGGAGCAATAACAATGCTGCCGTCGCTGGAGATGGTGGTTGATTCCGGCAATTTCAATTCAGCGCGCTCGATGGCTTCCAGTACTTCATCCGAACTTAGCAGGGCTTCAGGATCACAGAATACAAGCCGTCCGACCGGCAGGCCCAGCGTAAAAAAATCTTCAAATTCATCCAAGCCGGGATAGCCGGGAATGACCGCTGAAGCTGTCAGGGTCAGGGTTATCATGTCGCCCCTCAGACTGTCGGCATCGGGCAGGTCGCACGTGATCTGTAGACCTAATCGAGCGATTCGGGACCGTTCACTGAATACAATGTGTTCCGGTCGATTCTTGAATTCATCAATCAAATCTTCATTGAGTCCAAAGGTCGTTTGAAATTTAATCGATCGGGTGTTCACATCCAAAATTCTGGAAATGACCCCGTCTTCCGATTGTAAAAGTCCTCGAAAAAGATGGTTGTTTTTGTCAATTCTTGCCATAATTTCCTGTCTTTTGTTTTCCCCCGGGATGGGCCAGAGGGATAGGCTATTCTATTTGGTTTTCATCACAGGTGTCGGGAATAACTTATTAAGGTTATCATTATTTTTTTAATTACAAATGGAATCGGCGGGAAATCTGCGGTAGTTGCATGGCAGCCGGGGGAAGCGTTGTTGTGACCTCTACAAGGTTATTGGCATAAAATTAATATCACACGTATAACTCATTGCAGGTTCTGATAAACAATCCGTCTTAGAATGATCGCATAAAAAAATATGTACCCAAACCATGTCACACTCCCGAATAATCCAATAAATTTTCTATAATCTTAATCAGCGACTTATTGACCGTGGCCTCCTTATCTAGCTGGTTTAATTTCATCTCCTTGACGGTGATTTTGTCAAGAACCCATCCAAATCCCAATTTATCGAAGAATATGATCGTCTCCTTACTCATTGCCCAGTTCGCCTCCGTTATCAATCTTTTCTCCTCGCAATCAATGGATACTCCCGCTTAATTATTCGCAATTCGCGGCATTTAGCCTTGACTTCTGATTCGTGTTTTTAAAAAATCAGACCCGGCTTTTTCAACCCGCTAAGGGTGTATCGTCCCCGCATTCGAATTTCTTTAGAATTAGTTCAGGCAGTCACTTGAGGTCATTGGGATCTCCAAATAACCGCTTGGCATTATATACTTAGTTTTTCAATAGGTTATTTTAGTATAATAAAATCAAAGCGGAAAAGTTCAGCTCGTTAAGGACAGGGCTGTGAGATTTATTTGATACCATCACCTCAATTTCAATTGACACCGGGCAGTGTCTCTTTTAAGATTTCTGATCTATTTTCGCATAATGGACTCAAACGGAAACCGGACAGGCTTTCGGGTTCGAAAATGAACCCACTGGTTGGCATGCGAACCCGAAATACTCGGACCCATGAATGGATACAGGCAATGATGATATCGATAGACCATCCAATCGTTGAAATACCCGGAAGCAGACGGCCTCGAGGCCTGTTTATCATGGATTTGGACGGCACACTATTGCGTTCGGATCGACAATTTTCGAGTATCGATCTGGATGCCCTCGGACAGCTTGGCGAATTGGGTATCATACGGGCCATCGCCACCGGTCGATCTTTGTATTCATTCGACACGGTCGACGTTGGAGATCTGCCGGTGGATTTCGTAATTTTCTCAATGGGTGCGGGTGTCCGGCAACATGTGGGAGGTAAAGTTATCCGCCGAATTCGTCTGGAACCCCATGAAGTCAAACGGGCATGCAAAATCCTGATAACCAATCAACTTGATTTTATGATTCATCGAACCATCCCCGACAACCATATGTTCAGTTATTTTCGATCCAACGCTGGCAATGAGGATTTTGAGAGACGTATAGCGCTTTACAACCAATTTGCTGTTCCTTTAAATGAAGGGACCAATGGTTTCGGCCCTGCAACCCAACTGCTGGCGGTGGTACCGGAAAGGAACAGCCATGCTGCTCTTGAAAGGATCCGTAGTGATTTGCCCGATTTTAGCGTCATCCGGACAACTTCACCATTGGATGGTAAAGCCACCTGGATTGAAATTTTTCCCACCGTGGTTTCCAAAAGCCGAACGGCCGCCTGGCTGGCGCAGGAACTTAAAATTAATAGACGCAATATCGTGTCGGTGGGCAATGACTACAACGATCTGGATTTACTCGAGTGGACCGCCAACAGCTTTGTGGTCGACAACGCTCCGGATGATCTCAAAAATCGCTTTACCGCCGTCGCCTCCAATAACGATGGCGGTGTGGCTGAAGCGGTGAGACGTTCGATGAAGGACACTTTCGGTGACGGCTGTTAATTTGTAGAATTAATCAGGGTTATTGTGTTGATTTGATTCCAACAGGAGGAAAGCCTAAAATGAAAATTTCTGACCATCCTTTTTTGGGGATGTCATCTCTGGTCAGTGAGAAATCTGTTTTGGAAGAAATAGATGATCTGAGGGGATCGAGATACAATGATATTTGATACGGATATTTTCATTTGGGCACAGAGAAGCGATAAAAATGCAGCTAATTATAATGGGTCCACATTCGTAAAACGTGCACTATTTTTTGTTTTTCGTCGACTGAATATACCAGCCGATGCTGTATGTTAATTCTACGGGAATAAAATCCCTTGAGATTGCCGACAAGCTTTTTGTATAAGGGCGGCGAGTGAAAAGGATCATTTTTCAATAGATCGAGTAGAACTTCAGCTTGCAGCTTAAGTCCGGCATCCCGCAATTTCTTTGCGTCTTTCACCGCTTTTCGAGATAGAATGACTTGCCAACTCACCAGTCGAGATCCTCTAAAGCCGTTCCCTTTTCAAGTGGTTCCCGGTGAGCATCGTGGATACTCTTTACTAAATCGGGAAACTGGTTAAGATAGAGAGTCTCCTCAATCGCATGCCAGTCCTTTTCCCCGACAACTATAAAGTTTTCACCATTTCGGCGTTTTACTTTCAGAATCTGATGGTTTGATATGGTTTGATCAACATATTTTTTTAGTTTTTTTCTAAATTCATTGGCTGTTGTTTCGGACATCTTTGATACCTCAGTGTGAAAATACTTAAAAAAAATTGTATTAAGTTTTCGATATATAAGCTTTTCCCAATACAGTACTGCTTTTCGGTACTGCTGTCAAATAAAATATTTGAATAAACCTTAGCAAGTATTCGACTATTTTTCAATCGAAGGAATTGAGCGATATCTTACTCTGTGCGCTCTGCCCTTTGCTCTAAACTAATTTAGCATGCAATCCGCAATCCACAACCCGTAACTCCGCAACCCGCAACTCGCAACCCGCAACCCGCAACCCGAATCACCCAGCTATTTCCTTAACAACTTCTTCGAATATGGACAGGCAGACATCGATCTCCTTGGCGGTGACGGTCAAAGAAGGACAAAATCGGATACTGTTTTCACCGCAGCCCAGCAGAAGTAATCCTTTTTCAAACGTCTTTTTGATAATCTGACTACGCCATTCGGTGGCCGGTTCCTTGGTCTCTCGATCTTTGACCAATTCCACGGCTACCATCAGCCCCTTGCCGCGCACATCCCCCATGCATTCAAATTGTTTTTGCAGGACTCCGAGGCCCTTCAACAGCCGCTCTCCCTGTTTGGCGGCATTTTTCATTAAGCTTTTCTCAAGCAGTTCAATCGTCGCCATGGCCGCCCGGCAGGAGAGGGGATTGCCGCCAAATGTGGATGCATGGGAACCGGCTTCCCAATTCATAATTTTGGCCGACGCAACCATGGCGCCAAGAGGCAAGCCGGAAGCAATGCCTTTAGCTAGTGCCATAATGTCGGCCACGACCCCGAAATGCTCCATAGCAAACATCTTGCCGGTGCGACCCATACCGGACTGGACTTCATCGGCAACATAGAGAATGCCATATTTTTTGGCAATCTTGTACAATTCTCGATGAAATTCCGGTGGTGGCACGACATAACCACCCTCCCCCTGGATGGGCTCCACAAATATCGCTGCCACTTCCTCAGCCGGCATCGTGGTGCGAAAAAGTGTGTCCTCAACCCAGTGCACACAGTGCAGACCGCATTGGGGATAGGTTAGGTTGTAGGCACATCGATAACAGTATCCATAGGGGATATGGGTGATGCCGGGAACTAACGGATTATAGTGTTTTTTCTGGATGGTTTTGCTGGCAGTGAGAGAAAGTGCCCCCATGGTACGTCCGTGAAAGGCGCCAAAAAAGGCGATGTTCAATTCGCGTTTAGTATGCCAGCGTGCCAGTTTAAAGGCGGCCTCCACCGCTTCGGCCCCGGAGTTGCCGAAATACACTTTTTTGGCGCTTCGTCCCGGAGCAAGGCCCGCCAATTTTTCGGCCAGCATAATCTGGGGTGTATAATAGAAATCCGTGCCGGACATGTGCAGCAATCGTTTGGCCTGGTCGGCCACGGCCTTGACGACATCGGGGTGGCAGTGACCAGTGGCATTCACGGCAATGCCGGAGGTAAAATCAAGAAAGAGATTGCCGTCAACATCATGAATCCAGAGACCTTTTGCCTTTTCGGCGACCAGGGGATAAACCCGGGTGTAGGAAGGAGAGACAAAAGAGTTATCCTTTTTGATTAATTTTTTTGCCTGAGGTCCCGGCAGAGGGGTGTTTATTTGCGGTAATTTCATAGGGGTTCCTTTCTCAATTCAGATAGGGGTTCTATTATCCCACCGTTTATAGCTAACGTTTAATTATTTATCTTCTGAATACAATAGTTTATCGCCATTCTCAATCAACGTCAAGCATTGTAAAACTTATGTAAAAGCTGCGTATGCGTATTGACACCCCATCACATTGGTAGATAGACTGTATGGAAATGTCTAAATTAGAAGGTATCTTGTCCAGTGGTAAAACAATCCAATCCGCCTGTTTTTAAATCGACAGTATACCTTAAATCGTCATTCGACATTCGTCATTCGTCAATCATTTAGAGGAGTCACTGAATGAAAGCTGCCAAGGTTATATGGTTAATTTTTTTCCTGACGATTGTGGTCACGTCTCTCCAGGCGCAACCGGCGGATCATCCCACAATCCGAAAGCAAGCACATGAGGCCTTTCAAGACGGCAACTGGCAAGATGCCTATCATTTATATCGTAAATTATGCCTGGAGATGAACAATGACGCTAAAATGATTGCAAAAGATCTACTGCAGGCATGGCACTGCCTTAGCAACTTGAACCGTCTGAATGAATTGGACGCCTTCCGCCAAGACGTGATTGCAAAACACGGCGATAACTGGCGCCTGCTTCAAGCTGCGGCGAGAAGTTATCATCAAAATAGCCATTGGGGTTATATGGTGGCCGGCGAATTTCACCGTGGTGACCATCGCGGAGGCGGCAGCTATGTGAATTCCATCCAACGCGATCGGGTAAGGGCCATGCAGCTAATGAACCGCGCCCTGAACCTAACCTTGAATGAGCCGGCCAAAAACGAAGTCGCTGACCTGTATCTCGAGTTTGCGGGTATTATCAGTCAATACAGCGGTTACAGCCAGGCATGGCGGCTACAGTATTTAACCGATTTGAGCGGCTTGCCCGATTATGAAACCGGCCACGGCTATGAATATGGACAGGTCCTTGGAGCGCCGGTGGACATGCAAGGTCTGCCTGTCTTTCACAAGGTTCCTGAAAGCTTCGAATCGGCCATATCCGATGGTCAACGCTGGCGCTGGCTGCTGGCGAAAGCCGGCCAGCTGAACCCCACCCTCGAATCCCAGGTGCAATATACCTTCGCAGTCTTTCTTCACAGCCAATTCGGGGTTCAAACCCTATCTTCCTATAGCCATTATCTCGCACGCGATCTGTCGAAAAGCGATTCGGATTCAGGAAGTGAGACTCTCAGCCCTTACGAAGTTCATACCTTAACCGACACCGAAACCCTTGCCAAATTGGCAATCGGGGTCAAACGCTTCAGTCTGCCTGAGGAATTCAACCATATCAAGCTGTTCAAAAAAATCGTTAAAAGCCCTGACAAGGGTTTTGCGGATGAAGCCGCCAGAACATTGGCCCAAATTTATGAAAACCGCAGGTTATATGACCAGGCGGTGGACTATTGGAAAATATATCGACAATACAATAAATCCGAGGCCCAACATCACATCGATCAGATCGTCGAAAACCGGGGTGTTTTTGAACCGGTCGGCGTCCAGCCTGCCGGGCGAATTCCAAGCGTTGAATATCGCTTCCGCAACGGCACCCTGGTAAATATGAAAGCATACCGAATCCGGATCAAGCCGCTTATCGAGGATGTAAAAGCCTATATCCGATCCAATCCGTGGCGCTTGGACCGGCACCAGTTGGAAGTTAACAATATCGGCCAGCGGCTGGTGCATGAAAACCAAACCCGATACGTTGGCAAAAAAATGGCGGACTGGGATTTGAAGCTGAACCCGGATAAAAGACACTGGGACCGGCGAGTCACCGTCAAGCTCCCGCAAGCCCTGACCCAGGCCGGCGCCTATCTGCTGGTGGCAGAAATGCCGAACGGCAATACCGCCCGCGTAATAATTTGGGTGAGCGATACGACGATCATCAAAAAACCCCTTAACAAGCAGGTGCTGTATTACGTTGCGGATGCGGTCAGCGGCAAGCCGATTGCCGGTGCCACCATTGATTTTTTCGGCTACCACACCCGGCAAGTTAAGGGAAAAAATCGCTATCAAATCCGCCATAAATCTTTTTCCCGCCAAACCGACGAAGACGGCCAGGTCATCCTATTACCGACGGAGATGGAACGTGATCTGAGCTGGCTTGCCACCGTCAGCGCTGAGGGCCGCATGGCGTTTTTGGGATTTTCCAGAATCTGGTATCCAAACTATCACGATCGTGAATACAGTCAGACCAAAAGCCTTATAATGACCGATCGTCCGGTTTACCGACCCAAACAGAGCGTCCGATTTAAGCTCTGGGTGCGGCATGCCAAATACGACAAGCCGGATACTTCCGATTTTGCAGGTCAACGCTTCGTGGTGACGATTAATAATCCGAAAAACGAGCAGGTCTATTCGCAGAACATCCAGGCCGATGAATATGGCGGACTGGAAGGTGAGTATACGATCCCGGCCGACGCAGCACTCGGGGTTTATCAGATCTCTCACGGCCCCGGCATCGTCTATGGCGGCAATACCTTTCGGGTGGAAGAATATAAGAAGCCCGAATTTGAAGTAACCGTGGAAGCACCGCAGGAACCGGTGATGCTGGGTGAAAAAATCAGCACGATTATCCGGGCCGCTTACTACTTCGGTTCGCCGGTAACCGAAGCCACGGTAAAATATAAGGTCTATCGAACCGAGCACGACGGCCGCTGGTATCCTGCATTCTATTGGGATTGGCTTTATGGACCCGGCTACGGGTGGTATGGTTATGACTATTCCTGGTATCCCGGCTGGGGACAGTGGGGCTGTAAGAGACCGATCCAGAGCGGGTGGCAGCATTGGCCCCCGCAAAAACCGGAGGTCGTCGCCGATGGCGAAGTAAAGATCTCCAAAGACGGTACCGTCCGCATCGAGATTGATACCGAACTGGCCAGGCTCATCCATGGGGATACGGATCACCGCTACACAATCAACGCCGAGGTACGTGATCAATCCCGGCGCACCATCGTCGGCCAAGGCGATGTGCTGGTAGCCCGCCGCCCCTTTAAAGTTTATGCCTGGACGGATCGCGGCCACTATCGCGTGGGCGACACTGTGCGCGCCGGTTTCAAGGTCCAGACCCTGGCGGCCAAACCGGTTCAGGGAGAGGGTGTGCTGCGTTTGCATCGAATTGCCTACCGGGACAATCTGCCCCGGGAGACCGAAGTCAACCACTGGAAATTAGATCCGGATGCCGAGGGCCGGGCCGACATTCAGATCCAGGCATCGCGTTCAGGACAATATCGCCTGTCTTTCACAGTAACCGATACCAATAATCACACCATTGAAGGAGGCTATGTGTTCACCGTGCGCGGTGAGGGTGATGACGGCACCGGCTATCGCTTTGCTAAAATAGAGCTGATTCCGGATAAGAACGAGTATGCCCCCGGAGACCATGTCCGGCTTTTGATCAACACCGATCAACCGGGTGCCGCGGTGGTGCTATTCATACGACCGGCCGACGGCGTTTACCTGCCGCCCAAAGTAATTCACATGAGCGGTAAAAGTGCCGTTGAGCAGATTGCCGTCAGCCAAAAAGATATGCCCAATATCTTCGTGGAGGCCCTGACCGTTTATGAGGGCAAATTGCACAATGAAACCCGCGAAATCGCCGTCCCGCCCCAAAAACGTGTGCTGAATGTTAAGGTCACTCCGTCCAAAAAAACATACCGCCCCGGACAAAACGCCAAATTTAAAATTGTCCTCACGGATTATAGCGGTCAACCATTTCAGGGTACGGCCGTGATGACCGTGTATGACCGCGCCCTTGAATACATTTCCGCCGGCTCCAACGTACCGGAGATTCGCAGCTTTTTCTGGAAGTGGCGACGGCACCATCAGCCTCAAACAGAATCCAATCTGACTCGGCGTTTTTACAATCTACTAAAGAAAGAAGAAATCCCCATGCGTAATATCGGTGTTTTCGGACACCTCATGCCCCAGGATGTTGACGATAGAGAGTCAACCGGCAAGGCGATGATGGAAGTTGAATCGTCTGATCGTTCGGATTTGACGCCGATGGCGGCTGCACCCAAAGCAGCCCACAAGAATTTCGGCCCTGCAAAAAACTGCTGCCGGCGACCTTGGCGCGGATATTGGGAGCCGGTCGCAACCCGGGCAAGGGCCTGACGGCGAATTACCCGGCAGCAAAGATCTTGTTGAACCCCGGGTGCGGTCCCAATTTGCCGATACCGCCTTTTGGGCCGCAACGATTCAAACCGATAGTGGCGGTGCGGCTGAAGTAACTTTTCCCATGCCCGAAAATCTTTCCGCCTGGAAAGTCCTGGTGTGGTCTATGGGTCACGGCACCAAGGTGGGACAGGGGTCGGTTGAGGTGGTTACCCGCAAAGATTTAATTTTGCGTCTCCAGGCCCCGCGCTTTTTTGTGGAAACAGATGAGGTTGTGCTGTCGGCCAATGTTCACAATTATCTGAAAAACAGAAAAACGGCGCGGGTTGAGCTGGACCTTGAAGGCGGCTGCCTGGCCCTGCTAACCGCTGGAAAAAGCGCCCAAACGATCAGCCTAGATCCCGACGGTGAAAAGCGGGTGAATTGGCGGGTGAAGGTGATCAAAGAAGGGGAGGCCGTCATCCGCATGAAAGCGCTGACCGATGAAGTATCCGACGCCGTGCAGATGAATTTTCCAGTTTACGTGCACGGCATGACCAAACAAATAGCCCGCAGCGGTGTCATTCGACATGACGCAGCCGAAACATCCGTTTCGTTTGATGTGCCGGCCGAACGACGTGTTCATGACTCCAGACTCGAGGTGCGTTTCTCACCATCCCTTGCCGCAGCCATGGTGGATGCTTTGCCCTATTTGACAACTTATCCTTACGGCTGTACGGAGCAGACCCTGAACCGTTTCCTGCCCACGGTGATTACCCGCAAAATCCTATTGAAAATGGGACTGGATTTAGATGCCATCAAAGCCCGTCAGACCAATCTCAATGCCCAGGAACTCGGCGAAGATACCCAAAGAGCCGAACAATGGCGACGACATGACCCCAACCCGGTTTTTGATCAACAAACCGTCGATGAAATGGTGCGGGCCGGCATTCAGCGGCTGGCCGATATGCAGTTGTCAGACGGCGGTTGGGGTTGGTTCAGCGGATATGGTGAGAAATCCTATCCGCACACCACCGCTTATGTGGTTCATGGGCTGCAAATCGCCCGGGATAGCCGCTTAAAATTGCCGGCCGGTATGCTGGAACGCGGAATCCACTGGCTGCAGGACTATCAGAACCAGGAACTCGAGCGGCTGAACCGTTGGGACCGGGAAAAGAAAGACGGCAAATCCCGGGCCGACAACCTGGATGCCCTGGTGTACATGGTTTTAGTCGATGGCGACATCGACCAAACACAAATGCGAACCTATCTTTATCGCGACCGCAACCAGTTGGCGGTTTATGCCAGGGCAATGTTCGCAATAGCCCTGCACAAGGTTGAAGATGCAGAAAAACTTACCATGATGATTAAAAACATCGAGCAATACCTTGTGATCGATGCCGAAAACCAGACAGCCTACCTGAACCTGCCCAACAGTTCTTACTGGTGGTACTGGTACGGCAGCGAATATGAGGCCCATGCGTATTATCTCAAACTGTTGAGCAGAATACAGCCGCAAAGCCAAACAGCCTCGCGGTTGGTAAAATACCTGCTCAATCATCGCAACCACGCCACCTATTGGAAGAGTACCAGAGATACGGCAGTTATCGTGGAGGCGTTGGCGGAATATCTCACCGCCAGCGGCGAAGACAAGCCGAATTTAACCCTGGAGTTAGTTTTCGATGGCATCCAAAAGAAAACGGTAAAGATCGATGCTGAAAATCTTTTTGCCTTTGATAACAAATTCATTCTTGAGGGGTTGGACATTGGCACGGGTAATCACAGATTGACACTGCGCAAATCCGGTCAGGGTTCCATTTATTTCAATGCCTATCTGAAGTATTTCACTCTGCAGGATTTTATCACGCGGGATGGTCTGGAAATTAAGGTCCGGCGTAAAGTTTACCGCTTGAATGAAGTCGAGATGAAGTTGAAAGATGTGGACGAAAGCGGTCAGGCGATTGATCGCAAAGTTGAGAAATATGAACGTGAACTGCTGGATAACCTTTCAACGGTAAAGAGCGGGGAACTCCTTGAAGTCGAACTGGAGATAAATAGTAAAAACGACTATGAGTACCTGGTGTTTGAAGACCTTAAAGCAGCCGGATTTGAACCGCTGGAAGTTCGCAGCGGCTATACCGACAACGAGATGGGGGCCTATGTGGAATACCGCGATCGCAAAGTCTGTTTCTTTGTTCACCGTCTGGCCCGCGGCCGGCATAGTATCAGCTACCGGCTGCGGGCGGAAATACCGGGCAAATTCAGTGCCTTGCCCACCCAAGCATATGCTATGTATGCGCCGGAGCTCAAGGCGAATTCCGATGAGATTAAGTTGCTGGTTGTGGATAAGTAGAGGATAAAACAAGTTTAATGACCCAAACGCAAATTCCAAACGAAGATGCGATTTTGAATACCTATCCATCAACCGAAACGGTTTCCACCCGGACCTTGGCGGTTCCTTGCTTATGGAAACCTAACTTGCGGGCGGCACCGGCGCTCAGGTCAATGATTCGACCCTCCACAAAGGGTCCGCGGTCGTTTACCCGCAGGATAATGCTGCGCTTGTTTTTAAGATTGGTCACTTTGACAAAAGTCGGCAATGGTAAATACTTATGCGCTGCAGTCAGCCCGTTGGGATGAAAAGCTTCACCGTTGGCTGTCATATGACCGCCTTTTTGGTGATAGGTTTCATAACCGTACCATGATGCAAGGCCGGTTTCCCGATAGTTGCGCGCCTGGGCCACGGACATGGGAACGTACCGCCGGCCCTTGACGACATAGGGCGATTTTTTGACCTTCTTCCGGCGAATGGCCTCTTTGGGCGGAAGTCCGTCAATTGTCTCTATTTCTTGCCGCGTCAAAGGCCAGCTTAGCGGCGCGGATACCACCTCGAAGGTAAAACCGCCGACATGATAAATAAGTTTGCCGGCAGTGTAGGCAGATTTGACGGTAAATTTTGCGAGCTTGTAAGTGGCTTTAACGGTTTCTTCGCTGACATCATAGGTCGTTCGTATTACCCCGCAGGAAGCAGCCCCAAGACTGAGTATGAAAACAAACCATGCTATTGTTTTTCTTCTGATCAGATACATAGGTAATTCCAATGATAAGATTTCTAAGCTTTTTCCGAGACTCCACCCAGACCGGCAGATTCTGGTTCAGTTTGTTGAATTCGAATCATAACGGTGCCTTAACTCGCTGTTTTATTTATACTATAAAAATGATAAGATACCATAATTTTAGCTCATTTTAATCATTTTTATTTCATTTGCTGATTGACGTAGATTAGGGAGCAAACAATGTCCGCAAAGATAAACAACCGTATTAACATCCATCAGGGTAAAGTATACAATCTGGTAAAGGAAAATGTTACCCTGGACAATGGCATAACAACCGACATTGAATTTATCGAACATCCCGGTGCAACTGCCATCATTCCTTTGTTGAATAAAACCCGCATCGTCCTGCTCAATCAGTACCGCCATGCCCTGCGAAAGTATATCTGGGAAATCCCGGCCGGCACCATTGATCCCCAGGAATCCGCGCTGAACTGCGCCCAACGGGAACTCATCGAAGAAACTGGTTTCTCGGCCGAGCAATGGCATGTCCTGGCAGAAATTACGCCGGTACCCGGGTATTCGGATGAACGCATTCATGTCTTTTTGGCCAGGGACCTGCAACCGGCTGAAAGAGATCTCGATAGAGATGAAATTATTCAGGTGCATGAGGTTGAATGTGAAGAAGCGCTTCATATGATTAGACGGGGAGAAATTCAGGACGCCAAATCCATTGCCGGACTCTTCCTGGCATTTGAGTGGTTAAAGGAAAATGACCAAGCCTAAAGGTTCATCCCCATTCCATCCGATTGGCCTGCTTTTCAGCGGGCTTTTAATGGCTCAGGTTCTTGCCACCATCCAGGTGTATCTCTCAAACCTTAATCTGTATGCCACCGTTTCAGCTGCAAAAGCTGCAGGGTACCTCACTATACCGAATCAGCAGGTTATGGCCAGTCTGCAAAGTTTTTCGCCGGCCTTTTTCGGCGGCCTTTTTTTTACATTCACCATCGGGGCCGGCATCACACTTGGAACCATGGCTGCGGCCTGGACATGGACACGAATTTTTCAGTCCAACAAATTAATGCTGTTGTTTTACTTCTCTGCCTGGGCAGGCGCCCTGATTTTGGTCAACATCCAGGGCTTTTGCCCGATCCCCACCTTATATTTTCTGCTCATCCCCCCGGTTCTTTTCAAGTTGACTATGAAACGGGAATCCCATGGGGACAAATCGTCAAGTCGAATGCAGAAACTGGTCCATTTAATTCCCATTCCATTGCTGGCCCTGCTGTGGTTTACCCAGTATGACAAGGCAATGTTTCTGGATTTAAGAGACAACCTGCTTTTATCCAATATTTTGGGAAGAAAATTCAGCGATTTCTATTATACCTACACCCTCTATCCTGCAGAAGCATTTAAATCCCTGGATCAAAAAATCATCAAAACCTATGCGCTTGAAAATATCCAATCCCACTCAATCAAACTGGACCTCCAAAATAGAGTATTCGCCAACGGCTATCTGCTGCTGCCGGATACAGATAACGTTGATCTGAAGATCATCCAACAGGAAGGCAACCTTGGATTCCGATCCGGTGACGGTATGGTTTTGCAGATTCCGGTCAATCAATTTTTAGCGGATTCCCGGAAAAAGCTGCAAGAATTTTCACAACGAACAGATCGTAACAATACCTTTCGTCAATTTACATTTCTATCACTGCTGATTGGATTTCCGGTCGTAATCTATATGGTTCTTCAGGCAGTCTTGTATTTTCTGTTTTTTTTATTTCTTAACCGAAAGGCTGCGGCCGTAACAGCTTCGATCATGTGTTTGCTCATCGGCATCATCGTGCTGGCATATTTTCAATTAAACCGAAGCGGTAACATCGACTTTAAAGAAGTATCTCAAGCTTTGGAATCAAAAAATTGGCCAACCCGGGTGGCGGCTTTAAAAACGATTCAACAAGAGAAACTGGAAATTTCCGATTATAAAGCATATCCGCGATTGCTCGAAAGCCGGATTCCCCAGGAACGCTATTGGCTTGTCAGAACGCTGGCGTTCAGCCGACGGTCCGGCACCTATGACGATCTATTGACCTTCCTAAATGATAAAAATACCAATGTCCGCTGCATGGCGTTTTTTTCACTGGGATTGCGCCGCAATCCAAGGGCAATTAAACCGATTCTGGCAAGCATAAAAATATCGGATAACTGGTATAGCCAAACATACGCTTACAATGCCTTGAGGTCTCTGGGATGGAAGCAAACAAAATCACCCTGAAAACCCTGGCGATGTCAATTGCTGCAGTTTTTGCCATGGAAACCGTCTTCAGATTGGTGATAAGCGGGCAAGCCGGGTCTCATTTGCCGGCACTGGGCATAACCCGCTGTATACAGACCATTTTCCTTTTATTTATTGCCCGCCGGTTTGAAAAAAATCCAACCGCAATCGGGTTGTCCCGCGAAAAAATCCTTCCAGGTTTAACGAGGGGCTCGATCTGGTCCGTTTGTTTCGGCATTGCCGCCGGTGTTTTGTTTTCAGTCTTGTTTGCTGCCGGTATAAATCCGCTGAAACTTGTCCGTACACCACTGCCTTCTGCACCATGGCAGATTTTCATGTTCTTTCTTGTGGGAGGCGTCATCGGGCCGGTTTGGGAGGAAATATTTTTCAGAGGTATCATCTTCGGATTTTTCAGGCGTTGGGGTTTTTACACGGCCATCCTGGTCAGTACGGTTCTCTTTGTTTTGCCCCACTATGACGGACGGCACCTTCCTCTTACCCAGATTGTTGGGGGAATCGTGTTTGCAATCGCCTACGAACGAGAAAAAAGTCTGATGGTTCCCATCACGATTCACTGTCTGGGTAACATCGGCATTTTTAGCCTAACATTTTTTTCCTGATATCGACATTATCATCCACCTTACTCCACCCTTTTTTTTAACCTCCTTAAAATCTTTAACATTCCAAAATTATTTTAAAAATCGATATCATTTTTATTTTTTTTCTTGACACACAAATCGATATATATTCTAATGGGGATCATAGTGGATAAAAGTGGATGTTAAGAATCTATGTTTCGCGAATGTTCCTTTCATACAATTGACGCCAAGGGGCGTATCATCATACCAACCCGGTTTCGGGATGTCATAAAGGCAGACGGGACCGATAGCGTCATGCTATCCCGCAGGGACGGTTGTGTGGTTGCCTATACCATGGAAAAATGGCGTGATTTGGAGGCGGAATTCAGTTCTTTGCCCAAATCCAGTGCGTTTATGCGGAAGTTCAGACGGGTATTTATCGGCAGTGCCGCCAAATGCGCCTGCGACAAACAGGGCCGTATCCTGATACCACCGCCATTACGGAAGTACGGCGGACTTGACAAGGATATTGTCATGGTCGGCGCTCTTGAGTGTTTTGAAATTTGGTCAATGGAAAATTGGGAGAAGGAAGCTCTGACCCTGGATGAAGAAATGCAAAATGAGGAGGTCAGAAAGGAAATCGATCAATTAGGAATTTAACAAGATGGGGTACCGACACATCCCTGCCATGCCGAAGGAAGTGGATTATTACCTCGATTGCCAGCCAGGCAAAATAATCGTTGACGGTACCATCGGCGGATGCGGTCATGCCGGACTGATCTGTGTTAAAATTCTCCCGGACGGATTGTTGATCGGTATCGATCAAGATATGGATGCCATTACCAATGCTGAAACACTCCTGGGGTCCTATGCATCCAATATCCGCCTGTTTCACGGCAATTTCATTCATCTTCCTGATTTTCTATCACAACTAAAAATTACTGGGGTTGACGGAATTCTTTTGGATCTCGGTGTCTCACTCCACCAAATTGAAGACAGCGGCCGGGGATTCAGCTTCAGAGCAGACGAACCGCTGGACATGCGCATGGATAAACAATCAGGTGAAACTGCGGAACGTCTCATCAATCACCTGGCCGCGAATGATCTTGGAGACCTTTTTAAAAATTACGGCGAGGAACGCTGGGCAAAGCAAATCGCTCGTAAAATCGTAAAAACCAGGACGCAAAAAAAGATTCGGACCAGCAAACAGCTGGCTCAATTGGTCATTGATGCCATCCCGCGACATGCGTTCTCCAAACAAAAGATCCACCCGGCCACCCGGGTTTTCATGGCACTGCGCATCGCGGTTAATCGGGAGCTCGACATATTGAAAGCCTTCATGGAACAGGCCGTGGATTTTCTGAATCCCGGTGGACGTCTGTGTGTGCTCTCGTTCCACTCACTGGAAGATCGCATCGTGAAACACCAATTGAAAGCCCTGGAAAAAGGATGTTCGTGCCCACCGCAACTGCCTGGGTGCGTATGCGGCAAAACTCCGCAGGTCAGTATTTTAACTAAGAAGGTGGTACGCCCCACAGCGGAAGAAATTGTCGCCAATCCCAGGGCCAGAAGCACACGGTTGCGAGCGGCAGAAAAGCTGTAGACGAACAGGATGGGGAAAACAAAGAAACGCAAACAGCGCAATCCGAGAGTAATCATCGCCTTTCTTTGCTTGATGTTCATTTTTATCGCCGAGCTTCTTTTTTACACCTGGTGCAGGGTGCAAAGCGTTCGCCTTAAATATGATATCACGGAGCAAACAGCCCACGTACGGCAACTGTCTGCCATGCAGGACAATTTAAAAATTGAATTCGCGCGTCTGAAATCACCCTCACGTATCGCGAAAATAGCCAAAACACAGCTGGGTCTAATCACACCGTCATCGAAGCAAATGATTTTAATACCAAAGAAAAACAGATGAAGTTTCTGAATATCAAATATTAAAGATACAATTCCGATTTTGAGTTTTTAAGTGATGGAAAATAAATACTTCAGATTTCGGATACTGCTTGTCGGGATCATTTTTTTAATTTCCTTTATGGCGATTGCGGCCAAGGCGATCCATCTGCAGGTATATCGCAGCCTGTGGTTGTCCCAAAAAGCATCCAACCAATACGAACAATCGTCAACCACATCCGGTAAACGAGGTATCATTTACGATCGCAACCTTAGAGAAATGGCTGTCAGCATTGATGTAACATCCATTGCCGCCTATCCGTTGCGGATAGAAGACGCCAATGCCACCGCCAAAGTGCTGGCCGGCAGTTTAAATTTGGACGCCTCCAGGATCCAAGGCAAACTGGCGACAAAGAAACCGTTTGTTTGGATCAAACGCCAAACCACCGCCAAGGAAACCAGGGCCGTTAGAGATCTCAAGATACCGGGGATAGATTTCGTCACGGAATACAACCGCTATTATCCCCATACGATCCTGGCCGCCCAGGCTCTGGGTTTCACCGGCTTGGACGGAGCCGGTCTGGAAGGCATCGAATTTTATTACAATCAGCATCTCAAAGGGACAAACAGAGTTTCGACAGTTTATAAAGACGCGCTGGGCAAAGGCTTCAGTGCCGCGCCCGAGCACTCCGGCAACCACCGCGGCCACGACCTGATTCTGACCATTGATAGCAACATCCAGTATATCGCCGAAAAAGCCCTGCAGGAAGCTGTCGATCGATATTCAGCCCTCTCCGCCCTCGCAATTGTTGCGCAGCCGCGCACCGGAGCTATTCTGGCAATCGCCCATTGTCCCCATATCAATCCGAATGTCTACTCGAATTACGACAAATCACTCTGGCGCAACCGGGCCGTCACCGATTCATTTGAACCGGGTTCGACCCTGAAAATTTTCAGCGCCGCCGCCGCTCTGGAGTATGGGGAAACCACGGCCAGCAGCCTTTTTTATTGTGAAAATGGTGCCTATCGAATCGGAAAAAACGTGGTTCATGACATCCACAAACGGGGATGGTTGTCACTCCAACAAATTATCAAATTTTCAAGCAACATCGGCGCGGTAAAAGTCGGTCAAAAGGTGGGCGCCAAGAATCTATACCGTACGTTGCGAAACTTTGGATTCGGCCAGAAAACAGGCATTGACTCTCCTGGGGAGACAAGCGGCAGCCTGTCCAATTACACATCCTGGTCGAATATGGACACCGGTGCCATTTCGTTTGGCCATGGCGTTTCTGTCTCGGCGATTCAAATGGTCTCGGCGGTTTCCGCGATTGCGAACGACGGTATTCTCATGAAACCTTACATTGTGCAACAAATTGTCAATCAAAACGGGGATCTCGTCAAAGCTTTTAAACCGCAGAAAATCAGAAGGGCCATTTCTCCTTCCAGTGCCGAAATAGTCAAAAATATCATGAAAACCGTCATCACGGAAGGCGGCACCGGGGTGAATGCTGCCCTCGACGGATATTCCGTTGGCGGCAAAACGGGTACCAGCCGGAAACTTGATAAAAACGGCAAATACTCGGACAGCAGGCATATTGCCTCGTTTGTCGGTTTTACGCCTGCCGATGACCCGGAGATTGTAATTCTGGTGGTTATTGATGAGCCTAAAGACAAGTATTATGCCAGCATCGTAGCCGCTCCGGTATTTAAACAAATTGCTCAACAAACCTTGAACTATTTAAACGTACCGCCTGATGGCAATACGATAAAATTCAGGGTATTCCTGGGCAGTGAGGCCTAAGGGTGAAGCTTTTAACGTTACTTGAAGCCATTGAACCAATCACTTTAGGCGCAGAGCGCATATCGCCAAGCGCAAAGTGCAATGAAAAAGAACGCCATGCGCTTGGCGCCGTGTGCTATACGGACTTGCCGGATTCAAACATTGGATCAATTCATTACAGGGCCCAGGAAGTTCAGCCGGGCGGTATATTCGTGGCTATTGAGGGGCAAACTGCCGACGGTCATGATTTTATGCATCAGGCTCTTAGTAGAGGAGCTGCAGCAATTATCACTCAAAAAAAGCCTTCTCAGCCCTTTCTTAATGAAATCAGTACTGCATCGGCAAAAAACCGGCCCACCCCCTCATCCGGGTGACCAATACACGTATAGCTCTGGCCGATCTGGCAGCCCGCTTTTTCAACTATCCGACCCGGGACATGACCCTGGTCGGTATTACCGGAACCAACGGCAAGACCACCGTTGCCTACCTAATCGAGAGCATCCTGTTACAGGCCGGTTATAAGGTCGGCGTGATCGGAACGATTAATTTTCGGTATGGGGGCAAAACATTTGCCAACCCCATGACAACACCGGAATCCCTTGATCTTCAGAGAATTCTAGCGGATATGCGGCACGATGGTATCAGCCATGTGGTTGCGGAAGCCTCTTCCCATGCCATGGATCTATACCGTATCAAAAACTGCTGGTTTGACGTGGCCGTCTTTACGAATTTGACCCAGGATCATCTAGACTTTCATAGCAATATGCAAGCGTACTGGTCGAGTAAGAAAAAATTGTTTACCGAATATCTCACCAAAGGGCCAAAGAAAGAAAATGCCTCGGCTGTCATCAATTGCGACAATGAGAAAGGCAGAGAACTGGCGAATTTACTGTCGATGTCTTGTGTTAAAACTGGATCGGCTCCCGATAGCGATATAAGGTCTGCGAATGTCCGATCTAATTTATTTGGCACCAATGGGAAGGTTGCCGCCCCGGGGGGGAGTTTTAATTTTAAAACTCCCCTCGTGGGGGTACACAATGTCGAAAATATTCTCAGCGCCATCGGAGTTGCATCGGTTCTGAACATTGCGACGCATACGATTAAAGCCGGCATTGAAGCATTATCATCCATACCCGGTCGGCTTGAACCCATAGCGAACGGCACGGGACGATTTGTCTATGTGGACTATGCGCATACACCGGATGCGCTGGCAAATGCCGTATCGGCCTTAAAGGAAATTGCACCGGCTCGAATCATCTGTATTTTTGGATGCGGCGGTGATCGTGACCGAGCAAAGCGTCCTTTGATGGGAGAGATCGTTGCCCGTCTTTGCGATCTGTCAATCGTCACCTCCGACAACCCCCGCACGGAGAATCCGGCTGCGATCATCGATCAAATCTTACCCGGTGTCAGACAGTCCGACGGTATCGAATATTCAACCAATGATCTGGAAACAGGCTTTGAAGAAAAGGGATATGCCATCGAGCCCGATCGGCGCCGTGCCATCGAGCTGGGTATTCTGGCCTCCCGGCCGGAGGATGCCGTATTGATAGCCGGCAAGGGCCATGAAACGTATCAGATACTGGGCACCTCTGTCGTTGCCTTTGATGACCGTGAGGAAGCCCGAAAAGTGCTGGACGCCATTAGTGCTCAATCGTCAGCGCCGCCACTGGCTGCTGGAATGACCAGTTTGATCGCAAAAGAGACTTTGGACAGATAAAGTTTCCAACGACCTTTAGTAACCGAATATCGAATCATAAATGACGAATGACGAAGTCCGCCGGCGGCGGATCGGCTTTTAATTTAAAACCCAACGGATACCCATCAATGACCCAACGCCGCCCCATCGCCTGGACAGCCGCAGAGATCAGAGAAGCCACCCGCGGTGAGCTTTTATGCGGAGAATTGCGCCGTCCGTTCTCAAGGGTTTCGATTGACTCACGCAATATCGCTGCAGATGATATTTTTGTAGCCATTGCTGGAGAAGTCCATGACGGCCATGCATTTATCTCGAATATTGTCGATCAAGGGGTTCGGGGCCTTGTCATCAGCTGCCATAAGGCCAACCAAATGCCCATTTCAACATGGAAAACAAACGATGTCGCCTGTATCGCGGTTGAGGACACCACCCGGGCCTTGGGGGATCTGGCGGCGTTTCACCGTCAGCGGTCCCAGGCATTCGTGGTAGCCATTACAGGATCCAATGGAAAGACCACCACCCGTCGGATGACCACCGCTGTTTTAGATCGGCAGTATGAGACCCTGACGGCCATCGGAAATTTTAACAATCAAATCGGGTTGCCGTTGACATTGCTCGGGCTAACAGCAGACCACCAGTGGGCAGTCCTGGAGCTGGGCACAAACAATCCCGGTGAAATCGCGAGACTGGCCGAAATATGCTCGCCGGATATCGGTGTACTGACCAATGTCGGCCCTGCGCACTTGGAAGGATTGGGGTCCATTGACGGCGTTATGCAGGAAAAAGGCGATCTTCTTAAAAGTCTTGGTCCCCGCGGCAAGGCAATTCTTAATGCCGATGACCCGCGTGTGATTCAATTGGCCTCAAGTACAAGAGCGGAGGTGATCCTTTACGGACTGTCCCGGCAAGCGACCATCAGAGCAGAAAATATCAATGAAACCAGGCATTACATTTCTTTTACCCTGATTTTTGCCGGAGAAAAAATACCCGTCCAGCTCTATACACACGGCCGTTTTATGGTCTCCAATGCTCTGGCGGCAGCGGCCGTGGGCCATCAAATCGGTCTTTCCTGCGAGACGGTAAAAGCCGGACTTGAGAGCTTCATTCCGGTTTCCGGGAGAATGAAAATCGAGCGGTTACCCGCGGATATCCACCTTATCGATGATACATATAATGCGAATCCTGAATCCATGCAAGCCGCGTTTACAACCCTCAATACGATGCGAACCGGGGCCCGGGGAGTGGTCGTGATCGGGGATATGCTTGAACTGGGCACCCAGGCGCAATCACTGCATCGAAAAGTCGGGGCCGCGGCCGCCCGCTCAGGTATCGGCCGGCTATACGCTTATGGCGAGTTTGCCGCCGAAGTGCGAGCCGGTGCCCAGGATGAAGGCATGCAACCGAAGGATACCTTTGAAGGCACACATGATGAAATCGTTGAAGACCTGAAAATTTGGCTGCAACCCGGTGACTGGCTGCTGGTCAAAGGTTCCCGCGGAATGGCCATGGAGAAAGTAGTAGAGGAACTAAAAACCTGGAGCGAAAAAGTGGATGATTAATGGTTAACCGTTATTCGTTATTTGTTCATAGGAGTACATCGATTTTACTCGCGGCTGAAAGCCGCTCCCACTATTAACTAAATAACTATTGACATTTAGCTATACTCCGGACCGCTCCCGCTAATAACCAATAACGAAGAACTAATAACGAAGCGATGCTCTACCACCTTCTATATCCACTGCATACAACGTTTTCAGTCTTTAACGTATTTCGCTACATCACGTTCAGGACGATTTACGCCAGTTTGACGGCTTTTTTCATCTGCTTTCTTTTAGGGCCGTGGATGATCCGCAAGCTGGGTGCCATGCAGGTGGGTCAGTACATCCGGGACGACGGTCCCAAAACCCACCTGCAGAAAGCCGGCACGCCGACAATGGGTGGAACCCTGATCATTATATCCATCATCGTGTCAATTCTTCTCTGGAGTGATTTGACCAATTATTTCGTATGGATCGTAATGTTTGTCATCATCGGCAACGGAACCATTGGGTTTGTCGATGACTATCTAATGCAGGTCAAAAAACAAAGCAAAGGCCTGACCGTACGTAAAAAGCTGGTACTGCAGGGGATTGTCGCCCTGGTGACAAGTTTTCTAGTATATGTCACTCCGGATTTTTCAACCCAGGTCACCATTCCGTTCTTTAAAAATATCTCCCCGGACTTTGGTTGGGGTTATGTCATATTTGCAGCATTTGTCATTGTGGGGGCATCCAATGCAGTCAATCTCACTGACGGACTCGACGGGCTTGCCATCGGCCCGGTGATCATAGCAGCGTCGACCTACATGATTTTTGCCTATGTGGCCGGCCATGTCAAAATTTCCGATTACCTGCAAATAAACCATGTGATTGGAAGTGGCGAATTAGCCATCTTTTGTGGCGCACTGGCCGGTTCCGGCCTTGGATTTTTGTGGTTCAACGCCTATCCGGCCCAGATTTTCATGGGTGACGTCGGTTCCCTCTCCCTGGGAGCATCTCTGGGAACCATCGCCGTTATTACCAAACAGGAAATTTTACTGGTGCTGGTGGGCGGGTTGTTTGTCATGGAAGCCTTATCGGTAATTTTCCAGGTCGGGTTCTTTAAAGTGACCCACGGAAAAAGAATTTTTCGTATGGCGCCGCTGCACCATCATTTTGAATTAAAAGGCTGGCCGGAACCCAAGGTGATTGTCCGCTTCTGGATCATTGCCATCGCACTGGCCCTGCTGGCCATGAGTACCTTAAAATTAAGATAGCAATATGCCTGAGATCACGAATCGGCTTAATTATACTTTTTTAGTTTTATGCTTCAGGACTCCGGGAGTGATGGAGTAATGGATATTTTAGATTATCAATTGCCAATTTCCGACCGCCTTCGCTCTTGCTCAGGTCTTGCCCTCCTGCCGGCAAGAGCGAGGCGGTCGGTTTGGAAAACCCTGAGTCGTAGAGCACTCACTATATTTAAATTTGGGCTTTTAAAAATTCAAAACCTGTTTAATCGGTTTCAGGTTTCGGGTGTCAGGTGTCAGATACCGGAAATGCTGTCCCTGAAACCTGAACACTGAACCTGAAACCTTGACTAGTTCATCATGGAGCTTGCCAACAAAACAATCATAGTGGTCGGCCTCGGCGTAACCGGGATGGCCCTTGCCCGCTTTCTGAAAAAAAGGGGGGCGGTGGTGCGTGTGACCGACCAGGCCGCCGAGGGGGCGCTGGGGGCCCGGGCGCAAAAACTCGCTGAAATGGGCATTGCCTTGGAACTGGGTTCTCATAGATCCCAAACCTTCAAAAAGGCTGACCTGGTTGTCTTGAGCCCGGGAGTTCCCCACACCATTGAACCGGTATTGCGAGCGAAAGCACGCGGTGTACCGGTTTTAGGAGAAATAGAACTGGCTTCACGTTTTATCAATGAACCCATTTTAGCCGTCACCGGCACCAATGGCAAAACCACAACCACTGAAATTTTAGGCAGTATGTTGAAGAGTTCCGGTTTCAATGTTTTCGTGGGCGGTAACATCGGTACGCCCCTGATCGGTTACGTGGACGCGCAACAAAAGGCGGATTTCATCGTCGCAGAACTCAGCAGTTTTCAACTGGACACCATCGACACCTTCAGGCCGAAAATCGGAGTACTGCTGAACATCACGGCCGATCATCTGGATCGCTATCCGAATTTTGATGCTTACGCGGCATCTAAAATCCGCATTTTCAAAAATCAGCAACCGGGAGATATTGCCGTATTAAACGGTTCGGACCCCTTGGTACGTTTTCTTACCAAGCCCCTAAAAAGCACCAAATTATATTATGCGTCACTCAATATCGAGGATAAAGGCGCGGTGATTAACGGCACACGAATTTGGTTTCGCTTCCATGAATCCAAAAAACGAGATCATAGTGAGCCCATAGCGAAATTAGCCTCGTGCGATCAATCGTTTTTGAACGTGTCCAAATTGAAGCTGAAAGGCCGGCACAATCTGGAGAATGCCGCCGCCGCGGCTCTGGCAGCCCTGGCAGCCGGCGCATCGCCGCAAACCGTCCAGCAGGCTCTGAACCGGTATCAGGGTGCAGCGCATCGATTGGAACATATCAATACGATACACGGAGTGGAGTTTATTAATGACTCCAAGGCAACCAATGTGGATGCGGTCATCAGAGCAGTGGAAAGTTTTAGCAAACCAGTGGTTTTGATCATGGGCGGTTTGGATAAAGGGGGCAATTTTCAGGCACTCAGAGAGGTTTTGGCCGGACATGTCAGGAAGCTCATCGTCATGGGCAAAGCCGCGGCCCTCATTGAATCCGCTCTGGGAGATACCCTGCCGACAATATCGGTGGCTTCCATGGCGGATGCCGTCAAGCAGGCTTACCGGGTTGTCTCTCCGGGCAGCGTGATTTTGCTGTCCCCCGGATGTGCCAGTTTTGATATGTACGACAATTATGCGCAACGCGGTGAGGATTTCAGGAACGCCGTCGAAAATTTCAAACTGCAACTATCATGAACCCAAAAAAGCCCACGACACATACTGCGGCCTATGACATTCAGCTGCTGTTTCCGGTACTTTTCCTGGTCGGGATCGGGATTGTCATGGTCTACAGCGCCAGTTCCGCCGTGGCTTTAAAAAAATTCGGTTCAGACTACCTGTTTTTAAAAAAACAGGCAATCTTTGCCTTCGTGGGAATTCTTGGCCTTGTCATCTGCCGTCATTTTCCCTACCGATGGTATCGGCCGTTGACATATCCTTTGCTCATTTTGGCACTCCTTTGCTTGATAGCGATTCAGCTCACCGACTTTGGATTTTCAGCCGGCGGTTCGGCAAGATGGCTCCGCTTCGGACCATTTTCGTTTCAGCCGTCTGAATTTGCACGTTTTGCCATGGTAGTATTTCTGGCCTATTCATTGGAAAAAAAGGCTGAGAAATTAAAGGAGTTTTCAATCGGATTTCTGCCCCATGTTCTCGTTTTCGGGGCGTTTGCCGTATGCATATTCAAACAGCCGGATTTTGGATCCATACTCATCCTGGCCGCGATTACATGGGTGATGATGTTTGTCGGCGGCGTTCGCTGTCTTCATCTGTTCACCTCGCTGGTCGCATTGCTGCCCCTAGCTTACTACTTTCTGATCAATGCCGAGTATCGGGTAAAAAGAATTTTAAGTTTCCTCGACCCCTGGCAATACCCGGCAGATGAAGGCTACCAGGTTGTCCATTCTCTGATGGCATTCGGCACAGGTGGACTATGGGGCACGGGGATCGGAAAAGGTCATCAAAAATTATTTTATCTTCCCGAACCGCATACGGATTTCATCTTTTCCATTATCGGCGAAGAAGCTGGGCTGGTAGGAGTTCTGATTATCATCGGGCTTTATGGGCTAATTCTAATGAAAGGCCTTCAAATTGCCCGCAATACGCCCGATACATTTGGATCACTGCTGGCCTTTGGACTGACCACAGCCATGGGGCTGCAAATCTGCATCAACATGGGCGTGGCTTTGGGTCTGCTCCCGACCAAAGGGCTCACCCTGCCCTTTTTAAGTTATGGCGGGACCTCTTTATTGCTGAATATGGCATCCATTGGGATTTTAATGAATATCAGTGCAGATACAAACAAACAGTAAAATTCTCTATAAGTAATCGGATTTCAATGTTTAAAAACGCGACATATGAATCATATAGCTCAAAGCTCAAATCTCAAAGTTCAAAGAACGGAAGTCTAAGAGCCTCTTTGCTTGCCGCTTTCAGCTTTCAGCTTTTAGCTGCGGGTGCCACTGCCCCCGAAGCATCAAGTGCCGGCAATGGTAATGTTGGGCAACCATCTTATCGCCCTCTCCGCATCGTCATCGCCGGCGGTGGCACCGGCGGTCACCTGTTTCCCGGAATTGCGGTTGCGCAGGAATTTCAAAACCGCAATCCAGCAAGCAAAATTACGTTTGTCAGCACCGGCAACCTGTTGGAAAAAACGGTGCTGTCAAAAACGGGGTATACGCTTCAAACAATCACCGTCGCCGGCATTAAAGGCCGGGGTTTGTGGAATCAGGTTAAATCAGTTGCAAACATTCCCGGAGGAATTCTGGCAGCAAATCGGATTTTAAAAAATATCTCCCCGGATTTGACCATCGGCCTTGGAAGCTATTCCGCCGGCCCAGTGGTTTTTGCAGCTTGGCTGCGAAGGATTCCTATCGTAGTGCAGGAACAAAATATACTGCCGGGAATTACCAACAGGATCTTATCGCGCTTTGCCGATCGGGTATACATTTCCTTTAAAAATACTCGCTCACACATGGATCCCCAAAAAGTTTACTGGACGGGCAATCCCGTACGCCGGGAAATTTTGGATAATGCCGACAGTTTTGAAGCCATCAAAGACAAAGCCCCTGACGTCCGAGCTTTTACAGTCCTGATTTTAGGCGGCAGTCAAGGGGCACACACGATAAACATGGCGGTAATTGAAGCTTTGGATCATCTCGGAGATACAGAACAGTTACACTTTGTGCATCAGACCGGTCAGGTGGATGAACAGCCTGTCCGGGAAGCATACTCAAAAAGTAAGATCAGCGGTAGGGTTCAGGCTTTTTTCGATGATATGGCCACCCAGTACGCACAGGCAGATCTGATTATGTGCAGAGCGGGCGCGACCACGGTTGCTGAAGTCACGGCTCTGGGAAAAGCGGTTATTTTTATCCCTTTTCCGTTTGCAGCCGACAATCACCAGGTACTGAACGCCGGCAGCCTGTCGGATGAGGGGGCGGCTGAAATGCTCCTTGAAAAGGACCTCAACGGCCGAATTATCAGTGAAAAAATCCAGTATTATGCTGCCCATCCGGCTGAACTGGAAAAGATGTCTTCCAGGGCAAAACAGTTCGGAAAGCCGGATGCAGCCAGGAATATCGTCGATGACTGCTACCGGCTACTGGCCCGTTAGCCGGTATAGGACCTATACGGCCTATAAGACCTATACGGCCGGTTAAAACCGGCCAACGAGCCAAACGGACAAACGCTTACTATGTATCAAAAAAAATACCATATCCATTTTGTGGGGATCGGCGGCATCGGAATGAGCGGCATTGCAGAACTGCTTATTAACCTGGGCTATAAGGTATCCGGGTCCGATCTGCAGACCTCCGAGATAACCGAACGTCTCAAGAACCTGGGGGGAATTGTCTTTGCCGGACATAGTGCAGATCAGATTAAGGGCGCCGATGTGGTGGTGACATCGTCGGCCGTCGGCCGGGAAAATCCTGAAGTTCTGGCCGCCGAGAGCATCTCAGTTCCGGTAATTCCGCGGGCGGAAATGCTGGCCGAGCTCATGCGGTTAAAATACAGCGTTGCGATTGCAGGTGCGCATGGCAAAACTACCACGACATCGATGGTCGCATCGGTCTTGGCCCAGGGAGGACTGGACCCGACAGTGGTCATCGGCGGCAAATTAAAAAGTATCGGGTCCAATGCCGTGCTGGGAAAAGGAGATTTTATTGTTGCTGAAGCCGATGAGAGTGATGGATCGTTCTTAAAATTTTCACCTGCCATCGCCGTGGTAACAAATATCGATCGGGAACATCTGGATTATTATCAGGATCTGGAAACCATCAAAGCGGTATTTTTGGATTTTATCGACCGGATACCGTTTTACGGCCTGGCCGTCCTTTGTCTGGACAATGAATCGATTCAGGATCTTATTCCAAAAATAAAAAAACGCTATACCACCTACGGCATGAACTCCCAGGCTGATTTCCAGATAAGAGATGTTGAGTTTGAAAAGCGCCGCAGCTGCTTCAGTGTTTACCGGCAAGGTCATAAGCTCGGCCGATTCATCTTGAACCTGCCCGGAATTCACAACGTCTACAATGCGACAGCCAGCATTGCGACCGGTGTCGAGCTGGATATACCCGTGGATGCCATCCAAAGCGCCCTTCAAACCCTTGAAGGTGTTCAGCGCAGATTGGAAATAAAAGGAGAAGTCAACGGTATTACGGTAGTGGATGATTACGGGCATCATCCCACAGAGATCAAAACCACTCTCCAGGCCCTCGAAGAGTGCTGGCCGGAGAACCGCAAGGTTATTGTCTTTCAACCCCATCGCTACACCCGGACCCAGACATTATTTGATGATTTCACCCGCTCATTTTATCAATCCGATGTTCTATTGGTATTGCCGATCTATGCCGCCGGAGAGAGGACAATAGAAGGTGTTACCGGCTGCAAATTGTGTGATGGTATCAAAGCCCACGGGCACAAAGAGGTCTTTTATTCTGAAGGCAAGGAAGATGCCGTCGTTTACTTGAAGAAAAATTTAAAACCGGGAGACGTCTTGTTGACGCTCGGCGCCGGAGATGTCTGGAAGGTAGGCATGGACATATTAAAAGCGCTAACAACTTAAACCGCTAAACGATTTGTAGGTAAAACATGTTCGGTCACAGAAAACCACGAAAAAATAAACGCAATGGCGAAAAAAATAAACGGGAATTTAAATTTTTAAGGCGCGTTCTGCTGGGGTTTAAATTGATCATGGCTGTGGCTGCGGCTGCGGTCGTATGCATCTTTTTCATCCTGGTTCATGATATTTTAACCCAGTGCGACTATTTCAAGATCAGTCAGTTGACCATCGAGGGGTCCCAGCGGCTGTCGGAAAAAGAAATTACAAAACAGGCCCAGGTCGGTATAGGGGTGAATATTCTAGCGGTTAATTTGTCGCTGGTGCGAAAACGGCTGATAGCTCACCCCTGGATCGCGGAAGCCGGTGTCAGCAGGGAGATACCATCAGGACTCAACATTCGCATTAAGGAACATGCGCCCTTGGCGGTGGTCGATGTTGGACAAAAATTCCTCATCAATCATTCGGGCAAAATATTTAAAGCCTGGGATCCCTCGGATCCGGCCAATCTCCCGGTGATCAGCGGCCTTAATGTTTTGGATCTACCCCCGGTCTACGGGCAGACTGATTCAACAGAAGGTGACATCGTCCGGGAACGCACAACACCCTTTGAAGCGGTCATGAAGGTCTTACGGCTGGGCAGGGAGCAAGGAAGCATTCTGCCGAATCGTTCTATCAGACAGATACGGGTTGACCGGCATATCGGCCTCACCCTACTCGCCTTTGATAGCATCAAGACCATAAACCTGGGCTATGACGACTATGACGGCAAATATCATATGCTCGCCAGTCTATTTTCGTATCTTAAGCATCAGCAAAGCGTATCTGACTATGACCGTATCGACTTGAATAATTTAGATCGAGTCGTGGTAAACGCCCTGAGGCGGGAGTAAGCGGCTCGGATATTGGTATAAAAGGAGAACTACATGCAACGACAAGAGGACCTCATTGTGGGTCTTGATATCGGAACGACCAAAATCTGTGCCGTGGTGGGCGAAATATCCGGGCCCGATATCAATATCATCGGTATCGGGACGCACCCTTCCATCGGACTTCGCAAAGGTGTCGTCATCAATATCGAATCCACAGTGGAGTCGATTAAAAAGGCGGTGGAAGAAGCAGAACTCATGGCAGGCTGCGAAATTTCCTCTGTGTATGCCGGAATTGCCGGTGGTCACATCACCGGCTTTAACAGTCGAGGGATTGTCGCAATCAAAGGATCTGAGATCTCCGAAAACGATGTCGAGCGCGTCATCGATGCCGCCCGTGCCGTAGCGATTCCCATGGATCGTGAAGTTATTCATGTCCTGCCCCAGGAATATATTGTCGATGATGAAGCGGGCATCCAGAACCCGGTGGGAATGGCCGGCGTCCGGTTGGAAGCTAAAATTCACATCGTCACCGGTGCGGTCGCTTCGGCCCACAACCTTGTAAAATGTGCCAACCGATCCGGACTCGATGTCAGTGATATCGTCTTGGAATCCCTGGCATCCGGCGAGGCTGTGCTGACAGATGAAGAAAAACACCTGGGCACCGCTCTGATAGATCTGGGTGGTGGGACCACCGATCTGGCGGTTTTTTCCGGCAAAAATATCAAACACACCTTTGTGTTGGCTCTGGGCGGCAACAACCTGACAAACGACATTGCCGTAGGGTTGCGGGCACCTCAAGCCGAGGCCGAAAAAATAAAAAAGAGATACGGCACCTGTCTGGCCCAGGATATCAGCAGTGATGAAATGATCGAGGTACCCGGATTGGGAGGAAGAGATCCGCGCAAACTTCCACGCCAGATTCTGGGAGAAATTCTAGAGCCCCGCATGGAAGAAATTTTTGAGTTAACCCACCGGGAAATTTTCAGGGCCGGGATGGAAAATATAATTCCTTCCGGTTTTGTCCTAACCGGTGGAACGGCGCTGCTGTCAGGAGTGACGGAAGTGGCCGAATCGATTTTCCATTTACCCACCCGCCTAGGCAAGCCACAGGGAATCAAAGGTCTGGTGGATGTGGTCAATAACCCGATGTATGCAACCGGCGTGGGGTTGGTCTTATACGGTGCACGTAACAGGGATTCAAAGAAGTTCAGGATTCGGGATAAAAACATCTTCAATCGTATCATGACCCGCATGAAGCGGTGGTTTCACGATGTCGTTTGATAGGCATTCGTTAATTTCGATTTCTCAGCCGGTGTCAACAAGAGGCTGAAGCAAAGATAAATATAACACTGTAGAGATAGTATCCATTAACTCAAACCGGTAGGAGGGCAAAAAATGTTTACCTATGTTGAAAGTGAAAATTCCGCAAAAATCAAAGTCATTGGTGTCGGGGGTGCAGGAGGAAATGCCATCAACAACATGATCACATCCAATCTTCAAGGCGTCAAGTTCATTGCGGCCAATACGGACGCCCAGGCCCTTGAAATATCCAAGGCATCGGTCCGGATCCAATTGGGCCAGGGTATGACCGAAGGCCTCGGAGCCGGGGCAAATCCCCAGGTTGGTCGGGATGCAGCCCTTGAAAGTGAAGAAGAAATCAGGCATGCTCTGGCAGACAGTCACATGGTATTTATCACGGCCGGATTCGGCGGTGGTACCGGTACCGGAGCGGCGCCGGTCATTGCTGAAATTTGCAAAGACCTGGGTGCCCTTACGGTGGCGGTGGTGACCAAACCGTTTTCCTTTGAGGGAAAAAAACGATCCAGGATGGCGGAAGAAGGCATCGATACCTTGAAGAAGGTGGTCGATACGGCCATCACGATACCCAACGACCGGCTCAGGGGATTGGCATCCAAAAAAGCGACCCTGATGGAAATGTTCATCAGAGCCGATGAAATCCTGCTCCATTCGGTCAAGGGAATCACCGACCTGATCATGATGCCGGGTGTGGTTAATCTGGATTTTGCCGATGTCCGGACGACGATGTCCAAAGCTGGTTTAGCCTTGATGGGTATTGGTATTTCATCAGGCGAACACCGCGCTGTGGAAGCCGCCGGCAAGGCAATCTCTCATCCGCTGCTTGAAGATGTGCCCATCAGAGGGGCCAGAGGTGTTTTAATGAATATCACCGCCACCAGCGATATGGAATTCGAAGAAGTTGCCGAAGCCTCGGAGTACATCCACAGTGAAGTCGGTGAAGAAGCGGAAATATTCTGGGGCACCTCCGTAGATGAAAGCCTGGGCGATGAAATGAGAGTAACCGTCATTGCCACCGGAATCGGCCAGGAAAAAGAGAAGGTTGAGCGACCGACCCAGCAGTTAAGAGGAAAAATCAGAGACATCACACCGGAGGATCTGGGAAAAATTATCGATTACGACGAACCCACCTTCATCCGACAAAAGAGAGCGGTTGGTGAGTCATCCGGAGCCTTTTACAGGGGTACCGGTGGATCGATGATCAATGAAAATGATCTGGATGTCCCCACTTTTCTAAGGAGGAAAGCGGATTAACGCACCCAATAAGGGACGATGCTTTTTCCGAGACTATGCTTGGAAAAAGCGGCCCCTGTGGTGCAGGGATTTAATAATGATATTTGTGGTTTGCTGAAACCTTCATTGTCTGACAACAAGTTGTCAGAAGAATGCCTCTAAGAGTCCGGTTGTCCGTGGTCTGTTGCAAAACGCTGAAAGCAGGCATATATTTAAAACGTTCTTTCACGTCGTAAGGGTAGGGTGAAATAACCTCTGCGGTATCGATAGGGTGCGGCAGAATTCACACGCAACGGCCAATCTATGCATGACAAGCGGCAACATGGTACGAAAACCCGAAATGCGGCTCGGCAATCAATAGAATCCGAGATCGGAACCATTCGAAAACAGTGGCGCGGCAAAATCAGTGTTGTCCTGGTTTACCCCAACCGTTATCATGTCGGCATGTCCAATCTCGGGTTTCAGACTGTCTATCGGCTTCTCAACAGTTTTGACCATGCTGTTTGCGAGAGAGCTTTTCTACCGGAGAATAGCGCATCTGAAACTCCACGGCCGACCACCGTGGAGTCGGGCCGACCCATTACCGATGCCGATATCATCGCATTTTCCATCTCTTTTGAAAACGATTACCCCTACCTGCTCGACATTCTGGATACAGCCGGGATCCCGCTGAAATCCGTCGATAGAACAGACCGTCATCCGCTTGTAATTGCCGGTGGCGTAGCCTGTTTGCTGAACCCGGAACCCCTGGCAGCGTTTATCGATTGTTTTCTCATCGGCGAAGCCGAAGAAATATTGCCCCGATTTATCGAGCTATTTGACCCCCGACAGGATAAAAAAGCTGTATTAAAAAACCTGGCATGCAATCTGCCGGGCACCTATGTCCCGGCCTTTTACCGGCCGCGATACCACGATGACGGCACCCTCTCCGCCTTTGAGCCTTTGGAGGACGTCCCACCTCAGATTAAACGCGTCTATGTAAAAGACGTCAGCCGGACGTCTACCTGCAGCGCGGTGGTAACGCCGCACACAACCTTTGACCGCTCGTTTTTGATTGAGGTCGGCCGCGGCTGTCCCCATGGATGTCGTTTCTGCAGCGCCGGGTTTATTTACCGGCCCCCAAGGTTTCGCCCCATTTCCCAGCTTGCCCAATCCATAAAACAGGGTGCTCGCTTGACTGACCGTATCGGGCTGGTAGGTGCTGCGGTATCCGACCTGCCGGGGATTGAAGAATTATGCGGTCAGTTCCATGATCAAGGTATCAGAATTTCATTCAGTTCCCTGCGTGCCGACCGACTCACACCGGGATTGCTTGCGGCTTTAAAGCAAAGCAAGGTCAAAACAGCCACCATTGCCCCGGAAGTTGGAACAGACCGCTTGCGCCGGGTGATCAACAAAGGGCTTACGGAACAAAACATTTTAACCGCTGCCTCGACCCTCGTGGAAAACGGCATACCCAATTTAAAACTATATTTTATGATAGGCCTGCCCACCGAGACCAGTTTGGATATTGATGCCATTATTCAACTTGTCAAAAAAATCAAACATCAGTTTTTAACCTCCAGCCGTGCCCGGAAAAAAATCGGTCAGATTACCGTTAGTCTCAATTGTTTTGTCCCCAAACCGTTCACTCCCTTTCAGTGGTGCGCGATGGAGGAGATCGGTGCGCTAAAGACAAAAATTAAAAAAATAAAGAACGAATTAAAAAAAGTGGCCAATCTGCGGGTAAATTCGGATATGCCCCGCTGGGCCTACATTCAGGCCTTGTTCTCACGCGGAGATCGAAAGGTGGCCGATATCCTGTCCTTGGCCCATGCCAACCGGGGCAACTGGGCCCAAACGCTGAAAACCGTGCCCGTAAATTCGGACTTCTATGTCTACCGGCAACGTAATACGGATGAACAGTTACCCTGGGATTTTATCGACCATGGCATCCAAAAGTCTTTTCTGCGGCGGGAGTACCAGCGCGCCATACAGGGACTGACAACACCGGATTGCCGGGTGGATACCTGCCGCAGCTGCGGGGCCTGTATATAGGATAAACTCGAAATGAAACCATTTGAAAAATTCTCCTCTGAACGAAGGCAGCAAATTCGCTATATCCTAACAGACATTGACGACACCCTGACCGTCAACGGACGTCTGCCTGCCGTTGTTTTTGTTGCCATGGAGCGACTGAGAGATGCAAATATTCGCTGCATTCCGATCACCGGAAGGCCTGCCGGATGGTGTGATCACATTGCGCGGATGTGGCCGGTCGCTGGCCTGGTGGGTGAAAACGGCGCCTTTTATTTCCGCTACGACGAGTCGGCGCACAAAATGCTGCGTCGCTATTTCAAGCCGGAAAATCAGCGAAAAGTCGATCGTCAGAAGTTGGAAGAACTAAAACGGATAATTCTGGAAAAAATTCCGGCCGCAGGCATTTCTGCCGATCAACCCTACCGTGAAGCGGATCTGGCAATCGACTATTGTGAAGACATCCCGCCTTTGCCCGGCGAAGCGGTCGATCAAATCGTCGGTTTATTTAAAGAAGCCGGTGCCGAGGCCAAAGTCAGCTCCATCCACGTCAACGGCTGGTTTGGCGATTATGATAAACTGACAATGACCCGCTTTCTATTTGAAGAAGTTTTTCATGAGAACTTGGTCGATATTAAAGAGGAGGTCATTTACATCGGGGATTCCCCCAATGACGCACCGATGTTTGCCTACTTTCCCCATTCCGTCGGCGTGGCCAATGTCCTGCAGTTTGAAGGACGCATGCCCTGCAACCCGGCCTGGATTACCGGTAAGGCGGGCGGACATGGATTTGCCGAGATGGTGGATAATCTTCTTACCTAAAAAAGGAAGTGGTGATAGAGATCCTGAATCGAAGGAAATATTGTAAAACAGCACCTGTATCCACCGGAGCAAGCAAGTTTTCCTTCGTTTTTGATTTCATACCATTTTGAAGGAAAACTTTTGTATAGCCAATATCTTATTTGCCGTGGGCGTAGCCTCATTCGCGGTGATGCAGACCTTCCTGATCATCCGGTTCAATATTTTGAGACCTGAAGAATAGAATATGGTGTAAAATTTACCAAAAATCGTTTCATTAAACTTGAAATAAGCAAGTGAAAGTGATAATGTGCCTCCTTTTGATAATATATCAGCTGTTTGTGCAATTAAAAATAGAATCTAGTGTGAGCTGAAAATAGTTGTGCGATGATGCACCCGGCCTGATGAATGCAAGGAGTCACCATGATTGAAGGGACGATTTTTATGTTGGGATTGGGAGCAGTCTGCGGCATCGTGCTGGGCGCTGCTTCACGCATATTTTATGTATGGGAAGATCCGCGGATCGCCCAGGTGGAATCGTGTTTTGCCGGTGCCAACTGCGGCGGATGCGGTTACGCCGGCTGTTCGGCGGCGGCGGTCGCCGTGGTGGCCGGCAAGGCCCAACCCAGTGTCTGTATTGTGGGAGGCCCCGAATCCGCCCAATCGGCCGCCGAGGTGATGGGGATGGAAGTCGGGATGGCAGAGCCGGTTAAATCTTACAATACCTGCACCGGGGGCGACCGGGCTGAGGTTAAATACCTGTATGCCGGTGTGGGCACCTGCCGGGCCCAGGCCGCCCTGTTCGGCGGTCAACGCGATTGCAGCGTTGGGTGCCTTGGATTCGGCGATTGTGTGCGGGCCTGCCAGTTTGACGCCTTAAAAATGGGGCCCTTAGGTTACCCGGTGGTAGACAAGGAAAAATGCGTCGGCTGCGGTATCTGCGAACAAATCTGTCCCAAGTCTGTGATGGAGGTCAGGACTCCCTCACAACGTATTCTGCATTTCAATCAGCGCGACGATCGTCTAGCCCCCTGCCGCCAAACCTGCCCCGCAGAAATCGATATTCCAAAATATATCACCCAAATCAGAGAGGGCGACTATTTCGGCGCCGTCGACACCATTCGGGAACGCAATCCCCTGTTGCTGGCCTGCGGCCGGGTCTGCCCCCATCCATGCGAAGTGAACTGCAGACGGGGCATCGAAGATGATCCCGTATCCATCAACCAGCTGAAACGCTTTGCGGCTGATTTTGAAATGAATTCCGGTAAAAGATTGCCGGTTCCCCTGGCGCCGCTCACCGAAAAACGGGTGGCGGTTGTCGGCGGCGGACCCGCGGGGCTCACCTGTGCATTTTTTCTGCGAAGACTGGGCCACGAGGTAACCATTTATGAAGCCATGCCGAAACTGGGAGGGATGCTTCGTTACGGGATCCCTGAATACCGGCTTCCCAAAGAAGTCTTGGACTGGGAAATCGAAGGTATCCTCAACCTGGGTATCGAGTGCAAACCAAATATGAGATTCGGCAAGGATTTTGACCTGGATACCTTGGACAGTGAGGGTTTTGACGCTGTTTTCATGGGGATCGGAGCCTGGAAAGATTCATCGTTGCGGGTGGAAGGAGAACAACTGCAGGGGTGCTACACAGGGATCGATTTTCTTTCACGGCTCGCCGGCGGTGAACCCATACCGACCGGCCGATCGGCGGTCATTATCGGCGGCGGCAACACCGCCATTGACTGTACCCGCAATTTAATCCGACTGGGAGTCAAAGAGGTTAACCTGGTATATCGCCGCACGCGCAATGAAATGCCGGCAAACCCGGTTGAAATCGAAGCCGCCGAAGCCGAAGGCGTAAAATTCCAGTTCCTGGCCGCGCCGGTACGCGTCGTCGGCGATGAAAACGGGGTTACAACTCACCTTGAGTACTTAAAAATGGAGCTGGGTGAACCGGATGCCAGCGGAAGGCGAAGACCGGTGCCAATTGAAGGATCCGAATCGTTATTAGAAACCGACATGGTGATCACGGCCATTGGCCAATCGCCGGATATCTCCTTTATCGAATCCATGCAACAGCAGCTGGCAGAGCTGAAAACAACCCGTTGGAATACCTTCGAAGTTGACCCGGCAACGCTGCAAAGCAATATTCCATACCTGTTCGCCGCCGGCGATGCCGCCACCGGCCCGAGTTTGGTGGTGGATGCCATCGGCGGCGGCCGCCGTGCCGCCCGATCGATTCATCAGTTTGTTATGGGTCAACCGGTTGTCGCTGATCCCCTGGAGTTGCAGAAAAATCTGATCAGCGAAACCCTGTTCGACCAGGTCCCGGGAGTGGTTAAGACCCAGCGCGCCCCCATGCCGGAGCTGCCGGTGGCCGAAAGGATTCAGTCATTTGTCGAAGCGGACCAGGTCCTTACGGAGCAGGCGGCGCTCGGGGAAAGCAACCGCTGCCTGTATTGCTGTCTTACCTGTTATAACCCGGATAAGGCCTTCGGCCAAATAGGTGTGATCAAGGATGTCAGCAGGGAGACCGAAGTGGCTTGATCCGGTCGGGTGTGCTTTCGTATTGTTTTCAAGATTAAGGTTTGATATGCAGTGAAAAAGAAGAATCTGAAAAACTCACAGCCCGTTGACGATCGCAATACACACACCCGGCTAAAAATAGCTTGAAAGGTTTGCGCCATTATGGTAGTCGATCCTTGTTTTTTATGCGCTGAGATCCGATAAAATTTAACTTCTATACAGGTCGCGGGAATAAATAAGGACACAAAGATTGATTTATTTGATTCCGAGGCCCCAAGGTGCGGATAAGCTATGTTTTCAAAACTTCAGTTGAAGCTGGCATATGGTCTGGCAATTTATTTATTATTTGTGGGCGTGTTGTGTTATGCGGCGTTTCCCGCTAAAACTCCCGCCGAACCGGTGCGGTTGATGTTTGACGTTACGGCGGGCAAGGTATTGTTTGATCACAAAACCCACAGCGCCGACAACGGTTACGGGATATCATGCGGTGATTGTCATCATACCCTTAGCGAGGATGAATATGCCGACGCAGGGTCATGCACCGAATGCCATGATCCCGACGAAGGGGATGAAGAAACTCCCAAGCGGGCCGATGCCTTTCATCAGCAGTGCACCGGTTGTCACGAGGGATATGGCGCAGGCCCGCTTGAGAAGGAATGTTCCGCCTGCCATGTCATGTAAACCGATAAAACAAGGCGTCTGCCGTCTTTTCAGCTCTGCGGCTAAATTTTGCAGTACCACAAAAAGGGTTACGTTATGCTAAAAAAATCGTTCTTCGGTTTATCCCGCTCTCGTATAGAGTATGAACTGCTGCCCGCCCGGCAGCCGGAGCCTGACAAGGTCATGCCCACCAAAAAGGTCACCCTGTTTCATAGCAAAAACGGCAACCAAAACATATCGGCTTCAATTCAAGTCGGTGACAAGGTCAAAACCGGTCAAAAACTATCCCTTTTTGCCGATGATCCGGCATATGTCATTTCAAGTGTCTCCGGAACCATATCCTCCATTTCGCCGCATACCGGTGATTTCGGTAAAACCTACCTGGCCGTTTCCATTAATATCGATAAAAATGAGGTTATAGACGATCAGTTTAAAGGGCAGATTAAGACGCCAAGTTTAGCCAACGCCGTCGACTTTCTCTCTTTTGTACCGGGTAATCCGCCGTTGTCTGTTCTTGCTGAGCCTGAAAATGAAATTCATACCATTGTTATTATGGGCGCCGACAGCGATCTGCTCATCGGCACCAATCAGTCCATCGTCAAGTCCAATCTGGATGCCATAAAGAAGGGAATCGGAATTTTAAAGGATATCACCGGCATCGATAATATCATTCTGGTCACTGCCGGTGAGTCCATGCAGGGTTTCGGTCACATCGGTGCCCAGGTAAAAAATATTAATACCGTCTATCCTGCGGCCCTGCCCCAAATGATCATGAAAAATGTCTTGGGAAAGGTGGTGCCGGCCGGAAAAACCTGTACGGAACTGGGCGTCTGTTTTCTGACTGCCGAAGCGGCGGCGTCCATCGGCAAAGCCTTTGACGAAGGGCAAATACCCGTTCGTAAAATCCTTACCCTGGTCACCAAAGACGGAACCCAGCGCTTGATTGAAACCGTCATCGGGACCCCCATCCGGGATATTTTAGAACCTTATGGTGTCTCCATCAACGAAGAGGACCGCATCATCTTCGGCGGCCCCATGACCGGATCAGCCGTATATTCATTGGATCAACCGGTGCTGCCCGATACGGACGGTATCGTCGTTATTGATCGGTCCGATGCCGCTTACGCATCGGATTATCCCTGCATAAATTGCGGTGAATGTGTGAGGGTCTGTCCTGCACAGATACAGGTCCACATGCTGGTAAGATTTTTAGAAGCGGGTCATTACGAAGATGCCGCCGACAACTACGATTTGTTTTCCTGCATTGAATGCGGTCTATGCAGCTTTGTATGCGTATCCAAAATTCCGATATTTCAGTATATCAAATTAGCCAAATATGAACTGGACCGGGCAAACGTCTCTGAAACCATGGAAATGACGGAAACAACGGAAACAACAGAGGCGACGGAGGCAACGGATGCTTGAGCAAAAAAAGTTGATTGTTTCACATGCTCCTTTCTGGCACAACGGAAGCCGAATTACCAATCGCAGCTATCACACCATGCTCGCCGCGCTGCCGGCGGTCCTGGCGGGTGTTTATTACTATGGCATCCCCGTTTTGGGAGTTGTCTGCCTGTCGGTTGCCACCGCAATGCTCTGGGAATTGGCGATCAATCTGGTGGCCAAGCGGCCCGTGACCATCGGCGACGGCAATGCGGCCCTGATCGGACTGCTGCTGGCCATGCTGTACCCTGCCACCATGCCATGGTGGGCTGTAATCACGGGGTCGTTTATCGCCGTCGTCATCGGCAAGCAGATCTTTGGCGGCATCGGCAGCAATGCCTTCAATCCGGTCGCTCTGGCAGTGGCCATCATGATGATATCCTGGAAGGATCTGTTCAATTTCGACGGTATGCTCCTGAACTATGATTTTAACTTCGCTGCCATCTATCCACTGGCACTCGCCAAACATTTTGGCGCTCCCTCTCTGGAATCGCTTCGCATCGGAGACCTTCTAATAGGTAAGCAGATCGGAGGTTTGGGCGCCACCTTTGGGTTGGGTCTCATTGCAGGTGGAATTTATTTGATGCTAAGAGGATTTATCCGCTGGGAAATATCCATCATGTTTCTGGTCGGTGTATACATGACCGCTTTATTGTTCAACCTGATCGATCCTGAACGCTTTGTCAGCCCCGGTATCCACATCTTATCGGGCTATACGTTAATAGGTGCTTTTTTTCTGGCCACCGAAGACTCTTCATCACCGGTGAATGGAATTCCGATGCTTCTTTACGGGATTGCCGGCGGGATAATGACCGTTTTGATCCGCAATATCGGCGCCTACATCGACGGGGTGATATTGGCGATTCTGGTCATCAATCTTGTCAATCCGCTGCTTGACAAGATCAGGCCGCAAGCTTTGGGAAAGGTTTCATAAAATGCGTGAAATGATAAAAATGGTGGTCGTCCTTACGATTTTAAGCTTCTTTTCAGGCGGTGTGCTGGCCTATCTGCGCAACAGTACCCAGGAACGAATTGATAATCAGGTATTGGAATTCGTCAAAGGACCTGCCGTTCGAACCATTTTCGAAGGGGCTGAAAACAATCCCATCGCTGATCGATTCATCCTGAAAGACGGTGATGTCGAAAGAACGATTTTTGTCGCTTTTTACGAAGGTAAGCCTCGGGCAGTTGCCTTGGAAACTTTCGGCAAAGGGTACGGCGGCGAGGTTGGGCTCATGGTGGGTATAAACTTGAAAGAGAATAAACTGATGGGGGTCGGTGTCACCACACACGCCGAAACCCCGGGCATGGGCGCCAAGGCCAAATCAGATCCAAATTTTGTAGCGCAGTTCAAAGAACAGCCCGTGGACAAACCGTTAAAAGTCACGGCAGACGGCGGCAGCATTAATGCCATCAGCGGCGCAACCATCACCTCCCGCGCCGTTACAGCTGCGGCAACCGAGGCCAATGAGCTGTTTAATAAGATGAAGGATCAGATCACCACGGAAGCAAATGAAGTAAAAAAAACGGAAGTAACAAAATAAAAAAATAGGAAGGCGTCGATGGCAAAACCACTTGCACAAGAATTTTTCAAAGGACTATGGGATGAAGTACCGCCGTTTCGCCTGGTGCTCGGTCTCTGCCCGGTTCTGGCGGTTACCAAGTCGGTTGAAAACGGGATTGGTATGGGCCTTGCGACTACATTTGTACTGGTCGGTTCCAATGTACTGGTATCATCTCTCCGGAAAATCATCCCATCGAAAGTTCGAATTGCCTGCTACATTGTTATTATCGCCACATTTGTCACGGTTGTGGAACTTCTCATGCAGGCATTTGTATATGGATTGTTTTTAAAACTCGGCATATTTATCCCGCTGATTGTTGTCAACTGTGTCGTATTGGGTCGTTCAGAGGCATTTGCTTCCAAAAACGGCGTATTGCGCTCACTACTGGACGGGCTCGGCATCGGGATCGGCTTTACGCTGTCATTGGCCGCCTTAGGGGCCGTACGGGAGCTGTTGGGCACCGGTCTGCTCACAATCTGGAAAGATTGGGGATTGACGTTCGATATCTTCGGTCCGGCCTACAAACCATTTACGTTTATGGTTGAGGCACCGGGGGCTTTCATCGCCCTGGGTTTAATGCTTTGTCTTATGAATTTGGTACCTAAGAAATAGGAGATCACAATGGGCGATTTAGTCGTTCTGGCCATTAGCTGTATCCTCATAAATAATATTCTGTTGGCTCAGTACCTGGGGAACTGCCCCTTTTTAGGAACATCAAAAAAAATGGAGACCGCCATCGGCATGGCTATGGCAGTAGTCTTCGTGTTGGTATTGGCCGGCGTCATTACCTGGTTGACCAACACATTTTTCCTGGCGAAATTTGATCTCGAATACCTGCGGACCTTGGCGTTTATTCTGGTAATTGCCTCCCTGGTCCAATTTGTGGAAATGTTTTTAAAAAAGAGTATCCCGGCCTTGTATGCCGGATTGGGAATATTTTTACCTCTGATCACCACCAATTGCGCCGTCATGGGTGTTTGCCTGATCAACGTCAATGAAGAGTATACCTTCATTCAAGCTTTGGTATCATCTTTCGCTTATGCGGTGGGATTCGGCCTGGCATTGATTCTTTTCGCCGGTGTGCGGGAACGCATCCTGATCGCCCGGGTTCCCCGTCCATTGCAGGATACCTCCATTGCCCTGGTCACCGCCGGCATCCTCTCACTGACTTTTCTGGCTTTCAAAGGAATGGTTTAGAAATGACGAAGGTCGATTGACGAATGGCAAATGATGGAATCGCTTCCCCTTCCCTACGTCATTTTTTTTCTGGTAAAAGAACAATTCAAATTCCGCTTGAACCCGGGCAAGCCAACAATAAACAGTGGTCTGCAGGGAATATCCAGGATCAAGCATCGAGCAACCCACAACAAGTAACCTTCTGATCTCTGTCATCTGTGCCTTCTGCGCATTTTTTCCCTTTGCTCCATGCTCTTGTAACCTACTGCCCGTGAGCCACAACACGCAACCCGCAACCCGCAACTCGCAACCCGCAACCCGCCTAAATATCATACAAATAATGACATACATTACACCCTTGGGGCGGTTCCGGCATGGCCTCTTTGGCTTCCTGAAGTGCCTTTAAGCGATTTGAACCGGAAGTGCTCAGCATACGTGTAACAATTGCCTCATCGTGTTTTTTAGCACGATGTTCAAACTGTTGTCGATAGAATCTTACAGGTCTCCGATTGCCATAATACCATCAAATCGGTATCCGGCAAACGGCCATAGTGGACAGTTCGGCATCAGGACCTCTTTGCCCAGAAAAGTTGATGGCCCACCGATCGCAAGGTTGATACAAGGCGCTGCAAGACCGTCATAGCGGATAAATAGCGAATCCCGCGGGTCTTGCTCACAAACGGACCGTTCCTCGGGGGTGAAGGCAAAAGCATTGGTAGCGATATTTAATTTTTTAGCCAGACGACTGGCTTTTTCCAGCGATTTTTTTAAGCGGCGAATATCCTTTGTTTCCTCGGCCCCAAACAGACCGTGCCCCTTTCCGCTTTCACCGCGGATAACATCGCATTGCTTAAAATTTAGTTGATCCACACCCAACTGAGCCGCTAATCGAACGATATCCTCTACCTGATGAACGTTAATATCCATAAAAACAAAGTTGATCATTGTCCTGGGTCTGTTTGCCGTGATCGCAATGTCAGCAATATTGGCCACGTTTTCACATACCCGCTCAAAGTTAGAGCCAATGCGAATTCTTTCATACATCCCGGCCTCGGCGCCATCCATGGAGATGCAGATCCAGTCGATGCCGACATCGAGAATTTGTTCAGCGTTTCTTTATTTAGCAGCAAACCATTGGAGAGAAACCCGGTCTCACAACCGGCAGCCGTGAGCATCTCAGCAATCCATTGCGGCAAGTTTAGGCTGAAGCAGGGGTTCCCCTCCCCCGGTGAAATCAATGGATTTTATTTCAGACAAGATGCGGCCGAATGGATTCCCAGATCGTCTTGCGACATAAGCCCGCGGTTTTCAAAATTTTTAGCAATCTCCCGCCAGGGACACATGACACATCTCAGGTTGCACGCAAATGCCGGTTCAACCTGCAAAAGACGCCAGCGTCTCTTGGGCGGCATTTCTTTTTGAACCGACCTGTTTCTCAGGGCTTTAAGGCTGCGTTCAATGCTTTTTTGCAATGTAAAGGAAAATTTTCCCATAAGATTTTGGTACGCATAGGTCAAAAAATTGGCCATAAAGGCACAACGTGAAACCTATCGATAGTATAATTCTTTGCGTCGCTGTTTTGTCAGTTCAGATGTTCTACCATAAATTGTACTTAAAGTCACAGTTAGGGTTGATTCGGTGCCCGCCTCAACCCCATACAACTTATGGCAATTCATAACCAAAGATCTTTGCCTCGGGGCGTTTATTACTGAGAATTGCAGCGAAAACAAGCTACCGATTGACATTAATTCTCATTTTCTATAGATTGCGTGCCAGGTTAATATCGAAGACACAAAGGATAAATGCTCAATTTATAATGGCGCAATGTATAAAAAAACCTTGTAACCATCTAATAGCCTTAATAAATTGGGAGTAGTATCCATCGGTTTAGCATTTGAACCCTGAATCTTGAACCTGGAAGCGATCGGTTTTGGTATGAAATCCTACAATGCAATTAAAAAATACGAAATCCGTCAAACAGGTCAAATCGCCAGAGCTCTCATTGAAATAAGAAATTCCAAATTCAACTGGAGAATCATTGTCTTCCCCCTTTTTTTATACGATTTCATTCGTTATCGCCGGCGGTTGCATGTGCTTCGCAAAAACCTGTTTTTCACCAAGAAATTAGCGCTTGATGCCGGCAAAAATATCCACCAGGGCAAAGATCGCGCCTGGGAAATGCGGCAGATAGAAATTAACACTAAGAGATCTTCTGAACAAAGAAAACAAAGGCTTTTATACGGAAAAAATTCGAAATAAACAATTGAGGGAAATCGATTTTCTGATAAACCATACCTTGATTTGCTAGGATCAAACCGTCCGAGCTACGAAGATGCAATAAAAACGAAATACACCTCGAAAGGCGGTTATCTGAAATTTCCTCAATAGCCTTCAAAAAATAGAGAAAGAAGTCATTCAGGCATCTATCATTACCATGCGCAAAGGAACCAAAAAAGAACGGCTGCTATGGTTCGATAAAATTAAAACAACAACCCGGAAAACCAGATTAAATGCGGCTGATAAGATCTATATGGAATGACGAATTACGAATGCCGAATGCCGAAGTATGGTATTCTGCCTATTTAATGAAGTCTCCCCGCAGCAACGCTGAACTATAGTAGGACTGAGTTATCGGTGCAATCTTCAGATTAATTAGACGAAGCGCAGCGACACCAAAATTTTAGGCATTTTTCTATTTCAACTATAACTTCTTAGCCAACCTGCCTAAATCGACCTCTCTATTATCGACAAAAGCTGAGGCATATTTCATAAAAGGCGTTCCACCCCACTTCTCTTTAAATCGACGTATGCCGGGGTTGATACCCAACCCAAGATTGACGGCCTTTTTCCCCTCGATTAGAGCCAGATTAACCATCTCGTGAAAGAGCATATCCGAGGCACCAGGAACATTATGTTTACTGGATCGGAAATTAAATAAATAGAATGCATAATATGCGGCACCCAAATCCACTATGTTAAATGCCACAAGTTTTTTTCCTTTGCGTGCCTCCAACAGCATGGTACTATCGCTGGCTTCCAAATATCGAGCAATATGCTTAAAAAGGTATTTTTGCCGGCTATTAAAGCTATGTTCAGCGAAAAATGCCTTGATGAGCTTTTTGTGCTCTTTCCCGAAACTGCCACGCCTGACTTGAAGCTCTTTCCGTGCGCGTCTTAGCATATATGCGACTGCTGCTTTAGTTGCTGGCAGAGGCATATCGAGTCGATAGTATCTATCAGAGTCCAGATAATCGTATTGTTCGGCCGTCAGCCAGATATCCGGAGCGATCACAGCCGCCGTAGTCGGCCGCAATCGTTCACAGATAGAATCATAGACCCGCACGGGGGGAAGCGAGTCGGGTTCAAGCGGAAACCCATTAAAAATAAGATGTTTTTTGCTGAAAAAATATAGAAAATTTTGCTGGAGAAATGGCTCGGCACCCGAAACGGCCCCGACATAATCGGGCAGATGTTCCGGGAGGTAGGCACGTCGATAAATCCATTTGCGATCTTGGTCGTTGAGCATTATCTATATACTTATTGATACGGTTTCCTATTGTTTAAAAATTTTCTCGATTTGAGATTGTCTGATTTCTTCGGTAGCATTTTCAATTCTCGAAAGCGCATCCATATCGGCCTTTGAACCCAACGTTTGTCGGGCAGCGTCGGCTACTTTGCTTTCAGCAAGTTTTAGCAGATCATGGAATATGAGGTAGTCTATCCGGCTGCCGTAAGCGTTGCGCGTCATTGTATCATAATCTTCGCCCTCAGCACTCAAAAGCTTACTATAGTGGTCAAAGAGCAAATCTATTTCGTTCATCTGTTGTTGACGAATGGTGTCTGAGTAAATTCCCTGGGTTTCGGGAGCAGTCAGCAAAGCCCGGGTCCTAGCCTCAATCCTGGATATGGCATCTTCTCTGCTGAGTCCCTTTTTAAGCACCTTGAAGGCCGCATCTAAGGCAAGTCGCTTGGTAAACATATAATTCTGGATAAAAAGCTCCCGCGATTGTTTGTTACGCATAAAATGCAAGATGAAGACGATTGGGATCAGAAATTCCCAAACCCCGATCGGTCTAGACTTAATAACTATTAAAGCCACAGAGTTGCCGATGAATCGTTCGAAATTGTATGTAAGATCATATTTTTTCTTCAGACTGGCAGGCAATATTAATCCCCAATTTGTCTTAACCCGAATAGGATTTTAAAAATTTCTTCCAGTATCTTCTGCCTTCGTTTGGCAATTTGCTGCTGTTCAGCTAAAATTTTCTCCTTAACTTTTTCTGCACCCCCCAGTTGTTCGATTACCTGACAATCCACTTTATTCTCGGCCGAGGTTATCGCCGCGATAAATTGTTTGAAATTATCACGATTTTGATAGGCATGCGCTATCAAAAGATTAAACGTATGGCCGTCGCTGTTCAATAGTTTCCGATAGTGCGCCTTCAACCGTGCAATCAGCTCGATATGTGCCCGAGCCAGATCCGAAGAGTATAAATTCTGCGATTCCAACCAGATACTGACATTGTCCTCCAGATCGGAACCTATAGATTCATTGTTTTCTCTCTGCATCTCAGCCACGGCCGCATCCAGGCCAAGTTTTCGGGGGAACATAAAATGCTTCGTGTATTGTCTGATCGCACTTCCCCGCCGCAGAAAATCGATAACAAACATCCCCGGAATGATGCTATGCCATACTGTCAGCGGACGCGTAACAATGACTCCCAAGGTGACTTCTCTGGCAAATTGCTCCTCAGCATTCACAATGATAGTGTATTTTTCCATCATCATTATTCCTTTTCCAACGGCATTACATCGAAATTCATTTCGTGTCAATAAATAGGCATTTGGATAATTTTTTGCACAAGGATAGAAGGCATCTTCCCGAACAGGGCACAGTATAGAGATAGAAGAGATTCGAACAGCCGGAGGTAGAAAAAAGAGGTGTGGTGGAAGGCGTTCCACCGAAGAACGCCTTCCGTTTCGACTTTATTAATCCGGTAAGATAGCCGGGGTAAAGAAGGTTCCGGACCACAGAATCCAGACGATAAATAATGTCCAAACGGCATTGGCCGCCTGGGACAGCCAGTAGGCAATGGCCGGACGACCGCCGCCCACTGAAACCAGCTCTTTAAAATCGGTTTCTAAACCGATGGACACAAAGCAAAGGGCAAACATCCAGCTGCGGTAGCTTTTGCATGCATTGCCGGCAGCCTTGGCGGCTTTGGCGCCCCAGACCGGCTCGACCAGAAAAGAAACCACCAGCGAAGCAACCATAAATCCGATCACAAATTTGGGGAAACGGTACCAGACTTCCATCAAGGACGGTTTTTCACCGGTTTCCTTTTTCTCAAGGCTCATGGTGGCCCACACCGCCATCAGAAACGCAACGATACCGATGAGAACATTCTGGGCCATTTTAACCACGGCCGCGGCATTTACCGCCGCGGCGCTGGAATTACCCTTGGCATCCCGTAAAACCTCTCCGGCGGCAATCACCGCTCCGGTATTGTCAATGACACCTCCCAACCAGGCACCGGCCATATTGGTCGGCAGATTCATCCATACCGCAATCGGCGGCATGATGATGATGAGCACCACGGCACACACCAGCACCCAGGCAACCATATAGCTGACTTCCTTGGGATCACCCTGCACAGCACCGCCCGCGGCGATACTGGCGGATACGCCGCAGATGGCGTTGGCCGTAGCGATAATGCTGCTGAAACGTTCGGATATTTTAAAAGCCCGGCAGATATAATAGGTTCCAAACCAGACGGTCGTCGCCACCAGCAGCGCCTGGGCCACACCAAAAACACCGGCTTTTAAAACAACGGAGAACATGATCGTGGCGCCCATACAGACCAGACCGATTTTGACAAAAAACTCGGTCTGGCCGGCTGCTTTGAGGATTTTAGGCACCTTAAAGACATTGCTGATAATCAGACCAATTGCCAGGGCAAAAAGCACATACGAAATTCCCCACTTGGCGATAAACGCCTGCTTGGCGATCACCATGGAGATAAATGCAATGATGAAGATATGGAAACCGGGGATATAACCCTTGAGATCAAATTTTAAAAAGTAGCCGGCAATTAACGTCAATACACATATAAAGGCCCACATAATAAAGACCGGTTCCAAGGGTAGCACCGAAGCCTTTGGGAAAGGCTGCCGATAATTCGGTCCATTTACCCAGTTTGGGCGCCGCCGGCAGGATGGATACCGCCCATTTTCCAGCCGCAACTTCGTGAACGCCAAGGATGGCTATGAGCAAAATGAACCAGCCAATGAAACAGGCCCACCAGTCTTCGTTTTGCAAAGCGGGCGTCCTATCATTTCCGTTAGCCATAAGATTCGCCTCCTTTAATTAGAGTTTATTAAAGATAATTTTCTGGTTTGAAGTATTCCCGTATGAAATGAAAAATAATGAGTACCAGCCAGCCAATCGACTTGGGTCACATCTTCTTTAAATTTTTATTAAATAAGATCCATAATTGCAAGAAAAAATATTATTTCATTTTCAAGAATTAAAGTATTCTATAATCTTATAATGGTTTATATCCTTGACACAGTAGAAGGTCTTTCCTAATATATCAGGATATGGTCTTTTATATCACATTATGTTTGATTGGATTTGTGCTGCTATATTTCGGGGCGGAATGGCTGGTTAAGGGATCTTCCAGCCTGGCACGCAGTTTGGGCGTCACTCCGATTGTCATCGGTTTAACCGTGGTGGCATTCGGCACATCGGCCCCGGAACTGGTGGTCAGTCTTATTTCTTCAATCCAGGGCAAAAGTATGATTGCGGTGGGCAACGTCGTCGGCAGCAATATCTGCAACATTGCCCTTGTGCTGGGTTTATCGGCGGTATTCAATCCGATAAAAAGCGACCCTTCGGTGGTCAGACGCGATATTCCGATCATGCTGGCCATATCAGCATATCTTTTACTGTTGACGTTGAATTCGACCCTGGGCCGTATCGAAGGCGCCACGCTTTTTGCCGGAATTATACTTTATACATTTATGAACTATTACCTGGCAAAAAAAAAAACCGCCGGGGCGGCCGAAATAGAATCCGAATTGGAAGAAATCGGTTTTATTGCTTCCAGACCCAAACAGATTTTACTGATTGTGGCCGGCATTGCCGGTGTTGTAGGAGGTGCCCAAATTGTTGTCGATAACGCGGTAAAAATCATGACAATCCTGGGAGTCAGTGAAAAATTTATCGGTTTGACCATCGTTGCCTTTGGAACTTCTCTGCCGGAGCTTGCCACATCAGTGGTGGCGGCCATGCGAGGGGAAATGGATATCAGTATCGGCAATCTGGTGGGCAGCAATGTATTTAACATCATGAGTGTGCTGGGAGTCGCCTCTATGGTGCGACCCATTCCCATTCCCGGTGGATTTTTCGAAAGCGGACTGTGGATCGATTATCTGGTGATGATGTTTACCAGTTTTTTACCCTGGCTGATGATGAGAAAAAATTTCACTGTTACCCGCCGGGACGGATTCATTCTCTTATTCTGTTATTTTGGATATCTGGCATATCTGATTGTGAAAGCATAATAGGTAATTCTTTTATATGCCCTTTGCCCTAAACCTCTAACCTCGCGACCGCCGGAATACCGGGACCCTTAATCTGATAGCCATCCTCACGCAACAATTTGCTCACGCCGGGCACGTGGGGAGCACCGACGAAGGCAACTGCATCACCCTGTTCTAAATATTCGAGCATTCTCTCATAGAAGATCTTGTCCCGATGGTCGATGACGGAGTGATGGCGGCTTGGAAATCGGAGTCCTTTTGATTTTATTTGTTCAAGATCACCGGCCAAATAGCACCTTACATAGCCCTGAGCCAACTCATGCCATTGGTCAACACGCTTCAAAAATTCGATGATCCGATCACGGGCAAGGTTTTCAAGAACATTTATCTGCTCTTCGATGGTTTCCAGAAAAACGATTTTTTTACCAAGTCCCTCGGCAAGGGCGTACCCTTCTAAATCAACCGAGTATGTCCAGCCGTTTTTTTTCAGATAATTGGACCAGATGGTAAAAAACGCCAGCCAGGGTTTCATCCCCTTCACCATTTCGTACAGCGGATTTTCTATGCTTGAATTTGCGGAGATTTAGTATAAAAAATGTATTTCTACCACGGCATTGCGGTGCAAGTTCACGGGTGATTCTATCGATGCTTTGTCGGTCCAGGTCATCAAAAATATGATAACTGCTTTGGTTGTCGATGCCGCGGTTTACGACTTTGGCCATGTTGTCCGGGTCCAGCGGACCTTCAAACATGACGGTATCGGCATTTTCCAAGCAGCAATGAAGCGATGTTTTAAAACTATACGGGAAAAAGTGAGCGGTACCGACAAGATATGATCTTTTGTGGTTTTTTACCACTTCCCAGATCATTTTTAGCTCTTTTTCATTGGATCGACTGAAAAACATAGACGTCTATCCTTTTGATCACTAACGCTGGTTCGGCAATGCCATTATCAATTACCGCCCTGGATCGACTTCCAAAATCAACGGCTTTTTTTTGAACCAGTTCACACATCTCATAGCGGAGCGTGGGTCTTGCCCCCCATTTTTCCTTGAACCGCCGTATACCGCTGTTAACCCCGAGCCCCAAATGGATATAGCCTTTGCCATACTCTGAACTCATTTTAATCAGCTCAGACAACAGCAGATCGGATGCTCCGAGGACATAATTGTTTTTTGAATAACACCCGATAATATAATTGGCAAAATCTTTGGCTGCAAGATCGACCACGTAAAACGCCGCTAATCTCTGCTTTGAATCCCAGGCATTTAAAACAAATGCATGACGGGCCGATGCAACATATTGCGGCATTTTGAAAAAAAGCTCTTTCACCCGCAAGGGCGGGGACGACTCTTGCTATAAATTCCTGCATCAGTTGATGATGGGCATCTCCCATGTGAACAGCACGCTCAACGGTTAACAGTCGTCCGGCCTTTCTCAGATTGCGCTTCACCGCACTGCCGATGACAGGATGTCGGGTATCCAGCGTATAATAGGTGTCGCTATCTTTTTCCCGGCAACGCGCAACCAAACGCTGCGGAAGTTCTGGTGCAATGAGGAATATACGCCCGGCCCTGAATTTTTTTTTGACCTTTTCCAGGACCACTTCGAATTTGTCGAAAACAAACTCATGTTGAAGAGGATACCCGATGAAGATAACCCAATCGTCCTTGCAGCAGCAAAAGTAGTCATCGATGAGAAAGGGTTCCCCTCCGGAAAGACTCGTCATCAATACGACAATGTGCTCTGGAACATAGGCGTGGGTTAAAATGTAGCTTTCTTGCTCTGGAGTCAGCATAGTATATTCACGCAGACCTCAGGCACTGGATCCAACCTTCGTTTCCCATGGTCGTCAAATCTCCGCTGCCGGTATAAATAGTTGTTTTGGCGTGGGATATTGTAGCTGAGACGCTTTAAGGCTGAAGAGCATCAACGACATGCTTTTAGGGCCCCAAATTTTGCCATATCCCCGCTTCAAGAATGAGCTGCCGCTGAAAAGGGCATCGGCTTTTTTAACATAAAAACAGATGTGTCCTTTGGTGTGACCGGCAGTTAAAAGCACTTCAATTTCGATATCCCCCAGCTTCAATAGCTCTTTATCTTTCACGAACCGGTCAGGCTCCAGATTATCCTCTGATTCTTTAAGAAGCTCATATTCGTATTCATGAAGGCAGAAGGTTCCGCCATATTTTTTTTTCAACTCAGGCAACGCCTTGAGGTGGCGTTTATGCGCATGGGTGACAAGGAGATATTTGAGTCCAATTTCCATATTGTCAAGGATTTCGCATATTTCATCATACGAATCTGAAACATCAATAACAGCGGCTTCACCTGCGCTCATAAGCAGGTACTGGTTTTTACCCGTGGTCGATACAAATCGCTGAATTGCCAGATTGCCTTGCGCTTTTTTCATTCCAACACTCCATCTAATTTCTCCATCAACGCTTCCATATCCTCCGGTATCGGCGATTCAAAAGTCATGTCCTCACCGGTATCAGGGTGGGTAAGACCCAGGCGCCAGGCGTGCAGCATCTGTCTATGTATTGCTTTGAGCCGAGCGGCCATTGATGATGATACCCCTGGTAATAATCTGGCTCTATCTTTCAACCACTTTCGAGATCCATATAGTTGATCGCCAACAATCGGATTGCCGACAGTTGCACAATGGACGCGAATTTGGTGGGTTCTGCCGGTTTTCAAGGTCAGCTCAAGCAGAGTTATGCCCTGGAATCGTTCGCGAACCTTCCAGGAAGTTTCTGCGGTACGACCTTTCTGTGTAATGGTGGACATTCGTTTTCGATGAACCGGATGCCGGCCGATGGGCAGTGTAATTGTCCCCTTGGTTGCGCCTAATTCGCCATAAACAAGGGCCAGGTAGATTTTTTTGAACCGTGCGGGTTTTAAATTGTTTGGCCAGATTTTCAAGAGCAGCGGCATTTTTGGCAACCACAATGGTCCCTGAGGTATCTTTATCAAGTCGATGCACGATTCCAGGTCGAATCTCACCACCGATACCTGCCAAATCAGGGCAATGATAGAGCAGAGCATTGACCAGGGTGCCGCTGCTGTGCCCGGGTGCGGGATGCACAACCAGGCCCGCAGGTTTGTTAATCACCACAATATGGCTGTCCTGATACAAGATTTGAAGGGGGATCGGTTCGGGCGCATAGTCGACTTGCACGGGAGCGGGGATTCTGCCCTGGATTTTATCGCCGGATTTTACCCGGTAACCCGGTTTTTTAGCCTGATTGTCGACAAGAATTTTAAGGTTTGTAATTAGATTTACTGCCAGGGAACGGGAACAGTCAGGCAGGTGAGCGGCGACCACAGCATCGAGCCGCTGGCCCTGATCGGATTCACTTGCAAGGATGGTAAAGGCACCATAGACAGGCATGCTGCTGGGAAGGATTAATTTTCCAAACTATCTGAGACAAAAAGAGACTCCAACTCAGAAATAATTGTTTCTTCGTCTGTTTTTTTGGCAGTCGACAACTCGCGGACCAATAACACCTGGGCAGTGTCATAAAGCTTACGCTCTCCAAAGGAAAGATCCTTGGTAAGTTTCAATAAAGAAAGATCTCTGAAGACCTCCGCCACATCATAAAGCGAGCCCGTTTTGATTTTGTCCATATATTCGCGGTAACGCCGGTTCCAGGTCTGGGCCGGCACCCCATCCGTGCGGACCCTCATGACTTCATAAACTTTTGGAACCTCTTTTTGGTTGATAATTTCTCTTAAGCCGACGGATTCAACGTTTCTGGTGGGAATCATGATCACCATGCCGTTTTCAATGACCTTCATGATAAAAAAATCATGTTTTTCACCATTGACAACCCGGCTTTCAATGGCCTGTATCGTACCAACACCATGGGCAGGATACACCGCGAGGTCACCTACTTGGAATTCACGGTTTGTTTCTTTCGCACTCTCATTGTTCTCTTTGGCTTTTTTTTCTGTCATATTCCCACCCATTATCGAATTTTTTAGCTTTGTCAGGTACGGTCCTTATTAACATACCTTTTGAAAACAATCAATAAAAAAGGATTGGCGCAATGCTACGCCAATCCTTTTATGCGTTCAGCGGTTAAGATTTGTGCTTACATTAGGAACGGTACCAGCAACAATGCCACGACATTGAGGATCTTGATCATCGGGTTGATGGCAGGTCCTGCGGTGTCCTTGTAAGGATCGCCGACGGTGTCGCCGGTGACGGCAGCCTTGTGCGCATCGCTGCCTTTACCGCCCAGATGACCGTCTTCAATGTATTTCTTAGCATTGTCCCAGGCGGCACCACCGGTGGTCATGGATATGGCCAGAAAAAGACCGGTCACAATACTGCCGATCAACAATCCACCCAGGGCGATTTTCCCCAGGATCAGACCAACCAGCACCGGAGCGATCACGGGCAGGATGGCGGGAACGATCATTTCTCTCAGGGCAAATTTGGTGACGATATCCACACAGGCGGCATAATCCGGCTTGGCGGTTCCCTCCATAATGCCCGGAATCTCACGAAACTGGCGCCTGACCTCGTCCACCACCGCACCACCAGCTTTGCCGACCGCGCGCATGGCGATCGAAGCAAAAAGGTACGGCATCAATCCGCCCAGGAAGAGGCCGATGATAACCCTGACATCACTCAGGTCAAACCTCAATGCCGCCTCCGAGCCGTGCAGCACGAATTCCTGGGTGTAAGCCGCAAACAGAACCAAGGCAGCCAAGGCGGCCGAACCGATGGCATATCCCTTGGTGACAGCTTTGGTGGTGTTGCCCACTGCATCCAGGGGGTCGGTAACCGCCCGCACGCTCTCATCCATGCCCGCCATTTCGGCAATTCCGCCGGCATTGTCGGTAATCGGACCATAGGCATCGATGGCGATCACCATGCCGGTCATGGAAAGCATCGACATGGCAGCCATGGCAATTCCGTATAGTCCGGCGGCGGCATAAGCAGCGCCGATAGCGATGCAGATGGTCACCACCGGCAGTGCCGTGGCCTCCATGCTGACGGCCAGACCGGCGATGATATTGGTGCCGTGTCCGGTGGTCGAAGCCTCGGCAATCAACTTAACCGGTTTGCGAATACCGGTATAATATTCGGTGATCATGACGATCACAACGGTTAGAACCAGACCGACCAGTGTGGCCAAAAAGATTTTCATGCCGGAAATTTCCGGGATACTGGAAAAGGATGTCGTACAGGCCACTAAAAAAGCGATCCCGGCCAAAACGGCAGCGCCGAACATACCTTTATACAGGGCACCCATGATATATTCACTGGGTCCCAGCTTGACAAAGAAAACGGCGATCATGGATGCAACGATCGCAATGGCGCCGAGCACCATGGGAAATTCGGTCGCAATGATGAACTGAGGATAGATCAGATTTCCCAGCAGCATGGCCGCAACCGCAGTAACGGCATAGGTTTCGAATAAGTCAGCTGCCATACCGGCACAGTCGCCCACATTGTCTCCGACATTGTCGGCAATGGTGGCCGGGTTGCGGGGATCGTCTTCCGGGATACCGGCTTCAACTTTTCCCACCAGGTCGGCACCGACATCGGCACCCTTGGTAAAGATACCGCCGCCCAGCCGGGCAAAGATGGATATCAGACTTCCACCAAAACCCAGGGCCACCAGTGCTATGACAGCGTCCCTGGTTTCCGTGCCGCTGGCAATCAATATTGTATAAAAACCGGCAACAGCCGTCAGCGCCAGGCCGGCAACGATCATCCCCGTCACGGCACCGCCTCTAAATGCCATGGACAACCCTTTGGCAAGCCCGCCCTTGGCGGCTTCCGCGGTGCGCACATTGGCAATGACCGATACCCGCATTCCGATATAGCCGGCGGCAAAGGAAGCCACGGCACCGACCAGGAAGCCGAGTGCGGTCTTAAAGCCTAGGGCAATGATAATGATAACAAAGATTATAATTCCGGCAATGCCCATGCTTTTGAGTTGACGATTCAAATAAGCGATGGCCCCCGTCTTGATGGCATTGGCAATTTCGACCATTTTTTCGGAGCCGGCGGGAGCGCTTTTGACCAAACTCGCCAGAATAAGTGAAAAAACAACACCGGCTATTCCTACCAGTGTACAAATCAGCGGTAATAAGTAATTCATCCTTTCCTCCAAATGATAGATTTTCGTTTACGCTGTGATCGCAAGATCTTTACCGTTAAATAAGTTCATACCTGCCTTGTTACCTTTACATAGAATCGTGACAACGGCATCCCGGGCTTCTGCAATGATTCGGGTCAAGATTTCTTCATTTTCGGCCGGAAATCTTCCCAAAACATGATCCGTCACACTATCCCCTAGCTCGGAACGCCCGACGCCGATACGAAGGCGCACAAAATCTCCTCCGCCAAGGGCATCCATTAAAGATCTTATGCCATTGTGTCCTCCGTGCCCTCCTTTCTCTTTTATTTTTAATTTTCCAAAAACAAGGTCGATGTCATCGTGGATGACCACCAGTTCCTTGTTTTGTATACGAAAAAAATGGGCCAATTGTTGAATGGGTGGCCCGCTGCGGTTCATAAACGCCAATGGTTTTGCCAGAAGCACCTCGACATCTTCGATAAAACCACGCCCATAGGTGCAGTCGAATTTATTTTTGTCAAAATAAATATTGAAATCCCGCGAAATTTTATCCGCTGTCATGAAACCGGCATTGTGCCGGGTATTGTCATAGCGGGCGCCGGGATTTCCGAGGCCGACGACCATTCTCAATTTATGTTCGGGTACCTTTCCGATAAGCCAAAGCCCCACTATAAATGCAGGCTGGATAATCTGCCTTACATTTGTATTTGTTCACAACTGTGAACCGGGTTCTCCAGCCTGCCGTCAATTCTATTTTTCCTCTGAGGATTCGTCGGTTTCCCCTTCCTCTTCGCCCTCTTCGGCTTCACCTTCCTCGAGTTCGGCGTCCTCTTCTTCAACAACCTCTTCTTCGGCGGTCGGTGCCAGTACGGTGACCACCGTAAAATTAACATCCGCCGATATTTCGACGTTCTCGCCCAGCGCTATATCCTCTATATGGATGGAGTCACCGATATCCAGATCGGTAACATCAATTTCGATGGCCTCCGGGATATCACCCGGCAGACACAGGAGTTCAAGTTCTCGGCGAACAATATTGAGCATACCGCCGTTTTCAACTCCGATCGGGTGACCCTGGGTGATAACCGGAACCATGACATTGATTTGTCGTTTCATATCAACTTCATAAAAATCGATATGAATAAAACTTCCCGAAACCGGGTGGGTCTGCAGTTCCTTGATCATGGCCGCTTTCGTAATTTTTTTCCCGTTTTGAATAACAAGGTTTAAAATAACTTGAAAGACATTGCCATGTTTAAATACTTGCTCGAGGTCTTTAATATTTACAGAAAGCAGAACCGATTCCGTTTTCCGCCCATATAAAACCGCGGGTATATAGCCGGACCTTCTCAGACTGCGCGCCGGACTATTACCCGTGGATTTTCTAACAGTTGTTTGAAGTTCTAATCGTTCCAAAGTTATGATCTCCTAAATAATTATAGGTTAAAAGGTTCTGCGTTCACTGTTCAAGGTTACCGTACCTTGAATCTTCAAAATATTTTGGTTTCAGAGCATTTTTCCTCAGGGTCATAAATGTCCTCTTCTAATTCACGGAAAACACAAACCATCAACCTTTGAACCCCGAACCTCTGAACGCTGAACCCAATATGTTATACAAACAGTGACGTTACCGAATCTCCTCTAAAACTGCGGATAATCGCTTCTCCGACAAGTTGTGATATGGTTAGCACTTTTATTTTTTCGCAGGCCGCTGCATTACTCTTTAGCGGTATCGTATCGGTTACAACCAGGCTTTTAAGAACCGAGTTGGAAATCCGGTCGATGGCCGGTCCGGATAAAACGGCATGGGCGCAGCAAGCATGGATTTCCCGGGCACCTGCGTGTATGACAGCCTCAGCCGCCTCCGTCAATGTACCGGCAGTGTCAGCCATGTCATCAAGAATAACCGCCACCTTATCGGTGACCTCACCGATAACTGCCATGGCTTTAGCCTGATTGGGAGCATCCCGACGCTTATCGACGATCGCTAGATCCGCGTTCAGTCGTTTGGCAAAAGCCCGGGCCCTTTCCACCCCACCGGCATCCGGTGACACAATGATCAACTCGTCTCTGAAATTGTTTCGAATATAATCGATGAGAACCGGCGCCGCGAATAGGTTGTCTACCGGAATGTTGAAAAAGCCCTGGATCTGACCGGCATGTAAGTCCATGGTAATTACCCGGTTGGCACCGGCAAGGGTTATCATATCGGCAACCAGCTTGGCACTGATCGGTACCCTGGGTGCCACCTTTTTGTCCTGCCTGGCATAACCGAAATAGGGAATAACCACGGTAATTTTTCTGGCTGAAGAACGTTTAAACGCATCGATCATCAACAAAAGCTCAACCAGATTGTCATTGACCGGCGCACAGGTGGATTGCAGCACAAAAACATCTTTTAGGCGCACATTTTCAACGATTTCGATTTGAATTTCGCCGTCACTGAATGTTTTTACCTCGGCCCCCCCAAGGGGCAAACTGAGATAGTTGCATATTTTTTTTGCCAGCGCCGGGTTGGAATTACCGGTAAAAATAGCTATGCCTTCCATATTATTCCCTGCCAACCAATTTATAAATTTCGGCTTGTCCTAAAATTGCATCCATATCCCGGAAAAGCCGATTTGAAAATATTCAATCAAAATGGCTGGGGCGGGAGGATTCGAACCTCCGAATGCAGGATCCAAAACCCTGTGTCTTACCGCTTGACGACGCCCCATAGTTTCAGGAAAAAAACTGCTTCCATCAGGAAGCACAGTTGCTGACCGTTGATGTAAATGTTCGGAATCATTTGCCGTCGGAATGTGTCCCATCAAAAATATCACAAACAAAAGCATCCCAGCGGGTATTTTCACCCATCGCCTGTTTTGCTCTTTCGGCCGTGCGAGAATCAGAAAAAAGACCAAACACGGTGGGCCCGCTTCCCGACATCAGTGCCCCCAATGCACCGTAAGTTAAAAGCTGCTCTTTAATAGAAGTGATCACCGGATGTTCAGATGCCGTCACAATTTCAAGGTCGTTACATAGATGCAACCCTGGATTAAAACCAATTTTTACTAAAAAGGGTTTTTTAAATTTATTTTCGCGTTTTGTCAATCCCAAATTAAGATTTTGGAAAACTTCTGCGGTCGAAACCATAAAACCGGGATTAACCAGCACGAAATGAAAAGGTAATGTTCCAGTGTAAGCCTCAAGCTTCTCACCGATTCCGCGAGGCAAGGGCCGGTTTGCCGAAAAGAAAGAAGGGCACATCGGCGCCAAGACCAAGCCCCATCGACATCAGTTGATTCCGGGAAAAAGGATACCCATAATGCTGGTTCAATCCTTTAAGGACACTGGCGGCATTGCTGCTGCCACCGCCAAGGCCGGCTGCGACCGGTATGGATTTATCAATAAAAATTTTCAAGCCGTCATTGACATTCAACGCTTTGAAAAACACGGCCGCAGCCCGGTAGGCAAGGTTGGTCTCATCCAGGGGAATTTGGGGATCAGAGGATTCAATCCGTATATTTTCGAGGCCGAACTGCAGAAAAAGGGTATCGCAAAGATCCACACAGCACATCAAAGAAAACAGCTCGTGATAACCGTCCGGTCGCTTTCCGGTAACCTGCAGGAACAGATTGATTTTGGCGGGAGATAGAAGTTTCATTAACGTCTGAACTGTCGTTCGTTAATGAGATAAATTACTGTAAAGATCCATGGGCATGCCGGCGAAGTCCATAGCTCAATGCTGGGCCGATATAAAATTACCCGCAATATGTCCTTTATCCCTTCTCTTTCACGTACATTAATCTTAGATCGTAAAGGATGTTCTTTAACAAATTTTTTTCTTCATTGCTTAAATTGCCGGCTGTTTTTTCCTCAAGCATGCTTAAAATATCGATGGTTTGCTTTGCCATCGGTAGGTTTTTGGTTTTCTGGCCGGTAGTTGGATCCTCGATAGCACCCAGATGGAGCAAGGCCGAGGCATTTAAGGAAACAACAAAAGTTGGAAAATTAATTTGTGGAAATTGTGGTTGCTCTTCGGATGGTTCTGTTTTTGAAGGCTCGGGAGTTTCAGACTCCGGCGGTTTCTCGGCTGCAGGCTGAGACTGGGCCCCCTCGTCTGTTGAAGGTTGAGTTTGTGTCCGCTCATCTTTGGCTTCCGCTTCCTTGTCTTCGTCGGAAAAAATTCGGCGATCTTTTACCTCAAAGCCCTTTTCTTCATCTGACATGACTGACCTCCTGGATCTGCACAGCCCCGAAGGTGAAATTATCATTCGTTCCGGGGCGGCAGTGATGGCATCGTATGGAAATTTGCCCTACCGTTGCGACACTGGGGATTATTGTGCACAGACATTGACGTTGTATGGCAGAAACCCGGACCGCAATCCGGCTTCTGTCAATCATCAGCGCTAATAAAATATTAAGTAACCCTGGTTTGTCAAGAGCTTTGGATCACGGTTTAAATAAAAGTTGGCGATATATGAAAAGACTCACCGTTCAGATTGCCTAAACATCGCCGAAAGCATGTTTGGGGTATTTCAAGATGACAAGACATTCCATCGGTGGTATCCTGCGCAAGAATGAATTAGCTGACAATTTGAAAAAAGTATATTTGCGCCCTCTCAGTGTGTCAAGGAAGGGAGATTGTTTGAGAAATAAAATATGATCAGAATAGAAAATTTAACCAAAAGTTTTGGCGACCGCTTGATCTTCGATGGAATCGGTTTTTCTCTCAACCCGAAGGAACGTGTGGGTCTGGTTGGGCAAAACGGTCATGGCAAAACAACCCTTTTCCGGTTGATAACCGGTGAGGAACAACCGGATGCCGGCTCTGTCGTAACTCCCAAGAATTATCGTATCGTGTATGTGCGGCAGCATCTGGAATTTACCGCCGACACCGCATTAAATGAAGGTATGCGAGCCCTTCCTGATCATGAACGGGACCATTCCTGGAAGGTTGAAAAAATTCTTGCCGGCCTGGGCTTCACGGCAGATGACTTTCACCGACACCCCAAAGAATTCTCCGGCGGCCTCCAGGTACGATTAAACCTGGTCAAGGCACTGGTATCCGAACCGGATCTGCTGCTTTTGGATGAACCCACCAACTTTCTGGATATTACCTCCATTCGATGGATTCAACAGTTTTTGAGCAACTGGCCTCACGAACTGATGTTGATTACCCATGACAGGGGCTTTATGGACAAGCTGGTGACTCACACTTTAGGAATTCATCGTCACAAGATGCGCAAAATCACCGGCAATACGGCTAAATATTACGATCAAATCGCCCAGGACGAAGAAGTATATGAAAAAACGAGAGTCAACGATGACCGCCGCCGCAGGGAAATCGAGCAGTTTATCAGCCGATTTCGTGCCAAGGCCAGACTGGCAAACCTGGTACAGTCTCGCGTCAAGACCCTTAAAAAAATGGAAAAGAAAGATAAGCTCGAGCAACTAAAATTCCTTGAATTTTCTTTTCGCAGCAGCCCCTTTTCCGCCAAACAGGCACTAGAGGCCCGCCATTTATCCTTTTCACATGATATTCGAACGCCGCTTATCAGGGATTTTAGCATCACCATTGCCGCGCGGGAGAGAATCTGCGTGGTTGGAAAAAACGGTAAGGGCAAGACCACCCTGCTCAAACTGCTGGCCGGGGAGTTGATACCGCAATCCGGAAAAATCGTTTATCATCCTGCAATTAAGAAAGGTTTTTTTGAGCAAACCAATGTCAAAAGCCTGGTTGATGCCAGGACGGTTGAGGAGGAAATACTCTATTCACAACCCGATGTCGATCGACAGCAAGCCCGCGATATCTGTGGCGCCATGCTGTTTTCCGGAGACGATGCCTTGAAGAAGATCAGTGTTTTGTCCGGAGGTGAAAAAAGCAGGGTGATGCTGGGCAAACTTCTGGTGACCCCGGCCAATCTCCTGCTGCTTGATGAGCCCACCAATCACCTGGATATGGAATCCAGCGATGCCCTGCTGGCGGCCATTGACAGCTTTGACGGCACTGTCATCATGGTAACCCACAATGAAATGTTTTTACACTCATTGGCCGAAAGACTCATTGTGTTTCAAAGTGATGCCATTAAAACTTTTGAGGGAAGCTACCAGGAATTTCTCGACCAATGGGGCTGGCAGGATGAAATCAAACCCTCTCCAAAGGATCGCACCCAAAAAAGTCATATGGGCAATAATATTGCAAGGCCGTCCAAAAAAGAAATGCGCCGCCAAAGATCCGAGGTCATTGCCCGGCGATCCAAAGCAATTAAACCCCTACAAAACAGAATCGCCCGGTTGGAAAATGAGATCGAAAACCGTGAAATAGAGTTGAACCATCTCAACGAATCCATGCAGCAGGCCTCACAAAAACAGGACGGAGAAAAAATTGTCGGACTTTCCCAGGCTATCCACACCTGTCAATCCACGATTGATCAGCTATTTGATAAACTGGAGCAGACAACCAGCGAGCATGACCTTCAGAACGCCGTCTTCGAAAAGCAACTGCAAATGCTGGAGTCGGAACTGGAAGATTGAAGCCGATAGTAACGCCGGATGACAGAAAACAACTGTTGCGGATACGCTGGACCGCCATCCCGAGCTGTCCTCCATTATGTTGTGGGAACAGGCTGCCGGCGGTCGAAATTTCCCCGATACGGTGGCCCGGAACCTCGCTCGCATCCTTGCCGTTATTGCCGGAATACTCCAAGAGGGCGCCGAAAAAGGAGTTTTTTATGTTCAATCTTTAGAATATGAAGAGGTTTTCATGGGCAAAGCATGGTCTTTGACCACAATTCTCAAGGAAATCAACCAGGTCCTCAATGAAAATCAACCGTCGTACTGCGCCATCCCCGACAACCGCGATCTGATCGCCCAGGAATTTCTGCTTTTTGAAAACAGCGGTTCGGATGATCTGGAAGACTTTGTAGACAGCCAGTTTGCCATGGCACGTTTTACGGTTTTGACCATCCTCAGCTTTGAGCCTTCAGCCTATTCGCCTCCAACCGCCAATAGTTCAGCTCCTGCATAAGCACCTTGAAAAAATATTGTTAATTCACTGAATTCGAGATAATAGTGTACAATCTATATCGGCGAAGATAGCCATCGGACGGATAATGACGCATAAAACCCTCATAAAAATGACCGGAATTACCAAGCGCTTCCCAGGTGTGGTAGCCAACAACGAGGTCGACTTCGAACTGCATCCCTCTGAAATCCATAGTGTTTTAGGGGAAAATGGCGCGGGCAAGACAACGTTGATGAATATTCTTTCCGGGATGCAACAGCCGGACACCGGAACAATTGTTGTCCGTGATCAGACCGTCAAAATACGCTCACCTCAGGATTCCCTTAGGCTGGGCATCGGTATGGTGTATCAGCACTTCACCTTGATACCCAATTTAACGGTTATAGAAAACCTCGTCCTGGGTTTCGAAGATGGTGTATTCCTGAATCTGAAAAAAGCAAAACAGAAACTTCAGCAAATCTCGGCCACCCATGGACTCTCCATCGACCCCGTAAGGAAAATTCAGGATCTGTCTGTCAGTGAACGTCAACGAACCGAAATTTTGAAAATACTTTTTCATGAATCCCACGTATTGATCCTGGATGAACCCACCTCGGTGCTCTCTCCAGCCGAAATTAAAGACCTTTTTCATACCCTGCAATCGTTGCGCACCGCCGGCAAATCAATTGTCTTAATCACGCATAATTTGAACGAAGCCCTTTCTATATCAGATCGTATAACTATTATGCGGTCAGGGAAAAAAGCTGCTGAACTCTCAGGAAACATACTGAAGGCCATGGATACGCAAACCGCATCTAACAAGATCCTTGAGATAATGTTCGAGACGGTTCCCGAACCCCCGGCGGAGACGTCGCAAAACGTATTTGCAGATGAGACGGTATTGGAATTAAAGCAGGTCGGGGCCTTAAACAGCCAGGGTGTTGATGGATTAAAGCGTATTTCTTTTAGCATCGCAAAAGGCGAAATCGTCGGCATTACCGGAGCAGACAGTGAAGGGCGGCGTTTGCTGGCAGACGTTATCGGGGGACAAAAACGAGTATTTGAGGGCGAATTACGATACCGGGACCGCGACATCACCCTTACGAACATCGCCCAACGGTTTGATCTGGGGATCAGGTATGTCACCGATGACCGCATGAACGAAGGCTGCGTTCTCGATATGGCCCTATGGGAAAACGCTATTTTGCAGAGTTATGCATGGCAGCCCTTCTCTCGATTGGGCATTCTAAGCCAGGTTAACGTTCAATCTTTTGCAGCAGATCTAATCGACCGCTTCGGAATACGGGCAACCGGACCCGATACCCGGGTGGGGACACTGAGTGGCGGCAATATTCAGAAATTCATATTGGCCAGAAGTCTGTCCGGCGAACCGGGCCTGATTGTGTGCAGCAACCCGACCTACGGCCTGGATGCCACAACAGTCCGCTTGATTCAGCAATTACTCAAAAAAGAAAGCCGGCAGGGAACTGCCGTATTGCTCATTACCACAGACATGGACGAACTTTTGAGCTGTAGCAACCGCATCGGTGTCTTGTTTAACGGCACTATCGCCGGATTCATGGATCGCAGGGATGCAACGGCTGAAAAAGTCGGCAGACTCATGCTTGGAATTCACGAATAGAGGATTCATTGAAAAACGTCGACGTTGGCACCTTTAAACCGGCAGTCCTCTCGATTGTCTCAATCCTTTTCTCCCTGATGACGGGCGGTATCATTTTACTTGCCATCGGCAAGAACCCGCTCATCTATTTTGCCCTTCTATTCACCCGCGGGATGGGCTCCTCCTTGGGGATTATTGAATCCATTATAAAAATGATTCCGTTGTTGATCATCGCCGCCGGACTCCTGGCGTGTTTTTCAGCAGGTCTTTGGAATATCGGCACGGATGGGCAGTTTCTTATCGGGGCGATGCTGGCCGGATGGGCCGCCCCCTGGCTTTCTGGCTCCCTGCCCTACCCCGCTTACCTCGTTGCCATTGCCCTGCTGGGAATTTTCGGCGGTATGGCCTGGATACTTTTACCGGCTGTCCTGAAGGCCCGCTTCGATATCAATGAGATTATCACCACCCTCATGATGAGTTGGGTGGCGATAAATCTAGTCACGTGGCTGGTCAAGGGACCTATCAATGATCTGTCCACCGTGCCGGCCCAAACGACGCTGATCCCTTCGGTCCACCGCCTGCCCATGATTCCCTTTACCCGCATCCATACCGGCTTGGTGATTGGCATTGCAACCCTTCTGGGTATGCATTGGGTCATCAGAAAAACCACCCTGGGTTATCAATTCCGCGTAATGCTGATGAATAAAAAGGCGGCGATCCACGCCGGGATGTGTGTCCCACGCCTCACCGTTTATGGTCTTCTGATCAGCGGTGGTTTAGCCGGGCTGGCGGGTTCCATTGACGTGCTGGCCATAAAAGGCCTTTTTCAGGGAAATTGGAACCCTCAATACGGAATGACCACCATTCCATTAGTTTTTCTGGCCAGGCTAAACGGCTGGGCCGTCATTCCACTGGCCTATTTTTTTTCGTTTTTAGCTCTAGGCGGCGAGTTTGTGGCGCGCGACCTGGGGGTTCCGGTTTTTTTCGTCCATGTGTTAGAGGGTCTGACGCTGCTGTTCTTTGCTGCTTCGCAATACTTTGAAAAGAAATGGATACCGAAATGATTGGGCTTTTCGAATCAGCTTTAATCACAGCCATATTTGCCTCCACCATCAGAGGCACAACTCCCATCCTGTTGGCTGCTCTGGGAGAGGCCTATGCGGAGCGCTCCGGTCTTCTCAATTTGGGGATCGAAGGGATGATGGTCGCAGGTGCTTTTTCATCTTTCGCCGTTGCCCTGAAACTGGACAGCTTATTATCCGGTTTTGGTTTCGCTGCGGTTGTTGGTTTGACCCTGGCCCTTGTATTTGGTATTTTAACCATCATTCTGGGTGTTAATCAGATCGTGGTCGGCTTGGCGTTAACTATTTTTACGCACAGTATGTGCAATTTCCTCCACCGGGTTATTTTCGGAAATCAATTTCCGATCCTGTTCGGTGCCGGGGAGACTACTGAAATTCCGCTTCTTTCCCGGGTGCCGATTTTCGGGCAAGCATTTTTCAATCAACACTGGCTGGTTTACCTAACCTTTTCAATGGTCCCCATCATGTACATCCTGATGTATAAGACCCGCTTTGGGCTCCGCGTCCGGGCGGTGGGTGAAGCGCCGCGAGCAGCCGATGCCTGCGGTGTAAACGTCTACCGCACCCGCTTTTACGCGATTTTGCTGGGCGGACTCCTGGCAAGTCTCGGCGGCGCTTTTCTGGCATTGGGTGATTTGGCCTTTTTCGTGCCCGACATGATCATGGGACGGGGCTATATCGCCATTGTGGTTGTCATGTTAGGAAAATGGAATCCCGTAAAGGTCTGCTTTGGGGGACTGCTATTCGGATTTGCATTGGCTTTGACCAGCGCTCTGCAAGTGGCGCGAATAAACATAAGTCCTGATTTTATATTAATGACCCCCTATCTGGTTGTGATTTTAACCTTGCTTCTTTTTGCCAGGTCCACCAACCTGCCGGCCGCCCTGTGTGTCCCCTATCAGCGGGAGATTGGATAATGACTGAATATTGTCGATTGAATATTGACTATTTAAGGTTCGCCTCCGGCGGATCAATTATAAAAAAGGACGGAGCCAAGCGACATCCACAAACATTCAATATTAAATTCGCCGCCCCTTAGAGGCCACCTATTCCGAATGTGGTCGCGGAAAAAGCAGAGGAGAGTGCTATGCAAAAAATAGAATTAATAATTTTTTCCTTGGTGTTTTTTATTTTACTTTCAATCCAACCGGCTGCGGCAGACGATCCGCCGAAACTTGTGGGACTTGCTATTCCGGAAGCGGGAACTGATAAGGGGTGGAATGAGCAGGGTAAAACCGGACTTGAGATCGTGGCTGAAAAATATGGCTTCAAGATCGAACTTGCAGAAGCACTGGGCTATGGAGATATAAAACCCACCCTGCGGGACATGGTAAATCAAGGCTGCGAATTGATAATCTGCCATGCAGCAGGATATCAAACCGTAGCCCTGGAAATCGCCAGAGAAACCGGCGTCAAAGTCGCAACCGTTGAGAATCACCAGGGCGTCACTGCGGGACTCATTAGCGACATTGACACCCAGCCCCAGGGGGGGAGTTATCTTGCCGGTTGGCTGGCCGGCAAAATGACTCGATCCAATATCGTCGGGATTGTTGCGTCAGGCGAGCCGCCTACTTGGAACCGAATGTCGGCAGGCTTTGCCCAGGGACTCAAGGCTTCTAACCCGAATGCCGGCCTGCTGTATAGTGTGATCGGTGCCGAGGCATATTCTGATGCCGCCGGCGCCAAACGCAATACTCAAGATCAAATCGCCGTCGGTGCCGATGTTATTTTCGGTTTGGGCGACGGAGCCTCATTCGGCATGCTGCAGGCCTGCTCCACCAAAAAGGCCAAAGATGGCGGCAAAGCCTGGTTTATCGACGTTATCGGTGATAAACGGCAGATCGACAAAGCGGATGTACTTTTGAGCTCTGTGGTAATGGACATGGCCATCGTCTATGAGGAGCTGATTAAAACTTATATGAATGGTACCTTCGGGCAACAACATTGGGTGGGCATGAACAATGGTGCGATCTATCTTTTAGACCTCAATAGGGCCGTGCCGCCATCCGTCGGGGAGGAGTTGAAAACAATCGAAAATAAAATAGTCACGGGAGAAATAAAAGTGGTGGATTTACCGGCGGCTGTTGATCTTCACAAATTCTTAGACAAGACATTTCCGAGATAAAACCTGATAAGGGTATAGTGCTACAACCCTTCTTTTAGTACGCCTTGTAAGGCCTGATGAAGGTTTTCAGATTCTCTTTTTCCTTAAAAACTCTCGCCTGCTCTACGGCTGATTCGAGTGTTGGATGATCTCCGATCCGGACCGTAAACCAAATTCGGCCCTGGTTGTCGGAGATCTCGACGATTCGAGCGGAATAACCCTTGAGCGCCAATTGGTCAACGAAATCCGCCGCATTTACTATTCTGCGAAAGGCCCCAACCTGCACGGAATGGGTCATTTTTAGATTAGATCTTTGTTCTAGTTCGGGTTTACTGGAATCATCGGCAGGTACCAATGATTCATCATCTGGAATAGGGCGCTCGCGTCTCATCCTCTTTCACTGCGGGTGGTTCCGAACTGAGAGGGGATGATAACGCCGATCTATCGGATCTTGATTCCGGGCCGGGACTATCAGGCAAAGAACCTGAGACGTCGGCAGGCGCTACGGGTTGTGGTGGGTCGGCTTGAATGGGCTCAATTGATACATCCTCTTTGTTTGCAGGTGGTTCCGGACTCACAGGGGATGACAACGCCGATCTATCGGGCATTTGCGTTGATTGCTCTGCAGCAATCGGGATTTTTTCTGAAATTACCTCTTTTGAAGAATACCGATCGCTATCGGGTCTAAAAAAAAATGCCGCAATCGCAATCGCGAATATAAGGCAAAATACCGCTGCAATAGATCCAATCAGCCACCGGTTGCGGGATTTTGGTTCCTCAGTTTCAGCACGATCCTTTAAAGAACGGATCGCCGCTTTGGCGAGGTCGGTATCAATATATTTGCGTTTTCGTTTATAAGCAATTTCGAGAGCCTGATTGCAGGCGACGTTGATATTTCGAGGTATTCCGCGGGAGTATTTGAAAATTTGGCGGACAGCTTTCGGGTCGAACCTTATCGGCGGTCCCTTGGAGGCAATGGTGAGACGATGATGGATGTAACCAACAGTTTCATCATAGGTGAGCGGACCGATACAGTATCCGACCGAAACGCGCTGCCCGATCTGACGCAGTTCATTTGAATTGAGCATTTCAGAAAGCGTTGGCTCGCCGATGAGCACGATCTGGAGCAATTTATCTTTTGACGTTTCCAGATTGGATATCAGTCGAACCTGCTCAAGAACATCGCTATTCAGTTTATGCGCATCATCAATGAAAACAGCTACTTTATTACCCTCAAGCTTTTTCTGGATGAGAAATTCATTGAGCGCATCGGCAAGATCCTTAATCCCTTCTGCGTCGGACCGAATCTTGAATTCAGCGTTAATGTACAACAACAGTTTTTGCGGGTCGGAAGTTGATCTGTCGATATAAGCGGTTTCAACATTGGTATCCAGACCTTCAAGAAAACTTCGACATACGGTTGTTTTTCCGACACCGCGTTCTCCGGTGATGACAATAAATCCTTCGCCTTCCGAGACCGCGTAAGTCAGGTGTGCATTGGCCTCTTCGTGATGGCGGCCCAGATAAAGATAAGCCAGGCCAATGGTAAGGTTAAAAGGATTTTCCTTAAAGTTAAAGTAGGGTAAAAGCATCTAGCTAACGGCCCCCACCGAAAAAGCCAGCAGAAATTGCCCTGAATAATAAAGAGGCAGACCAAGGAGGCGGTTTTTAAATTCCATCTTTATGAAAAAAACATGACCCAGCAGGAAAGATACCAGACCGAAAAGAAACATCTTTTCCCGCGGCAGGGCCAGGAAAACATCTCCGACCAGGCAGAAAACCAGCCCAATCAGCAGCATATAAAAATATCCGGGAGTCGGATGGGATTGGACCACGGCGGTGAAAATAAACAGGCACGAAAGTATCGTCTTAGCGGGCAGTTTTCTTTTCTGATTTCCAGTTTTTTCAAAATAAAGGAGCCCGGCAAGTAAGGTGACCGCTATAAAGATGATCAGTGTGTTAAACATGGATCAGGTATTACCTCAATATTACGAGGGTAATCTCCCGTAGGCTGTGAAAGATGAACATCGAAAAATGAATGCCGAAGGAAGGTATGCTGTCTGTTTTAAAAAGGCTGAGCGAAGCGACGTCCACAATTCGTCATTCGTCAATCGTCATTCAATTTAGTTTCACACGAGACCCTGATCCAGCATCGCATCCACCACTTTTACAAATCCGGCGATATTCGCTCCTGCTTCATAATCGCCCGCCACGCCGAATTGTTCGGCGGCGGCCATACAGGTGCTATGAATGGTTTTCATAATGAGTTTCAGCCGCTCATCCACCTCTTCGCGCGTCCAGGCCAACCGCATGCTGTTTTGAGTCATCTCGAGCCCGGAAACCGAAACGCCTCCGGCATTGGCCGCCTTGCCGGGTCCATACAGGATTTTATGCTCCTTGAAAAGAGTAATGCCCCCGGGTTCCGTTGGCATGTTCGCACCTTCAGAAACCAGGATCACACCATTGTCAATCAGATTCTGGGCATCTTTTTCGTTTATTTCATTCTGGGTGGCACTGGGAAAAGCGCAGTCAGCTTTGTGGTTCCACAAAGGATTATAGTCAAGAGCCGGATCCACCGCAGTGTATGCCGCAGAAGAAAACTTATCGGCATATTCTTCGATGCGCCCCCTGCGGACATTTTTAAGAATTTTGATATAATCGAGCTTTTTCCGGTCAATGCCACCTTCATCGTAAATATAACCTGAGGAGTCCGATAATGTGATCACCTTGGCGCCTAACTCGATGAGCTTTTCCGTGGTGAATTGGGCCACGTTGCCGGAGCCTGAGACCAGACAGGTTTTTCCTTCCAGGCTTTGGCTTCGGGTAGCCAGCATTTCAGCGGCAAAATAAACGGAACCGTAACCGGTGGCTTCCGGCCGGATCAGGCTGCCGCCCCAGTTCAGTCCCTTTCCGGTCAAAACACCGGTAAATTCATTGCGAAGTTTTTTATACATGCCGAAAAGATACCCTATTTCTCTGGCCCCGACCCCAATATCCCCGGCAGGTACGTCCGTGTTCGGACCGATATGGCGGGACAGCTCACTCATGAAACTCTGGCAAAACCGCATCACTTCATTGATCTGATTTTCCTTTAGGATCAAAATCGGAACCACCTTTTCCGCCGCCCATGGGCAAGGTCGTCAGTGCATTTTTAAAGACCTGCTCAAAGGCCAGAAATTTGAGGATACCCAGATTGACCGACGGATGGAACCGCAGGCCACCCTTGTAAGGCCCCAGCGCACTGTTCATTTCGATTCGAAAACCCCGGTTTACCTGAACATTTCCCTGATCGTCCGCCCAGGGAACCCGGAACATGATGACCCGTTCCGGCTCAACCAGTCTCTGGGGAATCTTGGCCTGACGATAAATCGGGTTTTGGTCCAAAACCGGCTTGACGGATTCCATAACTTCACTGACCGCTTGATGAAATTCTCTTTCATGCGGGTCTCTGGCGTTTATAATCTCCAAAATATCTGGCATGTTACCTCCTTAAATAGATTGAATATTGTTTATAGGAAATTGAAGATTTGTGGAATTCTATCTTTTTAAAATCAGGTTTTTGCTTAATACTAGCAGCCAATCATCAATCGTCGATCGATCAGCGTCCTCAATATCAACTTCCGCCTGCAGATACAAGCAGATTCGTCATCGAAATGCTAAAAAGACATTCGGAACTGTTGGGAAAACCTTAGGCCCTGAGTTGTTACTTATGTGCATTTAGTGGCAAAAATTATATAGGATTATTTCCAGTACCTTGTAAATATTATACCGATAAGGAGGTCTTTACAATTTAAAAGTACGAAGCGAAGCGACATCCACAAATATTCAATTTACAATCATCGATTTTCAATCCCGGCTCGTCCGGGACAGTTCCTATTCCGCACTTAAAAGATTAAAACCGGCAAAACATGAAAATATAAAATTAGAGATCCAGGCCGCAATGAACGGGGATAGTATTCCGCCGTACCCCAGGGACAGGCAAAAACTCTGACAGACCCAAAAGAGAAAAACCACCGTAATTCCGTAGATAATCGTTACCGAAAGGCCGTGACGAGCGTTTTTTCTGAGTGCTATGCCCGTACCGATAACACACAAGATGAGGCAGGCCGCCGGCATGGCGAATTTGCTATGAAAGTCGACCCGATAGGGTGTGGCATCGTAACCTTCCGATTCAATGTCCTGAACATACCAATAAAGTTCCTGAAAACTCATTTCTTCCGACTTTTTCGCAACCCGTTTCAGGTCTTCCGGCAAAAAATCGATATTTTCAATCTTTTCGCTTTGGACTTCCACATCATAAGATCCGGTCTTTTCATTCAATACCTGTTCCATGGTATCAAAAAGCACCCACCGTCCCTCTTTGAATCTGCCTTTGGCGGCATCAACCCGCCGCGTGAGCCTGAACTGCCGATCAAAATAATTGAGGGTGATGCCCGATATGGTTTGATCCTTGGGATTAAAATAAGTAATATGCGATATGGACTGATGTCCTTTGAACCAGATATTTTTCCGGGTGGAGGTTAGCGTGTATTTTTTTACTTCCCTGCGCCAAATCTCATTGGATTTGCCGATAGTAATCGGCACCACCGTTTCTGATAAAAAAAATAGACCGACCGATAATAGGAGCCCCAGGATCAGGATGGGTCTCAAAAAATGGTAGACACTCATACCGCCACTTTTAAGGGCAATGATCTCATTGTTTTTATTCATCAAACCAAAAGTAATCAGAACAGCCAGCAGGATGCCCACCGGTGTGATCTGAGCGGCCATCAGCGGCAATTTAAGTTGAAAGAATAGAAGTATCCGGGAAACCGGAAGGCCGGCGTTGATAAATTTATCTGCGTTTTCAAAAAAATCAACAGATAGATAGATACCAATGGCCGCCATCAAAACGATTGCGAAGTGTTTAAAAATTTCCTTTGTTAGATACCGGTCAATGGTGGACATGAAAGTATGTTGAAAGCGTTCACAGGTAGGTTCAGCTTTCCGGGATATCCAACCCTTGAACTTTGAACCTCTGAACCGCTCAAACTATCTCCTATTGAATATGTCTAAAAAAGCGCAGTCTGGAGAAAAATTTCATAATGTGCTGCAAAAGACGTTCAATTTTTAGCGTTCGTTCTTTCGTGGTTTGAAAAAGGAAATACATGCCGATAGACGCCATGGTCAAATTCGGCAGCCACATCCCAATGGCCGGGGGATAAATACCTTTCTTGCCCATCGTATAACCTGCCGTTAACAACACATAATAGAGTAAAAAGAAAAAAAGACAAAGGATTAATCCGGAGGACCGTTTGCCTGATTTTGATTGAATGCCCAAAGGAAACGCAAGAAGGCCCAGGGCCAGACAGGCAACGGGAATTGAAAATCGGCGATGCATGACAATCTGGGCTTTATAATAATCCTTATCTTTTTCGGTGGACTGATTTACAAACTGCTTCAGCTCGGCAATACTCATTTCCTCCCGGCCTTTCTCTCTTTCTTCCGCTTTTTCCATTTCTTTCTTCAAATCAAGACTCAGTTTATAGGTGTCAAAACGAATGGAATTTGCCGAGTGGTCTTTGAGGTTGGTTTGATGAATGGTTCCATTGGCCAGCACCAGGTGGAAGATGAATTTTCCGGGTTCACTGAACATGCGCCCTTCCGGTGCTACTACGGTGGAGATGATGTTCGGCTGTCGTTTGTCCTCGATAAAAAGGTCAATCAATTTTTTTTGATTTAAATCGATTTTGTTAACATACATCATGACGTTTTTAAACGCATCATTGAAAGTTCGCTCCTTCAAACCGATATCGACATTGGAAGCTGCCATTTCAAGGGCCATGTCTTCGAGCATGGCTTTGGACTTCGGTACCCCGTATAAGGTCATAAACAGGGTGATGAGACATCCGCCCAAACTAAAAATCAAAACAGGGGGAAGCAACCCATAGACACTCATGCCGCAGGACTTCAATGCTACGATTTCATTGTCGCCCGATAACCGTAAAAAGGTCAACACCACCGCCAACATGACCGACATGGGGATGATGAACATTAAAAACCAGGGCATGCTAAAAAGGATAAGTGTCAACACGGAAAATATACTGAGGTTGTAATTAACGATCCAGTTGGTAATTTTAATTAATTCCGTCATCAGAAATAAAAAAGTGAATACGATGACATTAATACTGAAGGGCGAGAGCATTTCCTTTAGAATATAGCGATGGACGATGGAATTCAGCTTCATGTGCGTTTATATAGCATGTTTTTATCTTTCTTTCAAAATATTGACGCATTCGGCAGCACCCTTGAGCGCTTTAATTTAGGTGTATCATTTGAAAGTTTTACCTAAGGGGAAGGGTCCAAATTCAAGCTTCATAGGTTACAACTGTTTGAAACTTAATCCTATATTGATTAAGATCCGCAATTTTTTAACTTGAAAAAGCATGGAATCGTCTGTATCTTATTGACCCCAATCGGAATTGTAATGATAAGGGAAATCTCTCCCGTGTCAGACGAGCCTGCCCGGCAGGAAACTTGAGCCTAATATTGCAAAATTAAGATTGATTGGCAGAGGCAAACAGCCATGAATTATGTCGAACCGCCGCCCGACCCGAAAATTGATGAGAAAAAAACCAAGAACAAATTTACAGCGGTTAAGCTCAGCGCCCTGGATGAAAGTCGCATATCTATTCAGAAAGCGCAAATACGCGATGTTGAAGAGATCCTCGAACTGGTGAATGGCTTTGCCGCCATGAATTTAATGCTGCCCCGAGGCCCACAGTATGTATATGAAAATATCCGAGATTTCGTCATCGCCAGTGACAGAAACGTTCCGGTTTACAGTTTAACCGAAACCAGGGAAGTTTTGCACCTGATTGTGGCCTGCGGCAGCCTGCATGTGCTGTGGGATGACATTGGGGAGATCAGAGCGCTGGCGATACATCCGGACTACCAGCACTTAGGCTTGGGGAGCAAGTTAATCGAATTTATGAAGGAAGAGGCCAGACAGCTGGGGATTAAAGCATTTGTTCACCTTCACCTTGACGGAAAATTTTTTCAAGAGCCTCGGATTTAAAAGGCAGGCCAGGAATGATCTGCCGCCCAAAGTTTGGGGCGAGTGCAGTCGCTGCCCGAAATACTTCAAGTGCGACGAGGTTGGCATGGTGCTGGACATTTGAGCAAATGACGATTGAAGAATGGCTATATGAAGGATTTTTATCGATTTTCTTTCCTTTTATTCCATTACAAATAAGCAGAATCTACAATTCAGACCTCATACCCTATTTCTGAGAATTGGCGTTAACCGTTTATAGTTAATTAGAAGGTCTGGATTTTAGTCCGTTTAGGCAAATTAGGCAATCCCTCTAACGTTCCGCTTATTCAATGCGATCAAGGATAAAAATTCGTATACGATGTTGGCGCCCAGAAGCGCGGTAATTTCCGCCACATCATAGTCAGGCAAAACTTCAACCAGGTCAAATCCGATAAAATCCAGCCCTTTCATTCCCTGTACCAGGTCAATGGCCTCCGCACTTGTAAAACCACCCACCTCCGGGGTCCCCGTACCGGGTGCATAGGCGGGATCGACGACATCGATATCAAATGTGACGAACACTTTACTTGACCCGACCCGGCCTTTGATAATTTCAATCAGCTTCGTCAGGCCCATTGCGCGCACAGCCGACATCGTAACAACTTTGAAACCCAACGACATCGACTCATCGTAGGCATCTTTTGAATACACCGACCCCCGCATACCGATTTGAATCGAATTGCCAGCCAGCAGTAAATTTTCTTCCACGGCCCTGCGGAAAGGCGATCCGTGATAGTAGGGTTTGCCGAAGTACTGATCGTTGGTGTCGGTATGCGAATCAAAATGAATCAAGGCGACAGGGCCATGGGTTTTGGCAATGGCTCGAAGTTCGGGCAGGGAAATGGAGTGGTCGCCTCCCAGCGCGACGGGAATCACCCCGGCTTCAATTAGGGGACACAACTCAGTTTCTATTTTGTCGTAGGTGTCCTCTATGTAACCAGGGACCACCGATAGATCCCCGTAGTCCACTCCGGAACAATGCTTAAATATATCGACATCCTGTGCAAGGTTATAGGGCCTCAAGGTCACTGAAACCTTGCGGATGGCATCGGGTCCCAATCTCTGTCCGGTCCGGTAAGAGGTGGCGCCGTCCCAGGGAACGCCCACGACGGCAAAATCAATCCCCGTAACAGTTTGATGATGGGGCAGACGCATATAGGTTTTGATCCCGGCAAATTTTGGCAGCTGCTGGGGGGTAATGGGTTTGTATTCGGTCATCTGCGGATTCCTTTCAAATTTCATTGGTCAGGTAAAAAGCACAATTAGTCTGTGTATCCCTTGTATTTCAGAGGGTCAAGAAAAAAAGAGGCTAACATTTCTGCTTGATTTTTTAATTTTAAGAAATGAAGACTGAGTCTATATGATATCAATGTTCTGCCAACTGAAATACACGTTTTTGCCATTGACTTGACCATTTAATTTGACTACTATATCTTATTAACGGAGGTGTCCCGATGAAAACCATGGGAATCAGCAAATTTAAGTCACATGCTTTAAAAATTTTGGACCAAGTTGCAAAAACCCACGAAATAATTGTCATAACAAAACGGGGGAAGCCATTAGCCCAAATATCACCGTATCGCACTTCTGACTTAAACCCCAAGCCGGGCAGGCTTTCTGACACTCTTGTTTTTGAGAAAGATGTAATTTCACCATTGGGCGAGGAAATGTGGGATGCCTGCAAATGATATATCTGCTTGATACACATACCTGGATCTGGTGGAACATGAATCCCCAGAAATTGTCACAAAGGGTTAGAGGATTAATTGGCAATGCTGAGATGTATGATGAGTTACTATTGTCAGCAATTTCGCCATGGGAATTCAGCAAACTCCTTGAAAGAAAGAAAATAGGAATTTTATGTGCACCGGAGGATTGGATAAATACTGCCCTTGATATGCCAAGATTAAGATTGGTTCCCCTTTCTCCTATTTTATCATACCGCTCAACTGTGCTGCCGCAACCTTTCCATAATGATCCGGCTGACCAAATAATTGTGGCAACGGCAAGGGAAGAAAATGCCACGATATTGACCAAAGATGAAAAAATTCTTTCTTATGAAAATGTTCGAAGTTCTTGGTAGCCAATTAAGATTGGCAGAACAAAGCAGTTGAGCAGACCGCAAGATTGATGCCGCTTTTTCGATAACCGTTTTCCTGTAATTCTGACGACTATATATTTTTAGATGGCAGGTGGGCGGCTGTTCACTTTCACGTTAGAAGATTATCCACAGACTTAAACGGAGGAAACCCTATGAAGTCCCGCAGTTCACTTTGAGTTGCCATATGAGAACCGAAACCGAACAGCCAAATTTTATGAATCAGCCTTCGGCTGGAAGACACAGTTTTTGGAGAGGAAATGGGTGACTATATACTTGTAACCACCGCTGAAACGGATGTAAAACCGGGTGCTCCAGCTGGGGCCATCAATGGCGGCTTATTTCCCAAAAAGCCAGACTGGCCCGCACAGTATCCATCGGTTGTCACATGGAGATCATTTACGTAAAAACATTAAAAGAGGTTGATGAAGTCAGGAGGCTTTTCCGGGAATACGAAGCTTTTCTTAATGTCGATCTATGTTTCCAGCAGTTTGAACAAGAGCTGACAAATCTTCCCGGCAAGTATGCTCCCCCGTCCGGTATGCTCCTTCTCGCCATGGATGGACAAAAAGCTATCGGGTGTGGTGCATTGCGCAACCTGGGCTCGATCCAAGACCGCACTTGCGAGATGAAGCGACTCTATGTTTGCCCCGAAGCCAGAGGGGTGGGCGTCGGGAAACAAATTGCGAGACGGCTTATTCAGGAAGCCGTTCGTATTGGCTATTCTACCCTGGTCCTTGATACACTCGATCGGCTAGAAGCCGCCATAACTCTTTACAAATCACTGGGTTTCGTCCTTACGGAACCCTATTATGACAATCCGCTATCGGGTGTCGTTTATTGGAAACTGGATCTGAGAGGCCAACATGGAGCTTCGGCAGACAGCTAGGCCGTGGCGATTTTTTTCTAATCCTGTCATTCAAAAGGTTATTCCCCGTACATATCCGCTATCAGCTTGCGTAATTGAGCGGCCTTTACTTTTGATAATATATCGATTCTTTTTTGGGTGTATATTTTCTCAATTGACACCCCATAACTATTTTGAGAGTATCCCTCTACATCAATCAAAAGGAGGGAGAATATGACAACGAATAAAATGAGCACAAAGGTAAAAGTTATTAATGGTATCGGTGATAATCGCTTTGGGGACTATTGTTGCCGGCAATCCCGTTCTATCCGCCGACAATGAACTCAATGTCCTGACCTGGTGCGACCACACAGACCCCGCCCTGCTGCGGCCATTTGAAGAGAAACACAACGTACGCATTAACCTGAAGGAGTATGACGGCACCGGCGTGGCCCTGGCGCTGCTCGAACAATCTCAACCGGGGGATTGGGATGTTTTTGTGGTGGACAGCATCGATGTCAAACGGGTGGTAAAGCTCGGTTTGCTGGAGCCATTAGATACAAAGGACTTTCCCTGGGACGATATTTTCCCTGAAATCCGCACGCCCGAACTTCACAATGTCGACGGCAAACTGTATGCCGTGCCGGAAAAATTCGGTTACAACACCATTGCCTATAACAACAAAAAAGCAGACCCGGCCGACATGCGCGATGCGGCCGTGCTCTGGAACCCTAAATACAAGGGCCGCATTGCGGTGTATGATTATTACATCCCCGTCATTGAAATGGTGGCCATCGGCTTGGGTATTAAGCCGTCCGAGCTGAACGAATCACATCTGCCGGCGATTAAGGAAAAACTATTTATAATGAAAGAGTTCTCGGCCCTGGTGGGGGATGTCGTCCAGGTTCAAACAGCCCTGGCGACCGGCGAGGTCGACATCATTGCCGGTGGCGGTGAATTTTCCGTGTCGGTATTACACAAAGAGAACCCGGCGTTGGATTGGGTATTGCCGGATCAAGGGGGTGTGCGCTGGCAGCAGGCCATCGGGATATTCTCAGCTTCCAAGAAGAAGGACCTGGCGCTTAAATTTGTTCAATATATTCTCAGCCAGGAAGGTCAGGGCCGTCTGGCCACCTCCTCCTGCTACTGGGCCATGCCTGCCAACTCAAAAGCAGTTCTGACACCCGAACAGAAAAAAATTCTGCGCTGGGATGAACAGCCCAAGTTTCTGTCCAATTCGTATTTTTACCTCCGGCCCGATGAAGCATTTGACAAGGCCATGCTGGATGTTTGGACCGAATTTCTGCAGCATTAATCGCAATTCAAGTCATGGCGCCAACAAACGTGAAATGGAAAGGCTGGGGCTTTATCGGCCCCGGCCTTTTATGGACAGTCGCCTTCTTTACGGTACCGCTGTTGATCATGGCAGCTTACAGCATGTTTCAGCGGGTCGGCGGGCGGATTGTTACGGATCTGTCTTTCAGCAACTATGCCGCCTTTTTTTCCAAACCCCACCACCTCAACGCGCTGGTTAACTCCGTTGAAGTCACCCTGATTACAACCGTCATCAGTATTTTATTGGCCTATCCGCTGGCATATATCCTGGCCTACCGGGTGCCGGCCAGATGGCAACGAATTGCCCTGATGATGGCGATTCTGCCCTTCTGGACATCCTATGTAGTGCGCTCCTACAGCTGGTTGCTGGTACTTTCCAACAACGGCGTTATCAGCAATGTGTTGCAATGGCTGGGAATTGTGGCAGGTCCGATCTCGCTGGCCAACAGCCGCACGGCCACTGTTATCGGATTTGTCCATTTTTTCACCATGTTGTTAACCCTGACGATCTTTGCCAATCTGGTGCAAATACCGCCCAATTACCGCAAGGCAGCGGCCGATCTCGGTGCTTCGCGCTGGCAGACTTTCTGGCGAATCACCCTGCCCTTGAGCATACCCGGTGTCATGGTGGGGGCTTTTCTGACCATCGTACTGACCCTGGGAGATTATATTACGCCGCAGATTCTAGGCGGCTTACGGGAGGTCCTACTGCCCCAGGCCATTATGCTGCAGATACAGCGTCAGGCCGACTTCCCCATGGCTTCCGCCATGAGCCTGGTGTTGATGGTGGTCATCTCCATAATTTTTCTATTGTTTTCCCGCTGGCTAAAAATTGAAAGATTGTAATGCTTAAAAACTTATTGCGAAATACGTTCAAAAATCTGCCCGCGGCCGTTTATGTCGCCCTGGTCTATTTGTTCATATTTATGCCGGTGGCGGTTTTGGTGCTGTTTTCATTTCAAGATTCCCGGCTGCCGGTCCCACCCTTTCAGGGGCCTTCCCTGAGGTGGTATTACGCCATATTCAGCGACTTTCGGATCATGGAAGCCTTATGGAACTCTTTGATGGTCGGCGTGGTCTCCGCCGCGCTGTCCTGTTTTTTAGGTTTTCTGGCAGCCTACGGCCTGGCCCGCTATCCGGTGCGCGCCTCCGGGGCAATTCGATGGTTGCTGGTGGCGCCCCTCAGTGTGTCGTATCTTATCATCGGCATGGGCCTGTTGGTTACGTTCAAAACCATGGGAATTCCAAAATCGCTGCTGGCGGTTATCATCGGGCATGTTGTGATCAATCTGCCCTTGGCATTTGCCATCATTTACAGCCAGATGGGTGAACATCATGCCAACCTTGAACGTGCGGCCAGGGATTTGGGAGCTGCTGAATGGCAAGTCCTGGTGATGATAACCCTACCGCTTTTATGGCCGGCATTGATGGCATCATTTTTCCTTTCATTCACCCTGTCCTGGGATGAGTTTATTATTGCCCTGCTGGTAAGCCGCTTTGATGTGACCCTGCCGGTGGAAATCTGGAGTCTGCTGCGAAGCGGCCTGAACCCGAAGACCAACGCTGTCGGCAGCGTGGTTTTCCTCGTATCCATCATCCTGGTATTTGCAACGGAGATCATGGTGTTTGGCCGGAGAAAATCCAAATGAAACCAATGGTAGAAATCAAAGGTGTGTCAAAGCAATTCGGCAAGACAACCGCACTTTGCCAGATCGATCTCACCATAGACCAGGGGCAGTTTTTTGCACTGGTGGGCCCTTCCGGCAGCGGCAAGACAACCCTGCTGCATATCCTGGGAGGCTTTGTCGAACCCAGCTCAGGTCAGGTCCGTATTGATGGTCGGGATGTCTCTTACCTGCCGCCGGCCAAACGGCCGACAACCTCAATGTTCCAAGACTATGCCCTGTTTCCCCATATGTCGGTGGGATCCAATATCGGTTTCGGCCTGCGCATGCAAAAAGTTCCCAAACCCGAAAGATTGGACCGGGTCGCAAATGCACTCGACATGGTGGGGTTGTCCGGTATGAGCAGCCGGCGGGTCCATCAACTCTCCGGTGGCCAGCGACAAAGGGTCGCCCTGGCGCGGGCCCTGGTGGTGGCGCCCAAGGTGTTATTGTTGGATGAGCCGCTCGGGGCCCTGGACCTGAACTTAAGGCGGCAGATGCAGCAGGAGCTGTTGCACATCCAGAAGAAGGTGGGCACCACCTTCGTGCATGTGACCCACGATCAGGAAGAAGCCATGAGCATCGCGGACGTCGTTGCGGTCATGAACAATGGACAGCTCGAGGATGTGGGTCCGCCGGCGCGGGTCTACATGAAACCCAAAACTCGGTTTACGGCTACCTTTATGGGTGAAAGCAATATGTTCGAAGGCACTGTTGCCGGACGCTCGGGTGAAATTATCAAAGTCGATACGGTTTTCGGTCTCCTCGAGATTACCGGTGCAGCCGAACCAGGCGCAAAGGTGGAATTGTCTATCCGGCCGGAGCAAATCATCGCCGAAAATGGGGAATCCCACGGCCGGGTTCCGCTGGGGAAATTGCAAGTGCAAGAGGTCTCATTTTTCGGGACCCATCACCGCTGTCTGGGTCGCCATGCAACATCGAACCTATCCATGGTCATTCGCCTGCCGCAAAATCAGACCGTGCAAGCCGGTGATGCATTGACTATATCGGCAGCACCGCAGGATATTGTGCTGCTCACCCGGTAGGGTTAAATCTACCGGCTTTTATCATACCCGACAAGCCGGAATTGACATTTTATATTTGTTTTCACTCGCCATAAAAAACGGCTCGGATGGGGGAGCCGTCCGAACCCTTCAGCTTGAGCGGCAAAAACGAATAGAATCCCATACGCTGTTTAACGGCATCCAGGTTGCATAGATTCTCCACAATCAGGATATCGTTACCCAGCAGGATATCATGGATCGGATAGCCATCATCCACGGATTCTTTGCGGTCTGCTTTAAGTGATTCGGGAGCCATCACTGTCGGGTATGAGGCGTCAACATTCAAGGCATCGATACCGACAAGGGTAACTCCCAGTTTTACCAACAGCCCGCCGGCATCGACGCTCAAATAAGGGTGCTGTAGATAACGCGCTGTCCCGAAGTATCGATCCCAGCCGGTTTTCAGGATCACAAAATCCCCTTTTCTAATTTCGGATGCCAAAGGTTCAAGATCGGCGCTGTCAATCAGGTCTCTTTCCGATTTGTCCGAAACATCGATCAGAATGCCCTGGCCGATGAAGCGTTCAACCGCTATCTCATCGATTCTTTGACCGTCTTTCAGGAAGTGATAGGGGGCATCGACGTGAGTCCCGGTGTGCGATCCCAATTTCAAAAGATCGACGTGGCAGTAGTCCTTCTCATGGGTCAAGCTCCGGCGGATCGAGGGTATCGGATCACCCGGAAAAATCTGGATGTCGTCATGGATGGTATGGGTTAGATCGATGACTTCCATGGGCTCCTTCTCCCGTAACAGATAAAACCTAAATCACAAGCTGAATAAATTCCGGATTCTATGTCCGACGGCAAACTCGAAGCCCGAAACACGAAATCATTTTGTTTATCGATAAACCACAGAGAGCACAGAGGACACAGAGAATTATATTTTGAATCTTTGAATTCCATCCTTGAGTCTTTGAACATTGAAATTAATCAACAACCCAGTGTCGATACTGCACAACTTCATATACGTTAACAATTGGGCCTTATGAATACCTTTGATTTTATCGACTGCCTTTAGTTCGATGATGAGCCGATCTTCGACCAGGATATCTATACGGTATCCGCACTCAAGTCTGACACCCTTGTATTCAACCGGCAAAGGATGCTCCAGCTTAAAAGCAAATCCATTAAGGTGAAGCTCACGGGCAAAGCACTGCTGATAGGTCGATTCAAGCAAACCGGGTCCCAAGACACGATGTACCTCGATGGCACACCCAATGATTTTTCCTGTAAAAGGATCCTGCTTCATTTCTCTCTGTGCTCTCTGTGGCCTCTGTGGTGTGACTATTATTTCCCCAATCCGAATTCCGACTTCCTTAGACCCCCATCTCCTTCTCTTCTTCAGAAATACATCGTTCCAGAACCTCCAAAGCTTCATCTATGTCTTCTTTGGAAATGATTAACGGCGGCGCAAATTCAAGTGCCGAGCCCATCGTTTTAAACAGAACGCCGTATTGTTTGGCACGCGCGATGATATTATTGATGCGGCTGATGGGGAACGGTGCGCGGGACTTCTTGTCGGAAGTGAAATCCAGACCCAGCCAGAGCCCCGTCCCCCGGACTTCGCCGACAATCGGATGACGTTCCAGGGCTTTCAGGCCGTCGAGAAAATAATTGCCCATTTCGCGGGAATTTTCGACCAGATTTTCATTCTGTATGATCTCGATGTTTTTCAGCCCGGCGGCACAAGCCACGGGATGATTTCCATAGGTATGCAGATGGAAAAAATTTTCAATGGGCTTCATCACCTTGTCGGCGCAGCCGACCGCCGACAGGGGAACATATCCGCTGGTAAGCCCTTTGGCCATGGTCAGCAGGTCCGGCTGAATCTCAAAATGATCGACGCCGAACATTTTCCCGGTACGGCCAAAGCCGCAGATAACCTCGTCGATAATGAGCAGGATATCATATTTGCTGCAGATCTCCCGCACAATGGGCCAATACTCCCGGGGGGGTGCATAGGCCCCAAAACCCTGCATAATCGGTTCACCGATAAAGGCGGAAATCAATTCAGGATCTTCAAACTCTATCGTACGTTCGATGTCCCTGGCACACCTTAAATCACAATCCGGGTAAACCAGCCCATAGGGACAGCGATAACAATACGGGGATTCTACAAATACGGCACCGGGCGCAACAGGTTCCATAATTTGCCGCATCGGCATTACGGTCCCAAGGGCCCTGACCCCATATCCATTGACGCCATGATAGGCCCCTTTTCTGGAAATAACTTTAAAGCAGGCCTTATTGCCGTTGAAGTAGTGGTAATGCTTTGCCAGTTTCATGGCGGATTCAACCGCCTCGGAGCCGGAACACTCAAAAGTAAAACGATTGATGGCATCCGGTGTGATATCAGCCAACCGGTCCGCCAGTTGCATGGCAGGTTCATTGCCGTAACCGCCGGGACAAAAATAGTGCAGGGTGCACATTTGGTCATACGCCGCCCGGGCAATCTCCTGACGGCCATAGCCGACATGCACGGGCCGAGTTATCCCCGCTTCCATATCCAGGTAGCGCTTCCCCTCTTTGTCAACCAGACGAACCCCCTCGCCCTTAGCCATGACGGTAATTCCCTTTTTAATATCTTCACGGGCGGTTCGGTGTAAGATAAGTCGCGACCTCTCATCCAGGATATTGATGTTATCACTCATGTTCACCTCTCGTTTTGGTGATTGGGGGTTAATGGCTCGTATGAAACCATACCAAAATGGCACAGTTTTTTGGCAATCAATTTGGCAGCCGGCAGCAGAGCTGACAACCACCTTCAATCTGAATAAACAACTTTGCCGCCGACGATCGTCATCTCCACCTTAATATCGCCGACTTCCTCAGGCTTTACGGTATGCGGGTCATCGCTAAGAACCGTAAAATCCGCCAACTTGCCTGTTTCAATCGTCCCTTTCAGGTCTTCTTCAAATCCAATTCGGGCACCGTTGACGGTGAACAGTTTCAGGGCTTCATAAAGGGTAATTCTCTGGCGCTTGTTGGGATGATTGATACAGGCCTGGATACCTTAACAATGTCATAGTTAAAATTCAATCCCAGGATATTATCCACGGCAGGCGTGCGGTCCTTTTTTTTCTCTAATTTTTCCAGAATTTCACTGATGGAGCCGGCGGCTGCAAGATCCACATTTAGCAATACATTGCCAACCTGAACCGGGTGCGCGTGCGTATCGATGAATCCGGGGGTGATGGTTTTACCCGCTAATTTCATGATCCGGGTTTTTTGGCCGGCATAATTCTCGACTTCCGCGGGGGTCCCGGTCATGATTATCAAGCCGGCTCTCACACCCACCGCCCCGACTCGCGGTTTGGCCCCGGACATAGTCAGGATGTTGCCTTCGATAATTAAATCCAGATCGTTCGACACAATTTCACCTTGATTATTTTGGTAGGAACGTTGGCAATGAAATCTATTTTGAGACTTGATATTTGTCAATACGATTTTTCCATCTTATTAACTTGACAGATATTCTCCTTTTGCCATATTACTTTTTATTTCATTGTACTAATTTTAAACTTGCCATACCGGCACTTTAAAAAAAGGAGGTTAACATGAAGGGTAGAAAAAATGTGGTAAGTCTGATCTTGGTGGCTGTGGGTGTGATGCTATTATTTTTTGGGTCCGCGCCGGTCTTTGCTGAAAACACACTCAAAGTAGGCGCTTACGGCGGCTATTTTAAAGATTCTTTCGACAAGCACATATTCCCGGACTTTACCAAAGAGACGGGTATCAAAGTCGAATCGGTTGCTGAGCCTACCGGCGAAGCCTGGCTGGTGCAGTTGGAGCAGGCGGCTAAAGCCGGTGTGGCCCCGGCGGATGTTTCCATGATGGCACAGGTAACCATGCTGAGGGGCCAACGAACCGAGCTCTGGATGCCGCTGGACCTCAATCAAATTCCGAATCACAAATTTCTGCTGCCGCAACATGTTCACAAGTATCCGGATGGCCGGGTCGATGGAATCGGGGCGGTCTCGTGGTATATCACCCTGGTGTCCAACACCAAAGCATTCAAAACTGCACCGACCTCCTGGGCGGATATGTGGCAGCCGGACAAAAAGGACAAATTGGGACTGCTGGCCCTGGCATCCAATTCATTTCTGCTGGAAATTACAGCCAAAACTTTCTTCGGCGGCTACGATGTGTTGAATTCCAAGGAAGGCATTCTCAAAGTCCTGGATAAACTGGCTGAAATTAAACCCAACGTGAAACTGTGGTACCGGGACGAAGGCCAGTTTCAACAGGCCCTGCAATCCGGGGAAATTCCCATGGGACAATACTATCACGATGTGGCCGGTCTGGCAGCAGCTGATGGCCACCCGGTGCGCTCCACCTTCCCCAAAGAAGGCGGGGTGCTGGATTCCGGCTCATGGGCTGTGTCCAAGGCCAGCAAGATGAGCAAGGAGGCCCACATTTTTATCAATTACATGTGCCAGCCGCAAATTCAAGCCAAACTGTCGCTCAAAGTCGGCACGGCGCCGACGGTGAGGCGGGATGTCAGCGGTCTCACGGATGCGGAATTTTCATCCGTTTCGAGTGATATCCCTCCCATTATCCCGCGCTACGACCTGTATGCGGGTGAACTCAGTGACTGGGTCAATCAAAAATGGACTGAAATGGTAACTGAATAATAAAATATTCGTATTCTGCGGTCGGAGCCGCTGATCGGCTCCGGCCTTTGCTCTTATTAAAATATAAGTTCAGACCTCGTTGAATAGTTTACTGGTTGATTAGGCAAATTATAGTCATAATTTTAGAACGTTACGATTGTTAACACATGAAGTGACCAATAATTTTGCGAATATGGCATAAATCCATATTTACAACAATTTAACCAATCAACTAATCAACCAATCAACCAACCATACTACTTAACTATTGAGTGGTCCAAACCCATGGCCGGCTTAACGTTAGAAGATGTCCATAAACGCTTCGGCTCGGTAGTGGCCGCCCGGGAGGTAAATCTAAACCTGCCTCACGGTCGATTTGTGTGTTTCCTCGGCCCATCGGGATGCGGCAAAACAACCCTTCTGCGGCTCATCGCCGGATTAGAAGCTCCCACCCGGGGACATATTCTGCTGGATGGAGAAAGCATCACCCGGCAGCCGGCCCACAAGCGCAATTTCGGCATGGTTTTCCAGTCCCTGGCCTTGTTTCCCCATTTATCCGTGGGTGAAAATGTGACCTACAGCCTCAGGGTGCGGCATATCAATAAAGACCGGCGACGAGAGCGAGCCGTTGAGCTGCTGAATCTGGTGCAATTATCCGGCTTTGCGGATCGTCACGTTTCACAGTTGTCGGGGGGCCAGCGCCAGCGGGTCGCCATCGCCCGCGCCCTGGCCATCGAACCGAGACTTTTTCTGCTGGATGAGCCCCTGTCCGCCCTGGATGCCAAGCTGCGGGAAAGTATGCAGCTGGAACTTCGCATGCTGCAACAGCGGCTGGGCGTGACCACTATCCTGGTCACCCATGATCAGCGTGAAGCCATGACCATGGCGGATATGGTGGTGGTTATGGGGCCGGACAATCGCGTCCGTCAGGTGGGCGCTCCGCTTGAAATCTATCGTCATCCGGCGGATACGTTTGTGGCCGATTTTATCGGCAGCAGCAATCTACTTCAAGGATCTCGCAATGGGTCCCTCGGCGTCAAAATCGGCGAGCAGCATCTGATAGTAAAAAAAATTCCTGCGGAAATATCCAACGGTTCTGGAGTGACCGTTTCGGTGCGACCCGAGGATATTCATGTTGTGTCGGGTGCTGAAACCGGAGACAACCGCCTACATGGTATCGTTTCCTTTATTCGGGATGTGGGCTCCAACGTCGAGATCTATCTCGACTGCAACGGACTTAAAATTATCAGTCAATCGACACCCAAGGGACGACCGGATGTCAAACCAGGGGATGAAGCCACCGCGATACTGCCGCCGGCTTCCTGCATAGTCCTGAAATCATGATCGGTGAACGACCAAAAGGCATAAGCGCACACCTGCCGGTGGCCTATCCGGCGTTGATGCTGGGAATATTTTTCATCATACCCTTCGGCATCATGGTTGCCATCAGTTTCTTCCACCGGCAGCCCGGTGGCTTTTACATCCCCGGTTTTGAGATCACGAATTATAAAAATCTCTATACAGCTCTTTTCGGGCGCACCCTGCTGTTTTCCCTTATGATTGCCGGCCTTTCAGCTGCTGTGTGTGTTTCCATTGGGTTTCCTTTTACCTATTTTGTTACCCGCATGCGACGGCGAACCCAGGTGATCTGGCTGGTCTTTCTAATGTCGGTGTTATCGCTGTCGGAGGTTATCATCGGCTTTGCCTGGTCTTTGTTACTTTCGCGAACGGCCGGTGTGTCAAATCTCTTGGTTTGGTTGGGCCTGATGGAACAACCCAAGGCTTGGTATCCGGGATTTGCAGCACTGCTCTTTGGAATCTGCTATCTGGCCTTTCCTTATACCGTCCTGGTTTTATACCCGCCCCTGTCAAGACTGGATCCGGCCCTGCCGGAAGCCTCTCAGACCTTAGGAGCTTCCCCGCTGCGTACTTTTTTTACGGTCATTGTCGGTTCGATGCGAAACGCCATTGTGGCCGCTTTTGTAATGGTGTTTGTATTCACCCTCGGGGTTTACCTGCTGCCACAAATTCTGGGTCGTCCGCAACATTGGACCCTGTCGGTCTTGATTACGGACCAGGCCATCTATCAGACCAATATGCCGATGGCGGCATCCATGGCAATATTTTTCATGTTCATTAGCCTCTTGCTGGTTGTGCTCACAATGGCGATCGGCAAGGGAAAAAATGAAAACCCAATAGAATAATCGGCGTTAGACGGATAGCCGTCAGTTATAAGTCATAAGTTATTAACTATTAACAAATATCTAATAACTCGCTTTACCGCTGGTTTGAAATAGAATGAGCAAAACATTTCGCAACATATTTCTCAGCCTAATCTTAGTCTTGCTGAGCGGGCCGCTGATCGTCGTCACAGGCGTATCCTTAAATGCTAAAAAGCGTCTGTTTTTCCCACCGGAAGGGATGTCTCTGCGCTGGTATAAGGAGCTTTTGACCGAAAGCAGCTGGCTGATTCCGGTGCAAAACAGCTTGACCATCGCTTTCACTTCCAGTTTCCTTGCGCTGTCCATTGCCTTGCCGCTGGCCTATTTTTTGTGGCGCTATCGTGTTTTCTATGCCCGGGCGCTTTTTACCCTCGGTATCTCGCCCTTCATCCTGCCGCCGGTGATTACTGCGCTGGGTTTTCTTTCTTTTTGGGTAACGATCGGTTTCTACGGGAAGATGGGCGCTACCATGATCTCCCATGCCATTTTTTTTGTGACCCTGCCGCTGGTGACCATTTCTTTGGGATTTGAATCCATCGATCATGAAATCATCGAAGCGGCGGAGACCATGGGTGCCGACCCGCGGACTGTTTTCAAAACGGTTATTTTCCCCATGATTCGGCCCTATATGATATCCGGCTTTGCCTTCGCTTTCGTCTTAAGCCTGAATGAGTATATCGTGGCTTACATGGTGTCCGGTTTTACCGTCGAAACCCTTCCGATTAAAATATTCAACTCTTTGCGCTATGGGTACACGCCGGTGATGGCTTCAGTCGCGGTCGTTTTTGTATTGCTGGCTGCCATCATTTTCGGGCTGATCGGACGCTTCGGTGACTTGCCGAAACTGCTTGGTGCGATGAATCCAGAGCAAAAATAAATGCTGTTGCACAGCATTTATGTATCGAAAGGTTTTTGTCTTCAAATGAAAATCGCACTATATCAAGGGACAGGCAAGCCCGCTAGCATTGATGAAAACTTGGAAATTATTCATTGCAAAGCTTTCTCAGCCGCCGAGCAAGACGCCGACCTGATCATCTTCCCGGAATTATTTCTCTCCGGCTATAACATCGGTAAAACGGTTCAAAAGTTGGCAGAGCAGGCAAATGGTCCGGCCTGTCAAAAAGCTGCACAAATCGCGCGGAAAACGAATATTGCCATACTATATGGCTATCCGGAGCGAGTTAATACGGATGTCTACAATTCTGCCTTACTTATAGACCGAAATGGAAATTCTCGTGCCAACTACCGCAAAACCCACCTTTTCGGCAGCTATGAAAAAAGATTTTTCAAACCGGGAAATACGCTGGTCATTACCGAACTTGAAGGTCTGAATATCGGAATATTAATATGCTATGATGTCGAATTTCCCGAGGCGGTCTGGGCGCTCGCCAAGGCCGGTGCACAGTTGATTGCAGTGCCCACCGCCTTGATGAAACCCTATTGCCGGATTGCCGAAACGGTTGTTCCGGCGCGTGCCTACGAAAGTCAGGTCTTTGTCGCCTATGTTAATCGGATCGGCACGGAAAGGGAATTGGCGTATTGTGGCCTCAGCTCCATTATCGGTCCGGATGGACATCCATTATTGGAGATGGGCCCCAATGAAGAGGGTGTCTTTTTTGCAAATGTTGATCCTTCGGTCATTACAGCGGTAAGCGAAGAAAATCCTGTCCTGGCGGACCGTCGCCCGGAACTTTATTCAGCCCCGGTGTTAAAAATCTGAAAGTTTATTCTTTACAAACCGTCCTAATTGATGTAACCAAATCAGATTATTACACTCATTCATCTGGGAATAAGTGCTATTCAACCACTATTTTTCTTTAAAAGGAGGCATTATGAAATCATTAAAATCTGTTGTTGCGCTGCTGGCAATCGCTGTTCTGGTTCCTTGCATGGCCGCACTCGCAGCCGAAAGTATCACCGTGACATCGTTCGGGGGGGCGTTCTCACAAAGCCAGATCGAGGCCTACCAGAAACCGTTTGCAGCCAAGACCGGTGTCACGGTGAATGCTGAAGTTTACAATGGCGGCCTGGCTGAGCTCAGGGCCCAGGTGCAGGCCGGCAACGTGACCTGGGATGTGGTCGACTTGGAGAAACAGGATGTCACTGGCGCCTGTGATGAAGGTCTGCTCGAGCCGATTGACTGGTCCTCTCTGCCTGCGGCACCGGATGGAACACCGGCCGAGAAGGATTTCATCCCCGGCGCCCTGCACGAATGCGGCGTCGCAACCATTGTTTGGACGACGATTGTTGCCTATGACGAGACCAAATTCCCGGGGGAAAAACCAACCAAACTGGCCGATTTTTTTGATATTAAAAAATTCCCGGGTATGCGCGGCATCAGCAAACGACCGGTTGTCGCAATGGAATTTGCCCTCATGGCCGATGGCGTGCCGCCTAAGGATGTTTATAAAACCCTGTCGACGAGTGCCGGTTTGGAACGCGCCTTCAAAAAACTTGATTCAATCAAAGAGAACCTGATTTTCTGGGAAGCAGGGGCCCAGCCGCCGCAAATGCTGGCCGACGGCGAAGTGGTTATGACCACGGCTTATAACGGTCGTATTTTTAACGCCCAGATGACAGAAAAAAAGCCGTTTGTCATTATTTGGGACCATCATGTTTACAACTGGGATTTTTATACGATTCCCAAAGGAACGAAAAATAAAGCGACAGCCCTGGAGTTCCTTAAGTTTGCTACCAGTACCAAGCCGCTTGCCGACCAGGCAAGCTGGATCTCCTATGGTCCGGTGCGCAAGTCTTCCGTGCCGTTGATCTCAACCTTTCACGGCACAGATGTCCAAATGGCGCCGCATATGCCCACCGCACCGGAAAATTTCAAGAATGCGCTTGAAACCGACAATGAATGGTGGGCCGACAACCAGGATGAAATCAATAAACGGTATAACGCCTGGATGGCCAAATAACTAAAAAATAATTCAGATTAATAAGGGCGGCGAAGTCTAACCCGCCCTTATTAATCAGCAAAATCTTATTTCGACGCAAATAATTCTGAACTTCGCCGGCGGTAATCAACGGAATCCGCCGGGTTTTGCTACTGCCGGCACAAATCAGTTGAATCCATTATCACTATGTCCGTGCAAGATTCCCCACTAACAACAGCCGACGGCACCCTGCTTAAGGTCAGCCTGCGCCGAGCGGAGCGCACGCAAAAGATCAGGTCCTTTTTATTTATCGTCCCAACCCTCATATTCATTCTAGTAGCTTTTCTGATTCCGATTGCAGATATGTTAATCCGCAGTGCTTATGCACCGGAAGTCGCCGATCTATTGCCCAAAACAATCAAGGCCCTCGAGGACTGGGATGGAACCGGTCTGCCCGGTGAACCCGCCTACCATGAATTAGCGCAAGAAATGGTTCTTTTAAGAAAACAAAGGACGCTTGGCAAAGTATCTTTGTTGATGAATTATGAAAAATCGGGCATGAGAAGTCTGGTCCAAAAAACAGCTCGCAAGGTCGCCAGAATTAAAGATGGGCCGTATAAAGAAAAAATGATTGAAATTGATAAACGCTGGTACGATCGTGAAGTCTGGGCGGTCATCAAGCGCACGGGCCAGCGGTTTACTTTCACACATTATCTCTCCGCTTTCGATTTGAAATACGATGCGGACGGGAACATCATCGCACAGCCGGAAGTCCAGCAAGTCCATACCATCATGTGGATTCGTACGATATGGGTCAGCTTGGCGGTGACGGTGTTGTGTCTGTTACTGGGGTATCCGGTCTCCTATTTTCTGTCAACCCTGCCGGTTAAAATGAGCAATCTACTGTTAATTTGCGTTCTATTGCCTTTCTGGACATCTCTACTGGTACGATTAACCAGTTGGATTGTTCTTTTGCAAAAGCAGGGCGTTCTGAACGATATCATGGTCTGGCTCGGTATCATCTCCGATGAGCATCGCATTCGCATGGTTTACAATATGAGCGGAACCTTGGTCGCCATGAGCCACATACTCCTTCCGTTTATGATTCTACCCCTTTACAGTGTCATGAAGACGATTTCACCCTATTATGTGAGGGCCGCCCGGTCTCTTGGCGCCAATCCCTTTCGAGCTTTCCGACAGATCTATTTACCCCTGACGGTGCCCGGCATTGGGGCCGGCTCCATTTTGGTTTTCATTCTGGCCATCGGCTACTATATTACACCAGCGCTGGTGGGGGGAGCTTCCGGTCAGCTGATCGGCAATTTCATTGCCCTGCACATGAGTAAAACTTTGAACTGGGGTCTTGCGGCTGCCATGGGTGCGATTCTGCTTGCAGGCGTATTAGCCGTCTATTGGATATACAATCGAATCGTTGGGATCGAAAACATGAAACTTGGCTGAAAGCATTAGGACACGGATTTGCACAGATAAACACGGATTATTAATTTAAAGGGTGTACGAACAAATTCGTAACAGGAAATGGAAATAAGCTAACAGATAACGGATTATTAAAATGTCTCTTCCTACATACGCAGGTCGACTCGAAACAATATGGTATTACCTGTTCAGGGTGATTTGCGGGTGTATTTTATTTTTTCTCATCGCCCCCATTGTGGTCCTGATCCCGCTGTCCTTCAACGCGGAGCCCTATTTCACCTTTACCCATGGAATGCTGACCCTGGACCCCGATGCCTTTTCGATGCGCTGGTATCAGGACATCGTCGACAATCCGCAGTGGATTATGTCCATAAAAAACAGTGTCATCATTGCCGTATTTGCAACGATTCTGGCAACAGGCCTCGGTACCCTCGCCGCCCTGGGATTGAGCCGACCCCAGACCCCTTTCCGGGTCCCATTAATGGGTATTCTGATTTCTCCGATGATCGTGCCGCTGATAATTTCAGCGGCCGGTATGTTTTTTTTCTATTCCAAGATCGGATTGGCTCAAACATTTCCAGGCCTGATCATCGCCCATACCGCCCTTGGCATCCCGTTTGTCATTATCACCGTGACGGCAACATTGATCGGATTTGATCAAAATCTGATCCGGGCCTCGGCCAGTTTAGGCGCACATCCGGTCCTGACCTTTCGCAAAGTGATTATGCCGTTAATTCTGCCGGGCGTGATCTCCGGGGCGCTATTTGCCTTTGTGACCTCTTTTGATGAAATTGTGGTGGTTTTATTTTTATCCGGCTTTGAGCAACGCACGATTCCACGCCAAATGTGGGTCGGCATCCGCGAGCAGATCAGCCCCACCATCTTGGCGGTGGCAACCATCCTTATCACCGTATCGGTTATGCTGCTGGCCACCGTGGAATTGCTGCGCCGGCGTTCGGAGCGGTTGCGGGGCATCAGACCGACATAAAGGAACACCTATATGACAATAACCGAAGTTGAAAATCCCAAACCGCTGGTCTGTTTCGAACATATCGAAAAAAGTTTTGACGGCGAAACCCTGGTTATTAAGGATTTAAACCTTGAAATTTCCCAGGGAGAGTTTCTGACCTTGCTCGGACCTTCCGGATCCGGCAAAACAACCATGTTAATGATGCTGGCCGGGTTCGAAGTCCCAACCCACGGGGAAATTTATTTAGATGATCAACCCATCGGAAACATTCCCCCCCACAAACGCAACATCGGCATGGTTTTTCAGAATTATGCCCTGTTTCCCCATATGACGGTCAGCGAAAATTTGGCATATCCCCTCCAGGTCAGAAAACAGTCCAAAAGTGAGATAAAAGAACGGGTCACAAATGTGCTGGAGATGGTTGAACTCGGGAGCTTCGGTGGAAGGTTTCCAGCCCAGCTTTCAGGCGGCCAGCAACAGCGTATTGCTTTGGCCCGGGCCCTTGTATTTGAGCCGCAACTCGTGCTCATGGATGAACCCCTGGGCGCGCTTGATAAAAATCTACGCGAGCAAATGCAATACGAAATCAAACACCTTCATGAAAATTTGAATGTCACCGTCGTCTATGTCACCCACGATCAGAGCGAAGCATTGACCATGTCCAACAGAATTGCCGTATTCAATGACGGTATCATCCAACAGCTCTCCACACCGGACGTGCTTTATGAAAAGCCGGAAAATGCTTTTGTGGCGCAATTTATCGGCGAAAACAACAGAATTTCAGGAAGAATAATAGAAATCAGCGAGAGACCGGTGCATGGTCGAGGTCGCCGGCGGAGGAACGGTTAAGGCACTTAGGGTAAATATTGATGCCGTCGGTGACCGAACCAGCTTATCTCTTCGTCCGGAAAGAGTAACGGTCAATCCCACCGAGGGACAATTGGAAAATGTTTTTGAGAGCACCGTGAAAGAGCTGATTTATCTCGGTGATCACATTCGCACCCGGGTGAGTGTTTGCGGCAATGAAGATTTTATCGTCAAAGTTCCCAATGCGTATGGTCATTTTTCCATAAAAAAAGGCCAACAAATCAAACTTGGCTGGTCCGCTGAAGACTGCCGTGCCCTGGACGCCCTATCTTAGATGTATCAAATTTGTTCAAACCTTCCACACGGGGGAACCCTTAACATGCAAGACAACCTGGACAAACGGGTACTCGAATTTCAAAGGCGCATCGCCGACGAAAAGATCGACATGGCGCTTATCCATGATCCCGACAACATTTTTTATCTTACGGGCTTTTGGGGTTATCTCGGTATGGAATTCGGCCGCCCGACCATTCTTATGGTTCCGCAATCCGGCAGCCCTACGCTGGTGACTCCCGGCATGGAGGCGGAAATGGCGGCCGGCATGACCTGGGTTGAAGACATCAGGCAATGGACGGACGGCATCGACGGCGAATGGCAATCTCAGCTTGATATTTTTTTTAGTGGGTTAAAAAATATTATTGTCGGAGTCGAACCCACTAAAACCCACCCGATGGTAGCTGAATACATAAAATCTAAATTTCACGATTCAGGCTTAAGGGATATCTCCGGAATTTTGTCGCATATGCGCATGGTGAAGAGTCCCGCCGAAATTGATGCCATGCGCCAGGCCGGCCAGGTTGCTGTTGCCATGTGTGAAGCGGCGGTCCATACAATTGCCGAAGATGTTCAGGAGTACGAAGTATCATTGGCGGCGATCACGGCCGGGACAAGAAAGGCAGCGGAATTTATCGGGGACGAAAATTCGGACAGACTGTTATCGCCCATGATTCACAATCTTCAAATCTTTCAATCCGGTCCTGATCTCTCAATGGTGCATCGCCGACCCACCTTACGGCGCATTCAAAAAGGAGATCCGGTCTACATGTGTTTTTGTCCGTTTACACTCTTCAAGCAGATTAAATTGGGATTCGACCGCGAATACTTCGTCGGGATCGTATCCGAAGAACATGCCCGTATCTATGAAATCGCCCTCAAAGCCCAAGCTGCCGCTTTGGAGACAATCCGACCGGGGGTCAGCGCCGAAGATGTCCATTTCGCCTCGCTGGAAGTGTACCAATCAGAGGGTTTCGGCATCTGCTATCGCACCGGACGAGGCGTGGGATATTCCTACCTGGAGCGTCCTGAATTTAAGGACGGCGACAAGACCATTCTGCGAGCCGGTATGACCTTTGCGGTGGACGGCGGTATAACCATTGAAGGAAAATTCGGGGCGCGGGTCGGCGATTCCATAGTAGTCACCGACAACGGCTTTGACTATTTAACGCCGTATCCCAAGCAGCTGAAAATCCTTTAGGGTAAAAGTCGATCAGCTTAATGCCCGGTATACCTTGCAATTGGGCGACAATTGCATTGATGACGTCACTACGCCTGCCCTCACTGAAATTAGGTACGGCATGTATATATTGAGACATTGGCGGCTTTGGTCATTCTTACTTTTGCTCGCCTAACCGATACAATATTTTGCAATAGGCCCGCTGTCCGAGCTCAAAGCTTTTGAGACGGAAAAATTCGTCGGGAGCATGGAATTTTTCATCATTCATACCAAAACCAAAACAAGTCGCATAGGTACCCAGATGTTCCAATAAAAGAGATAGAATCGGCACACTGCCGCCTTCGCGAACAAGTATCGGTTTTTTACCGTATAGCTCTGTCAGAATCTCGATGGCTGCGAGACTTCCCGGCAGGTCGGCCGGCATTAAATACGGATTTGCATTGCTGTCAACCGGAGTAATATCGACGGTTACTCCCGCAGGTGTGTTTTTCCGGATGTGGTCTTCAATCAAGCCGTTGATATGCGCCGGATCCTGATCGGCGACCAGCCGACAGGTAATCTTGGCATGGGCCTTGTTCGGCAATACTGTTTTGAGGCCTTCCCCCTGAAAACCGCCCCAGATACCATTCAGCTCAAGTGTCGGTCTGGTCCAAGTACGTTCCGGATTCGAAAAACCAGCTTCTCCAAAAAGTTCGCTAACTCCGATCCTGTTCATGAACTCAGACTCATCAAACGGAATGCTGGCGATCTGGGCCTTCTCCGTATCGGAAAGGAGCCGCACGTCATCGTAGAACCCTTCGATTAATATCCGGCCATCTGAACCGCGCATGGAATTTAGTATCTGTATCAGCGCATGAATAGGATTCTGAACCGCCCCCCCATACATGCCGGAGTGCAAATCAGTATCAGCCCCCGTCACGTCCACCTGAAGACCGCACAAGCCGCGAAGTGAGGTTAAAAGACTCGGCTGATCTTCACTCCACTGCCCACTGTCGGCATTTAAAATTAAATCACAGGCAAACAATTCACGGTTATTTTTCAGAAATTCAGCAAGCTGAGGGCTGCCGATTTCTTCCTGCCCTTCAAAGAGAAACTTAACATTTACCGGCAGGGTGCCATCCGTCCGGAGCAAGGCCTCGACGGCAATGATCGGGATGAGCATGTTACCTTTGTTGTCGGAAGCCCCCCGGGCATAGATCCGGCCATCCCGAACTTCGGGTTCAAACGGTGGGGTGGTCCAAAGCTCCAGCGGGTCTGCCGGTTGAACATCGAAGTGGCCGTAAATCAGGACCGTCGGCTTGCCGGGTGCGTGCAGCCACTGGCCGCACACCACCGGATGCCCACCGGTGGGCATGACCTCAACAGCTTCCAGATTCGCCTTTCGCAACCGTTGCGCCACCCATTCGGCCGCCTGTTTGACATCGTCTGCATGTTCGGACAAGCTTGAAATGCTCGGAATGCGCAAAAAGTCGGAAAGCTCTTTTACATATTGCTCTCTGTGTTCTTCAATAAAATCCTGCCACTTTGCCATATTCGCTCCTTATCTTAGGAATATAAAAGTCTAATATCGAAAAAGAAACATAAGTATTCACCGCTGAGGTCGCTGAGAACGCTGAGAAATAAATCTTAAAATAATCTCTGCGTGCTCGCGATCTCTGCGGTGAGATACACTTGGATATATTAGGATATTCGGTTTCACACCAGATTTGAAATTTAGCCCAAATTGTGCTTTTTAACAAAATCAGCGAGTACCATGTCGAAGTTCGGTCGCCCGATTTCTTGCAGGTTGTAGTACACCCGGGTGTTGGGTTTGTCAATTTTTATGATGCGGTTCAAATCAATCGGGGTGCCGATCACCACTGCATCACACTCAGTTGCGTTAATAGTGGCCTCAAGGTCTCTTAATTGCTGTTCACCATAACCCATGGCCGGCAGGACAGCACCGATCCCAGGATAGATCTCAAATGTTTCCGACAACCGGCCCACCGTGTAAGGTCGGGGATCCACAATGCCGGCCGCACCGAATTTCTGAGCTGCAACCACCCCGGCGCCAATCTTCATTTCACCGTGGGTCAGAGTGGGGCCGTCTTCCACCACCAGCACTTTCTTGCCTCGAATCACAGATGGATCATCTACATCCAGGGTGGAAGCGCCATCTACCACGATGGCATCCGGATTTTCAGATGCAATGTTGCGACGCACGATTTCTATGCCTCGAGCATCCGCACTATCCATTTTATTAATCAAAACAACATCAGCCATTCTCAACGTCACATTTCCCGGGTAATAGTTCAATTCATGACCCGGTCGGTGTGGGTCTACTATCGTGATATGCAAATCAGACTTATAAAAGGGGAAGTCGTTATTGCCGCCGTCCCATAAAATCACATCACAACCGGCAGGATCATTTTCAGCTTCGCGAACAATGGCTTCATAATCCACACCGGCATAAATGACGTTGCCGCGGATCGACGTGGGGTTCATATTCTTCCATTTCTTCCACGGTACAGTGATGCTTTTCTAAATCAGACAGTTCGGCATAACGCTGGACTCTCTGGGCCAAGAGATCTCCGTATGGCATGGGATGGCGAATCGCCACGACCTTCAGGCCTTTGGCCATCAGAATTTCGATAATTCGCCGTGAAGTTTGGCTTTTACCGCATCCGGTGCGCACCGCTCCCACGGAGATGACCGGCTTTGTGCTTTTGACCTGGGTATCTTTCGGGCCCAATTGGATAAAATTAGCACCGGCCGCGTTTACAAGGGCACCCACAGACATGACATGTTGATAGGGCACATCACTGTAACAGAAGACACAATCGTCAACTTCAAGTTCCGCGATCAGTCTCGAAAGATCTTCTTCCGCATGAATGGGAATACCTTGGGGATAAAGGCTGCCGGCAAGCTCGGCCGGATACTTGCGGCCCTCGATGTCCGGGATCTGGGCCGCAGTGAAGGCGACGACATTGTAGGCGTCATTGTCCCGGTAGTAGGTGTTGAAGTTATGAAAATCCCTGCCCGCTGCTCCGATGATGATAACATTCTTCTTCGACATAATTTTTTCCTCCAATGTTACTAAGTATTATTGGGACACAGGTTTTCACAGGTAAACACAGATGTTATAAAATCTAAAATTATTCTACCAAATCCGTGTAATCTGCGTTCATCCATGTCCGCTATTTTATAATTTCCGTCCCGACCTTGCCTTCAATCGCCAATTCGATATCTTCAAGTTTTCCGATGATGCCCCGGCTGCCGGTGGACTGAAAAAATTGCACAATCGCATCAACCTTCGGTCCCATGGAACCTTTCGGGAAATGCCCTTCTGTGATGTATTGCTGCATTTCTTTCAAAGAAACTTTGCCAAGCATTTTTTGTTTCCGGGTTCCCCAGTGAATGGCGGCGCCTTCAATATCCGACACGATCAGAAAGATATCGGCCTTTATTTCCTGAGCCAGGATTGAGCTGGCAAGGTCCTTGTCAATGACGGCTTCGACACCGCGAAATTTACGTTCTTTTCGAATAACCGGAATCCCACCGCCACCGCAGCAAATTACGATAAAATCCAGATCGATTAGTTTCTTGATCTCCCGATGCTCGACGATGGTAAGCGGCTTAGGGGAGGCAACCACCCGCCGGTATCCCTTATCGGTTTGCACAAGGTTGTATGACAACCCTTTGGCTTCCTCTTCGGAATAGAACGGACCGATGGGTTTGGTGGGGTTTTCAAACCCCGGATCGTGCTCATCCACCACCACGTAAGTAATGATGGTCACAAACTGCTGTTGATCCTCGATGCCGATCTCCATCAAAGCCGTGTCCAGAGAGGATTCCAACATGTAACCGATTTGTCCCTGGGTCATCGCCCCGATGATTTCAAGCGGCATTTTCGGCACCGCATCGCAGCTTTCCTGCTGCAGCAGCAGATTCCCCACCTGGGGGCCGTTGCCATGAGTGATAACGATTTTATAATTTCTGGAGAGCCTGGCAATCTGCCGCATCGGCAATTGCAGGTTTATAAACTGCTCTGAGGCCGTCCCTTTTTGACCTTTCTTAATCAGGGCATTGCCTCCGAAGGCAATTAATATAATGGGTTTCTCTGCCATGTTTTTAATCTTATCAAAGGGGTTTGTTAGTCAGATTCCAATAAAAAAATATTAACCCTATCTTTTATGATTATCGGTCTATCCGTTTTCTTGGTCCCCAAAATAGATTCTATCTTTCCAACAGCGTGATCATCAGGTTCAGTCATAAAATTTTCTATAAAATATTCATACAGCTCATTTTCATCTTTATATGGATAAGTCACATAATAATCATCTTGACATAAGATTTTATAAGTATTCGAAGTAAGATAAGTCAGGGTATTCCTAATTCGCGTGACCTCATTCTTTTCAAAAGCTGAGACAAGCAGAGTGAATTCACTCTCGTAGGCGGGTTCGATAACGAGGATCTTGCCGTCTTTGCGCAGGACTCTATTTGCTTCTGCCAGCGCCCTAACGCAATCCTGATGGTGGAGCGAGTAGCTGAACAAAACAATATCGAAGGATCCAGCCGCAAAAAGTAGGTTTTCGCCAGAACCAACTATAAAGTTTGCGCCCTTGAACTGCCTACGGGCAGCTGCGATCTTAGCATCATCTGGATCAATTGCAGTGACAGCCGCGGCTTTATCCGCAAGAAAGGTTGTGAGCCGCCCATCGCCACACCCGACTTCCAGCAGCGCTTTACCGCCAAGTTGAATAAATTTTTCTATCTCCTGAAGATCGGAGTTATAAGTTTCCATATATTCAACAAGGGTTTTAATATTTTGCCATCGAGCTAAAATCCCTCCACCTGTTTAGGAAAATAATCTTCGCAACTGCCTTCTCGATATACATCGGTTGTAGCACAGTGCAGAGCGCCACCAAATGGATAGGCGTCTCTAAACGGCACCTCGACGATCTCAAAACCAAGCTTGTCCAGCTGTTCCTGTTGATGAACTTCGCTGGCTTCGACACAAATAGTTTTCGGATCCAGTACGAGTACATTCATTGAGAGCCAGACACTGGAATAACACAACGGGCGGTGGATTCTTGTGGGCCGGCTGGGCTGCTTCGACGATCTCCCAACCGTTAATTTCAAAAAGCTTGCGGTGTTCCGGCAAGGCCTTGCGATTTGGGTTGTTTAGAAGCAATCCGGGGCGCAGCGGTACAAAGGTGCAGTCGATGTGAATCGGGTATGGGTCCCCCGGAAAATTCATGGCATGGATCCGCAGGTCCGGAAAATGTCGGCGCAGCCAGTCAATGCCGGCCAGATTCGCGGTGAACCCGTGCTGGACAATGATGTCCTTGCCCATCCGCGCCAATTCGGCCGCATCAAACAGCGGCTCGACCTCGGTGGTCACAAAATCTTTGGCAGCCGTTAGTTTAAGCGGTCTTCAATCGTCATGACCCGGCTGAGATAGCCTTCTTTATAGGAAGCGTCGGTTAAACGCGGTTTGGGCGCCGACTCCCAGCGCATATTGGGATCTTCTTTGAAATATTGCTCGAGCAGGGGGCGATAGCACAAATACTCAAACCAGCGGCAGCGGTATGACATGGTGGCTTCAAGCATTTCATTGCCCACCGTAGCAATGACATCCCTGGGCGGCATGCAGCCGAACAGTGACTCGGTTTCGAAATCCGGTGTTTCGGCCTGTTGGCTGAAATCAAGCGGAGTCGGCCGATCCACCCGAATGCCCCTTTTTCTGAGGATATCTGCAAAATTGTCAAGTTGAACGTTGGCTTTATCCACTGTATTCCTGGGGCCTCGGTCCCCATTGGCCTTTCATGTCGCTGTCAAGCGGGACTTTGCATTCCACCGCCGGTTCCGGGGGCGGTATCATACAGCCGTCGGCAACCCCAACGATGACATGCTTTAATGGATCCCATTCGTTCCAAGAGTTCACAATCGTTTTTCCTTCTTCCGCCATAATTCGCCTCCTAATTCCACAAATATGTTAAAAAATGCTAAGGGATTTTTTCTGCATTCACTCCATGTGTTTTCCACCTGAAGAGTTCATAGTTCACCTGATTGTAGAAAACACAAATCAGAGATCATTGCAATAATTAATTATTAGTTATAGATTGGTTATAAAAAATGGCTAATGGAAAGGAGTCGGTCTATGCACAAAAACAGCACGCAATACCAACACGTCGTCGAAGATCAGATGGAACTTGTTTGCCGGTATTTGCCGGATTGTGTCCTTACATTTGTCAATCAAGCCTACTGCCGGCACCATGAAAAAAACCGGGAAGAACTTATCGGTAAAAGTTTTTTGCCATCCGTTCGACCCGATGATCGCCAGGTGGTTTTAGGATTTATTGATTCGGCAAGTCCGAAAAATGCGACCCTTGAACCCTTGCACCCATTTCATCATGACAACTCATTCATGATTTCCCCATCCACCCCGAAAATATATGAAATTAACGCCGCTCGAATCCACATGCCGCAACGTTCCTGACGCCAGTAAGCCGCCCGTGGATCTTTGTCGATTCGAATGTCAATCTCATAACGCCGTGGCAGCGGATGCAGGATCGCACAGTGGGTTTGAATCATAGACAGGTGGCTCGTTTTAAGATGAAACTGGGGAAACGTTTCAGCTTCACTGGTCGAGTCAGAGGCATACTCATTCTGAATCCGGGTCATATAGATGGCGTCAACATCCGGCATGATGCTCTCGAAGTCTTCGGTTTCTTTAAAGGGGATGTTGTGTCTGTTCAAAAACTCTTTAATATCATCTTTCATCTTAAAGACTTCCGGTGCAACATAGACCAGTTCAACATCTTGATAATTTTTCATCAGATAGCTTAAAGAGCGCACCGTGCGGCCACGTTTTAAATCCCCGACCATGGCAATTTTCTTGCCGTCCAATCCGCCGATAGTTCTAAATTCTCTTTCCAGCGTGTAAATATCCAGCAGCGCCTGGGTAGGGTGCTGATCGGGACCGGAGCCGCCGTTTAATACCGGCACGGGGTGATCGGTTTGGTTCAGGACCCAGGCAGTTTTTTCGGCGAAACCGGCTTCGGGATGCCTTGAGATAATCAGGTCAACATAGCTGGCAAAGGTTCGAATGGTATCTTCCGGCGACTCACCTTTAACCTCGGAACTGGTCGAGGTACCCCGAATTTCGGATGTGGTCAGCCCCAAAATGTGGCAGGCATTTTGGAAAGACAGGAAAGTTCGGGTTGAAGGCTGAACAAAGTAAAGCATGGCCCGTTTGTGGGGCAACAGGTGGCGAAGTTTGCTCTGTCCCACTTTGGTTTTGGCCAGCAATCTGATCGAATCGGCCAGGCTGCAAAGGTAATCCAAAAACGGCCGGTCAAACTGCTGGGCATATATGACATCATATATGCGATTTTTACGGATGAAATTATTCACTTTTTCATCCACGGGTTTGTTGATAAATTCTTCCCATCCTTCAAATTCATGTTGGGTTTGTTCGGCATACTTTTCCATTTTTTTCTCCTGCTATTTTTCAGGGCGGATTAATAAGGGATTAGAGATGAATGGTAATTTCAACCGGTAACTATGACAAAATATTTTTTGTGTGTCAAGAACCGAAAAACCACATTATATTGTGGTATTGGATAAATTTTGCTGGGTAATGCTAACGCAAATTATAGACAAGCCGCATCAGAAGGTTCTATAAACCAATAAAATCCCGAATCTCAAGTACCAATTTACAAATAAATTTCAAATTCCAATGAATGCATTCTGTCTGATATAAAAAAGATTTAGCAAAGCGATTCCATCATTCGTCATTCGTCATTTTCATTCGTCATTCGATAAGGTTTCTCCTTGAATGTCCGAATTTTTTCTGTCATAGTTTTAAAGTTTGAAATATCAACCAGGGTTGTAGTATTCAGGATCCAGCATCTGCTTGCCAAAAGCATAACAGTGCATTGACCATTTTTCGCCATGATATGCACTGGTGTTACAATTTATTCGAGGAAACTTAAATGCCTGTCGATAAACTGAAAGAAACCATTCTTAATAAAATTGGTCTAGCCACTGAAACAGCATACGGTCAGCGGCCGGAAAAATTGGATATCGGATTCCCACCGAATGCCGAGATGGGTCACTTTGCCGTCGGATGTTTTCCCCTGGCCAAACAGTTTCGCAAGTCCCCGGCCGAAATAGCCGCAAATATTGTCGACCACCTCCAGCCGGATGATGTCATCGCGGAATTCAGTGCCGTCGGCCCCTATATCAACCTGAAAATAGCCGGCGATGTCCTTTTTGGCGACGTGTGCCGTCATATCATCAATCGAGAGACCACCTACGGTTCGTCCGACATGGACCGGAGCCCACGCGCAATGGTGGAGTATCTGGCACCCAACACCAATAAGCCATTGCACCTGGGACATCTGCGCAACGGTGCCCTGGGGATGGCGGTTGCCAACATGTACCATGCCACCGGGCACTGGGTCGTCAAAGCCAACCTGGTCAATGACCGTGGGGTTCATATTTGTAAAAGCATGCTGGCCTGGCAACGCTGGGGGAATGGCACAACCCCGCAGTCGGAAGGGATTAAAGGCGACCACTTTGTCGGCAAATATTACGTACGCTATGCCATCGAAGCCGAAAAAGATGAAAATCTAGAAAATGAAATTCAGCAAATGCTTCAAAAATGGGAAGCCGGTGATCCTGAAACCATTGAGCTCTGGAAGATGATGAACGGCTGGGTGTATGAGGGTTTTGCGGAAACATACCGCCGCTTCGGTCTTTTGTTTGACGTTTTCTATTATGAATCCAACACCTATAAACTCGGTAAGAACATTATCCAGCAGGGCCTCGAAAACAAGGCGTTTTCCGTCGATCAGAATGGAAACACCGTCTTTCTCTTACCGGAAGAAGAATTTGGCCGTGACAAGAACGGGGAGCTTAAACGGGTCACAGTGCTGCGCGCCGACGACACCAGTCTCTATATCAGCCAGGACATCGGCACCGCCATTCTGAAAATCACCGATCACAACCTGGATTATTCCATCTATGTTGTGGGCAGTGAGCAGGAATATCACTTTAAATGTCTGTTCGCAATTCTGCATGCCCTGGGATATGAATGGGCCAGGCACTGTTATCATCTATCCTACGGAATGGTGTACCTGCCGGAAGGGAAAATGAAGTCCAGGGAAGGCAAGATCGTCGATGCCGATGACCTTATCACGGCGATGATAAATCTGGCGGCAGCTGAGATCCGACGACGTGATCCCGAAAATAGACTTTCAGAGGCGGAAGTAAAAAACAGGGCTGAGAAAATCGGGGTTGGGGCCATCAAATTCTACCTGCTGCGGGTGCGCCCCAACCAGAGCATCAATTTCGATCCGGCGGAATCCATTTCCTTTGACGGATTTACCGGTCCCTACTGCCAATATGCTTACGCCAGGATCTGCGGTATCCTGGAAAAAGCAACGAGCAGCCGGAAAACGTTGCGAGAACCGGCTTTTTCATTTCTCGGCAACGCTGAAGAAGTCCAGTTGCTCCAAAAACTGATCGAATTTCCCCAGGAAGTAAAAAGTGCGCTTGAAGATCTCAACCCCTCAAGGATTGCCGTGCACATATTCAACACGGCCAAGGCCTTTAACCAGTTTTATAATAAGCATCCTGTATTGAAGGCTGAAAACGAGCCATTGGTTGAAGCCAGGCTGACACTGATTAAAGCGACGGCCGTGGTGCTTAAAAATGGCCTGGATCTGTTGGGCGTAGAGGTCCTGGAAAATATGTGAATAAATGATGAGATCACGAATCCTTATTAAAATTGGCGGCCGGGCATTTGACGGAGAACAGGGTTTCAAAGACCTGGCGGTAGCAATCAAATCCAATCGCGAATCCGAAATTGTAATCGTTCATGGTGGCGGGGCTGAAATATCTCAAGCCCTGAAAGACGCAAACCGCAAGACCGAATTCATAGACGGCATCCGTGTGACCCTTGCGGATGACATCAAAATTGTCGAATCGGTCCTTTCAAAAACCATCAATCAGCGAATTGTTTCATGGTTAGAAGAAAACGGGGTGGCCGCCAGCCCCCTCTCCGGCAAAACCCGGCAGCTGTTTGTCGTAGAGCCTTTGACTCGCGGCGGACGAGATTTTGGCTACGTCGGTACCATCAAAAAAGTGAATGCAAAGGTCGTTTTGGAAAGGTTAGCGGCGGGACAAGTACCGGTAATCTCTCCCATATCCGCCAATGAAAAGGGCGAAAGCTACAATGTCAATGCCGACAGCGCCGCAGCGGCACTCGCCGCTGCTATCCGATGCACCGACCTTGTTTTTGTCACAGACGTTCCCGGCGTTTTAGTCGATGATGAAATCCGACCATTTCTATCCGTCCAAAAAGCGCAAACCCTAATATCGAACGGCACCATCAAAGGCGGCATGGTGGCAAAAATAGAATCGGCCTTTGAAGCCCTGGATCGAAATGTATCCCGGGTTCATATTATCCAGTGGCAGGGAGCCCAAACACTTCAGAAAATCATCACCGGCAAACCTGAAACCGGAACCACAATCACACCTTAACCTAAAAAGTTTCATCTCTTGCCGGCCCTGCCGGTCAAATTAATGACGAAAAACGACCGCCACGCCAATTCGATGACTATCCTTCGAATTAATACTGAAAGCAGGAAGGAACTAAGCACAAGTGGGGCCCGAATAGTGGAGCCCTGGCCGTAATACCTGTTCGCATGGGTGCAATGGCATAAATTTTGCAGTTGCATAAATCATTATGTAGAAATAATTGATATGAAAATTGATAAGGCAGAGAAAGATTTAGCAGTTCTCCAACTCTGCGTTTAGTAAAATCTACTACCTGTATTAAGTAGACAGAAGTATTGTTATTACTGACTGTGTTTTTGGATGACTATAGATATTCGACTATTTATCATTCTGAGATGATAAATCTCAGCTTACCACCACACACAGTATTGATACCCCGTAGTGGAGGTTTTCTGGAATTTTTGGCTACAGCCAACGCATATAGACTTCTGCTTCCTGACCTGATCGCTTTCCGGCTTCTCAATTAAAAATTACCCGCACATAATTCTGAATAAACCCGCTACACAATAACATTCAGGTGCTTCAGTCTGACAATCCGCCATCTCTCGCCGCACCTCGCCTATCTCTTCCACCGGTCAAATTATTGACGATAAAACGACAACTTCGCCAATTCGATGACTACCTTTCAATTTGAAAATGACAAAAAGGGAAGAACTAGTTATAAGTAAAGCCCGAATAGTAAAGCCCTGGCCTTAGTAGCTGTCTACAAGAGCGCAATGGCATACATGTTGCTCATACTAGTCGATTATTCCGATAAATAACTTGTTCATAGAAATTCCAAGGAGGGCTAGCATAGGTTGACAACACTAAGTGGGAACACACAGCATCATCAGAGACCGTGGGATAACTTCAGTCAAAACCCATATGTATCAGACATTAATCAAAAGCAAGACTTGGCCGATTTTCCCTTTGTTAGTGTCACAAGAGAATTCAGCTGGGCCGAGCAGGTGTACCGTGCCGGTGACACCGTGGCACTCGTCGCAGTCTACAAAAAACTGCCGCATCATCTGCAACTCGATGTCGACCAGCTAGTCCTGGAGGAGTACCGAAAAAAGCTGTTTCGAGTTCCCCTGTTTGAAGCTTCATTGCTTCTGCTGTCGAGCGGGTGCTTGCCGGGTTTTAGCTCTTTGTGGCAACGATCCAAACGTTTGTATTCTGACAGCAGCATCGATCGCCAACAACAAAAGGCATTGGATTTTATTTCATGCCGGAATCCGGAAGATATCGTCGTTTTGGTATTACGATCCGGTCAATTGGTCGCAACGATGACGCTATTTCCTTTCAGCAGAAAACAAGACATTCCAAGTTTGTCTTATCTCAGGATGGACCCTTCCTTTGATCAACTGCCCGATGTTCCCGCCATGGAAGTGGGAAGGTTGGCCAAAGCGACATCCGATGAGAATCACGACAGTGGTCAAGGTGACACTCTGATAAACACCATGGCAATGGCGACAGCATTTATCGTCGCTAAAAATTATGCCCAGGAAAATGGTTTGCTGTCCGCTGCCGACTCCTATATCTGCGGTGACACTTACGGCTCCTTAATTTCGAGTCTGAGACGTTTCTTCCCAATGAAAATTATTAAATCGCAGATTAATTCGGATATCCTTGAAGATAAGAATGATGCCCGTCGTGTGGCAATATATTTTATCCAACGTCAGGTTCTAGGATCATTCAAAAGCGCAGATGAATTGGTTTCGATCATAGAGACCATCGGTAATTCACGCCCGGATATCTCCCATCGTATTAAGCAACTTCTAGAGTCAGATCTAAAGACGAATGGCGTTAAAACCATCGAAAAATTTGACCCTGAAAAATTCAAGGTACAATTCTTCTATTTTCCCTATCATCATCCAAAGATTGACGAGGGTTTCAAAAGGCTTGAGCAAATGATCCAGCGGCTGACAGCCAGGTCGAAAGGAGTGTGGAACTAGAATACTATGCCAAACGGAGACATCATGACTTGCGAGTCTGGAGAAGGAATTTTCATCAATCTTTCTTGGGAGCCTTTGTGTTGCGTACCTTTTAGAATAGCCTCAGCCCCCCTCTTTTGCCTCCACCAAAACGTCGTGCAGCACCCAGCTTAGCTTTTCAATTCTGTAGGGTTTGGTAGCAACCCCACGAAAGCCATACTTCTCATACTCAGACATGATGGGATCGTTGGAATACCCACTGGACACAATGGCGTTTACCTTCGGATCAATCCTCAACAGTTGTTGGATAGCTTCCTTCCCGCCCATCCCGCCGGGAATGGTCAGGTCCATGATGACCGCATCAAATGGCCGACCGGATTTCGCGGCGTTCTGGTAAAGTGTGATGGTTTCAGCACCGTCGGAAGCACTGCCGACTTCATATCCCAATTCCATCAGTATCTTTTCGGTGACCTCTCGAATGGCCTCATCATCGTCCATCACGAGGATTTTTCCGCTTCCCTTCTTCAGCCGGACCTCGCGATCTTCGCCCTCAACCAGCTCTTCATGACTGGCAGGCATGTAGATACGAAATGTCGTGCCCTTTCCCATTTCGGATTCCACTGCAATATGGCCGTCGTGGGCATGAACGGTGGAGTATGTCATGGTTAATCCGAGACCGCTACCCTTGTGCTTGGTGGTAAAATAGGGGTCAAAAACTTTGGCTAAATGATCCCGCGGAATACCGAGGCCTTCGTCTTGCAAAGAAATTTTGGCATATCTGCCGTCTTCCAGGGGTAAACCGGATTGTGCTTTCAGGTCAGCGTTGTGCGCATGTAAACGGATGGTGCCCCCCTGGGGCATGGCTTGTACCGCGTTGATGGCAAGATTGTGAATGACCTGACTAAACTGGCCAATGTCTACTCTCACCGGCCAAAGATCCTCGGCGATATTGAATTCACATTTTACCTTGGATCCCCTCAGGGCGAAAATAGTTGAGTCTCTCAACACTTCGGAAATGGAGGCCGTTTTTTTAACCGGCGCCCCCCCTTTGGAAAAGACCAGCAGTTGCCGTGTCAACGCACTGGCTCTGGATGCCACCCGTAGGGCTTCATCCAGTGATTCTGTAATATCTTCTCCCTGATCGGCCCCGAGCTTTGCCAAGGATATATTCCCCATGATCCCGGACAAAAAGTTATTAAAGTCATGGGCGATCCCTCCGGCCAGAACACCCAAAGATTCTAGCTTCTGAGCCTTGAGAAGCTCCTGTTCCAGCCTTTTTTTCTCGGTGATGTCATGGACAATACTTGTAACTTTGACCGGCTGGCCATTTTCGTAGGTGATTTTAGGATGGACCAGTATAACCAGTTCACGACCGTTTTTGTCAATGAGTTCGAGCTCAACAATTTCAGGAACGGATTCACCTCTCAGGATTTTATCGTATCTTTCGAGTTGTATTTTAAGGCTGTCTTCAGTAAGGACATCCCAGGACTTCATCTCGAAGAATTCCTCCTTGGTGTAGCCAGTGTACTCACACATGACATCATTAACGCTAAGGAATTTGCCGTTTGTCAAATCAATCTCATAAATTCCAGCGGAAAAGATGTCAACGAGTTCCCGGTACGTTGCCTCACTCTTACGTAATGCAGCCTCCATGTTTTTGTGGTGGTCGACCTCGGCTTTTTCAAAACGCTCGATTCTGCGTTTTAATTCAGCTATTTGCGCGATGAGTTCTTCTTTAGTTTTATCCGTATCTTTCATACTACGATCTCGATAGATCGGCATGGATGAAAGACAATCATATCAAAAGAACACTGATGCCCAAAGATTCAGGTCGTCGTTTTTTCCCGCAGGGAGGGAGTTTGCCGGTAAACACCAGATAGAACAAATAGAATCAATGTTCATTTAAAGGTAAAATATGACAATCTTGCTAAAAGTCAAAATAGGAAATCGATCTCTTTTACTGAATCCACAATAATATCAGGCAGTTCATCGCCTGATAGATCACTTTCTCTAAACTCACCGGTTTTAACGAGTACCGATTTTATGCCCGCCCTCCGGGCGCCTAATATATCCGTAGCCATCCGGTCTCCAACCATCACCACCTGGGCGGGATCCAATGCTATCTCTGCAAGGGCTAAATCAAACATGTAGGTGCCGGGTTTGCCGATATAGATGGCTTTAATTCCGGCGGCATCTTCCAGCATTTGGCCGTATGCCCCAACGGTAAGTTCCACCCTGCCCAGACTATGATCGACCTTTTCAGGAATCATGACGATGAGTCGGGCACCCTCCAGCAATAATTTCAGCGCCTGGTTCATATTTTCGAAATTAAACCCTTCACGGTAATCCCCCAGAACAATATATTCCGGATTTTCATTGTCCAGGTTGACACTCTTGAATTCATCCAGGCCTTTGCCTTTCAGCATCACCCAGCAGGATTTGGGGTTCAGGTTCTCAAGGTAGCGTGCCGTGGCCCAGGATGCTGTGATAACTTCCTCTTCCAGCACATAAAACCCCAATAGGTTGAGTCTCTCGGCACAGACCTTCCGACTTTTTAATGTGCTGTTGGTCAAAATTCGTGATAGTTATGCCTTTTTGCCTCAGACTCGCCAGCAATTCAACAGCCCCGGGATAAACCTTACCCTGGAATTCAAGCACCCCGTCGATGTCAAACAGGACACCTTTGAATTTGTTGCCCAAATCATGCTTCGGTAATCACCGTCTCCCTCCTAAAACCTCGTCCCCTGTCACCTGGCGGCAGCAACACAGCGAGGTGACCTGCACATTCCGATCCCGCGACAGGGCCATTATTACACCATTGTGGTATCTCTGAAATTTACCATCAATACACTAAAGAGACAAGATGATTGTGGTTTTTACAGAAACTTCGATTTGACATTTCTCCCAGCCTTCTTTATCATGCTTTCAATCTTGTCGTGATAAAAACAAAATTTCGGGGGTACCTTATTGTGGAAAATGACATCGTTAAACTCCTAAGCGAGCTTGTTCGAATCAATTCCGTTAATTTGACATTATCACATGGTCCGGGAGAAAGAGAGATAGCAAGATTTATTCAGCATCACCTGGATAAGCTGGAGCTGCGCTCTGAAATTCAAACGATCACAACTAACCGGCACAATGTCATCGCCGTCGTGCCGGGTACCAACCCCGGACGCTCCCTGCTGCTAAATGGACATCTTGATACCGTTGGCGTCGAGGGCATGGATGATCCATTCATATTAAGACAGCAGGATGACAGGCTTTACGGCCGAGGAGCCTATGATATGAAAGGCAGTCTTGCCGTCATGCTGTTGCTGGCCGAGTATTTCACCCGTCAGCCACCGCCGCTTGATATTCTTTTGACGTTTGTGGGGGATGAAGAAGATAAAAGTCTCGGTATGGACTATCTGGTAGATAAATGGCTGCCAAAATTTTCTCCACCCCCAATCGGTGCTATTTTTCTGGAGCCAACCGAAGAAGATATCGGTGTTTGCCACAAAGGATTTTCCTGGTATGAGCTGGAAGTTGCCGGCAAGGCTGCCCATGGAAGTCGGCCGCAGGAAGGTATCGATGCCATTTTGCCGTTACGGTCCGCCCTGAATGAACTGAACAAGATCCAGGTCGAATTGCTTAATCATGAACCGGACCCGCTTCTGGGCCATGCAATCCTTCACAGCAGTATTATTGCCGGAGGCACCGAACTCAGTGTCATTCCCAGCTATTCGAACCTCCGGTGGGAACGTCGAATCCTTCCGGGGGAATCCCAACAGGATTTAGACATGGAGTTGGAACGAACTGTTCAAGCCGTTCGAAACCATCCCGGAAATCATGAGGTCAAAGGGCGCGAACTTTTTCTGAGACCGCCATACAAGGTGCCGGATGATGCTGAAATTTTATCCCGTTTGCAAAAGGCCTCACCGCAATCCTCGTCTGTGGGCCTTTCTTTCTGGGCGGATTCCGCCCTGGCCGGCAAGGCGGGCATCCCTTCACTTCTATTCGGCCCCATAGGTCATGGCCCCCATGCGGTGGATGAATGGGTAAGCCTGAAAAGCCTGTTGAAAATTTATGAAACCTTAAAACGAGTCATATTGGATTTTTAACCCACCCTTCGAAGGAATTTCAAAAAAGCGGTTATTTTTCAGGCTTGACAGCCAGTATTTTTTTTGGCATAGTGCCGCAACAATATCAAGGATTATAAAATCATGATTCCAATAGGTTCGAAAAAAATCCGTACACGTTCCCGTCGTCGCTTCAGGCGACGAAACCCCGGGGGGTTTTTAGGTTGGACATGATATTATAATACCTGAATGGAAGGCAATCAAACCCCGGCAATCGCCGGGGTTTTTCTTTTTGTAAAAGGAGTGAAAACAATGTCAAATGGTAAGATTCAAAAAGTAGTACTAGCATATAGCGGCGGGCTCGACACCTCGGTCATCGTTCCTTGGTTGAAGAACAATTACGACAACTGTGAAGTGATTTGTTTCACAGCCGATGTCGGCCAGCAGGAAGAACTCGAAGGACTGGAGGAAAAAGCGATAGCATCCGGCGCCGTCAAGCTGATAGTAAGCGATTTGCGGGAGGAATTTTTAAGAGATTACGTATTCCCGACAATGCAGGCAGGTGCGGTATACGAACGCGAGTACCTCCTGGGTACATCCATTGCGCGTCCTTTAATGGCCAAAAAAATGGTTGAAATCGCGGAAGCAGAAGGCGCACAGGCCGTCGCCCACGGCTGCACCGGTAAAGGAAACGATCAGGTTCGTTTTGAACTTACGGTGATGGCGCTCAATCCTAAACTCAAAGTTATTGCGCCATGGCGCGAGTGGGAAATCCGCAGCCGGGAAGATGCCATTAAATATGCCCTGAAATATAACATCCCCCTGACCCAAACCGAAAAGGATATTTACAGCCGCGACCGTAACATCATGCACCTTTCCCACGAAGGCGGATTGCTGGAAAACCCCTGGAACGAACCGGATTCTTCCATGTTTCAGCTGTCGGTCAGTCCCGAAGAGGCCCCGGATGAACCTGAATATATCGAAATCGGCTTTGAAAAAGGCAATCCGATAAGCCTGAACGGCGAGACGCTGTCGGCGGTGGAATTATTTACGCGCTTAAACAAAACAGCGGGCGCCCATGGAATCGGCCGTGTCGATATCGTCGAAAACCGGCTGGTGGGCATGAAAAGCCGGGGGGTTTATGAAACCCCCGCGGGTACGATTATTTTCCGTGCCCATCAAGCGCTGGAGAGTATGTGCCTTGATAAATACACCATGCATTATAAGGATTTCGTTGCGGTCAAATATGCAGAGCTCGTTTATAACGGCATGTGGTTCATGCAACTGCGGGAAGCTCTGGATGCTTTTGTAAAAGTCACCCAGCAAAAGGTCACCGGTACCATTCGCCTTAAGCTGTATAAGGGCAATACCATTGTCGCAGGACGTAAAAGTCCCAACAGCCTGTATCGCGAGGACTATGCCTCTTTCGGAGAAGAAGATGTATACAATCAGCAAGACGCCCAGGGGTTTATCCAGCTGTTCGGTCTACCCTTAAAGGTTGAATCTCTCCTGGCGATTGACGGCGGCGGCGAAAGCCGATATCGCAGTCCCGATTACAGCAAGTTTAAACGTGATTAGTTCGGGGTGTGAATCGCGGGGTACGGGTTGCGAGTTGCGGGTAAAAGGGCAGAGAGCAAAGATGGTGGTTGATTAGGTTGAATTTATTTGGTTGATTGGTTGATAAAAATACAGCATATGAAATAAACTTAATCAACTTAGTCAACTCAATCAACCCCAAAAACCAAACGATCTCAACGAACACACAGGCATTTTATCTATGAAGGCACGACTGATTTTATCCGACACAACCCAATTTGAGGGGCTTTCCATGGGTGCCATGGGCACCAGCATTGGAGAAGTGGTTTTTAACACCGCCATGATGGGGTACCAGGAAATATTAACGGATCCATCCTACCATTTCCAGCTGGTAACCATGACCTATCCGCAAATCGGCAACTATGGCGTCAACGCCAGTGATTTTGAATCCAGGCGCATTTACGCAGCCGGTCTCATCATTCGGGAATACAGCCCGGTGGTAAGTCACTGGCAGGCCACCAAATCGTTGGATGAATATTTGAAATTTTATAGTGTGGTGGGTATCAGCGAGATCGATACCCGGCAGTTGACCCGTCACCTGCGGGACCAGGGCGCCCAGATGGGAATGATTACGACCTCCGATGAACCGTTTGAAGTCCTGTTGGAACGACTTAAAAACGGCAAACAACTTGTCGGCCGGGACATCGCCAAGGAGGTCACTACCGCTGAAAATTATGATTGGCCCATGGATGAACGAGGAAAACACGGTGAACGACCCGGCTTCAGAGTGGCTGTATACGATTTCGGAGTAAAATTTTCGATCTTAAGGGCCCTTTACCAGCATGGTTGCCGGCTGCGCATATTTCCGGCACACACGCCTGCCGATGAATTGCTGGAATGGAATCCCGACGGTATTTTTCTGTCCAACGGTCCCGGGGACCCCGAGCCGGTGGAATACGCCGTCGATGCGGTACGGAACCTTCTGGGCAAAAAGCCTATTTTCGGCATTTGCCTGGGACATCAGATTCTGGGGCTGGCTCTGGGTGGTAAAACCACTAAATTAAAATTCGGCCATCACGGTGCCAATCACCCGGTCAAATATCTGCCCAAAGCAGCTGTGGAAATCACTTCTCAAAATCACGGTTTTATCGTCGACGCAGACAGTTTGCCCCGCAACGAAGTCGAGGTGACCCATATTAACTTAAATGACGGAACCCTTGAGGGGTTCAGGCACAAAACGCTTCCGGCATTTTCGGTCCAGTATCATCCTGAATCCGCCCCTGGTCCCCGGGACAGTCGGTACCTTTTTGAAAACTTTATCAAGGAAATGAAACAGTTCAATGCCTAAACGAAAAGATATCAAACGTATTCTCGTTATCGGATCCGGTCCTATTGTCATCGGCCAGGCCTGCGAGTTTGACTATTCGGGAACCCAGGCGTGTAAAGCGTTGAGAGAGGAAGGGTTCATTGTTATTTTGATTAACAGCAATCCGGCAACGATAATGACGGATCCCGAATTTTCGGACAGAACGTATATCGAACCGCTGCATGCCGAAGCCGTTACCCAAATCATCGAACAGGAACGCCCGGATGCCCTGCTGCCCACCCTGGGAGGGCAGACCAGCCTGAATCTTGCGGTGGAACTGGCCGAAAACGGCACGCTGGAAGAATACGGCGTGGAGTTGATCGGAGCCAATCTTGAAACCATCAAACTGGCCGAAGACAGGGAACTTTTCCGCAACGCCATGCGGGAAATCGGCCTCAATGTGCCTCCGGGCGGCTGTGTCCATACCATTGAAGACGCACAGGACCTGTGCCAGACAATCGGTTTCCCGCTGATCATTCGGCCGGCCTTCACCCTTGGCGGCATTGGCGGTAGTGTCGTTTATAACAGGGAGGAATTTGATAAAGCTGCTAAGTGGGGGTTGAGTGCCAGCCCCGTCAGTGAGATTTTAATGGAACAGTCGGTGCTCGGCTGGAAGGAATATGAGCTCGAGGTCATGCGCGATGGTGCCAATAACTTTGTGATCGTATGCTCGATAGAAAATTTTGACCCCATGGGCATTCATACCGGAGACAGTATCACGGTAGCGCCTGCCCAGACCTTGACCGACGTGGAATACCAGAATATGCGGGATGCCGCCAAATTAATCGTCGATAGAATCGGCGTGGAGACCGGCGGAGCCAACATCCAATTTGCCCTTAATCCGGCAACCGGAGAAATGATCGTCGTTGAAATGAACCCACGGGTCTCCCGCAGCTCTGCCCTGGCTTCAAAGGCCACCGGTTTCCCCATTGCCAAGATCGCCGCCAAGCTGGCGGTTGGCTATCGCCTCCACGAGATACCGAACGATATCACCCGCAAAACACCTGCGAGTTTTGAGCCGGCCATTGACTATGTCGTGGTAAAAATTCCCCGTTGGGATTTCGAAAAATTCCCGGATGAAGACCCCCGGCTGACCTCTCAGATGAAGTCCATTGGGGAAGCCATGGGTATCGGCAGAACATTCAAAGAGGCGCTGAATAAAACACTGCGTTCGCTGGAAAACGGCTGGTCCGGATTCCATGCCGAAAACATGGACAGCTATGATCAGATGTCGCGGGAAGCGCTGCTGGATGATCTGCGATCCGGAACTCCCGATCGGATTTTAAAGATCTGGCAGGCCTTGAAAAAGGGAATTTCCCGTGAAGAAATATCGAAAGTTTCAGGCATCGATCTGTGGTTTCTTGAAAATCTCTACCAGCTTACCGAATTTGAAACAGAGATCGTCACAGAATATCAAAAACGAAACACTATTTCCCCCCGGACGCTTGCCAGGGCAAAACAAATGGGGTTTTCCGACAAGCATCTAGCGCTGCTGACCGGAAAGAGTGAAGGGGAAATCAGAAGTTTCAGAAAGGCAAACAATGTGCGGCCCTCGTATAAAATCGTTGATACCTGCGCGGCTGAGTTTGAATCCTTTACCCCCTATTACTACTCCACCTATGACTGGGAAAACGAATCCATCCCGTCGCAAAAAAAGAAAGTCATCATACTTGGCGGCGGACCCAATAGAATCGGCCAGGGAATAGAATTTGACTACTGCTGCGTTCACGGTATTCTGGCCTTAAAATCCTTGGGAATCGAAGCCATTATGATCAACTGCAATCCCGAGACGGTCAGTACCGACTACGATGTGGCGGACAAGCTTTATTTCGAGCCCCTGACCTATGAAGATGTACTGAGCGTTGCGGAACTCGAAAAGCCCGATGGCGTTATCATCCAATTCGGCGGCCAGACCCCGTTGAAACTGGCACTGCCCCTGGAAAAAGCCGGGGTGCCGATCTGGGGAACTTCGCCGGATTCCATCGACCTGGCTGAAGACCGGGATCGCTTCGGGGCTTTGCTGGATTCATTGGACATTCCCCATCCCCAGTACGGTACCGCCACATCCATTGATGGTGCCATGGAGGTCGGCAAGCGCATCGGATTTCCACTGGTTGTGAGACCTTCATATGTCCTTGGGGGCCGGGCCATGGAAATTGTATACGACATCGAGTCATTGAAGCACTATATGCAGCATGCCGTCACGGCCTCCGAAGAGCATCCCGTACTCCTTGACCGTTTTTTGGAAGATGCCTATGAATTTGACGTGGACGCCATTTCAGATGGACAGCGAACTGAAATTTGCGGGGTCATGCAGCATATCGAAGAGGCAGGAGTTCATTCGGGTGACAGCATGGCGGTATTGCCGCCTTTCTTGTTAAGCCGTGATCAGCATGAAGATATCAAGGAATACACCCATGCGCTGGCCGCTGCGCTCAGCGTAAAAGGTCTCATCAACATTCAGTTTGCCGTCATGTTTGACACCCTTTATGTGATCGAAGTCAATCCCCGGGCGTCGCGAACCGTGCCTTTTGTCAGTAAAACCACGGGAATTCCCATTGCCAAACTAGCGGTTGAAGTGATGGCCGGCAAAAAGCTCGATCAACTCGACGTCAACTTTAATAAACAGATACCCTACGTCGCCGTTAAAGAATCCGTTTTCCCATTTGACCGTTTCGGGCAAACAGATATTTTCTTGCGCCCGGAAATGCGATCCACCGGGGAGGTGATGGGCATTGCCCCAAAATTCGGCGAGGCCGTGTTTAAAGCGTTTCAAGCCGCCGGGATCACCATCCCGAAATCAGGCACCGTCTTTTTAAGCGTCAACGACAATGATAAAGCCCGGGTTTTGCCCATCGCCGATGGATTGAGAAAATTCGGCTATAAACTCGTAGCCACGCAAGGAACGGCGGAATATCTTTCGAACCCGGGGAATTGCGGTGGAGACCGTATTGAAAATTAGAGAGGGTCGGCCCAATGTGGTAGATGATATTAAAAACGGGCAAATTGACCTGATTATCAACACGCCCTTGGGCCAGCGCTCACGCACGGATGAGTATTCCATCGGCTGGACTGCGATTATCAACCGCGTGCCTTTTATAACAACCCTTTCGGCAGCCGAGGCCATCGTCCGGGGTCTTAAAGCCCACAATAATCAGCCGGTCCACTATAAATGCCTGCAGGATTATTATAAAAGTTAGTGCATCTTATAAACCATGGAGTTGATGTTCATGCCGGCCCCAACCGAGGCAAATACCACAATATCGCCGGTGTGTAACTCATGATTGTTGAGCTGTCCTCGCTGCAACAGGTCGAGCATCGTCGGCAATGTTGCCACCGAACTGTTACCAAGCCAGGAGATTGTCATCGGCATAATGTGTTCGGGGATATGTTCTATTTTGTACAGCTTAAACAATCTCGCTAAAATCGCCTCATCCATCTTTTGGTTAGCTTGGTGTACCAGAACTTTAGACACATCGGATAACGTCAATCCAGCTCTGTCGAGGCTCTGTTTTACCACTTCGGGAACGGTTCTGACGGCATATTTATATATCTCGTGTCCCTGCATTTTGATGAAAAGGTCATCGCTGCCGTGGCTGGGATTATATGATTTTCCGACCCCTAAAAGATAGGCTTTATCATAGGTATCAGATCTTGTGACATGTGACAGGATGCCGCAATCCTTATCGGTTGCCTCCACCAGAGTGGCTCCGGCCCCATCAGAATAGATCATGCCGTCCACATCATGGGGATCGCATACCCTGGACAGCGTCTCCGCTCCGATAACCAATACCTTTTTTGCATCACCGGATTTTATATAGTAATCGGCAATTGTCATCCCATGCAGCCACCCCGGACAGCCAAAGGGAACATCATAGGCAACCGTATAGGGATTTTTGATTCTCAATTTGTGTTTCACCCGGGCAGCTATGGTCGGCACCATGTCGAATTTGATGTTATCCGCCTTAACCTCGCCAAAGTTTTGGGCAACGATAATGTAGTCAAGGTTTTCCCTGTCGATACCATCGAGCGCATATTCAGCCGCCATAAAGGATATATCGGAAACATTCAGATTGTCTTCCACATATCTTCTCTCACGAATACAGGTGATTTCTTGGAGCTTATTGACGATATCGGCGGTTGATTTACCAATCTTCGTCCCATCCGCATTATAGAATTCATTACCAAGAAACTGCCGGTTGGGGACCTTTACGGTAGGGATATAGCTGCCGGTTCCGGTTATAATCGATTTTATCATGATGGACTCAATATAATCAAAAAACCTATCATTTCAATGAAAGGCATCTAATTTTTCGCGTCAGGTTAGTTGACTTCGCTCACAAATTGAAATATTGAAATGGGGGAAACAACATGGGGTATAATTATAGACGCTGTCGAGGTATGCTTCGGAAAATTAAACCCTAAAAATTTTGTTTTTCTTTTCAAGCCATTAGAGTATTCCGTTTAATTTGTGAAACCTGCGTATTAAAAAAAGGCTAATCAAATCTTTGATTAACCTTTTCTCAAAGTGGCGGGAGCGACGAGACTCGAACTCGCGACCTCCGGCGTGACAGGCCGGCGTTCTAACCAAACTGAACTACGCCCCCATATTATCTTGTTAAGCTGTCTCCCCTCTGATTTATAGAAAAAGATTAGGGAAACCCTAACTCGTAACCTCAGCCCCCATGGTATTGCCGGAATTCCCTGACCAAACCGGACCAGGTTCCGTGCACAAATATTAGAATCAACAATAACCACATAAAGAATGTGGTAGGCGGAACAGGGCTTGAACCTGTGACCCTCGGCTTGTAAGGCCGATGCTCTCCCAACTGAGCTACCCGCCCCTAACAATACACTGACCTCGGCCACGAGAAGACGATAGGTACCAAGTTCAATCTATCTTGTCAAGCCCAAATTAACTTCGAAGTAAAAATAAGTTAATAAAGCCGGATACAAATCTACCTTGGGATCCCTATACCAGCGGTCTTGGTTTCCCAGTATTTTCGGCCGCAATTTCAAAAGGAATATCCACTTTCTTGAAAAGAACGTCTCCCTCCTCCTGGATCAAGGCATAACTGAGAACCTCATCCATGTGCTCCACCGGAATAATTTCAAGCTGTTTGGAAATGCTGTTGGGAACATCTCGTAAATCTTTTTCGTTTTCTTTGGGGATAAGGATCTTTTTAATACCGCCTCTGTGCGCGGCAATGATTTTTTCTTTCAATCCCCCGATAGGCAGCACCCGACCCCGCAATGTAATCTCACCGGTCATGGCGATATCGCGGTAGACTGCTCGTTTGGTTATTGCCGACACCAACGAAGTACACATTGAAATACCGGCGGAAGGACCGTCCTTGGGAATGGCCCCTTCGGGAATGTGGATATGAATGTCATATGTTTTATAAAACTCATCATCAATCATCAAACTGGCACCCCGGGACCGAACATAGCTCAGAGCAGCCTGGGCGGATTCCTGCATGACTTCGCCAAGTTTTCCCGTTACGGTCAGTTTTCCCTTCCCGGGCATGATCAAGGTTTCAATGAAAAGCAGCTCGCCACCCACCTGGGTCCATGCCAGTCCGGTCACCATGCCGACCTGGTCTTTTTCCTCGACCTGCTCCTGGCGGAACCGATAGGGCCCTAAATATTTAGCAACGGATTTTTCGGATACCCTGAATTCGACCTTGTCGGTTTCTTTCAATACTTCACGGGCCAGTTTACGACATACCGACGAAATTTCCCGTTCAAGGTTTCTCACGCCGGCTTCCCGGGTGTAGCGCCGGATAAGCGTCATAATCGCATTTTTCGAAAAGGTTACATTTTTACCTTCCAGGCCATTGTTCTTAATCTGTTTCGGAACCAGAAAGCCCTCGGCGATATGATATTTTTCATATTCCGTGTAGCCAGGTAATCGGATAATCTCCATCCGGTCCTGCAGCGGTAGAGGAATATCCGGCAAGGTGTTGGCGGTGGTGATAAAAAAGATATCGGACAGATCATAATCCATATCCAGGTAATGATCGTTGAAGCTGAAATTTTGTTCCGGATCCAGAACTTCCAAAAGGGCAGAAGATGGGTCACCTCTGAAATCCATACTCATTTTATCGACTTCATCCAGGCAGAAAACGGGGTTATTGAACCCGGCTTTTTTCAAGGATTGGATAATTTTACCCGGCATCGCGCCGATATAAGTCCTGCGATGTCCCCTGATTTCGGCTTCATCCCGCACACCGCCCAGGGAAAGGCGAATATATTCCCGACCGGTGGCTCTCGCAATGGATTTGGCCAGTGATGTCTTGCCGACGCCCGGGGGGCCGACAAAACACAGAATTGGGCCACGGATTTTTTTGACCAGGGCTTGAACCGCCAAATATTCCAATATGCGTTCTTTTGGTTTCTCGAGTCCGTAGTGATCCTCATCTAGGATCGCCTCGGATTTGTCGATATCATCCCCGACTTCGGTTTTTTCAAACCAGGGTAGACTGATGATCCAGTCGATGTAATTGCGAACCACTGTGGCCTCGGCCGACATGGGGGTCATCATTTTTAATTTTTTCAGCTCCTGCTCGACTTTTTCAGTGGCCTCCTTCGACATTTTTTTATTCTTTATCTTTTCTTCAAGTTCCTTGATTTCATCAGCCGCATCATCTTCAGCACCCATCTCTTTTTTGATGGCACGCATCTGCTCATTCAAATAATAATTTTTTTGAGTCTTTTCCATCTGCTCTTTGACACGACTTTTGATGCGCTGATCCATCCGGAAAACTTCGATCTCCATTTTTATCAAGCTCAGAAGCAGAGCCATCCTCTCGGACAAATCGACCGATTCCAAAAGCCGTTGTTTGTCTTCGATTTTAAACGTAAAATGTGCGGCCACGGTGTCGGCCACCTGGGATGGATCTGTGATGGAGGATACGTTTGATATCAGCTCTTTGGATATGCTTTTGTTTAACTTGGCATATTCTTCGAAAGCGTCCTGAATGGACCGGCTCAAAGCTTCTCCTTCCGCATGGGGAAGCTCGGGTGTCTGAATTTTATCCAGTTCCACCTGAAAAAAGACCTTGTTATCTATAAAACGCGAGATCTTCGCACGGGTTTTGCCTTCCACCAGTGCTTTGACCGTACCGTCAGGCAATCGCAGAAGCTGCAGCACCTTACCGATGGTCCCGACATGACTGATATCTTGTTCTCCGGGATTATCGATACCGGCCTTTGCCTGGGTGGCAAGGAATACATTCTTGTCCTTGTTCATGGCATCAGACAGTGCATTCACAGATTTTTCGCGTCCCACAAAAAGGGGAGCTACCATATGGGGAAAGACAACGATATCCCTCAAGGGTAAAAGCGGCAGAAGTAATTTAGAAGATTCGGAATCTTCGTCTTTAAAAAATTTCGGAATATTTACCATGGTCATGACATCTCTACTATTAAGGTTAAAATATCTGTATTTTAGAATTTACTTGAGCGAACAGCAAAGGAGCTGCTCAAGCTTGCTTTTTGGTCTGCTCGTATAGCAGAATCGGGGCTTCTTTGTTCAGCACGACTTCTTCACCAATGACGCACTCTTTTACATTTTCAACAGATGGGAGTTCATACATGATATCGAGCATACAGGTTTCCATGATAGCCCGCAGCCCACGAGCACCTGATTTTCGCTTTGTCGCTTCTTTGGCAATTGCCGAAAGTGCGCTGTCAGTCAGTCGCAAGTTGACGCCTTCCATGTCAAAAAGCATTTTAAACTGTTTGAGAAGCGCATTTTTCGGCTCCTTCAGTATCCGGATTAGAGCATCCTCATTTAATTCACCCAAGGTGGCAATCACCGGCAGGCGCCCTAAAAATTCAGGGATCAGTCCGAATTTGATCAAATCCTCGGGCTGAACCGATTTTAAGGTTTCACCGATGCTCCGCTCTTTTTCTTTGACGATCTTGGCACCGAAACCCATCATTTTGGATCCGGTGCGTCGTTGGATGATTTTTTCCAGACCATTGAACGTCCCGCCGCAAATAAAAAGTATGTTGGAGGTGTCCACTTTGACAAAATCTTGCTGGGGATGCTTCCGCCCGCCTTTTGGCGGCACACTGGCAGTGGTGCCTTCAATTATTTTCAGCAATGCCTGCTGAACACCTTCTCCGGATACGTCACGGGTGATGGAAGGGTTATCCGTTTTGCTGGCAATTTTGTCTATTTCGTCTATATAGACGATGCCGCGTTTGGCTTTTTCCACATCATAGTCAGCATTTTGAAGCAAGGAAAGAATAATATTCTCGACGTCCTCTCCGACATAGCCGGCCTCAGTCAGGCTGGTGGCATCCGCAATGGTGAAGGGAACATTTAAAAATCGTGCCAAAGTCTGGGCCAGCAAGGTTTTGCCACAGCCGGTGGGGCCGATTAAAAGGATGTTACTTTTTTGAATTTCGATGTCCCCGGCACTGATGTTCGCATCGAGGCGCTTATAGTGATTGTAAACTGCAACGGAAAGCACTTTCTTAGCTGCTTCCTGCTCTATGACATAGCTGTCCAGCTTCCCCTTAATCTCCTTCGGAACCATGACCTGCTCCGAATCTTTGGCATCCTTATCGCTCTCCTCTTCTATGATCTCACTGCAGAGCTGGATGCACTCATCACATATGTATACCGCCGGACCGGCAATCAACTTCCTGACTTCCGATTGATTTTTACCGCAAAATGAGCAAAAAAGGTTGTCGTTTTCGTCTTTTTTCTTTGGCATATCAAGCCTCCGCCGCTGCTAGTTTATCAAGGTCATCCCGATCCGTAATGACGTGATCGATGATACCGTACACCTTGGCCTCTGCTCCGCTCATAAAAAAATCGCGGTCCGTATCTCCCTGTATCTGCTCTAATTTCTTTCCGGTATGCTTGACAAGTATCTGATTCAGGGTTTCTTTCATACGCAAAATTTCTCTGGCCTGGATTTCGATATCAGACGCCTGTCCCTGGAAGCCTCCCATGGGTTGATGGATGAGAATTCTCGAGTTGGGCAGCGAATATCGTTTGCCGTTAGTTCCGGCAGTCAGTAAAACTGCCCCCATGCTGGCGGCCTGTCCGATGCACACGGTGGTAATATCCGGCTTGATATACTGCATGGTGTCATACACCGCCAGTCCCGCGGTGACCAGACCGCCGGGAGAATTAATGTAAAAATTTATATCTTTGTCAGGGTCTTCGGATTCGAGAAAAAGAAGCTGCGCAACCAACAAATTGGCAACATCATCATTCATAGCGGTTCCGAGAAAAATGATTCTGTCTTTGAGCAGTCTTGAATAGATGTCATAGGCACGTTCGCCCCGACTGCTTTGCTCAATGACCATAGGAATAAGTGGCACAGATTTC
>CAVRQG010000016.1:0-65231 GCA_963723215.1 uncultured delta proteobacterium
TATGGAACGCCTTCCAGGGGCTTAACCTCTGCCAGGGGGTTGTCGATTTTTTCCTCCAAAATGCAGCGCGGATCCCGCATCTGACCGAGGACCCATTTTTTCTTAAAATTACCGTCTAAATGAGCCTGGATGGTGTCGGCGATTTTATCGGCGGTGATGTGCTTGTATATCACCCGCGGTTTGTCGTACCCAAGAATTTCAACCAACGGCTCTTCCTCGCAAAAACCGATACAGCCGGTTTGGCAAACTTGAATGCCTGAACCGGCGGGATAGATCTCCCGGGCTTTTTCAAATGAATCCTGGGCGCCGGCCGCAATACCGCATGATGCCATGCCGATGTTCACTTTAACTGCGTCCGGCCGGTACAGCCTCTGTTGATATTGTCGGCTTATTTTCTCTAAGTCTTCGGCAGACTGGATTTTCATGGTTGGTTGCCTCGCAGAATTTTTTTATTCATATTGATCTAAAACCTTCTCGACATCACCGGGGGCCAAGCGTCCGTGCATGTCTTCGTTAATTTTGACCACCGGACCCAGACTGCAGCAGCCGATACAGCGCACGGATGCCAGGGTAAAGCGCTTATCGTCTGTTGTTTGGCCGTTGGTGATACCAAGCGAATTTTCAATTCTTTCGTGCACTCTGTCTGCTCCTCTGACATGACAGGCAGTACCCAGACAGACTGATACAATGTTGCGGCCCCTGGGTTCGAGGCTGAATGTACTATAAAAGGTGGCCACACCATAAATCTTGCTGTAGGGAACAGCGATTTTGACCGCAAGATATGCAAGCGCCGGTTGGGGCAAATAGTTATAGCGCTTTTGAATCGCCTGAAGCATCATAATCAAGTTTTCTTTGTCACTGTTGAATTCTTTTTCGATAATCGAATCCAACTCCATATAGTCGATCTGTTCGTTTTGATCGACGGTTTGTGCACCTGCCTTATTCATTCGAAAATCTCCTTTTGACAATAAGGACGACAAAGATATTAATGCTTATAAACCATAAATTTTTAAACAAGCCTGGCCATCACCCCGCTGGTGCATTTTGGAGGACCACGGGACAATTTTCAACACATGCACCGCATCCGGTGCAACGGTCCTCGATAATAGTGCGGGCGCGTTTTCTGACTTTGACCTTGAAATTTCCGGGGGAGCCTTCTACACTCTCAAGGTCCGCGTAGGTGATCAGTTCGATATTTAAGTGCCGGCCGACCTCGACCAGTTTCGGTGAGATAATTCACATGGCACAGTCATTGGTAGGAAACGTCTTGTCCAACTGGGACATTACACCGCCGATGGAGGGTGATTTTTCCAACAGATATACATAATAGCCGGAATTGGCCAAATCAACTGCGGACTGCATACCGGCAATCCCGCCACCGACTACCAGTACTGAACCTTTTACATCGTTTGCCATTGCTCAATCTCCTGCAAATATTAGATTGAATACCATTTGAACAAAAAGGCTGAAACATACCTTCTGGAATACTGGTTGTCAATAGAATTTGCGATTTTCAGGATCGGAAAATTGATGGCAAAAAAAACTCCCGATCACCTTGGTGACCGGGAGGTTTTTAAAGAATGGCGGGGTTATTTAAACTTAAGTTTAGGCCGCTAATTTGAGGGCATTTTCCGTGACATTTCGGATCTCGTTGGGTGTAAACGGTTTGGGCAGGTAATCGATGGCACCCATGCGGGCACTTTCAACGGCGGTCTCGATGCTGGCATAGCCGGTGATGATAATGATTTTTGTTTCAGGATTCCTGTCACGAACCGCTTTCAAAAGTTCGAGTCCGCGGACCCCGGGGATCTTGAGATCGAGGAGCACGAGCTTATAGGGCCTCGACTGGATTTTTTCAAGGGCTTCATTTTTCGTGACGGCCTGATCCACATGGTAGCCCTTCTTCGCAAGAATTTTGCGAATATTGTTATTGACCGCAACTTCATCATCGATCACCAGGATATTTTTGAAAGCAGGCTCCCGGCTTTCTTCCCGCTCGGGCCGGCATACGACTATCCGGTTGCTCCATCTTGCGGGCGAACTCTTTTTTCAGCTTTTCATAGGGGGTCACGACGATATCCTCATGGTGCAGGTTAAGAACATACTCGGGACCGGTAATGGCGGTGACTTCCTCATAATCGAAAGGTTGGTCAATGGCGATAAGCTTCTTGGAATCGAAGCCTTTTGCTTTTTTGGCTTTGCCTTTTTTTGCTTTTTTGCGGGGGCATTCCGCGGTTTTGGTCCCGGCCTTGCAGGTGGCCCCCAGCTTCTGGAAAATGTCGCAAACCATACTGCCCACTTCGCAGTAATTTTCCATGGATTCTGGGACCGTAACTTCCACAACCGGTGTATCCGAGCGGGTGAGTTGCCGGGTATATTCTTCGCCGGTATATTTGGCAACTTCATCTCTGTCGAAGGGCATGTCAACGTCGATGGCAACCTTTTCTTTGGCTGTCATCTGGGTGAATTTTTGCTTGAGTTCCTCATAGGGAAGGAAGGTAACCCCTTCCTGATGCAGATTATGGACATATTCCGGGCCGGTAATCGACACCACCTCTTCATAATTGAACGGCTGATCGATGCCGATCAGCTTGGCGGCATCAAAGCCTTTATTCTTTTTAGCGGCTTTACCCTTTTTAGCCTTTTTCTGAGGGCATTCAGCGGTTTTAACGCCGGCTTTGCAGGTGGCGCCCAGTTTTTTGAAAATATCACAGACCATATTGCCGACCTCACAGAAATTTTCGAGCGGTTCGGATATCTTAACTTCCACAATCGGCATGTCCGAGCGCCCCAACATGGCGGCATAGTCTTCACCGACCGCTTTGGCCACCTCTTCGGTTTCAAAGGGCATATCGATATCGATGACGTCAATTGTCTCTTTTTCCGCATCTGTTGCCGGGGCTTCGACCAATTTGCCGGATAACGCCTGCTCCACAGTGGTTCTGAGTTCATCCGGTGTAAAAGGTTTGGGGATGTAATCCAGCGCTCCCAGTTGGATGGCCTTCATAGCCGTATCGGTGGAGGCATAGGCGGTCATCATAATTGCTTTGGTCAACGGCCATTCTTTTTTCACCATCTTGAGCAGTTCAAGACCGTTTTTGCCCGGCATCACGATATCGGAAATTAGAAGCGAGTAACTATCCGTGGCCATTTTTTCCAGGGCCTCCTGGGCACTCAGCACATGGGTGATCTCATAATCATTTTTGGAAAGGATCTTGGCAACGTTATGACAGATCTTCTTTTCATCATCGACCACTATGATTTTGGCGGGTGCTTCCATTTTTTCCTCCTTTAATAATATATTGCCGGTTAATCCATGACATGGGCTCGGAGTAAGTTAAACATAATTTTAAATGATTTATTAGCACGATCTATGCCGAGGATTGAGAACTTTTCAAATATCTGAAATATATGGATTTATTTATTTTTCTGGGTTTCTGAGATCCATGGACTGTATAAAAAAGATATACAAAACGATGATCCATGAAAGGGATTCAGAGGGATATAGTTCTGTGGAAATATGAAAAGAGGAGTTTGAAATAAAGTGGTAATATGCTGATTTATAGAGAATATAAAATTTTTTTCCGCAGGTGTGACCGGGAAGCGGCAATGAGAATAGTAATAGCTAAGGGAGTTTGTAGTAATATGTATAAAAATTTTATACAGTGAATTTTTTATTGCTACGATGGGCCCTGCCGCCGAAGGGTGATGCCGTATTTTTTCATTAGATTGTGAAAATTGCTGCGTTGTAATCCGACGTTTTGGGCGGCCTGGGTAACATTCCACTGATTATTTTCCAGCGCTTTCAAAATGAAATTTTTCTCGACTTTGTGGACCGCTTTGCGGCGGATTTCCTTCTTGATGCGTTTCAACTCTTCATTGGTTGCGGGAATATTCTCCAACAATTGTTCAATATCGCTCATGTCTCCCGGCATCGGCAGGTCATTGACTGTAATTTGATTGCTTTCGCACAAAATTGTCGCCCGTTCGATTGTATTTCGCAATTGCCGGACATTTCCGGGCCAGTCATATTCCGTTAAGCGGGCCACGGCGTCATGGTCAAAGCCTGCGATATGCCGACCCATATTTTCACTAAACTGATGCAAGAAATGATAGGCAATCGGTAAAATGTCCGATTTTCCGTTCTTTTAGCGGCGGCAACAGGATCGGATAGACATCGATACGGTAATAAAAATCTTCTCGGAAAGAGCCGTCGGCCACCATTTCCTGCAGATTTTTATTGGTTGCGAAAATTAAACGAATGTCAACTTGTACCGGTTTGCGGGCGCCTAAGGGAAGAAATTCACGGGTTTCCAGGAACCGTAACAGTTTGCCTTGAACTTCCAGGCTGATGTTGCTGATTTCATCGAGAAAAATAGTGCCCCGATCCGCCAGCTTGAAAATGCCTTCTTTATCGTTATCGGCTCCGGTGAAAGCGCCTTTCATGTAGCCGAACAGTTCGCTTTCCAGTAAATTGCTCGATAACGTACCACAGTCGACTGCGAAAAAGACCTCTTTGCTTCTGCGGCTGTTGGCATGTACGGCCCTGGACACCAGTTCTTTGCCGGTTCCGCTCTCCCCGTGTACCAGAACGGTGGAATCCGTAGGGGCCACTTTCTGGACCATTGAGATCACCTGCCTGATTTTCGGGCTGTTGCCGATAAGTTTGTGTGAAAGCGATGGCCTTTTTTGTGTTTGGCTCTGCAATTTTCGATTTTGCAGCCTGATATCTCTTTCCGCCACAGCCTGGCGGACAATGGCCCGCAGTTCATCCGGGGTAAACGGTTTGGGAAGGTAATCCAGGGCACCTATTTTCATGACCTCCACCGCCGAGGAGACGCTGGCATAGCCGGTCATCACGATCACAATCGTGTCGGGATAAGCGTCTTTTACCCGGCGCAGTACCTCCATGCCGCCCAAACTGCTCATTTTCAAATCGGTAATGACAATATCAAAGGGCTCGGTATCCATCATTTTCAAGGCATCATAGCCGTTCAGGGCATAATCCACCGTGTAATCCAGCTTGGTCAATATTTTGGTACAGCTCCGGCAGATATTGAGTTCGTCATCGACAACCAGGATGCGAGGACTATCAAGCGGCATAGTCTGCTCCAGCTGTGATCGGAAGCTTAATTATAAACGTGGTGCCCCGGCCTGGTTGGCTGTCAACATCGATGGTACCGTTGTGCTGTTCGATAATTCCGTGGGTGATGGCCAATCCCAGCCCATTGCCATTGTCTTTGGTGGTATAAAAGGGATCAAAAATTCGGACCAGATTCGCTTCGCTAATTCCTTCTCCCGTGTCACTCACGGCAATCTCGATGGTCTCCAGCTCTGGTTTGTAGGTGGTGGAAATCGATATGGTTCCTCCGGCATCGGTGGCTTCGACGGCGTTGATGATCAAATTCATAAGTGACTGCTGGATCTGGCCTTTATCTAAATGAACGAGTGGTATATCCGCGCCCGGTTTGTAAATTAAGGATAAGTCTTTAAAGGCTGCCTGTTTGTTGGTTAAAACGACACTCTCGTTAGCGATATCGTTGATATCACAAGGTTTTCTAGCAGGTGTGGATTGACGGGCAAAATCGAGCAGGCTGGTGACAATTTTACGGCAGCGTAGCGTTTCTTTGGTGATGGTTTCCAATTCCTGGTAATTTGATATCTTGCGGGTCGAGATCCTCCAGGATCAACATAGCGGTGGTCAAAATAGTTGTCAGGGGATTATTGATCTCATGGGCGACACCGGCAGACAGACGTCCGACGGAAGCCAGCTTTTCCTGATGCATCATGGCTTTTTGAACATTGATATCTTTGGTGATGTCTCTGGATATTTCAATTGCACCGATAACATCACCATTTTCGAGCAGCGGATAGGTGGAGATCGAATAGTAAATTTCCTTCTTATCCTTGTTTAGATGGATGTGCGTGGTTTGTGACGGCTTTTCCGTCGATCAATGTCTGGATCAACGGGCAGGGATGATGTTCTCCGGAACAGGGCAGATCTTGATGATGGGTGATATCATAACAGTATCGTCCGATGACATCCTTGCGTTCAAGCCCCAGTCTATTCAAAAGGCTGTCGTTGATGTCCATAATCTTGTGATCATAGGCGATGACCAGCACATCTTCCTGGATCAGTTCGTTGATGATCATCTTATATCTTGCGCGGGTTTCCTTAAGCTTCTGGTCTGTTTTTTTCTGCAGGTTCGAAATCCAGGAGATCTCCCAAAATAGCTGGGCCGTCGAGTTGGCGATGGCCCGCACGGTCTGTTTTTTTTTGCTTAGGATGTCATTATAGATATCCATGTTGCCGGTTAATTCGATGATGAGACCGATGTCATCTCTGTTAAAAAAATCATTATAATCATGGGTGACGAACAGCCCGTTATTTTTTGCTTTTACATAGCCGGGAGCATCTTCATTCAAGTCTGCCACGGCAACAACTTTGGGCTTTATCTCCTGAAATTCGTGGCGTTGAATCACTTCTATTAAGCGTTTACAGCGAGTCCCGCCGCCTACAACAGCTATATTCATGGTATAACTCCTTATAGCACTACCGGGTGGGTGTTTTTTGGAATCAAAATTATGCAAGGCATAACATCAGCCTCCATTTAGTTCAATTATTATTTTATTTATTGAATTAGAAAGATGATCGATTTACAAGCCATTCGGGAACCGATGTCTATTTTTATTCATATCGTTTTAATATACTATATAAATTAAATAGTTAGGTTGCAATTCCTTTGATTATTGGATATAAATTTTATTCAATATAGAATATTGCATGCCGGACAACGGATACGGTGGAGTACAGGGAGGCTGTATGGTCAACTTGAAGAGCTGGGATTGGGAAATCTCTGAGAAACAGTTTGCTTTCAGCGACTGGCGGAGTAGCTTTGAGTGGGTGGAGGAACCTTATGTCAGTCCCGATGGTGAAAAGATTGCCGCCATAGTAAATGTGGCTGAAGGTGAGTTCAAGGTCTGTGTCAACGGCGAGAGCTGGGAAAATACCTTCGATAAAATATGGTATCTGCGGTTTGCACCCGATGGTCGTCTGACCGCGATCGTATCCGAGATGGGTGAATGGACCGTCGCAGTGGACGGGATTGCCTGGGAAAATAAGTTTGGCTATGTGTGGAACACGCTTTTCAGCCAGGACGGTCAACATATCGCCGTGGCGGTCCAGCAGGATATGGCCTATGGTATGGCCGTCGATGGCGTGCCCTGGAACCAAACCTATGGGAACATGACCCATCCGACCCTCAGTGCCGACGGGACAAAAACGGCTGCTACGGTTCAGGTGGAGAATTTTGCAGAAGGGGAGATTTTTAAATTTCAGGAAGGTGCCTATACGGCGGCCTTAAACGGCAACGCCTGGGAGACGACGTTTGTCAATGTCTGGAGGATGGTCATCAGCCCGGACGGCGAAAAACTGGCGGCTGAGGTGCGGCTGAACCTATATGATTACACCATCGCGGTCAATGGTCGTGCCTGGGAGAAAACCTTCGACTGTGTCTGGGAGCCGATTTTCAATCCCCGCAGTAATGGTGTCCTGGCGCCTGTGAGAACAGAAGGTACCTGGACGCTGGCCGAAGACGGTAATCTTATCTGGGATCGGCGTTTCGTGCAGCTGTGGCATCAAGTGTTCAGCCCGGACGGCAGGAAACTGGCGGCGATCGTAGCCCCTAAATACGGCAAGTGGACGGTTGCCGTCGACGGTCAACCCTGGTCTGTGACGTTCAAAGACCTTGTCACCGATGCGGCCTTCAGCCCGGACAGCAAGCGGATAGCGGCCCTGGCCAAGGAAGGAAAAAAATGGTTGATTGCGGTAGACGGTTCTGTTTGGAAGAACACATTCGACATGGCCTTCAAGCCGGTATTCAGCCCGAACGGTGAATATTTGGCGGTCCGGGTTGAAAAGAACGGTAAATATACCATTGCTTTAAACGACCGGTTATGGTCGCGGCAATGCGAAGCGGCCTGGGACCCGGTATTCAGTCCCGAGGGAGACAAGGTATTATTGCGTACGGTTGAAGACGGCACTTACTATCGGCGGGTTTTGCCGGTGGCGGAGCTTATCGGATAGGCGGGGCTGAACAGGCTGTCTAAGGCATTTGAATTTAAAGATTAGGTGCTAATTTATTATCATAGTAGGCAGATAAATCGCAGGTTGGTAAAGTCGATAGTCTGCAACCGATCATATTGGGTACATGGATTTGAACACTGAATTTCAGATATTGAGGTACATTAAGATAGGCGAACCCAACAAAAATTATGTCGTTATCCCGCTTAACGCACCTACCATATACGCAGGGTCAGCGAGACTACAGTCCGCTAATCTATTTATTATATAGGTAATTCTTCGGACATTTTTTTCGGCTTAGAAAGAAATTGGGGGAAACAATGCACAGCCTGTACAACTTTGTGAGCGGTCCTCTGGCATGGGTGGCGTTTATCATTTTTATAGGTGGAAGTCTTTACCGCTTGATTCGATTAATTGTGCTGGTGCATAAAAAGGAGAAATTCATCTATACCTATATGAGCTGGAAATATAGTTTGCGCTCCATATTGCGCTGGCTCATACCTTTTGCCACGACGAACTGGCGCAGACATCCGGTGTTGACCTTGGTAACTTTTGCCTTCCATATCTGCTTGTTTGTGACCCCCATCTTTCTTCTGGCCCATATCATTTTGTGGGATGAAGCCTTCAACGTGAGCTGGTGGTCTCTACCTGATGGGGCGGCAATTTTTATGACCCTGATTGTTATCGGCGGATGTGTTTTCTTCCTGTTTCGCAGGCTGAAATCCCCGGAGGTACAATATGTCACATCCGCATCCGATTATATTATCCTGGCAATTGTGGCGGCTCCCTTCATCACCGGTTTTTTGGCCTATTACCAGTGGTTCGGCTATCAGTTTTTTACGATCTTACACATCTTTAGTGGCGAAATCATGCTGGTTGCCATTCCGTTTACACGCTTGAGCCACATGCTGTTTGCGCCGCTGACCCGTGCTTACATGGGCTCGGAATTCGGCGGGGTCAGACATGCCAGGGACTGGTAGCGCAGATGAATGAATATTGAAGAATGAAGATTGAATAATTAAAGTTCGCCTCCGGCGGATCGATTTTAATTTCTCAAAGTCTCCTACACTATTGAATACCATAGGAAAGGAATTATGGCAGAACCTGCAGAAAATGAAGAAAAAAAAGCAATTGACGAAGGCCTTGAACGGGGAGTGGAAAAACTTACCGAAGACCGTATCGCAAAAGTGATCAATCGGGTTATTCAGGCAGAGACCGGCGCCCGTCTGAAAGCCTATGTTGAGACCTGCATTCACTGCGGCCTGTGCTCGGAGGCATGCCACTACTATCTTTCCCACGACAATGATCCGCGCTGGTCACCGGTGGGCAAGGTCAAGCAGACCTTATGGGAAATGCTGAAAAAAAAAGGCAGGGTCAGTCCAGAATTTATCAAAAGAGCCTCTGAGATCGCTTCCACGGAATGCAATGCCTGCAAACGTTGCGCGATGTACTGCCCCTTTGGCATCGACATTGCCTACCTGATGCTGGTGGTGCGCCGGATCTGTCATCTGCTGGGCGTAACCCCCCTTTACATTCAGGACACCGCCCATAGCCATGCCGCCACCATGAATCAGATGTGGGTCAAAGATGATGAGTGGATCGACACCTTGCAATGGCAGGAAGAAGAGGCCCAGGCCGAAATCCCAACCCTGAGGATTCCCCTTGAAAAAGAAGGGGCCGATATCATGTATTCGGTGATCGGTCCGGAACCCAAATTTCAGGCACAGTTGCTGTATCAGGCGGCCGTGATCATGGATGTAGCCGGTGTCAACTGGACCATGCCGGCCACCCCGGGCTGGGACAACAGTGACATGGCCATGTACACCGGTGACAATGAGATTATGGGGCGCGTCAAACGGGAGCATTTTGAAACCGCAGCGAGGCTGAAGGTGAAGCGGATTGTCATGGGCGAATGCGGCCATGCATTTCGTTCCGTGTATGACATGGGCAACCGCTGGCTGGGCTGGCGAATGCCGCCCATACCGATTGTGCATGCGATTCAGTTCTATTATGAATTGCTAAAGGAAGGGAAAATAAAAATTACCCGGAAATATCCGACCCCGGTGACGTTGCACGATCCCTGCAATGTGATTCGGGGCGGGGGATTAATGGATATGTCACGCTATGTGATCAACACCATCTGTGAAGAGCTGGTGGAGATGCATCCCAATCGCGAACACAATTATTGTTGCTGTGCCGGCGGCGGTGTCATCAACTGTGGGCCGCCTTATAAAATGACCCGGATGGATGGCAATCGGGTCAAGGCCGAGCAGTTATTTGCAGCCAAGGCGCGTGGTGCGAAAATTCTAATCGCGCCGTGTCACAACTGCCACAGTGGGCTGGAAGATATCAATTCTCATTACGGTCTCGGCCTGGAAGTTAAATTTATCAGCGACATACTGTATGAAGTTATGGAAAAACCGGCATGAACAAGGAGAAAATAGGATGAAAAAGACAGCCTTTTTCATTTGTGCATCCCTGATGATTACCTTGTTGGCTTTTATATCTGCCGATGCCCAGGAAGATATGGTAATCATCAATTCAGACGGCTTTGACAGTCCCCAACGGCCGGCGACGGTATTTCGGCATGATGAACACAATGAGGCGGCCGAAATCGAAGAATGCAATGAATGTCATCATGTTTACGATGACGATGGCAAGCTGGTGGAAGACGAATCATCCGAAGACCAGCGCTGCGCGGATTGCCATGAATTGGAAGCGACCGGTCGGCAGCTTGCCCTGATGAAAGCTTTCCACACCAACTGTAAAGGTTGTCACCAGCAGAAAAAAAAGGGTCCGGTCATGTGCGGCCAGTGTCATGTCCGGGGACTGGTTGTTGAGGATTGATTACTCGCTCAGTGAGCCACAATAATTTAAATTCCAGTAGAGTTGCATAAGAAAATGGTAGTTAATTGTTATTCGTTATTGGTTAATAGGTGAGATGGATTGAAATCCATTTTTACAAACAATTCAACTTAGAATTCTCATATGAAATGATCAACTAATTCTAATAACAAATAACCAATCACAAATAACATTATCTTAGTGAGGTTAGTCATGCCAAAAAAAATCTTAATCATCGAGGACGACCCTGTGATCGTCAAATACTTGCAGGCGGTTTTCAGCGACAATGGCTATGCAACCTGCACGGCCGGCAGTACCACGGAAGGTCTGGATGTTGTCCGCAAAGAAAAACCCGACCTGATCACCCTGGATCTGCAATTGCCCGGCGAATGGGGTCCCAGATTTTACCGTAAACTGAGAAAAGACAAAGCCTTGAAAGACACACCGGTCGTTGTAGTCAGTGGCATCGACGGCGATCATGCGGTTAAAGATGCGGTGGCGTTTGTCAGGAAACCGTTTGATCCGGAAAAACTGATCGGGATCGTTAAGAATACGATCGGATAGGGGATTGCCGCTGCCGGCAAAAGTCATTTCCACTAATAGATAGGCGCGTAACGAGTCTTTATCTGACAGCACGTTGTAAAGAACGTAAGGTTTCAGGTTTCAGTGTTCAGGTTTCAGGATTTAGCACCTCACCTCCCTGACACCCGAAACCTAATATAATTTATCAGCGTGCTTGATGCCTCGCAGGGGCCACTTTTTCTGAGCGTGGTCTCGGAAAAAGCATAGATTCTATGCACTCAGCTTCTGAAAAACCGAAAGTGATCGTCATCTGCGGTCCCACCGGAATAGGCAAAACGACTGTCGGGATCGAACTCGCCGGCAAGTTTGGCGGGGAGATCATCAGTGCGGATTCCATGCAGATATATCGGCATATGGATATTGGAACCGCCAAACCGACTTCCGAAGAATTGGCCCAAATTGCCCATTATATGATCGATATTGTGGACCCTGATGAAGATTATGATGCTGTTCGGTTTTCGAACCAGGCCAGGGATCGGGTGGCAGGAATCGTCAATCGCAGCCTGATACCCTTTATTGTCGGCGGTACCGGGCTTTATATCAAAGCGCTGCTTCACGGCCTCTTTCAATCTAAACCGGTCGACCCCCAAATCAGAAACGGCTTGAAGCAGGAAGCCGCAGAAAACGGCATCGGTTTTTTATTCGAACGCTTGAAAAAGGTTGATCCGGCCGCCGCCGATCGAATCCATCCCAACGATTTATATCGTATCCTAAGGGCATTGGAAACCATTGAATCCAGTGGCAAAACAATTTCAGAATACCATCAAAGTCATGGCTTTGCGGATGATCCATTCACCGTGTTAAAAATTGGTCTCGAGATGGATCGACAAGATCTTTACGCACGGATAGACAAACGTGTCGATCTGATGATTGAGGCAGGTTTCGTGGCAGAAGTCACAAAGCTCCTGGAAATGGGCTATGCAGCCGAACTGAAATCAATGCAATCTATCGGATATCGCCATGTGGCTGCATTTCTGGAAAAAAAAATTCCGTGGGATGAGTGTGTTCGAACGCTCAAGCGCGATACCCGACGGTTTGCCAAGCGCCAGTTTACCTGGTTTGGCGCCGATCAGGCCATATCCTGGCAAGCCCCGGGCCATATGAAGGATATTATCTCCCTGGCAGGAAAATTTCTAAGTCCAAAGTAAAGGAATTCCCATTTTGGGGACACGTATAACGGATTCGTTTAAGGTCAACCGCCGACATATTCAACCGGAGAGAATCAATTTGATGAAAGATAGGATGCAGGCCTACTCTAAATCGGAACTGAACCTGGTACATGATGCATCGATGGATATCCTGGAGAACACCGGCATCGGATTTCATCACTGCGGTGCTATCAAGCTTTTCAGAGAAAATGGTTTCCGAACCGATGCTTCCCGCGTTTTCATCTCAGAGAGAGATGTTATTCAAGCGTTGGAGAGCGTACCCGAACGGTTTCGAATTCATTCCAGGAATCCGATGCGGTCGGTATGGGTTGGTGGGGACGATTATGTTCTCTTGCCGACCGGTGGGGCACCGAATATTGCAAAACCGGATGGGCAGCAAAGGCCGGCAATGCTCTCTGATTTTCAAACCTGTTGCAAACTGGTGCAGACGTCCACCCAACTGGATATGACCGACAGTTTAATGGTGCACCCCAATGACCTACCGCCGTTGGTCGCCCATTTGGATCTTCTGCTCAACACGATCGTAATGTGCGATAAACCTTTTCTTGTCGGGTTCGATTCCCGTTATAATGTGGACAATACCATCGCGATGGCGCAGATTCTGAGTGGCGGCAAGGATCGTTTGAATATGACAGCGACCCTTGCCGGCCTCATCAGTCCGACATCTCCACTCCAATACAATGATGAACAGGCTTATGCCGTCATTCAGCTGGCCAAACACCGCCAACCACTGGTTATTACCAACATGATCATGGCCGGTATGAGCGGGCCCTTAACCCTCCCGGGATTGATGGTTCTGCTCAACGCTGAGATTCTTGGCAGGGCTGGTATTGTCCCAGATTGCCGGCCCGGGAACTCCTGTTATTTATGGCTCGACTTCGGTGCCCATGGACATGAAGACCACCATATCAGCCGTCGGTGCACCAGAGACATGCATGCTGGCCTCGGCCACAGCGCAACTGGCTCAGTTTTATCGACTACCCTGCCGGACCGGCGGCATTTTGACGGATGCCCATGTACCGGATGCTCAGGCTCTGGCCGAAGGAACACTTTTGATGAGCACGACAATCCGCAACGGAGCGAATTTTATCATCCATTCATGCGGACAAATCAGCTCATGTATGGCCTTGAGTTTTGAGAAGTGGATCATCGATGAAGAAGTTTGTCAAATGATACGAACCGTCCTGGCTCAGGTTCCCATCACTCCTGAAACCCTGGAGGTGGATACCATCAAAAGCGTCGGCGTGGGCGGTGAATATCTGACGCACCCGACGACGTTTGAAAGATTCCGCACGCTGTCACAGGCCGGAATTTTCAACCGACGCGCATATTCGGAGTGGTTTCAACAGGGTGCAAATCGTGCGGACGACGAAGCGGCTATTAACCTTCGCCAGCGTCTCGATAGCTACGAGAAGCCCCTAATTGATGAGGGCCTCGAAAAGGAGTTGAAAGCATATGTTACCCGAAAAAAAACGGAGATGCTGAAAGCTTAAAATTCATGGCACTGTTTTTTTTCGTTTGGCTATTATTTGCCGTGTCGTTTATACAATTTTGGGATTATCCAGCGCTATACCCGATATTTATAATAGACCCTAAAAAGAAAAGCATGGACTTTGAGCGGCAGTCCATGCCTTCTCATTTATACCGACCGACTGCCTATCAATCCAGCAGCTCCATTAGTTTGCCGCAGCACGGTGGGATACGATCCCCAGCCTTGAGCTGGACATATTTGTTGCACGTCTGGCAATAGCAGGTGCAGTCTCTGTCCACATAGACTACGGGATATTCTTCTTCGCCCTTGTCGCCCTCGACGGCGAAGCTGGCAGTGTTGTTTTTTGCGGGGACATACTCACCCACCGGCACCAGCTTCTGATTAAAGCGTACACAGTCCACCAGCATACGCCATAGCCCTTCTAACATGGTCGTCTCATAATCTGCCTCAGGCGTAAATTCCACCGAGGTTTTGCTAAGTTCGATCCGCATCGACTTTCCTCCTTAAGATAAAGTTAATCACACAAGCCCCTCGGGCTCAGTTCCAATCAAAATTAGTTCATCCTTGCCACACGATTTCTGCTGTGGCCCTCAGTATCATGAAATATAAGAAATTTCAAAGAATAGATTAAACAGCTTCCTTAATTCCATTCCCAAGCAGTTGCAGTTTATTTGGTTGATTGAGTTAATTCAGTTGATTGGCTGATTGAAATGGATATCAGACAACTGAATTCTGTCTTCTGACATCTGTCCTCTGCTCACTAAACCGGTATCGGTGCAATGACCTGGGAAGAGACGAACATCCAGCTGACCAGTGCGGCGTTGAGTATGGCTCCCAGGTAAATTCTACCGGTTAGCTGATAGAACCAGGTGGAAATCGGGGTGATCATGATCAGCACGCCGATGATGTGAAAGAGGTTATGGGTATAGGCAATGAACATACCCCCGGGGCCGACAAAAGGAACGGCACCCATTGTAAACAGGGGCAGATACTGGAACAGGAGAAATAAGATCAGCGGTATGATCAAGACCAGTATGTTGAAGATTGACCAGCAGACAAACGTCCCTAACCAGGTCGTTTTTTGAGGTCGCCGTAATTGACCGTGTAAAAAGATCCCCATCAGGACAAATCCCATCAGCAGAAACGGAAAGTAGGTGAACCAAAGCATCGCCCTTTGGGCCGTCAAATCGCTGGCAAATGGAAAGATAAAGCGAAAATCGACGATAAAGATACTTTCCAACGTATGCTCGATTAAGTAGGCGAAAAGAAACAGGATGGCCGCCAGCAAAACGGTTTTGGCAATTTTCACACCGTCAAGGGCGAACCGATCCTGGCGATAGGAAAGCCCGAGGTCATAAAGGGTCAGGTCGCGTTCTTGGTTTTGCTTCTTGAACCAGCTTCTAAAAAAGACAAAACCGATCATGTTAATCCATAGAAACCACCAGACTATGCCGTTGGTCATCATCAGCGGAAATGCTTTGTCGATACGAATCAGGTATATATGTATCCCGAAAAGGACAAAAATGATGGGAAAGTAGAGCCACATGAGGACGGCGTTTATAATAACCGGCTTGAGGTAAGACCGGCCGTTGCACGCATATTTGTCGGAAAGCGGAGATTGCAGTGAACTAAAAAATGAAGTTCTCAGCAGCATTAACCCTAAAGGCCCCAGGGAGGCGAAGCAAGCCAGCATGGCAACCAGGGTGGACCACTCTTTAATCTGCCATATCTGCTGATTTGACGGGATCCAAAATTCCTTTGCCGGTTTCAGGGCATACTTTATCCATTCCAGGGCTTGCGCAACGGCAGCGCTGCTGTGGGACTGATGCAGGTGGGTAATATTCGGCATGTAAACCCGTCTGGCGGTTCCGCTTTCAAAATCACCATAGGTTTTGCCTATTTGTGGATTTTTTACCGGGAAAGCCTTGCGCGTTTGAGGGGTTTGCATCCATTCGTGCTCAAAATCCCGGGTTGCCGTCATACGTTGGCGGAACTCATCATACTTTCCGAAAATCATGAGCATGTTTTGCGGCATATTCATCGAGGCGTCATCTTTATAGGCAAAACCGGAGATGACAAGGGCTCTGATGGTGGTGTCCTTCAACGCCAAATTGTAAACCAGCTCCGCCCCAAGACTGTGACCCATCAGTCCGATCCGATCGGCATCCACATATGGAAGCGATAACAGATACCTCAGGGATCTTTGGCCGCCGAAAGAAGGATCAAAATTGGAATCATTCGGCTCCCCGGGGTTACCGGAATTTCCCCTGCCAATGGCATCGATTTCAAGAACGACCATCCCCCGTCTTGCCAGTTCGATGCCATAGGCGTCACTGGTTTCGCGATTGTTCTGATAACCGTGGATGTACATGATACCCGGTGCCGGGTGGGCGCCGGAAGCGTTTAGCGGCTTGAAAAGCTTGGCCCGGATCAAAATACCATTGAAATTGCTATAGATCACATTGGAGACAGAGACTTTCCAGAAACTTCTTTGGGTCAACGATGCCAGGAGTACGGCGGCAATCAAAACGACCAGGCAGATTACAAAAACCAGGGGTGCTTTGCTACGATGATCAGGTTCAAACAGACAATCCGTGTTCATTACTTTATTTTAGCCAACAGTTCTTTGGCTCTGTCTCTAAAATAGAGGTCTTCGGATTGAGCCGCTTTTTCCAAATAGACTTTTGCTTCGGCCTTGTTTTTATCGCCGCCCATTTGGATCAGCAATTCTCCAAGGTAGACGTGCGTTTCAATATTATCGGCGAAGTACTCGGTGGCCTGGTACTCCTTGTAATATTTCAAAGATTTTTTACGGTCATACATGGGCCAGGGTAATACCGCCCAGAAACGGCCGAGCGCAATCATCGGCCCGCCTTGATTGTACATTTTGTCGATCTCATAGGCTTTTTCAAAACTGCGCTGGGTTTTATCCTTCAATCCTTCGGCCAGGGCGGTGAAAACACTCACACCGTCTGAGTAAACACCGACATTGAGACCGTAGTAATAATATCCATCGGGTTTTGCCGGATCGAGTTCGGTAGCCTTTTGCGCGTATTGCATACCTTGCTTGCCGTATTGGGCGCAGATATCTTTCCAGCCCTCGACTTTTTGCGATTTTGCTGAATCACCATATTCTCTGTATGCCCGAGCGCACTTCCAGGCGGCTTCATAACTGCCGGGATTTTCGGCGATTGCCTTTTGGTACAATTCGATGGCTTGTTTGAAATTTGCAAGTCCTCCCTGGTCAAAGAGTTTGTCGGCGTCGGTCGTGTAGTCTGTGGCCAGCAACGCGAAAGGGAAAAAGATAACGAGCGATAAACATAGGCCGCCCAATGTTGCCCTTTTCATTTTTAACCTCCTTTGATGTGTATGAAAATCCCCCCTTTAAAAGGGGGGAATAAGCTCCTTTATTCAAGGGGTAGTAGCTCATCCTTAAAAGGTGCGCTCTTTCCCCCTTTTTAAGGGGGGATTTAAACCATCTCGATTGCACACGCCATCGAAACCCCACCGCCGCCGCAAAGCGTCGCCAGACCGAGAGAGTTGCCTCTTTTTTTCATGGCATGCAGCAGTGTGACCATAATGCGGGCACCTGTGGCTCCCACCGGATGCCCGAGGCCGATACCCGAGCCATTGACATTGGTGATCTCACGGTTCAAGCCGAGTTCTTTCTCGCAGCCCAGGTATTGGCCGGCAAAGGCTTCATTGACTTCAATTAATTCAAAATCCTCTATTTTCAGACTGCTTCTGGCCAGCAGTTGGTGGACTGCCGGAACCGGTGATAAGCCCATGATGGACGGATGGCATGCGCCCCGGCCCACGGCTTTAAATTTTGCAATCGGTTCGATACCCAAATCCTTGGCTTTGTCGGCCGACATTATCACCATGGCAGCGGAACCATCGTTAATTCCGCTTGAGTTTCCAGCCGTTACCTTACCGATCTTGGGTACGAAGGCAGACGGCAGATTGCTGAGTTTCTCAAGGGTCATGCCAGGCCTGAAATGTTCGTCCTTATCGAAAATTTTCGGATCGCCTTTGCGCTGGGGAAGTTCCATCGCAACGATTTCTTCTTTAAACGAACCATCATTGGTGGCTCTTTCGGTATTGTTGTGGCTCCTCAGGGCCACACGGTCCATTTCTTCCCGGCTAATATCTAAATGCTGAGCGATGAACTCTGCGGTGTGACCCATGATATAGGGTTTTCCCTTGAAGTAGCTCAGCGGGGGCTTTTCGGCGTCCACCGGGCCGTCCTCCGGGTGTGGTATAACGTGGGAACCGCAATGGAGGCCCCGAATAATGTTATCGACAAATTCATGGTCCTGGAGTCGGCAGCCCCAGCGGGCGGCGGCTACGGAATAGGGTACCCCTGACATGTGTTCGACGCCGCCGGCCAGAATAACATCCGCCATGCCTGCCTGGATCATGGCCATGCCTGAGATGACCGCTTCCATGGCGGAAATACAAACCCGGTTGATGGTGACGGCGGTGACGCTGTCAGGAATGCCGGCCAGCAGGGCTGCAATACGGGCAACATTAAGAGTGTCCACCGGTTCCATGCAACATCCGAAGCGGACGTCATCGATACACGACGGGTCGATGCCGGCCCTTTGGACGGCTTCTTTCATGGTTACACTGGCGATGGCGGATGCATGGCTGTCGCGCAGGCTTCCGCCGAAACTTCCGATTGCTGTTCTGCATGCTGAAACAATGACGACTTCTTTCATTAATTACTCCTTGGTTGGTTTTGGGTTGCGCGTTTCGGGTTGGACCATCCTATGAGAGTTTGTTCCGTTTTGTCAAGAAATTGCATCAGGTCGTGCTGAATTGTTTGATTTTATCTGACGGCTATTTTTTTCTTGACAGGAACGCTTTTTGTGGTATCTGGTATACCAGATTGCCAATACCACCACCCATGCTGAACCCGTTGGGGAGACAACTTTGGGCTAAAGGTAACCTGGATGTTAGACGTCGGAAAAATAAGGGCACCTGCCAGTTTGGCGGAAAGAGCCTATGAAACAATCAAGGAAAGCTTGTTGCAGATGGATCTCACCGATTTGGCGGTGGAAAATCGGATCGACGAGCGCGGCTTGGCGGAGCAGCTTGGCGTTAGTCGTACTCCCCTGCGCGAGGCCATCAGCAGACTGGTATTGGAGGGGTTTTTAAAGGTTGTGCCACGCAAAGGTATTTACGTGGTAAAAAAATCTAAGAAAGAAATCGTGGAGATCTTGCTGGTGCGCGCAGCGTTGGAAGGATTAGCGGCCCGTTTGGCGACCCAGTACGTGACCGATAAAGACATTCGTCAGATGAAAAAAATCATTGCACCTTTTGACTCAATCAATATTATCGGGAAAAAGTCGCTGAAATTTTCAGATGCCAATGTCATGTTTCACGAATTTGTCCTGAAACTGAGCCGTTGTCAGGTGCTGACTGATCTGGCCAGCAACCTCTTTGACCACATCCGCTGGATTCGTACCAAAGCGGCCGGATTTCAAGATCGGTTCAAAACGGCTCACAGCGGTCATGTCGCCATCATTGAAGCCCTGGAAAAAAGAGACCCGGAATTGGCGGAGAAAAGAATGCGCCAACATATTGAAATTCTGGCGCAGTATATTGACAAAAGTGTGCAGTTATAATTTTTAAGCGCCTATCTGATGGAGGTAAAATAAGGATGACAGAAAGATTCGTTTCTATCGAAGACTTGGTGGTGGCGCCCTGCCAGGATGCCTGCCCGGCGGGGATTGACGTACCGCGCTACATCCGTGCCGTAAAAGATGGAAGGTATGATGAGGCGGTGGCGGTCATACGTGAAAAAATACCGTTTCCGATAGTTTGTGCGGATGCATGTTTTGCACCGTGTGAGGACGTCTGCGCTTACCGCCAATTTGGTGATCCCATCGCTATCCGGGCCCTTAAAATGGCGGCAGTCGACAGGGGCGGCGATGCCTGGAAGCAAAACAAGAAAGTCTCCGACACGACCGGCAAGAAAGTTGCCATTGTGGGGGCAGGCCCGGCCGGTCTCACCAGCGCCTATTATCTGGCCGGCAAAGGCCATGCCGTGAAGATATTCGATGCTTTTCCTGAACCCGGCGGCATGATGCGCTATGGAATACCCCGCTACCGGGTACCTGAAGAAAGACTCACCAGGGATATCGACGAAATCCTTGCTTTGGGGGTCGTATTTGAAGGCAACACCAATATTGGAAAAGACTTTTCTTTGGATCAGCTCAAAGTTGATTTCGATGCGGTTTTTTTAGCTAGTGGTGCCAATGGGAGTGCTAAGATACCGCTTCAGGGAGCTGAGAAGGAGGGTGTTCTCTGGGGCTGGGATTTTCTCAGGGATGTGCGTTTAGGCCACAAATTTGAATTCACGGGCGATGTTATTGTCATTGGCGGCGGCAATGTGGCCATCGATGTGGCCCTGACCGCCAGACGTCTGGGGGCCTCTAGTGTGCATCTTTTCTCTTTGGAAGACCGCGGTGAGATGCCGGCCCATGAATGGGAAATTGCCCGAGCCGAAGAAGAAGGAGTCTTTATCAATACCACCTGGGCGCCCAAAAAAGTATTGGGTGACGACAAAGTCGAGGGACTGGGCTTCATCCGCTGCACATCGGTGTTTGATGATGCCTGTAACTTCAATCCCATTTACGATGAGGACATCAGCCACAAATTTATGGCCAACCATATTATCCTGGCAGTCGGACAGTATCCGGACCTGGCTTATTTAAGCTCTGCAAACGACATTCAGGCCAGCAATGGCCGCATCGAGGTGGATCCGGACACGTTTGCCACCGGTCAAGCAGGTGTCTTTGCCGGCGGGGATGTGGTCAGCGGTCCGCAATCCATCATCAGTGCCATTGCCCATGGTCGCAAAACGGCTATGGCGATGGATAAACATCTGGGCGGTGACGGAAACATTGATGAGGAGCTGACAGCACCTCAAAAAGAGATCCTGCTCCCCGAGCTGGATCGACACCTGAAATCGCGCAATGATATGGCTTTGCGCAAGGCCTGGCAGCGAACCTCCGGGTTTGATCAGGTGGAATTGGGCTTAACCGATGAGCAGATTGCGGCTGAAAGCCAACGCTGTCTGTATTGCGATGCTCGGCAGTTCGAGGTCGTGCTTAATACGGAAAGCTGTAAAGAATGCGGTTATTGTGCTGAGGTTTGCGGAATGAACGTTTTCGGACCGGCAGACTATTTCAATGCAAAAGGTTACCGACCTGAGGAAGTTAAATTAGCGGAGCGGTGTTGCGGATGCTTTAAGTGCTATTTTGCCTGTCCTGATTTTGCCATCGACATCAAAGAAGTGACCGGCTGAAACAGAGGAGATTTATTAATATGAAACGCTATTTGGAAACAGGGAATTTTGCAATCACCGAGGGTGCCATTCTGGCGGGATGTACGTTTTTTGCCGGATATCCCATTACACCGGCCACCGAACTGGCTGAGGCCATGAGCCAGCGGCTTCCGCAGGTGGGCGGTGTTTATCTTCAGGCAGAGGATGAATGTGCGGCCATGCATATGTGTATCGGTGCCGCCCTGGGGGGGATGAAGGTTATGACGGCCACCTCGGGACCGGGATTTATCCTTTATGCCGATCCCTATGGATGGGCTTTGGGTTGTGAGACGCCGGCAGTGGTTCTCAACTCGGGTCGTGTCGGCCCGGTGAGTGGTATTACCGGAGCCCCCGGCCAAGGGGAATTTTACCTGATGCGTTATCCTACCCAGGGGGGCAATTTCGAAACCATCTGCCTGGCGCCCAATTCAGCCCAGGAATGCATGGCCATGACGGTTGAAGCATTCTACCTGGCGGAAAGGTTTCGAATGCCCGTATCGGTGCTGGCCGACCAGCTTATTACCGATGGATTCGAAGATATCAGCGTACCTGAAAACGACGATGAGATGCAAGAGATGGGTTTCCGTACCTGGCCACGCAAGGTATGTCAGGGGCCGGACTTTTATCCGGTCACCGATGCCCTGGATATCCCACCGGTGGTGCTGGGCCACAATACCGGTGCCATGTGTTCTGATTGGACGCCCACGGAAGAAGGGTACGATATCGAAGAAGTTGAAGCCCACCATAAGCACGCCTATCGTCTTATTTACAAGGTCCGCAATAACCGGAATATTTTCAACCACCTTTATGAAAAAAAATATATGGATGATGATCCGGATCTGGTGGTGGTATCCTATGGGACCCCTTCGCGGGTCGTCAACACTGCCGTCAATCGGGCCCGGCAGCAGGGACTGAAAGTGGGAGCCTTGCGGTTGATCAACCTGTGGCCTTTCCCCGAGGAACATTTCAACCGCAGCACCAAATATTTGGTGGTCGAATTAAATTGGGACGGGCAGCTCGTTCGTGAAGTTCAGCGCGCGGCTCCCAAGGATTCGCGGGTTCATTTTCTGGGTTCCTGTGGAGACCTACCAACCTTGCCTGGTTTAATCGAAGCATTTGAAAAAATCCTTAAAGACGAGCCCCTGACACGCAAGGGGTGGGAATTGGAGGAATGGTAGATGGATTATCAGTCGAGCAAACTCACATCGACCTATTTGCGTTCACGAAAAATTCCGAGCACAGCGTGTTCGGGATGTGGACTAGGAATGAATCATAAAATTTTGGTACAGGCCATTCAGGAACTGGGACTGGCGGTTGCCGATGTCGTCTGGGGCACTTCCATCGGCTGTGCCGGCCGCCAAACCTTCGGCACCTGGAAAGGCGACGGCTTTGCCGGAACCCACGGACGTGTCTATGCCATTGCCAGGGGTTTGCGCATTGCCATGCCGCCGGAAAAGAAAATTATTTTAACCGTCGGAGACGGCGATGCCTTCGGCATCGGGATCGCCCATCTGATTCATGCCGCCCGTTCCAATGCCGACATGACCGTTATTGTCAACGACAACCTGGGATATCAATCCACCGGGGGGCAGTATGGCTGGACGACACCGCAGGGCAGTAAGACCGACAGCAGCCCTTACGGTATGTTTGAACACAACCTGATGAGTGAAGGTATGGATGTGTTGGAAATCCTGAAGGGGGCCGGTGCGACCTTCCTGGCCCGGCATGTGTCTATGGATGGGGCCCGGGCGGTGGAGACCGTCAAGAAGGCCATCCAGAACAAAGGGTTTTCACTGGTGCATATGCCGTACCCCTGTCCCACCAATTTTGCATCGCGCGAACTCGGGTCACGCAATCAGGTCAATATGTTCCGGTGGATCAAAGACCGGGCGGCTCCACTGGGCGCGGAGAAAAAAGACACGGTTTGGGCCACAGGCATATGGCATGATGCCAGCAATTCGAGACCTGAATTTAACGAATTTGTATGGGAGACTGTCGAAAAAATCAGGAGGACAGGAAAGATATGAAAGAACGAACCGAAATTGTAGCCAGTGGATTCGGCGGCCAAGGGGTGGTGCGGTTGGGCCAGATTGTCGGTGAGACCGGTGTCAAGCAAGGCCTCCACGTAACCATGCTAAAAAGCCATGGGACGGAAATGCGCGGCGGGTATGTCCGCAGCCAGGTAGTTCTTGCAAAAGAAATTATCGATAGCCCGATGTGCGAAACTCCGGACTGTTTTATCGCGCTGTCAAGCGCCGCCTACAATCGATTCAAGGACACGGTGGCGGATACCGGCCTGATTATTTATGACCCGGGCTTTGTTGAGAAAATAGATGATACACTGAAATGCACCCACAATGAATTCCCGGCCAAACAACTTTCAATGGAGCATTTCAACAGCCCCCTGTTTGCCAATACGCTGGTTTTGGGTGTGATTGCCAGGGTCGTGGAGATTCTTGACAAGGAAATCATGCTGGCGAGTATGCTTGCGGTGATTCCAAAATTTCACGACCGAAACCGCCAGGCATTTGAGATCGGGTTTGACCATGCGGCTTAGAGCCGGGGTTTTGAAAAGTGAACCAGCACAGCTGATAGCCTGGTAACCAGCCAGTCTGATCGAAAATGAAACTTCATCATAACTAATAACTCCCAATTGGGGTTAGGAGCCCAGCATTGCGAACCATCAGACATTATATCGATATGCGCGCTGCCAAGGAGCCGGATAAGATTTATATGTTCGCCCCGGAGCCCAACCTGCCCTTGACCTATGGCCAACTTCAAAGCGATTCCGTCCAACTGGGAAAATTTCTTTATAAGAAAGGCCTTCAAAAAGGAGATAAAATTTCTTTTATGCTGGGCAACGGCTACCAGGCCACCAAAATTTTTTTGGGGAGCATGTATGCCGGTCTGGTGGTGGCGCCCTTGAATTTGCAGTCCCAGCCCTCCCAGCTCGAGTATGTGATGACCCACTCCGACACCCGCATCATCTTTTATAGTGACGACCAGAGGGAGCGGGTGGTGAGAGCGGCCAATAAAATCGAACGACCGATCGAGCTGATTCAAATTGACAATGATGCCCAGCAGCTCTTTGATGCAGATATGGATCTTCCCGGGGTTGAGTTGCCGCCCATCAGCGAGGAAGATGATGCGCTGTTGTTATATACCTCCGGCACCACCGGACTGCCCAAGGGGGTGATCCTCTCCCATAAGAATATGGTTGCCGGCGGCGAATACACCACCCTCGCCCATGAACTGACACCTCAAGACCGGGCGCTTTGTTCTTTGCCCCTCTACCACATTAATGGCGAAATTGTGACAGCCGTGACCCCGCTCGTCAGCGGCGGCAGTGTGGTCATGCCGCACAAGTTCAGTGTCTCGGACTTTTGGGAACTCATTTCAGAATATCGCTGCACCTGGTTTAGCGTGGTGCCGACGATTATTTCATTTCTGACCAGTTCAACTAGCATCGCAGGCAAAGGTTTCCATCTCGAGCAGTTGCGCTTTGGGCGATCGGCTTCATCGGCCTTACCCCCGTCTCTGCACAAAACCTTCGAGGAAAAATTCAAGGTGGGTATTATCGAGACCATGGGGCTGACCGAGACGGCCGCCCCGGTTTTTTCAAATCCTCTGGATCCGGCTAAACGCAAATACGGCTCACCCGGACAGGCGGTGGGTAATATTGCCAAAATAGTCGATAAAACAGGGCAGGAAGTCCCCCGGGGCACACCAGGGGGAAATCATGATCAAAGGCGACAACGTGATGAAGGGCTATTACAAGGCACCGGATAAAACCGCCGAGGCCTTCGAACCCGATGGGTGGCTTCATACCGGTGATCTGGGATTATATGGATGAGGACGGGTTTGTCTTCGTCACCGGTCGCATCAAGGAGTTGATCATCAAAGGCGGCGAAAATATCGCCCCGCGCGAGATCGATGAAGCCTTTTACAAACATCCCGCCATCCAGGATGCAGCGGCCGTGGGAATCCCCGATGAAGAATACGGCGAAGAGATCATGTGCTGTTGCGTGATAAAGCAAGATTGCGAGTGCACGGAGAAGATCTGGAAAAGTTTTGTCGCGAAGAACTGGGTGAATTCAAGACTCCCAAAGTGATCAAGGTCATGGAAGAACTGCCCAAAGGCCCATCGGGGAAAATTCAGCGGCTCAAGCTGCCTGAAATAATAAAACAGTCTGAAAAGGAGTAGTGCGCACCCGGCTCATAATCTTATCTACATAACCGGTTAGCAATTAAAAGTGAGGATTCGTATGGCTGAATTTTTTCAGTATTTCCCTCTGGCCCTTACCGTTCCAAATCTTTTGACCTTAATTCTGGGTGTTATCGGTGGATTGATTCTTGGCGCCACCCCTGGATTAAGTCCTACTATGGCCGTTGCTCTCCTGGTTCCATTCACCTTTCATATGAGTCCCATCACCGGACTAATTCTTCTCGGTGCCGTGTACACTGCGACGGTGGCCGGTGGTGCCATATCCGCCATTTTAATCAATATTCCCGGAGCGCCGGCCAATATAGCCACCTTACTGGACGGCCACCCCATGGCCAGGCAGGGAAAATCCCAGAAGGCATTGTACATTTGCTTTATCAGCTCCTTGATCGGCGGGCTTTTCGGTATGGTCATCATGATCTTATTTACACCACCGATGGCCAAAATTGCGCTTAAATTCGGGCCTTCCGAAATGTTTTGGGTAGCCATTTTCGGTATCACCGTCATGGCGGGACTAGCCTCAGGCTCCATCGCCAAGGGACTTTTCGGCGGGATGTTCGGACTGCTTATCAGTACCATTGGCTACAGCCCCATGCTGGGGGTGCCGCGCTTTGTTTTTCACGATGTTCTCACCGGCGGGGTGGCCATTGTCCCCGCACTCATCGGCCTGTTTGCCATTCCCCAGGTATATTCCCTGGCCGAAAAGCTGAACACGCAGATCGAACGGCCGGACTACAAGCCCCAAAAAGGTATTTTATTAAAAACATTTATTGAAAATTTGAAAATGGTGAAAGCCCTTGGTATCGGGTCGATTGTAGGGACGATCATCGGTGTGATACCCGGCGCTGGGGGGCAGGTATCCGGCCTGATTGCCTATGATCAAATCCGAAAATTTTCAAAAAGACCGGAAGACTTTGGCAAGGGTAATCCGGAAGGTGTGGCGGCCGCTGAATCAGCGAACAATGCCATGGTCGGGCCTTCGCTGATTCCCCTGCTTACCTTAAGTATTCCGGGCAGTCCGACTGCGGCCGTGTTGCTGGGAGGGCTTCTGATCCACGGACTCTTCCCCGGCCCGGATCTCTTTTTAAACAATGCTTCGATTACCTATGCCTTCATTGCGAGTCTGGTTCTGGCCCAGTTTGCCATGTGCATTTTTGGCCTGATCATGTCACGATACTCTTATATGGTAATGAGTGTGCCCAACCTCCATATGATTGCGGCCGTGACGGTTTTGGCAGTTTACGGGACCTACAGCGTCCAGAACAGCTTCGCTGACGTCATCGTCATGTTCAGCCTGGGAACCCTGATGTATATTGGCAATAAATTTGGTTTTTCGGCTGCGCCGGTGGTATTGGGGATTATCCTGGGTCCGATAGCTGAGGATAATTTCCTGAAAGGAAAACTCATCGCCGAAACGGATGTCGGCGTTTTTAACTATTTTTTCACCGGATCAATGAATTTGGTCATTATTCTACTCTGCGTGGCCTCCATCGGTTACAGCATTTATGGAGAGATAAAGACGATTAAAAAGACAAAGGAGGGATAGGGTTGAAAAAGGATTTCGTCGTTTCATTGATTCTGCTGGTCGGTTCGATTGCACTGTATGCTTCCCTTTCGCTGATGGAAGATCCGGCTGCGGCTTCTTTTCCGCGTGTGGTAATTGTCATTATGGGCTGTCTTGGATTGGCATTGAGTGTTCAGGCGCTCATTGCCAAGCAACGGCATGAAAGAGCGGTACTTCAAAGCGATCGTGTTGCTGAACCGGAAGAGGAGCAAAAAGATTCGGCTGCGGCAAACAAGTTTCCCTTCGGAACATTGGTCGTCTGCTTCATTTTGATATTGACATATTTTGTGGTGATGGAGAGACTAGGCTTTTATGTCTCGGCCTTTTTATTTTATATTGTCATCACCTTTATTTTGGGAAGAAAAGATTTAACGCTGCGCAAAGGTGCTATGCAAATCGGGACTGCATTCATCTTTACCGCGATCCTGTTTGTGCTGTTCAACAAGCTCCTGGTGGTGCAGACACCAAAAGGCCTGTTTTTTTAAACCCAGCTGCAAAAGAAAGGAGGAGAAAAATGTTTCATGAAAGGAATTGAAATGTTTTACAACAGCAATCTTGGTAGTTTTGTCGGCAGTCTTCATTTTTGGTATGAATCCGGCATCCGCGGACGATTATCCCAAATCGCCGGTCAGTTTGGTTGTGGCCTATTCTCCGGGAGGCGCCACCGATTTTCAGGCACGAATCGTCACCATGATGGCCGGGCTCGAAGATTATTTGGGGCAGCCCATCGTGATCATCAACAAGCCCGGCGCCGGCGGGCAGGTGGGCTGGAACTGGTGTATCGAGAAAGGGACCAAAGACGGGTATACCATGCTGGCATATAATGTGCCGCATTTTATCGCGCAATCGATTGTCTATAAAACCAAATATGACGTCAATACCTTTGAACCGGTTGCCAACTGGGGTGCCGATCCGGCCGTGTTGATTGTGCCCAAGGATAGTCCTTTCAACACCCTGCAGGATTTGGTCGACTTTGCGAAGGAAAACCCCAAGAAAGTGACGGTCAGTGGTGCCGGTATGTTTGTTGGGCATCACATCGCACTGTTGCAATTTCAAAAGGCGGCCGATATTCAGTTGACCTACATTCCGGAAAAAGGGGGTGTTCCGGCCATGCAATCTGTTGTCGCCGCAAAGGTCAAAGCCGGTTTTAATAACCTTTCCGATGCATTCCGCAATCAGGAAAGAATCAAAATTCTGGCCGTCGCAGACCTGGAGCGCCATGAATTCTTACCGGATGTGAAAACATTCAAGGAAATGGGTATCGATGTAGATGACTCTAGCGTCAATTTCAGGGGAGTGGCATTCCCCAAGGGCGTTCCGCAAGAAGTCATTGACAAATGTGCCGCTGTTTTCCCGAAATTGTTTAATGACAATAAAGTCTTGGCGAAAATGAAGGCCAGCGGAAGCCCTGTGCGGGTCACTTCACGGGATGAGGTCATTAAAATGTTTCAGGATAGACAAACGTATTTAGAGGAACTCTTGAAAGAGCTTAGGAAAAAATAGAGTCTTCTTTGTCACGGCGGTGCTGTTTGAGAAAATGAGAGGTCTAACGACCTCTCATTTTCTTCAAGGGCGGCACGAGTTAATCCATTCCAGGATAAAGTTTTTTTACACATTGCGGGCAGATCCCATGGCTGAACTCAGCCTCCGAATGTTTGCGTAGATAGGTTTCGATTTGATTCCAATAGCCCTTGTCATCCCGTATTTTTTTGCAGGAGGCACAGATGGGCAGCATCCCCCTCAATGTTTTGATCTTTGCCAGTGAATCCTGAAGGCTTTTGATCAGCTGATTGCGCTCCTCTTCGATTTGTTTACGTTCAGAGATATCGCGGATGATCCCGGTGTAATATATTTCCCCTGCCACTTTCCAGGTTGAAATTGAAAGCTCTATGGGAAACTCAAGACCCTCTTTCGTCATACCCGCCAATTCTACGGTTTGCCCTATTACGTGGGATCTACCCGTCTTGGCATGGTCTGCCATGGCCTTTTTGTGGAGCCCAATAAAAGATTCGGGCATCAAAACCGTCAGTGGCTGTCCAATAATTTCCTGCTTTTCATAGCCAAAGAGCGTTTGGGAGGCCATATTGCACGATATAATGATTCCATTCTTATCAGCTGATATGATCGAATCCTTGGCGGACTCCGTGACAGATCGCAGCTTCAATTCTGATTCCCGTAAGGCTTCTTCTGCACGCTTGCGTTTGGTGATATCCAGTGTGTATTCGATCATGCGGGAGACTTTGCCTTCGGCATCCAAAATCGGATGGGCATGCACTTCCATATGTCTCTGATTACCATGGCTGTCATAGTGGATATGCTCAACCGTAACAGGTTTTTGGGTTTGTTTTATTATTTCCAGGGGACAGGGATGTTTTTGGGAATTGCAGGGCGTTTCGCGCCTGTGGTTCAGAGCATAGCAGGTGCTCTTGCCGGATATTCCTTTGGCCTGGGCCGCTGAATTGGCCAATTGGATTGTATAATCATCGGCGTTGACGACATAGAACGGGTGAGATAAGGATTCTAACACTAGATTCAAGAATCCGTTTTGTTTTCTTAATTTCTCATCGCCGGTTTTTTTCTCTCGTTTTTCCTTTTCCAGCGCCTTCACCCTTCGAATGAGTTCTTCATAGGTGGGTTTGGACATAATCAGAAATTTCCTCGATAGTGCACCGATAGCAGCAATCCCGGGCTCAAAGATTCCCAGCCTGAATGAATCATCATAATACCGGTTTTCAGTAGAATCAAGTCAGGTCGATTTTTATCCGATTTCAAACTTGACTTCAAGCAGGGTTCTATATATTGAGAGAGGCAGGTCTTACCATCGTCATCATTTGAACCATCACTGCAACGTAAAAAGGAGATCATTTTCAAGCATATCTTTAAATCATTTGTTGTTTCGTGAGACACTTATGATTCAAAATTTTATATGAAACAGTTCGGATCGAACGCGGGTCAATTCGAATGGGAATTGTTGGTAAATCTGCGATCGAGCATTGGCTCCGACTGTCTCATTCGTATCAAATAATTAGGTGATGGCTTTCGTGATGAAAAATATGATATGCTTCTTAACCCTATAAGACTAAAGCATTTTCCCCCTGAATTCGGATATTATTGTTTTTGGCATAATTTTTGAACTTGTAACTATGATCATTCACTAATCTTCCCATTTCCAACAAAGAAACTCAAGGAGGAATTCAATGAGTAAAACCGAACAAAATTTAAAGGATGCCTTTGCCGGTGAATCCCAGGCCAATCGGAAATACCTTGCCTTCGGTGAGAAAGCGCAGAAGGAAGGATATGCCCAGGTTGCGAAATTATTCCGGGCTGCTGCAGCGGCGGAAACTGTTCACGCGCATGCCCACCTGAGAACTCTCAAGGGGGTCGGTGCCACTGCTGACAATCTCAAAGAAGCCATTTCCGGAGAAACCTTCGAATTTAAATCCATGTACCCGGCCATGATCGCAGATGCCGAAGCTGAGGGCGAGAAAGCGGCCCTGCGCAGTTTCAATTATGCCAATGATGTGGAAAAAATCCATGCCGATCTCTATACGAATGCCTTGGAAAAAATGGAGAGCCTGGAAGAAGTCGATTATTATGTCTGCAGCGTATGTGGCTACACCTGCGAGAGTCAACCACCCGATGTGTGTCCGGTTTGCAAGGCTAAAGCAAGCGCTTTTTTTAAAGTCGACTGATTGGAGATCGATGATGAAATGCCCACTTTGTGGTTGTGAAAAGTTTTATATCAAAGATCCGGATGATGAATACGAGACCTATGAGTTTGAATTGCAAGACGGTAAGGTCGAATTCGGGCCGGATGTGGACACCTCGAACTGTCCCGAAGTGTGCCATGACACTGAAACCTATTGCGACAAGTGTTCATGGCATGGCGCATTTAACGATGTGGCCGATAAGCCTGAGTAAGTCTAAACTCCTTAATCGCCGCCGGCATGGCTCGCTCTAACCCCCACCCTCCTTGTTAGGCGTGATCATGCCTGACGGCGGTTTCATTTCAGGGCCTCATCATTTAAGCAAATAACTAACTGGGGATTTAAAATAGTTATTTGATTTATTAAAGTCATGAAAAATTCAAGCACCAAGATACAAAATCCAAACAAATGCCAATGACCGAAATTCAAAATTCAAAACAGTCAGATTCATCGTAATATGTCAATAAACTCATCTGTATGTTTCGGAAATTGGTTTTTCGGATTTGGCTATTATTTGGAATTTGGGTATTGGGATTTGGGGTTTCAGTCCTTTGTCCGGCAGGAAAATCGCTTCTTTCAGAATCAGTTGGAACTGACATTGACGTTACCCTGTTTTTTATCCCCACCTCCTTATCAAAACCAGTAGGGGTATAGCGATCGAGGTTGTTGAGAAGGCCAGGGATAGTAGTAGAGAGGGTTATTCGTGTAATTCGACCACAGGTAGATTTCACGGTTTTCGATTTTAAGATAGTGAATCTGTTCCTCACCAATTTTTTCCACGGTAGTACCGATCACCCTACCGGCCACCGTAATAACCTGATTCTTGCTGTAGACCTCCGGATCCAGAAAACCTTTATGATAAACCAAGAATCTGCCTTGTGAACGTTTTTTTAAATCGGGGTCTTCGCCTAGCCGCAGCGGTGTTTGCAATATTTTCAGGATCGTCTCGGATTCCAGATTTTTGGTTTCCAATATATATCCGCCCAGAATCACGGTGTGTCCTTGGAATTTGTCGGCATCCTTGATCAGGGTTTGAAAGGGTATAGACGGGTCGGCTTCCGAGCGAATCTGATGCGAAATTACAGAACAGGATACCGTTACCATCGATGCTAGTAAAATTAATAATATCGAGCGCAGCTTTTGCATAATCTATCACTCCAGCATCCCGTTTTTGACCAAATATCGTTCCAGCCATTTGATCCGCATCGGCTCGGGAGTCGGCGCTGTTGAAGCCTTTGTAAACATTTCCACCGCTTTTTTCCTGTAGCCTGACCGTCTGATATCTATTGCGGCGGATTTCAAATATAGACCTGCATAAGTTCGGGACAGCTTGGCGAAAGCATAACAGTTATCCGGTTTTAACTCAACGGCCCTGTTTAATTCGCTGACGGCCTCGCCATACTTTTGTACACAATAATAAAGATATCCCAAGTAGTTGTGCCCGAAAACATCCTGCGGTCGTTGGCCTGTATATGCCAGCATTTCTTTGATGGCCGACTCAAACTGATAAAAAGCGTCCAAGTGGGCAATGCCGAGATATTTGTGGGGCTCAGGGCTGTCGGGGTTTAGTCTCCTGGCTTTTTTTAAGAATGCAATTCGTTTTTTGGCACTGAGAGATGTGATGGTATACAATTTTCCCAACTGCATGACCGTTTTGAAATCTTCCGGATCATCCTCATACGCTGATTCGAGGTTTCTGATCTCTTGCGCTAACTTGTGGTCGTCTTCAATTAGATAGATGTCATCACCTTCCAGGGGAATATCCTGGTTCATCCAGTAAGGACAACGAGCCAAAAGGTCTCCATAGGGATGGCTGGAACGTTCGACACCCCAGTGAGGGTTTTTACCCATGCGTACATACTTGCGTTGATGCGCGATGTTAAATTGCCAGCCGTCTTTTTTGCGACAGAATAAAAACGGCGCGTTTTCCCAACCCTTCTTTTTTCCGAAGAAGATCACCGCATGGGTGTCATTTTGGATAACCTCATACGGTTTATTCTTATAAACGTGAACATCTTCTTCATAACGGGAGTCCGGCAGATTTTGGAATTCCCGGTAAGCCAGCCGGGTGATTTCCGTGTACACACCCAGGTTTGGATCACGTACTTTATTTTGCCAGCTGCGGATCAGGGTATGCCAGGCTTCATCGGGGCTGCTGCCGGCCGGATAATTGTGAGCTTCCCGGCTAATTTCTTCCGGTCGATATTCTGTCAATTGTCGTTTGGCGCCGGCCCCGCCGGACAACAATTCTGCATCGAGCAGATCAATGCCGGAAAGCGTGTAATTCGCCTGATGCTTGATTTGAGCCCGGTTCTCGATTTCTTCCAGCACAGCGACCAATCCGATGTCCACCTGGTCACTTAAAAAATAAGCTTTCAGCTGTTTATCTTCGATATGACCGCAGAATATGTCCGTGAAAACATCTTCCAGTTCATAGGAGACTTCAATTTTAATGAGCTTTTCTTTATCCGCCAGCAGCAGCAAAATGCCTCTGCCGCCGGTGTTTTTACCGATCTGCCAGTTGCTGAATAGCTCTGCCGCCAGAGCCTCGATCGTATGGGTTCGGGGCAAAGCGGGGAGCGTGACGATGAGGGCTTCAACGGCATAATCCTTTTGGATTGTTTCCAGGTAACGGCCGGTGGATTCTTTTATGTCACCGAGGATACCGGCATTGTCATAAATATAGGTATTATCTCCAACAGGTTTTTGGGTTATATAGTCCGAGGAAGACGGTTTTCTAAATCCGATGGCACCACCGAACAAAACGATGGAGATCAGAATGGGAATGGCCAATATGCAGAGGGTTGTCGATTTTTTTAAATTTTTAATTTCCATTCTACAATTATAAATTGAATTCCGGCAAAATTGCAAAATGAAATCATCTAAATTTGTCTCTTGCAAGGCGGAACGGATCTAGTGTATGTAATCCGACTGAATAGTGAAAATTGAATGAAGATTGAATATTCAATTGTTAATGTCTGTTTGTAAATGTTCACAGGTTTACTGTTCTTCACTTTTCCCTTTCTGTTTTCCCCGCATTGAGGACCCGAATTAGAACTCCATGCTTGATTCTGTCAAACAACTGGCTTACAAACACTTCCATACTGCCCGGGGCAGCCACAAATGGGATCACACCCTCAGGGTTTGCCGGCTGTGTGAACGCATTGGTAGGGTCGAAAAGGTGGACATGGATGTGCTGTTGGCGGCCGCTTACCTTCACGATATCGGACGCAGTTATCAGGATGAGTCCAATGGTGCCGTTTGCCATGCTGAAAAAGGGGCGCGGATGGCAGAGCCCATTGTGAAAAAACTGGCTCTCTCCGAAAACCAAAAGCATAATATTTTGCATTGTATACAATCACACCGCTTTCGAGGCAGCCACAAACCCAAGACACCGGAAGCCAGGGTGCTATTTGATGCAGACAAACTGGATGCTATCGGGGCGGTGGGCGTGGCGCGGGCTTTTCTATTTGCCGGGGAAGTGGGCGCCCGGCTTCATAGCCAGCCAGCCGATATAGAGGATACCGAACCGTATTCCGCCGATGATACCGGCTACCGGGAATTTAAAGTGAAACTTAGTAAAATCAAGGGGCGTATCCTGACTGAGGAAGGCCGCAAACTAGCCGAGGACCGCCATGCGTTTATGGTTGACTTTTTCAAACGGTTTTTAGAAGAATACGAGGGTAGGAGGTGAGCATTATGGCTATGAATATCGTAGACAGGATAGACAATTTGGTTGGCGTTCGTCACATGCTGGTCAGCGTGTCCGACAAAAGCGGTTTGGACACTTTTGTGCCGCAACTTGTGGCTTTAAATCCTGATTTAAAAATATTTTCCACCGGCGGCACTTTTTCCCGCCTGCAAGAGATCCTGGGGGAGTCGGCCGGGCAGCATTTGATCCGGGTTTCCGATTATACCGGGCAGCCCGAGACCCAGGGGGGGCTTGTAAAAACACTGGATTTTAAAATTTATCTCGGGCTGCTCACCGAGACTTACAACGACGCTCACCAGGATGATCTCCAGCGAACCGGCGCTGTGACCATCGACATGGTGGTGGTAAATCTCTATCCCTTCCAGGAGACCATATCAAAAGCGGATGTGACGGTGGAGCAGGCCAGGGGAAACATCGACATCGGTGGTCCCTGCATGATCCGGGCATCGGCTAAGAATTTCATCCGGGTGGCCCCGGTGGTGGATCCCTCTGATTATGCCATGATCATAGACGAATTAAAAACCAACGGTGGCGCTCTTTCTTTGGGGATGCGGTACCGCCTGGCTCAAAAGGCGTTCGATCACACCGCAGTTTATGACCATGCCATTGCTGATTTTCTTGGCTCGAAGGCTTTGCAGGATGTAGAGGCCTGTTATCGCTATATGGGTTAAACGGTTGAGCGTTCAACGTTCCGGGCTAAAAAGCTCGATTATAACAAATAACACCCCATTGGACTAATATTGGGTGCAGCAACCATCGGTTGAAGCCTTTGAACCCTGAACCCGTTAACCCTTTTTTCTAAAGGAGGACCAACATGGCTGAAGACTTAAAGAAAATGTACCGAACGATCATGGATGATCATTTTCCTCCGAAGATGGAGATCAGCTTTATCGATGAAGGCAATCGCCAAACGCTTTTTTATGAGAAAGTTACCTGGACCATCGAAAATGTCCAGAAAGGGCTGCGGTATGGTGAGAACCCGGGTCAGGAAGCCGCACTTTACCGAATGGTTAACGGTAATCTGGTTTTAGGGGAGGCCCAAACCATCCAGCCGGGGCAGTATCTGGCCTCCGACATCGAACTGCTGCAATCGGGCAAACATCCCGGCAAAACCAACCTGACCGATGCGGATAATTCCCTTAATATCCTGCGATACTTTGGCGATAAACCTGGGGCAGTGATTGTGAAGCATAACAACCCATGCGGGGCGGCATTGTCAGATTCTTTGGTGGATGCCTACCTCAAAGCCAATATAGCCGACCGGGTAGCGGCTTTCGGTGGCTGTATTGCATTGAACCGGACAGTGGACAAGGCCACGGCGGAAGCCATTGTTCAGCAGTATGCCGAAGTTGTGGTGGCGCCGGAATTTGAGCAAGGCGTCATGGGTATTTTTGCTACGAAAAAGAATCTCAGGGTGGTCAAGATCGGCAACATCGAACGGTTACAGTCTTTTGTCGGGCAGCGATGTGTGGAATTCAAAAGCCTGATCGACGGGGGAATCATTGCTCAGTGGTCTTTTGTACCGGCTGCCCGCAGTCGGCAGGATCTTAAAATAGCCGAGTGCGATTATAAAGGCAAACACTATAAAATCAAGCGGCAGCCCAGCGATAGAGAATATGAGGACATGCTTTTCGGTTGGCTGGTGGAATCCGGCATCACCTCCAATTCAGTCATTTACGTCAAAGATCTGGTCACGGTGGGAATTGGCACCGGTGAGCAGGACAGGGTCGGCGTCGCTCAGATTGCCAGGGACAAGGCCTATCGTAAGCTGGCGGATCGTTATTGTTTTGAAAGTCTCGGCATACCCTACAATGATTTAAAAGAGCTGGATAAAAAAGAAGCGTTGGATGAGCGGGTGACCCGGGAAAAAGGCGGGCTCATCGGATCAACCATGGTCAGCGATGCGTTTTTTCCGTTCCGAGACGGGGTGGATGTCGGTATCAACGAGGGCATTACTGCGGTGATACAGCCAGGCGGATCCGCAAATGATTACCAGGCCATCGAAGCCTGCAACGAAGCGGATGTGACCATGGTGTACACCGGGCAACGCTCGTTCAAACATTAGTTGTCGTTAAACAATCGCATTTGAAACTTCTAACGGGAATCCTCGCCTTCAATCTGGGCCAGCAGTTCCTGGATATTATCTAGATTGCGGCCTTGCTGAAGGCCCATTTTTGTGAGGTTTGGTTTTGTAGCGACGCTGCTTCGCGGGTCCTTACACCTGGTCCAGGCCGGCACGAAGCGCTTCGTTGACAACCACCTTAAATGGTGTGCTCAATTTGGCTGCAACGGCCCGTGCCCGTTCAAGCACATCATCATCTATTGATAGTGTTGTTCTCATGTTGCCATCATAGCATCTTATTAATTGATGCCAAGACATCATTTGGTGTTTTGAGGACAACGATGCCTGCAACCGGCAGAGGAAACCGATAGATTTTCGCTGTCCGGTGGACTGCCGGGTATGGAAATAGTTCATCATACCGATACATTACCTAAAACGACGAAATTTTTTTTGCTCTATTCGCGCATCACCTTCGAGAACGCCCCCAGCGTATAATCAATATCATCCGGCGTGATGTGATAATGGGTCACGGCTCTGATCCGGCCCGGCCCGACAGGTAGCATGCGGACACCCTGTTTTTCCAGCCGCTCAACCAATTCCTCCACTGCCAGATTCTCTCTTTTCACCTCGAAATAGACAATATCGGTTTTGATCAGGGATGGATCGATGGACAAAGCGGGCATTTTCGCCAGACCGTCGGCAAGCTTGCGGGCATTGGCATGATCGTCGGCCAGGCGATCGACCATTTCGTTCAGGGCAACGATGCCGGCTGCCGCCAGCACACCTGCCTGACGCATACCACCGCCAAGAACTTTGCGGGCCCGTCGTGCCTGGAAGACAAAATCCCGGCTGCCGCACACCACCGAACCGACCGGCGCCCCCAACCCCTTACTCAGGCAAAAGGTCAGTGAGTCTGCTTCTGCTGCTAATTGATCAACAGTTACATCCAGTGCGACGGCAGCATTAAATATGCGAGCGCCGTCCACATGAATTTTCAAGCCGTGACGACGGGCGATATCCCCCACCGCCCGCATGTAATCAATGTCAAGGGGCTGACCGCCGCAAAGATTGTGAGTGTTCTCGAGCACGATTAACCGGGTAACCGGAAAGTGAATGTTATCCGATCGAACAGCTGCTTCAATTTCAGACAAAGCCAGGGTGCCATCGGGCAGATTCGCAACCGTCCGGGGATGAATCCCTCCCATGGCCGCAGATCCACCCTGTTCAAAATAGAATGTGTGCGAAAGATTTCCCAGGATGATTTCATCACCACGGCTACAATGGGCCAGCAGGCTGACAAGGTTGCCCATGGTGCCGCTGGCAACGAACAAGGCGGCTTCCTTCCCCAAACGCTCTGCAGCCATCTGCTCTAATTTGTTTATGCTGGGGTCTTCCCCAAATACATCATCACCGACTTGAGCCTCCGCCATCGCTTTCAACATGGACGGGGTGGGTCGGGTCAAGGTGTCGGATCTAAGATCAACTTGGCGCATGGCAAGTCTCCTCGTGGAAATTATTGAATATTTTCGATTGAAGATTGAATATTTAAGGTCCGCCTCCGCGGAGCGATTTAAAAAAAATACTGTAAAAATGCAATTGATATCGGAAATCGGGAGGTACTGCAAGAATTAAAGCCCTTGCGGTTCCGTTTTTTCGTTCATCATCTTGACTATTTGGTGTTTATAACGGTAGAAACGGAATAGAACTCAAAACATTTAAGCTCAACATCCATAGAGGGAGGGATCATGGCGAAACTATTATGGAAGCCTTCGGAAGAACAGATTAAAAGCAGTAATGTATATCGGTTCATGAATGTCGTCAATGAAAAATATGATCAAAATTTCAACGAATTCGCCGCGCTTTATGAATGGTCGATTCATAATATTGCCGAATTTTGGGAGACCATGTGGGAATTTGCGGATATCATTGCTTCTAGACCCTATGACCAGGTTATTGACGATGTGGCCAAAATGCCCGGAGCCCAATGGTTTTCCGGTGCGCGGCTCAATTTTGCCCAAAATCTGTTGCGTTTCAGAGACGACAAAGCGGCCCTGATATTCAAGGGGGAAGGGCAACCATCAACCAAGATGACATATGCCGAACTTTACGATGAAGTGGCGCGCGTGGTCCAAAGTCTGAAGACGGCAGGGGTTCAGGCCGGCGACCGGGTGGTGGGCTTTATGCCGAACATGCCCGCAACCATTGTGGCCATGCTGGCTGCAACGAGTATCGGTGCGACATGGTCATCCTGTTCCCCTGATTTTGGTATCAAAGGCGTGTTGGATCGATTCGGACAGATTCAGCCCAAAATCTTGTTTACCGCCAACGGCTATTCGTTCAAGGGCAAAAAAGTGGATTCTTTGGCTAGAATTGCCGATATTTTAGAAAAGCTGCCCTCCATCGAAAAAGTGGTCGTGGTTCCCTACACCGATCAAAATGCAGATATCAGAACGGTTCCCAATGCCGTGCACTACAAAGATTTCCGATCTTCAGAATCCGGCCTTGAAATAGAATTTGAGCAGCTGCCCTTTGATCATCCCCTCTACGTCATGTATTCCTCCGGGACCACCGGTTTACCCAAATGTATGGTTCAAAGTGCCGGCGGCATACTGATCCATCATTTAAAGGAACTTATGCTGCATACCGACTTAAAACGAGAAGATACCATTTTTTATTTTACGACCTGTGGCTGGATGATGTGGAATTGGTTGACTAGTTCTTTGGCCGTGGGTGCCACCCTGGTGCTTTTCGACGGCAATCCATTTCACCCCCATCCCGGCGCTTTATGGGAAATGGCCCAGGATGAAAAAGTCACGGTTTTCGGCACTAGTGCCGGATACATTGCCGCCCTGATCAATGCCGGCGTCAAGCCCGCAAAAACTTACGATCTCACTGCGCTGCGGGCGGTTCTTTCCACCGGATCACCGCTTTCGATCGAAGGGTTTGAATATGTCTACAATGAGGTCAAATCGGATTTGCAGCTGGCTTCCATTTCCGGCGGCACGGATATCAACGGCTGTTTCGCTCTCGGAAACCCCATGGGACCGGTTTATGCCGGGGAACTGCAGTGCCGCGGGCTGGCGATGGACGTGAGGGCTTTTGATGAGATGGGCAATGAGATCATCGACAAGCAGGGAGAGCTGGTCTGTTGCAAGCCATTTCCATCCATGCCGATCTATTTCTGGGACGATCCGGACGGCCTCAAATATCATGATGCCTATTTCGACGTCTATCCGAATATCTGGCGGCACGGCGATTTTGTCATCGTCACCGAACGCGGCGGCGTGGTCATGCTTGGCCGATCGGATGCCACCCTGAATCCGGGAGGTGTTCGGATTGGGACTGCCGAGATCTACCGGCAATTGGAACAATTGCCGGAGGTCGATGACAGTGTAGTGGTCGGGCAAAACTGGAAGGACGATGTCCGAGTAATTCTTTTTGTCAAGCTGGCTCCCGGTTATGAATTGACCGAAGCCTTGAAAACCAAAATCAAACAGACCATTCGCACCAACGCGTCACCGAGACATGTACCCGCAAAGATTCTGAGTATACCCGAAGTTCCTTACACGCTCAATATGAAAAAGGTCGAATTGGCGGTAAAAAAAATCATAGAGGGCCAGACCGTGCTGAACCGGGATGCACTGGGCAATCCGGATGCGCTGGATTATTATGCGAATTTGAAAGAGCTTGAGGAAGACTAGCGGGTTGTGGGTTGGGTGTTGTGAGTTGGGTGTTGTGGGAAAAAAGGGCAGAGGGCATAGGGCGAAAGGCAGAAGGCAGAGCGCAAAGGGCTGTGGGCTAAAGCAAATGAAGAGAATTTGAAAATTCAGGTATCGTTGATTCTTTGATTGGTTAAGTGATTGTAAATATGTAGTTATCTAACTGAAATTATGACTATAATTTACCTAATCAACCATTTAACCAGTAAACCATACAACTTGGTCTGAAATTACGCTCATACCAATTATTTGGTGGTTCAAATTGATGGGGAGATGACCAATCATGGCGTCCTTTCAAATTAATCCCGTGGGCATTGTTAGAAAAACGAACACTTCCGTCAGCATCGAGATTTTTAACGAATACACGGATGCGCTGCTGGGCCTTGACGGCTTTTCGCACATCGTGGTGCTTTTCTGGTTCGATCAAAACGACACCGCCGATAAGCGCCGGGTGCTTCAGGTTCACCCCCGCAAAGACCCACACAATCCCCTAACCGGTGTCTTTGCCACCCATTCTCCGCAAAGACCCAATCTGATCGGACTTACGGTCTGTAAAATTATATCGATCCATGGCGACATAATTGAAATAGAAGATATCGATGCCCTTGACGGTTCTCCGGTGATTGACATTAAGTGTTATATTCCAGGGTCAGTTCGAAACAACGATGTCCAGCTCCCTGATTGGGTGTAAATACCCAAAAGGTTTCAGGCTTCAGGTTTCAGTGTTCAGGATCCAGGAACTATCAGCAATAATCCGTGCGTACCCGCTTGACACAATAATTACATTTGCCTATAGTCCCACGGCGTCAACCGAATTTGCCGTGTAACCTAAAATTTTAAACGAGGACGTTCCAACCAATGGAATTCTCACCATTAAAAGCCATTTCACCGGTAGATGGGCGTTATCGGGGTGTCACTGAAAAACTGGCGGATTATTTTTCAGAAGAGGCGCTGATCAAATACCGCATACTGGTGGAGGTGGAATATTTTATCGCGCTATGCAAACTGCCTTTGCCACAACTGAAAGATTTTGACAAACAGGCCTTCGAAGCACTCCGGGCCATTGCCATTAATTTTTCTCTTGAAGATGCCCGCCATGTCAAAGAAATTGAGAAAGTCACCAATCATGATGTCAAGGCGGTGGAGTATTTTTTAAAGGAAAAATTCGATGACCTGGGCCTGCAGGCTTTTAAAGAATTTATTCATTTTGGTCTAACCTCCCAGGATATCAATAATACCGCCGTTCCCTGCTCATTGAAGCGGGCCTGCGAAGAGGTGTTAACCCCTGCTCTCGAGGAAGTCATCGAGGTGCTGGTGACAAAAGCCAGAGAATGGAAGGAAATTCCCCTTCTGGCCCGCACCCATGGACAGCCAGCATCACCTACCCGTCTGGGCAAGGAACTTTACGTATTTGTCGAACGTTTAACTGTCCAAAGGGATCAGTTAATTACCATCCCTTTCTCAGCCAAATTCGGCGGTGCCACCGGTAATTTCAATGCCCACGTTGTTGCCTATCCGGATGTCGCATGGACGGTGTTTGCCGACGACCTGGTGAACCATGTGCTGGGTCTGTCCCGTTCGAAGGTGACCACCCAGATCGAACATTATGACAATCTTGCGGCCTTTTGCGATAATCTTAAGCGGATCAATACCATTCTGATCGATCTTGACCGAGACATTTGGACCTATATCTCGATGGATTATTTCAAACAGAAAATTAAAAAAGGAGAAGTCGGCTCATCCGTTATGCCGCATAAAGTCAATCCGATCGACTTTGAAAACTCGGAGGGTAATCTAGGGGTGGCCAACGCTATCCTCGAGCATCTCGCGGCTAAATTGCCGATTTCAAGACTACAGCGTGATCTGACCGATTCAACCGTGACGCGCAACATCGGCGTTCCCATTGCGCACACCCTCATCGGATTAAAGTCCCTGCTGAAAGGATTGACCAAATTAATTTTGAACGCGGATGTCATACGGGCGGATCTGCAAAAAAACTGGGCGGTGGTTGCCGAAGCCATCCAGACAATTTTACGTCGTGAAGGCTATCCCGAACCCTACGAAACCCTGAAAGCTTTGACCCGCACCCACGCCGCCATCAATCAAAAAACCATCGCAGAATTCATTGAAACCCTGGATGTGTCCCGGACGGTGAAAGAAGAGTTGCTGAAAATCACACCGGAAAATTATACTGGGATTTGTGACTTCGGTTGAGTTCAGCATTTTTAATGGAGACACAGATGAACGCAGATTACACTGATAATGATTTAGAATAATGGGATTGAGGAATCTTGGAACGATTTTAATAACTGGTTAAGAATAATCAGCCGCAGACGCACACGGACAATTTGCTTGAGGAAAAAAACCGTCTGCTTATTTTTGTGTGGGTTTATGGCGAATTTCAGAGGAGACAAAAGTAATAATGGAAAAATTTACCGTTCTTATTGAATCCAGACCGTTTTGCGCCTTTGACGATTCACCGATGGAACAGTTGCAAAAATCAGGCATGGATCTCATTGATATGCGAGGTTCAGGTATTCAGGATGCCAAATTTGTCGAGGCCTTGAATCTGGCAGATGCCATCCTCTGCGGCAATGATCTAATCGTAAATGATGAAATGCTGGACAAGGCGCCGCGGGTCAAAGCCATTGCCAAGATGGGTGCCGGGCTGGATACGGTGGATATCGCAGCCGCTACCCGCCATAATGCCATCGTATTTCATACGCCGGGAGCCAACAACCAGGCTGTTGCCGACCACACTTTTGGTTTGATATTAAATGTCGCCCGCAAAATAATCTTCTGCGACCAAAGCCTGCGTGAAAACCGCTGGGAGCATACCAAAATCATGGGGCTTGAGATCTGGCAAAAAACCCTCGGCTTAATCGGTCTGGGAGCGATTGGCCGATGTGTGGCCCTGCGGGCCAAAGGCTTTCAGATGAAAGTCGTGGCCTATGATCCTTTCTGGCCGACGGAATTTGCCGATGAACAGGGCGTCGAGCAACTGGAAATAGAAGAATTGCTCAAGGTTTCCGATATCGTCAGCCTGCATGTCCCGTTGATTCCGCAAACCAAATGGTTGATTCAAGAAAAAACCCTTTCTCTCATGAAGCCTTCGGCGATTCTAATCAATGCCGCCCGCGGCGGTATTGTCAAGGAAACCGATCTATACCAGGCCTTGAAAAATAATGTCATCGCAGGCGCCGGTCTCGATGTCTTTGAAACGGAACCACCGACGGATTCAGCGTTGCTGGAACTGGACAACGTCGTCTTAACGCCCCACACGGCCGCTTTCACTTTTGAAGGCATGAACAACATGAGCGTGGGGGTGGTGGAGCAGTTGATCGCGTATTATCACGGGAATAAGCCGGTTTACATAGTGAATCCGGAGGCTTGGGACACGCAAAATGAAAGGCTTACATGAATTTTCTTTTGTTTTCACCGCGGAGACGGGAAGGACGCAGAGTTGTCGTTTTTATGATATCTCTCTGATCCGCTATGTCGTTTTTGTAACGACTCACCGCATACATCTCGGACGTAGCTTTTTGAGACATCAAGAGAACTGTGAGGTGATACGATAAAAATCCAGGTTTCATATTACCAAATACGTTTAATTCCGTATGATGAAAGACGGTTGTCCCGGCTCAGCAGTTGCATATCCTCGACCATGGCTTGAGCTACCAGCATTCGGTCAAAAGGATCCCGATGATGAAAAGGCAAATGACTCAATTCAACACAGTGCGGCATTTCAATGGAGAGCCACAGGATGGCATTGACTTTCATTTCATCCTGAACCGTTTGTAACCAACCACTCTTTAGGGAGAGCTTTCCCAGGCTTATTTTTATGCAGATCTCCCACAAACTGGCTGCACTGAAAAATAAAATGTTGCCCGGGTCTAAAAAGGTCTTTTTGGCAGTCTTACTGAGCCGATCGTCGCCGCTGATCAACCAGAGAAAAGCATGGGTATCCAGCAGCACCTTCATTCCATGTAGTCCTCGAAATCATTAAGGGGTTCATCGAAGTCATCGGCCATGGATAATATCAGGCCCTTTGAGTTGCCGATTTTTCTATGGCTTCGGGCTTCGGGCAACACCTCCAGGCGGACAATGGGCTTGTTGCCCCGGGCAATGATGACCTGCTTACCATTGACAGCAGCCTGAATCAATTTGGATAGTTGGGTTTTGGCCTCATGAATATTTACCTGCAGTGTATCCATATTAGCCTCTTTTAATTATGAAGTATTTTATTCTTAGCTAATATACTTGGCTAATACTTAATTGTCAAGAAGTTCATGTAACACATGTCTATTCAACTCTTGTGAGAGAAAATTTTCAACACTTTAGAGAGTTACGTGTCGTTACGTTCCGGGCCTTCAAGCAATGCCAGGCAGACCCGGTTTACAAGTGCCCAGATGGCATCGGCGGCCAATGCATTTTCAATGGAACGGTCGAACAGAACGGTCAAGCGGGGTCTAAATTCTTCATCTCCCAGCCATAGCAGATAATATAAATGAATCCGGGGAAAGGGCGATAACCTGTAGGCGACATCGGCCATATCCAGAGCTTCACCCTTATGATATTCGGCCGATTGTCTGAAACCTTTTAAATCGTGACCATATCGGTTTAACAGAGGTTCTGTTTTAAGCACATGCGGCCCCTGGAAAAAATGGCCTTCTTTGAGATCTTTGACACCGACAATATCCCTGCCAATGGGATGAATATCATTGATGTTTATCAGGTACATGACGGTGACAAGTTCAAGCAGCGGATCATCTCTCACTTCCCAGCCGTTTTCACCTGATTGCTTCAAACAGCGGTTTTCAATGTCCACCATGACATCTTCCCGCAGAAATTGAAAAAGCAGTCTGCCGGGCGAAATCGGATCAAAAAGAGTTAAATTACAAAGGTCGGTGATATCTCTTTGTTGCAATTGATCCCAGTATCCGGGGGCGACATTGACCTTTAATCCGTCAGGGGCCAAAGCCGGCGGTTTTTGTTCCAGTCTTCGTTGCTGCATATTTATAAATCCTTGTTTAAATTTTTTGACATTTCCCACATATATGCGTACTTCTCTGCCCGACGATGATGCGCTCAATGGGTGATTTGCAGCGGGGGCAGGGTAGATCTGTCCGACGAAATACCTTCAACAAATCCTTGTTGCGACCCCGGCGATTGGCAACCGAATAAAAATTGCCTTTACCGGTACCCAGGGTGGTACCGAGATTTTTCAGACCCCTTTTTAAAACCCGGGGAATGGCGCGATGCAGCAGCCTAATTTCCGATGCCGTCAGTGAGTCCGCCGAGCGGCAGGGATGCAGCCTGGCTTCCCATAAGGCCTCATCAACATAAATGTTGCCGAGTCCGGCGATAACCGTCTGGTCCAGCAGCAATGGCTTCAATGAGCGTTTGTGATGTTTCAACAATTGAGCCAGTGTTTTTAGGGTAAAATCGGATGTCAGTGGTTCCAGTCCCAGACGGTCTAAAATCCGTTCGGGATCCTTGAGCATGTGTAATCGGCCAAATTTGCGGGTATCGTGAAAACGCAATTGCCTGCCGTCATCGAAGCTGAGAATGACATGTTCATGTTTGTTGCGGGGGAGTTTTGCTGATACCAGATGGAGACGACCGGACATTCGAAGATGCAACAGCATCGTATGACCATCGGCAACTTCAAACACCAGATATTTCCCCCGTCTTCGGATCCCGGTAAATTTTTGGCCTTTTATCCATCGGCAAAACAGCCTCGGTGAAGGTTCCGCGACGGTGCGTGGCCAAAAGACCCTGGCACCGCTAATGGTGATACCGATTAAATTAGCGCCATTCAGATCGTCGACGACGGTTTGAACTTCAGGCAGTTCCGGCATAGAGGCTCCAGATGATTATATTACCATTGACAACACGGGTCCATCTTTCTAATATAACGCCCTATTATGACAGGCATAAATATTTCGTCAATTATATTCATGGAAAAAAATTAAAGCATAAGGAGTGGACATGGATTTTAGCCTTTCTACGGATCACGAAATATTGCGGGATTCGGTGCGCAATTTTGCTGAAAAAGAAATCAAGCCGATGGCCCGGGAATTGGACGAAAAAGAGGAATTTTCCTATGAAACCATGCAAAAAATGGCAGAGCTCGGTCTTTTCGGTGTCTTTGTTTCCGAGAAATACGGCGGGCAAGCCATGGACTACTTGTCCTACATTATAGCCGTGGAAGAAATCGCCCGGGTAGATGGCTCCCATGCCGCCACCGTGGCGGCAGAAAATTCTTTGGGCATCGGTCCGCTGTATTATTTCGGTAATGAAGACCAAAAGAAAAAATATCTACCTAAACTTTGCAGCGGCGAAGCCCTCTGGGGGTTTGGCTTGACCGAGGCCAATGCCGGCTCTGATGCAGCCAACAGCGCTACCACCGCGGTATTGGACGGTGATGAATGGGTTATCAACGGATCTAAGATTTTTATCACCAATGCCTCGACGGATATCACAACGGGGGTTACGGTGATGGCGCGCACCGGAGCCCTTGATGATGGGCGTCCCGAGCTTTCCTGCATTATCGTCGAAGCGGGGACTCCCGGATACACCGCTAAAGTGATGCATGATAAGATGATGTGGCGAGCATCCAACACCAGCGAACTTTATTTTGAAGATTGTCGAGTTCCCAAAGATAACCTGCTGGGAGCTAGAGGACACGGATTCCACCAGATGATGCAGACACTGGACGGCGGGCGTCTCTCCATTGGGGCCATGGGTCTGGGAGGGGCTCAGGGCTGCTTTGATATGGCAATAAAATATAGCAACGAACGTGAACAGTTCGGCAGGGCCATCGCAACTTTTCAGGCCAACGCGTTCAAAATGGCCGACATGGCCATGGAGCTCGAGTGCGGCCGCCTTCTGCTTTACAAAGCCTGCTGGCTGCGGGACAACGGCCTGCCCTTTTCCAAAGAAGCCGCCATGGGCAAACTGTATTGTTCCGAACTTATGTACCGATGCGCCAATCATGCCGTTCAGATTCACGGGGGGTACGGATTGATGAAAGAATATGACGTGGAGCGTTTTTATCGGGATCAGAAATTACTTGATATTGGAGAAGGCACTTCCGAGGTTCAGCGGATTGTCATCGCCCGGCATATCGGTGCAAGATGTCTGTAACCCAACCCGGATAAACCGGAAAAAATAACCACAAAGGCTCCAAGACACAAAACAATAACCGTCTAATATTAATTAAAATTCGAGTCTTTGTGTCTTGGTGGCGAAAATATTTTGTTTTCGAAAATTCCTTCGCAAACATGATGGGATTTGAATAATTAGGCACTAAATTGTCGCAAAAAAATATTGACAAGAATCGCGAGGAGATAAAATGGAAGATAAAAGTCGCAAGCATGTGCTGAATGTTGATTTTTTCGAGGGTTTGACAGGTGATATCAGGGCCGAACCGGCCAAAGACTTGGAAGACATCGGTCAGCGGATAAAAAAAATCCGGGAAGAAAAAGGACTGTCCCTGGCAGAACTATCCAATTTGACCGGGTTTGACGTGCAATTTTTGTCGAGCTTGGAGAAAAATGAAGCCCAACCCCAGCTTGGTACCGTGATCAAATTATCCAAAGCCCTTGACAGTGCCTTTGGAAGGCTGGTTTCGGGAGTGGGTGATAAACTCTATTCGATTACGCGGAAAAATGAACGCCGCACCGTGTCCCGTTCCACCTCCCATAAAGGCCAAAAACAGGTATATCTTTACAAAAGTCTTGCCCCTGACGTCAAGGGCCGTCACATGGAGGCACTGATTGTCCAGCTTGATGAAGACCCCGAAAAGGAGGTCTCAGTGCATGAGGGGGAAGAATTCATTTTCGTTCTGGATGGTGTGGTTGAGATGGGAATCGGAGAAGACAGTTTTGAGCTGGAGCCCGGCGACAGCGTCTATTACCTGTCCACGACGCCGCATCATATTGCGTCCAAGAGTGGCAACGCAACTATTTTGGCCGTTTTATACGAAGGTTGATGAAATTGGTATTGGGTTCGGATTGCTAGGTATCAGGTTGCGGGATGCGAGTTGCAGGTTGGGGGGTTGCGGGTTACGGGTTGCGTGTTGCAGGCTATCGGGGAAAAGTGCATAGAGAATATAGAAGATTCTGCTTTATTATTACGAATTCCGAATTGCAGATTCCGCATTCTGAAATCTGTTTACAATCAGTTTTATAGGTAATGCGGACGCTACTGAGTATCAAGTTACGTGCTGCAGGTTAATGAACCGCAGAATATTCCAATCTTTGTAATGGTCGGGCTGTCACAGGCTGCTCAATTTCGAATTCACACACCAGGGGTGTATGATCGGAGAATTTAACCTGGGGGATTTGAAAATCATTGATTTTTATTTCAGGGCTGTGAAAAATGTAATCCAGCTGTCGACGCGGTGCCCGGCTGGGGTGGGAGGGTTGGCCGTTGCCGTTGGCATTTGTCAACCCGGTGGCCGCCAAGAATAACTGCAATTCCCGGTCCCCCCAAAAGACGTTAAAATCTCCGGCTACAATCACCGGCTTTTTTTTCTTCTTTATCATCGTATGCAGATCCTGCAGTTGATATTGCCGGTGACGGAACTTTATGGACAAATGTACCAGAAAGACCGATAAATCTATCAACTCCAGTTCAATCACAAGTCGCTTGACGCCCTCGCGAAAATAGTGAAATTTTTGGGAAACAATTTCCTGGTTGGTCAACATGGCGTTGCCCTGCTTATTCAGCAGCGGCACCCTGCGGGCCATGGAAGATGCGGGATATTTTGAGTGGTAGACATGATCGTGCTGCAATTCCCAGGCAATACCCTCAGCCTGGTTGTTTTTTTCAGAGCGAAAAGAGCCGCTGTCCACCTCGATCAACCCGATGATATCCGGGTTCACCGACTTTATAAAGTCCACGATTTTTTTTAAATTACCGTTGGTGTTCTTAAAATATCCGCTGTAAGGGACCGGAAGGTGGAAATGTCTCCCAATTCCTGCTGCATACCGTATATTGTATAAAAGAAACCGCATATATGTGTCATCTGCCTTCTCGGATTTTTTTATTATTCCCTTAATTATAACCGTTTTGAGAATAATGTAAAGTTCCGCGCTCCACCAATTACGGACAATATCTAAAAAACGAATTGGTCGATTCGTTAAGTCGCTGTAAATATGAGCTAAGTGTTCATTGGTCCGTAATTCATTATTTTTGGGTAATCTTGATTCCCAATTCATCCAATTTTTATCGGCATCCCTCAGGGATTCTATTGATTCTTTGTTCGGGTTGCGAGTTACGTTACGGGTTACATGCAAAAAGGGCATAGAGCAAATAGAAGAATTTCAATTTCTGTCATCTGCCCTCTGCCCTTTCTCTTCTGACATCTGATCTCTGTCTTCTGACCTCTGTATTCGACATTATGCCAGGTGAATTACCATCAATCCGCCATTCATGCGTTTGACGAGCAAATTAATTCCGTCACCCTTTTTATGTTGATCGATCAGGTTCTTGAAATCTTTCACCGATCCAACATCTTTGCGGTTAATTTCGATAATGAGGTCACCTTGCTGAATACCGGCTGCCTGGGCTTTGCCGTTGGGATCGACATTGACCACGATAACACCCGAAGTTTCCTTGATATTATAGCGTTGGGCGACTTCCGGGGTTAATTCCGTTACCTCAAATCCATATTCGCTCTCTTCTTGCGGCTGCTGATTTTCGGACAAAGCGGCCATGGTCAACGGTCTTTTCCCGACCTTTACGTTTAGGGTCTTTGGGTGGCCATCGCGTAAAACCGTTACTCTGGCCGTATCGCCGACACCCAGCTTGGCAGCCAGCGCAGTCAGATCCCGGCTGGTCGTTACCTTTTTGCCGTCGACTTCTGTAATGATATCTTTGGGTTGAATTCCGGCTCGATCTGCGGGATCACCGGGAACGACACTGGCAACCAGTGCACCGCTTTTGCCTTTCAATCCGTAATACTCCGCCATGTCGCCTTTGAGGTCCTGAATGGTGACGCCCAACCAACCGCGAGTGACTTCTCCACCGGTTTTCAACTGAGCGATGATATCTTTGGCCTGATCGATGGGAATTGCAAAGCCGATTCCATTGCCGCCGGCGATGATCATGGTATTGATGCCCACGATTTCCCCCCTCATGTTGATCAGGGGACCGCCGCTGTTGCCCGGGTTGATGGAGGCATCGGTCTGAATGAAATCGTCATAAGGACCGGAGCCGATCACCCGTCCCTTGGCACTGACGATACCGGCGGTTACGGTGTGCTCCAATCCGAAAGGACTCCCGATGGCTGCGACCCACTCGCCCACCTTAAGGTTGTCCGAACTTCCCAAGGGTACCGTGGGCAGGTTGCCTTTGGCCGTAACTTTGATCAGGGCGATGTCCGTTACCGGATCTCGCCCGACAATTTTGGCATTGTATTCGGTATCATCTTTGAGAACGACCTTGATCGTGTCGGCGCCTTCCACCACATGGTTGTTGGTGACAATATAGCCGCTCTTATCGATGATAAAGCCGGAGCCCTGACCCGGCTGCTTGAATTCCGGCTGGCGCTGTTGCCCGAAATTTCGACCAAAGAAGTCTTTGAACTGCTCATTGCCACCGAAGGGATTCTGGTTGAATTGACGAAAAGTTGGTCCACCGCTTTTGACGGTTTTCTCCACCCGAATGTGAACCACAGCCGGGCTGACGGTGTCGGCCAGGGTGCTGAAATTTTGCGGCACCATTTGTACCGGGGCATTCTTGGATGCTGATGCCATCGGCAACCCGGAACCCAGCATCAGCCCGACCATCAACATTACCATGATGTACTTTGTAGACTTGAATAACTGTTTCATGTTTTTATCCTCCCTGTTTTTGTTTCGACCCATATTGGCCTTTGTTTAACATGACCATAAACCAGAAAGTTAACCTCAAGATGACGGCAAGATGACCAAAATGTTATGATTGTCAATCACAATTTCGGTTGTGCGCACTATGCTTCCATAAAACTTTGCAGTTGACCGCTCATTTTGGGCTTGCGCAACTTTTTCAACGCCCCGGTTTCGATCTGTCTGATCCGTTCGCTCGATAACAATAAATCACGGCTGATTTGCTCTAGTGTGTGGTCGTCTTTTTCACCGATGCCAAACCGCAGGCGCAACACCCTTTCTTCACGCGGTGTCAGCGTGGCAATCATTTTGCGGATGTGTCCGGCCAGGATTTGATTTGCGACGGTGTCAAACACCCCGGGGACAGTTTCATCTTCGATAACATCAACCAGATAACTGTGATTTTTGCCCTTAACGGGTGAATGAAGTGAAACGGGTTCACCGGTAAGATCAGGCAACCGGCGAATTAAATACTGCGGTATTTCCATCTCTGCCGCGATGTCTTCTAACCTGGACTCCTCACTTTGTTGGGTTGATAGGCTCCGCTGGGTACGCTTGAGTTTATTAATCGTTTCAGTCAAATGGACCGGAAGCCGAATCATTGGAGATTGGTTGGTAATCGCCCGCAAAATGGCCTGCCTGATCCACCAGACGGCATGGGTACTAAACCTGCATCCCCGGTGATAATCGAACTTGTTCACCGCTTTGATCAAGCCGATGTTTCCCTCCTGGATCAGATCCAGCAGTTGCAGACTGGTTTTGTTGTACCTGATGGCAATTTTGACTACCAGACGCAAATTGGCTTTGATCAATTCATTCTTGGCGGTTTGCACTTTGGTCCGGCTTTTATGGATACTTTCCAGGATTCGTTCTATTATGCATGCATCCGTTCGGGGTACCTTTTCCTTTTGGCAGATGGTTTCTTCAATAACGTCAATGATCTCAGACTCGAGATGCCAATCGCGCAAGAGGTGATAGATTTTGTCCGCACCACGGACAATATGCCCATAAATGTGCTGCTTTTCAATGGCGGTCAATGAAGGGGAAAGTAGGCTGGCGCGGTGAAGTGAGTTTGTTGTATCAATTTCTTCAATTCGTGTGATGGTCGCTAAAAATTCCTGAATTCGAGTCGTCTCGTCCGTGGCGGAGTCCCTGTTGCGCAGGGCCCTTGAAACACGCTTTGCCCGCATTTCACTGGCCTTAATCTTCTTGCCGAGATCCACTATATGTTGCACGGCAATAGAGGTCTGAAAAAGTGCCCGCAGGATTTCATGTTCAGCAGCTTCAATCCTTTTGGCGATTTTTATTTCATCTTGGCGGCCAAGCAGCCCATGAAGCCCTATACGGCGAAAATACATGGCCACCGCATGGCTTGTTGAATCTCCCTCGGGGATATCGCTTGCATGATCCTTGGCAAAGGATCGGTGTTCGTGTTCGAAAAAATTGGATTCTTTGCAATTACTATCTTCGGCAAACATTTTTCCCTCCCGCCTGCTCCCTTGATTGCGAATGTTCTTAGATCCGAGCCTGTTTGCATACGGATGGTAACACTCAAAGATAACCGAAAGATGATGGTAAGATGACCAAAATGTTATGTTGGAGGAAGGTTCTGGGGCTCAGACAGGCAGGTTCGGGCAGGGGATTGGTGGATTGCGGAAAAAAGGGTGGCGGTAAAACAATTCCGCGTCATTACACCGAAACTTGAAGGCAGGAAGCTGTTGATTCCTCATGTGAAATATTTTAGTGGCGGTGCTCGAACCAGAGTAAAAACTGATAATTATAGCAGTGAAACCCACGAAAAAAAGCGAAATTTGCTTTTTAGAATTCCGAACCGCCGGCGACTATTTCACCAGCGTTGTTACCAGGATTTGTTGAAGCGCCATCCCCCCCCATCCGTTTCATCCCGCTCCGCAGCTCGGCGATCCTCCTCGGCAATCTGTTTTTGAAGAGCGAGGTCCTGAAACTGCTTATAGGCCTTCTCATCGCCGACATAGGCGCATTTACAATTAGAAGCATCCGCATAAACATACATCATTTTGCCATCCCAATCCTGGGCGACCAGTTTATGCTGGGGAAGCTGTTGCAACTGAGCAAGTTTGCTTGGGGTATCCGCCAGTCTCATCTTAAATCCGGAGGCTGCCAGCAGCTTTTCGATCTCGACCGCTCTTTGATTGCGATTCGTGGCACATCCGGCAAGTGCGAGCATGAGAATCATGCTGATCAACCTGGTCATGATAGGTGGAATATTAATTTTGAACATTGTTTACCCGCCCTTTTTTCAGCTTAATTTGGTGTGACATCAGATTAGTGATTTTTAGCCAAGAGATTTGATGAGATCCTGATTCAGCCCGTTAGCGGAATGTGCATAAGACCCGTATAAGTTGTGTGATAAATCACTCAATTTGGGTGACGATCTTGATTCCATCGGATTTAAGCATCCTGGTGATCATACGGTACTCGTGATCGGTCCCGTCATAATCATAGGTTGCTTCGATGCCCATCATGGGGATTAAAACGAGCCGGCCATGGAAAAATGCCGAGACAATGTTGGCTGTTTCATTGATGCTCAGATCTTTTCTAAGAAAATATTTGGAATATACATTCGGGTAACCCAGGCCGCGGGTAATCCTGAACAGTTTCAGTTGAACGTTCGGGCTCAGGCATTTTCGAAGGTTATAGGCCGTATTGGCAGTGTTGACATCAAAACGGTGCGGGTTGGCAGATATCAGAGAGGAAAGTCGAAACCCTTGGCGGCCGTATTCATCTTTTGTCCCTTTGAGCGGGTATTGTGAATCATTGAGAAGGCGCAGAGGTTGTCTGTCAAGCTGATCTTTTTGATCTCCCACAAGTATGGCCGGTAGAATGATAGCGGCTTCATTTTCATATTGTCGAACCAATTTCAAAAATCGATTAATAAAATCATTGGTCGTCAGGGGTGAATCCGCCGCCACAAACAGAGCGTGTTGCTCTCTTTTGCAGGCGCTGCTGGCAGCATATCCTTTGATCAAATTACCGGCGATGGAGTTGTGTTTAACTTTCCTGGGTTTGATGTTGAAACGTTGGATAAGATCATGGGGTATTTGCGAGCTCTGGTTGACCAGCAGGCAGGGTTTTTTAAAACTCTGGATGAAATTACCCAGTCGCTGTTCAAGCAGCATCTGATGCCCGACAATGACAATTTCGTCTATTTCTTCGTTCTCAAAAAGCCTTTCAAGGGTATATTGAATCAGGGGTTTGGTTGTCTGCTTGCCGTTTTTGGCAGATCTAAATTCCCGCAAAGGCTTGTAGCCCGTTTCAATAAATTTTTCGCCGTAATGCTCAGCAACCATCCGGCTGTACTTTTTCACTTCTCGTTTGTTGTTATAGCCTGCCATTACAATTGCGCTTGTCATTTTCCCGACTTCCCGAAGTTATCGTAAAGATTAAGTATATAGTTAACCAATTCACCATGAAAAATCAATTCTATAGTGTCACTGAAATGAAAAACACCAAAAAAACTCCCCCGCGGCCTTGAAAGTTGGTTTTTTTAGACGTATGTTTTTACGCTATTGGGAGTTTAACGAGATCGGGTATACGAAACCAGATTCAAAATCTCTACGGAATCCGGTTAATCTGAAATCGTTGTGCCACTAGGGGACAAAGAAACTGAGTAACTATATTCATAAATACAATAACGTAAAACTTGAGGAATGGATTCTCTACCAAGGAAATATACCGGAGGTACAATCGATGCGGTTGCATAAAATGTTAGTACTGTTCATCATTTCGCTGGTTTTCGCTCTCAATGTTCATGGGGCGGCGGATACGGCATATGATCTCAATATCGACGTTAAGGAGTTTCAGCTTGAAAACGGACTGCAGGTTCTGGTGGTTGAGCGTCCGGCAACCCCTCAGGTGGCATGCCGCTTGGCGATTCGAGCCGGTTCGGCACTTGAACAGGCCGGCAAAACCGGTATTGCCCATTTGTTGGAGCACATGATGTTTAAGGGCACCAAGAATTTCGGCACCCTCGATTATAAAAGGGACCAGCAGCTGCAGGACCAAATTGAAGCAGCATACCAGGCAGATGCTCGCTGAACAGAACAAGCGAAATCCGGATTTGGAATTGATCCAAAAAAAGCAGGCCGAAATGAACGAGTTGCGGCTTAAAGTACAGGAAATTTATGTGGCCCAGGCGTTTTCATCCCAGTTGGGCAAAAATGGTACCGTCGGCGTCAATGCGTTCACGACCAAAGATCAGACTCAGTATATCGCATCCGTGCCGTCAGATATGCTGGAACAGTGGTTTTCGATTGTCAGCGAACAATTGTTTGAGCCGGCCTGGCGCGAGTTTTATGTCGAAAAAGAAGTCGTGCAGCGGGAATGGGCATTTCGCTACATCAACAGCCCTGGCGGTGCTGCCTGGCTGGATCTCAACGCTGCGGCTTATACGGCTCACCCTTACCGCAATCCAACCATCGGCTGGAAGGCGGATATGGAAAAATACAGTACCAAAGACGCGATTGCTTTTCACCAAACCTATTACAATCCCTCAAATGCCGTTCTGGTGCTGGTGGGCGATGTCACTCTGGAAAATGCCCGGCGATTGGCTGAAAATTATTTTCAGCGCTATCCAGCCGGCGAGCGGTCCCCGGAAAGGGTGACCCGGGAACCTCCGCAACAGGGACCGCGAAAAAGTGTGCGGTATTTAAAAGGCGCCCGCACACCGCTCGTCCGAATCGGTTTTCATGCCGCCGCTATGGATACCAAAGATTTTTATGCCTTAGACGCCATGACAATGATCTTAAGCCATGGCCGCAGCGCCCGCCTGACCCAGGAAATTATATATCAAGGACGCGCCCAGGAAGCCTGGGCTTACAACCCGGATAATCGATACGGCGGTATGATCATTTTGGGGGGCTCGCCCAACGAACCGCAACAGGTCAAAAACAAAGACTTAAGCGATGAAGAAAAGCGCCTTGCCTACCTAAAAGCCTGTGAGGCACTGGAAGATCTTCTCCTGGCTGAAGTGGGAAAAATGAAAACCGAGCTGGTTTCCGACCACGAGCTTCAAAGAATCAAGAAACTCAACCGGCGTGGTTTTATCGAAAGGATGCGCAGCAATGAGAGCCTGGCCGGGACTCTTGCTACCCTCGAGGTTCAGGTGGGCTGGCGCTACCTGAAGAATTACCTTGAGAAATTGGATGCCGTCAGCGCCGAAGACATCCGTCAGGCCGCCATCAAATATATCCTGCCGGAAAATAAAACCAGTGCTTATGTGATACCCGGCGGTCGGCCGGACGGTCCCCCTGAAGTCTACTCCGAGGTACGTTCCATCACCGGCACTGCTGCTGCAAAGGCAAACCGTCCCCATGATTTCAGCAACATATCAGGCTACCCGACACCGGTCGGCTGGAAACATCCGCTCTCCTTTGAACGTAAGCCCCAAAAAATTGAATACCCCCAAGCCGAAACCATGGACATCGCCGAGGCCAAGGTATTTTATCTGCCGGATCACGAGCTACCGCTGGTGGATTTGACCCTGATGGTTAAAGCCGGATCGGTGGATGTCGATGATTCAAAAATTGGTTTGGCAGCATTGCTGTCCGGCAGCATTATTCGTGGCGGAACCGAAACCCGTTCGCCGTCTGAATTGGCCCAAGCTCTGGACGAAAATGCCATTCACCTCAGTGTTACGGTCGGCGAGGAAGTGGCCGTCATTCAGCTTTCCGTGCTCAAAGACGATTGGCAAGCCGGGCTGGACATCCTGAAGGAAGTTCTGGTGCAACCCGGATTTGATCCGGCTGTGTTTGAAATTGTCAAAACCCAGCAATTAACCGAGCTTCAACGGCAAGGAGGCGATGCCCAAGCGGTGGCAGGCCGCGAACGGGACATCTGGCATTTCAAAGGCCATCCCTATGGTCGTGATCCGTTGTTGGGGCTGCAGACCATATCCACCATAACCCGGGAAGATCTGAAGCAGTTTTTAAGGGATTATTTTGTGCCTTCCAACATGGTGGCCGCCATTGCCGGTGACATTGATGCGGAGGACGTTAAAGCGGGACTCAGCCAATTTTTTAAGGCATTACCTCAAACCCGGGCGCCGCAACGTGACCTCGCCGACCCTGCAGAAACACCGCCGGTCCTGGCATTGATTCACAAGCCCGGTCAGGTGCAGTCCCAGATTGTGTTGAGCTTGCCCGGTGTCAAGCGCACCCATCCGGATTATTGGAAAATAAGTCTTTTGATGAACATCTTCGGCGGCAGCGACTCCCTGATGTACACCCGTTTGCGGGATGATCTCGGGTTGGTGTATTCTGCCGGATTTTATCAAACCTACAAATGGAACGCAGGGCTTCTGTCGGGTTACATTGGTTGCAAAGGGGATAAAACTGCGGCCGCACTTGCCCAGACGATCAAGATCATGGATTCCTTGCGCAAGGATGTTCCCGAAAAAGAACTCGAACAAAAACGCCTGGACGCTTTAAACAGTTTCGTTTTTAATGTGGATACGCCGACCGATCTGGTAAACGTATACGGTCGCTATTACCTGCGCAACGAGCCCCTGGATACCCTTGAAAAAATTCAGGATGCCTTTTTCAATGTCAGCCGGGAAGACCTTCTCCGGCTTGCCCGGCAATATCTTGATCCGACCAAAATTCAAATTTATGTCGTCGGCGACAAGCAGATTAAAATTAAAGACGACCTTGGTGATGAGGTGACACTGGAAAAAACCCTGATGGCCCTGGCTGAATCGCTCGGGTTGCCTTATCGGGAGATTGAATTGCGGTAGGTCCTTGCCGGGTTTTTTTGATAACGCGTTGGTATGGAACATCGGGTTTCAGGTGTCGGTGTTCAGCCCGCCCTGGTGCGATATGAGGGATTCTTACTGTTCACTGCAAGAGACCCCAAAAATGTCATATCTTCCATATTCTCTAAAAGTTAGGTCTGGGCCAGGGGTTTCAGCAATTAAAAATTTCAAATAACAAATCACAAATACCAAACAAACCACAATGACCGAAATTCAAATTCCCAAATAATTGGTTTTTGATCCGCCGCCGGCGGATTTGGATACTGGAATTTATTTGTAATTGGGTGCTCGTAATTTGTTATTTCCGGTTTGTCCGAGTTAGGGATTTGCAGTTCCAATTTTGACATTGACAGCTTAGGATCTGTTGAATTAATTTTGTGCATTGGTGAATCCATGATCCTATCCACCAGTCGACCATATTTTGCTCCCTTCCCCGGATTTTTCTACCAGGCAAACCTTTGTGATATGTTTATCATTCTCGATACCGTCCAGTTCCCCCGGGGCACCACCTGGATCAGTCGGAACCGCTTTAAAAACGACCAGGGGACCCTGTGGATGACGATACCCGTACGGAAGAAAGGATTGGGGCTGCAACGCATCGATGAGGTGAGGATATGCCGCCAAGACCGCCAGGCCCAAAAACATCTGCGCAGCCTGGAACAAGCCTATGCCCATGCCCCCTATTTTTCAGAGCACCTGCAGTTTGCGCAAAAACTATTTTCAACCGCATTCGACCGCCTCCTTGACTTCAACCTGGCGATCATCGATCACCTGATGCTGAATCTTGGCGTAGACACGGAGATCAGAAAGCTTTCCGAATTGAATATCAAAACCGGAGGCGATCAGTTACTCATTGAAATCTGCCGGTTCTTCAAAGCTTCCATATATCTGGCTCCGGCTGCCGCCGGCCGGCATCTTAATGCCGATCTTTTTGAAAAGGCCGGCATCGAGCTGCAATATATCAAATTCCCTTCTTGGGTCTATCCTCAATTGTGGGGCGATTTTATCCCTGATCTTTCGGCCTTTGATCTCTTGTTTAATTGCGGTCCCAAAGCAAGGGAGATACTGTTCTCCGCCTAACTATTGTAACAACTGGTGAAATTCAATTCGCCGTTCATTAATTGTATGGAGGGTGAGCTGTGATTCGCCTGTTGTCAGTTGCAATAATGTTTGCCCCGTGAAATGCGAAGCCTATCTCACCATAACCCAGACGTGAGACAGCAGTTTGTCACTGTCACCCAAAATAGTCCGCCTCTGTGCTTTCGTTTTATCGAATATCCGCACGGCGAACAGCGGCCCTTGACTTTGATGTTTGTACTTTGGTATGAAAGAAAACTGCATAACTACAGGGTTTCAAGCAGACTGCTCACGGCCTGGATATCCTTTTCCATGACATGAGTATATATTTCGGTGGTCTTCACATCTGCATGCCCCATGAGTTCCTGGACGACACGAATGTTTACCCCATCTTCGAGCACTTTTGCCATCAGAAGATGGGTCTCTTTCATTTGATCCAGAACTTGGCGGACTTCATTCTTTGTCATCACTACAGGAGGGCGGCGGCACTTTTTGGCCTTCACAGGCGCAATATTGTCCCCAATAGGCTTTTCTAAAACATGTTTATACAAGAAGACGAGGGTATTTAGCGCCTGTCGCTGGGTTGAAGCCGCCACTTTGCGGTTGGTGGCAAGATGACTTAAAAAAGCCTCAATCTCGGTCTTCCCCATATCTTTAGGATGCTTTTGGTTGCTATGGAATTTGACAAAGCGTATAATCCAGTCACAGTAAGTTTGTTCTGTCCTATACGAATAGTGATGGTATCTCAGAACCTGGCGGACCTGATCCATGAGCCGTAATTCCGGATTTGGTTTGAATTTGGGCTTATTTTCCATGATATTAAGCAATAGAATCAAAACATGGAAAAATCAAGAGCTATTTTTCCATGTTTTATATTGTAATATGATTTTGGATAGAAAGTTGTCTATACTATAAGGGTAATATATAGTAAAATTTTCCAGCTATCAACGCTGTTCGGCAATAGATCAAAAGTTCATAGGAAGGTAGAATGGACCACATTGAGCTGGCACGATATTATGATGATGAAAAGGATTGCATAGTTGCGATTACCATATCGGATTATACTGATTTGATTAATAATAAAGATAAGAATGGTATTTCTGACTTTATCTACAATAGGTTATTCAGCAGATATTTGAAGCCCTATTCTTATAATAACTGCGAATACCAGAGAAAATATAAAAATGGCTTTTCAATGATGGCGAACCTATGCCTTTTGATTGAAACTTTGCAATCGTTTAAAAATGGTTGGGGTGATAGCGACCGGAGGTCAAAAAAGGCTTTTCAACAATTTTTTAATGACAATGCTCATTTTTCAGAAGTGAATTCAGAAGCTGTATCAATATATAAAAATGTCAGGTGTGGGATATTGCACCAAGGAGAGACAACAGGAGGATGGAAAGTTTCTGAGAAGGAGCTGAACTCTACGATGAACATACAAAGACGCTCGATGCTGTGGTGTTTGCTCAAAGAATGGAAAAATCCTTATCTGATTATCGAGAAAGTTTGAAAAGCTCTGCTTGGGATTCTGAAATATGGGATAATTTCCGAACAAAAATGAGAAAAGTTATCCAGAATTGCAATCCTACGTAAACATTAGTGCCGAACATGTCAGTTCAGGTAACAGCCAGGGCCTTGCCGGTTTTGATATTTTTCAGCACCTTAGACTGATAGCCCTTATTAATTTAGTTGGAAACCCTGGCTGTCCCTGACTTCTGCGTTGGGCTATGATCATATTGCGTTGACCATGTGCTTATTAGCTCGGAGTGACTCTAATGTTTAGGATGCTGATCGACACGTGTGTATGGCTTGATCTTGCAAAGGATCCAAAACAGGTATCTGTACTGGGCGTCGTCGAAGAATTGCTCAGACAAGGCATGCTCAGCCTTATCGTGCCACGTATTGCACTTGATGAGTTCCAGAGGAACCGAGAACGTGTCTCAAAGGAAAGTGCTAAAAGCCTCTCGGCACACTTCCGAATCGTGAAGGATGCTGTTGGCAAGGCTGGTGGTGACAAAAAAAAGATGAAGGCTGTTCTCTCACATCTAGACGATGTGGATTACAGAATTCCGATTATTGGCGGCGAGGCCGTGGGCACCCTCGACCGCATAGAGAAGCTGCTCACCATTAGTCCCATCATCGAAACATCGGAGACGGTTTGGCTCCGTGCGGCGCAACGAGCAATTGATAAGAGGGCACCGTTCCATCACAATAAAAACGCGATGGCCGATGCAATCCTCATCGAGACTTACGCCGAATGCCTAAACGACAAGGCAGCGGCTGGTGTTCGCTTCGTGTTTGTAACACATAATAAGCGCGACTTCAGCTTTGAAAATGGCAATCACAAGATGCCGCACCCTGACTTCGCTAACCTCTTCTCTCGCATCAAGTCACTGTATTTTATTAACTTACCCGAGGCGCTCCGCCGTGTGGAGCCGTTGCTTGTCACCGATATCATGCTCGAACAATCGTGGTCGCAGGAACCACGTGGATTGACCGAGATCCTCGAGGCTGAAGACCTGCTGTTCCACCAGATCTGGTACAATCGACATTGGAATCTGCGAATCGGCGTCGAGGAGGGAAAGATTAAAGTAGTGGATAAAGAAACATATCCCCGGCCATCTGGTGCGATGGAAACGATCCAACGAGATATTTGGAAAGGTGCTATAAAGGCTGCACGGCGCACCGAGCGCCGTTACGAAAAGAAAAATCTTGGGCCTTGGGATGATTTTGAGTGGGGGATGATCAATGGAAAGCTTTCTGCACTCCGATGGGTCCTCGGCGATGAATGGGATATGCTTGACACGTAAGCGACCACTATGCAGGCGAAGCATTTCTTAAATATTTAATTTGTGTAGAAAAAGATGCCCAACAAATCACTTGTGCGGACGCAAAAAGCCGCGCCGCACAGTTCAACCGTTCGGCTTGAATGAGGACCTTTTATGTCCGCAAAGCATAGAGAAGAAAATATAGATGATACTCCCTGCATTCTTAGACATCTGATCAAATGGCGACCCCTATGTTGACGTTTGGATATGAGCAACGGTCCTTTTTTGTGATGCTGGTGACGCTAATAGTTGCGGATGATTTTACAAAGACAGTGTGGCAGCACCACGCTGAGGTGTCTTCGTCCTTTTTCCATGATCCACAGCAGGTCGCATGTGAGATAGATATCCTAAATATTCAGAGCAGTCAGGATAGGGGTTCTAAGGCCCAGGGTTCCCAGCAGCATTATGATAATGAGATTTTTCAGGCCAAAGGGCGAGCTTTTCCGGTCGGTGAAGTGGCGAATTAAAAGCGTATATTCCTCTTTAGTAAGAAACTGTGGTACCGTCTTTTCGATTTTCGGATAGGGCAGACCGGTGGCGATATTTTCAGGGACGATCCTGTGAAGGGTCTAAAAAAATGGTAAAATTACCTGGGGGCCCAGACTCTGGAGTTTGTGACATGAATGGAAGGGGCGTTGAAATCGGCTGCAAAAACGATTAGGTGCCGGTAACGAACCTTTTTGACAGAATGAATTAGTTGTATTTTCAGGCATATATCGAATTCGTTGAGCCTGGCAGCTAACGCCTGGATGGAGTGGATTGAAAACTCTGCCAGGCTACAATAGTCTAAAAACTGGTTGATTTGGCGATGAAGCATATTGGTACCTCTGTCGAATCATGCTTCATCATGAAACGCCCGTCAATAAAAGGAAAATTGCGCTAACTGCGGGGTTTGTTAGTTAGTGCCCGTCCATGAATCGGTTAAAATCAGTTCGGGCACTCAGTAGTGTTTCCAATCCAGAAATGAGGATTTTTGTCCAAGGTCAAGGAAATCAAGCGTTTGTGCGGAGACGTAGCTGGCTACGTCGCACAAACAAACGCGCCGATTGACGCCGAGATTGGGCAAAAAGACCATTTATGGATGGAAACTAGTTAGGCATATGAAATTGGCTGTTGTAGCGACATTGATTGCAAACATTGTTTCATTTGTGACCGCGTGGGCAATAAATTTGATCGCTTCTTTGTCTGGTGCATGTGAGTCATTTGGTCCTGCCGGGGCATTTGTATTGCCTCTTTTGATTGTTTTCGCGATAGCAACAATGCTCATCGTATATCCGTTAATGTTTGGCTTGAGAAAAATATTAGGCGCGGTAGCTTCTATGCTCATCGTCGTATCGGTGTTTATTGCCGGTATGGCAGCGTTATTTTACAGGCCAGGGGTGGATTTTTCGTACTTGCGGTTTTACGTAAAGGCCGTGCTAATTTGACACTCATTTCGGCCGCTGCTCACGCTCATCGTTCCTCGTGATGGGGGAATGCTTTACTGATTCCTTGGCTCGCTGAAGATGTCTGATAAATCAATCGACCAGAAGGTATTCATTTCTTACTCGCGCAAGGATGGTCTGGAGTTCGTCGAGCAACTCGCCGCCGCACTGGAAGTGGTCGGTGTCCAGCCAATGATCGACCGTGACAGCATTTCTGGCGGCGAGGACTGGAGAAAGCGGATCGGCGGTCTGATTGCCGAGTCCGATTCGGTGATATTCACGATCACACCGGAATCGGTTGCTTCAGAGATTTGCGAATGGGAAATCGCCAAAAGCGATCAACTTGGAAAGAGGCTCATTCCTGTGGTTCCGGCACCCCTGGAAAGAGTTTTGTTGCCTGAGAGACTCAGAAGCCTCAACCATATCTTTTTTTATCCCGACGCGAGTGTACCGGGTGCCGGCTTTGGAAAAGGCCTCGCCGGTCTTTCCGAGGCCCTTCGCACGGATCTCAATTGGGTTCGCGCCCACACCCGCTATGGTCAACGAGCTTCCGAATGGCTGGCCGGAAACCACGCAGCCAACCGTTTGCTTTCCGGTAGCGACGTCACAACCGCCAAGACATGGATGGCGGAACGACAACCCGGGGCACCCGAAATAACAGACGAGATGCGCGATTTTATTGACGCCAGCGAGCAGGCCGAGATTGAACGAAGAAGCACCGAACAGAAACAACTCCGAGAAAAGGAGGAGACGCTGGCCAAGATGGAGGCAGCCCTGAATGATAAAAATTTGGCGCAGGAGGGTCGAGAAAAAGCCCAAAGGCGCGCCAGCAGATTCCTCGTGGGCGGATTATTGCTTGCCGGGGTCCTGGCGTTATTTGCCGGTTTGATGTGGCTAAATGCGGATAGATCCGAAAGGCGAGCGAAGGGCCTGCTAGATCTTGTAGGGATGGCTGGCAACATGGATCTTGGAAGGTACCGTGAACCAACCGAAGAACAAACACGCTCCATGATCGAATTGTGTAATACTGCTATCAAAATTACGAAAAATATTGCGGACAACGAGAACCCTGACAAGCAACAGGCCGACAAAGACGAATTCTGGGCGCTGTATTATGGAGCGCTTTATGTCGTTGAGCAGTTCCAACGCGATCATTTTCCAGACAAGAAAATCACCATCGAAAGCAGCATGGTGAAGTTCGGTGATATTCTGAAGGGGGTCCGACAGGGGGATTTGGTGGATGCCGCGAATGGAGTGGAGAACGCCTGCAAAGAATTCCAGGAATGGCTCGAGACGGAACTGTCGGACTCAAGCTCCGATCAAACGAGTTCTAATAGAGAGCAATGATGGTCGCGGAATCGACGCTACCGACAAACGACGAACAACGCCATCCACCGGAGCCGCGAAGTCGGCGGGATTGAAGTGAAGCATCACGGTCGCGGCCCAGTGATGGTTATGGGCCCGGGAATGGATTATGGCAATACTCCGTTGCACAAAAAAGCTGTTGAATGAATTAAAGATCAAACCATCAGAAGAGACAAATCTCTCTGGCGATTTGGGCAGTTGGCATGCCAATCTTTTGAGAATTGATCGAAGGAAATGTGTTCTCTTTACAAATGACGCGACACTCTATTCATTTCTTGTTCCTGGCCTTAAGAACTTCAGTTTCAGAAATTCTAAGAGGTCTTTGGACAGCATCTATTTAAGAATCTTCGTTTGGAAAGTTTTCCTCAGTACCAAATCGAA
>CAVRQG010000017.1:0-245943 GCA_963723215.1 uncultured delta proteobacterium
ATATGTGCTCCGTTTGTCTCAGAGAGAAAAACTGGATTTGGAAATGACCCTGGCGTTGAAAATAGATAAAAAGCTTAAGCAGGGACCGGCGAGTGATGTCCGCATAATAAATTCCCATCCTCTGGCTTTCGTAGGCAAGATTATTACGGGAGGGGGTGCTAATTTATTGTCGTGACGACTCAAGCCTGGGATAGATTACGAAACGATGATTCGATGTGTGTATTTTGATTTTTTACCCTTTATTCACAATTATCAGCGGACCTATTTGGAACAGATAGCAGTCCATTTCGATACAAAGGATTGAAAAATGGTTTCGATTGAAAAAAAGATATCACGAAAATTTATTCAATTTTATAAAAACCGATGTCGAGGATATTCGAAAGTTTAGATAATTCATTATGCAACAATATAGTCTAATTTTATTGAGGTCACTAAAACTCCTCAAAGTGACTTATATGATTGGCTAAAGCGACAACATCCAGCTTTCATTTAACTAAGGAATATGAGCCCATCCCCTACATGTTCAATTGATCTGCTCGGCATCCCCTCTTAAATGGGATCCTTTATACAATTACCCATCGTGAGTCATCAACAGGAGGTTATGCACGTTGTGCACGAACGTTATCCATCTTTGGGTTGAAACGATAAATTATGGGTTGAAAATTGGTGAGTTTCAGCCGGTTGGACTTATTACGTCAATTTTGCATGGTTTTGATAAATTTCCGTGCAAGAAATTTTTTGCACGATTTATTTTACGATTAATTATCAGTATGTTATAGGGGCAACAAAAATACGCTACTTGTGATCGCCTAATTTTACTGGCCTTGGGGACTGCTCTGCCAAGTCCCTAATATATAGCGTTTGCGTAAAACTGAAAAAGCGTGATTTACCTCGTTGGTAAAAACAGATTAATTTTATTATCTTTTTCAGCCTATTATTTACAAGGCTTCACAAGATGTACGTGCATTTGCACAGAGTTTTGTGCAAGATTCAGGTATTAAATTGCCTCATAGGAGGGAAAATAACGATTTGCGATTGAGGACTTCAAGTGGTATCTTAGCTCCTGCCATTTATTGCTTGTTGTGGCAGGAGCCCCCTACTACGCCCCGGCCAAGGAACGCGAGGGGGCTCCATCATTTCTCCCTCGCTGTTCTTGCCTATTTTTTTATCATTTTTCCATCTTTTTTTTGGTTCAGGGTCAGTTGGTCGACCTTTAGTTCGTCTCTTGTTTTTGGGCAATTACGGCAAACGTATTCTTAATACCCAATGCAGTACCTATCGGCTGGAAAAAACGGCTCTGAGTGCTGAAATAAGGAAAGATATTACAATCAAAGCCATGCAACTTAAACAATTCGTAGAATGGCTTCTTGATCAACACCATTTCTTGTTACATGGTATTCAGCATTGTCGTGTACTGAATCCTCAAGATAAATGCCACGAGCTCGACGTAATCGGCGTTTTAGCCCACCTATTACATCACCTTTAAAGACACGCCATGAGAAGTAAGCCAACTTGCTAAACATCATGGTGGCTTTCCCAATGCTACCATATCGAAGCGGGTCTTGGAAGGAGAAGAATTGACCATGAGGGTTGATAACTGTTAACGCCTCTCTGATCATCCCCAAGTAGTCCGGCACATGATGTAAAAATGAATTAGCAACAATGATGTCGTACTTCTCGCTTTTTTCTATTAGAGTGTCGTTGATGTCTTCGCACCGTGCTTCCAACATCCCGCCAAAATTTTCACATTTAGTCTTTAGCGCATCAAGCTGACTATTGGAAACATCAACGGCTACCACTTTTGCCCCAAGCTCCAAAAATGGCAGGGTAACTGATCCTTCTCCAGCACCCAAATCTAAAACCTTGGGATTTTCGTATGTTTTATTGCACTGTCGAAAATTTAACAATCAATTGGCCGTAAAGCATTCTCAAAGAAAAATGTTTAATATGCGGTGCGCCATCGATATAATTATTGGTACGCTATCCGCGTCGTAGGCCGAAACGTTTGCCAGAGATGCTATACGATTGATTCTTACGTCCATTTTTGTCTCCTTTTGATGCCGCCCAACTTCAAGTATACTGTAGTGTGTTATCCAAACCGGTCTTTTGGCTTTTTTCAGCTGAGGCTAAACTTTTTTGTACAGTTGTGAAAGTTTATATCTTTTTTCCGTTGTATTCGTATCGAACGTTGCTGCCTTTGGGTCGGCAAACGACGCGAATGCCCTTATTAATTAGCCGGACAGAATGCCGCTGTTGACTGCCGAGCGGATCATCATTAAGGCAAAACCTCTATGGACAGCGTAACTCCCTTAATCAATAGTTTCAAGCCCCAGAATGTCACTATTAAGCGTTGGGCGGGTAGGGGATTTTGGGCGGTGATGGATCAGGGGCTCTTCGCTACTTCCAATTTGATACTGAACATTCTACTGGCTCGCTGGATTACCCCTGCCGAATACGGTGCATTTACAGTGTCGTATACAATATTCCTTTTGCTGGGAACTTTCCATACCGCGCTCATTACCGAGCCCATGCTGGTTTTTGGCTCCGGCAAGTATAAGGACTGCTTTTTCCAATATCTGAGAGTGTTGTTGCGAGGGCACTGTCTGTTCACAACGATTGTCGGTGCGCTCTTTGCCGTTGCTGCCCTGGTATTTGCCGTTACAACGCGCAGTCACCTGACCCCTGCCCTCTTCGGACTATCCATCGCTGGTCCGTTTATCCTGTTTCAATGGCTGATGCGCAGGGCCTGCTATGTGAACATGCAACCCCAATTCGCCGCTTACGCCGGTGCTGTTTACATGGTTTTGATGCTCCTTGGAGCCTATGGACTCTATCATTTCGCCTGGCTTGGTTCAGCTACGGCTATGGGAATCATGGCGCTATCCAGCCTTGCTTCAGGAATATGGTTGGTTAAAAAATTAACCCCCATTCAGGAAAGCAGATACTCCGGCACACTGCAAAAGGACTCAAGGCAAGATCACTGGAAATATGGTAAATGGGCGCTTGGTGCAGCAATGCTCACATGGATTCCCGGAAACATTAATTATCTCCTACTTCCCATCTGGGGAAATTTACAAGATGCCGGAGCTTACCGAGCCTTGCTCAATCTCTTCTTGCCGGTTATGCACATCACAACAGCAGTTGGTGGATTATTAATACCGACTTTTGTTAATGTAAGGGATAGTGAGAAATTTTCAAAGCTGATATACCGCTTATTTATTCTATTTATTATTACACCAACTATCTACTGGTTGATTTTGGGACTCACTGCGGAACCCCTGATTCAATTTCTCTATGCGGGAAAATACGTTTATTTTTCAAAGCTATTGTGGATCGCAGGACTGATTCCCATTATCGCAGCCTTTGTCGCAGTCAGTGGTGCTGTGCTCAGGGCTCTTGAGTTTCCCAATAAAGTTTTCATCGCATATGCTTGGTCCACGGCAACAACGCTGACCATAGGCGTTGGGTTACTTATAAAGTTAGGAGTTGAAGGCGCATTGATTGGATGGTTTTTGTCGAATTTTGTAGCAGGCGCAATCTTAGTATCAATGGCTGTAATTACCCAACTTAACGCTAATAAATAATGTCTGAATTAGTCAAATGAAGCTTGCAGTGGAGAAAAATTCATGAATCGGCATAAAGTGCTTATCTCTGCCTATGCGTGTGAGCCAGGCCGGGGATCTGAGCCTGGGGTTGGTTGGAATCTGGCGCGAGAGATGGCAAAGTTTCATGACCTCTGGGTGATCACCCGGGCCATTAATCGCGAAGTGATTGAGGAGGAACTGGCGAAAAATCCAGTACAGGGTCTCCACTTCATTTATTTCGATCTGCCCAAGTGGTTCAGAACTTGGGAAAATGTAAGGTATGGGGTTCAGATCTACTATTACATTTGGCAACTCGGAATTTATCCTCTGGCTAAGAGGGTGCACTGTAAGGTAGGTTTTAGTATAGCACATCACATCACCTTTGTGAGATACTGGACACCGAGCCTGCTAGCGTTGTTGCCTATACCATTTTTATGGGGTCCTATAGGTGGTGGAGAGTCCGCGCCAAAGACATTCCGGAAAAATTTTAGCGCTGAGGGCCAGCGATATGAAAGGTTGCGCGATCTGGCGCGGTGGCTTGGAGAACGTGATCCGTTGGTGAAGCTTACGGCCCGCAAGTGCAAGATGGCTTTGGTAACCACAAGGGAAACCTATGAACAAGTCTTATCGTTAAGGGCAACGTGCATAAGAGTGTTAGGTGCATGCGCTCTGGGTGAGCAAGAAATTGACTCCCTCAAAGAGATGTTTCGCCAAAAATCTACTCCAATTCGATTTATAAGCATGGGCAGGTTGCTCCACTGGAAGGGTTTTCATTTGGGGCTTCGTGCGTTCGATCAATCCGGTCTGAGAAATTCTGAATACTGGGTCATTGGCGATGGTCCGGAGCGCAGGCGGCTTAAGGGGATAGCATATTCTCTAAATGTAGAGAGCCGAGTAAAGTTTTGGGGCAATTTGTCCCGGAATGAAGCGTTGGCGAAATTGGGTCAAAGCAGCATTTTAATACATCCGAGTCTCCATGATTCAGGAGGGTTTGTTTGTTTGGAGGCAATGGCTGCTGGGAAACCGGTAATCTGTCTCGATCTCGGTGGCCCCGCTGTTCTGGTTACAGAAGAAACGGGATTCAAGATCCAGGCGCATAATCCTCAGCAGGTGGTTGATGATATTGCTGAGGCTATGAAAAAACTTGCCGCTTCAGAGAGTTTAAGAAAACAGATGGGATATGCCGGACAGAAGCAAGTGAAAGATGTCTTTTCGTGGCATGTAAAAGCTAATGAATTCAATCGAATTTATGAAAAAATGGCCAAATAAAATACGATGATGACATCAAATTTATACCGGGGTTTTTCTATAGCCATCATTTCAATAGCCTTTGCATTGGGGATTATCTTGTACCCCATTGTTGCTGTTGTTATCGCGGTATTATTTTTTTTGGCTCCCATATTTCTTTCATCCAAAGACGCCGTATTGCGTGTATTTTTGTATGTGCTTGGAATAGGTCTTTTAGGGTATTCATTTTTGGGAAGAGGTTTCGCATATTGTGGTTTGCCGCCATTTTTCATCGGAGAAGCTCTTTTGGGTTTTGGTATTATAGCTTTTATTGCTGCAGGAGACATTACCAGCATTCGCCGTTCTTTTCTATTTTGGATGGTTGCTTTTTTAATAATCATTGGTTCATTGGGAACAATTAATCATATTAATGAATACGGTATCCTTGCACTGCGTGATGCTGTAATTTGGGGTTATGCTGTATTTGCAGTGTTTGTGGCGGCAATTGTGATGAGAGTAAAGATGATTTATCAGATCATCGCTTGTTATAGACGGTTTTTGCCCTGGTTTTTGCTTTGGACGCCATTTGCAATGCTTCTGTATTTTCTTGCTTATGAAAAAATTCCGCGCTGGCCTGTCAGTCAGGTCCCGATACTGAATCCAAAAGGTGGAGATATTGCGGTGCATTTGGCTGGCATCATGGCCTTTCTTGTCCTGGGCTTGCATCGAAAGGTGTTGAAGGATCCGACTGTTATATCATCTCTTAAAGAGTGGAGTTGGTGGGGGTTGTGGTTTGCCGGTTGTCTGACAATCTTTACCGGGCGTGCAGCAATACTCACGGTATTGTCCGTTTCAATTCTCCTATTTCTGGTCCACCCTTTGGGAAGATGGTACAAAGTAGTTTTTTTAGGTGTTTTAGTGGTCGGTATATCTTTTGTGTTTAATATTGAACAGTCATTTGTAGGTGATCGCGCTATATCACCTGAGGGTGTTATGCGTACATTTCAAAGTATTTTTTCTGAAACAGGTCATGGTTTTTATGATGGCAGCCGTTTTTGGCGTCTGGAATGGTGGCGTGAGATCTTGGATTATACGGTTTTTGGGGACTATTTTTGGACAGGTAAAGGATATGGGGTTAATCTTGCCGATGATGATGGTTTTCAGGTTTTAGCAGAAGGGTTGTTGCGTAGTCCTCACAACGGTCACCTCACTTTTCTTGCCCGCAGCGGGGTCCCCGGCTTTGCGGCCTGGCTTCTCCTGCAAGGGACGTTTTCTGTAGGTCTATGGATTGAGTACCGGCGCGCCAGGCGCTTGGGGCGCGACAATTGGGCAGTGCTGAATCTCTGGATTCTTTGCTACTGGCTGGCGTTCATGATCAACGGTGCGTTCGATGTGTTCTTGGAGGGACCGCAAGGTGGGATCTGGTTTTGGTGTGTATTCGGGTTTGGGATGGGCGTGCTTGAAGTGCAGCGGCGCGGGGAGTGGTCGGCGCTGAATCCGCCCGTGAGAGGAGCGGCTTGAAGATTTGTCTTGTCCATAACTTCTATTTACAGCTTGGTGGTGAAGAACAGGTTTTTGCGGCTGAGTCTTCCATAATGGAAGAACATGGGCATCGGGTATTTCGCTATACGATACATAATGATCGTATAAAAGAATTGAATCCTCTAAAGCTTGCTTGCTGCACTCTGTGGAATAAAACTATTGCCCACGAGTTACTGGGGGTATGAACGCTTAACCGTACAGCGTCAATATGGGGGATTGAAGTGGATAAAGAGCGACGCTCTGCGTGTGAAGTGTTTCGATGGACTGGCACGGTTCTATCAAGGGAAACGAGTTTTACGCCCTTGCAAAGAGAGGTTAATCTGTGCTAGAAGGAAACTTGTGTTATGACTTCAAATCCTGGTAGTAAATTAATTACTACTCTTTTTCACGCATGGGAAAAGGCAAACATAAATTTTGTCGTACTACGTAATTATAAAGAGTTACCTGATTGTATCGGTAATGATATCGACATATTGGTATCCAATGAAACATTGCCATTTGCTGAAAAAATCCTCATAACAGTTTCATATAAATTGGGGTTCAAGTTACACAATCGGGCAGAGTTTTCTCCAGTGTGTCTTTTTGTGATACATACATCTACAGGATATCAGGTTCACTTTGATCTGTTCACAAGCCTACAATGGAGATTCTTTGATATTTTAAAGCCTGACGAAGTTTTACGCAATCACTTAATCTGTGAAGGTATTCCCATCCCACACTCTCTACATGAATCTACACTTAATCTTTTAAGCAGACTTTTGTTCCAAGGATATGTTAAAGACAAATACAAGCCTTTTATAGCTCAATCATTTCGTGAAAATACCGAACAGGCTACGGCGATACTAACGCGGCTATTTGGTAATAAGATCGGTAAAGAAATATTTTTTAGTGTCACGCAGGAGGACTGGGAATCAATTGAAGCGCGCAGAAACGATTTGCGAAAAGCTCTGGCACTTAATCAGTTGTGCACATGCCCTACTTTAATTTTCAAAAAAATTTTCTTTGATATAAAAAGACTTGTTAAACGCTGGTTTAATTACCCAGGTGTTTTCATTGTTTGTATTGGGCCAGATGGTAGCGGAAAATCAAGTGTTTCTGACCGAGTTATGAAGAGACTCGAAACGACTTTTAAGGGGGATAAAAGCCGTTATTATCATTGGAAACCGCTAACCTTTCGACTTTCCAAACCAGATATAGGCCCTGTCCATAACCCACATGGGCAACTAATGCGTGGCACTTTGGCTTCGGTTATATACTTGTTCTATCATGCGTTTGAATTTATTTTAGGCGGTATTTTTCGCTTAAAGCCCGTGTTGTTTAGAAACGGGATCGTGTTTGTTGATAGGTACTTTTATGATATTATAGTGGACCCGAAACGCTACCGGTTGGATGCCCCAGCTTGGTTGGTTTGTTTAATAGCGAAAACCATTGTTAAACCAGATTTAGTAATATGTTTTGATGCTCCTGCAAAGTTTATTTGCGAAAGAAAGCAGGAAGTTCCCTTCAAAGAGGTTGTAAGACAACGGGAGGCTTACCTATCATTAGTCAAAGGACTTTCAAATGGACATATAGTTGATACATCGAGTCAACTTGATAATGCAGTGAGACAGACAGAAGACATCATTATCAACTTTTTGATCGAGCGGACAGCCAGGCGATTGGGGTTTCAGGAATTATGAAGGAATTGAAAAGCGTACTTACAGGAGGATCACAATCAGTGATTGTCTTACCAAATCGAAGGAAGCCGCGCTTATATTTCTTCAAAGGCGATGCTCGTAAACGTTGGAATTTTAGCGCATTTTACCCGGCCTATCGATGGAACGCCAGGGTACATCGGCTGATGTTTCGTTGCAAGGCCCTGCTTGGCTGGGTTGATGCTCTCAAAATTTCTAATAATATTGGTACATTACGTGATTTTCTTCAGGTGTGCCTACCAAGCTTCACATGCGGTGTTGTGTTCGTGGGCACGCCCGGGCCAGCCCAGAAATTTACAGTTCAACTTTGGGACGATTTTCAAATTATTGGTTACCTAAAGTATGGTGAGAAACCGGCGGCACAGGCGCGGTTGCAACAAGAGTACGCGATTTTAAAAAGTTTACCTGAAGGTCTCGGCCCTCGTGTGCTCCTGTATGGTGAGTTTGCTGAAGGACTGGCGATTGCACTCGCACCCGTCCCCGGTCGTTCGCTACCAGCCCGAATATCCTCTCTTGCAAATGCCGATAAGTTTATCTCCAGGCTGATAATGGGTGGTATGCATGAAGCCTCCAATCATCCGTGGATCAGACATATGCTTGAACGCCACAATAGCTTAATCGACCCTTGGGTAGATGCCTTTAAGGATGCATTTTGGCCTGTTGTTATACAACACGGAGACTTCGCGCCATGGAACATTTACTATGACTCTTCAGGAATCATGACCGCCATTGATTGGGAGTATGGTACAATTGTTGGGTTTCCATATCTCGATCGGGCTTTTTTCATTCTACAGGTCACCCTTCTCATGAACCGGTGGTCACCAGTTCGAGCCAGGGAATTTGCCGTTCAAAAGCTTAGGAAGGTTGTTTCGGAAAGACAGGCACAAGCCATCGTGGAACTGGCAGCCTTTGATGCATTTCATAAATCATTAGATGACGGTCAGAGCCCGGATGATCCTAACCAGCGATGGCGACGTGCCGTGTGGGAGGCGCAGTGAAACGGTTAAAAGTCCTCATGTCAGCCTATGCCTGCGAGCCTGGTAAAAACTCTGAGCCCGGAGTGGGATGGAATATGGCCCGGGAAATGGCTAAATATCATGCTATATGGGTTATAACCCGTGCCAACAATAGGTCTACTATTAAGGCTGAGCTTACACGTGAGTATATATCTAATCTGCATTTTGTTTACTACAATGTGCCGCGTTTGACAATGTGGTGGAAACGCGGAGAGCGTGGAATTCAGCTTTATTATTACTTATGGCAGATAGGAATTTATTTTATTGTTAAGCGGTTGCATCGTAAAATAAATTTTAATTTATTGCATCACGTGACTTTTGCAAAATATTGGGCACCTAGCTTTATCTTTTTACTTTCTCCACCCTTTATATGGGGACCTATAGGTGGTGGGGAGTCGGCACCAAAAGCTTTCTGGCCAGATTTTAGCCTTCGAGGTAATATTTATGAAAGAGTGCGGACTATTTCTCGTTGGTTGGGAATGCATGATCCATTTGTGCGAATCACTGCACGAAGAAGTTCAAAAGTTTTAGTAAGTACGCGAGAAACGGCTTTGCAAGTTCACAGATTGAAAGCAAGAGGCGTCAAGATATTTGGACTGACAGGGTTAAGTCAAACAGAGATTAATCGATTGAGCAACATTCCTATATTCAAAAGTAAAACTATCAGGTTCATCAGTGTTGGCAGGTTACTCCATTTTAAAGGATTTCATCCCGGTTTAAGAGCTTTTGCAGAAGCCAAGTTGCCTAATGCTGAGTATTGGATCATTGGTGATGGCCCAGAGCGTGAACGCATTGAAATTTTAGCAAACAAGTTGAATATATCAAAATGTGTTCGATTTTGGTGCAAGTTGTCTCGTGAAAACACTTTAAGTAAACTCACGCATAGTCATATTTTAATACACCCGAGCTTACATGACTCTGGTTGTTTTGTATGCTTGGAAGCTATGGCTTCAGGGAAACCAGTAATTTTCTTGGAATTGAGTGGTCCAGCAAGGCAGGTGACGGACGAAACTGGAATTTGTTTGCCCGCTGAGACACCCGAGCAGGTTGTGAAAGACATGGCCGAGGCCTTGCGGCGGCTGGCAGAGGATGTAGAGACCAGGAAAAATATGGGATTGGCGGGGAGAGAACGCGTGAAGCGTGAATTCACCTGGAAGAAAAAAGGAAATATTTTTAACAAAATATACAACGAATATCGTGCATAAAAGAAAGATTAAACCTCGTGCATATGAAAATCGTTATGGTCCAAAATTACTACCAACAACCCGGAGGCGAAGATCAGGCCTTTGCTGCTGAGTCGTCTATGCTTGAGAAACATGGACACTGCGTGTTTGGCTATACAGTTCATAATGACTGTATAACAGGTATGAGTTCCTTTGAGCTTGCCCGATGCACTATTTGGAATACGAATATTGCCAGTGAATTGCGTGAACTTATCCGAAAAGTAAGACCGGATATAATCCACTTTCACAACACTTTTCCACTTATCTCTCCTGCTGCCTATTATGTTGCAAAGGCAGAAGATGTACCACTGGTGCAGACCTTGCACAATTACCGTTTGCTCTGCCCTAATGCCTTGTTTTTCCGTAATGGTCATATCTGCGAGGACTGCATGGGTAAATTTGTCCCCTGGCGCGGTATCTTGCACGCCTGTTATCGTGAAAACCGTGCCGCAACGAGTGTAATTGCTGCCATGCTAGCGGTACACCGCGTATTGCATACATATAGACGGATGGTTGATATATATATCGCGCTGAACGACTTTGCACGTCAGAAGTTCATTCAAGGTGGGCTTCCGGCGGGAAAGATCGTTGTCAAACCAAATTTTATTGATCAAGATCCCGGAATTGGCAATGGGCAAGGCGGCTATGCAATTTTTGTGGCGAGACTGACACTGGAAAAAGGTATTAACACTTTACTATCAGCTTGGGAAAAAATTGGCGGCAAGATACAGCTCAAGATTATAGGTGATGGGCCTTTAGCTTCCCAGCTATCAGAAGCTTCACGGAGTATTTTTGGAGTAGAATGGCTGGGTCATAAACATAGGCAATTTATAATGAATTTAATGAAAGATGCCATTGTGCTTATTTTCCCTTCCGTCTGGTATGAAGGTTTTGGGTTGACGATTTCGGAGGCTTTTTCTGTTGGTCTTCCTGTGATCGCAAGTAAACTGGGCGTTATGTCATCAATGATTGATCATAGACGCACCGGTCTGCACTTCCAGCCCGGTGACCCGGAGGATCTCGCGAAAAAGATGAATTGGATTATCAGTCATCCTGCAGAACTTAAACGGATGCGAAAGGCGGCGCGTGCTGAGTATGAAACTAAGTTTACAGCGGAACTTAACTATAAAATGTTGATAGATATTTATGAAACTGCCAAAACGCGTTCAAGGAAATAAAACTTAAAAAATTTAATAATAAGCAAGTGAATATTAATTCATTTTACTCAAATGAAGATCTGTCAATTCAAAGCAAATAAATACCAGTATATCCTCGGTACTCGTGTTGATGGGACAAGCTATGAAGACACTACAAATCGAATATTAACTCAGGCTGCATCGGGCGATTATGGCTATGCGTGCGTTGCTAACGTCCATATGATTATGGAGGCATTTGATTCAGAAGATTTTAGAAAGATTTTAAACAAAGCAGATATCGTTACACCAGACGGGATGCCTATTGTTCTGCTACTTCGCATTCTTGGATTAAAGGGACAGAAAAGGGTATATGGTCCAACTTTAATGAAATATCTATGTGAAGCTTCAGCCCAAAGTAATGTTTCCGTTGGATTTTATGGCAGCACTCCTGAAACTTTGATGGCGCTCGTTTACAACCTTTCAGGATGTATCCCAAACTTCAAAGTGGGTTACACTTACAGTCCTCCTTTCCATCAGTTGAGTTCTGAAGAAGATGAAACAATAGTAAGAGAAATTAACGATTCCCCAATAAAGATTCTATTTGTGGGTCTTGGGTGCCCCAAACAAGAACGATGGATGTTTTCACATTCCGATCGAATTAAGGCCATGATGGTTGGAGTTGGAGCGGCTTTTGATTTTCATGCCGGCACCAAAAAAACAGGCGCCAAGTTGGATGATGGCAATGGGGCTTGAGTGGCTGTTCAGACTCTGCAATGAACCAAGACGTCTGTGGAAAAGGTACCTCTACAATAATCCGCGATTTTTATTTTTAGTTGCCAGACAAATATTAAGGGAAAGAATACTTAGGAATTGAAAATGATGAAAGATTCTTTTGCAAATGGCGGTGTGTTTCAGAAGAGCGTTGAGATGACTCGGTTTCGATTAAACGAAGTATCAATTGGATGGCAAAAAAGGAATCAATACATATAACATTTTTGCCACGTTGCTCTATACGCAGTTGCTGATTTCTATTACCATTTTTTTCTTCCAATTCTGTTTTCCTATAAATTGTATCGCTGGCTTGGAATCGGCCAAAAAGCGGTTTATCAAGGACCAGATATCATCTCGGCTGCCCTCACTTTCACTTTGTCTGCCTTAATTATTTTATATTTATTTGGAGCGTATAAAAACGAGTCCAGTGTCCTCAACGTTGAGGAAATAAAAAATGTCATTCAAGGTTTTACAATTACATTTATATTTTTGTGGTCATAACCCTTTTTACTAAATTGCCGGTATCGCGATATATGTTGGTCTTTGCATATGCTTTTTCTCTCCTCGCACTTGTTATTGAAAGAACTATCTTCTACCATATTTTCAGTTTCACTGATTTATTCAGATCTTTCGGCAAAAAAGTTTTGATCTATGGCGCTGGTGAACTAGGCGTAGCACTATACCGGTCACTGGTAAATTCACCCAAACTCGGTATAGTTCCGGTGGGCTTTATTGATGATAACCAAAAAAAAACAGGCAATGTTTGTTATCCCAATGGGTTCAATTGTGAAAATGGGGTACCCGTTTTGGGTACAGGGAAAGAGATAATAAATTTGAGAAGAGAAATTCATTTTGATGAGGTCATTGTTGCCATATCCAAAATAGATGATAAATATTTGTTGGATATACTGGCGTCACTTAAAAAGAACCAAATCAGGATGTCTTTTGTACCCAATCTTTACCAGCTTTTCCTTCAAAAGATTAAAGTGCAAAAAATAGGTAATATACCGATATTCAGCGAGAATGATGAAGATCAAAATGGCGCGTATCTAAGAATTAAACAGAGCATCGATTTTTTCGCAAGCGTGTTGTTGCTGATCATGTTTTCGCCTTTTTTCATTGTTTTCGCTTTGCTAATAAAAATTGACTCTAAAGGGCCGGTTTTTTTCAAACAGAATCGAATAGGAAAGGATGGAAAGATATTTACGATCTACAAGTTCCGAAGCATGGTTAGCGATGCCGAACCATACGAGATCAATCCGTTAGATCCCAGTGATGATCGCGTTACAAGGTTCGGAAGGTTTTTGCGCAAAACCAGCCTTGATGAAATTCCTCAGCTCATAAACGTTTTAAAAGGAGAAATGTCACTGGTCGGGCCGAGACCGGAAATGCCGTTTATTGCCTCTGAATATACCGATATTCATCGGGAAAGACTGAAGATTTTGCCGGGCATCACCGGCCTGTGGCAATTGAGCGGTGACCGCAAAAAAGCCATTCATGAGAATATGGAGTATGACCTGTACTATAAAAATAACATGTCATTTTTCCTTGATCTGGCGATCTTGCTTGAGACCTTAATTTTTGCTTTTAGGGGAATATAGATTAAAATCAGGCCACAGTATTTTGCAATAATTTTGATAACTCATAAAAAGATATCTTTTTAGTTCACAGCACTAATGGCTATCAGCCAAATATTTACGCTTTTTATCATCGGAACGATCCCCATTTTATTTGCCGCGGTTCAGCCCTGGGTGTGGTCCGTTTACAGCCTGAGCATGATGACCGTATTTTTAATTTTTATGTGGCAGCCCCGCAAACGGCACGCGCTGCTTCCCGGCATCGGGGTTAACTTGACGGTTGTACTTTTTTTTGCGGCAACCCTGGTTCTCTGTTTGCCGTTTCCTGGCTATATTTTATCTCATCTCAGCCCGATCCGGTTTCAAACACTGACAACCGCCCGGGTTTTGCTGGACAGCCCACCCGCGTGGCAGACCCTCAGTTACGAACCGCGGGTTGCACTTGCATGGTGGGTGTTTCTACTGAGTCTTTGCCTGTATTTTGTAGTGGTGCGGAGTCTTTGTGTCGAACGTAAAACCTTGAAGCGTATCGTCTGGGTTATGATGGGTGTAGCCTTGATTGAGGCCCTTTACGGCCTGATTCAGGCCCTTGTGCCCACTTTGGGGGTCCTATGGGTGGATTACGTTCAGGCATACATGGGCGATGCCCGCGGCACTTTTATCAATCGCAACCATTTTGCCGGTTTTATTGAAATGCTCTGGCCCCTTTTTCTGGGTTTCACTACTGGCCCAAGGTGGCTGGGGCCAGGGGTACACCTTGAAAAAAATTCTGGCCTCCGAGAGGCTGAACCGGCAAGCATTACTGGCATTGGGTATCGTGGTGCTTCTGCTGGCCTTGCTTTTTTCCCGATCCCGGGGAGGGATTGCCGGCGCTTCGATGGGCTTTTTGACCTTTGTCATACTGGCCCGCTCAGGTAGTAAAAGCATGTCGCGATACACCTGGCTGGTGCTGGGTGGAATCGTTGGGATGTTGGTTGTTTATAGCATGGCAATTGGAATCGGTCCGGTAGCCGATCGGTTTTTTACACTAAGAAGTGGTGACTCGCGTCTGGATTTCTGGCGAGACAGCCTGTCAATTATAAAAGATCATCCCCTCGGTATCGGGTTGAGAAATTATGAAAAGGTATTTCCGGTTTATAATGTATCTAACCTCTCCAACAAAATAATCGATTATGCTCACAACGACTATCTGCAGCTTTTAATCGAGGCCGGCTGGATCGGGTTTACTGCAGTGTTGACCGGGTTTTTGATATTTATGGTGAAAAGTGCTTACAGAATCAAGCACATGAATCCTCACAAGGATCCGATGCGGTTTTTTCTAGCCGTAGGGGCTTTCAGCGGCTTGATATCCCTGGCTTTTCACAGTTTTTTTGATTTCAATCTTCAGATACCGGCCAATTGTGTCTATTTTGTGACGTTGATGGCGATATTATACGCTTGTTGTGGGCCAGAAGCGCAAAATAGGGCTCAGGGCTGAAGGATTAAAGGCTAAAACACGGTGGCTCGGAACTAAAAGCTAAAGCCTAAGAAAGAAAAGAGGGTATAATGAAATTTGTTGCTTGAATTCCGAAAACATTAGATAGACCAAACCCAATAAATCTCCTTGTAACTTTTAGGAGGAATTATGCGAAAAAAAACAAAACAATATGATTTACCGATAGACGCCCTGGTGGCTATCATCAAACGCCTGATTGTTTTTGAGAATCTATACCATCTAGAATCAGAGGAGTTCTTCGATAAATTCAATAAGGGAAACTTAGAGGATTCTATAGATTTTACTGAATGGTCAAATGACTATCAACATTTTTTAGCGATAAAATCAGAAATTGAAAGGCAACTTCGAAATGTTGCATGACTTATTGTCTAACTATCTCGAAGTAATCGAAGCTGAAATCAGAAAATTAGAAGATGCCTATGTTGAGCGTTATGAAGAAGAAATTATTACATCAAATCGTATAAATTTGCGAATTCGAGTGCGTTTTAAAACTGGGTATCTTCTTGAGCTGAATGAGGCGGTAATTGTGGAAACTGAACAACTCGAACGACTAAATTATCGTTATCATTTTCAGGATAAGCAAAATAATCTTGTTTTTCGGTATGATAATACTCCACATTTACCAGATCTTGAAAATTTTCCCCATCACAAACATTTAAGGGAAAGCATTATTTCTTCTGAAAAGCCATCAGTTGTGGAAGCAATTGAGGAAGCAGCGAAACTGTTAAAATAATTCAGTTTCTGAGATTAACACAATTTTTTACCATTATCAATTTTCTTTAGCTTTAAGCTTTCAGCTTCTAATATGATAGATTTACATTGCCATATTTTGCCTGGAGTGGACGACGGGCCAAAAAATCTGAATGAAAGTCTGGAAATGGTCCGGATTTTTATAAAAGCCGGCTATACTCGGGTTGTGGCGACCCCGCATCAGGTCCCGGGAACGACCTGGATGTTATCGATTGAAGATATAAATCAAAAACTTGCCGAATTGAATCAGGCTATCAAAATTGAGGGTTTGGAACTCGATGTACTACTGGGAATGGAAATAGCCTTCGATCCCTTAATTCCTGACCTTTTGGAAAAAGATCGATTGCTTACACTTGGCAAAACATCCTATGTGTTGATTGAGACGCCGTTTCAGCAGCTTCCCCTGGGTTGGGAACAGGTGATCTTTGCCATTTTATCGAAGGGGTATTTCATTCTTCTGGCCCACCCCGAGCGCTGTGCCCAGCTGGCGGCCAAACCGCAGCTCGTGGACCGGCTGATTGAGTCGGGGGTCTATCTGCAGGTCAACTGGGACAGTTTTCTGGGTTACCACGGCCGGGCTGCTTTACGTATGGCTCACTACCTGTCAGAAAGCGGCTGCATTCACTGCCTGGCGACTGACAGCCATAATCCGCAGGAACGCCACGCTGCTCATGTGAGGCTTGCTGCCCCTAAAATTCAAAAATTAATCGGCCGCGAAAACCTGAAGCGCATCGCTTCGGAAAATCCCCTGCGAATATTGCGTGGTGCCAAACTTTTGCCGATGATGAAGCCGGATCCAAAGACAGTGGTGAAAAAAGAATCCAAATGGCGGTTTTGGTAATAGTTCACCGCAGAGACACAAAGAACGCAAAGGAAAGATTAGAAAATTATCCACTTTCTGTAAAAGGCAATCAACCAGGAATGCGGTTATAGGCTGGATATAGTTGTTGAAGACAAAATCATATTTTCAAATATTTACCCTCAGCGTCCTTTGCGCTCTGCGGTGAACTACCCGGATTAGGTATTGATGAAAAAAACGATGCAGAGCAAAACCATCCGGCAACATCTTATTCAAACTTTTAATTACGCTCGGTCTTATGGCGTTGGGCGGCTGGTTATTTTACTTCAACTGGTTGCAGCGACCCATCCATTATCGAACCTACACTTTTTCGCTTGAAGAGTCCAAACGCTTAAAGCCATTTGCCCGCGCCCAGTATGCGCACGGCTTGCATGCCTGGTTTCAACACGATTCGGAAACAGCCGCCGGTTATTTCAGGCAAGCCGTATCCCGGGACGTTCTTTTCATGGATGCCTGGCTCAAACTGGCGGAAGCCGAGGCGGCCATGGGAAATGCGGAAAAATCGCGTGATATCCTGAGATTTACCACTGCCCTGACGGATGGCGTCTATCGCTGGCAATGGCCGCAAATGCTGCTTGCCGGCGATCTGGGCATGGATGCGATTTTGTATCGCAACACAAACTATCTGTTATCCCGTCGAACGTTGACGCAGGATGCCCTGCAGTTGTTGCACATCCACTTTGACGGCGATGTGACGGCTGCCATGAGCGTCCTTGACTCTGATAATTTAGTTTTGTATCTGAGCTGGCTGATGCGTTGGGGGATGACCGAAAACAGCCTGGTTGTCTGGCAAAAAATTCGCAAAAACGGAAAACCGGATACTGAAATCGGATTGCAGTACGCTCATTTTCTGCTGGATCAAAAACGTGTTGCGGAGTCAATGTCCGTTTGGCAGGAATACCTCAGCCTCGATGGAATGACCAATGCCGGGTTTGAAAACGAAATAACCCAACGCGGCTTTGACTGGCGTCATTGGAGCGATAAGGACGGCAACTGGACCATCGAGCGGGTAAGCCAGGGAGCCCATGAAGGCAAATATGCCCTTCGGGTATCCTTTGCCGGTCGCCAAAACATTTCGTTTCAGAATGTTTATCAGATCGTTCCAGTGATCCCGCTGAAGCGACTGCGATTGAGCTATGCCTGGAAAAGCGACGGCATCACCACCGACCAGGGCCCGTTTATTGAAATTGTCGGATATGACCAAAACGGGCTTTCTCAATCCGGTCCGATGATCACAGGGACCCATAAATGGCGGGAGGAGTCCATTGAATTTCGACCTCCTGCCGGGTGCCGGGCGGTGGTTGTGCGAGTACGCCGTCGGCCGAGCCACCGATTCGACTCGAAGATAAAAGGCTCATTCTGGCTTGATAATTTTCGCCTTGAAATTTTAGATTCTGAAAAGAAGCAGGTTCTATCGGAAAAATTCCTTTAATCCACAGATTTCGCAGCTTACACGGATTACGCTAATCACTTTAAGAGCGATGCGAAATCTACTGGATTTAATTCCTCGCAGCTTGCTGCGATAAAATGAATTTTACCTTTAAAGATAGCCCGCGGCTTGCCGCGGGGAGGTTCATTGAGGTAGCGTCATGACCAACGATCACTTGACTGACAACGGCAATCGTAAATCAGAAAAATTACCGGTATCTTTCAATGACAATCTTCCCGCCACTGAGATTCAAAAGCCTTTTTACACCTGGCAGGAAAAAGAAGAGATTAGTCTTCATGATTACCTGGATGTGATCGTCCGCCGGAAGTGGCTGATTATTACCTTCCTCATCTTCGTTTTCCTTTCCACCCTTATCTTTACGCTGACCGCCACCAAAATTTATAAGGCCATGGCCGTCATCGAGGTGAACCAGGTATCTCCTCAGGTAACCAAGTTTGAAGAGATGCTCGGCTCGGAAATGAAGGCCAGAGAATTTTATGAAACCCAGGTAGAATTGATCAGCAGCAAAACATTGATCGGCCGGATCATCGATAAACTGAATCTGATCGAACATCCGGTCCTGGTTCATACCCTTTACGGCGATGGCAAGCCGGGTGCCATCCACCACGTTAAAAAGTTTATCAAATCCCTTTTGCCGGGATACAAGGATAAGGGCGGCGACTCGGCTTTTTTCGAAGAAATATTAAAACAACAGAAATTGGTCGATTATATAGAGGAAAATCTGGAGGCTTCGCCCAGTAGAAAATCCATGCTGATTTACGTTTCTTTCAGCTCACCGGATCCGGAACTGTCCCAGAATGTGGTGAATTCCATTTTAGATGAATTTATCGGCAGGAAGATGGAGCAAAAGCTGGAGGCTTCCGGCATCGCACGGGATTTTCTCATGCTGCAGATCGACAGGGCCAAGATTAACCTGGAAAAGGCAGAGGAAGATTTAAACCGATTTGGCAAGCTGGCGGGTATTGTTTCGCTGGACGCAAAAGTAAACAGTATTTACCGCCAGTTGGAGGATTTGAATTTAGCCTACACCGCGGCTGAATCAGACATGATCGCTAAAAAAGTCACCTATGAGCAGGCGTCCAAGGACGGACATGCCAATCTGCCACAGGTTTTGGAAAGCAGCCTGATTGCGAACTTGAAAGAGAACTATGCCCAGCTACGTTCCGAGTACGAGGATTTGAAAACCACCTTTCATGATGATTATCCGGTGGTCAGAAATCTGAAGGCACGTATGATCAGTATTGCCGGCCGGATCAAACAGGAAGAAGAAAGAATATTCTTTTCGATAAAAAATGAATACCTGGCTGCTCGCAAGACGGCTGTCGCCATGCAGGAGCGCATTGAACTTCAGAAGAAGCTCGTTCTGGACTTGAACGAACGTACCACGCAGTATTCGATTATGGCCCGCGAAGTGGAAACCAACCAGGCCATCTATCAGAGCCTGCTCGAGCGTTCCAAAGAAATCGAATCCATGGCGGGCGTATCTGCCAGCAGTATCCAAATTGTGGATCGGGCCTCTTTGCCGATTTTGGCGGTTAAACCAAATGTAAAGTTGAATCTGTTGCTTGGCATCGTGGTCGGTCTTCTCGGCGGTATCGGCTGTGCCTTTCTATCCGAATATTTCGCCGATACCATCACCAATCCGGAAGAAATATCAGAGCGGTTCCAGATACCCATATTGGGCATCATCCCCCAGGTGAAACCAGATAACGACGGCGTAGAAAATACCTTTCTGCGACACCCGCGGGCACCTTTTTCAGAGGCCATCCGCTCTTCGCGGGTATCCATCCAGCTATCCGGGGCCGACACCCGCTCGAAGAGTTTTCTGGTTACCAGCGGTTTGCCCAATGAGGGTAAAACCACCATTGCGGTTAATCTGGCACTGAGCTTTGCAACTGCCGGAGAAAGGGTTATCCTCATCGACGTCGATTTCCGAAAGCCGAGCCTCCAGGAGGTCTTTACCCTATCAAAATCGGTCAACGGGCATGGATTATCAAGTTTCCTGGCCGCGGTGACCAGCAAGGTTTGCATGTACAACAGATACCATAAAAACTTAAATATCATTCCTTGCGGTCCTGTCCCGCCAAATCCCGTGGAACTGCTGGCATCCAAGCGGTTTCAGCGTCTGTTGAAAAATCTGGTTTCCAGGTTTGACCGGGTCATTTTAGATGCACCGCCGTATATTGGGTTTGCCGATGTCCTGGTCTTATCCCAGCGAGTCGGCGGGATCGTGCTGGTGAGCAGCATCGGCGAAGCCAGCCGCGAAACGATTGGGCAATTAAAAAAAACAATTTCGAACATCCGCGGTACCATCCTGGGCTGCATCGTCAATAAGGTAGATTTGGATAAAAAATACGGTTACGGTTCTTACCACAAATATTATCAGGCCTACCGGCACTATTATGGCGAAGATTATAAGACAACCGAAAAGCAACTGCCCCTCGCCGCAGGTTAAATCGGGAAGAATGAACGATATGATGGAATCGATTCGCGCGCTCGGTTTTTATGATTTAAATGGACGTGATAGGATAGTGCAGCGGACCTGATGAGGGAGACTATTGAAATCCGTTGGGATAAATTTTCATAAAAACACCGAATTGCTGACACGTTTTATCCGGCAGGTTCGATTGCTTGCGGATACGCCTTCCCTCATTCAATTGATTGCCGCCGATGCCGACTATCTGATTGTGTGCCGGGCGATTGTCAACGATTCTCTTCATAGAAAGCAAGAAGCTGTTATGCCCGTAAAAACGGTCTGTCGGTTTCAAGGCCTCGATTTTCAATTGCTTCAGGAAAAGCTCCTACCAGCGGCCAGTGCCCTTGGTTTGACATTGTCTTCGAATGAACAGTTTGACTATTACGCGCTGCTTGGGGTCAGCCCGCAGGCCGATACCCAGGAGATTAAAAAAGCTTTTCGCGAAAAAGCCTATGAAGTTCATCCCGACACCAGTGCTAAAGGGCATGGTGGTAGTGAGAAGTTTGTTGAACTGAAAACTGCCTATCAAACCCTGAGTGATCCGGTACTGCGCCGACATTACAACTTGAGCCGCCGAAACCTGACCCGCTGGCATGAGACGCGGATGCAGGTTCCAAAAACAGACCGGAAGGGAAGGGGGTTGTTCTTTATCCAATTGGCAGCATTGATTATTATTATGGTGCTCGGAATATTCGTTTTTGATTTTTTGGTTCCATGACATCAAATGCACCTCGGTGAAACTCCAGATACTTATTTAACCACACAGCTTGAAAAAAAAATGGGAGAGATGCAATGTATCCTCAACAATATACAAAGAGAAAATTCGTGATCCGAAGATTCCATGGGCGTTTGGGCGCATTTTTGATATTTAAAACCCTCCTATTTATTGGAATTATTTTTGGATGTGCCGCCAATCAACCTCAGCCGGATTTAAATTATTCCTACAAGGATGATGAAATTAGCCACATAAATGAGCAAATACTCGCCAGTGCACAAATGCCTTCCGATCCCAGTGACTATCCTCTGGGGTCCGGAGATTTGCTTGAGATAAACGTGTTTGAAGCCGAAGAATTGAATGCCAAGGTTCGGGTCAGTTCACGGGGATATGTTACACTTCCGCTTATAGGTTCGGTCCTGGTCAAAGGATTATCTGCCAGAGAAGCCGAACAGAAAATCGAGGAGTTGTATCGCGAACGGTATATAAAAAATCCCCATGTGGGCATTTTTATAGAAGAACACTTCAGCCGGCGAGTTACGTTGATGGGTCAATTTCAAAAACCGGGTACCTACGATTACATTTCAAAACAAAGGCTGCTGGACGTTATGGCGCTGGGCGGCGGCTTGAGCGACAAAGCCGGTCTTGTCGTTCAGATTCGAAAGTCCAGCGGCTCACCGGATGGACAAGGTGTTTTTTTCGTTGATTTGGATCAATTGATCAAGGAGGGTCAGTCAGAGCTCAATATCGAAATCAACGCCGGGGACGTGCTTTTTGTGCCGGAGGCCGGCGTTTTTTTCGTGGACGGCGCCGTTCGCAAGCCCGGATCGTATTACATCAAACACCAGACGACCGTCCAGGAGGCTTTCGTAGAGGCCGGGGGCCTGGCGCCTTATGCCGACAAGAATCAGGCAGTATTGGCACGCTATGTAGAAAATGATAAACGGCAGATGATTAAACTGGATCTTTCTCAGCCGAGCACATTGGAAATAGAGGTCAAGGATCGCGATGTATTAATTGCTGGGTCCACCGCATTCGGAAAATTGGTCCATGGAATGGGGTTTTTCATAGGACTTCCCGGCCTGGGAGGCATCGGCTACCGAGATCCGGCGCGCTGGTAGAAAGGATAAATTTTACATCGAGCCGTTTTTTTGGTACTAATATGGTTGAACGGTTCCTCAATATACAATCAAAGGAGAGCTTGCCATGTGCCGAACAGGGAAAATTAAATTGGGGGTAAAATTTTTAGCAATCGGTTTATCGTTCACTCTTGCGCTTCCAGGCTTCTCATCAGATTTTAAATCCGCCCGAATATATCCTACAGGTAAAATTAGTATTTACAAAGGCAAGCAAAAAGTCGGTGAATTCAGCAAGGAAGCGCCCGTTCCTGAGGGATTTTTGATAGCGGCCGATGGAAAATGCGGTGTAAAAATGGAGGATATTTATTTGGTGGCTGAAGACCGGAGCATGTTTTCTGTGGCGACTTCAACCAGTCTGAGGGAATTGTCAATCAAAGAAGGGACCTTATATTTTGCGGTTTCTGATATGTCTCGCTCACTTAATTTTATCACACCGTCCGGGAATTTGGCCGTATTAGATATAATATTGAATGCGGCGACAGATCGCCAGCGGTTGAAAGGTTATGTAGCCGCTAAGCCGAATGGGAGTGAACTCGGCGTTATAGAGGGCGGATCCATGATTGTTTCAACTCAACAGGGAGAAACAATGTTAACATCCGGGCAACGACTTATCCTATCCCAAGCGGACATGGATGTCGGTGCACCTGAGGAAATCGAAGCAAGCGACGAAAAAGAGCGCCAAGAGGGGACTGAGAGCAAAGTGGAAAAAGAGGAAAAGGCCGGCATGTCAAGAACTCAAAAAATCATTGTGGGCTCTGTCGCCGGACTGGCCGTCGTAGCGGGGGTAGGCGCTCTAGCAGGTGGAGGCGGCGGCGGCGGTGGTGGCGGAAGTGATGACGGAGGCTCAATCAGCCCTTCTTCGCCCTAAGGAAGGTATTTCACAGAAAAGCTCATATTGAGAGATTCAATCTGATTTTATATCGAATTATGGGTGATTTAAAGCATGGCCTTGGCCTGAACCATTAAATCTCTCATCAAGCCCACAGAGTGCGCCGCAAAAATCAACAAACTCCGTAATCGCTGCGGACTCTGCAAGATCAAGGTTAATTCTGATCGATCCTATACCCGTCCATATGTGACGGGTTTTTTAATTTAAAATTGATAAATGATGGTATAAATGCAAAAATTAAGGATAGGAAAAATTTTCGGCCTTTGCCGTTGTTTTTTGGTCTTCTATATCTTATTGTAATTACAAAGAATTTTATGAGGACTAGGTTCCATCTTCATAAGCATCGGGGATCGAGCCTTGAATAGAACCAAAATCATGCTCAATATTAGCATATGGAATAATTTTTTATCCCGTATCAAGGAGCATTGATCTCATAAATTTGGCTTTTTCATGGGATTACCAGCTAAATGTACACCGCCTACTATAACTTAAAAGAAACGCCCTTCAATCAGTCAGTAGATCCAAAATTTACCTGGCTAAATGAAAAGCAGTTAGAGGATTTGGCTGCATTTAAGCAGGATTATCTTGCTAAAAAGGGCTTATTTTTGATTACCGGGGATGCCGGTACAGGAAAAACCGCCTTTGCTAAGAGGCTTTTAGCCGAAATTGAACCCAAAACAATTGTCGCGACCGTGACGGATCCTGGCCTTGATAAGCTCGATTTTTTCAACTGGCTTTCATTAGAATTCGATATGGACGTGATATTCAAGAGTAAAGGGGCTTTTTTAACCCGTTTCAAAAGATTTTTGCTCGAAGCTAATCAAAGAAATATAAACGTCACCCTAATTGTTGATGATGCCCATAGGATCAATCAAGAACTTTTTAATGAGATCTTGACGCTTTCAAACATCGAAAAGTCCGGCGACAAGCTGATGGGCATATTTTTGGTTGGACAATCCGGGTTCAATAAAATTCTACAGGAAAAACAAAATAGCGCATTAAGACAGTGCATCCGCACCCATTTTCATCTAAAGCCTCTAAAGAAAGATGAAATTGTCCAACTTATTTGTTATCGCCTCAAGGTGGCGGGCGCAAAGGCTGAAATTTTCAGCTCAAGGGCTTACCATGAAATTTATCAATTTTCTGCGGGTTATCCAAGGATGGTGATTAACATCTGTGATCGGGCAATGATCGCCGGATGCGTCAGCGCAACCCATGTCATTGATAAGGAAATGATCATTGAATGCGGTAAAGATCTGCAAATCGCCGGTATCAAGCGGGATGTAGAAAGTGTCGATCGTTTTGAAAAGATTGCCCCAGCCGAATTAACTGAAGCAGCAACAATAAAAGAACAAAATCAGGAAATCAAGAAAGTACCCCTTGGTAATTGGAAATTCAAAATTGCGTCGGCGGCTCGAACAGCCATGTTACCTGTGGCTCTATCGATTTTGGTTATTATTGCGATATACTTTATATATCATTTTAAGTCGACCCTGCTGTCCCGGGCGAGTATCACTCTTAATCAGGAAAACTCAACCTCAGTGCAAGGTGAATCATCCGTCTTAAATGTCACACCGGAAAAAGGAAATAAATCTGAAATAGACGTGCGACAACCTGTAAATGAGGATGAAATACAAATTCCAACAGAGGGAAAACGGGCAGAATCACAGAGTGACGCTGATATACTGGACGAACTCAAGATTGATGAAACAAATATCGATTCGGATAATCAAAGTGCACCGTCTGCCGATGAATTGTCAGCTCAGACAACGGTTGTTGACGACCTGTCAGATGCCGACGTCCATGGTGAGTCCTTACCAATCGAATCGAATGCTGAAACAGCAACTCGATTGGCCTCGGAAGAGAAAGTTAATCAAATAAGCCCCGAGAAAATGGACGCTATCATTGCACAATTGCCCCTAGCGGCAGCCGAAATTGAAACAGAAAGAGAGTTGGCAGACAGAGAATTTAAAATGCTATCCCGTCGTTTGGCCCTAAAGTCAAAGCTTTCGCATATGGAACGGCAGGAGGTGCCTATTCAAGAAATCCATCTAGAACCCAAAATCGGAAGATTGACTACTGCCGAACCAGCCGGCGATTCAGAGGCAAGGATGAATCTTCACTCTCCCAAATTGTTGGCAAAGAAACTTTATCTTCCAGAAAAAGGACGGCCGGAAGCAGATATCCAAACAATCGATCTGGCGGCCAGACTTGAAAATGCAAGTGATGGATTGCCGACAGACGAGCTAACGTCGCGGGAAAATCTTTTGCTCGGGCAATCGGTGGCAAAGATAATAGGCCTTCCGGTGGAAGAACGGGAGGAGGCTGATCCCTCCCGAATAGTCCAGGTTGACGCTATAGAAGAAGGCATTAAGTCAACACTACCGGCAGAGGAATCCACGGATAGAATAAATGCCGCATCCCAGCAGCCAGCAATTAACCAACCCCAGACGCCGGCCCCCCCTCTAAAGTCTGATTTGGATCCCATCACCAAACCAGAGCAACTGCAGAGCACTGAATTGGCTGCGCTGGGGCAAGTAAACAAGGAAGACGGACTTCGTAACCGTCAAAAACTCAAAGAGCGATTACATTCTTTTTTAGAAAACTACTGTCATACATACGAGTCTAAAGATTTGGATCATTTTTCGACTTTCTTTGCACCGGATGCCCAGGAAAACGACAAACCATTTCATAATCTGCTACCAAAGTACCGCCAAAATTTTAATGTTATCGAATTTATAAATTACCGGATCGAAATGAAGAAATATTATTATGATGAAAAGCAAGGTACGATACACATCGAAGGCAGATTCTTTTTAGAATGGCTTCCCGGTGGTACCAAATGGAGGCGGAATTCGGGTAAAATTTTTATGGAGCTGCAGGAATCCGGCACATCGTTTATAATCAGTCGGCTTGATTATTACGGGGATCAGCGGAAAAAATCCAGATAGAGGTTCATTGACACCATTCCATTTATAAAGTAATTCTTGTCGCCCTCAACCATTATATCCTGTCGCAGCTATATCCTGTCGCAGCGCACATCCGCCAGTTCATTTTCAATATCATCATTTATCCGATCACTGAATTTTGCCAGGGTAAACTTAGCTCCGCAGGACCTGCAGCGCAAATAAACCATACTTCAAGTCATCTGTATCCGGAGCCTGGCATTGCATTGCAGACATCTCACCGCATTTTTTTCCATCATCTACCACCTGATTTTAAATTCTATCTCTCTTTTAGTTCCCTTATATCACACCACGCTTCCATGTTTGACAAATTTAGCGGATTCTGTCAAATGAATCTCATATTCGACTTTTGGAAGTTTTCGGCGAACATTTACAATATGAGGTAATACACCATGAAGCAAAAAGGATGCCCGGGATTTCAAACTGCGGGTGTGGCTTGCGGACTGAAAAAAAACGGCAAAAAAGATCTCGGACTTATATTCTCAGAGGTTCCGGCGAATGTCGCCGGTGTATTTACGCAAAATCGTATTCAAGCCGCCCCGGTCCAGTTGGATCGGCAACGGATCGGCAGAGGCATATGCCGTGCACTCATCGTAAACAGCGGGAACGCTAACTGCTGCACAGGGGAGCAGGGCCTGCGGGATGCTTTGCTCATGACGGGCCTTACGGCCGCCGGGGTCGGCGTCACCGAGGATGAGGTACTGGTGTCTTCAACAGGGGTTATCGGTGAACCTTTGCCCGTTGAGAAAATTAAAATTGCCCTGCCTGGTTTGATCGCCGCCTTGAATGTCAACGGCATCCATGACTTTGCCGAAGCAATCATGACGACGGACACCGTGCCAAAAGTTATCAGTCGTCACGGAGAGCTGGGTGGAAAGATTTTCACTGTGACAGGTGTGGCCAAAGGGTCCGGAATGATCCGCCCCGATATGGCGACCATGCTGTGTTTCGTGATGACCGATATCCAGGCGCCGTCTGATTTGCTGAAAGAAATGCTCAAAGCCGCGGTGGATCAGTCGTTGAATCGAATTACGGTGGACGGCGATACGAGCACGAACGACACCGTCCTCTTAATGGCAAATGGGTTGTCCGGTGCCGAAATCCTCAATAACACCCATAGAGATGTATTCCAGTCCGTTCTCGACGATGTGTTGCTCTCTATGGCCAAATGGTTGATCAAAGACGGCGAGGGTGCCACTAAGCTCGTTGAGATTGAGGTCATAGGTGCTGAATCGGATCAGGATGCCCGCAAAATTGCCGACACAGTCGCCCATTCCAACCTTTTCAAGACTGCGCTATTCGGAGAAGACGCGAACTGGGGGCGAATTATAGCCGCAGTCGGAAGGGCGGGGATTGCCGTGGCGCCTGAGAAGATCGATGTTCGTTTCGGTCCTGTTTTGATGGTGCAAGACGGAATGGGCTGCGGCAAAACGGCAGAGGCAGAAGCCACCAAAATTCTCAAACAATCGGAATTTGACATTACGATTGATTTGAAATTAGGAAGTGGGCATGCGTCCGTTATTACCTGCGATTTTTCCATCGATTACGTAAAAATAAACGCAGATTACCGGACGTGAGATTGATGCGATTACAAAAATTCCTTTCCGCTGCCGGTATCTGCTCTCGCAGAAGGGGTGAGGATTTTATTAAGGCCGGTCGAGTTGCCGTTAATGGTCGGATTATGGTCGAACTGGGCACAAAAATCGATCCGGATAATGATCTGGTGTACTTTGATGGCAAGCCGATAAAATATGGACATCCCCTGGTCTATATCGCACTGAACAAACCTGTGGACTATGTCACCAGTTGCCGCCATCCCGGGGAAAAAATTGTTCTTGATTTGGTGGACATCGATCAGCGTGTATATCCCATCGGTAGATTGGATAAAGACTCCACCGGCCTTTTGTTATTGACCAACGACGGCAGACTGCATCATAAGCTCTCCCACCCATCTTTTGACCATGAGAAAGAATATGACGTCACAGTGGATAAAACCATATCCGATGGGGCACTTAAAAAAATGGCGGCAGGTTTGCCGATGATGGAGAGCAGAACCAGACCAGCCGTAATTTTCAGGATGTCCTCGCGACGATTTCGAATTGTGCTGAAAGAGGGCAAAAACAGGCAGATACGACGGATGGTCCGAAAGGTGGGAAACCGGGTCGTAATGCTAAAGCGAACCCGGGTCGCCGGCATAAAACTGGGGCAGTTGCCTCCCGGAAAATGGCGGTATCTGACGGACAAAGAGAAAGAAGCGATATTCGATCTGATGCAGAATTAGCCCCAATAAAAATCCCTTTATCATATCCTACAGACTGACTGCTTTTCATAAGTTCCCCAGGAAGCTAAATCGGCAAGTTTGAAAGAGACCGAGCCGTTCGGCATACTTCAATCACAAAACTTAAACTCTGATTTAATCAGATGAGGTTTATCCCGTCTGGGTTCCACCTTTTTTGCTGAATGAATTCGGTTTTAATGTTAAAATAATTTTACCTAAACTGACCGCTCAAATTCGATTTAATTTTGAGCTCACAAGCACTGAATGCAGATATCCGATACCGGAAAAACCGGTGAAAGGTGATTTGACTGTGATAACATTTAACTCGTTGGTGACCCGGGAAAACAAAATTGCGGTGGTGGGGCTGGGCTATGTCGGTTTGCCCTTGGCAGTTCATCTTTCGGCTTATTTTGACGTCGTCGGATTTGATATGAAAGCGGAAAGAATTCAAGAACTGCAATCAGGGTTTGATCGTACATTGGAAATCTCTGACGGTCAGCTCGGTAAAGCTAAGCTGGCCTATACAGATAAACCCGATGCTCTTGCGTCCTGCCGGCTAATGATTGTGGCCGTCCCGACGCCCATCGATGAATTCCGGATCCCCGATTTGAGCCCGCTGCGGGGGGCTTCGAAAACAGTCGGCAGGCATTTGCAAAAGGGATCCTGCGTAGTTTATGAATCAACGGTATACCCGGGGGCGACGGAAGAGGTCTGTATCCCGATCCTCGAGACAGAATCAGGGCTGAAGTTTGGACGGGATTTTACAGTCGGCTACTCTCCGGAGCGGATCAATCCCGGCGATAAGGTCCACACCTTGGATAAGATTACGAAAATCGTATCCGGTTCGGACCCGGCAACCTGCGATTTGCTGGCAATGGTGTACGGCAAAGTTGTCCACGCCGGCATCCACAAGGCCGGCTCTATAAAAGTTGCGGAAGCTGCCAAGGTCATCGAGAACACCCAGAGAGATTTGAATATCGCCCTGATGAACGAGCTTGCCAAGATATTCGATATCTGCGGGATCGACACCCAGGAAGTTCTTGAAGCCGCGGGCACCAAATGGAATTTTTTGCCTTTTAGACCCGGTCTGGTAGGCGGCCATTGTATCGGCGTCGATCCCTATTACCTGACCTTTAAGGCCGAAGCTTTAGGGTACCATCCGGAAATGATTCTGGCGGGGAGACGGATCAATGACGGCATGGGCAAGCATGTTGCCGAGCGGACGGTAAAAATGCTCATCGGAGCCGGAAAACAGGTCCGGGGGGCTAAAGTGGCGATTCTCGGAATCACATTCAAAGAGGATGTGCCTGATTTGCGCAACACCAAAGTGATCGATATTATCAATGAATTAAGAGATTTTGGTGTGGAGGTTTTAATCAACGATCCCTTGGCGGATGAGGCAGAAGCCCGGCAATATTATGGTGTGGACCTGCAGTCCCTGGAGGCGATTAAAGATGCGGATGCCGTTATCCTTGCCGTTCTGCACAAGGAATATAAAGAGTTTGGTTTGGCCGGCATCTCCGGCTTGTGCAACGGCAGCAATGCGCTGGTCATCGATGTCAAAGGATGCTTCAGCCCGGAGGAGGCGCAAAAACTTGGCATCACCTATTGGCGTCTTTGAGGTAGATTTATCCAGTCTGTGCGGGTCAATTCTAATTACCGACGTGCCTTATATTGCACTGGCACCGCCGTCAACCATCAACGTCTGACCGGTAACAAAGTCGGATGCCTGGGAACAAAAAAATAACACCGGCAGGGCAACATCAGCCGGTTCGGCGATTCTTCCCGCCGGGACCGATTTGACTATTTGTTCGTAAATTTCGCTGTTGGACCAGAAGGGTTCACTGAACTTTGTCCTGACCATCCCGGGGGCCACCGCATTGACCTGGATGTTGAAAGGCGCGAGTTCTTGGGCCATGACTTTGGTCATCATTTCTATACCCGCCTTGGCCACGCCATAAATCCCCATAAACGGTGCCGATCGTCTGGCGGCAATTGATGAAATATTGACTATCTTTCCTTTTTTGCGGTCCCGCAAAATTTGGCCGGCTTTGCGCGAGCACAGAAACGTGCCGTTTAAATTACTGTCGATGATCTTGGTCCACAGCCCGGGGTCGGCATCAACCACGCCGGTAGCAATGTTCATGCCGACATTATTGATTAGCCCGTCCATGCTGCCAAAGGTTTCGATGGTAGTATCAAAAAGCCGGTCAACCTCCTCACTTTTGGCAATGTGTGCCTGAACGGTTAGTAACCGATCTCCGGCGTTCAGCGCCTTGCCGGCTGCATCAAGCCCCTCCTGCTTTCGACCGCATATGACCACCTTTGCTTTTTGATCAAGCAGCCTGCCGGCGATTTCATACCCAATTCCCCTGCTGCCACCGGTAACCACAAATACCTTGTCTTCCAGATTGAACGCCAAATTTGCCATTGCTCCACCCCTCCGTATCCTCTGTTTTATAAAATTTTCCTTTCGGTACCAATTCTAACCCAAAGTTTCAATGAAAATTACCGCACAGATTCTAAAAACTTCGATGAAATATCGAGAAAGACTCGGACGGTAGGTTTTTAAATATTCAAAATCTGATTGTTGTAAAGCCCAGTAACAGGAAGGCGTTAAATGATTTAAAAATATGAAAATATGAGATATATTTGATATAACCCACAAATTATTTCTTCTCAAAAACTGCCACATTGTGCCATTTTAGACTTGATTTTCGAGCATGGGTCTTATATATCAATGTACAGGGTCCAGTTTCAAACTCGGATATCTTCCTCGACCACAATTTTCAAATTCCATTTTATGGATTTGTTCTTCTCCTGAAGCCCATTCAGCAAGGGCCCGATTTTTTGACCTCATCAAAAAAAAATATTACATTTAGATCAAAAATGGCCACAGAAAGGAGGTCAGAAATGGCGATCGGCGTTTTAATAAAACGAGTAACCAAAAAAGGGGAATGATGCCAGAGTGCTTTTACCTCACATCATAGAATTAAGAGCCCTTGCAGTCAGACAGCCGGGATACATTTCCGGTGAAACATTTTTTAACCTAAATCGATTAGAGGAATGCCTGGTGGTTAGCCGCTGGACAACCATCGAGCATTGGCAACGATGGACGCAGGACGTGCGTCGTATCGAGATTGACGGAAATCTCGAGAAACATCTCGGAGCCGAATCAGAGTATAGCATTTATGGCATCGGCCTCTGGTAGTATCCCAAATAGAAAGCGGCTAGAAATTTATCAAGCGTCACCTGCGCCATGTCAAACACAACAAGGACATTGGCCGCTGATCGTACGGGCCCACAAAATGGTCAATCAGATCCGTATTGATGTTCGTCCGGTCATTGAAAAAAGGGGCCGACAGGGTATGGTACTATAATTCATCGGCAATATTCAATTTTCCTTGCGCACCTGAACATCTATATCATAGATAACTGGAGCAGCGCCCCCGATAAAATCTCCATCATCAACAGTCTTCCCATAGACGGCAATGTCGTCATCTGCCTGATTTTTCTGTATAAATTTTGAATTATTTATTGTACGATAAAATTACTAGAGCTAACCGACTATTCAAAGGGGAAAACTTATGAACGAATAAGGATAAACAGCGGTGATGGGTGCCTTTTTAAATTTATGTATAAGGTCACATTGGAACAAAAATGCAAAGTGAAAATAGTATGATAGAGCACAAAACGATTTCAATGCGACGCTATCTTGCTATTATTTTTACGATTGCCATCGGGGTGGTGGTATCTTCTATCTTATTTATAGTGGTGAAGAATTGGGAACAAAAGGATCAGCGAATAAAATTCGAATCAGTTGTGAAGGGGTACGCAAACGCTGTGCGAAACAGTTTAAATGCGAATGTTGAAGCACTTCTGTTCGTTGGAGACTTTTTTGACAATTCCATCCACGTTAGCCGGCAAGAGTTTTCCCGCTATGCAAAGAGCGTATTGCCTCGTTATCCGGGGATCCAGGCGTTTTCGTGGAATCCTCTTGTGGCGGACAATGAGCGTGCTGATTATGAATCTATGGCAAGAGAGGAGGGATTGGAGAATTTCGAATTCACTGAACTTTCGGCAGAAAGCAAACTCGTCACAGCCGATCACCGTAAAGAATACATCATCGTCTTTTACATAGAACCCCTGGAAACCAACAAACCTGCCTTAGGATACGACATCGCATCCAATCCGGTACGACTGAAAGCTATTACGAAAGGATTTAATACAGCGAAACTATCTGCCACTGACCGAATTACCTTGGTACAGGAATCCGGTGACCAAACCGGAATTTTACTCCTCTTGCCAGTTTATCGACAAGGGGCTTCTTTGAAGACTATGGTAGAACGCATCGAAAACCGCAAAGGATTTGTTGTGGAAGTCCTTCGCATCGGCGAGGTCATAGAAGCGGCGTTGGAAGGCTTTTCCGATGAAGGGATCAACCTCTATCTTTATGATTTGTCTGCTGATGAAGACAAGCGGTTCCTATACTATCGGCCTACACGCCTATTGGGGATGCCTGATCAGCCAATGGCGGAAAAAGCTCTACAAAAAGTCTTTATTGGAATGAAATTTTTGATTTTGCGGGGCGCCAATGGAAGATAGTGTTGAGTCCATCGTCTTTTTACCTAAATTCCCAACAAATGTGGCATGCATGGATGGTCTTATTCAGCTCGGTATTTTTGACCTCTATGTTGGCTTTCTATCTCTTCAAAAAATTAAGATATACCGCTGAAATTGAAAAGAAAGCTCTTCAAGAATTTCGAAGCAATCAACAATTGGCCTCGGAAATTGCCGAGCGTCAGCTGGCCGAAGCGGCGCTGCGCGAAAGCGAGGCACGCTATCGCGAATTGTTCATTTCAAACCCCCACCCGATGTGGATCTACGATCTGGAGACGCTTGCCTTCCTGGATGTAAACAATGCGGCGATCTCGCATTATGGCTACAGCCACGAGGAATTTCTATCCATGACCATCAAGGATATCCGGCCAGTCGAAGATGTGTCACGGTTGCTGGACAAGGTCAATCATGTAAGCGATGGCTTGGACAAGGCCGGTATCTGGCGTCACGTCCGGAAGGACGGCAGCGTCATTGAGGTCGAGATTACTTCCCATGTTTTGATGTTTGACCAGCGCCGAACCAAGTTGGTGCTGGTGCATGACATCACCGATCGCAGGCGGATCGAGGGTGAACGCGAAAAATTGCAGGCGCAACTGTTACAGGCGCAGAAAATGGAGTCGGTGGGGAGGTTGGCCGGGGGAGTGGCGCACGATTTCAACAATATGCTGGGGGTAATCCTGGGCCGTGCTGAAATGATGTTCATGGAGATTAAGCCGGGAGATTCCCCTTGCACGGATCTTCAAGAGATCTACAAAGCAGCGCAGCGTTCAGCGGACCTGACCCGGCAACTCCTGGCCTTCGCCCGGAAGCAGGCCATCGCGCCACTAGTTTTGGACCTTAACGAGACGGTAGAGGGGATGCTCAAGATGCTCCGGCGTTTGATCGGAGAGGACATTGAGCTCGTGTGGAAACCGGATACCCATCTCTGGCCGGTACGGGTCGATCCGGCCCAGGTGGACCAGGTATTGGCCAATCTGTGCGTAAATGCCCGGGATGCCATTTTCGGGACCGGGAGAGTCACCATCGAGACGGATAACGTGGTTTTTGATAAGGTATATTGTGCATCTCATATGGACATCAAGCCGGGGCAATACGTCATGCTGGCTGTCAGCGACGACGGCTGCGGCATGGACAAGGAGACGCTCGAGAATCTTTTCGAACCGTTTTTCACAACCAAGGAAGTTGGAGAGGGAACCGGTTTGGGCCTTGCGATGATCTACGGGATCGTAAAGCAAAACAATGGGTTCATCAATGTTTCCAGCGAACCAGGACTGGGAACTACTTTTAAACTCTATCTTCCCCGGACAAGCGAGGCCGGCGAAGAAATTGGAGAACCTATTGTCAAACCGATTGAGAAAGGAAGTGAAACTGTTTTGCTGGTGGAAGACGAAGCGTCGATTCTGCGATTGGGCACAGCCGTACTTGAGAAGTTTGGCTACAAGGTACTCGCAGCCGGCACACCTTCTCAGGCTATTTCTATGGCCGAACAGTGTGACGGTACGATCCAAATTTTGGTCACGGACGTGGTGATGCCGGAGATGAACGGCAAAGAATTAAAGAAACGAATCGAGAAACTCAGACCGCAGATTAAGGTCCTTTTTATGTCCGGTTATACCGATGATGTTATCGTGCACCGAGGTATTCTCGAAGGCGATGTTAACTTCCTTCAGAAGCCCTTCTCCGTCAATTCCCTGGTGGACAAGGTGCGGAAGGTGTTGGATCAGCAAGATTGATATCGTAATTAAGATTTCAAAAATATCACGCATGTGTCAGCAACCTCAGTAACCCCCTTTGCTGCCGCCGACTTACGGCATCCACAGTTTTAAATTCCGAGTTCTTATTACCGATTGCGCCTTTTTTTTCCTGATATCTGTATTATAGTCTTTAAGGTTTGCAGAATTATCGTTTAATCTCAAAAATACAACCCATAGGACATGTTACAGGTCATTTAGAGAGGAGGTTCAAATGGAACTTAAAGAATATTTTGAAGACACGGCAGGCAGCGGAATACTGGCGACAGCGGATAGTGACGGCAAGGTGGATGCAGCAATTTATGCCCGTCCCCATATCATGGATGACGGGACCATCGCCTTGATCATGCGCGATCGGCTCACCCATTTGAATCTTCAGTCGAATCCCCATGCCTGTTACATGTACATTGAGAAAGGACCCGGTTACCGAGGAAAACGCTTTTTTTTAACAAAAATCCGGGAGGAAGAGGATTCCGAGCTGCTGCATTCCATGCGACGGCGTCAATACATAGATGAAAAAGACGAATCAAAGTTTTTGGTATTTTTTAAGATAGACAAGGAATTGCCCCTGGTAGGCGCCGGCAAATAGATTCGAGGTCAATTATTTATAGCCAAGGTGATTATCCCGGTGGGGGATCAAAACCTTCTGATATTAATACGGATATCTCTTGAATGGAAACGAACGAGCACTTTCGAGAAAGATTAGCAGAATTATTCACTTCTCAAAATTTGGCAGCATTATCGACCCACAATGCCGGCCAACCGTATGCTAGCCTGGTTGCTTTTTATGCGGCCACGGATTTAAAGCATATTTACTTCGCAACGCCTAAAACCACGCGAAAGTATGCCAACTTAACTGCCGATAACCGGGTGGCCGTGATGGTCAACAGCAGCACCAATGTAACCTCTGATTTTCATCAGGCCATTTCTGTTACCGCCATCGGCCGAGCACAAGAAATCGTCGGAGCGGATAAGGAAACGATACTATGCCAATATCTGGCCAAGCACCCCCACCTGGATGATTTTGTGCGTTCGCCGACATGCGCCCTGGTGCGGGTGACCGTGGACAGCTATTTCTTGGTAAAAAACTTTCAAAATGTGATGGAGCTGCACCTGGAATCATGAACTGGATTATGTCCACCGAAGAAATCCAATCCGCAGATCGTCATCGCGTCGGCGGCAAAGGATATGCTTTGTCGCTGCTGGTTAAAAATGGGTTTAAAATACCTAAAACCGTTTGCCTCACCAGCGATATCTACCAGGAATATGTGTTGCGAACCGGCCTGCGTGAACGTATTTTACTGGAACTTCATCGTAAAGATTTCAAAGAAATGCGCTGGGAAGAGATCTGGGACTGCGCCACCCGCATCCGCAATTTATTCCTGACCAAACCGATTCCTGACGACCTCGAACAGGAGATCCGCAATGGTATCAGCATCCCATTTCGTGGCAAAACGGTGGCCGTACGGTCGTCGGCACCGGATGAGGATGACGCCAAATCGTCATTTGCCGGACTGCACGAATCCTTTATCAACGTGGCCGGTGAGGAATCGATTTTAAAACACATCCGCCTGGTATGGTCCTCACTGTGGTCGGATGCGGCATTACTGTACCGCCAGGAAATCGGATTGGATGTTGAAAAGAGTTCGATGGCAGTGGTGATACAGGAGACCGTGGCCGGCGGCAGATCCGGTGTGGCGTTTACCCGAAATCCCAATGATGAGAATCAAGGCATTATCGAATCCGTCTACGGACTAAACCAGGGACTTGTGGACGGGACGGTCGAACCCGATCGCTGGATTTTGGATCGAGCACACAATACGATTGTTTCGCATACAGCGCCTGAGCGCAAACACTGGATAATTCCCAGCCAAAACGGAGTCCATCTGGCGGAATTGCCTGAAGAAAAATCAGCCCATCCACCCCTGAACCCGCAAGAGGTAAATTCTATTTTTAAAACCGCCCGCAAAGCCGAAGAATTTTTCAAAATGCCCCAGGATGTCGAATGGACCTATGACAAGGATCGTCTGATTATACTTCAATCCCGTCCGATCACGACCCTGAGCTCCGATAAACCCGAGGACAAACGCAGCTGGTATCTAAGCCTGCATCGCAGCTTCGATAATCTTAAAGACCTGCGCCGGAAAATAGAAGACGAACTGATTCCCGCTATGATTTCAACGGCCGAAAAACTGACGGCCACAAATCTGTTGAAAATGTCGGATAAGGCCCTGGCAACTGAAATAAAAAAACGCTGGGCGATCAATCATGAATGGGTCAACATCTACTGGGCGGAATTTATTCCATATGCCCACGGTGTGCGCCTGTTCGGCCAGGTTTACAATGATACCATTCATCCGGATGATCCCTATGAATTTATCGATCTTCTCACCAATACCGATATGGCCAGTATCGCCAGAAATAATATGTTGATGGATCTGGCGGCCATGATCCGGAACGATCCAAACCTGACGGAAAAACTCGAACGGGGTGATGATTCAGACCTGGACGGCAAATTTGTATCAATGGTTCATGAGTTTATCGATAAATTCGGTGACCTGTCCTGCGCGGTAACCGGCGGTAAAAATTGTGTGCTCGGAACCGGTCCGTTATACCGGTTGCTAATGGAAATGGCAGGCCATCCGCCACAGACTGACGGCCGCCGAAAAAGCCATCGAATCGATCAATTATATCAGAAATATTTGGGCAGCTTTGAAGACGATCAGAAGGTGTGGGCGGAAGAATTACTTGGACTGGCAAGGAGCAGCTATCAGCTGCGCGATGATGACAATATCTACCTCGGCCGCATTGAAGCGCATTTACTGGCCGCCGTCCAGGAAGCCAAACGGCGCCTCCAAGACCAGAACGTCGATCAGGTCTCGGAGGATATTGAGCCAGGTGATTGAAGAGGTTGATTTCAGAGCCGAACCCAAGGGATCCACTCCTGCCGTGGAGACCCCCGGGTATAAACTTCAGGCACGGCAGCTGATCGGCCAACCTGCCGGTCCCGGGATAGCAAAAGGCAAGGCCCGGGTGGTCCAAAGACATTCCGATCTGGCGGATTTCAAGTATGGCGAGGTGTTGGTGTGTGATGCGGTCGATCCCAATATAACCTTTGTCGTACCCCTGGCCGCGGCCGTCGTCGAACGTAGGGGTGGGATGCTGATTCATGGCGCCATCATCGCTCGTGAATACGGGCTGCCTTGTATCACCGGCATACCGGATGCAACCACCTTGATTCAAACCGGGGTGGAAATAACGGTGGATGGGTATCTGGGGATCGTCACCCTGGGTGACACCCGAAACTGAGATCCGGCGAAGCCGGGCAGGCCAATCCTCAAGCGGTTGAGCCAAAATTGTAAATAACAATTATTGTTGATGTCTATGAAACTGGCTCCGAAATATCTCGGAAAAATGACTGAGTCAGGCCATCGAGCAGCAAAAAGGATATTATCTTAATTCGCAATACCTCAGCCTCGGGGTGCTCCAAGAACTCACTAAAATTGGGGTGAGCTGATAACAGTTTTTGACGAACCTTATTTTCTTTGTCGAGGTTTCTGATTTTTTGATAGACACCTTCAACGGTCATTGCGCGGGCTTGCGATCGGGGAGATGTGCCGCGGGTATCAATCAGGAGGCTGACAGCCGGATTTTCCATCAAATTCTGATACTTCTGCGTTTGCCGGTGCGTTACCATGTAAACTTCGGTGCAGTCCCGATTGGTGACATATGCCATCAGTGAGCAATATGGTTTGCGGTCGGTTATGGTCGCCATAACACATGTGTTGTTCTGTTTAGCCAGATCCTTCATCTGTTCTATCATCATTTTTTCTCCCAATAGATGCTGAGTCCATAAAAACGGTACCGCAGGTCGCAAGCGTCCAGTCTGATCAAAAAAGAAACGAAAAAAATAAAATCGAGTCCATTCTTCTGAAGTTTCACATAGGGGTTGCTTTTTAGCATAATATTCGGCTAAGAAAAATGAAATATCGCCATTATAGATAGTTTTATAACAGGGAGGGTCAGCATGGAAAAAAATTTCAAAATTGGTATCAGCAGCTGCTTGCTTGGCAACGAAGTGCGTTGGAACAGCGGACATAAACACGATAGATATCTGACCGGCACCCTGGGGCGTTTTGTTGATTACGTACCGGTGTGTCCGGAAGTGGAGGCAGGCTTCGGCGTTCCCAGGGAATCGTTCCGGTTGGTCGGCGATCCGGAAAAACCACGCCTGATGACCTTTAAATCGAAAATAGATCACACCGATCGAATGCTTGCCTGGGCCAAAAAACGTCTTAAGGAGCTTGCAAAGGAAGATCTATGCGGGTTTATTTTCAAAAGCGATTCCCCCAGCAACGGGATGATTCGGGTCAAGGTATACAATGATAAAGGCATGCCGCATAAGGTCGGCATCGGGATATTTGCGCGGGCATTCATGGAGCATTTCCCCTTGATTCCGGTGGAGGAAGATGGACGCCTTAACGATCCACTAATTCGAGAAAATTTTATCCTGCAAATTTTTACCATGAAACGCTGGCGCGATAATGTGGCCCGAAAACCGGGCATGGGCAACCTGGTGGATTTTCATACGCGCAACAAATTATTAATTCTGTCTCACAGTCAAAAACACTATCGACTGATGGGCAAACTGGTCGCGAATGGCAAGGAGATGCCTATCGAAGAGCTGTATCAAGAGTATCAGCTGCTGCTGATGGAAGCCTTGAAACTGAAAACTACCATCAGGAAACACACCAATGTCTTGCAGCACCTGATGGGATATTTCAAAAAGCAGCTGACCGGCGACGAAAAGCAGGAATTACTCGAAGTCTTTGACCAATATCGCAGTGAATATGTACCGCTGCTCGTTCCAATCACCCTGATCAATCACTACGTGCGTAAATACGATCAATCGTACTTAAAACAACAGACATATCTCCATCCTCATCCCCTGGAGCTGAAACTGCGCACCCATGTGTAGTTTAGGTTGGCCGGTTGAGCCCGTTGCCCCGGGGACCGGGAAAAAATACTCAGAAATTTTACCTTGATTGCAGTAAAACGGCAAGCCTGATGACCGGCAATTAAAACTGTTTTTGTGACCTGATACCCAATTTCAGTTGTAAACGACCGCCTCCTGAGCCATCGGAAAATCCGTATAGCCCTGGGCGCCGGTCGGGCTGTACCAGGTTGACATGTCTGCTTCCGGATTCAGCGGCCAGTTGTTGGCAAAACGTTCAACTAGATCCGGGTTGCTGATGAAGGGACGTCCGAAAGCAATCAGGACAGCCGGAACTTGGGCAATCGCTTTTTCGGCCGTTTCGCGGGTGTATCCGCAGTTGCCGACCAGGGGTCCACTGAAGACTTTGCGGAAATCAGCCAGGCTCATGGGTTCGCCCAGCTTATGAAACCCAAAGGCCAATCCGTCCATCACATGCAGGTAAGCCAGGCCGAATCCTTCGAGTTGTTGAGCCACATAAGTAAACTGTTCCCGAAAGTCCGGTGAACCCATATCGTTGAATGAGCCATTGGGCGAAAGCCGCACCGCCACCCGGTTGGCCGGCCAGACCTCGGTGACGGCGCCGACGACTTCGCCCAGCATGCGATAGCGGTTCTCAATGCTGCCACCGTATGGGTCGGTGCGATCATTGGTTTTGGACTGCAGGAACTCATCGAGCAGGTAGCCATTGGCGGAATGTATTTCCACGCCGTCAAAACCGGCCGCTTTGGCGTGCTGCGCGGCGCGCCGATAGTCCTTGACAATTGGGGGAATTTCCTCGGTCTCCAAAGCTCTTGGAACCTCATGGGGCTCCTTGCCTTTCGGCGTGTGAATATAATCTTCATCAATCTTGATCGCCGACGGCGCGACCGCCTGTTTGCCGTCGTGGAAACTGCTATGCGAGGCCCGGCCGCAATGCCAAAGCTGCAGGAAAATTTTACTCCCCTTGCCGTGGACGGCATCGACAATTTGCATCCAGCCTTCGGCCATGGCATCGGTATAAATCCCGGGCGATTGCACCCAGCCGTTGGCTTGTTCAGAAATCGTCGTGGCTTCGGTGATGATGAGTCCGGCGGCGGACCGTTGAGCGTAGTATTCTGCCATTAAGGCATTGGGGATCCTTTCTTCCCCAGCCCGGGCACGGGTCATGGGGGCCATGACGATCCGATTTCGCAATTTCAGACCGTTCATATCGAACTGTTCGAAAAGTTTTGAAGACTTGATGTTCATCCTCTATCTCCTTCCACGGGAATCAGCACCTCGTTGCGTCGCAGAAACCAGGGCATAAAGGGCGGATCATAGCGTGCCCAAACAGCTGCGCCCGTTATGGTCAAACCACGTTTCCGAATGTATTCCTCCAACAGCGCCTTGTTTTTCTCGTACCCCTCCTTGCTCCAGGTACCCGAATACTTCACCGCGGCCATCAAACGGCCGGGTTCCTCTGCTATCCTCACGCGCTCGTCAATAGGCTCCGGGAGCATTTCCAGAGTATATTCTGCCGGCATAAGAAAAGTAATACGCCATCGGTTATTCTTTTTTTCCTGGCTGACGGGTGCGGTCATGGCGATTTTCTCCGAGCCGGCTTCCTGTCCGACCGGAGCGGTCATGGAGATGGATTGTTTTTTTTTGTTGTCGCCGGAAATGTAAGCATATAAACGGCGAAAGCCGGCATTGCCGACATCCTCCAGGTTTCCATCCACATAGGTTTCAGCGACAATCTGGGCTTCGTACTGCCTTAATTCAAAACCGTCTTCTTTTTCCAAAACCGTGTATTTAGCTTTTTCGATGGCCACGGCCGATTTTGCGACAAGCAATGAAGTTGCGGCCAAAAGCGCAAAGCCGGCTATTCCAATATATCATAAGAGTTTTCATATCGATTCCTCTCATACAACGTCGGCAGTTTCAATACAGCGTTTACTATAAGCACTCAGAGATTGCTTGCAAGCTTGCAAGAGGGTAAGTGTCCACAGGTTCAGAGGTTCATGGTTCAAAGGTTTTGGGCTTTAAAGTAATCCGTTCTTTCTGTGGCTGTAGTCCTTCCGGACCTGAGAGGAGGTAACAATGCCGTAATATCCTAACCGGATCAATTTTCTTTTGGCTTTGCGGGAAAACACCGGCAGACACACCCCGATAAGCAGATCTTCCAGTATGGAAAAATAATTTTCCGCCGTAGCACGCTCGATATGGGCCTCTCTATCGATTTCACTGGTATTGATGACGGAACCCTGGGAAAAACTGGCAATTTCCAAAAAACGCGAAAAATGTCCGATATTCCGGGTCAGGCTTTCCTGCAGCACTTCTTCACGGATGTATGTCTGTACATAGTTTTTTACTATTATAAAGCCAGTATTCCTCCCTTGTTGACAGTTTCGTATTCAATGAGTATTTAAAAAAGCTTTGTTGATCACCAACTGGTAGTTCAGGCAAAAGAAGGTATTCTTGACCCAACACCGATCCAAGAAAGGAAAACCGGGCTATGAAATCAGATCCTATTCTGGTAACCGGCGCCACCGGGTATGTCGGCGGTCGGCTGATTCCGGCTTTGCTCGCTGCCGGCTATCGGGTGCGTGCCATGGGGCGAAATCTGGGAAAAATGGGCTGCCGGCCTTGGGCCGGACATAGCAGGGTTGAGCTGGTTCAAGGGGATGTTTTGGACCTTGAATCTCTCAAACAGGCAGCTTACGGGTGCCGCGTGGCCTATTATCTGGTTCATTCCATGATTGCCCAGAAGGAAAAATTTGTGGAAGCCGATCGCCGTGCGGCCCGCAATATGGTCGCAGCGGCAACTGCGGCAGGGGTGGAAAGGATCATTTATCTCGGTGGTCTGGCGGAAGCCAAAGATGGAACCTTGAGCAAGCATCTGAGATCCCGCATCGAGGTCGCCGAAATTCTTCAGGCCGGACCGGTTCCCACCACTGATTTGAGAACCCCGATGATCCTGGGTTCCGGCAGCGCCTCTTTCGAGATTCTGCGCTACCTGGTAGAGCGTCTGCCCGTCATGACGACACCCCGGTGGGTGCGTTCATTGAATCAACCCATCGCCATTCGCAATGTCATCACCTATCTCATCGGCTGCCTCGAGCATGAAGAAACAAGCGGTCAAACCTACGACATCGGTGGTCCCGATATTTTAACCTACCGGGATTTGCTGGATATTTATGCCGAAGAAGCCCATCTTAGCAAACGTTTGATTATTCCGGTGCCCGTTCTTACACCGACGCTCAGTGCGCTGTGGATTCATCTGATCAGTCCGGTTCCCGCATCGATCGCACAACCTTTAACCGAAGGTCTGACGAGTGATGCGGTCTGCACCGAAAACCGGATACAGTCGATTATACCCCAGAAGTTGCTAAGTTGCCGGGAAGCCATTCGGCTGGCCCTGGATCGCCTTAAGCAGGAAAAGGTAGACACCTGCTGGATGGATGCAGGCCACCTGCTTGAACCGGAGTGGGCTCACTGCGGCGATGCTGATTGGGCCGGCGGGACTATTATGAATTGCGGCTATCGAGCCGAGATAGATGCAACCGTTGATGAAGTTTGGCAGCCTGTAAGCCAAATCGGGGGCAAGACCGGCTGGTATTTCGGCAATTTTCTCTGGCGCCTGCGCGGCATCATGGACCGGCTGGCGGGAGGGGTCGGTTTGAGACGGGGGCGGCGGCATCCATCCGAAATCGGCGTCGGCGACGCCCTGGATTTCTGGCGGGTTTTAGAGGTGGACGCGCCCCAGCGACTGCTGCTGGTGGCTGAGATGAAAACACCCGGTGAGGCATTGCTTGAATTTCAAATAACGCCCCAGGCAAACGGGCAGGTGGAACTTCAGATGCTCTCTCGATTTCTACCCAAAGGGTTGTTTGGTCTATTGTACTGGTATGTTCTTTATCCCTTCCATCAATGGATATTCTACGGCATGCTCAAAGCCATTGCCAAATCCATTAAAAAGCCCATTGTTTCTGATCCCGAACGATTTACACCCAAACTTCACACTTCCTGTGCCCTGCCACCGGGAAAAAATAGTTATTAAAAATATGTCTATCCAACCAACTCGCATACAACTACTAAATGATGCAGATATTCGCAAAGGAGATTATGTCCTTTACTGGATGCAGCAATCTCAGCGGGCGGCCTACAATCATGCCCTGGAATACGCTGTTCAGCAGGCAAACAAGTTGAAACAGATGCTGCTGGTGGCATTTGGCCTGATGGACGATTATCCGGAGGCCAATCTGCGCCACTACACCTTTATGCTGGAGGGTTTGAAGGAAACCCAGGCAACTTTAGAATCAAGGGGAATTAAAATGGTGTTGCACTTGGGGCATCCGCCGGAGGTGGCCCTGAAGCTTGGCCGTCGGGCGTCCATGATCGTCTGTGACCGCGGTTATCTAAGACACCAGAGAGACTGGCGTGAGCAGGTGGCTCAACAAGCGAATTGCCTCTGTCGTGCAGGTGGAAAGCGATGTGATCGTGCCCATCGAGGTGGTATCTGATAAAGCCGAGTATGCGGCGCGCACGATTCGCCCCAAAATCAACCGACACCTCGAAACCTATCTTGTCGACCTCAAGCCAACCCAAGTCAAACACCCGTCACTCGGCCTTAAGTTAAAAGGGATTGATTTAAACGACACCGAAAAGTTACTCCGGAAACTGAATCTCGATCGCAGCGTGGGGCCGGTTTCCGATTTTTTCAAAGGCGGGACCTCCCAGGCTGTAAAGCGCTTTAAGGGATTTATTCGCCACCGTCTCAAACACTACGACCAGCACAGCAATCAACCCCAGACGGACGATATTTCTCATATGAGTCCCTATCTGCATTTCGGTCAGATTTCACCACTTTTTTTGGCGCTACAACTCAGAAAGGCACCCAATTCACTCAAGGTTTCCAAAGAGGCCTATCTCGAGGAGCTTGTCGTGAGGCGTGAGTTGGCCATGAACTTTGTCTGTTACACATCCGATTATGACGCCTATACGTGCATTCCGGGTTGGGCCGGCAAGACCCTGGCCGACCATCAGGATGACAGACGGGAGTACGTTTACAGCCGCCGGCAACTCGAAAACGCCGACACCCATGACCCTTACTGGAACGCCTGCATGTTGGAGATGAAACATACCGGTTTTATGCACAATTACATGCGGATGTACTGGGGCAAGAAGATTTTGGAATGGTCGGCAACGCCGCAAAACGCATTTCGCACGACCCTGGCGATTAACAACAAATATTTCTTGGATGGGCGCGATCCCAATTCGTACACGGGGGTTGGCTGGATTTATGGAGTCCATGACCGTGCCTGGATCGAACGGCCGATTTTCGGCAAGACCCGCTATATGGCAGCCTCCGGTTTGGAGAGAAAATGTGATATCGCCGCCTACGTCAAAAAGGTTGAAGATCTGGTAAAAAAATGCCACAGCAAAAAACACTACGGCTGATCCTCGGTGACCAACTGGACGAATTGCACGCCTGGTTTAATACACCGGATAAAAACGTGACCTATGTGATGATGGAGATCCGGCAGGAAACCGATTATGTCAAGCACCATATTCAAAAGGTGGCCGCATTTTTCGCGGCCATGCGCGCTTTTAGCGCCAGACTCGGCGAATTGGGGCATAAAGTTATTTACATCCGTCTGGATGATCGCCAAAATTTGCACACCATCGCCGCTAACCTCCAAAAACTGCTGGCAACCCAAAAAATTGCCCGGGTGGAATACCTGCTGCCCGATGAATACCGGTTGGATGTCCAGCTCAAGGATCTGGACGAAAAACTGCAGGTTCCGGTTGCCGCGGTTGATACCGAGCACTTTATGACCGAACGGCAGGAGCTAAAAGAATTTTTTTCCGGTAAAAAGCGCTATCTGATGGAATCCTTTTACCGCTCGATGCGCAAGCGTTATGACATCCTAATGGAAAAAGATAAGCCATTCGGCGGACAATGGAACTATGACCAGAAAAACCGGCAAGCCTATGATGGACGCGTGCCGATTCCCAAACCGCTGTTTTTCGAAAACGATGTCACCCCTATTTGCCAAACCCTTCAGAAATTGAAGGTGCAGACCTTTGGTGAAATTGACCCTGCAAATTTGGTCTGGCCGACCACCCGGGCTCAGTCGCTGGACCTGGTGAAAAGCTTTGTCGACGATTTCCTGCCCGCATTTGGCACCTACCAGGATGCCATGACCATGGAGAATTGGTATTTATTTCATTCCCGGCTGTCGTTTGCCTTGAACAGCAAAATGCTGCGTCCTTTAGAAGTTATCCAGGCTGCGCTGAAGGCCTGGGAGCAAAAAAAATCCAAACTAGAAATCCAGCAGATTGAAGGCTTTGTGCGCCAGATCCTCGGCTGGCGCGAATACATGCGGGGGATCTACTGGGCCCTGATGCCCGATCTGGCAGCAATGAATTATTTCGAACATCAGGCCGCTCTTCCCGATTTTTACTGGACCGGCGAGACGCATATGAATTGCCTGCGAGCCGCCGTCGGCCAATCGCTGAAGCACGCTTATGCCCATCACATCCAGCGTTTGATGATCACCGGAAACTTCGCTCTGCTGGCCGGCGTCCATCCCGCTGCGGTGGATGAATGGTATCTGGGGATCTATATCGATGCCATTCAGTGGGTGGAGCTGCCGAACACCCGGGCCATGAGCCAGTATGCCGACGGCGGCCGGATCGCGACCAAACCTTATATCTCCTCTGCCAAATACATTCATTCAATGAGTGACTACTGTAAAACCTGCGATTATAAATGGAACAAACGCCACGGGGACATGGCGTGTCCCTTTAACAGTCTTTACTGGGACTTTTTTGCCCGGCACCGAAAACGCCTTGGGAAAAATGCACGGGTGGGAATGATGTATCGCGTCTGGGATCGAATGGACAGCGGCGAAAAGAAGCAGGTCTTAAATCAGGCCGCCGCCTACCTTAAAGACCTGAATCGTTTGTGAGGCTCGTACCCGGTTGGCCTCTGAGGTCTTTTTTTTCTGACGACATTTCACTAGGAAAATTAGGTGTCAGGTTTCAGGTGTCAGGAAAGGAGATTTAAATACTGAAACCTACCCGACACCTGAAACCTATAAGAAATTATTAGATAGCTTTGCGAGCAAAATCAATAAAATTTCTTACGGCCTTTAAATATTCATCACCGCCCACAGACGCCGAATTGTTGTGCCCGCCGCCAGGGATAAATTTCAGCTGCTTGGAAGAAGCGGTGTGTTTGTATAATTCGCTGCTCATTTCAGGTGGAACGAGTTGGTCGTCCGTGCCGTGGATGTAAAGAACCGGGGGTTGCAAACGGCTAACCTTTTCGATCGAGTCAAAGCGCTCATGGACGATGAGTTCCAGTGGAAAAATACGGTATTTGGGTATCCGCCGCGCCATGTCCGCAATCGATGTAAATGCAGCCTCAACGATTAAACCGCCGGCTGCAGGATTATCTACCGCCAGCTGGATCGCGACAGCACCGCCAAGAGAATGCCCGTAAATAAAAATAGCTTTCGGATCGATGCCTTTTTGCTCAACCAGGTGAGTCCAGGCAGCCTGGGCATCGGCGTAGACCTGCGCTTCGGTTGGAAAGTTCCCATCGCTTTTTCCGTATCCGCGATATGAGACCAGGAAAACGGAGAAGCCCATACGTTGAAACCGTCGGGCATGGCTGATATTCGCTGCGATATTTAACGCACTTCCGTGCAAGTAAAGGAGATACCGATCGCTGGGATTGTCAGCAGGTATCCACCAGGCGTGGATACGTTCGTCGTTGCCATTGCCATCATTCACTTTTACATAGACGTCTTCGAAGGGCAGCTGGTATTCAGCAGGCGTTTTGGAAATGATGCGTTGCGGTCTGAAAATAAAATGCGCCTGTCGTGCCCAAAGGTAAGTCGATGTCAAGGTGTAGATAGCTAAAAATACGGCAGGTATTCCGATCAGAAGTTTCCAATATGTAGATTTTTTCCGCATAGCCTAACCGTGCTGCTTGTAATCCTGGTTTCATACCCCGACTTTTCAGATCATTACTAAATCCTATGCATTAAAACTTAATGTTCAACCCGTCAGGTAATCAACCAGATCATCCGCTATTCTGGATGTTGCCTGAACAATGCCACGTGCCATGCTGGCATTGATTATTTGACCTCTTGTCATGGCCCCTATCGCATAGATGGTGTCGGATTTCGTAACTGTTTTATCAGACTTCGTTTTCATGACATGGTGAGTTTCGGGATCTATCCAGATGCTGCCCGATTTATAGACACTGCCTGACATCTCCAATTCGGACGCGTCAATATCACCTGATTCGCTCGTTTGGCCGGCCGGCCGGATTTCCTCGATTTGAACGGTTCCGGACTTTATTAAATTCTTTGCCAAAGCTGAAGGGTTTGTCTCCAGGGATTTTTCCTGTCCGCGGGCATTTATGACATATCGAAAGGCATCTCGCTTTATATTTCCCTGGTTATCCCGGTAGATGAATTCGTACCGGTCGTTTATTTTACTCTTAATCAGGCGATAATCGCTTCCCAGTTTGAACACCTCAACAATTCCGGCCTTCATGAGAGCCAGCAATTTTTCAGCGTTGATGTCAGGCTGGCTTGCGGCATGGGTGAAAAAAATGGAAGTGTAATTCTTGTCGAAACGCTTTCTATCTTCAAACGTCAGATTTAAGTATACATCCCTAACCATATCAAAGCTCTGAACGAGGATGGTTTGCCAGATGAGTTCCCCATCGGGACCGTCTCCATGGATGGCATCATTTAAGTATCTTTGCAGAAGGGCTGCCGGCTCACCGCTTGGATTGATAATCTTTTCCCAATCGATCGGTTGACCATAGGCATCTTCCAGTTCTGAATTCAGTAGTTTGAATATCGCATCCAGTGTCAATATCCCACCGGTCTCAGACAAGAGACGATCAAGATTTCTACGATTCAGATACTTGTTTTTATGGTTGCCTGTTTTGCCTCTGACTTTTGGTAACAGTCCCCTTCTGGAGTAAAGGCAGAACGTCCGGGTATTATGAGGAGGTCTATAGATCTGCTCGCCGGTAGGAGAACGAACAAATTCGCCGTCTGAGGTGAGCGTCAATAGGGTCTCTATGGCACTGAGGCTGGTTCCGATAATGGCAACCTTTTCACCTTTCGGAATTTTTCGGAGTAATTTTTCGGCAGGCCAGGGTGTATTGAAATAGTGTTCCTGATCATTTCTTTCAAACCAATGGCCGGTCGCAAGCAAAACGCGGTGGGCATCGACCGAGAAATAATTATCACAAGATAGGTTTTTGACGAAGAGGCGGATCTTACCGTTATTTTGTCTGAGATCGACCACCTCGGAGCTCGGATATAAACGCACTGTAAGGCCGACCTGCCTACCCAATTGAACGGCTTCTTGAAATCTCGTTTTTAGATACTCTCCCATGATGGCACGTGGGTAGTGATTGCATTCTTCCCCGGCATTATTTGTTTCAGGTGATGAATCACGGAACCAAGAAAATAGGTTTTTAAGGCTATCTGAATTCTTGGTTACCCAGACCTGAAAATCGTTGGGTCTATCATCCCAAATGCCCATGTCGGATGCGCACATGTTGGTAATATGAAAGGGCAAAACAAATCTGTCGTTATGGGGAAAGCCGGGTCCGAAAATATCCTGCTTCTCAAATATTTGGATGGCAATCTTCGAGGGATCCAGCTGTTTCTGCGCGGCACTCGCCTGCACTCTGTCAACAAACTGGCATAGCATGGCAGTCGCGGTTAATCCACCGCCTATGATTGCGAAATTAAAATGCATAATATTTTAGAAACCTGGACTTATTGAATCTATCCCAATATTGACTTGGGTGATAGTTGTAATAGGAAGCTGGAAACCACATCTGTCCGTTACTCTTAACCACAGATACACAATATATCCATAAAGTTCAAATCTAAATACTCAACTTTTTTACTAATAGGTTTATCCTATCATTCTGCCAACCTTCTACTAATATTGATTATCCAAAAATCATGCAAACCATTAAACATTAAGAAACATCGTTTAATAGTTTACTGGTTGAATGGTTGATTAGGGAAATTATAGTATTAATTTAAGAGTGTTACGATTGTTGAAAAGAGAAATGATCATCTATTTTGAAAACATGGGACAAATCCACCTTTATAACCACTTAACCAATCAACTAATTAACGCTATTTGTCCTGAGGGTACCGTAAACACATTTTCAAGGTGACCAATGAAACGCTTAATTTTATATGCTTCCTTCGCTGTTATTGTGGTCGGCATTCATGCTTTACCGACCCACAGTGCTGTAATCGAGGGAGTTGTTTACAGTGACAGTTACATTGCTGACAACATAAAATTGAGGCTCACCGGTGTCGGGCTTCTGCGCTATTGGGGATTTAAAGCCTACACTGGCGCTTTTTATTTGGAAGAGGGGGCCGCCATTGATGACGCTCTATCCAATACGGCCAAACGGATCGAACTCGAGTATTTCCGAGCGATCAAGGGCAATGACTTCGGACCGGCGACCAACAAAATGATTGCCAAGAATGTGGATGCATCAACATTCGATCGGCTGCGCCCCCAAATTAACTTGCACAATTCTCTGTATGAAGATGTCAAGCCAGGGGATCGTTACTCGCTGACCTACATTCCAGGGAAGAGGAACAGAATTGGCCCTGAATGGTAAACCTAAAGGGCTCATCGAAGGGGCGGACTTTGCCGCCGCGGTTTTTGCCATCTGGCTCGGTCCCAACCCGATGAAAGATTCTTTCAAGAATCAACTTCTGGGACGTTAACCAACATCTAAAATTTTTCTGAAGGATATTACCGTGCGAATCACCAATTTCCTATTTCTAATCTTACTCGGAATCCTGACTTCCGGATGTCAGACGATGAAACCAATCCATACCGTCGAATATGTCGATCTAAACCGTTTCATGGGAGACTGGTACGTCATTGCCAACATACCGACTTTCATTGAGAAAGATGCCTACAACGCCATCGAAACCTACCGGCTGGACGATGACGGCACCGTGGCCACTACCTTTAAATTCAACAAGGGCAGCCTGGATGGCCCACTTAAGACATATCATCCGCGTGGATATATCCGGGACGAGGCGTCCAACGCGGTTTGGGGAATGCAGTTCATCTGGCCATTCAAAGCCGAGTACAGAATTATATTTCTTTCTGAAGATTACTCAAAAACCGTCATCGGGCGTTCTAAAAGAGATTACGTCTGGATTATGGCCAGAGAGCCTGCAATTTCCGACGATGAATACGCCTCAATTACAAAATTTCTTCAGGAACAAGGGTACGACATCAAAGATCTTCAAAAGGTCCCGCAAGGTATCGATGAAAAACTTTAATCAGACATATCCGGTAGATCTTTGCAACTGCATCGGGACAAGTTTCAGATATTAGGGCCAATGCACCATCGAGAAATGAGCATAGTCAAAAACCAATCTGCTCATCCATAATATCTAACGAGGAACCGACCAATAAGGTTTCAATAAAGGTGATAAAATGAACAAAAACGAATGTCGATTAGAACGTGTATCCAACGTTACATTAGGCCTTATTTTTACGGGAGTCGGCTTGCTGTTTTCTTTAATCGGGATAACCGTGCTGCCTGTGATCGGCTTGATGATTGCCGTACCCGTATTCGTCATCGCCGGGATATTTTTAGCCTCACCGCGCAGCAAGGCTTGCGCAATTATCGCCCAAAAAACCCGGGGCGCAATGAACAACTAGATCATTGTCAAAGAGATGAACGGAATCTTGGATTTCACGCCCAGTGGACTCTATTGCCGGCAGGGGGATTTCCATATTGATCCCCGGCAGCCCGTTGCCCGGGCTATTATTACCCACGCGCATGCGGACCATGCCAAGGCCGGCAGCAGCTCTTATCTATGCTCGCAGGACAGCGAGCTGCTCCTACGTTCCAGACTAGGTCACGATACCAAAATCGAAACCCTTGAGTATGGCGAAAAACTGACGATCAACTCCGTTAATATATCTTTGCATCCCGCCGGACACATATTGGGATCATCCCAGGTCAAAATCGAAGTTAACGGTCAAATATGTGTCGTCTCGGGCGATTACAAGACCGAACCTGACCCCACCTGTGCGCCGCTAGAATTCCTTCGCTGTCACATATTTATCAGTGAATCCACCTTTGGCTTGCCAATCTTCAGGTGGCCGCCTGCGGAGCAGGTCATCGAGGAGATCGAAACCTGGTGGCGCGGAAATCGGAAGCAGGGGCGCACCAGTGTCCTGTTCGCCTACTCGCTGGGCAAAGCACAGCGAATCTTGGCGGGTTTGGATTCATCAATTGGACCGATCCTGACCCACGGCGCTATCGAGAAGATCAACCGGTGCTATCGTGACCTTGACGTCGGCCTGCCTGAGACCCGATACATTGGCGAATTCGAGGAGCGTGATCTTCCTCAAGGCGCTCTGGTAATTGCCCCGCCTTCCGCTGATAATCCGGCATGGATGCGCAGATTCCCTAATCCGCTCCAGGGCGTTTGCTTCCGGGTGGATGCGCATACGCGGCAACCGCCGCCGCAGATCCCTTGATCGCGGTTTTATTCTATCAGATCACAGCGACTGGAATGGACTCGTTCGAACCATCGCCGCCAGCGGAGCAGAAAAAATTCTGCTCATCCACGGGTATGCCAGCGAGATGGCCAGATGGTTACAGGAGAAGGGCTATAACGCGGAGGCCATACCGTCGAGTAACGACGACCCGGCGAAAATTGACGGGGATAATACATGAAGGATTTTGCCGAATTGTACCGGAAGCTGGACGAAACCACCAGCACCAATCGCAAAATCGATGCCATGGTTGATTATTTCCAGCGTGCACCGGAGCGGGATGCGATTTGGACCGTTAGCTTCCTTATCGGTCGAAAACCACGTCAAGTTGTTCCCGCCCGCAAGCTAATGCAATGGGCAGCCGAACTGGCCCGGATCCCGGAATGGCTTTTCGAGGCCAGCTATGATGTTGTCGGGGATTTGGCCGAAACCATCACCTTGTTGCTGCCCGGCCTTGAAGGCACCAGTGATCGCTCCCTGCATGAATGGGTTGAGCTGAATCTTCTCCCCCTGCGAGAGTTGGAGCCGGAAAGCCAGCGCAGTGAAATCCTGAGCGCCTGGAATCAAATGGACGAATCCCAGCGCTTTGTATGGAATAAACTTATCACCGGTGGATTCCGGGTCGGTGTTTCCCGTCGATTGGTGGTACGGGCACTCGAGCGGTTCAGCGGTATCGATGCCGCGGTGATAACCCACCGCTTGATGGGCGAGTGGCCGGCCACGGCCGATACCTATCGAAGGATACTTTCACCCGACACCCAAGATGCCGACATCAGTCGACCCTATCCGTTTTATCTGGCTTATCCATTGGCAGACAATGTGGACGATTTGGGATCTTTAGACCGTTGGCAAGTGGAGTGGAAGTGGGACGGTATTCGCGGCCAGGTGATCAAGCGCAGTCAACAGGTCTTTATCTGGTCGCGGGGAGAGGAGCTCGTTACCGAAAAATACCCGGAGTTGGCAGACAGCATTGCGGTTTTGCCTGACGGTACCGTGCTCGACGGTGAAATCCTGCCATGGAGAGACGGTCGGCCCCTGCCGTTTTCGGAACTTCAGCGTCGAATCGGCCGAAAAACCGTCGGCAAGAAGCTGCTGAAAGAGGTGCCGACAGCGTTTTTAGCTTACGATGTAATGGAATTCGGCGCGAGAGGATCTGCGCCAAAAGCCGCTGCTGCAGCGTCGAAAAATATTACGTCAGATGCTCTCAAACCCTCCGGCAAATCGTATTATTCCATCCCCGGTTGTCGCAGCCCAGACCTGGCAAGAGCTGGAAATTCTGCGAGAGGAATCCCGTCGGCGTGGGGTAGAGGGGTTTATCCTAAAACGACTCGATTCGGTTTATGGGGTCGGGCGTCGGCGCGGCGATTGGTGGAAGTGGAAAATCGATCCTCTGACTGCGGATGCGGTTCTGATTTACGCCCAGCGGGGCCACGGAAAACGGGCCGGTCTTTTCACCGATTACACTTTCGCCGTCTGGCAGGGTGATGCTCTGGTACCATTTGCCAAAGCCTATTCCGGGCTGAGCGATAAGGAAATTGGTGAAGTGGACCGGTTTATCCAGCGCAATACCTTGGAGCGCTTCGGCCCGGTCCGATCGGTGAGACCGGAGTTGGTCTTTGAAATTGCCTTCGAAGGGATTCAGGAATCTTCCCGGCACAAATCCGGCCTGGCCGTGCGTTTTCCGCGGATCGCTCGTTGGCGCCGCGATAAGAAAATTGAAGAAATTGATACCATTGAAACGCTCAAGGCACTGCTGCTGTCACCATAATCTTTTTCGGGAATGTCCCAGACAGAAGATAGGCCGCTTCTGGGAGATGTCGCCGGGCACGGCTGCCTGATCAGGGGCTTGGAGGCCAAATCCCTGGTTGTGGGATCCATTGTTCCCCGCCAGATGGAGCGTTTTCCCTGGGCAGGACATCTCGGACTAAAACCTCTACCTCAACTAAAAAAATAATACTTTTCTATGAAAATGCGATAAATTGGCGTCTTTGATAATTTCTGGCCCAAGGCGCCTTCCAAACATCAAACGGTGTAAAATATATCTATCAAAGAGGACTTCAAATCGAAAATAGTTCGGATTGTCTATCACCAAGCAAAACAGCTTGTTGACAACTTAAAATTGAGGCTTACCATATTCCTCAAAAGTTAGTCAGCACCTTTCATTATGGAAGCCGAAGATTTTCAGAGTCCGGATTTGCTCATGTCAACTAAAGGAATGATGATAGCAGCAGCTGGGAATGTCAGGTTAAACCGGTACAATTAGCGTTGGGGTTGAGGTGCACTTGATAACCCGATCGGCTACACTGCCGAAGTCGAAGTGAGATTCGCTTCCCCGGCTGGCCATCACAATAAGGTCAATGTCTTCAGCCTTGATCAGCTTTAGAATCTCTGCCGACGGTTCGCCGACACTAATGTGCCGAATATACAGCGGGCAGGCATGGAGAAATTTTTCACAGATTTCGTCCAGCCTTGAATTTGCGGTTTGTTCTTCCCAGTCACGCATTTTCTGAATATCGGCGGGATCATAATCGCCATAGGATGCACCAAATGCCGGGTAGTCTTTTAAAACATATAGAATATGAATTTCAGCCTGGTATTTTTGCGCCAGTGACGTCACCACCGGCAGGGCTTGGGCTGCATTTTCTGAAAAATCGGTTGGCCATAAAAGCCGCTTAATATCCATATTATTATCCTCCTGCCTTCAATTTAATTGTTAATTGAAATTGTTATGGCTACAAAGTTGCGAGGGGCAAGTTAGTATTTGAGCAAAAAATAATGGGACTGACGCCACCGACTTTGTAGCCTTTTTTTGGAATCACATAAGCCCTTTGTTTTTCAACGCATGGATAGCTAAAACCGTGTTCAATGTTTAATCGTCAATCGGGCTCTTACGCCAGCCGTCAACAGAGCGGCCAATACATCCGGTCATTTACGGTCTCCTGATAGTCTATCAAAGGGATTGCGGCGGTTAAAAGCAAGCCGAGCCACTTTTGTCGGGCATAAAGCCCTGCCGGCGTTTTACTATACCGAAATACCTGAAAGGAATCGTTGCGTAGTTTCAATCAAAGCAACTATTTATTCTTTCGGCGATCATTAAACTTAAAGATTACCTATGGATTACACAACAGATGTCAGAACTTTAATCAAAAGATCTATTATTTTAATTTAATCCGTTTTTTTTATATAGAACTTTACAATCCGGTGCAGAAGTTTAGTCTCTTATTAATGATCACTATGATTAAAGCAAAAATATTAAAATTGATAAAGACGTTTCTTCAAGAGGGTATGAGTCTTCGAAGAATATCTCTATGCATTGCCTTGGGAGTTGCATTAGGTATTTTCCCTGTTTTAGGTTCCACAACAATATTGTGTGCAATTGCAGCTTTTGTCTTTCGGTTGAATCTGCCTGCCATTCAAGTTGTCAACTATATGGTTTATCCTCTACAAATTATTCTGTTGGCACCTTTTTACGGTGCTGGAAGTTGGTTGTTTAATGGCCGGCGTTTGCCTTTGATTCAAGAGAACATTATCGAAGTGTTGAAAAAAGATTTTTGGGGCAATATGGTCAACCTCTGGCATTTAACCCTTTATGCCGCCTTTGCGTGGTTGATAGTCAGCCCGTTTCTCATTCTACTCCTGTATGGCCTCTTAAAGCCTGCGGTCCATAGCTTGACTATTCGGGCAGCATGGCGCATTCATTTAGGAAATTTTTTCGCTAATATTTGAGTGATTTGTGTAAAGCTCAAAATAGATAGCTTCGTAAAAAATCTTAAATCATCTTTTGGCGTTTACGTGATCTCAACAATTTTCAGCAACGAACTCGAGTGACATCTTTGAAGGCGATCTGGATGGTACCGTCTCTCCGAATAAAACGGTCTTCGCTCCAAGCAGGAATTGAGATCAGATCAACAGGCGCCAGGCGACGAATTGAGCCTGTTTCCTTTTTTATTAGTGCTTGAAATGGCTCTAAATTCATATTCCATTTGGCAAACACCAAATGCGTAGACCGAAATCGGTGTACCAACGCGCGCATTTTCTTGAGATTGACCCGTCCCGCTTCACCCCAGAACACAGGGCTGCCATCATCATCTAACTGCACAAGGTCAGGTTTAAAGCGATCCCCGATCTCGATTTCTACGGATAGATCCGGGTAATCCGGCAGGAAAAGAGCCCAAAGAAAAGCTTTCGTCAAAACGTGTATGTCACTTTCGATGGTTTTTTTGATAAATATCATCTGCTTGCCGTGAGCGCGAAATGTCCATTTGCGCCGCAGCTTTAGATCTTGAGTCATAATCAAAGCAACCATTTGGCTATGTAAAAGCTCAGCGTGGCAACGGCTGAACAAAGAACCACCCCCCAGAGAATATCGACAAACACAATTTTGAGCGGCCAATCTTTGAGCAGGGCCAAGTTCGTCAAGTCATAGGTTGCATAGGTAAAAAAGCCGAAAAGCGCTCCCCACAAAACGGCGTATCGCAGTGAATCTTTGGTCACTGCAGGAACAACGGCAAAAATCAGAATCCCGGCAATATAGATCAAATAGAAAATGATCGCAGCTGCCCAGTTGACGTTCGGACTAAGAATATAGTTAAGATTTTTCTGGTAAAAACTTTTAGCGACCACTCCCAGCCAGATTAAATCGATAACGAAAAAAATAGGCACTGTTAAACCATATAGCTTGACATAATAGGATATATTCATTCAAATCCCTCCTATTTGCGTTATGAATTACTGTTCAGTTCGATCTGTTCGTCCTCGCTGTGAGCGCGACCGCAGCGAATACCCATCGCATCGATGGTGGGAATACCCAGTGCAGCGGTTTAGTTGACGTCCGAACAGCCGCCGGTGGTTCTCAATGTCATTTCGAGTCTCGCCGGGAGTTGGCAATTCAAGCACGGTTAACACGGAATTAATTGGATCACAAGAGATTTGTGAGCGGATTTTCGGGTTGAACCTTATCGCTCCCGAATCAAGTCAGCATCTGTCGAAACGGAATCTGCCCAGCTTGTGCTCCTAAATACAGATGTCATCATGCAGCTTGGACAAATAGCTGTGACACCCTAACTGTTGTGGGATTGCATGAAAATTGGACATTGGCACTAAGGTTTCAGGTGTCAGGTTTCATAGTAAATTACGAGGTATGAAATAGAAACAGTCAGTCAAAGGGTGGATTGAATCATGAAAAAATTACTTGAAAATCCAGGGCAGGGCAGCCGTGTCGGCGAGGAGATCCGGAAGCAGCTGATCAGACGCGAAATGCGCTTTGTTCTGCAACAGGATGTCCGCCGGTTCACCCAGCAGCTGCTGGCGCGTCTGCTCGATGAAGGCTGCAATCTCCACCCGGACCTGGCGCGAAAAATGTTCTATGAGCGTTTTGAGCACCTGCTCGCATCCGGCCGGCCGGCCGACACTCCCACCCGATTTTTCGAGGAACCGCCGGATTCGGCTCCCGATTGCACCCATCCTCGATATCATGCGGCGGTTAAATACTTCCTCACCCATCTGTCCGACGCTGAAACGCAAATCGTTTCCGCTGTTTTGGATGTTTTAGAAACGCTAAAGCGGGATTGGCAGCAAATAGCGCAAACATGCCTTTCAGCTGAAAATCTGGCAAGCCCTTATCTACCAGATCTGATCGAGCAAATTTCCCGCGTGAATCCTGGAGGAAAGCTGGCCCAGCATGACCTTGAGAGGATACGCCGCCGTTTAAAGATTGCAGTTGTGACATCCCTGATGAGGCATGTTCGCAAACCTGATTTGCTGAGGGAAAAATATGGCAGTATGCCGAAAATACTCCGGGGCATAAGCTGCGATCCGGCTCTTATGCCGGCCTTGATGGGCACTTTAAAAGAGCAGGTTCCATATGCACAGCATGTGATCTCGCAGTCCTTCTGGCGGACCTTAAACAACTTGGATACTGAGTTACCTGATCCGGACATCTCTACCCAGGTCGAAGGAAATCCCGAAATCAAGCCATGAATCTCAAGGCATTCTGTCTGTTGTTTGTGGTCTGTTGTAAAAACGAAATACTCCGGATTTTGTGCGTCACGAGGACAAGTTATTCAATACCGTTCACCGGCCCTTCAGATCTGCAACTGACAATACACAACTCACAACATACATTGAGCGGCACCTCGGTCAAGGTACAAAAACTTAAGATCAATTGGGATATCGGAAATAGTTTAAGAAGGACTGTGCCGATCTTCCAGGAACTCACCGCCGGCACGCACCGGGCATGCAACAAAATGGCCGTTGCCGGTGTCAAAAAATTCAGGGCTCAATCGGGAACATGGATCCTGACGATAGATGCAGCGGGGGTGAAAGTAACAGCCCGATGGCGGATTGATGGGACTGGGAACGTCACCCTGCAGGATTTGACGGTTTTTTTCCAGGCGTGGGTCCGGGATGGGGACCGCCGAAAGAAGGGCTTCGGTATAGGGGTGTCTGGGATTTTCGTACAATTCGTCGCCGGGCGCCATCTCCACAATCTTACCCAAATACATCACCGCCACCCGATCGCTCATATACTCGACCACACTCAAATCATGAGCGATAACCAGATAGGAGAGCTGAAATTCATCTTTGAGGTCCTGCAGCAGGTTGATGACCTGGGCCTGAATAGAGACGTCCAGCGCGGATACGGGTTCGTCGGCCACGATAATCTTGGGATTCAGCGCCAATGCTCGGGCAATACCGATGCGCTGCCGCTGGCCGCCTGAGAATTCGTGAGGATAGCGGCGCATGTGGTCTGCGTGCAGGCCGACCTTCTGGAGCAGCGCTGCCGTGCGGTCCTCAACTTCGCGACCGTTGCCGACGTTATGAATTATAAACGCTTCCCCGACAATGCTGCCGACCGTCATGCGCGGATTGAGGGAAGCATAGGGATCCTGAAAAATCAGCTGCAGTTCACGGCGCAGGGACTTGAGCCTGTGGCGGTCCAGCCGGCTGATGTCGCGTCCCTCAAATAGGATTTTGCCTGCAGTGGGCTCCAGGAGTTTTAGAATCACGCGGCCGGTCGTCGATTTGCCGCAACCGCTCTCACCCACCAGGCCGAGTGTCTCCCCTTTATTCAAATAAAAGCTGACGTCGTCGACCGCGTGCACGTACCCGATCGTCTTCGACCAGAAACCGCCTTTGACGGGAAAATATTTCTTCAGGTGTTTGATTTCCAGTATAGGTTCGGGCATGGTGTCTTTACCCTCTGTTCAGAGCGGATGTTTGCTCTAATTATCTGTCAGCTGTAAAGCCAGCAACGGACCCGGTGATCCGCTTTTTCTTCTTTTAATACCGGGGTTTCATGTCGACAGACATCCATCACCTTGGGACAGCGGGGATGAAAATGACACCCCGCCGGCAACTGTGACGGAATCGGCACAACTCCCTGGATCTCCTTGAGGCGTGCCTTTTTTTGGGTGCTGTGGTCAATACGCGGGATCGATTCGAGCAGACCTTCGGTGTAAGGGTGCAGCGGATGTTCGAAGATATTGTAGACATCCGCTTCTTCTACGACCTTGCCGGCATACATGACCACCACCCGGGCCGCACTTTCAGCCACAACCCCCAGGTCATGGGTGATCAGAATAATGGCCGTATCCAGATCCGCTTTCAGAGATACCATCAGGTCTAAAATCTGGGCCTGGATAGTGACATCCAGGGCGGTCGTCGGTTCGTCGGCGATCAAGAGGCTGGGATTGCACGACAGGGCCATGGCAATCATGGCCCGTTGGCGCATACCGCCGCTGAGCTGATGCGGGTGTTCATTCACGCGGCGTTCCGGTAACGGGATGCCCACCAGTTGGAGCATGTCTATCGACCGGTCATGGGCGTCTTTTTTGTGTCAGTCCCTGATGCAGCCGCAAGGCTTCGGAAATCTGGTTGCCGATCGTATAAACCGGGTTCAGGGAAGTCATCGGCTCCTGGAAGATCATCGATATCTTGTTGCCGCGAATCCTGCGCATCTCTTCGTTCGAAAGGGCCAGAAGACTTTGGCCCTCGAAGACGATGTCGCCGGCAACTGATCTTGCCGGGCGGATCCGGGATCAGCCGCATGATGGAAAGCGCCGTCACACTTTTGCCGCAGCCGGACTCTCCGACCACCCCCAGGGTTTCACCTTTGCGCACCTCATAGTCCACACCGTCCACTGCCGGTGATACCCCATCATCGGTAAAAAAGTGGGTTTTCAAACCCTTTATCTGAAGCAGATAGCTGTCGGTGGCGTTCATGCGCTATTCAGTTCACAAATCATTTTGATTTATGGGTATTCACCCTAAACTTTGGATTTACCTAACGCGATTTAGGAGATCTGTCAAGTCTGTTCCTGGTTTCAGGTTCAGGTTTCAGGTGTCAGTAAAAATCGAATCCCGAATCCTGAACACTGATTGAGTTGCAACTGAAGGCCAACACCATTGAAGGAAAGTCTAGTTCATAAGCAAGCTATTTATTCCATGCAATTAACTGTTTAAATGACCTATCCCTGGGATAGGACCGCCGGTTAGCAGGTCGATCAACGCCGCCGCGCGAACCCCGGGAATCGGTGCAATCAATTTTCAATCATTGAACGACAATTATTTCTTGACTAACTTTCGCAAATCTGATTTTATATCGACGCAAAACTGGGGCGGTCATAATTCTCACATCGGGACCCATAAGTTTTTCCAATTTTTATTCCTCTTTTTGAGTGGAAGGTTCCAGGTGAGCTTTCATCTCCCCAGGACTCAACTCTGTTGCGAGCGCATAAACAAAATACGTGGTCCGCGGATAGGCTGATTGGGTCTGTCTATCTGCTGCAACCCACACTTTCAACCCCACAATTACTGAAAAGGAGGTTCGATGATGAAAAAAGCAGCCCTTGCAGTTCTCATCCTTTGCCTGGCCATGGGCGTTCCATCGGTTACCGCAGCCGAAAAAGTCGTGACGATGGGCATTTACCAGGAACCGGAAAACCTCAACACTTACATCGGGGTGCAAACCGTCATAACCTATGTTCACCGGCCCTTTGCCGAGTACCTGATCGATGTGAATGAGAAGGGCGAGTATGTTCCCGTGTTGGCGGCGGAAGTTCCGAGCGTGGAAAACGGCGGCGTATCGGAAGACGGATTGACCATCACCTATAAGCTGAAAAAAGGCATTCAGTGGAGCGACGGCCAGCCTTTCACTTCAGCCGATGTCAAGTTTACCTGGGAGGCCCTGATCAATCCCAAAAACCTGGTCAAAAGCCGATCGGGATATGAACTGATCGAATCGGTCGAAACCCCCGACGACCATACCGCTGTTGTGAAGTACAAAGAATATTATGCCCCCTATCTGACCCGTTTTGCCCCGGTTTTGCCCAAGCATATCCTGGGCAAGCTCGACAACATGAATGACGCGCCCTACAACCGGATGCCGGTGGGTACCGGTGCCTTTCGGGTGACCGAATGGGTTTCGGGCGATCACATCACCATGGAAAAAAATCCGCACTATCGTGAGGCCGACAAGGTCAAGATCGACAAACTCTTTTTTAAGATCATTCCCAGCCGGGAAGTCGGTATTGCCCAAATCCAGGCCGGTGACGTCGACGGGGTATGGGACCTGATCGAGGCCCAGATTCCGATGATGGAAAAAAATCCGGAAATATCATTGTGCCTGTCGAATGCCCTGGTTTCCGAACGCCTGATCATGAACCACAGCACGCCTTTGGCGCCCAACAACGGTAATCCGGACTACCCCCATCCGATCCTGGCCGACCTGCGCGTTCGCCAGGCGATTCAATACGCGATCGACAAGGATACCATCATCGACAAACTCCTGTATGGCAAGGCCCGGCCCGGCACCACCGAAATCCCCGACGGCTGGGCACACAATCCCGATGTCAAGCCGACCGAGTACAATCCTGAAAAGGCCAAGCAACTCCTCGAGGCGGCCGGATGGAAACCGGGCGCGGACGGTATTCGTGAAAAAGACGGTACCCGCTTGCGTTTGAAAATCACCACCACCACCGGCAACAAGCTCAGGGAGATGGTGGAGCAGGTCCTGGTGGCCCAACTGAAAGCGGTCGGCATCGAATTTTACATCGAGAACGTGCCCTCTTCGGTATTGTTCGGATCCTGGTCCAATGACGCCGACCGCAAGAAGGGCCGCTACGACATTCTGATGTATACCACGGGTCCTGGAATCGACCCCCACCAGCAGTTCGAGGGATATTTTCATTCGAAAAATATTCCTACTGAAGCCAACGGCGGCAGTGGATACAATTACACCCGCCACCGGGATGCCGAACTGGACAAGTGGCTCGATTTGGCCGGAAAAGCCCCCAGCCTTGAAAAACGGGCCGAAGCCTATCGCAATGCCCAGGCGCGGGTGGCTGAGATCATTCCGCATATCTACCTGTACCGACGCGTAAACGTGCATGCGTTCCGCAACAACGTCAAGGGTTGGATACCCAACGGCTACGGCATCATCGATGCTGTCGCAACCTGGAACGTTGCCGACTGGTACGTCGAATAGCGGTCATTCAACGGATAACTTCCTCCCGGCTGCGCACCGCGACTTACCAGGCGCGGTGCGCAACTTAGCGTCCCGGTTAAGAGCTATTTGTTATTGGCTAATCGTTTCAGGGGTATAAAATCTATTCTTATTAAAAACTAAAAAGAACGATGCGGTATACTTTTTTTCTACGCAGATTGTTGTCGGCCATTCCGGTGATGTTTATCATCACCTTTGCCACCTTTGTTCTCATGCAAATGCTGCCCGGCGGACCACTGGCAGCTTATGAGAACAATCCGGAGATTTCCCAGGATGACATTCAGCGTCTGAGGCACGAGATGGGGCTCGACCGTCCGATTCCCATCCAGTACTGGGCTTGGCTGAAAAATTTTGTGCGCGGCGACTGGGGATATTCCTTTGCCACCAAACGTCCGGTGCTGCAGGAAATTTGGGATCGTTTGCCCAACACCCTTTACCTGACAGGACTTTCCCTCATTCTGGCGCTGATTATTGCCATTCCTGCGGGCATCATTTCGGCTACCCGGCAGTATTCCATCTTCGATCATATCACCACGACCCTGACTTATGTCGGGCGCTCGATGCCGGTCTACTATTCGGGCCTGCTGCTGATCATCATATTCAGCATCTGGCTGCGGTGGTTTCCCAGCGGCGGCATGCATACACTGGGAAAAGAATTTTCAATTATCGACAGTCTTCGCCATTTGTTTCTGCCGGTGCTCAGCCTGTCGACCCTGATTGCCGCCAAATATGTCCGCTTTTTACGAACCAGCATGCTCGAAGTGATTCATCAGGACTACATTCGAACTGCGGCTGCCAAGGGACTACACAACCGGGTCATCATTTACAAGCATGCCTTTCGAAACGCGGCCATTCCCCTGGTGACAGTGGTTGCCATCGATCTGCCGGTATTGTTTGCCGGTGCTCTTTTTACCGAAACCGTATACTCCTGGCCCGGAATGGGTCGCTTGTTTGTGGATTCGGCCACCCGTTTCGACTACTCTGTCGTCATGGGCATCGTGGCGGCCATTGCATTTCTAGTGGTTCTCTCCAACTTGATCGCGGATGTCATCTATGGGATCCTTGATCCCCGAATTACTTATAGCTGACAGGTTTCCTATGGAGAAGAGCGCATTTTACGAAGAACATAAAAACAAACTGTGGTACATGACCCTTCGTCAGTTCCTGCGCCACAAGATGGCGGTGTTCGGAATGGTCATCATGGCTGTCATCGTCCTGCTGGTTGTTTTTGTCGATCAAATCGTTCCCTACGACCCGGAAACCCCTGATTTAAACAATATGCTGTCTCCTCCTAGTCTTGAGCACCCGTTCGGCACCGATGAACTGGGACGTGACATGTTTACGCGCACCATGCATGGCGGCCGGGTGTCATTGATCGTCGGTGTGTTTGCCATGCTGGTGGCCGTTACCATCGGAACACTCATCGGTGCCATTGCGGGTTACTTCGGGGGGACCATCGACAATTCCCTGATGCGCTTTACCGACTTTGCCCTTGCCTTTCCCAGAATTTTCGTCTTGATTCTGTTCGCCATCATTTTCATGCGCCCGCCGTTTAGTGACAATCCGATTGTGGTTCTGATATTCGGCGCATTGTACAAAATGCCGGTGGCCCGGGTGGTGGTCGTGATCGGGATTCTGGGCTGGATGGACGTTGCCCGTTTGGTGCGAGGATCGTTTCTAGAAATCAGGAACCAGGAATATGTGGAGTCGGCCCGGGTTCTGGGTGCCAACACCGGCCGGATCATGTTCCGCCATATCTTGCCCAACGCATTAGGGCCCATCATTGTGGCGGCCAGTCTGGGTGTCGCCGATGCCATCATTTCCGAGTCTGGTCTCAGCTTTTTGGGACTCGGCATTCAACCGCCTACGGCAACCTGGGGCAATATGCTCAAAAATGCACTCGATCAGATATTTGCCGCCCCCTGGACCGCCGTCATCCCGGGTTTCATGATTTTTTTAACCGTTTTGAGTATCAACTACATTGGCGACGGGTTGCGTGATGCATTTGACCCGCACAAAATTCTTTAAGGCGCCTGGTCATTGACCCTGATGGATAACTTATTTGGCCAAACTTTCAAATTTTAGGCGTAAGCGCTCCACCCGCCGACGGTTTGCACCAAAGTCGTAATAGCCTTTGCGAGATGCTGACTTTACATGAATGAGGGGTTTATCGGGGGGAAACCAGAATTTTACGTCATCGACAAAGCGAAATACTGAAGATCGAAATTCAGCATGGATGTAATCGGTTTCAACCTTCACTAATCGCACACGATTCATACCCTCCAGGATGGCGATGAGTTTTTGCCTGGCATCGGCAGGGCTGCCGGAATAATGCAGCGGTTCGATAAAGTGTGCTTCATCCGTGCTTTGACTCGAGACGCAATTGGGTGACTCCGGACAGGGCGACACTTTATCAGGTCCATCCGCCGACGCAAGCTGAACATGGGTAGTCCCCAATAGAATGCAAATAACTAGTGATAGTTGACTTGGAAATAAATTATTCATACGTAAACCGATCGTTTCAGGGTTGGAAGGCTACAATGTTTTGAGCCGGGTTGCTATATTAATCAGGTTCCGAAATGCCCAACATTACACATTGGGTGAAAGGGCTTGAGTAAAACGCTGAGGATAGCCTCCTGTTGACAACGGTGGGTATTTTGATATTGGCGGAACGAATGGCATCAACCACCTGTTGATGCTAAGTAGTTATTGCAATCAAGGTCGTCTGTCAACAGCAAATCGTTGCTCTTACCCTTCGACATTTGTTTTCCAACCACTGCCAATCACTGTTTGACATCGACGGCATGGTTGAGAAGGTCATCCAGATTAACATGTTTTAAAACTTCTTCGTTGGTCGCCGACAATACAACTGGTGGGGCTGCACCATGATCGAAGGCCTCCCGCCATCGCGAAGCACACAGACACCATCTTTCACCCGGCTTTAGACCCGGAAATCCGTGCAATTCGTTTGGACTGGAAAGATCATTTCCGCGGTTTTTGGTAAAATGTAGAAATTTCTCGGTCACCTCGCTGCAAACGCCGTGGATCCCAAAATCACCCTTGGCGTATTGGCAGCTTCCGTTGCGGCCAAATCCGGTTGCGGGTGATAGACTGCAAACCTCCAGCGGGGTTCCGATTACGTTTTTTTCAGATTCCATATTGTCAGTCTCCCTGATTAGGTCTGATTTTCGAAATAACGCATGTGGGTAGGGGATGACCCGCCAAATAAGAATACGTTTCAGGAGAGGCGCGACTGCATCCCCATGTTCTAAATGAGAGAGGACAATTCTAACTGTCAGATCGTTTTTCGAATCCGTGAACTCTCAGGAATTCATCGTATTCTTCCGAACTGATCTTTTCATCACCGTTTGTGTCCAACATTTTGAATCCGCTCTTGAGTTTGTCAACGGTGGGCGCACTAAACTCTTCAAATGTGACCACGCCGTCTTCATTGCTGTCAATCTCAGACATTTCAGTCATTTTCATGCCGTAACCGTGATAGTTGTGGCCAGCAATCGCTCCATTCACAAGTGTCCCTGCAAGAATTCCTGAAACCGCTAAGGTGATCAATGTCTTAAACATTTTTTGCTCCTTTAATCTTTATAGATTCAGGTTAGAAAGCTTTTTTTTGCGTTTACAACTCACGATGTAACCTAATGCCATTCATTAAATTGTCAACAAAAATAAATCAAAAATTATACACAACTTAATAATGTGGAGGTTGCAATACCAAGCAGTGTGTCCGATGAAGCATCGTACGCTCACTGGAAAATAAACGGTATTATGAGGATTAGAACCCGAGACACAAAACACTAAAAACCTTGTCTCTGACGGTCTCTCCTCGTCACAATTATAAAACCTATAAAATACAAGATATCTAGTGCCAAGTGTCGGGCGCGCTCTCACCGACCAAGTGTTGCAAAACACCCGTATTAACCGTTCCAAACCAAACCCTTGCTTGATTGAAGTCGCGATATGAAATTGTTTAATCATTGACAAAGCGCTTTTTTCGTCTTATTTTTGTCTAATATAAGGCAACCTATACAAAATTGAAATAACCAATCAAAACTAAATTTTGGAGGTCATCATGAAAAATTCAGATCGACAAAAAGAACTCTTTACAAATGCAATGTCAAACCTTTTGAAAAACAAGCTTAGCATCAGCATTGATCTTCTGAATGAACTCATCAATGTGGACTCCGATGACAAGCTGGCACTTTTAGCCCGAGGATCGGTATACCTAAAAACGGGCGATACCGACAAAGCTGTGGGCGATTTCACCCGGGCAATTGAGATTGACTCCAAACATCCCAAGGCATACCACCTTAGAGGGTTAGCCCGCGAGATGGCGGGAGATGATGACGAGGCCCTGCTAGATTTTAATCGGGCCATTGAGATCGACTCGGAATACGGAGCAGCATTTTTCAGCCGAGCTAACCTCCTTACAAAGATGGGGCAGGAAGATCTGGCTCTTGAGGACATGAAAATGGTGAACCAAATCTCAAATCTCAATATCGAAAGTTTTGCCGATGAGAACAACGTCTGGCGATCACGCCATTTACAAATGGAAAATACTATGGAATCAGATATGTATCGTTAATTGCTTAGGAAGAACCCGCCTGAGAACGGATATGCACATCTCTCTGGGGAAACGGAATTTCAATGCCGGCTTTGGCAAACTCCTCGAATATCACAAAATAAAGATTGCTTCGAATCCTGCGTCGCGGCGTTTTGCGGACGTCAATCCAGACGAGCAGCTCGAAATTGATGGAGTTGTCGGCATACTGCACAAAGCGAACCACCGGCCGATGGGTTTTTTCCACCAGCGGTTCATTCTCGGCTGCCGCCACCAGGATCTTTTCAACTTGGCGCGGATTTGCATTGTATGAAACACCGACCGGCAGTTCTATACGGATCAGCGGCGAAGACAGGGTATAGTTCACCATGGTGTTTGAAATCATATTGGAATTGGGTACCAGATATTCGATATTGTCACGGGTCCGCACCTTGGTGGCCCGCAGGTAGATATCCGTTACTTGACCCATCATGCCTTCGACCTCGATCCAGTCACCTTTGCGGATTTTGCCACCAAAAATAATTGAAAAGCCGCTAATCACATTGGCGGCCATATTCTGAAGTCCGAGGCCGACACCGATGCCGATGGCGCCGGCAAACACCAACAGGAATTGGAGGTTGATGCCCAGGATCTTCAGCGCAATTAAAAATCCGATCCCCAGAGCAGAGTATTTGAATACGGTGTTGAGGGCATATCCGAGGCCGGGATCGATGCCAAAAGAGGGGTACACCTTGTAATCGAAGTAAGATTGGGCCAGACGGGAAACATAGACAATGGTCAGCAGAATCAGAATCGCTTTTATGATTAGCCAGAAGGTGACAGTGGTATCGCCGAGTTGAAAAATAGGAAAAGACATAATACGCTGCAGGGGATTTAATAATCCGAGCATATTCAAAACGATAATCAAGGTTGCCACAACCGTGGCATATTTAAGAATTGACCTTAGTGCGCCGACAAACATCCGGGCGTCCTCATCGGTACGGTCAAGTCTGCGATACCAATTGTCCAGATAGCGCTTCAGGGAATTAAACAGCAACATGATGACCATAAAGGCAGCACCGGTAAACCAGATTTTGATCAAGACCAGCCGGCCGAATGATCGATATCCGAAGCACCATAACAGAGCTGCCAGAAAGGACACGAGTAGCAGGGGAAAGTAATATCTTCCTATAAGCTTTCGAAACCACATATAGCTTTGAATCGGCAGTTCCGGCAGCAGCGACATGAAGGCTTTCTTGTTGAGATGCAGTATCAATAAAACGACGATGACGGAGACCGATATCGCAAACCGCAAAAGTGCCAGCACATCTTCGCGGATTTCAAAAACTTCCGCCGTCCAGTATGCCGCTATGCCGAAAATCGCATACAGTGATGCCAGTCGTGCCCAGCGATAAATTGTCCGACCATACTGAGCAGTCCCCTTGAAGAGGTCCCGGGTAAGCGATTCCTTTAACAACCGCAATAAAAGGGCCCCGGCAGCCCAAAACCCGAGCAGACGTCCGATGAGTTGAAACCAGACCGCCGAATAGGTAATCATGGCGTTAATCAGCACAAATGTCCCGAGCAGCAACAGCGGGATCAAGGCAGAAACCACCACCCTGATACCGGATATAACGAAAGGATAGGTGGCTTCCGGAATATATGCAGACAGCGGGTCAACCTTACGTTCCACCCATTTCATCACCCGCCGCTGACCCAGCAGGCTGTATAAGACACCGACAAAAAAACCGAACACAAGAATGGATCCGATCACACCCAGCACCCGGCCTTGCTCGATCACAAAACGGGTCAAGACCGGGATTTTTCCCGGTAGTGACACCGCCAGATCGTATAGGTAGGTGATGGTAGTAATATCCCAGCCAAGCGGGATGCGGTCAAAAAGCGATCGCGCTTTCTGCTGAAACTCTTCCTTGACCTTGGTGGCCTCCCGGATCATCACGTCGTCCATTTTATCGGATATGGCGATTGATGGCTGCTTCTTTTCTGCCACAGCTTCTGATTTATCCTGGGCGTTGGTATACGGCACCGTTGTCAAAAAACCGGCAAACAATAAAATTAAAATGATTCTTATGGGTTTCATTACCTAATGCCCTTTCTTCGGCTGCAATTTACGGGCGTTTATATTTTGGCACAAATTATTCTGAATGCTGGAAAGGTAATAATTGTGATCACCTTTCAGATCTTTTTCTATTTTTTTTTTCAAATTATCAACAAAAATCATCCAACGCATGTAATCAATAGTACCGCGTTTGATTTAACAATATTGGCCGTTTAATCATGCCTCAATGTTTATTTTAAGATTCAAATCTATCCGACATATAAGTAAGGCAGGGTAAAAACCCTGCCTTGCACAAAAATCCGTCCTTAGCTCGACCCTCATTCATTAATTTGAATTGAATTTAAGATTTGATTCAGGATAATCATGTTCTGCCTTAATATCAACCGAAAATTCAGTATGCATCCACTGGACAATACACTATTAAATGATTAACTGTTTGTTATCGCTAACTTTCTGCCGGAATTTACAAACATCTTAAAGATGTAAAGAGGAGGACAATATGGGATTTGAAGTCGGTGGTATTTTCGGTTTAATTATTCTTGTGGCCGATATTTGGGCGATCGTCAGTACATTTCAGAGCCAGGCATCTACGGGGAAAAAGGTTTTATGGATCGTTCTCGTTTTAGTTCTACCTGTAATCGGTTTTGTTGTGTGGCTGCTTGCAGGCCCAAAATCAGGCAAGGCTTCTTAAAAGTCGATCAGAAGCTATCAATAAAAATCAATTCCATCTTCATTGTGGGACCGGAACGGACCCTGGAACGGGATGTGGAATTTGCCATCAGTCAACTGGTCGAAATCGCCGTTCGTGCGCTCTCCCCCGGCATCAATGACCCGATCACCGCCATTACCCGCCAATGGGGAACCCGCAGGTGTCGCCTTGAACACGCAATCCAATTCTTGATGGTGGTCAATACCCTTTCTTGGTGATTTTTAAGTGACAGATAATAACGTGCCGCCTTTACTTGACACAATAGCAGGTATGAAATTAAATAAATATTGGCTTACATAGGCTGAAAATTCACAGCATTCAGCGTGATTTTCGTTTGGATTGATAAAAATGGGTAGCGGTGCCATGAAACAGATCGGCTGCTTCCATGATGGTCTCCGTGAGGGTCGGGTGCGGATGTATCGTAAGGCCCACATCGGTTACATTGGCGCCCATTTCAATGGCCAAAACACCTTCGGAAATCATTTCGCCCGCGCCTGAACCGGCGATACCCATACCGATGATGCGCTCGCTATGAGGATCAATGACTAGCTTGGTCAGCCCGTCATCACGGTCCAGGGTGGCGGCTCGACCGGAGGCGGCCCAAGGAAATCGGACCACCTTGTGCGCGATGCCCCGGTCAGCGGCCTCTTTCTCCGTCAGTCCGACCCAGGCAATTTCAGGATCGGTAAACACGACCGCCGGTATGGCCGCCGGTTCGTATACCACCCGGCGTCCGGCGATGGCCTCGGCTGCCACCCGTCCTTCATGCGAAGCCTTGTGGGCCAGCATGGGTTCGCCGGCCACATCGCCGATGGCAAAAATATGTTCTTCAGCCGTGCGCCGCTGGGCATCTACTTTTATGAACCCCCCGCCGTCAACTTCGATAGAAGTGTTGGCCAAACCCAGGTCGGCGGAATTGGGGCGTCGTCCGACCGCCAGGAGAACCTTGTCGAAAATGCGCGCATTCTGTCCGACATCCGGGCCCTCTAATGTGGCCTTAATGCCATTCTTTTGGACTTTGAGCGACTTGACGGTGGTTTTCAGCAGGATCGAGGCCATCCGGTTTGCCAGGCGTTTTTGCAGAACCTTGACCAAATCGCGGTCGGCACCCGGCAGCAGTCCCGGGGTCATTTCCACCACCGTCACCTTGGTGCCCAGGGCGGCATACACGGTTCCAAGCTCCAGGCCGATGTAGCCGCCGCCGATTACCAGGAGTTTCTTGGGAATTTCTTTGAGATCCAGGGCGGTGGTGGCGTCGAGCAGACGATCAGACTCAAGTTCAAATTGGGGGATGCGCGCCGTGTCAGAACCGGTGGCGATGATCGCATAATCGAATGCCAGGCTGCTTTGACCGCCATCCACTGCTTTGACGGCCAGGGTCCGGTTGTCCTCAAATGCGGCCGTGGCCTGCAGATAATTGATTTTGCGCTGTTTGACAAGCTGTCCCAATCCACCGGTCAGCCTGGCGACCACCTCGTTTTTCCATTCCCGCAGTCGGGCGTGATGGATTTTAAGCCCGCTGAAATTCAAGCCCCAGGCCTTGGCCTCGCGGGCCTCATCGATAACTTTGGCGGCGTGCAGTAAGGCTTTTGACGGAATGCATCCGCGATAGAGACACACACCTCCGGGGTTAATTTCCGGATCAATCAAGGTGACTTCCATTCCGAGGTCGGCCGCCAGAAACGCAGCGGCATATCCGCCGGGGCCGCCCCCGATCACCGCCAGATGAGTTTTTTTGTCTGCCATTGAACTTTCTCCTTGGTCGTGAGCAGGGGTGGTCGATCCGACCTGCTTGACATTATACTAGAGCCTTCTTTATTTGAATATTGAATACCTGGTCCTATGAGCCAGGTCAGAGTTGATCGGCTATGCCAAAGATTAAAACGATCACGGCTGCTAAACGTTACCAGCATATCACCCCGCCGGGCTGGAACAAAGCCGGGCTCTATGGACCCGGATCTTTACTCCAGCACCATCGTAAACGGGTGCTCTAAACTTTCGCACACCCAGCGCAAAAAACGCGCGGCATCCGCCCCGTCTATAATCCGATGGTCAAAGGAGAGGGCTAGGGGCAGCAGGCTGCGCGGCTTGAACTCGCCGTCGATATAGCGGGGCATTACGGTTGCCCGGCTGACGCCGAGGATCGCTGCCTGGGGCCAGAAAACGATCGGCGTAAAAGCGACCCCACCGATGCCTCCCTGGTTGGACAGGGTGAAGGTTCCGCCTTCCATTTCATCCGGTTTGAGTTTTTTGTTACGGGCCCGATCGGCCAGATCGGTGATTTCAGCGGCAAGCCGGCTGATACTTTTCTGATCGGCGTTGTGAACCACCGGCACCAGCAGGCCACGCGGCGTGTCGGCGGCGATGCCGATGTGAATATACTTTTTGAGAATCAGCCGCTGGTTGGCCGGGTCGATGCTGGCATTAAAGCGTTCGAACTTTTTAAGCGCCGCGGCACAGACTTTCACCAGGATGGCCGTAACCGTCAATTTGCCGCCGTTTTGGGCGATCTTTTCAGCGTTCTTGGTGATAAATTCCTGCAAACCGGTAATGTCCGCCTGGTCGAATTGGGTGACATGCGGCACGCTGCGCCATGCAATCGACATGTTGGCCGCCGTGATACGGCGCACGCCATCCAGCTCAACTGTTTCGACTTCGCCCCAGCGGCTGAAGTCGGGCAGTTCCGGTTCAGCGGTGGTTTTCGCTGCAGCGGCTCCGGATGGCACCGTCTTATCCGGTCGTTCGCCTTTTTTGACATGGGCTTTGACATCGTCTTCGGAAATCCGGCCACCCGTTCCGGAGGCCTTGACGTCGTATATGTCGACACCCAGTTCGCGCGCAAAACGACGCACCGACGGTGTGGCCGGTGCCGGTCCACGGTCGGACGGGTCGGTCTGCGGTCTTCTTTTGCGCACCTGCCGGCTTCTGAGCGGCCGCAGGTTTTTCCGGTGCTTGAGCGGCATCTTGTTCTTCTTCGGCGACTTCGGCCTTGACTGCCTCGGGCGCCTCGGCTGCCGGTGGCTCTTCGGCAGGTTCTGGTTCTTCTTCCTCTTTCCTTTGTTGGGGCGTCATCGGCTGCGGGTTCAGATTCCGCTGTGTCTTTATCGTCGGACCGACTCTCGGTCTCGGTGTCAACCCTGGCAATCACATCGCCCACTTTCATCTCATCGCCTTTTTTGGCGAGCAGTTCCGTGATCTTGCCTTTCACCGTCGAAGGAATTTCGACCAGCGCTTTTTCCGTTTCAAACTCAACCAGCACGTCGTCGATGTCGATCATGTCACCGACTTCAACCAGCACCTGGATGATTGTTCCCGATTCGACATTCTCACTGATCTCTGGAATTTTGACTTCCTCTATCATACCGACTCCTTAATTACTCCGCCCTGAAAAATAGCACATTCAGGATAATAAATTGTTATTTGAACACTGAAGACTGGGTTTTTATCATAGGTTTGGCGGATTAATTAATTTATGCCTCCCGTTTAAAACAATATTTGCGGATTACCGTTAACTGAACAAGGGGTTTATTTTTTCCGCGTCAATATCAAGTTGTTTGCGAGCTTTTTTAACCAGCGACATTTTCACCCGCTTCTCACGCGCCAGGGCACCAAGGGCTGCATAGGCGATATGACGGGCGTCCACCTCGAAGAAATCACGCAGACAATCGCGCGTGTCGCTACGGCCATAGCCGTCGGTGCCGAGCAAAATCGACGTTCCGGGTAGCCATTTGGCAATTGAGCCCGGCAGGGCTTTAAGATAGTCCGATGCCGTAATGAAAACGCCTTTTTCGTTGATGAGCTGCTGCTGGAGATATGACAATTTCGGTTCCCGGTCCGGATGCAGGAAATTCCATCGTTCGGTGTCGGTGGCGTTCCAGTAGAGGTTCTTGTAGCTGGTGACACTCCAGACATCCGCGGCCACGCCATAATCGTTTTCCAAAAGCGCCTGGGCTTTGAGCGCCTCATTTAAAATGGTCCCGCTGCCGAACAAGTGGGCCTTGATTTTGGCCCTTTTATTGTCGGAGGCCCGAAACTTATAAATCCCTTTGAGGATGCCCTCCTCGACGTTTTGCGGCATAGCGGGCATCTTGTAGATTTCGTTCATGATGGTCAGGTAATAGACGATGTTTTCGCCGTCTTCCAGCATGCGGCGTAACCCCTCGCGTACGATGACCGCCACTTCGTAGGCATAAGCAGGGTCGTAGGCCAGCACCGAAGGGTTGCCGTAGGTGAGGATGTGTGAATGGCCGTCCTGATGCTGCAGACCTTCGCCGGCCAGGGTCGTGCGCCCGGCGGTGGCACCCAGCAAAAAACCGCGCGTCTGGGCATCACCGGAAGCCCAGATCAGATCCCCGATCCGCTGGAAGCCAAACATCGAGTAGAAAAAGAAAAACGGAACCATATTGATGCCGAAGGTCGAGTAGGCCGTGCCGGCCGCGATGAAGGACGACATCGCTCCGGCCTCGGTGATGCCCTCTTCGAGAATTTGTCCGTCCTTGACCTCTTTGTAGTACAACAGACTTTCCTTGTCCACCGGCTCATAGTTTTGCCCGACATGCGAGTAAATGCCGATTTTGCGAAACAGGGATTCCATGCCGAAGGTGCGGGCTTCGTCCGGCACGATGGGCACGATGTATTTGCCGATCTTTTTATCGCTTAAAAGCTTGCCCAGCAGATGTACCATCACCATCGTGGTGGCCACCTCCCGATCCGCGGTGCCCTCGAAAAATTCCGCGTACATTTCCCTGCCCGGGGGGCGAAAGGCCGGCACCGATTCAAAGCGTGCGGGCAGCAGTCCACCAAGCTCGCGACGTCGCTCCTGGAGGTACTTCATTTCCTCGCTGTCGGGCGCCGGACGATAAAAGGGCATCTCGTTGATGGCCGAGTCCGGTATGGGAATCCCGAACCGGCTGCGAAAATGCCGCAATTCCTGCTCGTTGAGGGCCTTTTGCTGATGGGTGACGTTGCGACCCTCACCGGCTTCGCCGAGGCCGTAGCCCTTGATGGTTTTGGCCAGTATGACCGTCGGGGCGCCCTTATGCTCCACGGCTGCCTTGTAGGCCGCGTAAACCTTCTGCGGGTCGTGACCGCCGCGCCTCAGTTTCTGCAGCTGCTCATCGGTGTAGGCGTGAACCATCTGGGTCAATTCAGGGTATTTACTGAAAAAATCCTTTCGAATGTAATCACCACCCGCTACCGAATACTTCTGGTATTGCCCGTCGGGGACCTCTTCCATGCGCTTGACCAGCAGCCCGTGCTCATCCTCGGCCAGCAGTGGATCCCAATCGTGACCCCAGATAACCTTAATGACATTCCAGCCGGCGCCGCGGAAGGCTGCTTCGAGCTCTTGAATAATTTTACCATTGCCGCGCACCGGTCCGTCGAGTCGCTGCAGATTGCAGTTGATAACAAAAATCAGGTTGTAAAGTTGCTCGCGGGATGCAAGGGTGATGGCGCCGAGCGATTCGGGTTCGTCCAACTCACCATCACCGAGAAAGGCCCAGACTTTCTGGTCGTAGGTTTTGCCAGATTGCGATCTTCCAGGTAGCGGTTGAAGCGTGCCTGATAAATCGCCATGATCGGCGACAATCCCATCGAAACCGTCGGAAACTGCCAGAAATCCGGCATTAGATACGGGTGGGGGTAAGATGACAACCCCGGCTCATGCTGCAGTTCGCGCCGAAAATTTTCCAAATGCTTTTCTGTGATGCGGCCTTCCAAAAATGCGCGGGCATAGATGCCGGGGGCCGCATGCCCCTGAAAATAAACAATATCACCGGGATGTTTGGCCGTCTTGGCCCGAAAAAAATGATTAAAACCGATTTCGTACAGGGTCGCGCAGGAGGCATAGGTGGAGATATGTCCGCCGATGCCGGAATGTTGGCGATTTGCCCGCACAACCATGGCCATGGCATTCCAGCGAATGATACTCTTTATGCGGCGCTCGATTTCACGGCTGCCCGGAAACACCGGCTGGCTTTCAACGGGAATGGTGTTGATATAAGGGGTATTGGCAGTGTAGTGGAAATGGACCCCGCGCCGTTGGGCCTGCGCCTGGAGGCGGCGCAGCAGCTGCCGAACGCGGTCCGGACCCTGATTTTCATACACATAGTCGAGCGATTCTAGCCATTCCCTGTTTTCTAATTCGATTTCTTTGGCTATCTCGTCTGGATGTTTGTCATTTGGGGGCATATCTTTGTCTCTTTGCAGTCGAATTCTTTCGTTCCTAAATGGGGCGCAAATCGGTCCGAAAAACCTCTCATTGAAAGCGGATCCGGCCTCATCATTGTAAGGGCGTATAACACTTGAAAGGCATTTGCAAGTGGCGGAAAGATGCGGGAAAACAGAGAATTTCCGCGTTGCTTTAAATTTAAAATCTAATCTATGGATTTGAAGATTGATTGTCAACTGCTTCTTTGTCCGTAGCCGTTACAGGCGACAACATTCCTCTTATTCAGCTCAAAATTCTCATTTTTTTTGTTTAATCCCCAACTGGGCTGATAGGATACTGATTGCATCAATACAGGCTTCTGAAAGTCGAAAGTGGCCCGTACGGATTGCCGCCCCCGCAGATCGAGCGTTGTCGGTCTCGGCATGGATTTGTCTTTATATTCGAATTTATTTATTTTTTCTACTTTTTTCAAAGCCGGTCCCATTATTGACAATCAATTATAATTTAAATTTTTTTTATCATATATTGACACATGAATATTGGACATTTATCATATGAATATAAGTGAGTTATCAACATGTAAAAATCTCAACATTACTAATTAACACTCAAGTATAAGGAGGTGCAAAAATGATTTACCGCAGATTGTTTAATGTGCCGACCTGGCAATTCAGAAGTCCGTTTGGAGAACTGGAACGAATGAGACAGCAAATGAACCGGCTGTTTGAAGAAACAAGGGATCCTTTTCAAGCAACACAAGCCGGTGTGTTCCCGCTGACCAATTTATCCGAGGACAAAGAAAACTACTATATTCGTGCCGAATTGCCGGGAGTCAAAGGCGATGAGCTCGATATTCAGGTTACCGGCACAAAACCTTGCAATTTCCGGTGAAAGAAAGATTGCATCGGAAGAAGACGGTGCGAGGTATCACCGCAGGGAACGCGAAGCCGGCACTTTTTCCAGGATGATCGGACTTCCCGGTGATATCAACCGCGACAACGTTGATGCCAAACTGGAAAATGGTATTTTAACCGTTGTGGTTCCAAAAGCAGAGATTGCAAAGCCCAAACAGATTACCGTGAGTTCATGAAATAAAATTTGATAAAGGAGGGATCGAGCAATGGCTGATTCACAGAGTAAAGAGCTTAAGGTACGAGAAAAGCAAGAGGTGGCCAGTCCTGCCGAGCAGACCACCCCGGGCCTGGTCTTCACCCCTGCTGTCGATATATTTGAGACGGAAAAAGAGATTACCCTGCTTGCCGACATGCCGGGCGTTAAGGCAGATGATTTAACCATTGATCTTCGCGACAACACCTTGACCCTGTCGGCGGATATAGCTCCGGTTGATAACACTGACGAGCAAGATATATTGGTGGAGTACGAGACCGGCAGGTATTACCGGCAGTTTACCTTAGGTGAGCTGGTCAACCAGGAAAACATTGATGCGAAATTAAACGACGGCGTCCTGCGCCTGTCGCTGCCGAAAGTGGAAAAGGCAACACCTAAAAAGATTGCCGTCAAGACCGGCTAACCGGCACAAGGAGCCGGAAAGCCTGAGCGAAAAAGATTTTTGCCTAATTCCGGCTCCGTCTAAAACCGTTAAGCGGGTCTATATATCACATAACTTACTTTCGCCTTTTGTTTGGTTGGTGCCAATTCGGGCTGATGAATAGGAGGTGACGTGATGCAGGTACATCCCCCGAACACCTCCCTAGCTTCATCAGCGATTAGATTCTAATCTGATCAACCCGAATTGAGCATAAACATAAACCCAAAAAATATAGATTCTTATACTTTTCACAAAAAGATGAGGAGCACTTTTATCTGTCAAGGAGGTGGTAGACATGTTTAACATCTTACCGTGGAAACGAAACAAGGAAAATCAGGCCAACGAATTGCGTCGTCAATTCGACACGATGTACGACCGATTTTTTGAACCGGATTTTATGCCGGCCGCGTCTGTTTTCGGCAAAGGAAAGTGGGGGCCGAAATTAGACGTCAGCGAAGGAAGAAAAGATATCATCGTCAAGGCCGAAATTCCCGGAATAGAAGCCAAAGATCTTGATATCTCCATAGATGGGCGACTGCTAAACATCCGAGGCGAAAAAAAACAGGAGCAAACAGAGGAGGGGGAAACCTATTATCGCCTTGAAAGGTCGTACGGGTATTTCAACCGGACCATTGAACTGCCTGCAGAAGTGGATCCGAATAAAGTGGATGCGAGCTACAAGAAAGGTATACTCAAAATCAAACTACGAAAGACAAAATCGTCTGAAACGAAAAGGATCGAAGTTACAACAGGTTAGTTGAAGAGGTTTGTCATGGCAAAAAGCTATTTTGCAATTCTTGGGATTTCATCGGGCGCGACGGGGGATGAAATCAGGAGCGCCTATCGTCGTCTGGCTAAGGAGTTTCATCCTGATCGTTATGAAGGTGGCAGCGAGAGATTCCGGGATATTCAGGAAGCATACGCGGTGCTCGGAAATAGCCGAAGACGGCGTGAATATGAGCAGAACATCCGAAAAGTATCGCGAATATCCCCCTTGAGACGTACCGACTACCCCGAACCCGAACCACTGATTCCCGAGCAGGGCACGGTCGATCTGGGTGAAGTCTCACCTGTGCGATCTTTTCAGTCATTCAACCCTTCATTTGACGAGATCTTCGATTGGCTGTGGGGTAATTTTTCCAGTTTAGAGCAACCAAAATCCGGTCGGGTTAAAGACCTGACGCTTGAGGTACCGCTCACGTCTGAGCAGGCCCGTCGAGGCGGCAATGCCAGGATAATGGTACCGGCCCAAGCTGTCTGTCCGTCTTGTCGAGGTCAAGGGGGAGTGGGATTTTATGAATGCACGCGATGTGCCGGCGAGGGGACTATCTGCGGAGAGATGCCGGTTTCCGTGGCATTTCCGGCGGGTCTGACAAGAGATCATGCCGTGATGATCCCTCTGGATCGATTCGGAATACGAAACGTTCATATTACCGTCTTGTTTCGGCCAACAGGCTAAAATCCGGTCAGATGAAATTTAAAAATATGTTTCCGTTCAGGGGTTCAGGGTTCAAGGTTAAAAGGTTAGGGTTCAGGTCCAATCGAAATCATTGATTGACAAGCCCTGATGCAAACTCAATAAAATCAGAGATAGTCAAGTAGGTTGGCCCCGGTCGTTAAAAAACCTGTGCGTTTACCCTCACCTCGCCGATGGAGCTTTATACGGATGCAACGGCGACGATTATTGATCCCATGCGAAAATCAGCCCGCTCGATGGTGACCATGGGGCCGATGGAGAGTTTGTCGATCTCGCGATTTTCGGGACCGCCGAGTTTGAGTCAAAGCGTTCTGATCGTTGTGCCCTATATCATTTCCCTTGTCGCTATTACCATTGTTTGCTTTGCAGTTTCCTATACGGTCTTTATGCGCCAGGAAATTCGATCGTTATGACAAGCTGTGTGTTCGTTCGATTAATTATTCAGCTCCCATACTCAAGTGATACTTGATTAAAATGAAAAAATTCTTAGTATATCGGAAATAATTAAAAAATCCGGTATATTCGGGTCCGATATATTTCCTGAACTTTGCATGAAAATTAATGATTTAGATCGATACATTGCCAACGAAGGGGGGGGCTGATGGAAAAACACCATAAGGTTTCAATCTGGTATGTAGTCTTGGGGATCTGGGTTGTTTTGATCGTTCATAATCTCCTGGTATCTGCATTTGCGATTAAAACCATTCCTTACAGTGAATTCTTAACTCTGCTGAAAGAAAACAAGATCATCGAGGTGGCCATTCGCGCCAATCAGATTCAGGGGAAAATGAATGATGCGGCAAGTGGCGCAGCCAAAGAAATCATGTTCAGGACCGTGAGGGTTGATCCGGATACTTCGAAGCTTTTAGAGCAATACAACGTTCCGTTTAAAGGTGAAATCGAATCACAATTTCTTGCCAACTTGTTTTCCTGGCTGATTCCGATATTCATTTTTATTGGGATCTGGTTCTTTTTAATGAAGCGCATGACCGGCCAGCAGCCCGGCTTTATGACCCTCGGCAAGAACAAGGCCAAGATTTACATGCAGGAGGATATCGACGTGCGATTCGAAGATGTCGCGGGAGTGGATGAATCCAAACAAGAGCTGATGGAGGTGGTGGAGTTTTTGATGGATCCTGGAAAATTCACCGAGATTGGCGGTAAAATACCCCGAGGCACCTTACTGGTAGGACCACCGGGAACCGGAAAAACCATGCTGGCCAAGGCCGTTGCCGGAGAAAGCGGGGTGCCGTTTTTCAGCATGAGCGGCTCGGAATTTGTGGAAATGTTCGTGGGGCTCGGTGCAGCTCGGGTCAGAGACCTCTTTGAACAGGCCACCAAAAAGGCGCCTTGCATCATATTCATCGATGAACTGGACGCCCTCGGAAAAGCGCGTGGGTTCGGTACGACTGGCGGACATGACGAACGCGAGCAAACCCTCAATCAGCTCCTGGTGGAAATGGATGGATTCGATCCCAACATCGGCGTTATTCTGCTGGCCGCCACCAATCGACCGGAAATATTGGATCCGGCGCTTTTGCGGCCCGGGCGCTTCGACCGCAATATTTTGGTGGATCGACCCGATAAACAGGGACGCGAAGCCATTTTAAAGGTTCACATTAAAAATATCAAGTCTGAGGAAGATCTGGATATCGGTACATTGGCTGGATTGACTTCCGGAATGGCTGGTGCCGATCTGGCCAATTTGGTCAATGAAGCGGCGCTGTTGGCGGTGCGCAGGGGCAAAAAGAAAGCGGGCATGCCGGAGTTTGAAGAAGCGGTTGAAAGAGTTGTCGCCGGTCTCGAGAAAAAGAATCGCCTGATCAATCCAAAGGAAAGAGAAATTGTGGCCTATCATGAGATGGGCCATGCCATTGTTGCAAGCTCATTGCCGGGAACCGATCCGGTCAAAAAGATATCAATTATACCGCGGGGAATTGCCGCTTTGGGATATACCATGCAGACACCCACCGAAGATCGCTTCCTGATGAATAAATCCGAATTGCTTAACCGAATTGCAACCTTGCTTGGGGGACGTGCTGCTGAAGAAATTGTGTTTGAAGATATCTCCACCGGAGCACACAACGACTTGGCCAGGGCGACGGATATCGCCCGCAGCATGGTCAAGGAGTACGGCATGAGCGCCAAGATGGGGCAAGTGTACTTCGCCCGAGAGAAAAGAAATCAATTTCTCAATATTCCGATGGAGGGTGCCGTCGAGTACAGTGAGGCGACAGCCGAGATGATCGACAGTGAGGTCAGAGAGATAATCGGTAATCAGTATGCAAGAACGATGGAGATTTTAGGGGAAAAGAGAGATGTTCTCGACAATGGCGCTAAAATATTGCTCGAAAAAGAAAAAATTGAAGGAGATGAATTGAATACGCTAATGAAAATAAGTTCGACCGATGCTTCCAAAAAATGAGACGAGCAGTGTTCGCACAATGGTTTTATCGTCTTTGCCGTCATCAAACGTCTGAGACCACTTGGCGCCGGGCTTTACTATTATTTAGGTTAAAATAAATATCAATCATCGGTGGGCGGTTGCCCCATTTTTTTCCACCGATTGACTTTCTTTACCTGAAGGTTCTTAACGTGCTCATGCCCCCGTCAATGGGAATAACCTGACCGGTGATCCAGGCACCGGCGCCTGAGAGCAAATGAGCCGCCGCACGGGCAATTTCCCGTGGTGTTCCGATCCTTTTTAGCGGATGACGATCTGACGATGCTTTGCGTTTTTCCTCACTGGATAATAGATTCTGTGCCAAAGGGGTATCGGTAAGAGAAGGAGCGATTGCATTCACTCGAATCCGTGGAGCAAATTCGGCAGCCAGCGAACGGGTCAACCCTTCGACGGCAGCTTTGGCGCTGGCCACTGAGGCGTGAAAGGGCATCCCGGTTTTTACCGCCACCGTGCTGAATAGAACAATGGAAGCACCCGTCTGGGATTTCTTTAACTGCTTTATACAACCCTGAATTACCTTGACCGCTCCCAGAAGATTAATGTTAAAATCCTCTTTAAAATCATCGATGGTAAGGCGCTGAAATGGTTTGAGATTGATCGTGCCCGGGCAGTATACGAGTCCTTGTAGTGTTTCGGGCAAACTTCCCAGATCGAGCGCTCCGGCTTTTATATCGAGTGCAAGATGGTGAACGCCGGGAATCCCCGCCAATTTGTCATCGGTTCTCGATCCCACATAAATTTCGTGCTGGTTGTCGCTGAGAACTTTTACCAGTTCCAATCCAATCCCAGAACTTCCTCCCACAATAAAAATATTTTTTTTATCCATTACTTATCCTTTCTTCTTGGCGTTTGTCCTCGGCGGCCGCGATCTGCTAACGATTGTTTCAAGAACCCGTTATGTATTGAATTATGATTGTCGAGTCATAGCTCCCAGAGCCAAGCCTGAAGCACCGCGGAGCGGTATGCACGCTCGCCTGGGAGTTTATGCCAAAATACGAAAAAATTCATTATAAAATACCCTAAGCATGAAGCGATCGAAGATCAAGCTGAAATTTCTGAAGCGTCGTATTTACCATTTTCCAGTGTATCCAGGGATTTTTTTAAAGTTGCTGTGTACGTTCGCCACGCTTCCAGCGTCTCCTTTTCGCAACTTTCTTTGATCAGAGCCATGTTTGAAACCTCCTTTGCTTGAATTTGATCGAAAGTTATCTTTCATCTTCCATTGTGCCGCGCTTCATGTTAGGGTAAGAGAAAGTTCAACATGGCGGCATAGCCAAGTGGTAAGGCAGAGGATTGCAAATCCTTTATCCCCTGGTTCGACTCCGGGTGCCGCCTCCAGAATGTCCCCGCACTTTGGCTAAATCGCGGATAAGGGCAACCAACCTTTCAATGGGTGTTAAGTTTTATTTAATTGCCCTTACGCATGATATCTCATCAGTTCCAGCAGGTGGCCTGACGCCAGTAGAATTCCGCCTTACATAATCCAGATGTGTTTTCATCAATTTTAATTCAAACAGACCTATTAAAGGCCTTGGCGGCGCGTGATAGACATCCCACGATCATATCGGCGATGCAACAAAACATTGTTACAGTCAACTCTTTGGATATGCTCGAAACGGCTTTCGCCAAACTCAAAGAATGCAATTGTCACACGTTGCCGGTTACCTTAAACCAAAAACTGGTGGGATTGTTGACCATGGACAATCTTGGTGAGTTTATGCGCATTCGGGCGGCTTCGACCGGCTAATCCTCATTTTTCAAACGCTAAGTCGGCCAGGCAGAGCAAACATCCGCTCTGCCTGAATTTTTTCTTGCTATATCCGCTGTTTCCCTTTACAAAATTAAAACGCTTTCATTTGAACAAAAAAATAGTGGTCGATCAACAATCACCATCCAAAAGAATGGTATAGAGCATGGACAGACTCCGCCGCTCAATCTTCAATTGCATTTTGGTATCCTGTTTGTCTGCTCTTTTTATAGCCGGCTGCGCAACCATACCAGTGCCAACCCGATCGGATCGCGTTGGTGAAACCGGGTCAGTCGGTGGTTGTGCGGATTTTTTTGCATCACTGGATAAGCAAATCAAGGAAGCTAATGTGCTTGATCCAGGTATTTTCCGGGTAAAAAAGTATCCATATTTGAGGGTGGATCGATTTATCGCCTCGTTTCGAGATGAGGTTGACAACCAAGCCGCCTTTGCTGCATGGATGGACCGCATGCAAGCATCAGATCGAGATGCTCGCAAGTATGAAATTGCCAACCTGCTCGATTCGGCTGTCGCCTCATTTGACTCAGTCAACGACAGAGCCGGACTATACAGAAAGGTGGCCACCTGTGGCGACCTCTTAAGGGCCTCGGATTTTCAGAATGTCGACCATCAGGAGAAGTTGAGGGAGAGCGTTTCGGTGTCCGACGATTACATTACGCTTCGCAGGGTACTGGGCATTTACCCGCTGACCCGTTTGTTTGTATCATACGGAGTGTCCCGTTGGCATGCCGAGGCCCGCAAAAGTTTTTCAGCTGAGCCTCCCGCCAATTGGGAGACTATTCACTATGTTCCTGCCGAGAAAATCGAAATCCCGTCCTCAGGTCGAATCGTCGAGCAAACAGAGCGAGATGCATTGGGCATCCCCATATACACTGCCGAACATCGGCAGGCGCTTTTCCAAATGTACGCGCCGGTATGGGAAATCCAGTTCCAAGGCGACTATGACCGAATCGGCGAACCATTTTATACCGACAGCGGTGTTCTATCTGTTAATACCGACCAACCTGTTACCTACACCCTACTCTCCTACACACGTTTTGCAAAAGAAATTTTCACCCAACTCAATTACATCATCTGGTTTCCCGCGCGACCCAAGGAGGGTGCTTTCGACATATTAGGGGGGAAACTGGATGGCTTAAATTACCGCGTCACTTTGGACAATTCCGGCAATCCGCTGGTTTACGAGACAATGCATAATTGCGGATGCTACTATAAGGCATACCCCACAGATCGATTGCAAGTTCGTGCCCAGATAGATTACGCGGAACCACCCTTGATTCTCGAGGCACCTGCCATGAACGCTTCAAAAGACCTGATGGCAGTCGCCATGGAAAGCCGAACCCATTACGTTCAGCACCTTTATCCGTTATCCCGCGAATTGAAGTCCACAATGTCAGTGTATTCACTTCTTGACTATGATCAGCTGCGAAGCCTTTCCTATCTGAAAAACGATCGACGGAGCATGTTTGGCCAGGACAGCATCGCTCCAGGCAGTAAAAGACTGGAACGGTTCATTCTCTGGCCGACAGGTGTTCTTTCACCAGGAGCCATGCGCCAGTGGGGTCGTCATGCAGTGGCCTTCGCGGGCAAGCGTCATTTTGACGACCCATTTTTCATGGACCGAATGTTCGTAGAATCTGAATCGACCCCAATGCTGCATAAACAAGGGTCAAGATAAAGATAACTGAAAATGGCCGGGGCATAGCTTGTATATAGGTATTTAAAGGCAATCGAAAGGTCAATTATGATTCGTTGGGGATTGTGCTGTATTTTTCGCGAAGTGCCGATAAAATTTCGCCGAACAACAGCGAAGTATACTGTTAAGCTTTCAGCCGATGTACGTCTGAATCATCTATCAAATATTTGTCTGCACAACGCGGCGTCTCTGCTCGAGGCACTTCAATTCTGCCGACATAACGGTATTGGTGCCTTTCGGATTAACAGCCAGATTCTGCCGCTCAAAACGCACCCGCAACTCGGATACGCGATAGAGGACTTGCCCCAATCGACAGAAATTGTGAATGCATTTAGAAAATGCAAGGCTTATTGCCGGCGATATGATCTGCGAACAAGTTTCCATCCAGACCAGTTCATTCTTCTATCCTCCCCGAATCCTGAGGTCACCCATCGATCGATTGCCGATCTACACTATCAGGCGGAGGTCGCGGAATGGGTTGGCGCTGATGTGATCAATATTCATGCCGGCGGTGCTTATGGGAAGAAGGATGAGGCCCTGAAGCGTTTAGTCAAGCAAATTAGAGGTCTACCGCAAAATGTCTGCAACCGCCTGACCCTGGAGAACGATGATCGATTGTATACACCCCGTGACTTACTGCCTGTTTGCGAAAAATTGGGGATCCCGCTTGTATACGATCTGCATCATCACCGCTGCCTGCCAGACGGCCGAAATGTCGCAGACACGACACGGGAAGCGCTAAGAACATGGAACCGTGAGCCACTCTTTCACATTTCAAGTCCCTTGAAAAGCTGGCAGGATGAAAATCCACGAAACCATCATGACTATATCAATCTTGATGACTTTCCTGATTGCTGGCTGAAGCTGGATATTACTGTTGAGGTTGAGGCAAAGGCAAAGGAGCTCGCTGTGCTGAAATTGATGAGACAAATTGCGAAAAAAGAAAGAATGCGGGCCTCGTAGGTCGAGTTAATGAGTTTTTGCACACGGCTCAGCAACCTAGATCTTTATCAGCGATTCAATTCATCAGGTCATGCTCGAGTGCTTTGATTTCGCGATCGATGCGGTTGGATGTCGAGGTGTATCTGGCCATAAAAGAATAGGTCAGCGGGACCAGAAAGAGGGTCAGGGCAGTGGACAACACCACCCCGGATATAACAACGATACCGATGGTGAAACGGCTTTCAGCGCCGGCCCCGCTGGCCAGGACCAGGGGAACGGCTCCGATGGCAGTAGACACCGAAGTCATCAAGACCGGGCGCAGACGCGTTTGGGCAGATTCCAGTATCGCTTCTGAGACAGATTTTCCTTGATTGCGCAGCTGGTTGGCAAACTCAACGATCAGAATGCCGTTTTTGGCCGCCAATCCGATGAGCACCAGGATGCCGACCTGGCTGTAAACATTGAGAGAGCTTCCGGCAAGGTATAGCCCCACCAGGGCGCCTGCCACCGCCAGCGGCACCGTCAGCATAATCGTGAGGGGATGTACGAAACTTTCGAACTGGGCAGCCAGCACCAGAAACACGACCAGCAGGGAGAGACCCAAGGCAAAGAACAGTGCACGGGAGGCGTCCACAAACTCGCGAGACTGCCCCTTGAAATCGATGACCGGTGCGCTGCCAAGTTCCTCCCGCGTAATTTTTTCCAAATACGCGAGTGCATCTCCAAGCAAGTAGCCGTCCTGTAGGGTCGCAGAAAGGGTGATGGCCCTTAAGCGGTTGAAGCGGTTCTTGGCTGCTGAATCGGCAAATTCTCTTAAAGACACCAGACTGGAGAGTGGGATGAGTTCACCACGACCGGTTTCCGATCGCACATAGATGTTGCGGATATCCGTGGGAGTGCGCTTTTGCTCGTTTTTTCCTTCGAGAATCACATCGTATTCTTCGCCACGATCGATGTAAGTGGTCACCTGTCGAAATCCGAGCATGGTTTCCAGGGTTCGTCCGATTTGAGCAATGCTCACCCCCACATCGGCGGCCCGATCTTTGTCGATGATGACTTCCAATTGCGGCTTGGTTTCTTTGTAATCACTTTCCAGATTGGAAAGCCCGTTGTTTTCCTCGGCACGTTCGATCAGGATATCACGCCAGCGGGCCAGTTCATCATAGTCGCTGCCACCCAATACGAATTCCACCGGCTTGCCGGTTCCGCCTCCCAGACCCCGACGCGCAACCGAAAAGGCCCGGTATCCAGGCAGAGCTGCCAGTTTGCGATTGACATCCTGCATAATCTCCTGCATGGAGCGGTCACGCTCCGACCACTGACTGAGCACCACGATTCCCCGGACGCTGTTGACTTCGTTGGTGCTTGAAAAGGAAGCCGGCAGTCGCAGCAGCACGCGGGTCGCTTCGCCCTTTTCGTAGAGCGGCATCAGGACTTCTTCCATGCGCTCCAGCATTTCGTAGGACTTATCGAAACTTGCGCCCTCAGGACCGTCGGCAATCACAAAAAATGCGCCGCGATCCTCCAAAGGGGCGTACTCTTTATCGATCAGGGAATAAAACAAGGGTATTGAGGCTAAAATTATCAAAAATACCACGGCGACAACCCACTTGTGTTGCATCAGGTTCACCAACAAGCGGCCGTAGCGTTTTGCGGCCGCTTGCTGCAGGCGTCGTCAGCCGGGGCTGTTTCGAAGAAATCCCCAAAGGTCGTGGTTTCAATATCCGGGAACACATCATCGGAGACAGGGTCAGTGCAACCAAACTCGAAAGGCAGACAGCGGCTGCCAACGCGATGGCGAACTCCGAAAAGAGACGCCCGGTGTTGCCCTGCATAAAGGTAATTGGCACGAAAACCGCCACGAGCACCAGGGTCGTGGCAACCACGGCAAAGCCGACCTGGCGTGTCCCCTTGAGTGCCGCCAGCAGGGGCGGTTCTCCCAGCTGAATGCGGCGAAAGATATTTTCCAGGACCACGATGGCATCGTCCACCACCATGCCGATGGCCAGAATCATGGCCAGCAATGTCAGCAGGTTGATCGAGAAATCCATGATCGACAGAACGGCAACGGTGGCAATCAGAGACACCGGCACGGTAACGGCAGGCACCAGGGTAGCCCGCAGGCTGCCTAAAAACAGAAACAAAACCACCACCACCAGAACAGCGGTGATGGCCAGGGTTTTGTAGACCTCCATAATCGACGCCTCGATGAACACGGAAGTGTCGTAACTTTGAATCAACTCCATCCCCTCGGGCAGGGTTTCCCTGACCTGCACAGCTTCCTGCTTTACGGCATGGGCCACATCGAGGGTGTTGGCCTTGGATTGTCTCACGATTCCGAGACCCACCATCGGGATACGGTTGCCACGCAGAACGCTGCGGTCGTCTTCGGCTCCCCGCTCCACGAGTGCAACGTCTTTCAAACGGATCAGGTGACCGTCGCCTCCCTGCCGAACCACCAAGCTTCCGAAGTCTTCAGCGGAATTAAATAAACGCGTCACCCGAACGGTGAACTCCTTGCGGGTCGATTCCACGCGGCCCGCGGGAAGCTCCACGTTCTGGTTTTGCAGTGCCAGCTCGACATCGGCAACCGTCACGTTCTGGGCGGCCATGGCCTTTCTGTCGAGCCAGATCCGCATGGCGTAGCGGCGAGCGCCGCCGACAAAGACGCGAGCAACGCCATCCAGCACGGAAAATCGGTCCACCAGATAACGTTCGGCATAATCGGTCAACGCCAGTCCGTCCATTCGATTGCTGACCAGATTCAGCCACATGATGACGCTGCTGTTGGAATCGACTTTGAAGATTTCAGGAGGGTCGGCCTCGTCCGGCAGGTCGTCTAAGATGCGGGAAACACGGTCCCGAATGTCGTTTACGGCAGCCTCCAGGTCCCGGTCGAGATAAAATTCCACCGTAACTTCGGAAATCCCGTCGCGACTTTCGGAATCTATGGAGCGAATGCCTTCGATCCCGCTGATGGCATCTTCAACGATCTGGGTCACGCGGGTTTCGACGACCGCTGCGGCCGCACCGGGGTATCTCGCTTCCACGGAGACCACCGGCGGGTCGATATCCGGATACTCCCTTACCGGCAAGCGCTCAAAGCTGATGATGCCGAATACGACCAGCAACAGGCTGAAAACCGTGGCCAGAACCGGGCGTCGAATGGACACATCGGATAAGAACATGGCGTATACCTAATTCTCAAGCTAACCGGGAAGGCGCACGGCATTGCGAGTTTCGACCACGTTGACGGAAATGCCCGGCCTGACGCGGGTGATGCCCTCTATGACCACCCGATGCCCGGCATTCAAGCCGCTGATCACTTCAACCTTTCCCGGACTTCGACGGCCCGTGACGATCTCTGTTTTCTCGACCCTATTTTCGGCCGATACCACCAGCGCGAATTTTTTATCCTTTTCCAGGATCACGGCTTCCTCCGGGATGATCAGCGATTGGGAACGGTCTTTGATCAGATCCACGGTCAGCAGCATGCCCGGTTTTAGCAAACGATCCGGATTAGGAATTTGGGCGCGGATCGTCAAGGTGCGCGTATCAGGATCGACGCGGCTGCTGATGGCGGTGACCTTGCCGGAGAAGTTGCGATCCGGATAGGCGGGGCTTTGCGCCGTAACATTCATTCCGTTTCCCAGAACGCCGAGGTAAGTTTCCGGTATGGTAAAGTCGAGCTTGATGACGGTGATGTCATCCAGGGTGGTAATCACCGTGTCCGAATCCACCACGGCACCGTTACTGATTTGACGGGTGCCTAAAATTCCGGAAAAGGGGGCCCGAATCGTGTAATCCCGCAGCTGGGCTTTCAGATGTGCTACCTTAGCCTTTGCGATCTCCAGCTGACCTTGCTCTTCATCCAGCCTGGATCGTGAAGTGGAGTTCGTCTTTGCCAATTTGCTAATTCTTTCAAACTGCTTTTGTTGCTCCCGGAGCGTGGCGCTGACCTCTGCCAGCAGGTATCGGGTTTCGCTGTCATCCAGTTTGACCAGGACTTGATCTTTATCGACTGCGTCGCCGTCTTCAAAAAAAATGTCGACGACGCGTTCTTCCAAAGTGGGGGTGATTACCACAGACTCATTGGCCTTGGCCGTGCCAAGTGCCTCCAATGTTTCCGTGAACGGTTCGGTTGTTGCCATGGCGACTACCACGGGGATCGGTGTTCTTGAGGGTGTTCGCGCCAGTGCGTTTCCGGAACTCTTTTCCCCGCCGTTTCTCAGCTGGGGAAACAATAACAGCCCTGCAGTGAAAATCGTCAAAACTCCCATTAAAATTAATATGTGATTTTTTCGCATAGGTTCCTCTTATTTATGCTTTACCATACTTATCTTCGGTAATCTTTATGAGGCCAAAAAATAGCAGGGGAACTCAGCAGCTATTAGTGACAAATTCATCTCAGTTTTTTAAGCAGCTTGAATCCACATATATTTTCCGAGATTAGATATAATATAATGCATTTCGGGGATGATAAAATGGGAAAACTGTGATGGTAATATGATAGGTAAAAACTGTTATTTGAGATCCCGGAAATTTGGCTACTGAAATTCGTATCCATCCTTTAAAATAGATGCGGGGGATTTGTCGGATTGGTGGCGTTGAAATTTGGAAGTGATCAAGCGTCACAGCATCATAGGATCTCGGTATAAGGAAATTTGTGGATCCTCCCCTACGAGTGACGTGACGCTTGACCGATGTGGGAACAGGAACAATCAGATTTGTTCTGAAATTGCTTACTAATTTACAAGATCACTTAGGCAGAATGACAGTGTCGATCACATGGATGACCCCATTACTGCATTCGATATCGGCCTGAACAACCTTTGCATTGTCAACCATGACATTGCCCGCGTCCATGCTGATCATGACACTCTGGCCATTGACTGTGTCGGCCATTTTCATGGTGGCAACATCTTTTGCCATATACTTACCGGAGACCACATGATATGTGAGGATGGCCTTTAACTTGTCCTTGTTTTCCGGTTTGAGCAGATCCTCCACCGTTCCCGCCGGAAGTTTGGCAAAGGCATCGTCGGTCGGTGCAAAAACGGTAAACGGGCCTTCGCTCTTTAAGGTGTCAACCAGATCGGCAGCCTGGACGGCAGCCACCAAGGTGTTAAAAGATCCAGCGCCAACCGCGGTGTCGACGATGTCTTTCTTGGTATGCGAACTGGCGATCAAGGCTGTTACTGATAAAAAAATTGTTAAGATTGTCGACCGTTAGGATTTTTACTTTCATTTTTGGGCTCCTTTCTAAAAATTGTAATTAGATTATTAATGGGTTAGAACATAAAATAATTGTTGCAAAGATTTTGTCAATTTAATGGTTAAAATAAGTTCAAATTTTATCAATTTTCTGAAAGTTATTGTCAATAATACACACCTGACGTCCGCGTCATTCATATTTTAACATTCAATACGATATTAAAATTCGGACGAAGCCGTAGCCGGTGAAAACTCAATTCCAGGTTGAATCAGGATATGATCAGGATCGGAATTCAGCGGCATCGATACTGTCTTTGGTAGGTTTTAATGCTGCCTCAATTGCCTCATCAATGCGGTCCACCAGGATGAAATTCATGGTGTCGCGCACTTCGGCCGGCACATCTTCAAGATCTTTCTCATTGCGTTTCGGCAATATCACCGTGTTCAATCCGGCCCGATGGGCTGCCAGTATCTTCATTTTTATGCCGCCGACCGGAAGCACCCGCCCGCGCAAGGTTACCTCGCCGGTCATGCCGACATCGCTGCGTACGATACGGTTGCTGTACAGGCTGGCCTGGGCCAACACCATTGCGACGCCTGCCGATGGACCGTCTTTGGGGATCGCACCGGCCGGCACATGCAAGTGGACATCCGTCTCTTTAAATACTTGCGGTTCGATTTGCAGGCTTTTGGACTTTGAACGAACATAGCTGTGGGCGATACTGGCGCTTTCTTTCATGACATCGCCGAGCTGGCCGGTCACTTTCAGTTTTCCATTACCATCCATACGGGTGGCCTCGACAAACAGGATATCTCCACCAACGCTGGTCACCGCCAAACCGGTTGAAATACCCGGCACATCGATCGTCTCGGAGATCTCACTTTCAAACCTTTCTTTCTTCAAGTAATCGGCAACTTGCTCAGGCGTGATCATGACGTGTTCCCAGGTATTGGTCGTCAGTTTTACGATGGCTTTGCGGCAGACGGCACCGATGAGCCGTTCCAGTTGACGAACTCCGGCTTCACGGGTGTAGTCGCCGATAATCTTGCCAACCGCATCATCCATGAAAGTGACGTCGCTATCACTGAGTCCATGACCTGTCAGCTGTCGCGGGATCAAATGCCGTTTGGCGATTTGAAGCTTTTCCAGTTCGGTGTATCCATCCAACTGAATGATTTCCATACGATCTCTTAACGGCGCCGGGATGGTCTCCAATTGATTGGCGGTCGCAATAAAAATGACATCGCTTAGATCAAAATCCACATCCAGATAATGGTCGCGAAATGCCGAATTTTGAGCCGGATCCAAAACTTCCAGTAAGGCGCTGCTGGGATCTCCGCGCCAGCCCATGCCAATCTTATCGACTTCATCGAGCATAAAGACCGGATTGCGGGTGCCGGCACGTTTGATTGCCTGGATGATTCTTCCCGGCATCGCCCCAATGTAGGTCCGGCGGTGACCTCGAATTTCAGCCTCGTCTCGCATGCCGCCCAGGCTCATACGGGTAAACTCTCGGCCCATGGACCGCGCAATGCTCTGTCCCAGAGACGTTTTACCCACACCCGGCGGGCCGGCGAAGCACAAAATAGCACCCGTTGCAGTGGAAGGTTTGTTTGATGGCAGATCTGCATTTTTATCGGCATCGCGGATGGCCAAAAGATTTCGTACCGCCAGATATTCAACGATGCGATCCTTTAACATCCCGCAAGCCATAGTGATCTTCATCGAGGACATTTCGTGCCATACGGATGTCGGTTTGGTCTTCGCTGGAAAGATTCCATGGCAGATCCAACAGCCAGTCAAGATAGGTTTTCACCATGGAGTACTCGGCAGACTGGGGTGACATCTCTTCCAAGCGGTCCCACTCTCGCATGGCCTCTTTGCGGGCCTCATCGGTCAAATCGGATTCAGCAATTCGCTGCCTGTACATCATTTGGGTCAGATTCATCTTCGTCCAGCTCACCAAGTTCTTTCTTAATCGCTTTGAGTTGTTGCCGCAGATAGTAGTCTTTCTGGCTTTTGCTCATCTCAGTTTTGGCATCCGACTTAATTTTCTTTCCCAGCGAGAGAATTTCTTTTTCGTCTGACAGAAGCTTCACCAGCTCCCGTAATTTTGCCTTGAGGCTGTCTTCCTCGAGCAGCGCTTGTCGTTTATCATGGGCGATTTCGCTGTGAGCCGCAGCAACATAGGCCAGATGTAACGTGTCCTTAATTCGTGCCAGACTATCGATGGCCTCGCCTGGCACATCGAGAGCCAATGAGAAAACTTCCTGAGTCAAGATCGCGAAGCGTGCGGTGCAAAGCATCGATCTCGATATCTTCTTCTATAATCTCAGGGATCAGTTTTATCTTGGCCCTCAAGAAATCATCGCCGGGGATCCACTCTGCAATGCGGAATCGCTTTAGGCCCTGGACGATCAACAGCACGGTATTGTCAGGGGCCCGAGTGACATACAGAATTTGGACCACTGTTCCGATTTCGTACATCTGACCCGGCGACGGAACGCTTTCGTTCTGACCCTTGGTGCCGACAACACCGATGATACGGGACCCTTTCATTGCAGCTTCTACAAGCGGTGTTGCCCCCGGAGAAACTCCCAGTGACATGTTCAGTGTTGGAAAAGCCACCTGACCATCTAATGGCAAAATCGGAATCTCATCAGGAATATTGTTTTTATCCACCTTGACAACAGCCTTACTGTCCGGGGAATTGTCGTTTGTTACCATTTTACAATCTCCAATTATCTCTAATGTTATTTGCACATGGCCATCAAGCCAATCTACCCTTGAAGTCCACCTTTAAATGCAAATTTATAGACATATGATAAACAATAATTCGACATTGTCAAAATTAATTTTCCGATTGGCCCCAGCTTTTGAATTTAGATGTCAAACCTTATAAACCCACCAATTTATGATGCGGAATTTGATGCGAGCAGCGCGGGCTTCAACCGAAAACTGATAATGATATCTGCAGCACCGCCAATAGTGTGATATGCTCAGATTGTCGAAAACCGTAAAGAAAAAAATGTTAACCCCACAAACAGAGGTCTCAACCCAGACAAAGAAGTTACGGTGAACCGAGCAGCCAAAAGCCCTTTAAAGAGTATGTAGTTGGGAAGAAACACAGGGACGGTTTGCAATCGGTTTACGCCAATGGAAAAGGCTGCTGATGAGTACCAGATGGGTTTGGGCTGTTTTGTGGTGGTTCAGTGGCCCTCGCCAGGCTGAGAGAAGGAGGTTGAACTCAACCCGGTTATCTGAACCACCACAATAGAAAGGTAATTCGCTAACCTCGAGACCGATCCTATGGTTAAACAGTAAAAGAAAGACATTGTGACAAAAATCATTTTTCACAAAACGATGCAAAAAAAATTGGGTCAGGCAGATGTAATTTCAAATCGCAAAACCGCGTCCGTCATCCAGCATTGATCATATTCGCCTCCCTCCTGCTTGCTGAGCATAAACATATAGCCAACGCGTTTTCCGTCTGAAGCTTTCAGAAAAACCGGCAAATACGCCTGCGTATCTTCTACAACCAAATCACCAAGCTGGGCCGCTTGATGATCGAGCATCGGTTTATAGATGGGATTGTGAACCAATTTGATGAATCGGCTCAGCGGACCAGTTGTCTGTTTGTTCGTCGGCGAGGCAAACCGAAATGCGATCTCGATACCTGCATCCCGATATGGCTGGTCGTTATTGGCCAAGGCGTCAAGTTGTATGCGGACAACGTTATCGGGTGCAAACCTCGGTCGCGGGATCAAAGCCGCCTCGAAGCTATCTTCCTGCGCTATAATATTTCCGGCCAACGAAGATTTATTTGCCATTGCAGAGGCTAACACAGAAAACATCAAGAAAAAGGCAATCAGGATGACAAACATCGTCGAATAACCTGAGATGAAATTTGATTTAGCGGTGGTTTTGTATTTTTTGTATGGTTTCATCGGTCACCTACAATCAATTTGGCTATTTAAAATCAATAGACTTTCCTATTCTACTATAATGCATTTCGGGGATTATAAAATGGGAAAACTGTAATGGTAATATGATGGGTAAAAACTCCTACATGGAAGTTCCCAGAAATCTATCACTCGAAAAGAATCGAACCGTGAGGACATTCCGTGCCATACGGATGTCGGTTTGGTCCTCGCTGGAACGATTCCATGGCAGATCCAACAGCCAGTCAAGATAGGTTTTCACCATGGAGTACTCGGCAGACTGGGGTGACATCTCTTCCAAGCGGTCCCACTCTCGCATAGCTTCTTTGCGGGCCTCATCGGTCATGTCTGATTCAGCAATAGTTTTTTTGTCATTGAACTCAGGCTGTAAGAATAAGTGTTTAATTAATTATAAGAGCAATAGATAGGAATTTTGACTTTTTACGAGTTCATCAAGCTTGGATGAAATAGATTCCCATGGATCAAGGAGGTGTAGATGCCACCTCCAATGGAGGACTTCCAGCGGAAGTGGCACCATTTCGTTGTGCAGTGGTCGACGGGTTGCCTGTTATTTACTTGACAGCATCATAGTGAATCACTGCGGCCGGTTCCAGAATCCGGAAGGTGAATGATTCGGTGTAATACAGCTTTACCTTGTCGGAACTGTGCGAATGGTAACCGACTGCCATATCCTGACCAAGGATAATCTCCATATCGCCACCGCGTTGCGATAACATGAAGGCTTCATTTTCGTGCTTGCCTGTTAGAAATGGACTGAGTACAACCTGGCCGCCCAGAATATTTTCCGCCTGCATTTTCACCGGGTAGCCTTGCAAATGCGCCGACATGAGGCTCCAAAGCTTCGGTCCAACGACGAAAGCGTAAGGCCCCTCGACGGAACGCCCGGTAAAAACGGTAATGCCCTCAGCGATCGCTTCAAGTAATTGCTCGGGTTTTGAGCCCATCGTAAGGCATTCGCCCTCGGTGCAAAGCGCCAATCCCCTGATATTGGCCTCGGGCAGTCCGTGGTAAATTACTTTTTCTTCAAACAGGGCAATGTCTCTGGCAGCTTCTTCCAGACTGGCAAGATCAACATCTTTGGCGCCACGAACCACATTGTCTAATTCGACAATATCTAATTCAAATGGTATGCGCGTCTCGACAAGATGATGAACCTTGTGAATGCCATAGGTTACACCATCCTGGGGTTGTTTCTTAGGAAATTCCAAGCGACCTTCGGGGACACCCGGAAAATCGGTTCCCATCGGACCCGTGACTTCGATGACCTTTCGGGCCGATAGGATTGCCTTCAAGCTACGGATGGCCTGTGCATCAATTTCCATCCAGGCTTCGGCCGGAATCGGGGCCAATTCTCGTTTTAAAATATCCATCGTAACTCCTTTCACAAACTATATGTCATTAAAATTTGATTCAGCTTAAGCTTTCAGGCTTCCGATACCAAGACCCTGCGCGGTGGTTGTTCCGAGACTGACTGCAGGTGTTTGAGGATGTGCGGTAGGCTTGGCGGTCTGTGTGGCAATCGTACCGGGAACATCGGGTAACTTGATCCCCAAAAGTTTGTTTTTAGCCTCGACAAAAAGCTTGCCGAGAGCGTCAAGATCCTCGGTAGACATTATCTGCTGGGACAATGGGAATATCTCCATTTCCTCTTCATCCAGATGATGGGTGGTATATTCCCCTAATCCTTCAATTTTAATCGGAAAATGTTCGTGTTCACGTGGGAAGCCCTCTGCATCTTTGATGATGAGTTCAATGATGTGATGTTCGTTGACCGCCTCCAAGGAATCGTGTTCTGCTCCAGGTATCATTTTCAGAATATCATAAAAGTACTTTTCTTCCATGGTGTGATGGACGATCAGGTGGCGAGTGAACTCTTCGAATGCTTGAGGGTCGTTTTCAGATTGGGCATAAAGTTGTCTTAGGGTCGTATGGTGCGCAACCAGCTCATGGGTAATGCTCATAAATCCTCCATAGTTTGACGGTTCGTGCTAAATTGGGTTTAATGCAGCTTGTAACCAATTGGGTCGATTAGTTAGGTTGCAACATGATGGTCAAAATGGTTTAATGTCAGAATGGTTCGGTTATAAGGGAGCATCCATCGTAGATAATAACTCTGAGGATCCGTTCACTGCTCGGATTAATAGAATACCTTTCATACCGATCCTGGATACTATTAGTAAGGTTATGTTATGGCAAAATTAAATTTTTGATATGATGCCAAACAATGAGTGAAATGTCAAGCATGATCATTGCAGCTCTTTTTCAATGAAATTTCTGGAATTTGGCATAGCTATTCCGGATTCTTCATCGTCGTAACCATAATTTCCCGCGTGTATCGTAACGCCGTTTTTTGCTCCCACCGGGCTAAGCTTGTCAATGTTGTTTTCATACCACCGTACCATGGATACTTTACCCACAATGACGCTCCGACAAAATTAAAAAATGCAATCTGCGTGACCTTGGTGTGATCGCCGGCCGGACTGAGTTGTATTGTGCCATAATGGTAGTCTTGGAGACTGTCTTTGACATTTAATTGCTTGAAAGCCAGTCTATACTGGTTCCAGTCAAAATTCGTCTGCCACAGGAATCTTAGATTTGGCCAAGTCGCATAACGGTTCTCGGTGACGACTTTGTTGTCCGAGAAACTGACAATACGATGTTCGATAATTTCTTTGCTGGTTGTTAAAACTTCATTTTCGAAGTCAGTTTTAAATCGCCAGAATATTTCAATTGGAGCGGGTACATAGTATATGAGCCTGTATCCAAAACCGTCTCTTCCAGGGGGAAAAACTCTTTCCAGAGAAATTTTATCCAGCATTGTGGATCTGGTGGTGTCTGCAGCTTTGGCTACAGCATGGGTTAGGATAATGATCAGTACCATAAGGATTAATGCGAGGGCCAGGGGCAGAATCTGTTTTTTTGAATGAATCGAATCGAGTTTGGGATATGGGTGTTCCATTGTGGACTCCGGAAAGCTTAGCTTGGTTACTCGTCAAAGTATAAGGTAGACAACAATTCGACAATGTCAAGCCCCTGCAGTAAATTTCTAGATGTCACAATTATCAAGCTAAAACGGCGGCGCAAACAATTGTCACTGTCTACGTCGCCGTGCTGTTGAGGTAAGTTTTGTTGGCACTTGAAGCTTTAGCTCATTTGGGGGACCGGAATTGAGACTCCTTCAGCTTCTTCGGTGCTGAGAAGTTCACTCTCTAAATCTTTCCCCTTCAGATCCTTGTAGGCATTTGCTGTGCCCTCGGGTGTGGTCCGGATAGGGAACTTAAAACGCTTTATGATCCCGTTTCTGAATTTACAGGTCCACATGACATCTTCGGTTCCTAACATCGGCATAACACTGCTCCCAAGGGGTACAAAATCAGCGTAGCCCCTCACTTCAATAGCCTGGGTGGGACAGATTTTGACGCATGAAAAGCATTCCCAACATTGATCCGGCTCTTGGTTATAAGCCTTCATTTCGTCAGGGTCCAAAACCATCAGATCGTTCGGACAAATGTACATACATGCTGTCTTGTCCCCACCCTTGCACCCATCGCATTTATCTGCGATAACAAAGGATGGCATAAAATACCTCCTACTCAGTCTCGACAAACGACAGATCTGCCGGTTATCCGGCAAATCCCGCCTGCCGTTGTGCCGTTTGGCACAATTGTTATATTGGCTGCCCGTGCTGTAGCCAAATCTCAATAGCCGGTCATTATGATGAACTCTTCCAGGCTAACCCTTCGTTACAAGTACGAATGGTATTTGGATATTGACGGTGTTGCCGATCAATTGCCGGCCCTTTATATTTGGAATTACCATTTAACTAGAACAGAAATTAGTTATCTCTTTATCAGGGCCTCCAGTATAAATTAGTCTTTCTTTTTATAGACTTAATATGATCTAAACTTAGACATAATTCAGGATTGTCAACTAATTTTATGTGATTCGGCCAATTGATGAAATTGCCGCACTCATCCTGACTTCAGATGCACTCGCGGATAAAAGAACGATATGCCATGCGCTAAAATTTGTTTAATTTCGGTCAGTTGTCGCGCGATTCTATTTACAGTGAGAGGGGGATGTTTTGTGGTGGTTCAGAAGATGAGGAAAGGAGGTAAACTCATTGAGATTCACTGAACCACCACTTTAAGAAGGAGAACATTATAACTTAACAACTCCCTTCCACTATATAAAGACAGATTGGCAGGTCAAGGTTACAAATAAAGCTTTCGATTTGTCAATTTAAAGTCGGTCGAGGTTGGACGGCAGCCAATAAAATGAGATGGAATCATCTAAGACAGCAGGAATGCCGTCGTGAATCGTTGGAAATTTAGGTTCTAAACCGATCGTTTGGATCATGGTTCCCGGTATTACCGGTAACCGCAGGTTCCAGCATGAAACGGCGCCGCTGGGGTAGGGATTCGGCCGGGCTGTTAACCTAAATAGGGCGTCCAAGAAACGTGTCCCCACATACGATAGTTTTTGTGGAACATAGATTACTCGCAGGCGCGGGTAGTAGGTTTGCAGGGTCTCAAAATATTCATTCCAAGTACACGATAGCTCATCGGCTATCACCCAGATACCCGACAGATCGTTTTTTGCAGCATGTATAAGTGCACGGGCAGCGTCGACAACATGGATGTGTGCAAAGGGATTATCACCTCTTCCCGGGAAAAAGACCTTGCCACGACGCACCTGGTCAAAAAGCAGGCTGTGGGCCCCGTAAACATGTGGCAAACGCAGGGATGCAAAGGCGATACCGGCCTTTGTCGCCATTTCTTCGAGACGCAATTCCGCCTCAAGTTTGGCCCGTCCATAACCGGAGGCCGGCGACGGCTCCGTTTCTTGATCGATTAATGTTGCGGAATCTCCGTAAACCAGCAAACTGCCGCCGTACACAAAATTGTTAACGCCTGCTTCAATCGCAGCCTGCATGAGATTCATTGAGCCTTTGACAATGGATGGATACAGTCGTGGATAGGGTTCGAATGCCGCCCGGGCTCCGAGGTGGATAACGGTATCAATCCCGTCCAGGATTCGTCGCAAGCTTTGCACGCTGCGGATATCCGCCTGCATAATTTCGGCGTCCAGGTTTCTCAGCATCAGGCCGCGCACGGGACGTCTGACCATCAACCTTGGGCGCATGCCACGCTCAGCCAGCTGCCTGGATACTTCTATGCCGATAAATCCGGTGGCTCCGGTAACCAAAACTTTTTGCACGACTCAATCCTTACTCTAATCACTTAAAGGTTTTCAGAGTGCTCATGCCGCCATCGATCTGAATAATCCTTTCTCAACCGCATCCTAAGGTTCTAAATGGACCGTATTGCCGGTTTTCGCGGCTTCCGACAATCCATCCAGTGCGCGCATATTGGCGATACTATCATCCGGCGTATGATCGAGCTCGGCTCGGCCGAGAACCGCATCTGAAAAATTTTCGACCATCAATTGGTATTCGTCCGCTCCCTGAATAACGTGTTCTTCGCCCACCTCGTCCTCTTTTTTGCGCAGGGTGTAGACAGCATCCTTGTCCCAGGGTATGAAGGCATCATGGGGGAGATCAATGGCGCCGTCGCTCCCGACGACGGTATAGGTTTGCTGCAGGGCCGATAGAAAGCTGGCTTCCAACGTCGCCAATCTTCCCTCTGCAAACCGCAGCGTGCCGACCAAATGTATGTCGACACCAGAAAGATGATATACGGCCTGTGCCTGAACTGCAATAGGCTCAGCGCCCATGAGCCATCGTGCAAGACTCACACTGTAGCAGCCGACGTCCAGCAGGGCGCCACCGCCCATTTCCAATTTTAGACGTGCATTAGCGCCGCTTTGCAAAATATCATTGCCCATATGATAGCAAAATGCCGATCGCACCAGGCAGGGATCGCCGATGTCACCTTGATCCACCATCCGCTTTATGTGCCGGCTGCGGGGATGAAAACGGTACATAAACGCTTCCATTAGCAGCAAACCGGTCGCTTTTGCCCGAGCTGCCATCTCACGGGCCTCACCGACATGGCAGGCCAGCGGCTTTTCACACAAGACATGCTTGCCGGCGGACAAGGCTTTTAACGTCCAGGGCAGGTGCATATGATTCGGGAGCGGTACATAGACAGCATCGATCGCCGGATCTTCCAGCACCTCCTCATAGGCTTCGTAAACATTTCTAATGCCGTTGTTAGCCGCGATCGCTGCAGCGTCAGCCGGTGACCGCGTGCCAAGGGCATGCACCAAACCATTGCGGGATTTTTGAATGGCGCTAATGACACATTTGCGCGCAATTGTTGAATTGCCGAGAATTCCCCATTTAACCCGGTCCTTCATTTACCACCTCCATTGTTCCCCCGCGTGCCATCGATCGGGCCGCAGCTTCCAGAATTGCGACCACTTTGACCGAGTCGCTCAGGGGGGCGGCAATCGGCTCACCCAATAACAGGTGATCGGCTAGATTGCTGTGAAACCGATAGTGATCTCGATCGGGGATTGCAGGACTCATGCGGATTATCTCACCGCTGTGATGGCGACGGAATACCGTTAAATCCGGTACCATTTCCGTGGCGGGAATGTCATGCCGCTGGTAATAATAATCAGGATCGAATTCATGGGAAGTCACATCACGCCAATTTCCGACAATGGCGCCTTCGGTGCCGAGCAGAAACCATTTAGGTTTGCGGGCAGCCGCGATATCGGAGTGCATGAACTCTGCTTCTTTTCCTCCGCAAAACCGAACCTGGATTCGCTCTTGATCGGCATTCGTTACATCTTGCCACACACGTTTTTGCCGGGTTCCCACAACCGCTTCCACCCGTTCCGGTATCAAACTCACAATCCAATCTAAATAATGGGCTCCCCAGTCATATGAAGTTCCTCCTGATACCGGTGCGTGCGAATGCCAGTATCCGCAGGGATGATGAAAACCACCGACAAACGATTCCATGTAAAATAAGTCACCGATCAACCCTTCCCCCAGGCTCTGCCTGATCGCTAAATAATCAGGATCCCAGCGACGGTTTTGATGACAACTCAAATGAACACCTTGTTTTGTTGCCATCTCCATCAAGGCGTCGGTTTCCCGGCAGTTCAGGGCCAAAGGCTTTTCGCAGACGACATGTTTTCCAGCTCGCATCATTTGCAGACACAACTGTGCATGGGTATCGGGTGGGGTTGCCACGATCACGAGATCCATATCCGCTGCATCGGCGAATACCTCGGATGAATCATAAGTCTGGATGCCCGGCGAATCGCTTCGCGCTCGATCTCGTTGATCCGGATTCAGATCACAAACAGCACGCAAGGCTAACCCCGGCGTTTTTTCGGCGCCTAAACCGTGGGTACGGCCAACGGAGGGCGCATACCCCAATATCCCAACTCCCAGCGGGTTCCCTGCCATCCGGCGACCAGCGAGCTGATACAGCAGCCGATATAAAATTCTTTGCAAGACCGGATCTGAATAGGCCTGCAAGGAAGTGCAGGCAACATTGCCTTTGCCCACCTTTCGGTGAGTCAGGACAGACCTGTGGCTGTATTGCCAGTCGGCGTAAAGAATCGTCTCGGTATCATCGGTTGTTTTGCTGAGCGCATGATAACGACCTTTCAGATAAACAGCATCCGGTAAGCGTGTCGCTAAGGGATGCCCGGCATTTTCAAACAGGACACGCAATTCAGTGGCCGGTCCAATCGGATCCTGCTGAACCCCCAATATTTTTGGTAATGGGCGCTCGGACAAGTTAACAAACAGTTGCCAACCGCCGCCGGCGTTAACAAACTGTGTCAGTCGATCAATCGTAGCATCCGAATGCCGGGTGTTACAGGTGACGACGATATCGTAAGAACTCAAGTCATGGGGCAGCTGCGGTAACTCCGCAAGCCGGATATGCGGGATGGCTCTGAGGTAAGAAAAAAAAGATGCCAAAGACACATCTTCCTCTTCTTTAAGAAAAAGAATAGATATCGTCGGGTTGTTCGTCATGATCTATAAACCTCTTTCCGCTCTGATCATTAACTCGCTTTAGACAAAGATTAAATGTATAGCAGATATTCTACCCATTTTGTCAACCAATATTTTGCGCTGAGCTTTTGGGACGAAACGGCCGCGAGCAAGTTATCGGCAGGGAGTTTCCGCATGAGGAATATATGGCAATACACAACAAATAAACGATATCTTGACAAAACAAAATTGGCAGCCTATTTTCATTGTGTGAACGGATAAAGTTTATCTATGAATGTTCTGAAGGGGACTTGTCATGCTTAATTGTTCCTATCTGGTAGAGTTACTGACACCGAAACGATCGTCTGACGATCAGATTGAGGGTCTCCTGGATAGATTCGCTGAGCGGTTTCGAAGGATAATCGATGCAGGGTGCGGAATATCCATACCGGATAACCCCATGGGACAACCACGGCTGGGCGCGCTGGAGAGCATTGATCTAAGAGATCTTGCGGTGGATTCCGAAAAGGTAGTGATGAATCTGAACACGTTTCACACCAAAAGTGAGTTGACGGCTGTTACAAATGGCTGCCATGGCAAAGCTAAAATATATCCTCGTTCTCAGAGGAGACGGCGGGCCCCTGTTGCCCAAGCTCGATGCCAAGAGCATTGGCGGCAAACTGAGTGTGGTAACCTCCATTGATTTGATTCGATACATTAACAAGGAATATTCCGACCAATTCATAACGGGTGCAGCCTTCAATCCTTATAACCCAATGCCTTTTGAATTAAATCGAATGAAGCAAAAGATAGACGCGGGCGCCAAATATGTGGTTACCCAGCCGATCTTCGGAAAAGACAAAAACGTTGACAGGCTGAAAGAATTTAATATTGATATCGTCGTTGAAGCATGGATGTCGAATAACATCGATCTTCTATACAAAAGTGTTGGTAAAGAGAAAGATGAGAAGGCAAGACATTACGATCCTCTAAAAAATCTTAAAGCCTTGCACGAATATTACCCGGAGTGTTGTGTCTATCTGTCAATGCTGAGCTTCAAGAAAAATTGGCGGGATATATTACCACGGCTCCCAGCTTAGATTATAGGGTTTGTTGAAATACCTGATGTAGATTCTTTAATATAATTGGCCGCAGAATTCCCGAACTCTGGGTGCGGTTGTTTATTCTAACCTTACGACAACAAGAGTTTCATCATCCTCAGGGTGTGCCGAATTACGGTATTTATTAATCTGGCTAAAAATGGCATCCATGATATCGTCGGCGCCGGCTGCTGAATATTCGCGAATGATGTTTTTAATAGCCATTCGACCAAACATTTGACCACCATCATTGCGGGCTTCCCAGACCCCATCCGTGCCGATTACGATAATCCCGCCGCTGGAAAAGCCTTCTATTCGACGCTTCTCATATCGGAAGTTCTTATCGACGCCAAGCGCCATGCCGGTGCCCGCAAGCTCTAAAAATGAATCCCTTGTCGGATCATACAGTATAGCCGGTTCGTGTCCGGCTCGTACCCACTCCAGAATTTGATTGGCCGGGTCTAACGTCAGGCAAAACAAGGTAACGAATTGGCCGGAATCTGCGAAGTCAACCGCTAGCTGACGGTTTACATCAGTAATTGCTTGTGAAATGGATCCAGGCAGCGTAAGGCGCTGGCGCAGTGAAGATCGCACGGTTGCCATGAGCAAGGCCGATGAAATACCGTGGCCGGCCACATCGCCCACAGCCACGCCTAATTTCTCAGCGGCGTCATCTTTTAACTCAATAAAATCAAAATAATCACCACCGGTTTCATCGCAATATATGCTTCTACCTGCCACTTCCAATCCGGTAATCTTTGGATTGCGCTTGGGCAAAAGGATTTGCTGAACCTCCTTGGCCAATTCCAGCGAATGACGCAGCCGATCGCGCTCTTTCTCCCGTTTCCGCAACGCTTCTTCGGCAAGTTTCAACGCGGTGATGTCTTCATGGCTGACCACGACTCTAATAGGTTTTTCTTCGGCCACGCGAATGGCCCTTAAATAAAAGAAATGGCGACCATCCGGCCCATGACAGGGATAATCGTATAAAAACTCCTTCGTTTCTCCCTTGATTACGGATCGGATACCCGCAGCAACATCGCGCGCATACTTGGCCTCCTTCCCAACGGTCGCATCGCAAAGCGCCAGATAATTCACACCGATGGAGTCATCGGCACCATCCATTTCATTATCCCTGGCGTAATTTCTCCAGGCCTGATTGGTCTCCAGAATCACCCCATATTCGTCCAGAATCGCAATATTGGCAGAAAGGGAATTTAAAACCGTTTTTGCCAAAGAGCCGGAAAAGTGAAGGGGCGCTATTTCAGGACGGCTCTCCTGATTTTGTTGTTGATATTCTTCGTTGCACATAACTGAAGCGGTCTGATTTCCTGGCTTGCGATAAAAATTAACGTTCGATTTTACATTCGAGGGCTGATCGCCCACCAAGTATCCTTTGATAGGGGCTTTATGTGAAAAAAAAGCGCGAACATTTTCATGTCCGCGCTTTTTAATGGTTGACTATTTCGTTCAACCCGACACGATTGCACAGATCGAACGCAACAATTTTCAGATCAGATATGACTAAGTGTTCTTGACGTCTTGCTTAATATGTTAGCCCGCAATCGAGACCGGTGAGGCCTTACCAATATACTCCATGGTTTCCTCATATTTACTACGCATATCGATGCCGCCTTCTTCAATTTCTTTTTTGTCCGGGCTCCAATCAGAGGGGCATTCGGTTTTCAAATGCTCGACTCTGTCCGTCATTTCTTCAAGCAACATGTGGAGGTCTTCGATATTGGGCAATGCCTTCTCTTTTTCGGCTGAGCCCAGTTGGTCGACCTTACGCATTACATCATAGAGCTTGGCCTTCCAGGCCATCATTTCGGTTTCCATACCCTTGCAAAAATCTTTAACTTCCATGGTATATCTCCTTTCATATATAGGTTGTTGGGTGATTATTGGGTTAACGGTTAGGGTTTACATCCCGCCGACGGATGGGGCCAACCCAACTTGGTCCCCATCGGTCAAAACCGTGTCGAAATCCATTTTCCGGCTGTTTACAAACACGATCTTTATGTCTTCTTTGGCAAGACCCGCACGGCTGACCAGATCTCCAACAGACTGGCCGACGTCCAGTTCGTAGGGGGTGCTGCCCTTGTAATCGCACGTTTCTGCGTTTACCAGCTTTGAAAAACATTTCAGATTAACTTTCATGGTAATCTCCTAAATTCTGGCGTTAAGATCAAGAAAAATCTTTATAAATATAATATTATACAGATTGTCAAATTTTCAATAGACAATCTTTAAGGGTAAAATAATGGTAAATACCTGCCATTTGGTAGAACACAACAATTTCAGGAAAATCCTTTACCTCTTTGGACTTGCCCAGGCCGCCGAACGGACTTATCATGGTGCTTAGCACCTTTTCGCTCCGCAATTGGAATGATGGCCTTCGGCTTTTGGATCCTGCGGCGCAACAAGAATTGAAGATTGACGATTGACAATTGAAGATTTTCTGACAACATGTTGTCGGATAAAGGCCTTTAATGGCCTAACCATAGAACAAACTGGCAGGTAAACTATGACGAACCCCATTCACGAAAGATCCCGCGGTACCCTTCATGGCCTTTGTATCGGCGATGCGCTGGCCATGCCGGTTCACTGGTACTACAATCGTCAGGCTCTCGAGGAGATTATGGTCGGGTGACGGACTATCTGGCGCCACGCAATCCCCACCCGGACAGCATTCTCTGGCGCTCCAGCTATACGGCGCCGAATTCAAACGGCGATATTTTGCACGATCAGGCCCCATATTGGGGGCAAAAAGGCATTCACTACCACCAGTTTCTCAAAGCGGGAGAGAACACCTTAAATGTCAAGATTTGTCGGTTGCTGATTGAATCGCTTAACCAAAACGGCACCTATGACGCGGATGATTTTCTGAAGAAATACATAGCCTTTATGACGACCCCAGGTAATCACCGGGATACCTATATCGAGGAATGCCACCGCAATTTCTTTGCAAATTATGCCAAGGGGTTGTCGCCGCGCAAGTGCGGCGTCGAAGAGAAGCACATCGGCGGCCTGATTGGAATTGTTCCCCTCGTCGTCTTTTATTGCAAACGGCCCGACCAAGCCCGCGAGGCGGCCCTGGCGCACCTGGCCTTGACTCACCCTGGTCTAAAAATGGCAAATGCCGGTTTTTTGATGATTGATCTTTTGCTGAAGGTGCTAAATGGAATCCCTCTCAAAGCGGCCATCCTTGCGGAAATCCAGGCCCAAAACAATCCCTTGCTGGGACACCCCTTCGTGAAATGGCTGGAGGATCCGGATGATTGGGTGATCGGCCCGCGCTTCAGCACAGCTTGCTACGTTGAAGATTCGGTTCCAGCGGTCATATATCTGGCATTAAAATATCACGATGATCCGGAAAAGGCCCTGATCGTAAATACCAACCTTGGAGGCGACAATGCCGCGCGCGGTGCGGTGTTAGGGGCGTTGCTGGGGGCCGCCCACGGAGTTGAGAAATTTCCGGAGTCGCTGGATACAGGGCTTGGCTGGAACCATTGCCGGATCTGTATCGCCCTGACCGCAATGACTGATGCGGCCATAATCATTTAGACAGTATTTATCTATTAGCGATGCGTATCCAAGTCCTTAAGAACCTGTTCAGCGGTCTGACGTCCGGAAAGCAGGGCCCACTGAATTCCCGGAACACTGCCGTATTCGCCGCAGACATAGATCCCGGCAATTTTTTCAGCAGACCGCTGCGATGGATCCGGCATCGGAGGGGACTGATCCGGCAACGCGTGTGCGATGCGGTAAGTTTTCAAATGTCGCCAATCATTGACCTCCGGGCCGAACCATTGCGTGAGCTCTTCGCGTACAACCGCTTCCAGCGGATTTATCATCAATATTCAGATGCCCGATCACCACCACAGATATCAGATGTTGGCCGGCCGGCGCATAATTTGGTGCGACAATGCTGGGGACCGTCAGGCTATTGACCCATCCGGTTCCTTCGCCGTTGAGAACCAGATAAGGCTCATCGATAGGAGGTTTCTCAGCGGCAAAATAGAGACATATTTCTCCCCGGGATCCGCCTGGCTTAGGATGTCCCCGTTAGGCGGGCGGTCTCCGGACCTTCGGTGGCTAAAACCACGGCGCAACCATCGATGGTTTTGCCGGATTCCAATACGACGCCCCCTGGATGGATTGACGCCACCCGAGATGCGATGCGGATCCGGTCAATTGGCAAATCCTGCATCAATTGATCTGGGATGGCGGCCATTCCTTCGTCGGGCAGCGCAACATCGCCTTCAGCAAATATTCGGAAAATATATTGGAAAACCCGACAGGAAGCCTCGATATCCGGATCCAGACTGACGCCGGCGAAAAACGGCTTAAAAAATCGTTGAATGATTCTTTTCGAAAAACCTTTCGTTCTTAAAAATTCTATTGTCGGCATGTCCGGCTTCTGAAGGATACGAGATGGCAGACCGCGGCGCACTTCTAACGCCAGCCGAACCATGCGCAGACGGTCTCCCATTGTACCAATCGGAGCAGCCAGGGTGCTCCACAAGTCTCTCGGATGGCGCCTGGGATCGGCGATACGATGGAATCTGCCGGCGATTCGAATTATTGTGCCCGACGCGAAGGGCTTTAACGCAAGACGATCGTAATCCAGAACGCGATGCGCTTCCGGATAGGCGGTTTGCAGCACTTGGAATCCATGGTTCAAAATAAATCCGTCTAGCCGATCGGTTTTCAGCCGTCCCCCAACACGAACATCCGCTTCGAGGATTAAAAATGGAGTTCCGGCCTCCTGCAACCGGCGCGCGCATGCCAACCCTGCCAGGCCGGCTCCTACGATGATCACTTCTTTATCCGGTGCTCTCATACTCGTCTCCCGGTTTCGCCTGCCGATGGTTTCCCTCTAAGATGACATCGATCATATCCTGATACAAGTTGGGATGACGGTCTTTGTCGGTTTGCTGCAGCTGGTTCATCTTTTGATTAAGCCTATCAAATTCTTTGGTGATGTGCTGATAGTCAGAGTAAAAATGTTTCATCCCATCCGTCAATTCAGCGTCGATGCACAGGGTCTCGGGCGTCCAGTCGGCCGGTTTATTTTCGCTTTGTCGTAGGATATTCAGATAGCTTAAAATAAATTCTGCCGGGAAAAGGGGAGGCGGGCTTGATGAACTTATCCGGGTCCCAAACAAAACACCCCACATGGGGTCGCCAGATAAGCCCGCTTTTTTTCATATCCAAAGCCCGATGGCAAATTTCTTTGTCAAACGGCATGGGTGCAAAATCATTTTCGGGATTAAAGGGTGTTGATGTCATTTAAGGCTTCCTCCTTTTAGTATCCTTTCAAGTAAGCCAGTCAGATCAGGCTTTATGGTGAAGAGCATCATTGTAGACCGCTAGTGTCCGCTGAAAAACACGTGGCCAAGTATAATCAGATGCGATTTTTTCGGCCTGGGGATCGTCGAAATCGGGAGATTTTTTTACAGTAGCTATCATCCTAAGGATGCTTTTGCTAAGCACTTTTTCTAATTGGGCCTCATCTTTTTGATGGGGCCGGTCAATGGTCTTGAGGGGCGGCAATTGAATCAGATTGATCGTGTCACTATTTGCCCTTCCAAAGATCTCTTTGAAGCCGGACAAATTGGTGGTGATAATTCGGCATCCGGATGCCAGACCCTCAAAGAGCACGAGGGGGAGACCTTCAAAAAATGAAGGCAGCACCTGGACATGCGCCATTTTCATAAGTTCCGATAGCCTGCGGTGAGTTACATAACCATGGTTGGTAACCCTGCGGCCCAATTTTTCTGCGAGGTCAATGCAATTGTTAAATTCCGGTCCATCGCCACTGCCCGCCATATGGAGGTGCCAGTCATGATTCTTTATTTTCATAAGCGACCTCAGCAGCCAGGGAAGGCCCTTGCTCCTATTAAACTTGCCGGCGTAGAGGATGTGAACGGTTCCGGCAGCGGATTTTGGGACCCGAGTAAACAAGGTTTCATCATACCCGCCGCCACCGACAACAATTTTTTTGGACGGGATACCATACAGACGGCTGATATCCTTTTTCTGATCGTTTGTCAGAGCAATGATCTTATCCAAGTCCTGACAATAGAATTTTACAAAACATCTTAGATGAGGACAGTTATTATATTGTCTCAGATCTGTGCCATGACAGGTTGCCACTACGGGCACATCTGGAAATAATTTTCTTACTAGTGCCGAAAGTAAAAAAAGGTGATTCGTGTGAATGATGTCTGGATTAAATTGTTTTTTGGCGGCTTGAAGCACGTGTGTGAATGCCGATTTATAGGCGGTCAGCCGCTTGCCTTTTAGCTCTCTGAAAAGAGAACTTTTATAGGGCATAACATCCGACATGCCGGTGACAGGGAAATCGAGCGACTCCGATTCAAAAAAAACAAAGGAACCTTTGACTTGAGATATTTCTTTGAAAGGATGAATCCTGCCGGCAGGAACACCGGCGACCCAATGATTTGAAAATCCATGTTTTTGAGATTCTCTGATCATCGCTTCAAGATAGATCCCGCTTCCGGTCATTTCCGGTCTTTGTCCGATAACATGCAATATTTTAAGATGTGTCATATGGGCGCCGCCTTTGGCCGCGAGTGGTCAATCTGATCAAAAAAAAACTTTAAAAGCGAAGATCAAAATACGGCAAAAATAGGAATGGATTCTCATCTTTAAAAGAAAATTGGACAGGATCATCGCCGAAGGCGAAAAAAATCCCGTCAATCCCGTAAATCCTGTCTAAAGAATAAAATCGAATCCATTCCTCTGAGGTTTCATACGAGTGCAAGGCCTACTCAATCTAAAAATAGCGGATAAAATGGCTGCAAAATACGGTTAGCCGGTGTCTATTTCTTTTCTGTTAATCCGCTGGTAAGCCATCCGCCAGGTTTTCGATTGTTTGGATACTCGGGTCGGCCACTGGAAGCCAAAATGGCCGCATAATCTGCAAAAGGCAGACATTTGGTCCGAAAAAGTATCGGATACGTTTCCAAGCGATTTTATTTTTAATACTCTGACTTATAAAGGCTTCTATATCGGCGACAGGTATTTCTAAGTTGCTGGGGGCCTGGGTGCACGAACGGTTGCAGTTTAAGCATTTCAAAGTGAATTATTCTTTCTTATCTTCTTTACCCCCTATAAGGCCACCGGCAACAGCGCCAGCTGCACCACCGATGGCAGCTCCAACGGCAGCGTTGCCGCCCGCAATTGCGGTGATTGCTGCAGCACCGGCGGCACCTATGCCGGCTCCGGTCAAGGCACCCTTTTCTGAACCGGACATGTTCGCACAAGAGAATAAGATCATAAGCATGAGTATCATCGTGATAGCGATTTGTTTTTTCATAATTTACCTCCAAAAATTTAATTTGAGTTCTGAAGCTAAAATTTTCTTAATCGAACAGTGATCTCAACGCAGGGGTTTTCCCGCAATCCCCGTTTTAATATTGGGCTTGATCATCGTATCCCAAACGACCCTAATCACAGAGAGCTCTATCTTATCCGGGTTTGCTTTGTAATATGAATCAACGGTGGACACAATGTCACTAATTTTAACATCTCCTATGCCTTCAACCGCCTTAGTGACGAAACTATCACGTTTTAGCTCAGGGTATATTTCCATAATTTCTTGTTCAAGATCAATTATATCTCCAGCGCCCCAAATGTAGGCCGATTTCTGATCTTGTGACATCTGAACCCATGTTTTGCCTGTCAATAAGGGGGCTTTAATTTCCTCTTTCGCTGATACCTCGCTACTCAAGGCGCCAAATGCCATACAAATTAATACTATTTGTAAAATCCAAGATATACGGTTTTCTTTCATAAAGCGACCTCCTGTCTGTAGTTAATCCATATAATGGACATGGACACTTTGATTGTCAATTTGAACATAAACTCATTCTGCCAAGTACTCGGCAACAATTTGACGCGCCTCGGCACTCGTCACACCTCGGACCAGTGGAAACAACCGTTGACAGTCAGCAATCGAAAGGCGCCGCGCGATCTGAATACACGCCAGTTCATCGCGAATATGGGGCAATGAATTCAAATCCTCGGCCGATTCTTCCTTGGCAACTAATTTTGAATAAATCAGCGACCGGCCAGCGAGAAGTGCTTCTCGCTTCGGCTGCGCAACGGTTGGATGAAAAATATACATCAGCGTCAACAGATCACCCGGCCCGAACAAATGACCTTTTTTGCCAAGCGTATTCAGGGGGGTATCGGCTATAAATATCAACCGGACCTGCTTTTGCAGCGGCATTTGCCGGCGCAACAGCCGCCATAGGGGATAGTGCATCACACCAGCCTCTATAAAGGTAGAAGGATATTTTGCGACCACCGGCTCCAACGCTTGGGCACGCAAGGAATCTCGCAAACGAAAGCGGGCCGCATCCAGCCGTGCAAACCGTTTGATGGCTTCGATAGACGCCTCGAACGATCCGGTCATGACGGTTTGGTAATAGGCCAAAAGTGCTCCGGTAGCATTGCGTTCCGCCAGATAAACCGGATATTGTGCTCGATTTTGGATCCAACTCTTCCGGGTGATGGCCTTCGGCAAAAAACTCATGGATTCCTATCAGTATTTCTAAAAATGGTTCGACTTGAAAGATTTTTTTTCCCTCTGATCGAAGCCTTTGCAGCAGATAACACATATCCCGGCTAAAAGCAGGGTATTCGACGTCCTGCTCTTGCAGATAGTCATCCACCCCGATTGCCCCCTGCAACATCTGTTCGAAACCCTCGACGGGCGGTTCCTCCAGCACTATTGCGTCATGTCGCTGCATCCAATCCGCAAGAAAGGGGATCATTTCCGGGCGGTGCAGGGACAGTCCTAAAGTGATTTTTTGCTTCGACATCTCTTTTTTTCTTAGCGACAATTGGGTTAGAAGATGATATGTCTCCGCGATATTCCAAGATCGACTTAGAGAAATATTGAGATCTTTTATCACTTACGTCTCCCCGACATATCATGCAGGTGGAATTATAACGATATGCTCAAAACAATCTTTTTGACAATAGCGATTGCTGCGATATTACCAGGTGCCAGCCGAAATGCAATCGCAGAGCCTTTGGATTTAAGCCAATTTCAGTGGAAAAATCGCCTGCTGTTCATTTTTGCGCCGAACCGTAACCATCCGATGTTTGATTCTCTGCACGACTCTCTCTCGGCTCAGAAAGCAGAAGTAGCAGACCGGGACTTGGTAATTTTCGAAATCCTTGAATCCGAGCCGTCCAGCATGAATTCCAAGCCACTCGCTTCTGAGGCAACCTTGTCACTGCGAAAAAGATATAAGGTAAACCAGGGTGAATTTGCCGTGCTCCTGATTGGCAAAGACGGCGGAATAAAGCTGAATCGTCAAAATGAAACCCGGTTGGAGGACATTTTCGCCCTGATTGATGCCATGCCTATGCGTCGTGAAGAAATCCGGCAAAAGAAAAAGCCGCAAGGGTCTGAAACTGCCAACACGCGATCAAAGGAGTAACATGTCCATTCGTTGCCTTTTATTGTCTATATGCTTATGCATGACCATCGGGCCGGCCTTTGCCCAGGAACCATTGCCGAAATCATCCGGTTTTTCCGGCTACATAGAGATCCTCGGCGCTTATATCAGTACCAATTCCCAGCTGAATACTGACAACGATAATCGTAAGACCGACAGCCTGGACGATTCCGGCGAGCGGGTAAACAAATTCAGGCCGCTGCCTCTTGGACTCATTCGCTATACGTTTGCCGAACAACGCACCCAGCTATTTATGGGTGTTCTACCGGAAAATGTGGCCCAGGGCCAGTTCCAGGTTGAAGCCGGCGCCCGGCACATATTGTCGAACGGCACGGGTCTGCGGGCATCCGTCATACCAATGACGCCGCTTGAGCAAAAAAGGTGGAAAGACCCATTTAAAAATTTCAGAATCGACTGGTTCAATATATGGTATCAGCAATTTTTTTGAAATACCGCTTATTCAGCATTCTCAGCTCAAATTATTATATCCTCAAAATTCCTTGACATTTGAAACAGGGACTTGTATTTTGATTTCATACTTAGACAATTTTCAAATTATAAAATTAAAGACGTGGATACTAAAAGGATAACCAAAAAACTGAAAGCACTTTCTAATCCAAACCGATTTGAGCTCTTTGTGGAAATCGCCAAAAGGAACCAATCGAGTTATGAGGAGGAGGAGTGTTTTGTTTATAACATAATGGAAAAATTTAATATTAGCGCCCCTACCATCTCTCATCACTTGAAAGAGTTAGAGAATGCTGACTTGATTACTACAGAACGCAATGGAAAGTTTCTAGTCGCAAAGATCAACAAAGAGGCCCTGAAAGAGTTACAGGGTGTTATCGAGTTGGTATAGTTTTTTTTAAATAACGATTCGATATTTGTCTAATTTTAATATTTCATAACTATATAATCTTAACTTTCTTTAAAAAACGAGGTGGTTATGAAGAAACAAGCATATAAAGATCAAGTCGTCTGGATTACTGGTGGTGTAGGAGTTTACAGTGCTTCCAAGTATGCGATGCGGGCACCCGGTCAAACTTTGTCTATGGAATTACATGAAAGTGGAATAACTTCAACGGTCATTTATCCTGGATATATGAAAACAGATTTTGCCAAGATAGATAATAATGGGGAGCATGATCCGAATAGGGAGTTCTCTATTGCTATGATGTGGTCTCCAGAAAGAGCTGCAAAGGTAACAATAAAGGCAATAGAAAAACGTAAACGGGAATATTCATTCAGTGCCATATCAAAAATCTGGGGATTTTCCGGGAAACATTTTCCAAGTGTTGGCTATTTTGATTTTACTCGCTTCGGTATTCCAGGTGATATACCTACTGAATAAAAACATGTCTCTCTTGTGGTTAAACCATTAGGTAAATCTTGGTTTCCGTTTATCGAATCGTATATTTGTCATGCGGAGGCCTGGAGCCACTGAGAGAGTTCACGGCCGTTTTCTGGGTGCCTGAGGAAATCAGATGAATTGGAAAACAATACTTTTTAGCGCTTGGTGCTCGTCACCGTGGCGGGAGGTGCCGTGGCAATGAATGGATGTGTCGCGAGGGGCAAGAGCGCCACAGGCGCACGCCTCGAAGCGATGAAGGCGTCGCCCAACTGGCGTGACGGCAAGTTCGTCAACTCGCTCCCAGCTCGAGCCCAGCTTCTTCAAGTCCTCTGGCAAGTGGTTGCGCGGCGCCGACAACACGGTCCCCGATTCCCCGCTCCCTGTCGATAGAACGCGTGGCGAGCGACTTCGATGTCGGTCCAGCGAGTGGCCTGCGCATCACCTGGCTCGGTCACTCGACGTTCCTGGTCGAGATCGACGGCCATCGGGTGCTCGTGGACCCGGTGTTGAGCGAGCGACCATCCCCCTTCACCTGGGCTGGGCCGACGCGCTTTCACGAGACACCGCTCTCCATCGACGAGCTGCCCACCATCGATGCCGTCGTGATCTCTCACGACCACTACGACCACCTCGACCATCGCACCGTGCAGGCGCTCGGCGAGCGCGCGCCGTTGTATGTCGTGCCGCTCGGCGTCGGCGCCCATCTCGAGTACTGGGGCGTCTCGGCCGAGCGTATCGTCGAGCGTGACTGGTGGGGCGAGGTCAAGCTCGGCGGTCTGACTTTCACGGCGACTCCCGCGCGGCACTTCTCGGGGCGCTCTCTGGTCATGGCAGACCAGAACGAGACGCTGTGGTCCGGTTGGGTCATCGCCGGTCGCGAGCATCGCATCTACTACAGCGGCGACACCGGCATGTTCCCTGGCTTCACGGCCATCGGCGAGCGGCTCGGTCCGTTCGATGCCGTCCTCATTGAGACCGGAGCCTACGATCAGTTGTGGCCCGACCTTCACATCGGTCCGGAGCAGGCCATCGAAGCCCGCGTCGCCTTGGGCAGCGGCCTGTTCATCCCGGTCCATTGGGGGACGTTCAATCTGGCGATGCATGCGTGGACCGAGCCCGTGGAGCGCGTGCTCGTTGCTGCCGGAAAGGCTGGGGTGCCGGTCGCGGTTCCGCGACCGGGCGAGAGCATCGAGCCTGCCAGCCCACCGCAGCTCACGCGTTGGTGGCCGTCTGTTCCGTGGAAGACGGCCGAAGAGGCGCCCGTGGTCTCGAGCGGCATTGAACAATCACGGCGCATGGCACCAGAGCCGAAAGGAGGGGTGCGATGAAGTGCATTCTCGGGGGAAGCGGCGAAGTCGGCGGGGCAGTTGCTCGCGAGCTGCTCAAGATCGACGCGTGTTCTCAGCTGACGCTTCTGGGCCGACGAGCCGTCGCTGCCATGCTGAAATCAAGAGGGTCTTAGGCCTTCATATAAGTCTCGCCAGGGGAGCAGCCGCGTGTTGCGGACTGTTCGAGAAAACCCGTTTCAGAAACTACAGAAAAGGAGAACACAATGACTACCAGCAAAGAGAACAAGGAAATCGTCCGGCACATCTATGAAGAAGTAAGCAAAGGCAACCACCAAGCATTCATTGATTCCGTAACTGACGATTTCACCTTTACGCTCATAGGCACGACACCATTCTCGGGTACCTATAAGGGCATCCAGGAGATGTTCGAGAAGTCGATTGGACCAGTGATGTCTGCAATCAAAACTCACCCTCGTCTCATTATTGATAAACTAATTGCAGAAGGAGATTATGTGGTTGTAGTTGACCATGGCGAGGGTGGTGTAACCAAAGAAGGGAAAGACTACAACAACACCTATTGCAATGTGATACGCTTGCAAGATGGCAGGATTGCGGAAGTGACTGAGTACTGCGATACTGCATTGGTGAACGCGGTGCTGCACAAAAAGTGATTGAATCACTACACCTGGCCGCTGTAGATGAAGAAGAACAAAGACATGCCCGTTTCCTTTGCCAGTTGCTCTCCTTCGAGATAACCGATCTCGCGTCTCCTTGTAAATTAGCCATCCACACGCCGAGTTGTACGGTAATATCAATGATGCTGGGACCAGTCCCGATATAGGTTACGTCAAATTCGGAAAATTCTTTCGAGTATAGACTATATGATTAAATCTAAAATTCTCAAATATTTTCAGTAGCCGCAATATATTGTGTATGCGAGGCGCTTAGGCAAAGTTTACATTTCGCTAACCTAAATCAAATCCGGTCAGCAATATGGTTGTATTGTATATTTGTTCAGTTAACCACAAATCTTTTCATTTATTTTCGCATGAAGCATAACAATTTCCTGGGATTTAACTTTTGAAGGCGTTTATAATTGGAAACAGGGATATGATTGATTGGGAATTCCCGTGCAACCAGTTGCGAATACTGGCAACCTAAAAATTGATGCGAAAATTAAACGAGCCATCACATGATCTCCTTTACCAACGTTGTCTGCTATTCTTTAATGTTTCTGTCCCCAAACGGCATAGATCGGGTCGGAAAACAACAAGTCTGGGAAGTACTTATCATCATGAGGCCGTGGCAGACCTCTGATGGAATAGGTTTGGAGATTCTTGAAACCGCCCGAGCGACTAAAATATTCCAGAACCATACCCATACGTTCGAATTCATGCAGCTCCTTCCAGATCTTAATGGCTTTGGTTGGGAACCAACGGTTGGAAAAGGTTACGATGAAATGACCATCAGTCCGTAATATCCTGGAGACTTCCTTAAAAATCGCCAGCGGTTCGATGAGGTATTCAACCGATACCGTGCAGACCACCGCGTCAAAGGTATTCGAATCAAACGGCAGTCTGGAATTGACATTGAGATCCTGAACCACAAATTCGGACAGGCGGGGGTTCTTTTTAAGTTCACTCTCATTGAGCCCTAATCCGACCAGGCGACTGAAACGTAATTTATCAGGTAGATGGGACTGCCAGCTGCTCATCAGGTCCAATGCCTGCATATCGTCTTTCAAGAAACGTCCATATGTATTTCTGATAATCTCTATGGCGGTATCATCGATGTGTTGCACATAGCGTGGCTCGGTGTAGAATCGGGAATCGGGCGTCTCGTCATCTCGGCTGAACGCACCCTCAGAAAAAAAGTCCGTTTGTCGACCCTGCCATCTCCCCTGCATTCCCGGACCGGTTGTCAGTACCTCCATCCAATCGACACTGGTGCCGCCCCGCTCGACGTCATTACTTTCAACTTTTCCAATCAATGCCGAAACGGTCAGCTTTTTGCCTGACAGCGGGTGATTGAAGTCCACCGTTACATGTCCATTGTTCAGCTCAACACACCTGAACGGTTGAACATTGGCACTAAACACTCCGTCAACACCTTTCAAGATGCCCTTGGGATAGAACCGGCCGACTCCTGTATTCGCAATTTTACCTGCAGCTTGCCGTCCATTAAGCTGATCTTTTTTGACCTGGAATAAATTCCGCTCTTCAAAAGCCGGAATCACATCATCCGAGTTAAGCTGAAACTCGATTCTTTCCCCCGCCTGTTTGCCCTTTAATTCTTCCGTTAGAAACTGCGGAAGGTAATCGCGCCAAATGTTAATCTGACTGGCCTGGTAGCCGTCTGTATGGATTGCTGAATCGCTTTTCCATTTTAAATGGAATACCACATCCACAATGCTGTCTGTTTCGACCTGTTTTGCTTTCATGTCAAATCCTTCCAAACATTTTATTACTGCGAACATGCTGTAATTGAAGATCTTACTACAGAGAATATAAATTTCCTTTCTACCAATTTAATGCTATGCACAATGATGAAATTCTCAATAAGAGAGTATTCGTGGTCTTATGATAGGTAAATACTATAAGATTGGCTGGTAAAGCCCTGGATCCATTCCGATGGCTTGAGGGGGGGGCGAATTGCTGGCAAAACTCGACAATTTCGGCAGGAGGTAGACACTTCAAAGCGTCTCTAAAGAAACTTCATTGAATGACGAATGATGGAATCGCTCGCGCAGCGCAGGCGCTTGCGCCGCGTGTCGCAAATCTTTTTTATATCAGACAGAATACATTCGATTATTCAGTTATTGAACCCAATCTTACGCTGAAATAGACAGAAGATAAGAACGCAGGTTGGTCCGCTTATTTCTGAGGCCAAATTTGACCCGCAGATTTTTGCGATGAAAATTGACAGTGGTTTCGGAAATATTTAGCACGTCTGCGATTTCTTTGCTTGTTTTGCCGTCTTTAACCAGAGAGGCAACCTGCATTTCCTGGGGGGTGAGCAGTATGTTGGCATTGGCAAATCGCTGCAGCAGGGGAGAAATGATATCCTGAAGGTGGGTATCGATGATTTCTACCAGTGTTCTGTCCTTGGCCTTCAGTCTTGAATTCTTCAACTTTTCAACATAGGGCAAAACAAGATCCTTAACATTGCTCAGCACTTTTTTCTCCAGCTCCAACTTATCCTCTTCTCGTTGTTTTAGCAGCACTTTCATGGCGATATTGGTTTCTTCGAGACTCTGCTTTTGATCGATGAGCTCTTCCTGGCTCGTTCGTAGGGCGTCCTCAGTCAGTTTTAAGGCCGTAATTTCCTCATGGCTGGCAACCACCCGGGTAGGACCGGAGCCGGTCATACGTATCACCCGCATGTAGTACCAGTGAGGGCCGTCTTCTGAGTGACAGGGGTAGTCGTATAAAAATTCTTCGAGCTCACCCCGAATCACTGCGCGAATGCCTTCGGCCACATTGCCGGCATCACCGGACTCGTCTCCTTTGGTAGCATCACAGATTGCAAGATAGTTGGTTCCCCTGTCATCATAGTCATCCGACATTCCGTTATTAATGGCATAGTTTCGCCACGCTTCGTTGGTTTCGAGTATAACGCCGTTCTCATCCAAGATGGCAATGTGGGCAGACAAGGAGTTGAGGACCGTTCTGGCCAATTCATCGGTAAACAGGCTGTTATGGTCGACTGCCTCGTTCGATGGATCATTCATCTTTTAAAGCCTTTTTGGAGGTTGGTGTTTGAAGGTGACTTATATGAATTCATTCAAAATTACAGTTTTGCCACCAAGGCACAACGACACGAAGGGATGATATGTATTTTACATCTTGGTGGCAAAACGAATAACATCAAATTTTCTATGCCGATCAGACTGGACGCTCGCGGCCAGAGGCGTCGTTATTACTTAACATACAGATAATGGTTTGATATGGCAATGTCAAAAATTGAATGAAATTTTTCTTTTTCCTGCCGGCTGGCAGCTAATAGGGATACTGGGTGAATGGGCGTTTTTGCAGTTTTCGGTTGAAATTTTGAGTTTTAGTGGTTAAGATATCATTCCATTGATTTCAATCGACGACAGCCCTTAAACCGGGTTTTATACTCAATATCAGCAAGTTAATCCTAATTCCGAAAATAGACAATAACTTAAAATGACGGCGCCAAAAAAGACAAGCACCACTGCCGGTCGCCTAATGACATCGGTTCTTCGCTGGTTTGATTCAGAAGCAAACAGGGAATCGACCACGCCATCGAATCCGAAGGAAGTAGACTGGTTGCGTATTTTGCCGCTTATATTCATGCACCTGATGTGTTTTGGCGTGGTCTGGGTCGGCTGGAGCTGGACTGCCGTTGGCGTGGCCGTGTTGCTATATTTCGTCCGGATGTTTGCCATCACCGGCTTCTATCATCGATATTTTTCCCATAAGGCCTTCAGAACCCACCGATTTTGGCAATTTATGTTTGGAGTCCTGGGCAGTTCATGTGTTCAGAGAGGTCCGCTTTGGTGGGCGGCCCATCATCGCCATCACCATCGTTTTACGGATCAGGAGCAGGATGTTCACTCCCCCAGTCGGCATGGATTCTGGTGGAGCCATATTGGCTGGCTGACCTCAAGGGCGAATTTTCCCACCAACTATAAATATGTTGCCGAATGGGCGAAATATCCGGAACTTCGCTGGCTGAACCGGTTTGACACGGTGGTTCCCATCTTGCTGGCCGTAGCACTCTATGTTTTCGGCTCGTTGCTCGGACACTTTGCCCCTCAACTGGGGACGAATGGAATCCAAATGGTTGTTTGGGGGTTTTTCATTTCCACCACCGTATTGTTGCATGCCACCGTAACCATCAACTCTTTTGACCATATGTATGGCAGCCGGCGATATAACACACCCGATACCAGTCGCAACAATCCACTGCTCGCTCTCATCACGCTGGGTGAAGGCTGGCACAACAATCATCACCACTATGCCGTTTCCGCCCGTCAGGGGTTTTGCTGGTGGGAAATTGACCTCACCTACTACCTGTTGGTTTTCATGTCCTGGCTGGGTATCATTTGGGATCTGCGTGATGTGCCGGAGCATATGGTCCACAAAAATCTCATCGTTTCTGAACCATCAACCCAAGGGTAGCGTCGCGGACATTTGACAATACCACTGGAGGTCATACAATGCGAATCGCTATTATCGGTACCGGGATCTCCGGCATGACATCGGCCTATTTGCTCAGTGAAGATCATGAGGTCGTGGTTTTTGAAACGAATGACTATGTTGGCGGGCACACGAATACGGTGGATGTGTCCCTCAATGGGCAGCAATATGCCGTGGATACGGGGTTTATCATTTTCAACGAAAAGACCTATCCGAATTTTGTCAAACTGATGAAGCGTTTGGGCGTGGGCTGGCAAAACTCGGTCATGAGCTTCAGTGTACAATGCGAGAAAACCGGTCTGGAATTCAGTCCCAGCACGCTGAATTCCCTTTTCATCCAGCGTCGCAACCTGCTGCGGCCGTCCTTTTATCGAATGCTATGGGATGTCATGCACTTCAAACGGGATACGGAAGCGCTATTGGAATCAGATGATTATAAACTGACGCTGGCCGCTTTTCTGAACGGCAAGGGGTATTCCCAGGCATTTATACAGCATTTCATCATTCCGATGGGTGAAGCGGTCTGGTCGGCGGATCCGGTTAAATTTAATGAATTTCCGGCACGATATTTTGCCCAATTTTTTAAAAATCACGGGTTCTTAAACGTCAAGGATCAACCTCAATGGCTAACCATCAAAGGCCGGTCAAGACAATACATCAAACCGATAACGCAACCCTATGCCGATCAGATTCGGCTGAACTGTCCGGTCGCGTCAGTGAGGCGGTATCCGGACTATGTTGAAATTCAGCCGCAAAACGAAGTGGCGGAAAAATTCGACCAGGTGGTGATTGCTACGCACAGCGATCAAGCATTAGCCTTGCTGGATGATCCAACGGATACCGAAAAGAATATTCTGGGCGTTATCCCCTACCAGGAAAATCAAGCCGTTTTGCATTGCGATGAGTCTTTGCTGCCCAGCAAAAAAGCAGCATGGGCCAGCTGGAATTATCACATTCCACAAGAAGATCTCGGCCGGGTCGCCGTCACTTACGATATGAATATCTTACAAAGCATCGGCGCACCCAAAGAACTCTGTGTTTCGCTGAATTTGGCCAAGGCCATTGATCCGGCTAAAATTTTTCAGGAGATGAATTATCATCATCCCGCTTATGATCCGGAGAGTCTGGCGGCAAGGCACAGTCACCCGGAGATTAGCGGAGTCGATCGAACCCATTACGCCGGTGCATACTGGGGCTACGGATTCCATGAGGATGGCGTGGTCAGTGCTCTGGAGGTTTGTAAGCATTTTGGCAAGACGCTTTAATAAAAACATAGAATGAACCATGCATAGTTGCATATATGAAGGAACGATCCGGCACAGACGATTCAGGCCACGACCCAACATGTTTCAATATCGCCTGTTTTTCATGTTCCTGGATTTGGCAGAACTGCCGAACCTGTTTGATATTCACCCATTGTGGTCCTGCGAAAGGCTCAACCTCGCCTGTTTTCGCCGCCGGGATCACTTCGGAGATCCAAAGCTTCCGATGGATGAGGCTGTCGCGGGTCTTGTTGAAGAGCAGCTAGGCAATCGACCTACCGGCCCGATTCGTATGCTGACCCATTTGAGATATTTCGGTCATTGTTTCAATCCGGCCAGTTTCTTTTACTGCTACGACGCCTCGGATATGCGGGTTGAGACGATTGTGGTGGAAATCCACAATACACCCTGGAGAGAGCGCCATTGTTACGTTTTAGGCGCCGAACAAAATGAACATCCGGTAAACAACTGGCGACGTCACCAATTCGCCAAATCGTTTCATGTTTCACCGTTTATCGATATGAACATTCACTATGATTGGCGCTTTCGCTTACCGGATGAATCCCTGAAGGTGCACATGATTGACTACCAGGAAGGTGAAAAACTTTTTGACGCCAGTTTGGCGCTTCAGCGCCGGGAAATCACCAGAAGATCACTGACAGGCGTCATCATGCGGTACCCTATGATGACCGGTAAGGTGATCAGCTTGATTTATTGGCAGGCATTGCGCCTGGTTTTGAAAAAAATACCCATTAGCACCCATCCCAAAAAATTAATCCGTGGATGAAAGGTTGTCCAGATGACCGAGCTTATTATTCCGGCTGAAGCACCCGATCTAAATCAGCTTCGTGAGCGGCGTATCGATCACATCGCACGCCGGACGTTATTGACGCTACTCAAAAGATTGGCCCACGGTGAGCTTACAGTCGTCGAAAGTGGACAACGCCACCATTTTGGTAAGATGTCGGATCTGTCCTCATTGCAGGCCGTAATTACCGTTCAGCACCCCCAGCTGTACACGCGTATTTTCTTTGGCGGCAGCATTGGGGCCGCTGAGGCATACATGGACGGATTGTGGTCGGCTGACAACTTGACGACGGTCATGCGAATCTTGGCGCTCAATCAAAACGCTTTCGAGGAAATGGAAAAAGGCCTGGCACGGCTGACAGCACCACTTTATAAATTTTATCATTTTGTCCGAAAGAACACGAGAACGGGCAGCCGTAAAAATATTCTGGCCCACTATGATCTCGGCAACGAATTTTATAGCCTTTTTCTTGACGCAAACCATGACCTATTCCTGTGGAATATTCGAACGGGAGGACAGCACCCTCGAAGAAGCATCTGAAGCAAAATACGATCGAATTTGTCGCAAACTGCAGCTTAGCGCCAGCGACGAGGTTTTGGAAATCGGCACCGGCTGGGGCGGTTTTGCCCTGCACGCGGCCCAAAATTACGGCGCCCGGGTGACAACCACCACCATTTCCGAAAAACAGCATCGGTTTGCCCAAAACCGCATCGAGTCAGCGGGATTGCAGGATCGAATCACGCTTTTAAAGAAAGATTACCGTGATCTTAGCGGAAAATTTGACAAGCTGGTCTCCATCGAAATGATCGAAGCCGTCGGTCATCATTTTTATAATGCCTTCTTTCATACCTGCAGCCGATTGCTGAAAGATGACGGTCTGATGGCCCTGCAGGCGATCACCATCGGGGATCAGATATTTGATCGGCACAAGCGGTCGGTGGATTTTATCAAACGCTACATCTTCCCCGGCAGCTGCATTCCCTCGATTACCGCTATCAGCAATGCCGTCGCTACAGCATCGGATCTGCAACTCGTTCACCTGGAGGATATCACGCCCCATTATGCCAGAACCTTGCGTGAATGGCGGCGACGATTTTTCGGCAACATCGCAAAGGTCAGGAATTTAGGGTTCTCGGAAACATTCGTCCGGATGTGGGAATATTATCTTTGTTACTGCGAAGGCGGTTTTGCCGAAAGATATATTAATGATGTCCAGATGGTGTTTGCAAAACCGCTGTGCCGAAAAATATCTTTGGAGGACATTCGATCAGATCGAAATAAAACGTGATTTCAACTTTTACTTCTTGCCTTTGATAATACCTATTTACCGCGAAAGCAAAGGAGGAACCAATGGAAATCAGAAAAGATATTTTTGATGTCTTTATGAAGGATGAAAATTATCTATACATCATGAAGCGGCTGCTGGAAGCATCCATGGAGGAGTCTTTCAATTCAATCCTGATTACCGAGGCCGGCCCGGGATATCCGATCATCTATGCCAATGCGGCGTTTTGTGAATTAACCGGTTACGGTCCGCATGAAATACTCGGAAAATCACCATCCATCCTGCAAGGCCCCAATACGGACAAAGAAGTCTTGGACCGGTTGAATCAAAATGTCAGTGACGGCGAGCTGTTTCATGGTCGGGCGATTAACTACCGCAGGGATGGATCGGAATTCATGATGGAATGGAAAATTGCGCCGATTCGAGATGAGAAGGAAAAGGTCACCCACTATCTGGCGATCCAGCGGGAAGTATCTTAAACGCGGGTATTATATTGGATTATTCTGGTGGGAGTTCCATTTCAGACCTTAAAAAGTCGGGAGGATGACATTAAAATGGATAAAAAAATGCGGGTTATGACTGAAAGACCGTTAAACGCCGAGACCCCCAAGATGGCCTTACGCTCCTGGATTACGGACAATGAGCTCTTTTTCAAACGTAACCAGGGCCAGATTCCGGAATCAGCCTTCAACTTGTCGGACTGGCGCTTGAGTGTCGAGGGGCTGGTGCAAAAAGAACTTCTACTGACATTCGAAGACCTGCGGCGGCTACCCAAGGTGGAGGCGGCCGATACGCTGGAATGTTCGGGCAACAGCCGATCGCTGCTGGAGAAAAAAGCCTCCGGCAATCCCTGGACCATTGGCGGGGTCGGCAATGCCATCTGGGGCGGGATTCGATTAAAGGACGTGCTTGACAAGGCCGGATTGCAGCCAAATGCCTGTCACGTCGGCTTTGAGGGCTTGGATCGGCCGCTGGGGTCCGCCGGCATCAAGTTTATTCGCAGCATCCCCATTGAAAAGGCCTTATCATCGACGCTGCTGGTATATGAAATGAACGGGCAGCCGCTGCCGCTCGAACACGGCCACCCATTGCGGGCGCTGGCTTTGGGTTGGACGGGTGCGAATTGTGTCAAGTGGCTGTCTAAAATCATGGTGCTTGAACACCCGGTGGAAGGCTTTTTTATGGACAACGTCTACCGGGTGTTTCAAAAAGGCGAAGATCCCAAATCCGGTCAGGTGGTCGAAGACATTCAGGTAAAATCCATCATTATCGAACCCGAAAACGCTCAAACCTGCTCCGCCGGCATTGTTCCGGTCAGAGGTGCCGCCTATGCCGGAGAAGCCGGAATCGACAAGGTAGACGTGTCTGTCGACAACGGGGCGACCTGGCAATCGGCCGAGCTTATCGGGCTCGATCAGCCCTACGCCTGGCGTCACTGGGAGTACCTGTGGGAAGTCAAAGAGGCGGGGGATCTATACAATTATGGCCGTGCCACCGATACCCAGGGCCGCAAGCAGCCCGAGACTGCCCACTGGAATGCCCTGGGTTATGGCAACAACGGGGTTCGCGAACACGCCGTGACGGTTCGTATCGAGGATTAACAGTCTGTTATGCAAAGTTACAAATCATGCTGTCTTTGGCAATATAAGCCTTATGGGGCAGATTCACCTGCCTGGCCACGTAATTGGGCGTCACGATCCCGGATTCAAACTGAGCATAGTTGACAAAGGTTCTGCCGTCAATCCGGACTTTCATACCACTGATCGGATGCTTCAAAGGCACGATTGCATGAACATCCTGGTAACGTTCTTTAACATCTGGAAAACCCAGTTCGGCCGCTTTTTGGGCAATACTGACCTCAAGGTAGTGTCGTGAATTCTTCTGAATGTTTTCCTGGTATTCTTCTCTTATATTATTTAACACGTTCACTCAAATTTTTCGTCATTTGTCATTATCTCCTTTTGAGTTAGGGTATTATCATCATCCATCGGATCAGACGGGCCAGCAGCAAGACGGCTGCCAGTCCGCCGCACCAGAGGGCAATAAACCAGGCCCATTGCCGTTGTTTTTTAGTAAGTGGCTTCATGGGAGGCTTTTCCTCTAAAGATGTAGTAACAGAAGGCCGTGTAAGCGAGTACTAGAGGCAGCATGACAACGGTTCCAATAAGCAATAAAGATTGGGATTCCGGTGCTGCCGCCGCCTGTCGGAAAGTGACTGAGAAAGGTACCAGCCACGGCCACATGCTGATGCCCAGACCGACATAGTTCATAAAAAATATTCCCAGGCTCATAAAAAAAGGGCTGTATTCGCGCTGCGCGCGAAGATCGCGCCAGAGCAGCACCAGCAGACCGGCGGAAAGAAGCGGCATCGGCAGCAGTATGAAAAAATTCGGCAGACTGAACCACAGATTTTTTACATCCGCATTCAAAAACGGCATACTCAAGCTTACCAGTCCCATAAATAGTGCGACCAGGACGAGGACATAGGCAGCGCATTTGCGGGCCCAATCCTGGGTGGCGTCTTCGGTTTTCATGATCAACCAGGTAGACCCCAGCAAGGCATAGCCGCATACCAGCGCCAGACCGGTCATGACACTGAAGGCGCTGAGCCAGTCCAGCGGATTGCCGGCAAAGTTACGGCCGTCCACTTCTATCCCCTGAACAAATCCCCCCAAGATCATGCCTTGCATGAAGGCGGCACCCATCGAACCAAAATGAAAGGCAACATCCCAAATCTTTTTTGATTGTCCGGTGGCCTTGAACCGAAACTCAAATGCGACGCCACGGAAAATCAATCCCAACAGCATGAGGATCACCGGAATGTAAAGGGCCGGCATGACAATCGCATAGGCCAGGGGAAATGCTGCAAACAAGCCGCCACCACCCAGTACCAGCCAGGTCTCGTTGCCGTCCCAGAAGGGCGCGATCGAGTTCATCATGCGATCACGGCATTTATCTGAAGGGGCGAAAGGAAATAAGATGCCTACTCCCAGGTCAAAACCATCCAAAATGACATATAAAAACATGGCTGTCATAATCAGACCATACCAGATAAGCGGTAAGTCCAAAAAACTTGCGAAACTAAACATTTTTGTCACCTCCCGTTTCGGCGCTCAGATCCGTTACCAGCGGCGGTGCCTTGACACCATGATCACCGTAAGCCTCTTCGGAGGCCCCGGGTCCTTTACCGATCAGTCGCAATATGTAGTAGCTGCCGGCACCAAACACGAACGTATAGGTAATGATAAAGGCCAGCAAAGAAAAGGCGATGTTAGGCCCGATCACCGGGGACACGGTATCCGAGGTGCGTAACGCCCCATAGACAATGTAAGGCTGCCGACCCATTTCAGTCACAAACCATCCGGCCAGCACGGAGATAAATCCCGCTGGGGTTAAGGCCATGCACCAGAGCTGGAACCAGCGGGTATCGAATAATTTCTTGCGGAAATAAAGCACTACAGCCACCACCCCGGTTATCAACATCAATGTTCCGATGCCGACCATGATTCGAAATGTCCAGAAAACCCAAAACACCGGCGGGCGTTCATCCCGGGGCCATTCTTTCAAGCCCTTCACCTCGCCATCCAGCTCATGGGTAAGGATTAGACTGGATAAGTTGGGAATTTCAACAGCATATTTGGTTCGTTCCTGTTCCTGGTCCGGCAAACCGAACAATTTTAAAGGCGCACCGCGTCGGGTTTCCCATAGTCCCTCCATGGCGGCCACTTTGGCCGGCTGATGTTCAAGGGTGTTAAGTCCGTGCAAATCTCCGATGATGGGCTGCAGGGGCGCAACAAATACGGCCATAATCATGGCCATGCCAAACATCACGCGGGCATGCCTGACATGTCGTTTGCGCCAGAGGTAATAAGCACCGATGCCGCCGACCACAAACGCCGTGGTAAGGTAAGCGGCAAGGATCATATGTGCAAAACGGTAGGGGAAAGACGGGGTGAATATCACCTGCAGCCAGTCCGTCGGATAGAACAGGCCATGCTCTCCCACCCGATAGCCCTGGGGCGTTTGCATCCAGCTGTTGGCCGCTAAAATCCAGAACGCAGACAATAGGGTTCCAAAGGCCACAATCACGGTCGCTGCAAAATGCATCTTGCGGCTCACCCGGTTCCAGCCAAACAGCATGACGCCGAGAAATGATGCTTCCAGAAAGAAGGCGGTTAAGACTTCATACCCGAGCAGGGGACCCAGAACGTTTCCGGCCTTATCGGAGAACACCGACCAGTTGGTGCCGAACTGATAGGACATGACCACGCCGGAAACGACGCCCATGCCGAATGTGACGGCAAAGATTTTTACCCACATGCGATAAATTTCCTGATAGACCTCATTACCGGTTTTTAGATAACGCCATTCGACCACCGCCAGCCAGCTGGCCAAACCGATGGTAAACGCCGGGAAAATGATATGAAAAGATATCGTATACGCGAATTGAATCCGGGCCAGTATTACGGGATCTAAATTTGCGAGCATAGTTCACCCCTTTTTTTTAGAAGATAATGGGAAACCAACCACTCCCGGCCGTCACGGTAACCCCACAGCTCCGCACAGGCCATAAAAAAGATACGCCATCGTTGCAGCCAGCGGTCTGCATCCGCCAATCCGTAAACATCCTGTAGAACCGGCAGAATTGCATCGCGATGATGGTCCAGATTCTTGAGCCAGGCTTCGGCTGTTTTGCTGTAATGCCGACCGTTGACCCGCCAGTGTTTTTCGACGACCAGATCATCCTGAAGTTGATAGAGCAGATCATCCGAGGGCATCATGCCGCCGCTAAAAAAATGGTGCCCCATCCAGTCGTCGTCACCGTTGACTTCAAACGCATAGGCAAATTTGCGATGGCTGAAAATATGGATGAACATCCTGGCATGGGGCGCCAACCAGCGACTGATACGTTCTAGCAGGTACGGCCAGTTGCGCATGTGCTCAAACATCTCAACCGAGACGACCCGGTCAAATTGTTGATCGATGCTGAAATCGTTCATATCTGCGGTAATGACCCGCAAGTTTTTCAGATTGCGTTCAGCCATTTTCGATTGGATAAATTTTCTTTGGAGACTTGAGTTGGAAACAGCCGTTATTTGACTGTTGGGGTAATGTGCGGCCATCCAGAGGGATAGGGAGCCCCAACCGCATCCAAGCTCCAAAATTTTCATACCATTGGTCAAGTTGGCCCGCCGGCATGTGAGATCCAGCATCGATTCTTCGGCCCGATCCAGATTCTCTACTCCATCAGGCCAATAGCAGCCGCTGTATTTCAGATGTCGGCCGAGGACCTGCTCAAAAAAGGACGGCGGAACCTCATAATGCTGTTCGTTGGCTTTGTGGGTCTTGATTGCAATGGGACTTTGATTCATTTTAGAAATAAAGTCGTCAAGGGCCGAGCGTTGCTGCACATTTTGCCCGTGATTTTCTTCCCGCAAGCGCTTTCTATCAAGCTGGCGGATACCGAACCGAATCAGTCGGTCCGGCATCAATCCGGATTCGGCCATATCAATCAGTAAACTCATTTGCCCCCCTTTGCGGGCCGCCAGGGCACGAACGCGCTGGTGTGCTTGATGTAGTCGCTGTATCCCGGACGATTTTCTACCAGCGCTTTTTCGGTCAGAGGAATGCCCGTCATCTTTAAAAGGACCGCAGACACAATGATGGGACTAAGAATGGTCCACCAACTATTGGGTGTTGAAAGCGTGATTAAAAAAATACCCCACCAGACCAGAAATTCGCCGAAGTAATTCGGGTGACGGGTATAGGCCCACAAGCCACGGTCCATGACACGACCTTTGTTGGCCGGGTCGGATTTAAACTGCGCCAATTGCCAGTCACCGACGGATTCAAACATAAAACCGGCGACCCAGACAATAATCCCCAGAATATCGAGCCGAGTCAAGGTGGCGGGTGCCGCTGCCAGTTGACCGATTTGGATGGCAAGGGAAATCACCCATAGGAACAGTGCCTGTAGGATAAAGACCTTGAAAAGACTCACAAGCCAGAATCGGTCACCGCTCGTTTTTCGCCAGCCGCCATAGCGTGGATCTTCTCCCTTGCCCCAGTTGCGCCATGAGAGATAGGCGCTCAATCTCAGCCCCCACAGAGTCACCAGGAGAGCCAACAGTATTTTGCGACCCCCATACCCATCCGACATTGAATAAGTCAACCAGGCAATTAGGACAAACCCCAGGCCCCACAGACTATCAACAATGGTAACATTTCTATATATGAGACTGACGAACCAACCGGTGACCATCATGGCTGCGACGGCGGCCAGATTCCAGCCCAAAATCGTCATTGAGATTGCCATTGCTCTCCTCCATTGTTTATCCGTTTTCATCCGTATCCCAAAAATGGAAGCTCCGAAACACTAACTTAGGGTTTGCGCCGGGTTTAAGGGATTAGTGGTCGGCAGACCCTCTTTTCGCCGAGCGATCGCCGTGCGAATATCAGCGTGTACCTGACCGCTGATCGGGTAGGCCAAGGCGATCACGATCGCCACCACATTACAGATCGACGGGACCAGGGCATATAAAACTCGCAGCGTCATTTGAACCGCAGGGGGTTGTTCCGCATTGGGCATATATCCTGCCATTCCCAATACAGAAAGGCCGACGCCGATACCGACAGCAGCTGCAAATTTTTTTGCAATCGACCACAAGCCAATATACTGCCCCTCCCGTCGCTCGCCGGTCAAAAGTTCGTCATAATCGATCACATCCGCCTGAATCGCGGATGGGATTGCCAGGGTGGCACCAAATCCGATTCCGGACAAGAAGACCAAAATGCCGTAAATCACGGTATCACCGGGGCCGAGAAAAAAGACGCCAATGAAAGCGCCGGTGTTTATTGCCATCGAGGATAGCCAGGCCGCTTTTTTTCCGGTTCGATGCGAGATTAGAATCCAGGCCGGTAAGAAAATGATTCCGGTCAGAAAGTACAGCATCAGGAAAAAGTCGGCCAGTTGGGATTGCAGCACATACTCTACGTAGAATAGGATTAACGTTGCCGGCAGATTGTTACCAATGGCACTAACGGTATAGGCGACCAGCAGAATTACGAAGGGACGATTGTGCGCCACCCGATGAAGTCCGTGCCAGAAACCCATTCTGTGAGGCTCAGCTGCAGTTTGCCTTTCGCGTATGGAAAGAATGCACCACCAGCAGCTTCCTATCAACAGCGGCGCATAGATGACCGCAATCCAGAAAAACTTGTCCCGTTCCCCCTGTGCATCCGGGGCCAGATTAAGCAGCCAATGGACAGCAGCCGGTGAACTTGCCGCCGCCAGAGTTCCGGCAATCAGGAATCCGTCACGCATGCCAAACAGCGAGGTGCGCTCATGGTAGTCAAAAGTGATTTCCGGACCCAAAGATTCAAAAGGGACAACAACCACTGTCCAAAACAAAAAAAGCATGTAAACGGAAATACCGAACCAAGCCGTTTCGAAAAATGTCGAAGCTACCGGCGGATTGAACAGAACAAACATTGCAACGGCCACAAGGATGGACCCCACTGCAATATAGGGACGTCGTCTGCCAAAGCGGGTTTGCGTTCGATCGGAAATGTAACCGATGGCCGGATCGGTGACCGCATCAAAAATTCGAACACTGAACAGAAGATAACCAAGAACCGTTATATTAATCCCAACCACATCCGTATAAAATTTTGGAATGTAAACATAGACAGGGATTCCCACAACCGCCAGAGCAAATGCAGGGGCGGCATAGGCTAATTTTTGAGATAAGTTCACCCTGGATTCTTTTGCAGTTGTCATCTTAATCATACTGTCTATCAGAGTTGTGTCTCCCCGGCCTCGAGATTCGCTTTGCCGGGACCGGTTTGATTTTTAACCTCATATTTGCAATTACAAGACTACTAGCCACCAGCAGAAAGCCGATTGTATCTATCAACAGATTAATCATTCCGTCTATCTCCTTTTGCTCGGAACATTATTGTAAAGTCTACAGAGATGGTTACCATCCAGTCTGAAAATTCAATGGGAGAAAAAGCCGGGTATACTGATAGTAAAAACCTATTAAATAGAGGGGATCATGGATACAGAGATGCCACTTCCAGCGGAAGCGGCATCTTATTTCGGGATGATCGTCACGTCACCCGATGCTACTTGACCGCATCGTAGTGAATCACCGCTGCGGGATCAAGAATTCGGAAGGTGAATGATTCGGTGTAGTAAAGCTTCACTTTGTCAGCGCTGTGGGAATGATAGCCGACTGCCATATCTTGCCCAAGGATGATTTCCATATCGCCACCGCGCTGCGATAGCATGAAGGCCTCATTTTCATGCTTACCAGACAGATAGGGGCTGAGCACAACCTGGCCGCCCAGAATATTTTCTGCCTGCATCTTTACCGGATAGCCCTGCAAATGCGCCGACATCAGGCTCCAAAGCTTCGGTCCGACAACAAAAGCGTATGGTCCATCGACGGCGCGTGCGGTAAAAGCAGTAATGCCCTCGGCGATCGCTTCCAGCAATTGCTCGGGTTTTGAGCCCATCGAAAGGCATTCGCTTCCGGTGCAAAGCGCTAATCCTCTGATATTTGCTTCGGGCAAACCGTGGTAGACGACTTTTTCTTCGAACAGGGCAATTTTTCTGGCAGCTTCTTCCAAACTGGCAAGGTCAACATCTTTAGCGCCGCGGACAACGTTATCTAGTTCAATCACGTCCAGTTCGAATGGTATTCGCGTTTCGACAAGATGATGGACCTTATGAATTCCATAGGTGACGTTGTCTCCGGACGGTTGCTTGGGAAATTCTAATCGACCTTCTGGAACCCCCGGAAAATCAGTTCCCATGGGTCCGGTTACATCGATGACCTTTCGGGCCGATAGAATTGCCCTCAAGCTGCGGATAGCCTGTTCGTCAATTTCCATCCAGGCTTCGGCGGGAATCGGTGCCAACTCTCTTTTTAAAATATCCATTTTCGCTCCTTTCATTGATTGCAAGGAAAATAAATTTAGGTTTATTCAAGCTTTCAAGCTTCCGATGCCAAGGCCTTGAGCGGTGGTCATGCCGGATCCACTCGTAATCGGCTGAAGACCTGCGGTAGGTTTGACGACGTGCGTTGAGATCGCCATGGGAACATCCGGCAATTTGATCCCCAGCAGTTTGTTTTTGGCCTCGACAAACAGCTTGCCGAGGGTATCAAGATCCTCGGCTGACATTACTTGTTGGGCCATCGGAAAGATCTCCAACTCCTCTTCATCCAGATGATGGGTCGTATATTCCCCTAACCCTTCAATTTTTATGGGGAAATGTTCGTGTTCACGTGGAAATCCCTCTGCATCTTTAATGATTAACTCAATGATGTGATGTTCGTTGACGGCCTCCAAGGAACCGTGTTCTGCCTCCGGTATTGTTACTAAGATGTCATAGAAGTATTTCTCTTCCATGGTGTGATGGACAATCAGATGGCGAGTGAATTCATCAAACGCTTTGGAATCATTTTCAGATTGGGCATAAAGCTGTCTTAGGGTTGTGTGGTGTGCAACCAACTCATTGGTAATGCTCATAAATCCTCCCAAGGTTATATGGTTTGGGCAATATGACAGGCAAACGTTTCAGACTAAAACATCGCTAGGGCGATTTACTTTTCATCTTTTTCTTGCCTGCGATTTTCAATCATTTTCTTGGTCTGGTTTATTCGTTTGGTGATCAAGATAGATCGCGGACAACTTTGGGTGCATTTGAAGTGGTTCCGGCAGGGCCAGACGCCATCCGCTTGATCAAGTGCCGGCAGGCGTTCATCGAATCCCTGATCGCGAGAGTCCGCCAGAAATCGGTAGGCCTGGGCAATGGCTGCCGGTCCTAAAAAGGCTGGATGGCTTTCAGGGATCGGGCAGGCTGAATAGCATGAGGCACACAAAATGCAGTTGGTGGTGTCATCGAAGACCATCCGTTCTTCCTGGGATTGGATACGTTCCTTTTCTTTGGGCATTTCATTGTTTATGAGATAGGGTTTGACTGCTCGATATTTTTGGAAGAATTCTGCCTGATTCACAATCAAATCTCGTTGTACGGGAAAATGCCGCAGCGGTTCAATGATGATGGTATCGCCATCTTGGCTCGCGACATCTTTTATCAGGGTTTTGCAGGCCAAACCATCTTTCCCGTTGATCCGCATCGCATCAGAGCCGCATACGCCATGCGCACAGCTTTTGCGAAATCCCAGAGTGCCGTCCTGAAAGCGTTTGATATGCATTAACGCATCCAGCAATCGGTCATTCGGATTTGATTCAACTGTGTATTCTCGAAAATAGGGCGTTTCATCGCTTTCGGGGTTAAAGCGTTTTATGTTCAGCTTAATTTTCATGGTCCTATCCTTAAATGCATCAATAAGTCCGCGGTTTGGGTTCCCATATGGAAGTATCGACTGCCTTGTATTCGATACGTACCGTGTCATTGTCCAAATAGGCCAAGGAATGTTTCAGCCAGTTGTCATCATCTCGATCAGGAAAATCTTCCCGACTATGGGCACCGCGACTCTCCTGGCGATTCAGGGCGGAGGCCGCTGTGAGCAGTGACAAATCCAGGAGATTACGCAATTCGATGAGTTCCAGCAAATCGGTATTAAAGACACGGCCGACATCTTGCACGCGCACGTGTTGATAGCGTTCGAGCAGGCTTTGGATCTGATCAATCGCGGCCTGCATGTGCTGCTTGTTACGGTAAATACCGACATTTTCCATCATCGCGGTCTGCATTTCCTCCATAATATGCCCGCCATGGGTCCCGGTCTGACCATCGGTCAATTGTTCAATCCAACGGCTGGCCGTGTCGGCGGCATCTTGGCTGACTGATGGGACTGCCACTTCTTTGACATAATCACCAATATGTCGGCCCGCCCGCCGTCCGAACACCACGAGGTCAAGCAGACTATTGGTCCCCAGTCGATTGGCACCGTGTACCGAGACGCAGGCACATTCGCCGACAGCATATAACCCTTCCACAATGGTTCCCCGGTCGTCTTTGATGACACGACCAAAGTCATCGGTCGGAATACCACCCATCGCGTAATGTGCCGTGGGCAGTACCGGGATGGGGCTTTCGGCCGGATCAATGCCCAGGTAGGTTTGGCAAAAACTGGTAATGTCCGGCAGCTTTGTCCGTAGGACTTCCTTTCCCAAATGGGTAGCGTCCAGGTGGATGTAATCGTCAATTTGGCGGTCGCCCCGAATGCCTTTGCCGGCCCTGATTTCCGTCAATATTGACCGGGAAACGATGTCCCGCGGGGCCAAATCCAGAAGTGTCGGCGAATAGTGCTCCATAAAACGCTTGCCATCCCTGTCGCGCAAGATACCGCCTTCGCCGCGTACCGCTTCCGAAATTAAAATGCCCAGGCCCTTGATACCGGTGGGGTGAAATTGGAAAAACTCCATATCTTCCAGCGGAATGCCGCGTCGGGCACATATGGCCGGGCCATCCCCCGTGTTGGCATGGGCATTGGAGGTAATCTTGAAGATACGCCCAAAACCGCCGGTGGCAAACAAGACGGCCTTGGCAGCAAAAATATGCAATTCACCGGTAGCCAGTTCCATCGCAACCACGCCATGGCAGCGATTATCGTCGAGTATCAAATCGACTACCTGGAATTCATCGTAAAAAGAGACATCGTTCTTGATACATTGCTGGTAAAGTGTTTGCAGAATCATATGTCCAGTACGATCAGCGGCATAGCAAGCACGGCGCACGGGCGCTTCGCCAAAATTGCGGGTATGTCCGCCGAAACGGCGCTGATCGATACGACCTTCGGGCGTGCGGTTAAACGGCAAACCCCTGTTTTCCAAATCATAGACCGCTTGCACGGCTTCTTCTGCCAATATCTTGGCCGCCTGTTGATCAACCAGATAATCACCGCCTTTGACGGTGTCAAAGGCGTGCCATTCCGGATTGTCTTCTTCCACATTTCCCAGCGCGGCGCTGATGCCTCCCTGAGCAGCCCCGGTATGGCTGCGGACAGGGAATAGCTTTGAAAGTACGGCCGTTTGCGACCGCCGACTAGCTTCCAGGGCCGCATACAGACCCGAACCGCCAGATCCCACAATAATTGTTTCAAATTGATGAATCACCCTTCACCTCCATTGCTTGTCAAATTGGATTCTTTATGCTTTATTTTGTGTCACGAAAAATTCCAAATGTCAAATTGATATGATCGTCAGAAATATACAAATTCTTGACCATATCTTGACAAAATTAAGTCGACAGTCTACTTTAAGATCATGAACTCTAACAACATATACGCCATTCGATACGTATCTCAAAAAACCGGCTTATCACCCCATGTCATCCGAGCATGGGAAAAACGCTACCAAGCCGTGGTTCCTCAACGATCACCAAAGAATCGTCGGCTGTATTGCGAAGAAGATATTCAGCGCTTGCAACTCCTTAGCAAATTAACGGAAGCAGGCCATAGCATCTCGCAAGTTGCGCCATTAGACTCAAAGGAATTACTGGACCTCGCCCAACGAGTCGGCACGGCAGTTACCCGGACGCGTGCCAATAGTTCAAAGTCATTGCGATCGGTCGCTGCGAATGAACATTGCAAGGCGTGTTTATCTGCTGTGATAAATCTTGATCCGGATGCATTGGAATATTGTTACGATCAGGCGGCAATTGATCTGACGAGACCCGAGCTTCTGAGAGACGTTATTGTTCCCTTGTTTCAAGAGATCGGCAGTTTATGGCGCAAAGGATCCTTAAAAATCGTTAATGAGCACATGGCCACTTCTGTCACACGAAATTTTTTGATGAGCATGTTGAGAGCAACCTACATTTCCGATCCGTCGCCTGGAATTGTTATCGCAACGATGGTGGGTCAGTGGCATGATATAGGCGCACTGATCATTGCTTTGACAGCCGCCGAAAATGGGTGGCATCCGATTTATTATGGTCCCAATTTGCCATCCGAGGAAATTGCGGCAGTTGTCAAACAGACCGGTGCAAGAGCACTGGCGATCAGCATCATTTATCTCTTAGACCAGCATTCCATGGTCGAAGAATTGCGAAAGCTGCGGCGATACGTAGGCAAAGCTCTGCCTTTATTCGTTGGGGGTAGGGCGGTTGAAGTTCATATGCAAGTCCTGAAGGAAGTAAATGCGAAGTATATTCCTGATATCGATCAATTTCGCGAAGAACTGAGTTCGTTTCGATAAAGGTAGGAGCGGGGAGGTCCGGCCACCATGGCACGCCTATAGTTTTTCCGATTTAAAGCGATAATATGGTAACCACCGTAAAACGGTCGGAAAAATGAAACCTTACAATCGTTAAAGAGCACCCATCATTTGTCAAAGCCGAATGACTTGGTCTGCCGTTATTCAATATATACCTTCTGTCCTGGAAATATCTTGCTTCCGGGATAGAGCTGGTTCAAACTCAAAAATCTATCCAACGGCATCTTGTGACGTTTGGCAATCTGAAAAGGACTGTCACCCGCCCGAACTTCGTAAGTCGCCAAACCATCTATAGCAGGAGGCGGGGTTTCCTTTCCCGGGAAAATTGTTAGGACTTGCCCTATATGCAGCATCGTGGTCTTCAGATTGTTGAGATCCTGGATCTTCTTGGTCGTTGTGCCGTATAGTTTGGCAATGATATATAGAGAATCTCCTTTGCGGACCCTATGGGTAAGCGCCTCTCCATTTCTCGGCTTTTGGATGATCTTAGAAGTCTGGGTCTTGTAGCCACGCTGAGGAATTTTTATGCGCTTGCCGGCGACAATATAATTTGATTTGCGCATGTTGTTGGCCCGCATGATTTTACCAACGCTCGTCCGATATTTGCGCGCAATAACGGAAAGCGACTCTCCATGTCGCACACGATGATAGACATAGGCCGGTTGAGGCGGATGCGATACCGGTATTTGATCGATTCTGGCCAGAAGCATCTGACTTTTGCCTGGAGGAATCTTGAGGGCATAATTTTCTCCGGGTACAATTTGATAGCGAAGTTCCGGATTCAGCTCCTTTAATACCTTGCTATCCAGACCGAGGGATTTGGCAACATTTTTCAAATGGACCTGTTTGTTGACGATGACCGTTTCGTAATCCAAGGGTGGGTCAACCGAAACCTGGTCCAGTCCGTAGCTCCTCGGGATTGTTCAATATATGCAAGGTGGCCAGGAATCTGGGAACATACCGGGCGGTTTCTCTGGGCAGTCTTTGGTAAAGATCCCAGAAATTATCCAGGTAGTTGATATTTTGACCTCTGATAAGCCTAAGCACTCTTCCCTCTCCACAGTTATATGCCGCCAACACCGTCGACCAATCACCGAACAATCGATGCAGCTCTTTGAGATATTCGATAGCTGCCCGGGTTGAGCGTTCAGGATCCATACGTTGGTCTATGAATTTGTCCCGACTGAGCCCGAACTTGTAACCGGTAGACGGAATGAACTGCCACATGCCGAGGGCTCTGGAGCGGGAGAGCGCATTTACCTTAAAGCCGCTTTCTATAAGTGGAAGCCAGGACAATTCCTGAGGGAGGCCGGCTTCCTGCAATGATTCGACAATTTTATCGCGGTAGCGGCCGGAGCGTTTGTATGAGTCGACGAAAAAGCGTCTCTCCCGACCTTTGGTAAACAGGTCGATTTCGGCTTGAACATGCCGATTGATGGTAATCGGAATTGCCTTGTGATTTCCGTTTATAACGATATTGCGGGAAGCATATATTTCCAAAATTCGTTTGGAAATCATAAACCGCAAATCTTCTTTTTGCTGGATTAGTTTTGGCTGATCCGAGGTATCGACACTCAATATGAGAGCATATGCTCTATCAAGGGCATCGACTGCGTTTTCCAACTCGCCCTGCTGCCAGTAATCCTGTGATAACTGGCACAAATCGAGAGCATCATCGAGATCTGTTTGCACCTTTTGCGCTGGCGCAGCTGCGCCTTCCGGGCCGATCCCAGGATTGTCCGAATTGGCGGTGCCGTTATTTTCATTGGCGGCAGCCGAATCTATTTCTCTTTCATCAGACTCGGAAATAGCCGCCATTTCCATCGAATATATATTTCGATGCATTTTTCCCATCGAATCTTCCCGCGATGACGACAGAGCGGTTTGGTCTGCAAGATTTGAATCTCCTGATTTGGTGGGGTCAACTGAGACATGGGAACATCCACTCAATAGGTACATAAATAATGCGGGGTAAAGCAGGTAGCGTAATTTCATTGGTTAAATTCCTCAAGAAATTCATAGAGTCGTTTTAGAAGCGGAAACCGGCGGTCATGGCTGATACAGATTGTTTCCTTCTATGATCATTAAACAAAAATAACTAAAATTGTCAAGGGTTTATATCATATATTTTTCATGCGAAAATGGTCGCAGCAAAGAAATCGCTATAGTTTTACCTATTAATATAGCTTATTACAGTTTCCCACAGTATGATGATACTAATTTTTTGGGGCTCTCTCTGCCGCCCATGGCAGCGATCGGCCGGGTGCCCCAAATTTTGCGGCAATTAAAAAATTTTATGCCAAAAACCGCCGGCGCCCTTTCCATTTTTCTAATCGTGCTTATTGTAGACCGTTGAAGAATTGTGGCATTGCATCCATATCTAATTTTTTAATGGATATCGGTACTTACATTGAATACTTTAGCCGAAATGGTTTAGGTGCCATGGGTCCGGACGGACAAACTTTTGACGGATCAGTGGTTGCCAGGGTTTTAGGATAATAATTTGATTTAATCAAAGATAATAGGCGAAAATCAATGATATAAACTAATTTTATCCTGTTTTTTGTAAAATATTGCCCATAAACACCAATAAAAAAGAATAACTAAGTTTGATATTCGGTTAATAGACAGTTAAAAGTATATGTTTTAAGTTTGAAGATCTGACTCACGATTATAGTTCAGATCTTATATAAATTCAAGTTTTTAAGTTGTGCGGCCAGCGTAGCTCAGCTGGTAGAGCAACTGATTTGTAATCAGTAGGTCGGGGGTTCGAATCCCTTCGCTGGCTCCATGTCTGATCTGGCTTTTGCAACGTCCGGGAATAACGATGGCAAATGATGTTGTAAAATTTATTTCTCGGGCGCAGTCTGTAAATTGGAATTGATAAACTTATAAAGGTGGGGTTCCCGAGCGGCCAAAGGGAACAGACTGTAAATCTGTCGGCGAAGCCTACGGAGGTTCGAATCCTCCCCCCACCACCAGCCTGGAAAAAAGACCTATGTAGGAGATTTCGGGATTTACACGGAATCAATGCTCACTACATGGCTGCCTGCAACAGTTTTAAGCACAATTTGAGGAATCTCTGTATTGTTTCGTCAGTGGTGTCTTTGTCTGTGAGGATTTAGTTAAACTTGGAGAGATCACCGAAAAACCAAAGAGCGGGAGTAGCTCAGTTGGTAGAGCTTCAGCCTTCCAAGCTGGATGTCGCGAGTTCGAATCTCGTCTCCCGCTCCAGCAGAAGATAGACTCGAACATTTTTCAAATGCCCACGTAGCTCAGTCGGTAGAGCGCTTCCTTGGTAAGGAAGAGGTTCAACGGTTCGATTCCGTTCGTGGGCTCCATTGATATTGAGGAATGTCAATTGAGGATTGGAGCATAGACTTAAGGCCAACTGTAAATTTTCAATATTCAATCGGCAGTAGTCAACTCAAAAGGGGAGGACGGAAACATGTCGAAGGCAAAGTTTGAGCGGACCAAGCCGCATGTCAACGTAGGGACGATAGGTCATATTGATCATGGCAAGACGACGTTAACGGCGGCGATCACCAAGCATTTAGGGTTAAAGGGGATGGCGGATTTTATTCCGTTTGATCAGATTGACAAGGCTCCGGAGGAAAAGGAGCGCGGGATAACGATTGCCACCGCGCATGTTGAGTATCAGACAGCGACGCGTCATTATGCGCATGTGGATTGTCCGGGACATGCGGACTATATCAAGAATATGATCACGGGTGCGGCGCAGATGGACGGAGCGATACTGGTGGTGGGAGCCGATGACGGACCGATGCCCCAGACGCGCGAGCACATATTGTTGGCGCGTCAGGTAGGAGTGCCGAAGATCGTGGTATTTTTAAACAAATGCGACATGGTCGATGATGAAGAGTTGATTGAGTTGGTGGAGTTGGAGTTGCGGGAGTTATTGGACAAGTATGAATTTCCTGGTGACGACACGCCGATCATCCGGGGCAGTGCGTTGAAGGCCTTGGAGAGTGATGATGCGGATTCGGCAGAGGCCAAGTGTGTTTTTGAGTTAATGGATGCGATCGACTCTTATATACCGGAGCCTGAGCGAGATATAGACAAGCCGTTTTTGATGCCGATAGAGGATGTATTCAGCATATCGGGACGCGGCACGGTGGTGACGGGTCGAGTGGAGCGAGGGATCGTTCATGTTGGAGATGCGGTGGAGATCGTCGGGATTCGCGCGACCTTAAAGACGGTATGTACGGGAGTGGAGATGTTTCGCAAGCTGCTTGATGAGGGTCGGGCGGGCGACAACATTGGGGTGTTGTTGCGCGGCACGAAGCGCGAGGACGTTGAGCGCGGACAGGTGGTGGCGATACCGGGAACGATTACGCCGCATACGAAGTTTAAGGCGGAAGTGTACATATTGAGCAAGGAGGAAGGCGGTCGTCACACGCCGTTTTTCAGTGGGTATCGTCCGCAGTTTTATTTTCGGACAACCGATGTGACCGGGATATTGACGTTGCCCGAGGGCATCGAGATGGTGATGCCGGGCGACAATGTAACGATCGAAGCGCAGCTGATAACGCCGATAGCCATGGAGAAAGAGGTACGTTTTGCGGTACGCGAAGGCGGACGTACGGTGGGTGCCGGTGTCGTCAGTGATATTATCGAATAAATAATCGAGGAGTCCTTCAGGTGAGAATTATTGTTACCCTTGCATGTAGTGAATGCAAACGCAGAAACTATACGACAACCAAAAACAAGCGGACAACACCGGATAAATTGGAGTTCAGTAAATATTGCAGATTCTGCCGCAAGCACACGTCGCACAAGGAAACTAAATAAATTGAAATGTTCGGGTCATCTCGCTTCTGAAAATTATGCGGCCCTGATCGCCATCTAATTTATTCGCTGAAGCAATCGTTGACAATTAACATAAACGCATCGGAATATGCAGGCCAGTAGCTCTAACGGTAGAGCATCGGACTCCAAATCCGGGTGTTGGGGGTTCGAATCCCTCCTGGCCTGCCACTGCTTTTTGGGTGAAGCTCAAAGTCAAAGCCCGATAGCCGGCATCTGGAAAAACTTACTTGGCTTTTTCATAAGCTTTGAGTTTTTACCTTGATCTTGGGAGTAAAATGGGACGGATACAAAGAAAAAAACCAGCAGCGGCAAAAAAGAAAAAAACTGATCTTGAGAAAAAATCGACATCCGGGACCCAGTCAGCTGTCGGAAGCGGAACGACTAAAGCTGCTACGGGTGATGTACCTGCTTGGGGTATTACCAAAAAGATCGGTTTGTCTGCAAAAAAACAAGCTACGACCACGAGCCCGGCAGCGATAAATCGCAAAGATAATATTTTCGGTAAGACCGCCCAGTTTTTAAGGGAAGTTAAGGTTGAATTAAAAAAGGTTGCCTGGCCGTCACGCAAACAGACAATCGGTTCTACCGTGGTTGTCATTGCCCTGGTGATGATCATTTCAGTATTTCTTGGCGCAGTTGATTTGGGTTTGTCCAGCTTGATCCGAATCGTACTCCAATAACATGAGGAGAGAAAACAGTGGCGTTTAAATGGTATATCGTCCATGTGTATTCGGGCTTCGAAAATAAGGTAAAAGCCGCCTTGGAGGAGCGAATCGCTACTTCCTCTCATCATGAAAAATTCGGTGAAGTGCTGGTACCTACGGAAGAGGTTGTCGAGCTGGTCAAAGGAAAACGTAAGACATCATCACGAAAATTTTATCCGGGTTACATTTTAGTCCAAATGGAACTTGATGATGGAACCTGGCATGTGGTGAATGATACGGCAAAAGTAACGGGGTTTTTGGGTGGTCGTAATAAACCGGCACCTATTTCCGATGAAGAAGCCGATCGAATTTTAAATCGGATGGAGGCCGGTAAATTGAAGCCCCAGCCGAAGTATTTTTTTGAGTCCGGCGATGAGATTCGTGTCATCGATGGACCTTTCACCAATTTTAACGGGACAGTCGAAGAAGTCAATCATGAGAAGGGTAAAATCAAGGTGTTCGTGAGCATCTTCGGCCGATCGACACCGGTGGAATTAGATTTTGTCCAGGTTCAAAAACTATAGGTTAGGAGAAAAAAGGTCAAAATGGCGAAAAAGGTAATGGCACTAATCAAACTGCAGGTTGTAGCTGGAAAGGCCAATCCATCTCCCCCGATCGGTCCCGCCTTGGGGCAGCACGGGGTAAATATTATGGACTTTTGCAAGACGTTTAATTCGCGAACGGCCCAAGAGGAGGGAATGATTATTCCCGTGGTGATAACGGTTTATCAGGATCGATCATTTACATTTATCACCAAAACACCTCCAGCTGCAGTTTTGCTCAAAAAGGCGGCCAAGATCGCCAAGGGTGCGGGTGACCCCAAGCGGGATCGCGTCGGCAAAGTGAACAGAGAGCAACTCGAAGAGATTGCCAAACTGAAAATGGTTGATCTCAATGCCAATGATCTGGATGCTGCCTGTAAAATCATTGCCGGAACGGCCAGAAGTATGGGAATTGACGTTGGATAACCACATTACTTGTAAACTGGGGTGATGAAAGAGGGCGCTAAAAAGGAGATAAAGATAACAATGCCGAAGCGGGGTAAGAAATATATCGAATCGCGAAAAACGGTAAGTGCCGGGGAATTTGACGGTTTTGAAGCGGTTGTAAAGATGGCACTGGATTCATCCTTTGCCAAATTTGATGAGTCCGTTGACGTTGCCGTCCGACTGGGTGTGGATCCCAGGCATGCGGACCAGATGGTGCGGGGGAGTGTGATTCTGCCCAATGGAACCGGTAAAGAGGTTAAAGTTCTCGTTTTTGCGAAAGGTGAAAAAGAAAAAGAAGCACTGGATGCCGGTGCCGAATTTGCGGGAAATGATGACCTGGTTGAGAAGATCAAGGAGGGGTGGTTCGGTTTTGACAAGACAGTCGCCACGCCCGATATGATGGGCACTGTCGGGAAAATAGGAAAACTGCTGGGGCCTAGAGGGCTCATGCCGAATGCCAAAACCGGCACCGTTACGTTTGATGTCGCCAGGGTTGTGAGTGAACTAAAGGCCGGCAAGATTGATTTCAGAGTTGAAAAAGCAGGCATCGTTCATGCGCCCATGGGAAGGGTTTCGTTCGGGGTCGAAAAAATCATCCAGAATATCACCGCTTTCTTAGAAACCATCCAACGGCTCAAACCGGCCTCCAGCAAAGGCACTTACCTGAGAAGTATCGGATTATCTACGACCATGGGCCCCGGAATTAAAGTAGATACTGCGCTTATCAAGGATTTGAGCAAATAGCCAATTTATTTTGACATATTTCGGCGTTCGATTCCGCCTGCCAAAAAAAAATCACAGGAGACGAATCAGTTTCACTCAAGAAAGCCTAAATGGCTTGCCATGTGTGTAGATTCCAAACCAATATCATTCTGTCAAAGACCGTAGGTTCACCTTTTTAGAGGCTGACAACGATTGTGTTTAATCGGCATTGCCGGCCTACCGAGACAGATATGTGATTGTCCGTTGATAGACCCCATAACCAGGGTTACAATCGCAAATCGGCTCAATTGAATCCTTCCGGTTTTTGTATAAATCAGGGAAGGAGGTGAAGTTAAAAAGTGAGACTAGAAGAAAAGCAAAAAATTACAGAAGATCTGCATGAACGATTCTCAAAATCCGCAGTCGTCGTCGTAACCGATTATAAGGGGCTGGATGTTTCCTCGATGAACGAATTGCGACGTAAGCTCAGAGAAGCGGATATTGAATTTCAAGTAGCGAAAAACACACTTCTGGTGCGGGCGGCCAAAGATACCGATGTCGCTTTGATCCAAGATTATTTCAAGGGGCCCAGTGCCGTGGCATTGAGCTACAGCGACCCGGTCGCTCCGGCCAAGGTTCTAATGCAGTTTGCAAAAGATAACCAAAAGCTTGAGATCAAGGGCGGCCTGCTCAAAAACAAGGTATTGGACCCAGATGCGATTAAGGCCCTGGCCCTGCTGCCTTCGCGGGAAGTATTGCTGGGACAGTTTCTTTCAGTGCTAAATGAGGTTCCAACATCATTTGTCAGAACCATTGCTGCAATCCCCAGAAGCTTGTTGAATGTGCTGACAGCGATCAAGGATCAAAAGGAAGCTGCTTGAACAAATAATTATCAACGGATATTTAGGACGTAATATTGGAGGAAAAAATGGCGAAAGAAGACGTTACAAAAGAAGATGTTATAGAATTTATTGCAAGTATGTCAGTTCTGGAGTTATCCGAACTGGTCAAAGAAATGGAAGAAAAATTCGGTGTATCCGCAGCGGCACCGGTGGCCATGATGGCCGTGGGTTCCGGAGACGCGGGCGGTGGCGCTGCTGCAGAGGCAGAACAGACAGAGTTTGATGTTATCCTGACAGCATTCGGCGACAAGAAAATTCAGGTCATCAAGGAAGTCAGAGCGATCACCGGACTCGGTCTCAAGGAAGCCAAAACACTTGTTGACGAAGCGCCCAAGCCGGTCAAGGAGGGCGTCACTAAAGATGAAGCTGAACAGATTAAAACCCAGCTTGAAGAAGCGGGTGCACAGGTTGAAGTAAAATAATGATCTTGCGGGTGTCAGTGGTGTGTTGCCCCTTGCAGGAAGATATCCTATGGATTTATCCGGCTTTTTGCAGGGCATCCGACCACCTGCAGCAGGAATCGTCCTGATGCTACCGTCGATGTCCTACATCTTTGACTGCACTCAAGGATGACCCGTTTCCTTTAGGTTTGGGTCTTTTGGCAGCGCCACGACATCCGTTTCAAACATAAGAATTAATCAAACACCAGAAAATTTTGGAGATGCAATGTCTGACAGGCCTTTGGCAAACAAGCGCATACGGAAAAATTTTGGTAAAATTAAACAAATTGTCGATATCCCTGATCTTATCGGGATGCAGAGGGAATCATTTCAACGGTTTTTGCAAATGGGTGTGGCCCCCGAAAAACGAAAAGACATTGGTTTGCAAGCTGTCTTCAAATCCGTGTTCCCCATTAAGGATTTTACCGGAAGTGCATCCCTTGAGTTTGTCGCTTACCGGTTCGGAGAAGTAAAGCATGGTATTGAAGAATGCATCCATAGAGGGATGACCTATGAAATACCGGTCCGCATCACGGCCAGACTGGTGGTCTATGATATCGATACTGAAACCGGAGTTTCCAATATCCGTGATATAAAAGAGCAGGAAATCTATTTCGGTACAATACCCTTGATGACAGAAAAAGGTACGTTTATTATCAACGGGACCGAACGAGTTGTCGTCAGTCAGTTGCATCGGTCTTCCGGCGTATTTTTTGATCATGACAAAGGAAAAAGCCATTCCAGCGGTAAAATTATTTACAGTTCACGTATTATACCGGTGCGCGGATCCTGGATCGATATGGAAATTGATCCCAAGGACATTGTGTATATTCGTATCGACCGGCGACGTAAGTTTCCAGCCACAATTCTCTTTAAAGCCTTCGGATTCACAGTTGAGGATCTTCTGTCTTATTTTTATAAGACAGAAAAGATTGTTGTTAAGGGTAAAGGATATTACAAGAAGTTCAATGAAAACTTTTTAAGAGGCCAACGGGCCAGCAAGGATGTCAAAGACCCTGAAACAGGTGATGTTCTAGTCAAAACAGGCCGTGTTTTCTCACAACGTGCCATCAAACGTCTGCAGGCAGCAAAAGCAGAATTAATCCCCATCCATGCAAATGAGGTGATCGATCGTGCATTTGCATCCGCGATACTGCATCCAAAAAACGGGGAAATTCTTGCTAAAGCGGTTGATTCCGTGAATGATGAAATACTGACTGTGTTGAGTGAGGCCGGTGTCAATGAATTCGAATTACTATTTATTGATGGATATACCGCCGGCGAATCCATTCGCAAAACACTGCTGATGGATAAGGTAGGAACAAAGGAAGAGGCCTTAATAGAGATTTATCGCAGACTCAGACCGGGGAATCCGGCCACCCCGGAAGTGGCTCAGGATTTTGTCGATAATCTTTTTTTCAAATCGACCTATTACGATCTTTCCGGTGTCGGACGTTTGAAAATTAATCAACGTCTGGGCATCCGCAGTGAAATCAATTTAAATATTCTCCGCAAAGAGGATATCCTGCTGACCTGCAAGGCGCTCATCGAACTCAGAGATACCCAGGGAGTTGTTGACGACATCGACCATCTTGGAAATCGAAGGGTGCGTGCGGTCGGAGAATTGCTGGAGAACCAGTATCGCATCGGACTGGTTCGAATGGAACGCGCCATCAAAGAACGCATGAGCCTTCAGGAAGTGGATGCACTCATGCCGCATGATCTGGTGAATCCGAAGCCGGTATCGGCTGTCGTCAAAGAATTCTTTGGAACCAGTCAATTGTCTCAATTTATGGACCAGACGAATCCTCTTTCGGAGACCACTCACAAACGACGGTTAAGTGCTCTGGGCCCGGGTGGACTTACCCGGGAACGCGCCGGTTTTGAGGTTCGGGATGTGCATCCATCGCACTATGGACGTATTTGTCCGATTGAAACTCCGGAAGGACCGAATATCGGTCTGATTGTATCACTGAGTACCTACGCCCGAGTGAATGACTACGGTTTCATTGAAACGCCTTATAGCGTTGTTAAAAATGGCAAGGTTTCCAGTGAGGTCAAATTCCTGGATGCTTTTGATGAAAAAGAACTGCCCATAGCCCAGGCCAACGCGCCACTCGATGATAAGGGAAAATACCTAAATCCTCTGGTCACATCACGGGTGGCCGGGGAAATGATGATGGTTGATCGCGAAGAAATTGAATTAATGGATATCTCCCCCAATCAGCTCGTCAGTGTCTCCGCATCCCTGATTCCCTTTCTTGAAAACGACGATGCCAACCGTGCTTTGATGGGTTCCAACATGCAGCGTCAGGCGGTCCCCTTGTTGATGAATCAGGCACCTTTGGTGGGTACGGGTATCGAGGAGGTCGTGGCGAGAGATTCCGGTGTGGCCATAGTTGCGCGGCGTGATGCTGTGGTGGTGGCTGTTGACGCTAGCCGCATCGTACTCAAACACGATCCTTCCGATGATCCCAGTGAGAAAGATGTTACCATCTACAACCTCTCAAAATTCATACGATCGAATCAGAATACCTGTTTTAATCATCGACCGATTGTAAAGAAAGGCCAGCGGGTGTATGCCCGGCAAATTATTGCGGATGGACCTGCCACAGACCAAGGCGAACTGGCACTCGGCAAAAATGTTACCGTGGCATTCATGCCGTGGGGCGGGTACAATTTTGAAGATTCAATTCTGGTCAGTGAAAGGCTGGTCAGAGATGGTGTGTATACCTCGGTTCATATCGAGGAGTTTGAAGTCGTTGCGCGGGATACGAAACTTGGTAAAGAAGAAATCACCCGGGACATTCCCAATGTCGGAGAGGAAGCCTTAAAAAATCTGGATGAAAGCGGAATCATCCGGCTGGGTGCTGAGGTCTATCCGGGAGATGTCCTGGTGGGTAAGATCACACCCAAAGGGGAAACCCAGCTTTCCCCGGAGGAAAAACTATTGCGCGCCATTTTCGGCGAGAAAGCGGGGGATGTCAAGGATACTTCCCTGCGGGTGCCGCCCGGTGTGCAGGGAACCGTAATCGATGCCAAGGTGTTTTCCAGAAGGGGAATTGAAAAAGATGACCGTACGCGCCTTATCGAAGACGAAGAGATTGCCACACTGGAAAAAGATCGTGAGGATGAATTGGCTGTGGTCGCAGAAGTTGTTAGATCCCAGCTTGAGGAGCTGTTGGTTGGACAAAAAGTATATGCACCCCTGAAAAAGGATAAAAAAATCCTGATTGCGAATGGCGCTGAAATCGATGCCAAAACAATGGATAAAATTCCGATCCCTCTGCTTGAAGGTATTGTGCTAAAGGATCCCGGCCTGACCCAGGAAGTCCACGAAATCCTCGAGCGCTATCGAGATCAATGTGAGCTTTGTCGACTGGCTTTTGAACATCAGGTTAGCCGATACGAAAAAGGGGATGACCTGCCGCCCGGAGTGATAAAAATGGTCAAAATATATGTGGCCATGAAACGTAAGTTGGCCGTGGGCGATAAAATGGCCGGCCGGCATGGAAACAAGGGGGTCGTGTCGAGAATTTTGCCGGTTGAAGACCTGCCTTATTTCGAAGACGGCAGCACCGTTGATATGGTTTTAAATCCATTAGGGGTGCCTTCCCGCATGAATGTGGGACAGATTTTAGAAATACATTTGGGACAGGCGGCCAAGGTGCTTGGCTACCAACTCAACCAATTGTTGGAAGAACAAAAAATAAAAGACCTCCGAGAGAAAATGAAGAAAATTTTTTCCGAACCTTCCCTCAAAAAATCGATAAACCGAATGGATGATCAGGAACTAAACGATTTCGCATCCTATTACAAAGATGGGGTCTTTATGGCCACACCTGTTTTTGACGGTGCCAAGGAAGAGGAAATAAAAGATCTACTGGTCGAAGCCGGCCTTAGCAGCACGGGACTCGCAACGCTTTTTGACGGACGCTCCGGCGAGCCCTTTGATAAACAGATTACGGTGGGTGCGATGTATGTGATGAAACTGCATCATCTTGTTGACGACAAAATCCACGCCCGGTCCATCGGTCCCTATTCGCTGGTTACCCAACAACCACTTGGCGGTAAAGCCCAGTTTGGCGGCCAACGACTGGGGGAAATGGAAGTCTGGGCCATGGAAGCCTATGGCGCCGCCTATGCCCTGCAGGAATTTTTAACCGTCAAATCCGACGATATGGCCGGCCGAACCCGTATGTATGAAAAAATTGTAAAAGGGCAAAATGTGCTGGAACCGGGAATACCCGAGTCTTTCAGGGTTATGACCAAGGAGTTGCAGTCGTTGGGTCTTGATATCGCCCTGCTGGAAGAGAACGAATAGGCAAACATCGGGTCTGTGTTATTGGGCCCTTATCGGGTTTTATCTGACTGCATGTTTGTTGTACCCGATGATTGATTCTTATCCATATAATGTCAATTAAACTTACAGGGAATATGCCATGGATACTCTTTACGATTTCTTTGCAAAACCCACGAATCCCAAACGATATTCAGCCATACGAATTGCGCTGGCATCACCGGAGCAGATTCGAAAATGGTCTCATGGTGAGATAAAAAAGCCGGAGACCATTAATTATCGTACGTTTAAACCGGAGCGTGACGGCCTTTTTTGTGCAAAGATTTTTGGCCCTACTAAAGACTATGAGTGCAACTGTGGTAAATATAAACGCATGAAACACAGAGGTGTTATCTGCGAGAAATGCGGTGTAGAAGTCATCCAATCCAAGGTGCGCAGAGAACGTATGGCCCATATCGAACTGGCCACCCCTGTTTCGCACATCTGGTTTTTAAAAAGTTTGCCCAGCAAGATCGGCAATTTGTTGGACCTGACGCTCAAAAACATGGAAAAGGTGCTTTACTTTGATAGTTATATTGTGCTGGATCCCAAAGACACCCCGTTGAGTTGGGGGCAGTTGCTGTCTGATGAAAAATACCTGGAAGCACTGGAAACCTATGGAGATAAATTCGAGGCCGGCATCGGTGCCGAAGCCGTCAAAGAACTTCTGGCAAGTTTAAAGCTGGACGAATTATATGAGGAACTCCGGACTGGAATTCGTGAGACCGGGTCCGTGGCCAAACGACAGAAGCTGGCCAAACGGCTTAAGATTGTCGATGCCTTCAGACGATCCGGCGTCGACCCCACCTGGATGATCATGGATGTCATTCCGGTCCTGCCGCCGGACCTTCGCCCATTGGTACCGCTTGAAGGCGGGCGGTTTGCTACTTCCGATCTCAATGATCTCTATCGCCGGGTGATAAACCGTAACAACCGCTTGAAACGTTTGATCGAGTTGAAAGCTCCCGACATCATTGTTCGCAATGAAAAACGAATGCTGCAGGAATCTGTAGATGTCCTGTTTGACAACGGACGTCACGGGCGCGTAATTACCGGGTCGAACAAGCGACCGTTGAAATCCCTCAGTGACACACTCAAGGGTAAACAGGGAAGATTCCGTCAGAATCTGCTGGGGAAACGGGTCGACTATTCAGGCCGTACCGTGATTACGGTGGGACCTGATCTGCGGCTGCACCAATGCGGTTTGCCGAAAAAGATGGCCTTGGAGCTTTTTAAGCCGTTTGTTTATTACCGTCTTGAACAGAAAGGACTGGTTTCAACCGTTAAAAGCGCCAAAAAAATGGTTGAGCGGGAGATCCCTGAGGTATGGGACACCCTAGATGAAGTGGTCCGGGAATATCCGGTTTTACTGAACCGTGCTCCAACGCTGCACCGATTGGGCATTCAGGCCTTTGAGCCGATTCTTATTGAGGGCAAAGCGCTGCAACTGCATCCCCTGGTCTGCACGGCATTCAATGCGGATTTCGACGGCGATCAGATGGCGGTACATATTCCCCTTTCCGTTGAGGCTCAAATAGAAGCCCGGGTTCTGATGTTGTCCAGTAACAATATTCTCTCTCCGGCCAATGGCAGTCCGATCATCGTGCCGAGTCAGGATATCGTTTTGGGAATTTATTATCTTACCCGCACCGCCGCCGACAATCCCGGTGATGGAAGAATTTTTGCCCATGTCGAGGAAGTTCGATCCGCTTACGATAGCAACGCCGTCGATCTTCATGCTAAAATCACCCTTCGGACCCACGGCAAGCGCTATGAAACCACTGTCGGCAGGGTTTTTCTGTGGGAAATCATGCCGAAAGTCGACGTCATGGAGATTCGTCGTATCCAGGTGGAAACTGACGAGGAAGCCCGTCAGGTTTTGGAACTACTTGATGGGGGTGAGGCCTTTGTTGACCTGGTTCAGAAATTTTCCCAGGCGGCCGACAAAGACAATGACGGAAATATCGGCCGATTGGCTTTCAATGAATTCAAAGGTATCTTCGGTTGCGCGGATACCGATGTGGAAGCAATTTTTTCGCTGAATCCCGGAGAGTACAGTAAAAAAATCCTCTACGCCGATGGGAGCTATCATTTATTTGAAGTTATGGAGAAAAAACCGGCGATTCCTTTTGATATTGTCAATCATGTCATGGACAAGAAAAAGCTGCGAGAACTGGTAGATTATGTTTACCGGAATCTGGGAGCCAAAGCCACCGTCATTTTGTCTGACAGGTTAAAGGATCTAGGGTATAAATATTCAACCCAGGGCGGACTTTCCATTTCAATCGATGCCATGATCACCCCGGAGAGCAAGCAGGACATTATAAAAAGTGCTGAAAAACAGGTGACCGAGATCGGTCGGCAATATACCGAAGGCCTTATTACCCAGGGCGAAAAATATAACAAAGTCGTCGATATATGGGCCAAAGCAACGGATGATGTGGCCAACGAGATGATGGCCGCCATGAAAAAAGCCCCGATGACCGACAAAGACGGCCAACCGCTGCTGGATAAAAATGGAAAACAAATTATTGCGGAAAGCTTCAACCCTATCTATATGATGGCCGACTCCGGTGCCAGGGGCAGCAAAGATCAGATGCGGCAGTTGGCCGGGATGCGTGGTCTGATGGCAAAGCCTTCCGGTGAGATCATCGAAACGCCGATCGTAGCGAATTTTCGTGAAGGGCTTTCAGTGCTGCAATATTTTATTTCAACCCATGGAGCTCGAAAAGGCCTGGCCGACACAGCCTTGAAGACCGCCAATTCAGGTTATCTTACGCGCCGTCTGGCGGATGTCGCCCAGGATTGTGTGGTGCTGGAATCAGATTGCGGTACCATGACGGGTGTCGAAGTCGAGCCTTTGATGGAAGGCGGCGAAATTATCCAGCGTTTAGGGGAACGGGTTTTAGGGCGGGTGGCAATTGAAGATATCATCGACCCTTTTACCGAAGAAGTTATCTGCCCTAACGGGGACGAAATCAATGAGCAGGTGGTGGAAAAAATCGAGGAAGCGGGCCTGACGAGCCTAAAAATCCGGTCGGTTCTGACGTGCAGAGCCAGAAGCGGCGTATGTGCTAAATGTTACGGCCGGGATCTTTCGCATGGCCGACAGGTAGAAACGGGCCAGGCTGTCGGAATTTTGGCGGCGCAGTCTATCGGCGAACCCGGCACCCAGCTGACCATGAGGACATTTCATATTGGCGGTACGGCCAGTCGTAGGGTGGAGCAGGCCGATATCCGGGCGAGGACGGATGGCACCGTTAAATTTGTCGATCTCAGCGTGTCGACGAACTCGGAGGGGCGCTATGTGGTCATGAACCGACGTGGCGGCAAATTTACGATTTTGAGTGATGGCGGGCGTGAACTGGAAAGCTTTCCGGTCATCTATGGTGCTCATCTGCAGGTTAGAGACGGGCAAAAGGTGGAAGCCGGTGAGCTTTTGGCGACCTGGGACCCTTTTACCACACCGATTCTTTCGGAAGTGGACGGGACTGTTAAATTTGGTGATATTGTCATTGGCAGAACCATGCAGGAAAAAGTGGATCCTGTCACCGGTAAATCCAGCCAGACGATTATCGAATCTAAAGACGCTGAAGAACGACCTCGAATTTCCATTAAAGACGAGGGCGGCAAGACGGCAAAGATCGCGGGATCTTCTTCAGCCGTCGCCCGATATATTCTTCCGATCAATGCGATTATGCTGGTAGAAGAAGGGGATTCCGTCAAGGCCGGTGATGTGGTGGCCAAACTGCCCAGGGCAACCACCAAGACCAAGGACATCACCGGTGGTCTGCCAAGGGTGGCAGAACTGTTCGAGGTCCGAAAACCAAAAGAAATCGCCGTACTCAGTCAAATCGACGGTTATGTGTCCATCGCTAAAAGCACCAAGAAAGGTAAGCAGAAGGTGACGGTGACACCGGTAGATGTCGGTGAAAAGAAAGAGTATCTGATTGCCCGCGGCAAACATATTAATGTTTATGAAGGCGATTACGTTAGAGCGGGTGAGGCGCTCATCGGTGGATCGGCCATACCCCAGGACATCCTCAGCATCAAGGGTGAAGTCGCTTTGGCACGTTATCTTGTTGATGAGGTCCAGGAAGTTTACCGGCTGCAGGGTGTGCGTATAAACGACAAGCACATCGAGGTGATCGTTCGTCAGATGATGCGGCGGGTGAAGGTTCTGACCGTGGGCGATACGGATTTTATCCAAGAGGAGCAGGTCGACAAGATCAGATTCGAAGAGGCCAATCGCGCCGTCATTGAAAAAGGTGGTCGTCCGGCTGTGGCCGAATCCCTGATACTCGGGATTACCAAGGCATCATTGAGTACCGATAGCTTTATATCCGCCGCTTCGTTTCAAGAAACCACCAAAGTTCTCACGGATGCGAGCATCGCAGGATCCACTGATGACCTCAGAGGTTTAAAAGAAAACGTAATCATGGGCAGACTTATTCCAGCCGGAACGGGCCTCAAATTATACAATAATGTTGGGATTGAGGTCGCTTGATAGTTCCGATAAAAAATCTTTATTTTTGAATAAAAGGCTTGACTTTAGAGCCCTTCATGTATACATATCAACATTTTGTCACAGCGTAATCTTTGCGCCAGATTAACCCGAAAATCGAGGAAAATATGCCCACAATCAACCAGCTTGTTAGAAAAGGCCGGAAGCAGATTAAAAAGAAAACCAATACACCGGCACTCAAAGGGGCACCCCAAAAAAGAGGGGTATGCACCCGGGTTTACACATCTACGCCCAAGAAACCGAATTCTGCGCTGCGGAAAGTTGCCCGGGTCCGGTTGACCACTGGGGTGGAAGTTACCGCTTACATTCCCGGTATCGGCCACAATCTTCAGGAGCATTCAGTGGTGCTGGTCAGGGGTGGACGGGTCAAGGATTTACCGGGTGTCCGGTATCATATCGTGCGGGGCACGCTGGATACCCTGGGGGTTGAAGACCGTAAACAGGGTCGATCAAAATATGGTGCCAAGAGACCCAAGTAACCGTTCGTTTATCGTGATCAATTAAGCGCAATTTTCCGATTGAGGAGCTGATTTATAAAATGCCAAGAAGAAGAGAAGTACCTGAGCGGCCGGTGATGGCCGATCCAAAATTTGACAGCAAACTGGTTACAAAATTCATTAATGCCGTCATGCGTGATGGCAAAAAGAGCACAGCTGAGTCGCTTCTCTACGATGCATTTGACATCATGGAGGAAAAAACAAAGGGATCTCCGCTCAAACTTTTTGAACAGGCAGTGGATAATGTACGCCCGATAATCGAAGTAAAATCCAGAAGGGTCGGCGGTTCAACTTATCAGGTTCCCACTGAAATTCGTCCATCGCGCCGAACTGCGTTGGGAATTCGATGGATCATCGGGTTTGCCCGTAAACGACCGGAAAAGGGTATGGCCAAAAAGCTTGCTGCGGAGCTTATGGATGCTGCCAACAACCGTGGCGCTTCTGCTAAAAAAAGAGAAGACACCCACAAAATGGCGGAAGCCAACAAAGCATTTGCTCATTTTCGCTGGTAAGACTTGAGCACACAAAAAAATGATTCAAATCACAGGGCATTTATTGAACCCAGATGCCTTGCGCATTCTTTAAAGGGGAGGACGGAAACATGTCGAAGGCAAAGTTTGAGCGGACCAAGCCGCATGTCAACGTAGGGACGATAGGTCATATTGATCATGGCAAGACGACGTTAACGGCGGCGATCACCAAGCATTTAGGGTTAAAGGGGATGGCGGATTTTATTCCGTTTGATCAGATTGACAAGGCTCCGGAGGAAAAGGAGCGCGGGATAACGATTGCCACCGCGCATGTTGAGTATCAGACAGCGACGCGTCATTATGCGCATGTGGATTGTCCGGGACATGCGGACTATATCAAGAATATGATCACGGGTGCGGCGCAGATGGACGGAGCGATACTGGTGGTGGGAGCCGATGACGGACCGATGCCCCAGACGCGCGAGCACATATTGTTGGCGCGTCAGGTAGGAGTGCCGAAGATCGTGGTATTTTTAAACAAATGCGACATGGTCGATGATGAAGAGTTGATTGAGTTGGTGGAGTTGGAGTTGCGGGAGTTATTGGACAAGTATGAATTTCCTGGTGACGACACGCCGATCATCCGGGGCAGTGCGTTGAAGGCCTTGGAGAGTGATGATGCGGATTCGGCAGAGGCCAAGTGTGTTTTTGAGTTAATGGATGCGATCGACTCTTATATACCGGAGCCTGAGCGAGATATAGACAAGCCGTTTTTGATGCCGATAGAGGATGTATTCAGCATATCGGGACGCGGCACGGTGGTGACGGGTCGAGTGGAGCGAGGGATCGTTCATGTTGGAGATGCGGTGGAGATCGTCGGGATTCGCGCGACCTTAAAGACGGTATGTACGGGAGTGGAGATGTTTCGCAAGCTGCTTGATGAGGGTCGGGCGGGCGACAACATTGGGGTGTTGTTGCGCGGCACGAAGCGCGAGGACGTTGAGCGCGGACAGGTGGTGGCGATACCGGGAACGATTACGCCGCATACGAAGTTTAAGGCGGAAGTGTACATATTGAGCAAGGAGGAAGGCGGTCGTCACACGCCGTTTTTCAGTGGGTATCGTCCGCAGTTTTATTTTCGGACAACCGATGTGACCGGGATATTGACGTTGCCCGAGGGCATCGAGATGGTGATGCCGGGCGACAATGTAACGATCGAAGCGCAGCTGATAACACCGATAGCCATGGAGAAAGAGGTACGTTTTGCGGTACGCGAAGGCGGACGTACGGTGGGTGCCGGTGTCGTCAGTGATATTATCGAATAAAAAGAAAGATTTAGATTAATGATAACGAATACCAAGATCAGGATCCGACTCAAAGCATACGATCATAAGTTGCTGGATCAGTCTGCATCGGACATTGTTGATACGGCGGCAAAGACCGGCGCAAAAGTAGTGGGGCCGATACCTTTACCGACGCGCATCAATAAGTATTGTGTTTTGCGCTCGCCCCATATCGACAAGAAGTCTCGTGAACAATTCGAAATGCGGACACACAAGCGGTTATTAGACATCCTCGAGCCGACTCAACAAACCGTTGACGCTCTGATGAAGTTGGATCTTTCCCCGGGGGTCGATGTTGAGATAAAGCTATAGCTTGCCATCCTTTTTTGGCAGTTGGAGATTGACGGCGTCAACAGGTTGATCAATCCTGACTTCCCAAATTCTTGGTTCCTGTCTCCATGGACTGATATAACTCTGCCAAAACGGCAGAGGCGATAAAAATGAAAACTGCTGTGCATAAGGATATGTTGGGCTATGAGTAGAGGAATTTTAGGTAAAAAATTGGGCATGACGGGGGTATTCACACCTGAAGGAAGATTTGTGCCGGTTACCGTCATTGAAGCCGGCCCATGCGTGGTAACCCAGGTAAAGACCAAGGACACGGACGGATATGATGCTTTGCAGTTAGGCTTTAGCGGCAAAAGAAAAGACAGAGTGAACAAACCTTTGAAAGGTCATTTTCAAAAGAGCGGTGATCAATGTTTTCGGTATCTGAAAGAATTTTCTGTTGTAAATCCCGCTGACTACAGCCTTGGCCAGGAACTTACCGTTGAGATGTTTAAAGCAGGTGATCGCGTTGATGTTGTGGGTACCAGCAAAGGCCGTGGTTTTTCAGGTGCCATCAAACGCCATGGTTTTCACCGGGGTCCCATGACGCATGGCAGCCGGAACATCCGGCGACCGGGCTCTATCGGTTGCAGTGCCTGGCCGGCGAGGGTGACCAAAGGGAAAAAAATGCCGGGTCAATATGGCAATGATCGCAAAACCATTCGTAATCTTGAAATCGTGGATGTGCGCGTTGACGAAAATGTGATTATGGTGAAAGGTGCGGTGCCGGGAGCTGAATCGGGCCTGGTCGCCATCCAAAAACCCAAATTTTTATAAAATTTAACGATTCTGCAACGAATGTAGACAATAAAAGATGAGGAAGCGTATGCCGGTGATCGATGTTCAAAATATAAAAGGCCAACAAGTTTCGCAGGTTGAACTTGCGGATGATGTTTTCAGCATCCCGGTTAAATCAAGTGTCTTGCATGAAGTCGTCACCATGCAGTTGTCTAACCGACGATCCGGGACTGCTGCCGTTAAACATCGCAGCGACGTTAGAGGCAGTGGGAAAAAACTTTTTCGCCAAAAAGGCACCGGGCGGGCACGTCGGGGTAATATCAAATCTCCCTTGTTGAGAGGCGGCGGAGTTGTTTTCGGACCGGATAATAGAAATTATTCCTATAAAGTTCCCAAGAAGGTCAGAAAATTGGCGCTGAAGATGGCGTTGAGCAGCAAATTGCTTGAAAATGAACTGGTGGTGCTGGACCAGTTTGAACTTGACGAAATCAAAACAAAAAAATTTGCTGAGGTACTTAAAACACTGAAGCTTAAAAACGCTCTAATTGTTACTGAAAAGCACAATGATCATTTAGTTTTGTCATCCAGAAACGTGCCCGATGTGAAAGTGCTTAGAAGCGAAGGGCTGAACGTTTATGACATTCTAAAACACCGGATGCTAGTGCTGTTGGAGCCTGCGGTAAAGAACATTGAGGGGAGGCTGCTTGCATGATTGCCAATGAAATTATCATAAGACCTCTGATTACTGAAAAGACCAGTATTCAGAAAGAACTGCATAATCAGCTAACTTTCGAGGTGGCCCGCCGGGCGAACCGGATAGAAATCAAACAGGCGATTGAGAAAGTTTTCAATGTGCGCGTATCTGATGTGAAAACCATTCAGGTTACGGGTAAGATCAAGCAGCGGGGGCGAATCATAGGTAAACGTCGGGATTGGAAAAAAGCCATTGTGAAGTTGATGCCCGGCGAGCGGATAGATTTTTTTGAAGGCGTATAGAATTAGGAGCTACGAATGGCGATTAGAAGGGTAAAACCAACATCTCCGGGGAGACGATTTCAAGCTTACTCCTCGTTTGAAGAGATAACAAAAACGAAGCCGGAAAAGCAACTGCTGAAAGTACTTAAAAAATCAGGCGGGCGCAATGCAAAGGGCCGAATCACATGCAGGCATCGCGGCGGCGGTCAAAAACGACATTACAGGGTCATTGACTTTAAGCGGGGAAAAAACGGTATTCCGGCCAGGGTGGCTTCAATCGAGTATGATCCAAACCGCTCGGCCAGAATTGCTCTGCTGCACTATGTTGACGGTGAAAAACGTTATATCTTGGCGCCGGTGAATCTTAAAGTGGGCGATATCGTGGAATCAGGTCCCGATGCCGACATCAAACCGGGCAATACATTGCCACTCAGCAATATCCCTCTGGGAACGCAGATTCATAACATTGAACTGAGATCGGGAAAGGGCGGGCAGATTGTTCGAAGTGCCGGCACCTATGCTCAGCTAATGGCAAAGGAAGATCGCTATGCCTTGATTAAGCTGCCGTCTGGTGAGGTTCGCATGGTTTTGATAAATTGCATGGCCACCGTCGGCCAGCTGAGCAATGTGATCCATGAGAATATCGATCTGGGAAAAGCCGGGCGGAAGCGATGGCTGGGAAGACGGCCGAAGGTCAGAGGGGTTGCGATGAATCCGGTAGATCATCCCATGGGGGGAGGAGAGGGAAGATCTTCCGGCGGCCGACATCCATGCAGTCCATGGGGGGTGCCTTCCAAGGGCTACAAAACGCGTAAGAATAAAACCAGTGATCGTCTGATCGTTAAAAGACGCACGAAGAAATAAATAACGACTTATACCGAATAATTAATAACAACTCAGGGTGGGAGTACTCATGCCACGATCGTTAAAAAAAGGACCATATGTTGAACCAAAGCTCATGAATAAGGTGCTGGTGACCCAGGAGTCGCGCAGTAATAGAGTCATCAAAACATGGTCAAGACGTTCTACGATTATACCGGAAATGGTTGGAATTACACTGGCTGTCCATAATGGTCGAAAATTTGTGCCGGTGTTCATATCAGAAAATATGGTGGGGCACAAATTAGGTGAATTTTCACCAACCCGCACATTTTACGGGCATGCCGGCAATAAAAAATCTAAATTAAAGAGGTAATTCTTCATCCAGGGCTTTTACTATTAAGCAAAAAGGGTTAACGATATGGAGGTTAGAGCTGTTTCAAAATATGTTCGCATTTCACCGCGCAAAGTGCATAAAGTGATTGGTGCCGTTAAAGGAAAATCCGCGGAAAGCGCGATCCAGATACTTAACTTTATGCCTCAAAAAGCAGCGAGTATACTTGAAAAGATTGTTCGTTCAGCCGTTGCCAATGCGGATCATAATGCGCATATTGATATCGATTTGCTGGTTGTCCGCAACATCACTGCGGACCAGGGCCCTAGTCTGAAACGCTGGAAAGCGAGAGCACGGGGCAGGGGGACGCGTATTTTGAAGAGAACCAGCCACATTACCGTGATTTTGGCTGATGAAACGTCGGTATAACAAAGGAGGTTTAGCTTGGGTCAGAAAGTAAATCCGATCGGATTAAGACTTGGTATCGTTAAAACTTGGGAATCGCGTTGGTTCGGCGGAAAGAATTATGCCCAGTATATCCTTGAGGACCATAAGCTGCGTACATTTATAAAAAAGAAACTTTATCACGCAGGTGTTTCCAGGATTGAAATTGAACGATCATCCAGGCGGGTCCGATTGAGAGTCTATACCTCCAGACCGGGGATTGTGATCGGTAAAAAAGGATCTGAAATATCGCAACTGAAAAATGATGTCGAGAAGATGACCACCCATGAAGTGCTTATCGACATCCAGGAAATCAGAAAACCCGAGATCGAAGCCCAACTCGTAGCAGAAAATGTCGCTCTTCAAATTGTCAGACGGGTCGCCTTCCGACGAGCCATGAAGCGCGGGGTTACCTCTGCCATGCGATTTGGTGCCTTGGGTGTAAAGATAATTTGTTCCGGCAGGCTGGGGGGGGCTGAAATGGCTCGGACCGAATGGTATCGAGAGGGAAGAGTCCCACTGCATACGCTCAGGGCGGATATCGATTACGGATTTATTGAAGCGCGTACCACCTATGGTATCATCGGCGTTAAGGTATTTGTTTTCAAAGGAGAGATATTGAAAAAAGATCAAGTGGAGATCGCAAGCTAGATTATACCATGTTGTGAGGTGCGGGTTACTAGTTGCGGTTTACGGGTTAACTGACCGAATAAAGATGATACGGAGTACCTTATACGCGGCGAACAATAGGAGAAGAAGAAAATGCTGAGCCCCAAGAAAGTCAAATTTCGAAAACAGCAAAAAGGGAAAATGAGAGGTATCGCCCGTCGTGGCTGCACCTTGAATTTCGGTGAATTCGGGTTGCAGGCCACAGAGTGCGGGAAGTTGAGTGCTAAACAAATCGAAGCAGCCCGTATCGCCATGACCCGTCATATCAAAAGAGGGGGTCGTATCTGGATCCGAATTTTCCCGGATAAGCCGTTTACTAAAAAGCCCGCTGAAGTGAGAATGGGCAAAGGAAAAGGATCTCCGGAAGGATGGGAGGCCGTCATTCGACCCGGCAAGATACTTTATGAAATGCAGGGAGTTACCAAAGATCTGGCCAAGGAAGCTTTGCGGCTTGCTGCTCATAAACTATCCGTAAAAACCAAATTTATTGAGAGGAGCGATAGCATATGAAAGCCAGTGAGATTAGAGACCTGAATCTGGAAGAAATGCATCGCAAAGTAGCAGATCTGAAAGAGGAACTATTTAATTTGCGATTTCAACATGAAATCGGTCAGCTTGAAAATCCTCAAAGAATGAAACTGACGAAACGAGAAATTGCCAGGTTAAAGACAATTATCGCGGAAGTCACCATAAACCCAAAAAAAGATAAAGAATAGTGTCTGGCATGAAACAACAAGGAATGAAAAGACAAATGATCGGTACGGTCACCAGCAACAAAGCGGATAAAACAGTTACCGTGCTGGTGGAACGATTGGTTAAGCATCGCTTGTATCTAAAGTATGTTAGAAGGCGTACTAAATTCGCTGCGCATGACAATCTTAATGATTGTCAGATCGGTGACAAGGTGCTGATTTCAGAGTCCCGCCCAATAAGCAAAACAAAACGATGGCGGGTCGTTAAAATCGTTGAAAAGGCTGTTTGATTATAAAGGGAAGAGAAGAAAATGATTCAAGCAGAAACACGATTAACTGTGGCCGACAATTCCGGAGCCAAAGTACTTTATTGTATTAAAGTCATAGGCGGTTCCCGAAGGCGGTATGCATCCATAGGGGATATCATAGTGGTATCTGTCAAGGAAGCCATACCGAATGCCAAGGTGAAAAAAGGAGAGGTTTTAAAAGCTGTTATTGTAAGAACCAAGAAAGAAATCAGAAGACCGGATGGATCTTTTATCCGATTCGACGACAATTCTGCGGTTTTGATTAATGCGGCTCGAGAACCCATCGGTACGCGTATCTTCGGTCCCGTCGCTCGGGAATTACGAGCCAAGCGATTTATGAAAATAATATCACTGGCGCCGGAGGTTTTGTGATGATTGACTAATGACTATTGAACATTGATAGGAGTCCGTAATTGGTCATTCGTCAATGGAAAATAGTCAATCGGAAAGGGTCCTGGAGAAAAACTGGTTATGTTGACAAATAAGTCCTATTTAAAAAAAGACGATAAGGTAAAAGTCATTGTCGGCAAAGATCAAGGAAAAATCGGCAAAGTCCTAAAAGTCGATCGTAAGAAAAATCGCGTCCTCGTCGAAAAAATAAATATGGTCAAACGCCACAGTAAGCCGACCAACCAAAACAGACAGGGCGGAATTATTGAGAAAGAAATGCCGATTCAATGGTCTAATGTCATGGTGATGTGTGGCAAATGTGTTGGCCCCGCAAGGATTAAGATGCAGCGGCTGGAGGATGGGAAAAAGGTACGTGTCTGTGTGAAATGCAACGAAGCACTGGATACATAGGCGTGTTTGCCGGAGGATCAGAATGTCACAGTTAAAAGAATTTTACGAAAAAGAAACAATTCCAAAGCTAATCAGCGCTTTTAAGTATAAAAACATCATGCAGGTTCCCAGGCTGGAGAAAGTTGTCCTGAATATGGGGATGGGAGAAGCGATTCAAAATATCAAGCTTTTGGACACTGCGGTTGAAGAGCTTCAAATCATTGCCGGCCAGCATCCGGTAATAACACGGGCTAAAAAGTCAATAGCCGCTTTTAAACTGAGGGAAGGAATGCCCATCGGTTGCATGGTGACATTGCGGCGCAATCGCATGTATGACTTTTTCTACAAATTGGTGAATATCGCTCTGCCCCGCGTTCGTGACTTCAGGGGTATTTCGCCAAAAGCGTTCGACGGTCGTGGCAATTATTCTTTGGGGATCAAAGAACACATCATATTCCCGGAGATTGAATTTGACAAAATCGACAGAATCAAGGGACTGAACATTAGTGTCGTGACATCAGCCCAAAGCGATGAAGAGGGAAAAGAGCTTCTCCGACTGTTGGGGATGCCCTTCCGGAATTAAATATTACAATCATAGAAAAATTGTATATTCAGTCTTCAACTTTCTATTCATTAGGGGGACGATTTGGCAAAAAAAGCGCTTAGAATAAAAGCGACGCAAAAACCTAAATTTAAAGTAAGAAATTACAACAGGTGTCCGGTTTGTGGCCGACCCAGAGGGTTTCTGAGAAAGTTCGGCGTTTGTCGGATTTGCTTTCGTAATGTTTGCATCCCAGGGTAAACTGCCCGGAGTGACAAAATCAAGCTGGTAAGCCGTCTGCCGAAATCCGTCAGCTGGCTAATGGTCGTCGACTGCCGAGCAATCGATAATGGTTAGCTGACCGAAGGCAAACTTTTACCGGCAGCTGGTCATGTGAAATATAGCCGAATAGGCAATATTCAAGGATTTAAGACCAGCAAGTAGATTAAGAACAGCGATACGAGTTACCAGAGACAAGAAGCAAAGGACCAGCACAACAGGAGAAAACGATGGCGATTAGTGACCCAATAGCCGATATGTTAACCCGCATACGTAATGCGGCGAAGGCAAAATTTAACAGCGTGGATGTTCCAGGATCGACCGTAAAAATCGAGTTGGCGAAAATATTAAAAAATGAAGGTTACATCCGCAACTACAAGTTTCTCAAAGACGGCAAACAGGGCATTTTACGAGTGTATCTCAAGTATGGGCAGGGACAATCCAATGTGATTTACGGCCTCAAACGTATCAGCAAACCCAGTAGGCGGGTTTATGTAAAATGCAAAGAGATAAAGCCTGTTTTTAACGGTATGGGTGTTGCAATTTTATCGACTTCACAGGGAGTTATGACGGATAAAAAAGCGCGTCAATTGAATGCCGGTGGTGAAATCCTCTGTCATGTCTGGTAGCGGGGTGGCATTGATGATTTTCACTAAACGTATTTAAGCCCATTTTTTGTTCAGCTATACGTTCGGTGTAATCTAAAATCCCAAATTTTGACCCATGATATTATAGGAATAAAGGCGGGATGACTTTGTAAAAGCGGATTCAGCATTTTTTAACCATTGCTGTTATACCGCTAAATCCAGGAGAACAGTACATGTCCCGAGTAGGTAAGGAACCGGTACCGATACCGGATAAAACCAAAATCACATATGAAAACAAGTCGCTAACGGTCGAAGGTGAAAAAGGCAAATTGAATCTTACCATCCATCCGGCTGTCGATTTGAAGATTGAAGATGGTGTCATGAATGTCACCATGGCGACCGCAGACAGGCGCAGTCGGGCATTGCAGGGACTTACCAGAAGTCTGGTCGCCAACATGATTACCGGTGTCACCCGTGGATTTGAGCGCAATTTGGAAGTTAACGGTATCGGCTACCGAGCAGAACTCAACGGTCAGCAGATCATTCTTAATGTCGGCTACTCAAATCCGGTACCGTATGACCTGCCGGAGGGCATTACAGCAACCGTGGCAAAAAACAACAATATTAAACTGATCGGAATAGACAAGCAGAAAATAGGTCTGGCAGCGGCAGCCATTCGGCGAATTCGACCGCCTGAACCTTATAAAGGCAAGGGTATCAAGTATGCCGAGGAACATATTCGAAGAAAGGCTGGCAAGACCGGCACTAAATAGAATGACGAATGACAAATGATGAATGACGAATTGTGGATGTCGCTTCGCTCCGTTATTTAAATAATAAAATAGAAAGAATTCCTTAATTAGACATTCGTCAATAGTCATTCATCCAAGGAGAAACACTTAATGGGGTCCATGAACATTCGACAACAGGCTCGTCTAAAGCGGAAAAAAAGAATCAGAAAAAAAATCCACGGAACACCTGAACGACCAAGACTCAGCGTGTTCCGCAGCGCAAGACATATATACGCCCAAATCATTGATGATACGGTCGGACGTACTCTGGTTGCAGCATCCACCACTGATCAACAGGCAAAAGGTGCTCCCAAATTCAAAAATAAGGTTGAGGCGGCAAATTTCATCGGCAAACTGGTTGGGGAGCGTGCGCTTGGCCGGGGAATCAAGGAAGTTGTATTTGATCGTAATGGTTTTTTATATCACGGGCGGGTTGAATCTCTTTCAAAGGGGGCACGCAAAGCCGGTTTGATTTTTTAATGCCGCATGTTGATCTTTTTAATCTTTTTTAGAGAGGCAAGGAGGCAGGCTCTTGTTTAAGCAGGACATAGATGAAATTCAATTAATTGACAAAGTGGTTCATATTAATCGGGTGGCCAAGGTCGTCAAGGGTGGTCGCAGATTTAGTTTTAGCGCCATTGTAGTCGTTGGTGATGGTAGCGGGGCGGTCGGCTTTGGGCTCGGCAAAGCCGGAGAGGTGCCGGAAGCCATTCGTAAAGGTGTCGAAAAAGCCAAAAAGAGCATGGTCAATGTGTCTCTTATTGAGGGTACCATACCGTATGAAGTGATCGGGAGATTCGGTGCCGGAAGAGTTTTACTTAAACCCGCCGCCCAAGGTACCGGCGTGATTGCGGGAGGTGCTGTGCGGGCAGTGCTCGAAGCTGTCGGTGTCCAAAACATTCTAACTAAGTGCCTCGGGTCGCATAATCCACACAATCTGGTAAAAGCAACCATTGCCGGACTCCAGCAGCTTGAAAGTCGCGACCAGGTTGCTGCCCGGCGTGGAATCAATGTTGAGGATTTGTAGAAAGGATTTATTCGATGGCAGCAATGCTGAAAATCACCCTTGTGAAAAGTATGATCGGACAACCGGAAAAACATCGGAAAGTCTTGCGAGGCATGGGACTGACCAAACTAAACAGGACTGTCGAGTTGCAGGACACACCCTCAATTCGAGGGATGATCCATGCCGTACCGCATTTGGTAAAAGCTGAGGAGAAGACTGATGAAGCTTAATGAATTATCACCAGCGAAAGGATCTCGCAAAGACCCTAAACGCTTGGGACGAGGTGTGGGATCCGGTAGCGGGAAAACCGCCGGCCGGGGAAACAAAGGGTTCAACTCTCGGTCTGGCGGCGGGGTCCGACCCGGATATGAAGGCGGCCAGATGCCGCTGCACCGCCGCTTGCCCAAACGCGGGTTTGCCAATATTTTTAGAAAAAACATTGCCGTGATTAACATACGAGATCTGAAGCGATTTGACAGCGGGAGTGTCGTGGATGAGGCTGCACTGATCCAGGCAGGACTTGTTAGCGGTAAAAGAGATGGGATCAAACTTCTGGGGCACGGTGAAATAGACTATGCCTTGGAAATTAAACTAAACAAAATCAGCAAAAATGCCAGAGAAAAGGTTGAAGCGGCTGGTGGCAAAATAGAGGTTATATAATGATCGGCGGCGGGTTCCAAAACATATTTAAAATACCCGAATTAAAAAAGAGAATCTTTTTTACTCTGGGTCTTGCTCATCGTATATCGCATCGGCGTGCACGTTCCGGTGCCGGGAATCGACAGCATTGCGCTAGCCTCTTTTTTTGCACAAGCTGAAGGCACAATTTTCGGCATATTCAATATGTTCTCCGGCGGTGCTTTCGAGAGGCTGTCGGTATTTGCCCTCGGTATTATGCCCTACATCAGCGCCTCCATTATCCTGCAGCTTCTAACGGTGGTTATTCCCCACCTTGAACAGCTGAAAAAAGAAGGTGAACAGGGGCGAAAAAAAATTACCCAGTACACCCGGTACGGTACCGTGGTGTTGAGTATCATCCAGGGTTTCGGTATCAGTGTGGGATTGGAAAGTATGACCTCTCCCGGCGGCGCTCCGGTGGTTTTGATGGCGGGATGGGGGTTTCGGCTGCTGACCGTTATCACTCTGACGGCCGGCACGGCCTTCATCATGTGGCTCGGCGAGCAAATCACCGAACGCGGTGTCGGAAATGGTATTTCCCTTATAATTTTCGCCGGCATTGTCACCGGATTGCCGGCAGCAATCGTCAACACCGTTCGTCTTCTTTCCACAGGTGAGATGGCAATATTTGCTATTTTAATTCTACTCATTTTGATGGTTGCTGTGGTCGGATTGATCATATTTGTCGAGCAGGGGCAGCGCCGTATCCCGGTGCAATATGCCAAACGGGTGGTTGGTCGCAGAATGTACGGCGGCCAGAGTACCCATCTTCCCTTAAAAATAAATACATCCGGTGTTATTCCGCCGATTTTTGCTTCTTCCATCATTATGTTTCCTGCGACCATCGGCAGCTTTGTGAAAGTAGAATGGATCCAAAATATTACCGCCGCCATGCGGCCGGGAAATTTGGTTTACGAGCTATTATTCGTCGCATTTATTTTTTTCTTCTGCTATTTTTATACCGCTGTGACCTTCAATCCTGTCGACGTCGCCGACAATATGAAAAAAGCCGGCGGATATATTCCCGGGATACGTCCCGGCAAGCGTACCGCAGATTATATTGATAAAGTATTAACCCGTATAACTCTTGGCGGTGCTATCTATGTTTCGGCAGTCTGTGTACTACCATCTATTCTTATCTCGAGGTTCAACGTCCCGTTTTATTTTGGTGGTACGGCCCTTCTCATTGTGGTCGGAGTTGCGATTGATACCGTCGCTCAGATGGAATCTCACATGCTCAGCCGGCATTATGAAGGCTTTCTAAAAAAGAGCGGCAAAATGAAGGGTCGATAGCAGACAGGCTATCGGATATATTTATCATATGGATACGCTATCATCATCGCCGGAATCAGAAGGCTAATCAGATTTGGAGAAGCGAGACAGGAGCAGCCAATGGCTAAAGAGGAGGCAATAAAAGTAGAGGGTGTCGTACTCGAAACTTTACCCAACGCCATGTTTAAAGTTGAGTTGGAAAACAAGCACCAAGTGTTAGCGCATATTTCAGGCAAAATGCGGATGCACTTTATAAAAATCCTGCCGGGTGACACTGTGACGGTTGAGCTTTCACCCTACGATCTATCTCGTGGGAGAATTACATACCGATCAAAGTAATGGAAGTAGGTAATGAATATTGAAGATTGTTATTGATTTGAGGTTAAATATTCAATCATCAATCTACTATCTTCAATTAAATATGGGAGTGACTTGGATGAAAGTTAGAGCATCAGTAAAAAAAATGTGCCCCAAATGTATAGTCGTCAAGAGAAAAGGGGTTGTGCGGATTATTTGCGAAAATAAACGACACAAACAAAGACAAGGATAGAGGAGGATACGGTTTGGCAAGAATCGCGGGGGTTGATTTACCCAGAAAAAAACGGATTGAAATCGGCATGACCTATATTTACGGGATCGGCAGAACGACATCTCAAATCATTCTTTCCCGGCTTAATATAGATCCGAATACCAAAACCGATGATTTGACTGAAGAACAAATCAATGATATCCGCAAGGCCATCGATAACGACTATAAAGTTGAAGGCGAACTAAGAACCCAAATATCCATGAATATCAAGAGATTAATGGATCTGGGTTGCTACCGGGGACTCCGCCATCGCAAATCGTTACCCGTCAGAGGGCAGCGAACGAGTACCAACGCGCGTACGCGCAAGGGACCGAAACGTTCGGCTGTTAAAAAGAAAGGCGGAGCTAAAAAGAAATAGCAACTGCTAATTTGTTATCTGTTAACTCCCAATTGGCTATAACTCGATTGGGGTAATACAAATAACCAATAACCAATAACAAACATCAAAGGCGTTATAGATGGCGAAAAGAACTCGTATCAAAAAAAAGGTAAAGAAAAACGTTTCCAATGGGGTTGTTCACATTCAATCGACTTTTAATAACACCATTGTCACTATAACCGATACGGTGGGAAATGTTGTGGCCTGGTCAAGCGCAGGTGTTCAGGGATTTAAAGGGTCGCGCAAGAGCACGCCTTTTGCTGCCCAACTGGCGGCCCAGGATGCTGCAAGAAAGGCAATGGAACATGGCATGCGAAGTGTGGAAGTCTATGTTAAAGGCCCTGGACCGGGAAGAGAATCTGCCTTGAGAGCACTGCAGTCCACTGGATTTAGCGTGGTAATGATCAAGGATGTCACCCCCATTCCTCACAATGGTTGCCGACCACCGAAAAGACGCAGAGTATGAATAAAGGGAGGAAAATTTGGCAAGATATACGGATTCCGTTTGTCGGCAATGCCGACGTGAAAATCTAAAGCTTTTTCTTAAAGGAGATCGCTGTTATTCGGATAAATGCGCCTTTGACCGACGGGCCTATCCACCGGGTCAGCACGGAGAGCGTCGGGGTAGAAAACCGTCGGATTACGGCGTCCAACTGCGAGAAAAACAAAAAGTGAAACGAATGTACGGTCTTTCTGAAAAGCAGTTCCATCTATTTTTTAACAAGGCGGAACGGCAGAAAGGTATTACCGGCACCAACCTACTTGTGATGCTGGAACGACGACTGGACAATGTTGTCTTTCGACTTGGTTTTGCCAGCTCGCGCGCCCAGGCCCGACAATTTGTTCGCCATCGACATTTACTGGTAAATGGTAAACGGGTTGATATACCATCTTTCGTAGTTAAAATCGGCGATACGGTTGAAGTACGGGAGAAAAGCAAAAAGATCCAGGCACTTCAGGACTCTATTGATGCGGTGGTTCGCAGAGGAGTTCCCCAATGGCTTGAACTTGAAAAAGATGGCATGAAGGGAATGGTGAAGAACTTTCCGATTCGTGAAGATCTTACCATGCCGATTCAGGAACAACTCATTGTCGAGCTTTACTCTAAATAACCTAACCACTAATGCATCGTACATGCAATTGCGACCAGGGCAGAGTGACCGCGAATCGTGGTTAAATATCTAAACCTGAAATAATCAGGAGATCAAAATATGTCGTCTGATGAACTTATGTACATGAACTGGCAGGAGTTGATGACGCCAGAAAAAGTTCAAGTAACCAGCAATCCATCTTATTGCAAGTTTGTTTGTGAGCCCCTTGAAAGAGGATTTGGAATTACCATCGGCAACAGCTTAAGGAGAGTCATTCTTTCTTCCTTATACGGCGCTGCTATCGTATCGGTTAAATTCGATGCCGTGATGCATGAATTTAGCGCTATTCCTGGTGTGCTTGAAGATGTTTCCGAGATTATTCTGAATTTAAAACAGGTGCGCTTCAAAGTTTCTAGATCCTGAAACCAATACGGTCCGCATTGATGCAAACGGCGAGGGACCGGTTCTGGCCGGGGATATTATCAGTGATGATGGGCATTGCGAGGTTCTCAACAAGAAGCAGCTTATTGCCACGCTTTCGCAGAATGCAAGCTTAAAGATGGAGATGAAAGTCAAAGTCGGTAAAGGCTACGCATTGGCTGAAGCGAATAAGGATGAGGATGCGCCAACCGGCACCATACCTATTGATGCGGTATTTTCACCCATCAAACGAGTCAACTTTACGGTGGGCAATGCCCGTATCGGACAGCGTACCGACTATGACAAACTTACCATGGAGATCTGGACAGATGGAAGCGTAGCGCCGGAAGACGCCATTGCCTATGCTGCCAAAATAATAAAGGAGCAGATGACACTCTTTATTAATTTTGACGAGCAAAAGGAACCGCTGCCGGATGACAAGACTGAAGAACGAGAGTTGCCTCAGTTCAACGACAATCTTTATCGCAGTGTTGAGGAACTCGAACTTTCCGTGCGCAGTGCAAATTGCTTGAAAAATGCGGATATAAATAAAATTTATCAGTTGGTCAGTAAAACCGAGCCGGAGATGCTAAAAACCAAAAATTTCGGCCGGAAATCATTAAATGAGATCAAAGAAGTCCTGACTGAAATGGGCCTTTCGCTTGGGATGAAGCTTGAAGGGTTTACAGCGCCCGAGGAAGAGACTGAGGAAGGAGAGTAGACAGTATCATGAGACATCGTAAAGCAGGCCTGAAACTGAACCGAACCCCGAGTCACAGACAAGCCATGTTCAGAAACATGGTTACTTCTCTGCTCAAATATGAGCGTATCCGAACTACAGGGGCCAAAGCCATGGAGATTAGACGCTGGGCAGATCATTTGATTACGCTGGCCAAACGCGGTGATTTGCATGCCAGACGTCAAGCCCTTGCCATTGTGAGGGAAAAGGATGTTGTTCATAAGCTGTTTGAACATGCAAACGAGCGATTCGGCGCGGTCTCCGGGGGATACACCCGGGTGATAAAACTGGGAACACGAGCGGGTGATGCCGCTCCCATGTCTTTGGTTGAATTAATAATTTCTGAAGATACCAAAAAGAAGAAGGCCAAAAAGAAAAAAACAAAAACTGAAGGGAAGCCAAAAAAGAAAGCTACTGCTAAAAAGGCGCCCGCCGCTGTGGAGGATGTCCAAGCTGACAAAAAAGAAAAAGCAGCCTCAAAAATAAAAGCCAAAACGACGGATAAAAAAGAAGTCGTTGAGGCAAAGGCCGAAAAGGCTTACTGCGAAGAAACGGGCCGTGAAAACTAAAGATGAACCTGTAAAGAAGACTGAAGCGGCATCTAACAAACAAGCTGCCACGGCCGAAAAAAAAGACGCACCGGCTAGAAATAAAAAAAAAGCACCGGCGCAGGAGAGTGACGAGGATGAAAAATAGCGCGGATCGGCCATCGACGGTCGAGTTTGACTGTTAATAGCTTTTTCGCTAATCAACTGATTTACTAACTAATACCGATAACACTCCCAATTGGTTTTTAATGCCAATAATTAAAGCCCTGTCGCTGCTGCGGCAGGGCTTTTTTTCTAACATTAAAGACCTGATTCTTTGGTCCAGATCAGGGATAATCCGCTGGAGGCGTACCATAATCAAATGTTTAGGGGTATTGGAAAATACACGTGATTCAATAACCAGCAATGCCCTGCCGGGTGTGACCATTATTCTCAACGATTCTTTCGTGACAGAAAGCAAGGGGGCACCAGAGGAAGGGGTCTATTTTATTAATCATCCTGAATCAGGTCGCTTTGGCGGGAGCCCGGGTTTCCGTAGAGATTTCTTCTAGCACCTCTTTTGCCGCCTCTTTTACTTCCCGATCGAAATTACCTGATAACACCGTTTCCAGCCATGGAATTGAACGGGGGTTTCCGATTTCACCAAAAACATGAAGGATGTCTCCTTGAATTTGAATAGAGACCTTGTGGAACCGGTCCCATAAAGGGCCCAATGCCTCTGCCGCGAGATACGGGTTCTTCCCGGCAATTTCTTCCATAACTACCATGGCCCCTAACCGAATCGGCCATTTTTCATGAGTGAGTACATCATAGAACGCCGGGAATAGCTTTTCGGTCTCCATCATCATGGCAGCCAGCCGATCGGCGCCACCCTCTTTGATGATCTTTTCCAGAGAAGCCGAACTGAGCGACACCGGATCTCGGGTATTGATGGTATCAATCAGTTCCTCAAGCGATACCGAACCCGTCCATCGGAGCTGATCATCCAGCAGAATGGTCGGTACGGACCGGATATCATGGATTTTCACTAATTCCGGGAAAAGCGTCCCGTCAATGATTGTCAATTGGTGGTTTTCAGCGGTCATTGGCAAGGCAATGAGCCGGCGAACCGTCTGGGGGCAAAAGGTACATTGAGGGGAAATAAACACGGTCAATGCGGCCGGCAAATTATTTTTTTTTAAAAGGCGTTTGATTGGTTCAGCTATTTTTATGGAACCTGAGTCAAGGGCTTCCAGTGCCTCAAGAAACGGGTGCAACTCATGACCCGTTGGTATCGCCTGGTAGCGCAAACCGCCACCGATGAGAATCTGCGGTGGATCCTGGGCATCGGTTTGCACCTTTGAAATTTCAATTTTAGGCATCAAGCGGGTCAAATCGTCGCAAAAATCGTTAAACAGCCTGTTGCTCTTGTGACGGGAGGCAACCAGTTCGATGGTAATGTTGCGGGATAATTGGTGGTTGAATTTATTGATTTGCTTTTCTTCAAGAGCGGTGAACATGGATTTTCCTTTTTTATGGATTATTCAATCTGCAATCTTCGATTCTCGCCTGTCCGGAATAGGTGATTACCATAAGTTTTCTGGGATAGCAACTTCAGTCCGGTATGGGCATTGACTTAATACTTTCGACAGTGTTATGTTCCAGATTCAATCTGTAAGCCTCAGCAGGCGTGTTGCAACTTTGGGTGATCGAGACCTTTATTGGGACAAAGCGGCTAGGGTTGGCATGTTGCGGACTTTGATTTAATTATAGGTGAAGGAGAAATGCAGATGGATAGCACCAAACTTTTACAAGACAAAGTTGTATTAATCGTTGATGACGAAGTGGATGTTACCGATACCGTCGAGGAAGTGCTGGATATGTGTTTCATCCGCAAAGCAAATGATTATGATACCGCGCGCCAATACCTGTTGAGCTACACCTTTGATATCGTTGTTCTGGATATCATGGGGGTGAATGGATTCGAACTGCTGAAACTGTCGGTCAAGCGCGGATTTCCCACCGTCATGCTGACAGCCTTTGCAATGACCCCTGAAGCTCTGGAAAAGTCCATCAAGCTGGGTGCGGTTTCCTTTTTACCCAAAGAGAAAATGAGTGAGCTGGACGAATATCTGGCAGACGTGGTCCTTAAAGGCGGTCAACCTGTGTGGGGCAAGCTGTTTGATAAACTCGGCGGCTTCTTCAACAAACACTTTGGACCGGATTGGAAACAGCAAAACCAGTTTTTCGAGGAATTCGAACAGTCTATGAAGCAGAGTAAAGAGTCGGAATAGCACACTGTCTCGGATATTCTGCGAACGATTTGGGTAATAGTAAGATTTTATAAATTCACCGCCCGCCGCTGAGTTGCAGAGATGCAGAGGGTTTTTCTTTTAATTCAGCTATAAAAAGCCGAGATTGACAAAGGCGATTAAACATGCCCCTGAATAAATATCTGCGATTGCGTTTGCGGTGAATTTAATTCTAAACAACCATGGAGGACTGCCAAAATTTGTCCGACTCCAAATTAATATCTTTGTCAGAATCCATTCAACACTTCCTGCCCGACGGCAGCTCCGTTGCCATGGGACTGTCGCTGGAATCTCTTATTCCCTTTGCCGCCGCCCATGAGATTATCCGTCAACGCAAACGAAATTTATGCTTAATCGGCCCGATATCCGATGCTATGTTCGATCAGGTCATCGGTGCCGGATGCGTGCACCAAATCAAAGCCGCCTGGGTAGGAAATGTTATCACAGGCTCCGGTTACAATTTCCGGCGAGGCATCGAGACCGGCACCCTCAAAATTGAGGATCATTCCAATCTAACCCTGGCAATGGCGCTGCGTGCCGGCGCCATGGGAGTTTCCTTCATGCCGGCGCGCACGGCGCTGGGCAGCGATCTGTTTAAAACCAATCCAGGATTAAAAACAATAACCTGTCCTTTTACCGCCGATCGCCTGACTGCGGTGGCAGCCATCAATCCGGATGTCACCATCGTTCATGTACAGCGCGCAGATGAATATGGCAATACAAACACCTGGGGCAACCTGGGGGTGTCCCGCGATGCCTGCCTGGCAAGTCGCCATGTCATCATCACCGCTGAAGAAATCGTCCCACCGGATCTTATCAGTGCAGATCCCAATCGCGTGATTATTCCGGGGTTTCGCGTCAATGCGGTTGTTCACGTTCCCTGGGGCGCCCACCCGTCCCCCGTGCCGGGCTACTACAACCGAGATCATCAGGTGTTTCTCGATTACCGCAATGATAGTAAAACAACGACGCTTTTTGCTAAATGGCAACAGCGCTGGGTCGATCATATCGGCAGTCATCATGAATACATGGATTTACTCGGCCATAAACGGATGGCCGGGCTGGCCATAAAAAATCATGTTTTTTCGGAACCTGTTGACTATGGGTATTGACGGGTTGCGAGGTTGCGGGTTGCGGGTTGCGGACAGATACGGGAATAGAGCAAAGGGTATAGCGCATAGAGTAGACATCGCTCAATAGAAGATGCAGAGGAGGGGACGCAAGGCGTTGCAGAAATCAACTGCCCCTGCCATCATGATTCACAGCATCTGTAATTTGACCTCTGCTTTCTATCCTCTGATATAGTGTTGCAGGACAGGGTCGTTAACTTAAGGCTCGGCGTTATCGCTGTGGGAGCGGCTTTCAGCCGCGAATAAATGATTAGGGATTTAGAGCAACTTCCTACATCCTTTAATTACCCGCAACCCGCAACCTGCAACCCGCAACCCGCAACATGAACATGATTGAAATTAAGCTAATCTGGTTAAATCGAAGGAAATCAATGTCTAAAAATATAACCAACTACAACCTTTCTCAACTAATGGTGACTGCTGCCGCCCGGGAAATTGCCGATGGGGACGTGGTGTTTGTGGGTATGCGTCTACCTTTGCTGGGTTTCTTACTGGCAAAAAATACCCATGCAACCGATGCCGTCGGGGTTTATGAACTGGGCATCGTTCGGGATACAGCCTCCCCGGAGCCATTGATGACCATGGGGGATTTGCCCAATCTGTGTCGTGCTCAGTGGCTGGCCGACACCGCCGATGCCATGGGACTGCTTCAACAGGGCAGGGTGGATGTCAGCTTTATCGGAGGCGCCCAGGTGGATCGCTTTGGTAATCTGAATACCAGCTATATCGGCGGAATTGAAAAGGTTGAAACCCGCCTGCCGGGTAGCGGGGGTGCTTGTGACCTGGCTTGTCTGGCAAAACGGCACATCATCGTCATGTCCCATGAAAAACGCCGATTTGTGCCCCGGGTGGATTACATCACTTCACCCGGATATGGGGAGGGCGGCACATGGCGCCAGGAGGTCGGTTTGCCCCGGGGAGGCCCCTCTACAGTCATTACTACCCTGGGATTGCTGCGCTTCGAAACGGATACCAAAGAAATGGTCCTGGTCTCCGTTCATCCCGGTGTCTCTGTGGATACCGTTTTGGAAAATACCGGTTGGCCGCTGAAAATAGCGCCAGATATGATGTCGACGCCGGCTCCTACTGATAGGGAAATGGCCATCCTTGCTCGTTTTGATCCTCAAAGATTTTGGACGGGGAAATAAAGGCTTTTTACGAAACCATTAAGATAAGCAGCTCATACTCATATTTACACCATTCCATTCGATGTTCAACGCCAAACACTTGACCTTTGAAGTGAAATCAAAGTCTGGCTTTCCCTTCCGACTGTAAGGCTTTTATACAGGCAGCAATGCCCGGGTTCTATGAAGGCTCTACTATTGTGTCCATTTTTGAGTACCATTCATCAGAATATAGATTGCGAAAACGTTAAATTTTGGTTATTTTTCTTGACAAAAACCATAAAACTGCGATAAAAATTGAAATCAATTCTGAAAAATGAATATTGTTTAGTTGTTGATGGGGGTAAATTTCTTACAATTTCAATTATAAGGAGGTATATATGAGGTTAAAAAGACTGTTGACGATCACATTGATTTGTTTAATTGGTATCGGACTTGTCATCACACCCGCACTAGCAAAAAAGAAGCCTTCTCTGGATGCCTGGAAACCTAATTTCGATCCTTCCGGCGCCAAATACAAAATTATCGTATCCAATGTCTCTCATCCGGCGATCAAGGGGGTGTATGCCGGTTTTGCGATCCGGGATGAGCTCTGGAAACGGACTGACGGGCAGATGTATTTTGACTACAAACCCTTTTCCATGCTGGGAGGTGAGGTTGAGGTCCTTAATCAATTGCAAATGGGAGCGATTCAGGGGATGAGTGTGAGCTCGGTTGCGTCTACTAACCTTGGTCCCCGCTTTGGTTTAGTTAATTTACCATTTCTGATTGATACAAATGAAAAATTAGAAAAATTTATCAATAATAAAGATTTGTTTGGTTACTTTTTAATGGCCATGGATCATCAGGGAATTATGGCGTTGGATGTTACCACATATGGTAGTTATGGCTGGGCTAGTACAGAACCCATACGGTCAATTGAAGACATGAAAAAGGCAAAATTCCGTATCGCAGAGGCAGCGGTGAACCAACTCACCTATAAACAATGGGGTGTGAATCCGGTTCCAATGCCATGGCCGGATGTTCCCGTAGCGTTAAAACAAGGAGTTATCACGGCTTTGGACCATACGGATCTTGTTTGCGATCTTACTAAAAAGTTCGAAGTTGCCAAATATTTCACGGAAATCAACTATGCGAAAGGATTGTTCATCTGGATATTCAATAAATCATGGTTCAACTCCCTGCCGGCTGATTTGCAGAAAACATTCAAGGAAGTTGTCCACGATGTATGCACAGATTACCGTGCACAAGGAGCTCAGCAGGAGATAGATGTTAAGGAGAAGATAAAAGCGGCGGGAATCCAAATCTTTCAACTACCTGGAGAGGAAATGGATATTCTCAGGAAGCAGGGGAACGCTGTCCATGAAAAATATGCAGATGAGATCAATAAACTATACAAGGGAGACACGTATCGCCCTGATAATTTCCTTAAGGAAGTTCAGGATTACGTAGGATATAAGCAGTAATTTTTATCGAATCCAAGAGATACTTTTTCTAAAATTTCAATAATAAAGGGGGCTTAATAAGCCCCCATTATTGTTTAATACCGCATCTTTTGTTGAAGGGCAGTCAACTAACGAATGCATTGGGGGGATTATCCCATGTTTGGTAGGATACTCGACTTTTTGGACAAGATCTTAACCTTTTTTGAAGAGTGGACCCTATTTGTCAGCGTAATTGTGGCTTTAGTGGCCCTCTTTGTGAATGTCGTATTAAGATACGGGTTCAATTATTCACTGGCCTGGTCTGAGGAACTGGTTAGAGAAGTTATCATCTACACAACCTTTATCGGATGCAGCGCCGCTGTCAAGAACCGTTCCATGATTAAAATTGATGCCTCGGTTCAGCTCTTACCCAAGCTTAAAATGCCGCTGACATATTTCAGTAATTTTGTGACCATTATTTTTGCAAGTCATGATGATTTATTACGGTTGGCTGATGATGATGCTTCAGTATCGCACGCACCAGAAAACTATCATTATGGAAATTCCCCTGGTCATCCTCTATGCCATCCTGCCGTTAATGGGAGTGATGATGATGATTCGAGCTGTCCAGGTTATCTATCAGGATGTTACCGAACAACGTGCCGGGAAACAGGATGATTAGACCTTGAACGTTTTATCACCAAACATAAGAGCTAGGAGATCCGGGATATGGAGTTCAGCCACCTCATTATTATTTTGATTTTGCTGGGATGCATGGCAACGTATATCCCGGTTTTTATGTGTCTTTTCTTTACCGCCGTACTGGGCTTTGTCTTTTTCACCGATCTTCCGGTTCTCCTGCTGGCCCAATCCCTTTTTCGCAGCATGGACAACTTCGCCCTGGTGGTGGTTCTCTTTTTCATTCTCTGCGGTAACATTATGACGGCGGGTTCCATCGTCGAAAAATTGATCAAGGTCGCCAATGCATTGGTCAGCTGGCTTCCGGGGGGTCTGGGCATGGCAGGCGTTCTGGCCTGCGGCCTTTTCGGGGCGATTTCCGGTTCAACGGTTGCCACGGTGGTGGCTCTGGGCGGCTTTATGATTCCAGCGCTGATAGACAATGGCTATCCTCAAAAATACACCCTGGGCCTGATGACAACATCCCCCAACCTGGGGGTAATCATTCCGCCCAGTATCGGGATGATTCTTTACAGCATGATCAGCAATGTCTCTTTGGAGGGACTCTTTTTAACGGGATTTTTCCGGGTGTTCTCATTATGCTGGGGGTCTGTCTTTATTCTTACTTCTTTTTCCGGAAAAAGACCGAGATTGTGCGCTTGCCGGTTCCCAAACCCATGGAGGTGTTGGCCGTACTTAAAGAGGGGTTCTGGGCACTGATGCTGCCGGTGATCATATTCGGCGGCATATTTTCCGGCGCATTCACCGCCAATGAAGCGGCGGTCGTTGCCTGTGTCTATGCGTTTATTGTGGAGCTGTTCATTCACAAATCCATAAAATTTAGTGATGTTAAAAAAATTACGGTCAGCTCGGCAGTGACCTCGGCCACCTTGCTGATTATTGTGGCCGGGGCTACCTGTTTTGGCCGTTTACTTTCCTTAGAAGATATTCCGGGGAAAATTACCGAGGCGGTTTTGTCTGCAATTCAGTCTCCCTTGATGTTCCTTTTGGCCATGAACATTGTGCTTCTTTTTGTCGGCATGTTCATGGATATCATATCGGCCACCATGATTTTGGGACCCGTATTCTTACCGATGCTGGATGCTTTTGGCATCAGCTGGATGCATTTCGGTTTGATCATGACGGTCAATCTGGCCATCGGATATTGTACCCCTCCCATGGGGGTCAGTCTTTACATTACCGGTGCGATATCCAATAAGGATATTATTTATGTCTCCAAGGCCGTCATACCCTTTTTGCTGATCCAGCTCGTTGTGCTGGTGTTTATGACTTATTTTCCCGATTTTGTACTCTGGCTGCCGCGTCTGATGGGTTACTTGGAATAAATTTGTAGAATTATTAAACCACCCGGAGGGGCCGTAGATGTCTGAAAAGGAATCTTTTCTCAAAGGCAAGCATATACTGGTTGTGGATGACGAAACGGATATTCTGGAAACCATCGAGGAAATTCTGGAGGACTCCAAAGTCGATACGGCCCGTGATTATCAAAGCGCTTCTCAGAAAATCAAAAAACGAAAATACGATCTAGCCATTTTGGATATCATGGGTGTTGACGGCCTCCAATTGTTGGCGGAAACCGTACAACGGGAAATCCCAACCGTGATGCTCACGGCCCATGCCATCAGTCCCGACACCCTGATGGAATCCATCCAAAAAGGTGCCATCTCCTACCTGCCCAAAGAAAGCCTTGCCGATCTGGACAACTTGTTGAATGACTTGTTGGCAGCATTTTATCGCGGAGAACCGCCATGGAAACTGCTTTTCGATAAACTTGGTGATTTCTTCGATGAGCGCTTCGGACCCGATTGGAAAGAAAAAAATCACGATTTTTGGACTGAATTCAGCAGTCATTACCAGATCGGAAAGGGCATTCAGGAGCGTTTGAAACATGACCGCAGAATTATAGACAAGGGTATCTGACACGCATTTTTTCATCCTAGACCCCCAGCTCGATGAAACATAATTTACTTCGACAGACGGCGCTTTTCAGACTATCGGCGATACTGAGCCAGCAACGGTTAAAAAAATTATAAAAGAAGGAAATTAGTAATTTTTTAGCGGTTTTCTGACTTGACACACCCGCCGCCTTCCTCTATATTTCATCCTTTGACGCGAAAAGCGTATACTGTATACACGGCTTTAAGAAACAGCGGAACATAAAATAACCTAGGAGGAAAGAAAATGGATTTTAGTCTGCCCGAAGAACTTGAGATGTTAAGGGACATGGTTCGCGATTTCGCCGGCGAAAAGATCGCACCTTTTGCCGACGAATGGGATGAGAAGCACTATTTTCCTTATGAAGAAGTCGTCAAACCCATGGGGGAGCTGGGATTGTTCGGAACGGTTATTCCGGAGCAATACGGTGGATCCGAAATGGGGTGGTTGGCGGCCATGATTGTTACCGAGGAAATTGCGCGGGCGTCAAGCTCCCTTAGGGTTCAGATCAATATGCAGACCCTTGGATGTGCATACACCATATTGACCTATGGCAGTGATGAGCTCAAAGAAAAATATATTCCCAAGCTGGTCACGGCCGAGTATGTCGGTGCTTTCGCCATGACCGAACCGGATGCGGGTTCCGATGTGATGGCCATCAAATCCAAGGCCGATGACCAGGGAGACCATTGGCTGTTAAACGGATCCAAAACCTGGATTTCCAATGCCGACGTAGCCGACGCCATTATTTACTATGCTTACACCGATCGATCAAAAGGGCCGAAAGGGCTTTCGGCATTTGTGGTCGAAGTTAAGAATTTCAATGATATCCGGACAACTGCGTTGGATAAAATGGGTTCCCGATCTTCACCCACCGGTGAAATTTATCTTACCGATACGAAACTTCCCAAGGAAAACATTCTCGGAAATCCGGGGGATGGCGCCAAAATTCTTTTTGGTTCCCTGAACCAGACCCGGCTATCCGCCGCGGCCGGCGGAATCGGCGTGGCCCAGGCCTGTCTGGATGAAGCCATAAAATATTGTAAAGAACGCAAACAATTCGGTAAGCTCATCGGTGAATTCCAAATGAACCAGGACATGATAGCCCAAATGTCGGCGGAGTTGGAAGCTGCCCGGCTGGTAGTTTACAAAGCCGCCTGGGGCAAAGATGAGGGCAGGCTCCAAAACGGATTGGATGTGGCCCAGGCCAAATATCTGGCGGGTGAAGTGGCCAACAAGTGCGCCAATTATGCCATGCGGATTCTGGGTGCTTACGGATATTCCACCGAATACCCGGTGGCCCGTTTTTACAGAGATGCGCCCACATACACCATGGTTGAAGGTTCGGCCAATATTTGTAAATGGATTATTGCCCTGGATCAGCTGGGAATCCGCAAAGCCAATCGGTAGAATGCTTAGCGCATTAAAAATTGTCCCAAAGGATGATTTAACAGAATGTTGTGTTGACCTGAGAAAGGAGTAAGAAATGGAAATTGTAGTTCTAGTTAAACAGGTGCCGGACACCGAATCATTGATTGAAATTGAAAGCGATGGGGTGTCCATAAAAAAGCAGGACATAAAATGGGTCATGAACCCTTACGATGAGATTGCCGTGGAAGAAGCCCTGCAGATCAGAGATGCCCAGGGTGGAGCGGTGACCGTTGTTTCCATGGGACAGCAAAAGGCTGTGGAAACCATCCGAACCGCGCTGGCAATGGGTGCCGATAAAGGGATTCACATCAACGATCCGGCCGCTGAAGGCAGCGACGCGCTGGCAACGGCCAAAATTCTGGCGGCCGCCGTCAAAGAGATTCCTTGTGATCTGATCATTGCCGGACACCGGGCCGTCGATGAAGACAATTACCAGGTTGCCGCGGGTGTGGCCGAATTTTTGAACATTCCGCAAATTTCCATGGTGGTCAAAGCCGAAGTGCTTGACGGCAAGATCAAATGCCACCGCGCCATTGAGGGCGGATCGGTGGTGGTGGAAGCCGCTTTGCCGGCATTGTTTACCACCCAGCGGGGATTGAACGAACCGCGCTATGCCTCCTTGCCCGGGATCATGAAAGCCAAAAAGAAACCGGTGGAAGTCAAAACAGTCGCTGATCTGGGCGTTGATTCAGCTGCGGTGGGCACGTCCAACCGTAAAGTCAAGATTAAAGCATTGAATTTTCCACCTCAACGGCAGGCGGTGAAAATCATTGAAGGTGAGTCTGCCCGGGAAAAAGCTGCAGAACTTGTCAGAGTCCTGCATGAGGAATCTAAAATTATCTAACATCAAACACGATACCTGCAAGGGTAACAAGTACTTAAATAACAGATTTAAAACCTGGTTTGGTTATAAAGGAGATCAATATGGCACAGGGAGTGTTTGTAATTACAGAACAAAGAGATGGTGATTTTCGCAAAGTATCCTTTGAAGCCGTCAGTGAAGGTCGCCGCATTGCTGATGGACTGGGTGCCGATTTGACCGCCGTGGTTGTCGGCTCCGGTATCGAGGGTATTGCCGGGCAACTGGAAAAATATGGACCTGATAAAGTATTGGTGGCCGATGATCCGGCCTTGGCGGAATACACAACAGATGCGTATACCAATGTTATTGCCGAACTGATTCAATCCGTGGATCCGGCGGTGATTCTCATCGGAGCTTCGGTTCAGGGAAAAGATCTGTCCGCACGTTTGGCCGCCAGACTGGATGCGGGCCTGGCCATGGACTGCACGGCGATTAAGCTGGATGGTGGCATCTTAACCTGCACCCGCCCGATGTTCGGTGGTAAAATTTTTGCCGATGTTGAAATCGAGGGTTCTCCGCAACTCATAGCGATCCGGCCGAATGTGATGGACATTGTCGAGACCTCCAAAGATTGCGTGGTTGAAAAAGCAGCCGTCAATGTGGGTGAAGTCAAAACGGCGGTTGTTGAAAAAAGCTTGGATACCGGCGATAAAATCGAGCTGACCGAAGCGGATATTATCGTGTCCGGCGGTCGTGGAACCGGTGGAGAATTTGGTTCCATTGAACAGCTGGCGACCGCATTTGGCGGTGCTGTGGGCGCTTCGCGCTCTGCGGTGGATGAAGGCTGGCGTCCGCACAGCGATCAGGTGGGACAGACCGGTAAAGTGGTTTCCCCGGTATTGTACATTGCTTGCGGTATTTCAGGTGCCATTCAGCATCTGGCCGGCATGACTACCTCCAAATTTATTGTGGCCATCAACAAGGATCCTGAGGCACCCATTTTTTCAAAGGCCGATTTGGGTATCGTCGGAGATTTGGCGGAAGTCGTTCCGGCCATAGTGGAAGAAATTAAGAAAATTAAGGGCTAACCCGAATTAGCCCTATGATCGAAATTAGAAACAATATCGAAATACTAATCAATAGCCTTTTTGAATTAGTGAACAAAAGGTGATTAAATAGGGGAATTTGTATGGATGAAACCAGAGAAGCCTTGGAGTTTGACGTATTGTTTGTCGGCGGCGGGCCGGCGAATCTAGCCGGTGCTATCCATTTGATGAACATGGCACAAAAAGCAGGAAAGGAAATCGAGGTTTGCCTGATTGAGAAGGCCGAATCCATCGGCTCTCACTCATTGAGCGGCGCTATTCTGGATCCTGTGGCGCTTCAAGAACTCATGCCGGATTACCTCGAGAAAGGGTGTCCGGTCGAACAACCTAAATGCAGCGATGAGTTTTATTACCTGACCTCCTCCGGGAAATTTCGCATTCCATACACACCCAGCTACATGCACAATAGTGGCTGCCATATTATCAGCCTTTCCAAGTTTTGTGCCTGGCTGGGAGAGACGGCTGAAGAGCTGGGAGTAATGGTTTTCCCGGGGTTCGCCGGTACCGAGGTGCTTTATGAACCGGACAGCGACCGTGTTATCGGCATCCGAACCGGCGACAAGGGTATCGATAAAGATGGTAATAAAAGGCCTAATTTTGAGCCGGGCGTTGACCTGATGGCCAAGGTTACCGTTTTCGGTGAGGGACCCCAGGGCAGTCTTTTGCGGGAGATCGGCAAAAAACTGGGTATTTTTAAGGACAAAATGCCCCAGGTATTTGAAACCGCTATCAAAGAAGTGATTGAAATTCCCGAATCAAGCCCTTTCAATACATCCGCCACCACGGTCGTGCATTCCTTCGGTTATCCATTGGGTTTTGCTACGAAAGGCGGAGGCTTTCTCTATAAAATGAAGGATAACCGGGTATCCTTGGGATTTGTTGTCGGATTGGAGTATGAAGACCCGCTATTTGAACCCTATCAGGCATTTTTAAGCTTTAAAAGACACCCTTTGATTGCCGATATCATCCAGGGTGGAAAAGTGTTGCAGCAAGGTGCCAAGACCCTGCCTGCCGGCGGTTATTACACCATGCCCCGGCTGGCACTGGACGGCGCGGTGATCGTCGGCGATAGTGCTTCCATGTTGAATATCCAGCGGCTCAAAGGCGTGCACACCGCCATGAAATCCGGTATGCTGGCGGTTGAGGCGATCCTGACGGCATTGGATCAAGAAAACTATTCTGCTGAGACCCTGGGAGCTTATGCGCAAAAAGTTGACCGTAGTTGGATTAAAAAAGAACTCTACGCTGCGCGCAATTTCGACCAGGCCCTTTCCCAAAAAGGAGTGGGAAAATTTGTCACCATCGGCGCCCAATATCTAAGCGGCGGGCGGGGATTTGTAGACCCCATGGAAATAAAAAAGGACCGCCTGTCATTAGAAAAACTTGATAATACAACCACCCCCCGAACTGCGTCGCCGGAAACCCAGGATCTTGACGGCAAGCTTTATCTGGATAAATTGACCGGGCTCTATCTTTCCGGCACTACCCATGAGGAAAACCAGCCCTGTCATCTCATTATTCCCGATCAAAATCTTTGTGTCACCGAATGTTATCAAAACTATCGCTGCCCCTGTACCCGTTTCTGTCCGGCCCAGGTATATGAACTGGAAGAAGACCCGGACGGATCCCGGCGGTTGAAGCTTAACCCCTCAAACTGTTTGCACTGCAAGACCTGCGAGATTAAAGATCCTTATGAGAACATCATCTGGACATGCCCCGAAGGGGGAGGGGGGCCTAAATACTCGATTTTATAGCGGCGTAACAACGTTGATAAACGGTATTTTCTCTTTTTTATTATGACTTTCAGCCCTGCTCTTAGCCCTGCTACCGGCAGGGCTGATTGTTTTTGAAAGAACGGGGTAATAGCTTAGGCCTTTAGCGGGGTTTATCTGATAATTTGTTGTAAGGAACGTAAGGTGTCGGGTTTCAGGTGTCGGGTGTCAGCATCAAAGTACCAATTTCTGGAGGAGACTCCGCATAGATTATCAGCGATCTTGCTCCCCGCAGGGACAATTTTTTCCAAGCGTCGCCTCAGAAAAAGCCTTGGTGGCTCTACTATCACGAAAGGAGATAATATTTTGGATAAAGACATCATTGCCAAGACCCAAAAAACAGCAGCCCTGTATTTCAAAGATGTGGAAGGTGAAAGGCCGTTTGATCTGTGGCGGTCATTTGATAAAGATCTTGCTAAAGACCTTTCTCTGTTTATTACCGGACAAATGTATGCCCGGGAGAAAATACCCCACAAAACCCGGCAGTTGATTACCGTGTCGGCGCTGACGGTTCTTTCACGGTTGGATGAACTCCGACTGCACATTCAAGCGGCTTTAAATGTCGGCTGTCGACCCCAGGAGATCGCCGAGGTGATTTTCCAAACCGCGGTTTACGGAGGCGTACCTGCCACCAATTCCGCCCTGAAGACCCTAAAATCGGTTCTGGAAGAAAAAGGCCTTTGGCCGCTGGACTAATTGAGCCATTTATAGCTTGACATACCCCTTTTATATTTTTTAGACTTCTTTTTCATTTTTATTCCTCATAAATTTGACGGATTAGCCTATTTTAGCATTTGTATGCATACTCAAACAGATACTTATAATTGAAGTTATAGTTGATAGTTATAATGGCAACACCCAAATTCCGGTTTATCCGGGTTAAGCTGGAGGACTCAATGAATTTAAAGCAAATTGTCATATCTATCGAAAATGCACCGGGCCGGTTGTTTGAAGTTACCAATGCCCTGGGCGATGCCGGCATTAACCTGCGAGCACTGAATCTGGTGGATACCGGTGCCTTTCGGTCAACTCCGTCTTCTGGTATCCGATGTTGCCAAAGCAAGGCGGATATTGATGCAAATGGAGATTCCCGCTTTTGTGAATGAGGTCGTTGCGGCCGAGATCGAGGATAAACCCGGCAGTCTGGCAAAAATTCTGCAACCGCTGACGGACGCCGGCATCTATGCGGTATTTATGTATGCATTCATTCGTTTCTCCCAAGGCAAGGCAGTGATGATTTTCCGTTTCAGCGATAATGAAAAGGCGATTGAAGTATTACAGGCCAATGGCATCAACTTGCTGGATGCCGAGTCATTCGGCATTCTTGAAACGGAAAGCTAATACAGACAGCTCCATTTCGTTTGCAATTGGCCCCTATTATTTAAACACCAGCATAATCATTCAAAGACTATGACTTCTGCCAAATACAGTCATAACGATTCAGGACCAACCGGATCTTCTTTAATGCAAACTGAAGATGATTTGCAGCTGCGTGAAAAAGAAACGAAGGTTCGCGAAGATCGCTATCGGGTGCTCATCGAGGATGTGGCGGATGGCTTCTATGAGGTAGACCTGCACGGCAATTTTAAGTTTTTTAACGATGCCCTTTGTCGAATTTTCGGATATCCGGCGGAAGAAATCCGGGATCGCAATTTCCGTGAATTTATGAATGCGGAAAATGCAGACATTGCCTTTGAGGCTTTTAACAGCATCTATCGGGCCGGTGAGGGCGTCATCGATATCAGCTGGGAGATTGCGCGCAAGGACGGGGAAGAGCGGCATCTGGAGATTTCAGCCAATCTGATTAAAGATGAACATGGGCAAAAAGTCGGATTCAGAGGTATCGCCAGGGATGTCACCGACAGGGTTCTGGCCCAAAAGGCGCTGAAAGATTCTGAAGTCTGCGCCCTGGAATTGTCCCGAACCAGCCGCCGGGCAGAACAGCGATACCGTGCTTTCCTCAAATTTTTGCCGGATCCTGTGTTTGTTTTCAATATAGACAATACGGTTTTTTATCTTAATCCGGCCTTTGAAAAGGTATTCGGCTGGTCCCTGGAAGAGTTGAAAGGTAAAATTGTCCCCTTTGTCCCCGAAAATTTAAAAGAGGAAACCCGGGTCGGTATCCAGCGGTTGTTTAAAGAGAAAGTCCTTCACGGTTTTGAGACCAAACGTTTGACCAAAGACGGGCTGTTGCTGGACATTATTATCGATGGCGCCATCTTCTATGATGAGGACAATCAGCCCGCCGGCCAGGTGATAACCTTGCGGGACGTGACCCGGGAAAAGCGTGATGCACGCATCAATCAAGCGCTTTTCCGCATCGCAAAGGCATTGCATCTCTACCGGGGGCTGGATGAGCGGCTCAAGCTTGTCACCGAGGAAGTTCAGGATTTGATGGGGGTGGAAGGGGCATCGGTCATTCTGCTGGATGAAGAGAAAAAAGAATTTTATTTTCGTGAATCCGTTTATGATGATGATGAAACCGGCCGGAAGATGAAGGAAATAAGATTTCCGGCAGATAAGGGCGTCGCCGGTCATGTTTATCGGACCGGAGAGCCGTTGATTGTGCCGGACACTTCCAAAGACCCTTATTTTTTCAACCAGGTTGATGAAAAAGCTCATTATCAAACCCGCAGTATGCTGGATGTACCGCTTCAAATCCAGAACCGCATGATCGGCGTCTTGTGTGCCGTCAACAAAAAAGAAGGTGCCTTCGACCGACCGGATGTTGAATTATTAAGTGCCATCGCCAACTATGTTGCCCTCCCGATCGAAAATGCCGCTATTAACGAAGAACTCAAAAACTCCTACCAGGAGGTTAAAAGTTTAAACCGTGCCAAAGATCATGTGATTCACCACCTTTCTCACGAATTAAAAACGCCGATTTCCATTCTGGCCGCTTCTCTGAGTCTTTTAAGAAAAAAATTATCCGGTATCGAGGATCAAAACTGGGATTCGATTCTTCAACGGGCGCAAAGAAATCTGGACCGGCTGCTTGACATGCAGTATCAGATCGAAGACATCCTGAGAGAAAAAGATTACAAGACCTATTACATGTTGTCTTCTTTATTGGACGCCTGTGCCGACGAACTGGAGGTCCTGGTTTTAGAGGAACTGGAAGAAAAGGATATTGTCGGGCGGCTACGGCAGCGTATTGAAGAACTTTTCGGTCCGCATGACACCCAGCCGGAAGTTATTCCATTGGATCAATTCGTAGCGCAGAAAATAAAGGCCCTTGAACCCCGATTCGCCCATCGGAAATGCAGGATAGAGACCCGGATAGCAAAGGTGCCTGCCATTTGGGTTCCTCCGGATGTTCTTGCTAAGGTTGTTGAGGGCCTGGTTCGTAATGCCATTGAAAATACTCCGGACAGTGGCGAAATTACCATATCGGTTAGAAACGGTGAGATTGGCCCCGAGTTGGAGATTAGGGATACCGGGGTCGGCATCAGCGAGGAAAATCAACGTTTGATTTTCGAAAACTATTTCACAACCTATGATACCATGCAGTATTCATCCGGCCAACCCTATGACTTTGGTGCCGGTGGCAAGGGTTTTGATTTACTGCGAATGAGAATTTTTTCGGAACGATATCATTTCCGGCTGAATCTAATCTCCCAGCGGTGCAGCCATTTGTCTCAGGACTCGGATTCCTGTTCGGGTAATATCGAAGACTGCGCGCATAGTCGACAATCGCAGAATTGCCGGGAATCCGGCGGCACCATCATATTGGTTCAGTTTTATCCGTCCGAGCGGTTTGCTCCGGCGAAAAGTGGTTTGGAGTAAGGTAGACTGACAATCTTATCTAATCGTAAATCTTCGACTCAACAAATAGCTTCTGATTGAGGGAAATCATGAACCGACCCCACCAACAAGATCAGGAAATTCAGGCCATCGTGGATGCACCCGACCAGTTTTATCGGGAGCTCGAAATCCAGTTCTTGATACACGAACTCAAAGACCCCATCGCGATTATCGAAACCGGTTTGCGCACCTTATTAGAAAAGAGGGAAAAATTCGGCCCCCTGTCGCCCAAGCAGGAAAACACGCTGAAGCGCACCCTGCGAAATACCAAGAAAACCAGGTCCATGCTCAATAATCTACTGGAAATTGGACGCTCCCAATCCGGTTGTTTTGTCTGTTCCCATTTCCAACCGGCGAAATCTTTGTTTCAGATCATGAAAGATGCGCTGGAAATCATGACCGGCCCCCTATCCGAAGAAATAGGAAAATATCAGACCGAGAAAGATGCCTCTGAACTGCTGACAAAAAACGGTATTTTCCTTGATACCTCATCCCAGGCGGCCAACATCGAAATGTTCCAGGATGAGATTAAATTTTGTCAAATCGTGGGGAATCTGCTAAAAAATGCCCTTCACCATCGACGCAACCGGGTTGAAATAAAAATGACGGTTGAAAACAAGGATTTATTGTTGCTGGTTTCCGATGATGGACCCGGGGTCGACCCGGAGCATCAGGAATTGATATTCAAACGTTATGCCCAGGTGAAGGAATGCTCCATCGTTCCGCGCAAAGGTCACGGACTCGGCCTGGCAGGCGCTCTCATTCTGGCCCGCTGTCTCGGGGGTGATATAAAAATCGAAAGCCAAAAAGGGCAGGGCGCTACGTTCTGCCTGACGTTGCCGCTGCAGCTGGAAAATGACCCGGGGTAATCGTGATGGTGAAGATTTCGCAATGTTGAATACCCAGCATTCGATCACGCATTTACCAATCCCCCAGATTATATGTTTCATTTGATTCTTCCTAAATCCTCCAACCCAGCTGAATCAGCGATCTAGGCACTTAAAATACGAAATAATTTGAATGTGCGGACGAGGTGCTCAAAGCCGTCATCGAAGATCCAAGAATATTTGCGGTTCCGGAACTCTTCGTTTGGCTGTAAAACATCTTGAAGGAAGATTCAAGTGTTACTGTCATAATGTCCGTGAGGAGAGCTATGCAGAAAATAGTGATGAAATTTGTCGGCCTGATTGCCATTGGTTCAACATGGATGCTGCCGATAATCTTACCTGAGATTCAGGCCCAGGAGACCGTCACACAGCCATCAACAACAGCTCCGTATACAGGTTTTTCCATTAAAGAACTGCAATCCAGGCGCGCAGAGATCGAACAAATGGTGGATATCGATGCCGCCGTTAAAACCGACAGCCTTAATTTTATAGACCAGGCGATTTCCTACCTGGAGATGGCTGACAGCGTCCGGCAAAAAGACCGCGAACTCTCGCAACTCATCCAGACGGCCCCTGAACGGATGGAGATATTGCAAGGCGAGCTGAAAAAACCGTTCATGGCGCCTGAAATCGTCGCGGCACGTGCGCAGCAAATGCGCACGTCAAAACTCGAACAACGACTTACCCAGAAAGAAGCTGAATTCGCGACGGCCCAGACGCGCCTGAGGGAATGGAGTGACCGCTTGGCGGCAGAGAAGGCTTTCAACAATCAAACAACCGACCAGTCTGCGGCGGCAACCAGCCGGCTCACAGAAATCCAAACCCAGCTCGAAACAATAGCGGATGCGACTGAGGCGGACGTACTCAACCATTCCAGGATACTGAGCCTTAAATCAGAATGGGAAAAGTTAACGGTCGAAACCAAATTGACCGAGATGCGGCAACGCAGCCATGGTCTGCTGGTAGAATTATTCAGTACGGAGCACGATGTCGCTCGTAAAGCACAGGAAAGCCGCCAAAATATGTTGAATATTTGGCTGGCCGAAGTTCAGAAACGGCGCCAGCAAGAGGCGGTTGAGACCCGGGAGGACGCCCAGGATGCCATCGTCAAGGTATCTTTAATGCCCAAGGTTGTCCAGGAGCAATTTGCCGTCAATGTTCAACTGAGTACCGACCTGGAAGGGATCGCCCTGGAGGAAACCGATCTGGCCGAAAAATATGCAGATTATCAAACCCTTCTGAACGTGCTGGAAGCGGACTTTGATACGGCTAAAAAGAGGGTCGAATTCGCCGTTCTAACCGAGGCTATCGGGTTGGCACTGCGCAAACAGCGATTGAACCTGCCCAGTGCCGATCAATATCTTGCAGGGTCCGAAGCCCGCCAGATCAGAATGAGCGAAATCAGCGAAAAACAAATCGAGCTGGAAGGCCTGTTGCGAGAACTTTCCGATCCCAAAGAGCTGGTAGAACGCGTGATCAGTTCCGCCGGCCTTCTATCGGATGCTGACCGCGAGTCACTCGAATTGCAAATTCAGGAATTGGTCGGTAATCGTCTCGATATCATCCAAAAACTGAAATCCGGCTATGACCGGATTTTTGAATTTATTCAAGATATTGAATATATAGAACAAAAGATGTTCAATACGGCTAAAGATTTTGGTGAATTGCTCGATCGCCATTTGCTTTGGATTCGCAGCTCCAAGCCGGTCCATTTTGCAGAACTCGAAAGACTGAGAGTCTCCCTGGGATGGTTTTTCAATCCAACCTATTGGAACCAATTGAGCCAGGATGCAGGCCGTTCATTCCACCGGCAGTCGGTTGGTTGGATTTTCGGTTTGCTGATCGGTCTGTTTTTAATCGCCTGCCGCAGGTGGGCAAAAAACAAAATGAAGGATATCGCCGAATGCATTGAGCAGCAGGTTGAGGATTCCTTTCTGCTGACGATAAAAGCCTTGGGACTGACAGTGATGCTGGCCGCTGTCTGGCCGTTCCTACTGACATTTCCGGCCCTTCTCTTGAAAAACATGCAGAATCCGGGACAATTCAGCTTATGTATTGCCGGTGGTGTGATTTTCACCACCCGTTCCCTGATTTTTTTGATCCTGTTATATCATATCTGCCGTACCAACGGTCTAGGCCAGGCACACTTTCATTGGGATGAGGCAGCCCGCCGGACCTTGAAACGCAACTTGAGTTGGCTGATCCCGATCCTAGTGGTGTTCTCCTTTTTCCTGGGAGCAATGAAAATTGTACCTGAATTTAAATTCAGCGATGCGCTGGCTAAATTATCTCTGATGATGAATGCCCTGGCCATTTCCATATTCATGGCGCGCACCTTGCGTTTCAGCGGCGGTATCACATCTGAATTGATTGAAAAATACCCCCGAAGCTGGCTGTGCCGTTTGCGATACGTCTGGTATCCGCTGGCAATTTTTCTGCCGCTCCTTATCATCTGGCTGGCTGCGATCGGCTATTTTTACTCAGCAATGGAAATCGCCGACCTGGTCAGTAATACCATCGTGCTTATTTTGGGGCTGATTATTTTCAACGATCTGGTGCTGAGAATACTGATGCTGACCCGCCGCAGAATTGCCTTAAAAAAAGCCATCGCAGATCAGGAGGCGCAGCTTCAGTCAGCTTCCCAGGCGGAAGCGGACGCGGATGCCGGCGGCACAAAAGCATTGCCGGCCCAACCCATCATCGGACTGAGCCAGATCGATGAACAAACGCGCTCGCTGTTGAAGCTGATTCTGTTCATCTTTGCCCTGGCAGGATTGTGGGCCATCTGGAATCGTGTGTTTCCGGCCTTCGGTATCCTGGAGGATGTCAAATTTTGGAGTTACAGCACCATGGTAGACGGCGTTGAAAAAATGGTTCCCATCACCCTGGCCAACATCGTCCTGGCAATCATCGTGGCTGCAACCACCATCGTTGCCAGTCGCAATCTGCCGGGCCTGCTGGAAGTTATTTTGCTGAATCGGTTGCCGATGGACCCCGGTGCCCGCTATGCTTACTCCACAGTCAGCCGGTACGCAATCACCGCCCTTGGAATTTTCATCGCATTGAATTCGATCGGCATCCGCTGGTCAAATCTGCAGTGGCTGATTGCCGCACTCAGCGTGGGGCTTGGTTTTGGTTTGCAGGAAATCGTCGCCAATTTTATCAGCGGTCTGATTGTGCTGTTCGAACGACCGTTTAGGGTGGGCGACACGGTCACCGTCGGCGAAGTCAGTGGGACGGTGACCCGTATCCGGATTCGTGCCACTACGATTGAGGACTGGGACAATAAAGAACTCATCGTCCCCAACAAAGAATTTATTACCGGCCAACTCATCAATTGGTCGCTTAGCGACCATATCCTGCGCCTCAAGGTACCGGTCGGCATTGCCTATGGTTCCGACACGGATCTTGCGGAGAAACTTTTGCTCAAGGTGGCCAAAACAAATCCCCGGATATTAAATTCCCCGGAGCCGAAAGCCGTCTTTCTGCGTTTTGGTGATAGTTCGCTCGAGTTTGAATTACGGGTCTACGTGAAACGTTTCGACGACTGGATACCGATGCGGCATGCCATGAATCGGGCGATTGATAAAGAGTTCCGGCAGGCCGGCATTGAGATTGCGTTTCCGCAACGTGATGTGCATCTGGATGCCACCGGACCGCTGGATATCCGGATGGTTTCCGATGAACGATCCGGCTTTGCAACAGACAGGCGGTCATCAGCGCAAGAAAAAGAACCGGAAGGTTAATCGATTCGACCAAATGGTATACCCGGAAATCGAGAAATAGCTGACGCTGTTGCCGGAAACGATCGTGCAAGGGTGCGCCGAGGCTCCTGATGGCTCGGGCAATAGGGATATTTCCTCCACCACTTTCGTTTCAGGCGGTTTTCCCGATTCTGGATTACGTCGAAAATCCAAAATTTCTTGATAGAGCCCCTCGACCCATCGCGAATTCGACGTTCTGGAGTCTCATAAATCCCCCGTTGACATCAGCGACTGATTTGCTGGCGATCTCTTCAAGATCTGATGCAAAGGCTTCCAGTTCTTCATCCAATCTTGGCAAATTTTTAAGCAAGGTTTTCAGTTCGCCCAATGTCATAGGATTCACTTTTTCATCAATCGACTTCATGGAAACGATTGATTTCCCACCCCTTCCAATAATATTTTGTTACCTCCTTTCTGGTGGCTCAGGTCAATGCCTTGCGAAGCCGGACCGAGAGCGAGTTTGAAGCTCTTATACCAACCCACCCATACAGTGTCAGTCTGAAGCTTTCTTCTGTCTTGCCATGGCGGATTCGCCCCTGGGCCAGGTGGCCATGATCCCGATGCTGGCCTGGATTGCCAAGGAGGCTCCGCGTAACCAGAAGGCCACCTATTTCGCCGTGATGGCCGCCTTCACGAACTTGGCGTTGTCGGCTAGTCAGTTAGGCACGAAATACCTCAACCGGCTCTTCGTGGTGGAGCGCGGTCGTTATGACGAGCTGGGGCTGCTGATGATCGTCACGATGACCATCGGCCTGGTGTTGCCCGTGCTGGCGGTATGGGCGCTTCAGCAGGGCCCAAACGGACAATGGCGCAGTCTCAGTGCAAGACTCAGACAGCTTAAAGCTTATTTCTCTATCACCCAATTAAAGGAGGAGAAGGTTCGCACCTTGCCGGGGCGGAAATGATTTTTTGATCATTTTCAGGTCATGCTGCCGTCAAGTTGCGCTTGACTTGAGTCTCTTCATCGCTGCCATCCATTATTTTTTTAAACGGCACCCAGACTATTTGGCACAGCCATTTCCTGTGGTGCGGACTACATCATAACAAATGACAAGGATTGGCGGAGGGTCGAAGAAATACAGGTTTTAATGGTTGGGGATTTATAGCCTCCCTATCTGAATCTAAATTCCCTTCTCCTTTTATTGTTCCTTACTTTCAGCATGGTTTATATCCTTTCAAGGCCCAATCCTGGGTTTGGTTATCGGGTTTTAGTCGGTTTCAAGAAACGGAATCGGTTTGCCGGTTCGGTATGCCAGCGCCTGACAGGTTGCAATCAGGCTGTCGTCCTGATCCGTAACTTTTATATCGTAAACGGCAGTTTTCTTGGTCTGACTGATCTGCCGGGCCTCCGCTTCCAACACGACATCCGGTCGTGGGCTGGTTACATAGGTGATATTCACGTTTAGAGCCACCGCTATGGTGCCTCCCGTCTGCGCTGCCGTCTCAAAGGCTTCATCAATCAGGCCGAATAATGCACCGCCATGGGCGCGATCATAAATATTGTTCATTTTATCCGGGTCGTTTAGCATCCTTACCAGCGAATAGCCGTCTTCCAATTCGACCAGTTCCATCTTCAATGCCTGGGCATACGGTTCTCTTTTCACCGCTTGAGTGATTGCTCTTTTGACCATTTCATCCATGAATCATCTCCATCAATTACAGCTACACCGCGAAGAGCACAGAGCTCTTCAAGGCGTTATTTTTAAGCTTTGCTTTGCGTTGTGCGTCCTGGGGTGAATTATTCAGTCACCATTTTTACGAATGGATGTTCCTATTGAAATCAGCACGATGGCAACACAATACCAGAAAGACGTTTCGGTGACAATTGTCAGTTTTGGCTGGTTTAAACGATTTCTAAAGGTTTTTGCTTGACTATGTGATCGGGTAGCTAATATCTATAAAGTGAATCGAAAAAGAGCTTTTGCATTCCCTATCATAAAAGGTGATCGAACATGACTGATCAAATTTATTGGAATCCGGTTCTCGAAACCCTGCCCAGGGAAAAAATTCGTCAGCTGCAACTTAAAAAGTTCAAAAAAATTTTTAAATGGACCTATGACCGTTCAAAATTTCACCGCAAGATCTATGATGAAGCCGGCGTAATGCCGGCGGACATTCGCTCTTTTGAAGATATTCAACGGGTTCCCAGTGTAGAAAAATCCATGATGCGGGACATTCAGCGAAAGGATCCCTTTCCCTATGGTGATGCCTTGTGTGTTCCCCTGGAAGAAGTTGCCGTGTTTCGCCAGACCAGCGGCACCACCGGTCAACCCGTCTATCAGCCGGATACCTGGCAGGATTGGGAATGGTGGACCGAGTGCTGGTCCTATATCCTCTGGGCCCAGGGATATCGTCCCAAGGACCGAGTTTTTATTCCTTTCGGCTATAACATTTTTGTCGCCTTTTGGGCCGGCCACTATGCCGCCGAAAAAATCGGCTGCGAAGTTATTCCGGGAGGTGTGCTGGACACCAAAGCCAGGATCCTTAAAATCCAGGAATTGCAGGCCACTGCCATGATGGGCACGCCGACCTATATCCTGGGCATGGCCGAGACAGCCCAAATGAAAATGGATATCGACCCGTCTAAATTAACCATCGATAAAATTACCTGTGCCGGGGAATGCGGCGCCAGTATTCCCAGTACCAAAAGGCGTTTGGAAAATGCCTGGGGGGCCAAGGTCTATGACCACGCCGGCGCTACTGAAATCGGTGCCTGGTCGTTTGAGTGCCAGGATCAGCCGGGTGGCCTGCATGTCAATGATGCCCTGTTCCTGGTGGAAATCGCGGATGTGGATACCGGCGAAATCATTGAAGAACCGGGACGACGGGGAAAAATGATTATTACCGCCCTGGACCGCCAGGCTCAGCCCTGTGTCCGCTTTGACTCCAAGGATATTATTGAATGGTCTGCCGAACCCTGCTCCTGCGGGCGGACATCGCGCTTGATCAAAGGCGGCGTGGTCGGCCGGGCTGACGATATCACCAAGGTCAAGGGCGTCCTGCTGGCGCCTTCCGCCATAGAAGAGGTTGTTCGGGGCGTTGACGGCCTGGGAGACGAATACGAAGTCATTGTGGACCGGGTGGGTCACACGGATCGAATAAAGCTCAAAGTGGAAGTCCTGCCTGAAGCTCAGGATCAGTGTCAGCTGGTGGAATCCGAGCTGGCAGATCAGCTCAGATTAAAAACCAATTTGCGCTATGATATCGAGATCTGCGGCTGTGAAACTTTACCCAGGTATGAAGTCAAAGCAAAGCGTTTTAAAGACTTGCGCAACAAGCTGGAAAAGGAATAAAGAATGCCACAATTTGACTTAAATGAGATAGACTCCAAAATTCAAACGATGAGAAGAACCGCTGAAGAGCTTGCCCAGGCAGGAGAAAATTTCCCAGCGATTGCCAGAAATATCGTACGGATTTCGGCCGGTATCAGAATGCTGGAATTAAATATTTCCGACATTGTAGATCTGGAAAAACCTGATTAAAATGCATCTGCGGGGTTGAATTTTGGGAACCCTGAACCGCCCTGAAAAGGACCGGTTGTGTTCAGCAACGGCGAAATTTTCGGGGGGCTGCCAGCCAGATGAATGCACAGGAAAGCAAGAGGACAAAGATCGCAAGAAAAAAAGCGATTCTATAGCTCTGGGTTTGATCAAAAATAAATCCTGCGCCCCAGGCGCCGATAGCACCGGCCAACCCGACGCCCGCTTCTATAAAACCATAAATAAGGCCAAAAATTCTCCCTTTAAATAGATCGGCAGACGCGGACATAAACATGGGGGCCGTAACACCCCATCCCATGCCAAAAAGTAGAAAGAAACCATAGGTAAACGGCTTAAGTCCGCTGCTCTCAAACAAGATAAGACAACCTGCGCCCATGCATGCGCACAAGATACCGGTGGTAAATGTGATTTCCCGGCCGATGCGGTCTGATAGCCATCCCCAAAAAATTCTAAATATCGAGGAAACAACCCCTACCATGGCAAAAATAAGGGCGGCCGTCATTTTCTCTATTCCCTGATCAACTAAAAATTTAACGTTGTGGACCAGGATGATGTATATCCCGATTACCGACAGGAACGGAAATATCATCAAGGCCCAAAAGTGTGAAGATCGAACAGCCTTACTGAGTGTCCAAGCTGCCGACGTTTCATTCACGTTCTTTTGCAAATCCAGTGTGCCGGATAGTGCTTGCGGCGGCTTTAATCCATCAGGGCATTGGCCGACGTCTTGGGGTTTATGCCTAAGGAGAAGTGCGTTGACCGGCAACAGGATGACGAGAACCAGAACACCGGTGAGAATAAACGTCATTCGCCAGCCCGCCATGGAAATGAAACCCTGGGACAGCGGGACCAGCAAAAAAGTTCCCAGTCCCATGCCGGAGACTGCGATGCCACTGGCCAGACCGCGCTTTTTTTCAAACCAATGGGCTAAAATAGCAGAGTAGGTTATGATGCCGATGCAGGTAATGCCGGATCCCATCACCACGCCATAAAACAGATAGAACTGGTTCAAGGTTTTAATCGCACTGCAAAGCACCAGTCCAAAAGCAAGCACCAATATTCCCGGTATGACCACCCGGCGGGGTCCCCAGCGGTCAATCAGGGTTCCCACCAGCGGCGCCAGAAGGGTATAAGTGATCAGGGCCATGGATTGTACCCCGGCAGAACCTGCGCGGGTCCAGTGGAATTCCTCCAGCAGCGCGACATATATTACTGAAAAACTGGAACGGATGCCCAACCAGAAGGCCATTGAGACCATTGCCACGGCGACAATGATCCAACCGTAAAAGAAGCCCGGTCGACGGGTCCCTCCGTCTGATGTGCTCATTGATCCATTTAATAGAAAGGGAATTTTTCCCAAAACTCTTCATCCGTTTTTTTCCAATCTTTGCCGAATCTTTTTTCAAAAAAAGAGCCCATGCGATCGTACCAGCGGGACCAGGTGTTTGTCCCTTTTTCCTTGGCCTCAAGGATTTCATTTAAAAAGGAGGCAATGTTGACCATCTCTTCTTTCGGTAAGTAAGAGGCAGCACCTTCTTTGTAAGATTTAACCATATTTTCGGGAGTTAGCGCATGGGCGGTCAACATGACGGCCGGCACCCCCTTTTTCTTGGCAATCTCCAGCAGATCGTAGCCTTCAACCCCCATGATATCCAAAACAGTGATATCGAAATCCTGGGTTTGCAGGCTCTCTTTAGCGTCCTGGAAGTTCGACGCTGTGGTGACTTCACACATCGATAAAAGTTCCTCCAGGCTATCCAACACATCCGGCTCGTCGTCGACGATAAGCGTTCGTTTGCCTTCCAAATATTCGTATTCTGACATGTTACCTTCTTTTCGGCTTATTTAGGGTTCGGGTTAATACCTGAATCCAGGTAAAATTCTTCCAGAAATGTAATACTTTTTAAGGATAATTCAAGCATTGGTCAAGTATGCGGACTTAAAGCTAATGGCGAAAGGCTAAAGACTGATAGCTCAAGGCAAAAAAGAGGCTGCGTACTAATCGGTTGGTACTAAACTATCGGTCCTGGCGGGGTTGCTGTGAGGTGACAGGGATCTCCTTTACACAGCGAAATCCGAGCCAGTGGGCGCCGTTGTCGGGATCTTCCGGAGTCCAGCGGCAGGTTACCCGCACGAAGGTTGCCGAGCCTAAAAAACATCCCCCGCGCATGGGTAATGTCCCCTCGAGCCATTGGCCGGTGCACATTTCCCAGACGTTGCCGCACATATCGTAGCAGCCGTAAGGGCTGATTCCACCATCAAAAATGCCTATTTCCGATGTGCCTTGCAGATCGTACTCCCGGGAATTGCATCGGTCGGGGACAAACTCATTGCCCCATGCCCACCAGCGACCATCGGTTCCACGACCGGCCTTTTCCCATTGCATCTCCGTCGGAAGTTTTTTGCCGGCCCATTCTGCGTAGGCTTCGGCATCACCCCAGCCGACAAATACCACCGGCTGCAGGGGCTGCCCCCAATCGGGATGGTCGAGCAGCATGGGCTGCCGGTGTCCAGTGTATTCGATAAATTTGCGATACTGGTAATTGGTAACCGGATAGCGGTCAATGTAATAGCTCTTGAGATGGACTACGCGTGCAGGTGTTTCGGTGGCATACATCGGGTTTTCCCGCTGGTCTAACATCATGATCTGATCAAGCTCTTGTGGGGAAATGCCCATGGTAAATTCACCTTCGGAAACGAGGACCATCTCGGCACCGTCAACGGGAGAAACTATGGTTTCGGGCAGGGAGCCGGATCCAGGCATTTGGGTGATGTTCCGGTGGTTTTGCATGGTTGATTTTTCTCTCCATTTTTATTCTGTCATTGAAAATTTGGTCCAGTGGGCCAGGATTTTTTGCTTCTGGTGAAATAAATCTACAAAAAAAAGAAACGGAAAGCAATGTCGAATTATTCCAAAAAATTTTTGACAGTGGTGGGCGAAGGCCATATCTTGTTATGAGCATATACTCAAAACAATAAACTGTTTAATTCGGGAGGATCCGGTTATGAAATTTGCAATCCCTTTAGCAGAAGGAAAACTCACGGCTCATTTTGGGCACTGCCAGAAACTGTCAGTGTTAAACAGGACCGGTGATTGCGGCAGTACGGTGGGGAAGCCTTCAGCCCGTCTCCGCTGGAGACGGGTTGAAGGTAATTCTTTTTATATGCTGGATCTAACGATCTACCCGGATTAAATCAGGCTGCGGCCATCATGGCGTCCACGTCCGCCTGGACTTCGCCGGTGGGTTTGATGTCGAAATTCTCGACCAGTACCTTGGCGACTGTCGGTGACAGAAAAGCCGGAAGTGTCGGCCCCAGGCGGATACCCTTAACCCCCAGGTGCAGCAGGGCCAGCAGAACCGCCACAGCTTTTTGCTCGTACCAGCCGATGTCGAAAGAAATCGGCAGGTCATTGATATCGCTCAGCTCAAACACTTCTTTCAACTTCAAGGCGATGACTGCCAGGGAGTAGGAATCGTTGCACTGACCGGCGTCCAGAACCCGCGGGATGCCGCCGATATCGCCGAGATTTAACTTGTTGTACCGGTATTTGGCGCAACCGGCCGTCAGGATGACCGTATCCTGGGGGAGTGCTTCGGCCACATCGGTAAAATAACTCCTGGATTTTTGACGCCCGTCACAACCGGCCATCACCACAAATCGTTTGATGGCGCCGGATTTTACAGCATCCACGACCTTGTCGGCTAAGGCCAGTACCTGGTTGTGGGCAAAACCGCCGACAATTGTACCGGTTTCAATCTCTTCAGGCGGTTGGCAGGTTTTGGCCAGGTCGATGATTGCGGAAAAATCCTTGGCACCGCCCTGGGGACGATCCGCAATGTATTTGGATCCCGGATAGCCCGTCATACCGGTGGTGAACAGGCGGTCCAGATAGGTGTTGTCCTTTTTTAAGGGAACAATGCAGTTTGAGGTCATCAGAATCGGTCCGTTGAAGGATTCGAATTCTTTGTTCTGATGCCACCAGGATCCCCCGTAATTGCCCTTCAAGTGATCGTATATTTTGAAGGCCGGATAGTAGTTGGTCGGCAGCATTTCACCATGGGTGTATACATCCACACCGGTGCCTTCGGTCTGCTTCAGCAGTTCGTCCATGTCCTTCAGATCATGTCCGCTGATCAGAATTCCGGGATTGGAGCCGACACCGAGATTGACTTCGGTGAGTTCCGGCTGACCATAGGTGGAGGTGTTGGCCTCATCCAGCGTGGCCATGGTGGTTACCGAAACCTCACCGGCTTTCAACACCAGGGCAATCATCTCATCCACGGAAAGATCTTTGGTGGTCGATGCCAGGGACTCCATGAAAAAATCGTAGATATCATCTTTTTCATACCCCAGGACGGCGGCATGGTCCGCATAGGCGGCGATTCCCTTGACGCCGATAATTAAAAGCTCTCTCAAGGAACGTACATCTTCATTGTCGGTGGATAGAACGCCGACGGATTTGGCTTTTTCCTGAAATTCAGCCGGATCCTTTGAAGACCAGGTGGCCGAATGATGCAAGGGTTCATCGAAATCACGGCCATTTTTTTCCTTATAGGCGGCCAGGAATTTCTCTTTCAAGGTTTCTTTACGGTTGAGGGCTTCCTTGATCAATTCGATAATGCGGTCATTGTCAAAGTTTGCATTGGTAATGGTATTAAAAAGGGCCTTGGTCACAAACAATCCGTCTTGCTTATCTGAGATGCCGAGCTCTTTGGCTTTTTCCGCGTAAACTGCAACGCCTTTTAAAGCATAGATTAAGAGGTCCTGAAGATTGGCGGTTTCTTCCGATTTGCCGCACATTCCTTTTACCGTGCAGCCTTCATTTTTGGCAGTTTCCTGACATTGATAACAAAACATGATTTTCTCCTTCTGTTTAAGTTGGTTTCAGCTTATGTTTAGGTAAACGATAGCCGGTTTACCCTTTTCCCGATCAAAATCTGTAATTTACAGTAATGCTGACCTGCGAATTGTCAATTTTTAAACTATTTATGCCTTATTCCGGTGGTGCTTTCCTTGATATAAGTCAAAATTCGGGATTTTTTTTAAAATAATAAGAATATGGATTGATTTGATCTGCATAAACCTTTGATATGTGCAGTCGTGAGCGGTGTGCGAGCCAAAGTACTTGACTTTAAGACCTAAGTTGGGCTTAATTTAGGCTAAATGAAAAGGAGTACACCATGGAAAAGCTAATCATCACCGCCGCTATCACCGGAAGCCGGATTACACGTGAAATTGCACCCGACATCCCCATCACGCCGGCGGAAATTGTTCAATCGGCCGTCGAATGCTGGGAGGCAGGTGCATCCATCGCCCACATCCACGTACGTGATCCGGAGACGGGTTTGGGGACCCAAAATTTGGAGATCTTCAAGCAGGTCGTGGAGCCCTTGCAGGAAAAAACCAACTTGATTCTGTCTTTGACCACCAGCGGTATTCCGGGTAGAAATTTGCCGACCGAGGAACGGCTGGCACCGCTGGAATTGAAACCGGAACTAGGTTCATTTGATGCGGGCTCCATTAACCTGGGAGATTCGGTTTTCATAAATTCACCCGAGTTTCTCGAGAGCGCCGCTGCGAAAATGAAGACTCTGGGCGTCAAACCCGAGCTGGAGATATTCGATCTTGGTATGATCGTCACCTGTCTGCGAATGAAAAGCCAAGGAAAGCTGGCTGAACCGCTTCATTTCCAGTTTGTTCTGGGCACTCCCTGGGGGGCCCCGGCCACGCCGGAATCCCTTTTGCATTTACATCAACATATTCCGCTGGATTCCACCTGGTCCGTCATCGGCATCGGCAAAGGGCATCTGCCTATGTCCATGATGGGCCTGATCATGGGGGGCCACATCCGCATCGGCATGGAAGACAATATCTACTATTCCAGAGGCGTATTGGCCAAAACCAACGCCCAGTTCGTGGAGCGCATTGTCCGGATTGCGGGTGAATATGGGCGCGACGTCGCCACGCCTGATGAAGCGCGGCGGATATTGAGTTTGGCTTGATGATTCAGGAGTCGCGGATGGGCTTCTTATTAAATATTCCCGTAAATATCGCCTGCCAACTGAAAGGAAATAAAAAACAAACTGAAACTCGAGGAAGCCCAAAAGGGGCTTAAAATTTTCGAAAGTATATCTATTCAGTATATAAAGCCAGATTTTGTAAATGCCATGAAAATATCCAGACAGACCAATATTTACGCATACGATGCTTATTTCCTTCAAATCGAATATTACAACACAAGAAATCGTGGATATTGTGCGAGGAGGAAGAGAAAGGTAGAACCAGGCCGGTGCTCGTGTCCTGCTAAATCCCAATCGCTTGGATTCCACCTAATGGTGGATGAAATTTGATAGTGTTACCCAGTGCGTAACCGCAATTGTGGTGAAAAAAAACTACGAAGAGAGGAGGGATCAGGTCTTCATTCTTGACAGAGTTAGTTGTTAGCGTGAAGAATGGAGACTTGACCTCCCTGGTTTTCATAGCTGAGGCAATCCATTAAGAGAAATAATAGTAAGGGGCTACCATGAGTATAAGTAAGGTCATTAAGAAATATAAGATAGGTGAACAGCCTAATGATTTTTCATATTGGCAATCAAAATCATATGAGGAGCGACTGGATGCATTAGAGCAAATCCGAAAAGAATACAATTTATGGAGATATAATGCTGAACAAGGATTTCAAAGAATTTATAGAATTGTTAAACGAAAATAAAGTCAGATATTTGGTGGTTGGCGGGTATGCCGTCGCATTCCACGGGCATCCACGCTATACAAAAGATCTTGACGTATGGATAGAGTTGTCATCGGACAACGCTAATAAGATCATAGACGCACTTAAAAAATTCGGTTTTGGATCATTGGGGCTCAAACCCGACGATTTTCTTCAGAGCGATCAGATAATCCAATTGGGATATCCTCCCAATCGTATCGATATCCTGACGACATTAAAAGATTTGAAATTTGAGGATTGTTATAAAGCGAAAATCGGAGTCGAAATTAAAGGTCTTCCTATTTATTTTATTGATATTGAAAACTTAAAGAAAAACAAACGGGCTACCGGCCGTCCACAGGATATAGCTGATGCGGATAACTTAGAATAGTCCTGATTATGCTGGCTAACAACAGGCAAAAAGGTTCTTACCCTTACAGAAGAACGACAGGATGAATTCAAAGAAAGATTAGAGGCGATCATGGCTTCGTCATCGAATATTGGGTGGGGGTACCACGATATGCTTTGTGACGATTACTATGGCGCCTTTCCAGAGGACGATTAGTCACCGAACTAGACGCTTGAGTGGACGCGGAGAACTTCGACGGCGCTGACTCGGCTACATAGTTGGCCGTACCCGGCGCTTAACCCAGAAGGCTCACAACGGGGCGATCTCAAGGCCAGTGTCGTGAACAATTCGAAATTGCAGAAAGGCTCATACCTCAAACGTTATGTCAAGGAGTTTGAAATGTCGAATCCACAAGAACTGATAGACGCTGCCTACGATGTTATTGGAGAGGGGAATTCGGAAACCGATTGGAAAATTGTTCCGACTGAACACGCTGATCTGTTCGCGAATCAAGCAGCTTCACTTTCCCGGAATCTTCGAGGATCACGTCCCAAGGGGCTTGCTCAAATATATGAAGAACTCAATGAGAAAGCTATCAAGGCACGCGATAACTTCAAGAGGACTGTTAGCAGGACGGATACTGCCGTTTTTTGCACCGCTACCCTTGCTGCTCTGCTCCTGGTCGCCGGCGGCCTTCAACAGCCTTTCGGTAAAGCCGGGCCCTGGGTTATCGGTGCAATCGGCATACTGGGTGTGATCGCCGGCGGCCTCGCAACCATGTGGCTCAATCAAATCAAGGGCGGTGACCTCGCTAAAAAATGGTCAAACGCGCGTGCCAAGGCTGAGGCAAAGCGGTTGGCTTACTTCAAGTCCATCATGGAGAGGGCTTCTGATGAACCCCTGGAACAATTGATTGTGTTCGAATACACGCGTAGGTTCCTGCTTGACAATCAGATTGATTACTTCCGGGATCGCGGCGACCTACATATGAATGCCGCCGATATCGCCCTCAAAACATCGACTCAAGCTGTGTTTGTTGCCTCGATCTTTACCGCAGTCGCGGGGCTGCTCGCGATTTTAATACCGCAACTGGTGGTAATCGCCGGCCTTGGCGTCATCGCATCGGCTTACGCAACGTTGACCATGTCGCGATCGATCGTGAACCAGGATCAAAAAAACGCCGATCGCTACGGCGTTGCCGAAGAACAACTCAAGGAGCGCAAACTCGATCTCGATACCTATCGCGGGGTGATTGCATCGGGAGACAAATGGGCGGTGCAGGAATTTTTTGAGCCCATTTTTGTCGCGTTGGAAGCAGATCATAAGGGATTTTTGAGTGATGCAGAGCAAAGGGAATTGGCAATTGGCGCCATGGAGAAGAGGCTTGACACGGCCAAGGCGGCGATGAACAAGAAAGCGGCCGGAAAATCCAACAGCCGATAGCTACCGTACATTTTATCAAGCCCGGATCGTGACAAAAATTTCCTACCGCGCCTGTGCCTGTTATCCTTCGATAACCTCTCTTAATTTGTGCGATAATTCTCTCATGTTAAAAGGCTTCTGAATAAAACCCATGCAGCCGCGGGCCAATATATCAGTCGCCTGCCCCCTGAGGCTGTAGCCACTTGAAAGGAGTACTTTTATACCGGGATTTATCTCACGCAGTCTGTCATAAACCTCCCCGCCACTCATATCCGGCATGATCATGTCCAGAATGACCATTTCAATGTCGCCTTTTTGGCGGCTGTAAATTTCTATCGCTTCTTTTCCGTTGCGGGCGATCAGAACGGAGTAGCCCATTCGTCTTAATAAACGTTGCCCGACATCGAGGATCAACTCTTCATCATCAACAATAAGAACGTTTTCGCACCCCCGCATCAACTCTTCATCCGCTTTTTTCTCTGCCACGATATCTATCTCAATTGCCGGAAGGTAAACAGTAAAAGTCGTGCCTTGCCCTTTATTACTGCTGACCTCAATGAATCCGCCATGATTTTTGATAATCCCATATACCGTGGCAAGCCCTAAACCCGTGCCGCGGCCCGTTTCTTTGGTTGTAAAGAAGGGGTCAAATATCCTTTTCTTGATATTCTCATCCATTCCCAAACCGGTGTCCGTAACCGAAAATTTTACATATCTTCCGGCTTTGACTTGAAACGGCTTGACATAAACCGCGTCAAGGTTGATATTCTCGGTTGTGATGGAAAGCGTCCCCCCACCAGGCATTGCCTGCCAGGCATTGACAAAAAGATTCATCAACACCTGCCCGATCTGACCTTGATCCACTTCAACGGTCCAGACAAATTTTTGGTAGGCTTTGAAAATGGTTATTTCTTTTTTGGTGCGCCCGAACATCTGGGAGTTTGATTCAATCAGTTCGTTCAAATCGGTCGGCTTGATTTCGTATTTTCCACCTCGGGCAAACCCTAAAATCTGATTGGTGAGATCGGCGGCACTTTTAACACACTCTTCGATTTCTTTGAGATGCTCGATATGGGGATGGGCAGGATCAATATCAAACATCACGAGAGACGTGAGTCCCTGGATTCCCATGAGCAGATTATTGAAATCGTGGGCAATGCCTCCGGCCATGGTGCCAACCGCTTCCATTTTTTGAGCCTGTTGCAGCTGGGCCTCAAGCCGCTGGCGTTCTTTTTCCACCAGCCAGCGTTCAGTAATATCTTTTACTGTCCCCATGCCTGCGATACTTCCCCGAAAATCGACAAACCCCAGACTCATATTGACGAAGATACGTGTTACGCCATCCTTGATGCAGCATACGAAATTCGTATTCTCTGCGAACATTTTGGCCGTCTTGGCCGCGTCGGTAACGGTCGACGACCATATCTATATCTTCAGGCGCTATAAGTTGTCGGAAATCCATGCCGGCGAGTTCATTGGCCTCGTAACCCACCAATTTTACAAAAGCTTCATTAAAAAATTGCAGCTTCAAATCTTGAATGAGGATGACCCCGTCTTGAATATTTTCGATCAAGGTTCGATATTTTTCTTCAGACTGGCCTAACTTGGTTTCCGCCCGCCGGCGTTCATTGATTTCATTGCGCAATTCCTGATTGGCGCGGGCAAGATCGGATGTGCGTTGTGCCACCCGCAATTCTAGTTCAGCATGCGTCGCATGCAGCGCCGCCTCCGCCTGTTCGCGTGCCAAACGTTCTTCATGTCTGCGCACTACATCGGGGAGTACCACCGGTAAGAGATCTAAATAGCCCTGCCCGGGGTCTTTGATGATATAGTCATAAACTCCTGCCTTCAGCGCTTCGACGGCAAGTTGTTGTGATCCCGCTCCAGTTAAAATTACCAAGGGCAAAGGCGCCCCCTCATCCAGGAGTTCCTTGCATAGATCCAGTCCTGATATGCCGGGTAGCCCATGATCAACTACCATCAGGTTGAATGCGTTATCACCGGACCGCACGAATTCCAAGGCTTCTTCAGCCCTGACGCACTCTGTGATATCACATTTAATCCGTGCCTTTTGGAGGGCGCGGCCGAAAGCGAAACGGTCATGTTCACTATCTTCAACCAAAAGGATGCGAAGCGTCGAAGATGCTTTACTTGAATTCATAATGCCCCCCCGGGAGTTCGACCAACTCCCAGAAAAGATTGATGGTCCTGACTGCTGCCGACAGATTCGCAAAACCCACCGGTTTTACGATGTAGGCATTCACACCGAGGTCGTAGCTTTTAAGGCGATCCTCTTCGGCCTTGGAAGAGGTGAGCATGATAACAGGTAAGCGGTGAAGTTCCTTGTCTTCTTTGATGTGTTTTAAGACCGCAAGACCATCCATCCTGGGCATTTTGATATCGAGCAATAGAATACCGGGTCGGGGTGCGGTATCTGTTTGGTGATATTTTCCACGCTGGTGGAGAAATTCTAAACACTCCTCGCCGTCCTTGACAATATAAAGAGGGTTGGTGATGTGCGCCTTTTTCCAGGCCCTTTGGGTGGCAACAATGTCATGGGTTTCATCTTCAGCCATGAGAACTGCGAAGGGTTTCTTGCTCATCGGAAGTCTCCTTCTGTGTTTTTGGCAGAGTTATATAAAATGAACTGCCTTTTCCAAACTCTGATTTAATCGATATTGTGCCCTGTAATTTACTTGCTGCTTTTTTGACGATGGCAAGGCCGATGCCTGTACCTTCGTACTCGTCACGCGTGTGGAGCCGCTGGAACACGTGGAATATCTGCTCATGATAGCGCGTTTGAATTCCAATGCCGTTATCGCGCACGCAAAACTCATAGCCTTCCCGGCCGACCGGGCGCCAATCAATTTCCACCCGTTTGTCCGCAGAACGGTTAAACTTGATTGCGTTGAGGATAAGGTTTTGAAAGATCTGGCGCAGAAACGTCGGGTTGGTATCAATGCTCGGCCATTCATCTGCCAGTACCAGCTGGACATCAGCGGACAGATCGAGAAAGTCAATCAGTTCATGCAGCAAGTTCGCCGATGTTGATGGTCTTGATCTGTCCGGCGGCACCGCTGATTCGTGAAAGTTGCAACAAATCCTCAACCAGTTCCTCACCCTGGTCGACTGCGCTGACCAGACCGTTAAGATATAGTTTTTGATCTCCCTCAAGGGTTGCCTCGAGGTCTTCTCGTAAAAAATCAGTGTAGTTATGGATTGCCCGCAGGGGGGTCATAATATCATGAGATATGGCGTAGGCAAACTGGGACAACTCTTTGTTGGCCTCTTCCAAATCGGATGCTTTCCTGGCCAAGTCTCTGTGGGCGATACTCAACGACGTTTCGGTCGCCATGTGTTCTTCAATTTCCTGTTGTAGTTCTGTGTTTATCTTCTTCAAATCCATCGTCCGCTCTTTGACCAACTCTTGCAAATGTTGCCGGTGGTTCTCGAAGCTCTTCCTTGCGGGCGGCGAGTTCCCCGACCTTGTTTTCAAGTTCATTTTGGTAGGCAATGAGCTGCTCATTGTTTTTATCGAGGGTATCCAACATGCGGTTGAAGTCCAGCCCAAGCCGGACGACTTCATCTTTTTGTCTTCCTTTGGTAATATAGCGTGCATTAATATTGCCGGATCTCACATCCTTGGCGACATCGGCGATGGCTCTAATGGGATGAACGATCTGGCGCGCCATCACCGAAAAGATCAACAAAACACACAGCGCGCTCAGGGCCATGGAAATGATAAAAGATAAATTTAAACGGTTTCGAAGCCTTTCGGCTCCCTGAATTTCAGTTTTTGAAATCGTACCTGCCAAGTTTGAAGTTCGTGCGAAATGTTCGGTAAGCGCTAAGCTGATGGTGTCGAAATGGCTGCTGAGTTTTTGAATTTCTTTTTCCAGAATAAAATCATGATCCAGAATTTTCCGGTAAGTTTCGATGTATCCCCTCAGGCGTTCGTCCATAAGCTTATTTCGGTACAGCCGGACTTCCAGAGATCCCAAAACCACGTTGATGGCATGATATTCTGTTTCACGGTGATTTGAAAGGTAGTTTTTTTGAAAATGGGAAAGGTTCAAGAGCGGTCTTAATAGACTGACTTCATTACTCCTCAGGACATTGGAGGTCAGGGATTGATAGTCCGAATCAAGCAGCGTTTGACCCAAGCGTTGTTCTGTTCGGAGCTGAATGATACGGTTGAATTCTTTTTCATACTGCGTGACCAACCGCGATATTTCGGCCAGTCCTTTTTGGATACGCGGGCTGATCGATTGGGTTTCCAGGGTTGCTATATTTTTATGAATTCGCTCCATGAGCTGGCCGAATTGCTTGTTAGCTTCGGGGTGTTCACGAGAGAATAGTGCTTTCTCCCAAAGCCGCATTTCAATATAACTTTCCTTTAAGGAGCGAATTTCTCTTTCAAGAACCACCGCTTTCTGGCCACGGGCAGCACTTTGAGTTTCATGGTGCAGGAAAAATGCCAGCTGGGCATAGCCAACCAAGAACGATATGACGAGAAGACCACCAATTAAATAGAATTTATGAATTACGCTGCGGAGCACGGAAACCTCCTAATTTTCAATCAGTTCCAATTCAACTGGTATCTCAGGGGGTATTTGTTCTCCCCTCAGGAGGCGGGCAGCGCTCTGCACCGTTAAGTACCCCATGATTTCCGGCCGTTGGGCGATGGTTGCGGTGAGCTTGCCCTGATGCACGGCGCGGACCGCCTCCCGGATGGCATCAAAACCGATCAATACACGGGAGCCCACAAATTTGACAGATTCCATAGCGTCCAGCACGCCGAGTATCATATTGTCGTTGTGCGCAAATACGGCATCGAATTGGACACCTGTCCGTAAGAGTCGCAACATGGTCTGCCGTGCCAATTTTCTGTCAAAATATGCGGCTTCACGCGCCACTACCTTCAGATGGGAATTTGCCCATACTACCTGGTTGAAACCCATTCCCCTTTCCTGGCTGGCTGAAGTCCCCGGAATACCTTCGATCTCAAAGATCCGCCCTTCGCCGCCGAGATACCGTACCAGGGCGTCTGCGGCCATCTTGCCTCCTTTTATATTGTCAGACTCGATGTGGCAGACAATTTTACCCCCAGCGCATTTGCGGTCCACGGTAATGACGGGGATTTTCTTTTCGTTGGCTAATTCGATACCCGGTGCAATGGTATTCGAGTTGGCAGGGTTAACGATTAAGACGGACATGCCCGCCTTGACTGTATTCAACATCGAACTTAGTTGTTGGGAGTCATCATTTTGGGCGTCAAATACACTCAATTCCGTTCCGAAAAGATCGGCGGCTCTTTGGGCACCGTGAACTAGTGACGCAAAAAAGGGATTGTGAAGATGGGAGATGAAGAGCGCGATTTTCTTGCCGAAAACCTCATGGGTAATCAAATCCAGCGGAATGCGTATATATGATGGGATTTGATTGCCGTTCAATGCTCGCCAGGCTTGCTGCACACCATATTGGCCCATGAGCTCTGGGTGTTGCTCAACGGTGGCCTGAATACGGCCATTGCGCATTTCATTGCGAACTTCTTCAATATTGTCGTAGGCGCCGATGATGATTTTGCCTGTCAGATCCATGAGATCCAAGGCCTGCAAGGCCCCTAGTGCCATTTTGTCATTGGCACAAAATATGGCATCCACCCGGCCGTGGGAGCGCAGTAAATCTACGGTCAAGGAAAGGGCTTCATCGGTATGCCAGTTGGCACTTTCGGTGGCAACCACGCTGATCGCACTATCCTTGGTAACGGATTCAATGAATCCAGCCTTCCGCAGTTCAGCGTTTTCCACACCCCGGATGCCCTCAATCACGATGACGCGTCCACGGCCATTCAATTTTCTCTTGACATAGTCACCCACCATTGCGGCGCCGGCCTGGTTGTCGGATCCGATAAATGGAATGGATAGGCCGTATTCCTCCATGGTCTGCTTGTGAAGCGGGTTGTCAATGTTGATCACAACGATATTCTTCGCCAAGGCCTTGGCGCAGATGGGGACCATTTTTTTTGAATCGATGGGGGTAATTACAATGGCCCCATAGCCCCGGGAAATGAGGTTTTCGAAAATTCCGATCTGCTGCTCCACATCGGTTTCGCGTTCGGTACCAAAGATCTCTAACGGAATATTCTCCTGTTGTGCATATTTTTTGGCGCCTGCTTCCATTGTTGAAAAAAAAGGATTGGAAAGCGCCTTCATGACAAAGGCTACTTTGTTTTCGTTGCTGGCCAGAATTTCAACGGATGGGGATAGAACCAATGCAAGGCAGAGAATAGAACCCCAAAATGTCTTCAGGGAAAAGCTTCTCCATTGACTAAAATTGATATGATCCACGATGCCCTCCTCGATGGTTGCATTAACGCGATTTAAGCAAGGATTTTTTTTGGCGAGAGACAGGGCTATTGAAGCTGGTGACAATCAACTATGATGATTTGATTCATCTTTAAAAGATATCCGTTTCGGAACAATAAATCAATCGATAATAGCATGGAATTTGGGATAATATCTTGACGAGATCGTGTTTAATTGTCATGTTCTGGTCGTAATACGATACGATATTGAACAAAACCTGGAAATTACTGCCCAATCGCATCGGGAAAGATCCGAATATCCAGATATTCCTGGGTGTTCGCAACTTACAGAATGGGCGTCTCACCGCCTGAAAATGTGAAGTTACTTATCCGTGATCCCTCTGCCGGTTTCACGTCTTCCTGCCGAACAGCTCATCGTAATGATTTGTCAGGCCAATCATTTTGGGAATGTTTGCATCATGAATCGAAAGATGGCCAAGATTAAACCTGCAGTAAACAAGCGGGTGCTGCTGTTTCTGGCCGGATTCATGTGGTTGGGTGTGGGAGCCATGCTGTTGTTTCTATCCTTCTCCTGGCTGAATGCGCATCGAGATGGCGATGCTTATCTGTTTGGTGGCATGGGTGCAATTATCGCGCTGTTAGTGCACCATTTTGGATTCTTGAAAATAGTGGACAAAAATTTGGGGCGAATATTGCCGATGGAAGGGACGAAGTGCGTTTTTTCCTTTATAACGTGGAAAAGTTATATCATCGTGGCCGTAATGGTGGCATTGGGAGCCTTGTTGCGGCATTCCCCGATACCAAAATCGTATTTATCGATTTTATACATTGGAATTGGTCTGGCACTTTTGTTGTCGAGTGTCCGCTACCTGCGGGTCCTTCTCAGTCAAATTAGAAAAAACCAGTAGAGATTGGTTCAAACATGGAAAAAATAATAGATGAATTTAAGGAGATTGTTGGTGAACAGCATTTTTCATCATTTCTTGAGGGTAAGATACTAAAATATTTTTCTGGATTGTATGGGATCCGTGGTCTATAAAGGGAGTTGTCTTTTTTGCAACGGTGGCGATAAATTTTAGAATTCTTAATATAAGGTGAAGAAATGGCAAGAATATTTGATGGAAAAAAATCGGCAAAATTAGGAACAGAAAAGAACCCTGCGATTGTCCGTGTGAAAACCGAAAAGCGAATGAAAGAGGTCGTATCGATATTTGAAAAAAATGGCTGGAAATATACCATCGGATTAGAACCGGATGAGCCTGAGGATATTGCCGATCTGGAAATGTTATCAAACCCGCCAAAAACAATCGTTGCAGAACCAAAAATAGGTCGGAACGATCCCTGTTCTTGTGGCAGCGGTAAAAAGTATAAAAAGTGCTGCGGGAAATGAAGCGTGATACATAGCCAAGATCTATTCGTCGAAAGTCTCCCAGACGTGTGATCGATTTTATCTTTGCCGTCAAATTAACAGTCTCACCACAAAGGCTCTAAGACACAAAGTGGTGATATGTATTTTAAATCATGAGATCTACTGTGAGTCTGGAACCCATAAATATCGCTGCAATTTTAGTGTCTTGGTGTCTATTAGACTCCGCCAAAAGCGTCATTATCAATATCTGCAATGCTGGCAATGCCTTCTTCATGTATGCGCAGGCACTCAGCCACCAATACGCTAATCGCCCGGCTGGTTATGAAACCGGGGGCATCCTTGCACACCACGGTTTCATTACCCAGGCGGGCACAGAAATCCAAGGTGACCCGTAAAGTCTCCGCCGGTTATCAGCCCCTGTTTTCTATTTCCGAGGCGAGCGCCACCCGGTGATGGGTACCAGGCGCTTACCCTCCACATCCGCCTTGTAAAGCTTGACATTGTCGGATGGGGCGTGGCTCTTGGCGTTCCAGGTGATGGGTGGCAGTATTCCTCCGGTTTCAAAGTTGCTGAAGGTCTCAAAGGCCGCTTGTCAAGGTATCCGGATTCAAGTCCTTGCCTGCCCGCTTGATGGCCTCGGCAAACATCATGGATACGCCGATACCACCCACGTAAAGGCTGGAGAGTTTGGGTTCGCGCTCATACTTCGCCGCTATCTGCCGCACTAGTTTCATACCCGGCGTGTCGTCATGCCAGGCGCCCACAAAGCCGGTGCCGATGTAGTTCTGGGCCGCCTTGCCGCAGGCCTTCACCAGAAGGTCGTCGGTCGCCCAGTTGAAGCCGAAAACTTTGGGCCAATAGTTGTGCTTCTCGGCGGTCTTGAGGAAAGAGATGATCGGAGGCAACACGTCGCAGGTCACCACTATATTGGCGTTGGCCTTTTGCAGGGCCAGCACCTGGGAGGTGGCATCCACCGCGCCGGTGGGCAGCACCAGCTCCGCCACGACCGGTATGTTGTATTTGGCCGCCCTGTTCTTGACCGCGTTGAGGCCCTTTTTGCCGTATTCCTTGCGGGTGTACACCACGCCGATTTTGGGGTCCTCCATCTTGAGGTCGTATTTAATGTAGTCCATGATGACCTTGTACTGCCAGTCATAAACCGCGCCCATGGCGAAGATATAGGGATTCAAGGGTTCGAAAAATTCCAGGGAAAGTCCGTTGGGGATGTTGGATATCTTGTAGCGTTCGATGTTCCTCATGTTGGCGATGGTCTGGTTTGTGCCGCCGGCCGACATTATGGTGAGCACCTTGTCCCGGCTGATGAGCTTTTTAACCGCGGCCACGCTCTTGGGAGCCTGGAAGCCGTCATCTTCCCAGATCACCTTGATCTTGCGGCCGTTGACGCCACCCTGGGTCTCGTTAATGTAATTCATGTAGTCCACCATGGCGTTGCCCTGGGGAATACCCAAGGCAGCCACCGGGCCGGTCTTGCACATGACGTTGCCCAGTTTCACCTCGGTGTCGGTGACTCCCCGTCCCCCTGCCATGGCTATCGTGGCCGTCAGGACCAGCGCAAATCCGGCAAGGACCAGCATCATTCGCACGCATTTCTTTGCTCTCATGTCTTCCTCCTTTTTATGTGCCGGGGAGCCGAACTCGACCACCGGCCGTTTTTTGATTAATAGGTAAAAGGCCAATTTTTAAAACAGGTTTTAATCCGCTGCCAAATGGCGTTCAGGCCGCCGGGTTCGAAGATGAGGAAAAGTACAATCAAAAGGCCGAACATGGCGATGTTCCATTCCTCATCGTATTTACCGGCCAAGGCCGGAATCACCTTCTCCACCGCCTGGGCGGTAAGCTTTATGAATTCGGGTATGACCACGATGAAAACCGCGCCGAAGATGCTTCCCAGGATGCTGCCCAACCCGCCCACGATAATCATGGCCAGGTACTCCACAGAATGCATAATGCCATAGTGCTCCGGGTGGATGTGTCCCATGACATAGGCGTACATGGCCCCGGCCACACCCGCATAAAAAGAGCCCAAGGCAAAGGCCGTCACCTTATACAGGGTGAGGTTCACCCCGGCCACCTCCGCTGCCACATCCCGGTCGCGCACCGCAATGAAGGCACGCCCCATGCGGGTACGTACGATGTTTTTGGCGGCAGCAATCATGACAAGGGTTACGGTGACAAGGAAATAATAAACTTTCTCATCGCTATCCAGCAGGTAGCCGAAGACCGAAACCTCTGGCACGTACAAACCGCGCTCGCCGCCGGTGACGCTGGACCAGGTCACCAATAAATACTCCACCATCACCCCGAAGGACATGGTGGCCATAGCCAGGTACAGACCTTTGAGCCGCAGACAGGGGATGCCAAGGGCGATGCCGGCCAGGGACGCAACCAGGCCTCCGGCGGGCAGGGTTATCCAAAAAGGCATGTTCAGCCCGTTGCCCAAAAGGGCTGCAGTATAGGAGCCGATGGCCAAAAATGCGGCATGTCCAAGGGATATCTGGCCGGTGAATCCGGTGAGCAGATTCAGGCCCAGGGCCGCCACCATGGCTATGCAGGATAGGTTTATCATGTAGATGATGTAGACATCCGTAATCCCGGGCAGGATGACCAAAAGAAGGAGGAACAGGACGATCCAGCATTTGCTCCATAGGGTGCGGAAAAGCTTGATATCTTCGTGATAGCTCTCGCTGAAGGTCTTGCTGCGGATGGCCATGGCTTACACCCTTTCCACTTCTTTGGTGCCGAAAAGGCCGTAGGGGCGTATCATGAGCACTAGAAAGAGCACCGCAAAGGGTGTTATATCCTTGACCCCGCCGCCTACAATATTGTCCAGATACCCTCCGGCCAGGTTTTCGATGATGCCTATGGCCAACCCTCCGATGATGGCTCCGGGTATGCTCTCCAAACCGCCCAGGATTACAGCAGGAAAGGCGCTGATGGCGACAAAGGCCAGTCCTACGTTGAGCACCATCACATTGGCCAGGAACACCCCGGCAACGCCTGCTATCACAAAGGATATGCCCCAGGTCAGGGCAAAGACCCGCTTGATGCTCACACCCATCAGGGCGGCGGTGTCCTGGTCGTTGGCCGTGGCCCGCATGCCCAGCCCCAGGCGGGCGAATTTGAAGAACAATAAGAAGGCGGTCATCAGGATACTGGAGGCCACCATGCTCCACAAATGGGTGTGGCTGAGCACGATCCCACCCAGGTTTAGCGGCGCGGTTGGGAAGGGATTGGGGAATATGTAGTTATGATGCCCAAAAACGATACCGGACATGGCCCGCAGAAAAATGCTCAGCCCAATCGTTACCATGACCACCGAAAAAACCGGTTCTCCCAGCATGGGTCTAATTACCAAACGTTCGGTTCCCGCACCCAGAAGGGCTACAGCTACTAGCGTCGAGGGAATCGCCAACCAAAAGGGGAAGCCGAACTTGGTAACTAGATAATAGGCCACAAAGGCGGCCACCATGATGGCCTCGCCTTGAGCGAAGTTGATCACACCGGTGCCCTTGTAAATGAGTACAAAACCCAGGGCAATCAGGGCGTATAAGCTACCCACTGCAATGCCGTTTATCACTAATTCCACAAAGTACAACGGGCGGCCTCCTTCGGCTGTGGATCAATACATTCCATTGATCAGATCCTTGAATTTCTTTTCTATGGTCGACCGGCGCACTTTCATGGTGGCGGTCACCTCGTCGTCATCCTGGTCCAATTCCTTGCGCAGGATGGTGAATCGGCGGATTTTTTCCACCCGGGCCAACTGGGCGTTGACTTTTTCCACCTCTGTGCCTATCAGCTCAATTACATCCGGGTTCTCTGCCAGACTTTTGTAGGTGGTATAGGCCAGGCTGCGCCCCTGGGCCCAGTTGGAGATATTGTCCAGTTCCAACTGGACGAGGCAGCTCAAGTATTTACGGCCGTCCCCCACGACAATGGCTTCATTTATAAAGGGGCTGAACTTGAGTTTGTTTTCAATCTCGGAAGGAGCGATATTCTTGCCATAGGCGTTGATGATCAGGTCTTTTTTACGGTCCACGATGCGAAGGGAGCCGTCTGGGACCCAATTCGCCGACATCGCCGGTCATCAGCCACCCGTCCTCGCTCAGTGCCTTGGCGGTCTGCTCGGGTTTGCGGTGGTATCCCCTGAACACCGACTTGCCTTTGAGAAGGATCTCGCCGTCTTCGGCCAGTTTTAAGGCCACACCGGGTATCGGTTTGCCCACCTCGCCCAGCCTGATGCAGTCACTTTCGGGAACCACGCTTACACCGGCGCATTCGGTCATGCCGAAACATTCTCGCAGCGGGAGGCCCACGGCATGGTAGAAGCGCATGAGATCCCCGGAAAGCGGGGCAGCCCCACTTACGAAATAGCGTCCGTTTAACAGGCCCAACGAGTTCTGTATGGGGCGGAACAGCAACAGGTAGCCCAGGGCCCATAACCCCTTTTGCCACATGCTGATTGGATGGCCCTTAAGCCTTTTTTCAGCCAGTTTCTCACCGATGGGCATGAAAACCTCGAAGATCCAGCGCTTGAAGAAAACCGCATCCTTCATCTTGATATAGATATTGGAGTGCATCTTTTCGAACAACCTGGGCACCGAAAGAAAAGCGCTGGGAGAGATTTCGCGCAGGTCTTCCTGCAGGGTGGCCACGCTTTCGGCGAAATTGACGGTACAGCCCGCCCACATGGGGAAGATCATGGAAAAACTACGCTCGGCTATATGGCACAAAGGCAGGGCCGAAACAAAAGAATCCTTGTCGTTGAAATTCAGAACCTGGGAAAATCCCTGGATCATGGCCACCATGTTGGCGTGGGTTATCATGGCGCCCTTGGGTTCACCGGTGGTCCCAGAGGTGTATACCATGATGGCCACATCCTTGGGATCGGTGGCCTCGACCATGTCCAGAAACAGGTTGGGTTTTTCCTGGTGAACCCGGCGGCCCATCTTTTCCACCTGCTCAAAGCTAGTGATTATGGGGTCCTGATAATGCCTGAGGCCCTTCATGTCCACCACTATGATCTGTTTCAAGTCAGGCAAACGGTCTTTGACTTCCAGGACCTTGTCCACCTGCTCCTGGTCCTTGCACACCACCATGCTGGAGTTGGAGTTTTCAAGCACGTAGTAGCATTGTTCGGCCACGTTGGTGGGATATATCCCCACCGAGACCGCACCCAGGGACTGGGTCCCCAGATCTGAATACAGCCATTCGGGGCAGTTGTCGCCCAGGATGGACAGGTTACCCTTCTTGGGCTGAAAGCCTATTTCCCTGATGCCCAAGGCGAAATCGCGGACATGCTCCCAGTATTGATTCCAACTGATGCGCTGCCAAATGCCCAGGTTTTTCTCACGCAGGGCCACCTTGTCACCATATCTGCCCGCATTGCGCAAAAGCAGTTTGGGCATGGTCAATCGCCCGGTTTCCTGTTCTTGCTTCATTGGCTTTTGTCGCTTTCTCCAAGGTAGGCGTCAATCACCCGGGGATCGGCCTGTACCTGCTCAGGCGGACCGTCGGTGATGAGCAGTCCGAAATCCAGCACTGTCACCTGGTCGGCAATATCCATCACTACCCCCATGTCATGCTCCACCATCAGGATGGTGACGTCGAGTTCCTCTTTGATGTCCAGCACAAAGCGGGCGATGTCTTCGGTCTCTTCCACGTTCATTCCCGCCACCGGTTCGTCCAGGAGCAACAACTTGGGATCGTTGGCCAGGGCGCGGCCTAGTTCCACTCTCTTTTGAATGCCGTAGGGCAGTGAGCCTACCTGCATTTTGCGCACTTTTTCGATCTCCAGAAAGTCAATAATCTCTTCCACCCGCTGGCGGTGGCAGCATTCCTCGCGCAAGGCCCGGCCAAAAAACAGGGCTCCTGACAACAGTCCGGTGCGCATGTGCAGATGGCGGCCCAGGAGCAGGTTGTCGATCACGCTCATGTGTTGAAACAGCTCGATGTTCTGAAAGGTGCGGGCCAGGCCCATAGCGGCTATGCGGTGGGGCTTCATCCGGCTCAGGCTGCGGCCCTTGAAACGAGCTTCACCGGAGCTTGGCCGGTAGAGTCCACTTATGATGTTGAACATGGAGGTTTTGCCCGCTCCGTTGGGGCCGATCAAGGCATGGATGCTGCCCGCGGTCACCTGGAAGCTGACATTGCTCAAAGCCATAATGCCGCCGAAACTCAGGGTGACATCGTCTATTTCCAGCAGGGCCATGACCACTCCATTAAGACAACCAGCGTTTGCGTCGTTTATAGTGCTTGACTTCGGCGTAGCTCTTGCGCCCCTGATCTTGGTTCATGCCCAGGTAAAACTCCTGTACATCCTCATTCTGTCTGAGTTCCTGGCAGGGGCCGTCCAGCATTATGCGTCCGTTTTCCATTATGTAGCCGTAGGAGGCGAAATTGAGCGCAAGGTTGGCGTTTTGTTCCACTAAAAGCAGGGTTGTGCTCTGCTCTTCATTGATTCGCTTGAGAATGCTGAATATGCTTTTGGTCACCAGCGGAGCCAGGCCCAGAGACGGTTCGTCCAGCATTATCAGCTTGGGCCGGGACATGAGCGCTCTACCCACCGCCACCATCTGCTGCTCACCGCCGGAAAGATAAACCGCCCTTTGATTGCGGCGGGCCCTGAGCATCGGGAAATAATCCAGCACCATGTCCAGGTCTCGGCGCACCTGTTCCCGGTCCGAGCGGGTGTATGCGCCCACCAGCAGGTTTTCCATTACGTTGAGATCTGAGAAGATGCGTCGCCCCTCGGGCACCATGGAAAGGCCCAGGCGGACAATGGCGTCGGGATCCAGGCTCTGGATGGGCTGAGACTCAAAGGAGATCAAACCGCCCTCCAATTCCCCGTTCTGCAGGGGCAGTATCCCGCTGATGGCCTTTAGGGTTGTGGTCTTGCCGGCTCCGTTTGCGCCCAATAGGGCCACAATGCCCCCCTTGGGTACATTCAGCGATATTCCTTTAAGCACCAGGATCACATCGTTGTAGACTACTTCGATATTGTTGATCGCAAGCATTTATCGCTCCAGAAACACCGATGGTGCCGTTGATTGCTCCTTTTCTCTATCTTATTTTGTTCGTTTTGTTTTGATTGGCCACGTCCAACGCCCCTTGCACTCCGTGAAAAACCATGTGGCGGAAGTTATGTACGAATTCAGGGCCTTCTAAAAACTCCCGGCTGCGTTGCCAGGTGAGCAGCACTCCATCGTGAATGGCAATCAAGACATACGCCAATGTGTGGGTATCCAATTCCGAATGTATGAGTCCCTGTATTTTGCCTTCTTCCACCACCCGCCGCAGGAATCGGGCGTACTTTGCATAGACGCGCCGAAGTTCCAATTCGAACTCGTTGGACCCGGACCCGGTGAACTCGGCCGATATTATGGTGAGAAAAAGACAGAATTCCCTGTTTTCAGCCGCATACCTGCTGGTGAAAGTCACGAAGCGGTGTAGTTTGTCGAGGGCGTTTCCGGGATCTGCCAGGGTGCACGCGATGAGCGGGTCCAGAAAGTCGACTTCGAAAATTTTGATCAAGTCCAGAAGCAGATCGCTTTTGCTTTTGTAATGGCAATATAGGGCCCCTTTGGTGAGCCCGGTCTCTTTGGCTATCGCGGCTATTGATGTACCGTGATAGCCATGAGCCACAAACAGCCGGGCAGAGGCCTCGCGAATGCGTTTTATTGTCTCCCGGCTATGCTCTCTTTTGGTTTTGGCAGTGTTCACGCGGCTCCGACTTTCATCTTTGATGGGTCGATCTAATCATACCGTTCGTTCATAACGAATCATATACAACTGGACAATGTCAATATAAAAATTAATTTTTTCATTATATTTTTCATTATATTGTTATTAATTATTCTTATAGCTATCTCCCCATAGGTTTGTTCTTATGGTTTGGTATCGGATGGCACTTTTAGTTTCTAATACTAAACGACCGGAATCTATATCTAACCGATGGATATACGTGGCGGATTGAAAAAGAAGCATACTTATCAAGAAACCGTGTTATTTTGATGTAGTTTCATACGAAGAGCACTCTGGCCTGATAAAACGGCCAGTCTGATCAATAAAGAAACTATGCCATTTTGGCGTAGTTTCATACGAGAGAGATGGCGCCGGTTGGACATTGTACGAGACAGGCAGTACAGGCGGTACATTTGGAGGGGCACTTCATCACGGATTTCTTTTGCTGATAATCCATACTGTAGACGCCCACCGGGCAGATGTCCCGGCAAACACCACACCCAATGCATTTCGAGCCATCCAGGTCGATGCTTTCCTTATCCAGAATCAAGCGGATTCTGGCGTTTTCAAACTGCAGGGCAGTTCCCAGTTGGAAAACCCAAGCCTGGCGATCAGCGGGTCCAAGTCGGATTTTGTGGTCGGCGCAACGCCACCAAAATCCAACCCGATGAACATCGATACTACCATTGCTCCTATGAATAGGCCTAGTATATCGGTGGATGCATTTCCCCATGAAATGATCAGGTAGGCAGTGAGGCCCGCGGCAATAAGAACCAACCATGAAAGTACTTTCTGCCAGCCGGTTCGACCCGGGGTAAAGGGATAAAGGCCATACATCAGGAATAGAAGCGGCCAAAATATGAGATTAAACTCAGCAAACCATGAAATCCCCGAGACCATTTGCAAAATAAGCAGCAGAATCCCGGCCAGGAGATAGCCGATCAACGAGCAGCCGAATCCGACGCCCAATCTGTCTTTCAGTCCGAAGGTTACCCTACGCATGGTTTCAGTCTTTTTGAAACCATTATTCAGGTATTCAGGTATGTCTCTGGCATAGACAGGCCCAAACTCGCAATGCCAGCCCGTTTCTTTTTCCACCCGTTTCAGATCCACACCCGGGGCGGCGAGCTGCGGAAGGATTAATTTGCGATGCCGCACTTTGCGGCTGATCCGGCTGGTTTTTATCACCGAAATGACGGAGCGGGCATTAAAGGTATCCCCACAAGCAGCGCACCAGACGTTGATCCCTTTAGACGATGCGACCAGCAAATAGCAGTCCAAGTGCTTCAAATATTTTGCCACCCGCCTGACCGTTAAATCGAAATTTGCAGTCACAAATACCGGGCTGTTTTTATCCGGGTTGCCGAAGACCTTTAAGCCGGTCTCCGTTGGAAAAGGAATCAGTCGAAATGAAAATGAAAAAAGGGTGCGTAAGTGGTCTTTGATAGCCAAAGCGTTATTCCTTACGACCTGTTTTAAAATTGAATCCCCTAATCCAAACGGCCTGAATTGACAATTGGATATCGAAAATTGAAGATTTCGATAATCGTGTCACGCCATCAAATTTTGCCCCAAAACATGCAATAATATTTCCCAGGCCACCTGGAGTTTATAAATCCGTCTCTTTCTTAACCGCCGCAATGAGTTCAAATGACCCCAGGAGAGATTTATCTGCCGATACAATTTGAAACCCTGTCTTTATAATTTTATCTTTTAGATCTTTAACGGACCGTGTGGTCGATTGGGTGAGCAGGAACGTTAACACCGCGAGGGGGAATCGCATCGTCCGGAAAATCCAGCGACAAAAGCTTGACTGCGGTATGATCTCGTCACCGATGATCAACAGGCCCTGGTCTTTTAATAGCCGCTTGCTCTCTTGCAGCACATATATCTGTTCATCCTCTGAAAGTTCGCTGAAAACAAGGTTGGAGACAATTCTATCATAGCTTTTATCCCGAAAGGCCGTCTCCATGTCCGCCACATCCAGGGTCATCAGGGTGATGCTTGCTCCATGCCGGCGGAGTTCACCTTTTGCTGCGCCACATCCAGCATGCTTTTGGAAAGGTCAAACCCTTCCACGCGGGCACCTTTGATCGCCATCATGACCGCCAGAGTTCCGGTTCCGCACCCGATATCCAAAACCCTATCTCCGGGGTCGATAAAATTATCGACAATATGCCGGCGGATCTTATTGATATGCCCCAATGAAATCACACCTAGCCCCCAATCATATCTTTGTGGGGCGCTTTCAAAGGCTTTCATTATGATGTAGCTGATCATAAATAAGACTCAATAAATCGACTGACGTTTTTTCTGCCCCGGTAGATGCCGAAGTGACCCTCGCATAAAATATCCGCGTTGAGTCCCATCATGAATCTTAGGGATTGGGCATAATGCCCATGATTTGACAGAAAAGATGGTTCTACGGTCCATGAACATCCTGACCGAAAAGAACGCGGTGTGAATCAAGCTGGGTGAAGTAAACCAGGGACCCCGGCGAATGTCCGGGACAATGATATGCCGTCATTTTCCCATTGCCGATCTGGAATATTTCCTTGCTGCCCCTAATTTCGTGGTCGATTTTCAAGGGATTCATCCAAGAATCGTACCAGGTTGCCGCCGTCACCGCGCTGTCGCCCTTTTCCAGGTAGACGGCATCCAGTTCATGGGCTACGATCCGGCAGCCATAGCGCTTCCTTACGGCCTCGGCGCCACCGGTGTGATCGTAATGACAATGGGTTAGCAACAGGTATTCAATCTTAACTTCGGGAGGCAGTACTTCAGCGATGTTCTCAAACATTGCCTCCTGGGCGTTGCCGCTGCCGGCATCGATCAGAACGGCTTTTTCGCCAAAGCGAGCCAGATAAACAGCAGCATCTTCAACCGTTGTATACTCTGCGCCGCCGACCTGCCATAGATCGTCCAATATTTCCATACCGACGCTCCTCCTTGCATACCTTTTTTCAGAATTATAATGTGTTATATTCGTAGCATATGAATGAACCTGAAATCAACACAGAACCCACCGATCCCCTCGGCAAGTGAGTCGTTTTTAGTGCCCCATGCGGTAAAAGCAATCGATTCTTCTGAATTGCTTGGGATTAAGGACAGTGGACATCTGATCCCAATGATCCCGGATTAGACTTGTCTAATTCCTGTTATTGCGATACAAAAAAAGGCCCTTTTTTAAACATAATTTATTCAAAGTGATTTAAAAAAAAAAAAAAAAAAAAAAAAAAAAAAAAAAAAAAAAAAAAAAAAAAAAAAAAAAAAAAAAAAAAAAAAAAAATACCAACCCAGGAGATTGTCATGAAAATCGTCGGTATAATGCTTTGTATGGGGATCTTTATTCTACAACATGGAATAGCAACGGGTGCAGATGCTCCGGTCAGCGAGGCGACCGCCGAATGTATGGACTGCCACGGGTCGATTCATCCCGGGATCGTTAAAGATTGGCAAAACAGCCGCCATGCGGCCATTACCCCAAAAGGCCCTGGCCGTGATGGCCTGGCCCGAAAAGTATCCAGCAAAACAGTACCCAAAAATCTGCAAAATCGGTGTCGGCTGTGCGGAATGCCACACTCTCAGGCCCGGGGCCCATGCCGACACGTTCGAACACAACGGCTATGATATTCATGTGGTTGTCAGTCCGATTGCTGCACCTGTCAGCACAGGAGCCGGGCAGTATGCTCAAAACATCATGGCCCATGCTTACGACAATCTGGCGGCCAACGCGCTGTACCATAAGTTGAGCTCAGCATCAACGGGCCCAAAAAAAGAGACAAGGGTAAGATTACCTTTGACCAACGGCCGATGACGACACCAAGGCCGAGACCTGCTATTACTGCCACGGGACCAAGCTCAAGGTTACGGCACCGAAATCCGGGACACGGAACTGCCGGTGAGCTGGAATTTCCGTGATCGCAGGCTGGCCCAATCAGGGGGTCGGGCGGGTCAATCTGGACGGCAGCCTGGGGTCCTGCGCGGCCTGCCACACCCGCCACGCGTTTTCGATTGAGATGGCGCGCAAACCCTATACCTGCAAAGAATGCCACGTGGGACCGGACGTACCGGCCTTTAAAGTCTATGCGGCCAGCAAACACGGCAATATTTATTCGGCCATGAACAAATCCTGGGATTTTAAGGCGGTGCCCTGGACCATCGGCCAGGATTTCACCGCACCCACCTGTGCCGCCTGTCATATCAGTCTGCTGGTCAACACGGATGAAGAAGTCGTTTCTGAAAGAACCCACCAGATGAACAATCGGCTGCCGTGGCGCATTTTCGGGCTGGTTTATGCCCACCCCCACCCCCGGAACCCGGACACAACTATGATCCGCAACAAAGACGGCCAACCGCTGCCCACCAGTTTAGACGGTGAATTTGCGCGGCATATCTGATTGATGAAAAAGAAATGGATGTCCGCCGCAAAACTATGCAGGCCGCCTGTTTGAATTGTCATGATCTTCCTGGGTCAAGGGGCAATGGCGAAGATTTGAGAATACGATCCGCAAACCAATGCGGACGTTATAATCGCCACCGATATCATGGGTGATATCTGGCGCGAAATCGGCGACTGAACACCAACCCCTTTGACGAAGCCATCGAAAAGAAATGGACGGATATCTGGCAGTTTTATGCCAACACGATTCGTTTTGCATCGGCTATGGGTGGCGGCGGTGATTACGGGGTGTATGCCGACGGCCGCTACCAACTTACCCAGGCGCTGCTGGAAATGAATGACTGGCGGAAGCTGCAGAAGAAATCAGGCGTATCTGCCGAAAAATAGGCCCAGCGATGTCGCTGAGAACCATCTGGGGGATGTTGGATGAAAAGCAAATCTTTACTGATATGGATGCTGGTGGATTTAGCCGATTTGAGGTACGCGCCCTGGCTCTGAGCCCTGCGGTCGTCTTTAATCCGATAGAATGTTTGTTCAGGAAGGGATCGATGCCGACGCGGCGTGCTAAATCGGATGTGAAAAGACCTTCAGGATCAAGTCGTCGTTTGATCGCAAGCAGATCCCGGTAGCGCGGATAACGCGGTAGAACTGCTTGGCCGTCAGGACCTGGTCCTTGGCGAGGTGAATTTTGCCGCCGCGCCGGACCGTTGCATCGATGAGGCGGTCAATGGCCTCGCGGCTGCCGGCCTCGTGTTTGGCCTTCGGGTGAAATTCGAAATTGAGGCTGTAGCCGTCCTGGGAAAATGAAATCAAACTGTCGTCCGCTTTGTGCGCGCGCAGGATAGTTGTGACCGGCGGCAGGGTGAAGATCGGCATATCCCCAATAATTCGACGATCGCCTCGCGGCGCTGGATCGCGGAAAGGGGAGCTGGACCGTGTATCCGTGAGGGCCGCAGACGAGGTGGGCCGGCGGTACAGTGAAGCCGGCCTCGAAACCAAATCTGAGAAAAAGTTCGGGTCGAAGATTTTCCCGTCAGCGAAGCCAGCTGACACCCGATGTAATAGAGGCGATTGAATGAATCCATCATAGGTCGTTGGGCGTACAGCATCAGCGACAGGATGGGCCCGAATTTCTCATGAAGTGCGAGACCGAATCTTCGGTGCTTATCAAGACGCTCGTAACCCGCCGCCAGGATTTCCCGACGCTGCGATTCGGTGTCGCGGTGCTCGATCCACCTTGCAGCATGGATCACGGAACGTCCGATTCTGCGTCCGCGGGCATAGGCGTCTACCCAGACGACGGCCGCGTCGTGGGATTTCTCGACCTGAGCCATCATCTCGAGCAGTGCGTCGACGTCGGGCGCGGGCAGGCGGTTGATCTCCACAAATGGCGATGGAACCGGCCGGAGTTGGAGGGTCGCTTCCATGATGATACCGAGCAGCCCGATGCCCCCCACGACGGCATTAAAGAGCTCGTGGGACCGATCGATGATACCCACTTGTCGCCGGCGAGCAGGAGTTTGAGGTTGACGATCTGGTGGGCAAAGCTGCCGTGGCGCCAGGCGTCCTTGCCGTTGACGTTGGCGCAGATGGCGCCCGCGACACTGGAGTGGGATTCGGTTGGGCTGGCGTGGAGTGTAAGCAGTCGATGGTGGACCGCCTTGTAGATATCGATGATTCGGATCCCGGCCTCTACAGTGATCTGGGCGGACTCTTCGTCGAAAAGGAGGATCCGGTTCATGGCGCTCATTTCGAGAAGGGCCTGGCCGTCGTTGAGCGCCAGGTCCCCGTAGCCGCGTCCGGCCCCGCGCGCGCAGATAGTCATCCCACGCCGACGACAGTAGGCCAGCGCTTCGCGGCACTGTTCGATTGTCGTTGGGCGGGCCACAAGGGAACGCGTTCGAATTGAGCCGACAAGTGATGTCAACTCTCTCCACTCCATGAAGCTCGGGATTGTCTGATTTTTTGGTTGCATCGCGGATCTCCGGCATCACATAACCACCTTATTGCGGCAGGTGACAAGCGGGATACAGGTAACCGATATCGATCGTAATGTCAAGATAAGCGGATATATTCGTTGAACCTTTTTGGGGAAGGAGCCGTCATCATGTCCGAGTTATCTTATTTTCGATTAAAACGAAGTTCATAATTCAAACCTTAATATATAACTGGGGGGTAAAAGATGGTAGAAAAATTTATTCTAACTGCCTTTTGTAAGGATAGACCTGGAATTGTTGCAGACATTACAGAAACGATTTATGAAAATGGCTGTAATCTTGAAAGATTCACGATGACTTCCATGCTGGACGAATTTGCAATTATCCTTTTATTCAGCGGCAATAAGGACGGATTAGAAGCGCAACTTTTGAAAGATTGTCGCAGACTTGAGCGGGATAAGGGGATCACTGCTTTTTTAAAGGCCTGTGGACGCAAAAGAAAAAAAGGTGCCAGAAAAAACCTATGTAAAGATTATCAATGTGGAAGGCCTTGACCAGAGTGGCATTGTGTATAAGGTCAGTCGATTTCTTGCTGATAACCACATCAATATTGAAAATCTGTCATCAAGGAGGCTAACCTCTCCGGAAACCGGAACCGCGATCTACTCGATGGAACTCAGGGTTCAAGTCCCTGGAGAGATTCCACCAAATAAATTCGAAGAAGGGCTTTCCCGGGTGGGTGAAAATTTAAATGTCTACATAACCGTCAATTAGAGGGTTTCGCCCCATTTGAGCCTAATCCAGCACGGCAACAGCCTCGATTTCAATCATATAGTCCCGGCAGTGCTAAACTTTCTATGATCAATAATGTGTTGGGCGGACAAGGCTCAGGGAAAAACTCGTTTCGAACGCTGCGATAGGTTTCAATATAGCTATAATGGGTCAGATAGGTTGTCTTTTTTACAATATTCTGCAGCGTGCCCCCGGCTTCCTCCACTATGCTTTTTAAATTTCGTAGACTTGTCGAACCTGGGTTTCAAAGTCGCCTTTACCCACTGTTTGACCGTTCACGTCCTGGGCCACCTGACCGGCGATATACAGGGTGTTGCCCGCTTTAGCTGCGTGGGAATATCCTTTGGTGGGATGGACGCTCTTGAGTTTAAAGTATTTCATGTGCCATGAAAATCTCCTTATACCTCCTCAATTTAGTTTGGCTAAATGGAGGTGTAATTTAACGCATTTGTTTAACGAAGGGAAGCCCAAATCAGTGTTTCCGTAAAATAGTTAAAAATTGAAATCGTTGACATTAAATATTGCAATTTTCTAAAACAGCTGATACCCATTTTTTTACCAAATCATCATTCGACAAAACCTAATTCGGGTGGGTACCACTTGCCAAAGATGAGTATCTTGCTTATATTAATTTCTCATCATAACAAAGCTGACAAAATACGATCTTAAATAGTTTAATTTTGTGGATATGAGAACTAGAATTCTAAAACCGGCTAATATAGCCACCAGACTGTTAATTTTTTTCATGATTTTATTGGGTTACGGCAACGCCCAGGCCGACCCAATTGAATCCTCATTGCTGGTCGAAAAAAATACGCCATATATTGTACGAAGTGAAACCATTCGGGTGGTAACCGCTTACAATGCCGGAGATCCCCGGCAAACAGACGACACCCCCTGTATCTCAGCCAATGGCGAAAATATCTGCAAGGCCCTGGCAACAGGCCAAAAACGCTGTGCGGCAAACTTCGTTCCCTTAGGTTCAAGTTTATACGTGGATAAAATTGGGGTGTGTCTGGTAACGGATCGAACCAACAGACGCTACCGCAACCGGGTGGATATTGCCATGCAAAAGAATGAATATGATAAGGCACGTCGATTCGGAAGACAGAAACTGACAGTCAAAATCATTGATGTTAGTCACAAATCCCATTAAAATATCAATGCACATCATTTGAAATTTCTTCGATGTTTTAAGGGTTTCCAACCTTGCAAAAATTAATGAGTTATCCGCCAAAGGACATCAAAAATGGCAATTCAATACCAACCAGACGATAGAGCCTTCCGCCATGATATCAGGGTCGAACCATTAATCGAACCGAGTCCGCCGAAGGCGAAACCTGTTAATTCACCTTGCAGACGAGGAGCGCATCAATTGAGACATTCGGCCATCCATCACGATGAGTTTAAGGATTTCCATCCTGGCAATATTGATCCATCCATGAGTGCTCAAAGGAGATTTGTAATTGGAGGCATGAAAATTGGACATTGGTTTAATTGAGGAATTTAAGGATTTTGAATATGGAGAATGTTTTGCCGGATAACTTCAATGATATATTATCATCCGACCGGAAAGATCGCTTCAGGCAGCAGATCGAGTTTATACTCGAGGTCGATAAGCTGAAGAATGTCCTGCGAAAGACAATATTGATGGATCGATCAAGACGCGAAAACTCGTCCGAGCACTCGTGGCATATTGCCTTGATGGTCCTTATTTTGTCTGAATATGCGAAGGATTCGGAAGTGGATATGTTTCGGGTGATGAAAATATTGCTGGTCCATGACCTCATCGAGATCGATGCCGGGATACATACTGCTACGACGACCATGGCAGAAAGGATCAGCCCCAGCGGGAGAAAATTGCGGCGGACCGGATCTTTAATCTCCTGCCGGCGGATCAGGCAGCTGCTTTGCGGGAACTATGGGATGAATTTGAGGAACGAAAAACCCCCGAATCAAAGTTTGCCAATGCAATGGATCGATTCCAGCCCTTCTTGCACAACTATTTTACCGAGGGGCAAATCTGGCAGGAAAACAGCATTAAAAGCGCCCAAATAAAATCACGTATGCAGCCCGTGGATGACGGTGCTTCAATTCTCGGGGATTATGTGAGTTCTTTGATTGCTGATGGGGTTAAAAAAGGATATCTTGCCGAATAAGCAGAATCGACCTCTAACGATTTCCTTACTATACAATGACGTTAACTCAATTCATAAAAAAGCCATTTAATGAGAATTGAACGAGGTTCTACTATTCCGGATTTAAATACCTGATTTAATGGAATCAAAATTTTCCAAACCTATAATTGATGCCAAAAATCTTACGCGAATATATGCACTGGGCAGCAGCAAGGTCATTGGTATCGACACCATCGACCTTAGTATTGCTGCCGGTGAATTGGTGATTTTGAAGGGTGACAGCGGTTCGGGTAAGAGTACCCTGTTGTCCTTGCTGGCCGGTCTGGATCGACCGACCCGTGGTGTGTTGACGGTGGCGGAACATGATCTGACAACCGCGACACCGGCAGATCTAACTCATTTTCGTCGGGAAGTGGTCGGGATGGTTTTTCAAACCTTTAACCTGATGCCGACGCTGAACGTAATTGAAAATGCCAGCCTTCCTGGATTGCTGGCCGGGAAAAACCCCTTGGCCGTCAAGGCAAAAGCAAACGAATTATTGGAGTGGCTCGGCCTCAGCCGGCGGGGGCATCACCTGCCGAGCCAGCTTTCGGGTGGTGAAATGCAGCGCACAGCGATAGCCAGGGCGTTGATCAATGATCCGGATATTGTTATTGCCGACGAACCTACCGGGAATTTGGACAGCCAAAACGGACAGGTTGTGGTTGATTTATTGGCCGATCTGAATCGAAAATGGAATCGTACGGTTATCATAGCGACCCACAGCTCCCTGGCGGACTCGCTGGCCACTATTCACATCAATCTGAAAGATGGGGTGATAACTGATGGATAACCCAGGTTAAATGGTTCAGGGTTCAACGTTCCGGGGTGAAATGGTCCAAATTCTACAATCCAAAATCCAAAATTATTAAGGCATAACCGAGTACCCTATATTCATCACCAACTGATATTCATCACCAACTGAGAGAGTATCACTCAGTCGAAGTGTTAATACCATATTATCCGTGCAGCGCATATACTTCTTCTTTAAATTTTTTATCTGGTTCAGTCTGCGCAACATGCGCAAGCACCCGGGTCGGGCTTTGACCGTGCTCCTGGGTATCGCGCTGGGAGCCTCGGTATTTACCAGTGTCAGGCTCTCCATTCATGCATCGCTGGATTCTTTCAGCCGCAGCATGGAATTGATCGCCGGACAGGCTGACCGAGTCTTGGTCCGCCCGGGGGGGCGAGTGCCGGAAAACTGGTTGTAGAGATTCTAAAACATCCCCTCATCGAGAGCGCTTCCCCAGTCCTCACCATTTATATCCGGCCCGGGCATCCGAATTCAGATCCGTTTCCTTGATCGGTTTTGACCCCCTTTTAGACGCTTCCTTCCGTGACTGGAAAATTGCCGATAAAAACAAAAAAGAAGTCGATTCCTGGCTGACTCTCCAAAAAGATCCTCATACCCTGATCATCGGGAAATCCCTGGCGCACGAATATCAATGGCGGCCGGGCGACGTGATCTGTCTGGAAAATGCCCGGCAGACAGCCCGGTTTCGAATCGCGGAACCCTGAATTCACAGGGTTTGGCCGTGGCCGAGGGCGGTCGCGTGGCGCTTACGACATCGCGACATGTCAGGAGTTCACCGGTGACTGGGTTGGTGGACCGCATCGATTTGCGTTTCAAGCCCGGTGTCACCAATCGGGACCTGGAAGCGATTCGCCAAATTTTGCCCGAAGGTGTTGTGTTGAGTTCGCCCTGGCTGTCAAAGAAAGCGGACAGGCGATGATTGGGCCTATCAATTCAACCTTTCGATTTTAAGTTTTGCATCTCTGTTTGTAGGGATGTTTATTCATTCCTCAGCCTGGTCGCTATCAATGCCGCCTCTCGTCGTCACCAACTGGCGGTTTTGCGATCAGTCGGGCAGTTCAGACCTACCTGCTTTTTCTCGTATTTCTGGCGGAAGGTGCGCTATTTCGGTTTGCCGGGCGAGTTTCATTCAGCCGTTCCACTGGCGGAGTTTTTTCTGGTAAAATATTTGTTGCACTGGTGAGCCAAACCATTTCCACCCTGTTTGTGCGCGTGCAGGTGGATACCATCTATTCTAATACTCGGGAGAATGGATTGAGTTTTGGCCTAACGGTGCTCATTTCCGCTCTGGCGGCCCTGCGGCCCGCCGGGGAAAGGGATGCAGGTTCCGCCCAAAGAGGCTCTGGCAATATCCCAACATGGAATGGGGGTCAAAAAATCCGCATAATTTACGCCCTGGCAGGTCTGCTCTAACCATCACCGTTTTGCCCGCTGCGTGGCTTCCCGGCGTTCTGGGTGTGCCCCTGCCGGGCTATCTGGCGATTTTACTGCTTTTTGTTGGATTTTCCCTGCTGGCACCCTGGTTTCTGGTCCGCCTGGGAGATATGACCTGTCTCCCCTAATTCGCCGCCTGGCAGGCATACCGGCCTACCTGGCCGGGCGCTATGTGCGGGACAGCGGAACCAGGACCGCCGTATCCGTAGGCGCCCTTATTACCGCCGTGGCCCTGTTTGCTTCGCTGGTGATCATGATCCACAGCTTTCGGCGAACCGTTGAAATCTGGACCCATCAGACCGTCAGCGGCGATCTTTTTTTTACCACCAAAATTAAACGAAATCAATCAATTTCGTCATCCGGTCTCTCAGCCCTAGTCGCTGTTCTCGGTTTCAATCCCTGGGAGATAGCGTTTGAGGTGGTTTCCAATCGCCGCTTTTTTCTAAGCTATGAGAATTATCCTTATGAGTTTGAAGTGTTAGACCTGAATATATTTTTTAAATATGCGGATTTTTTCTGGCTGGGGGGTGATCCGGATAAAATTCGATCTCGTCTGGGACGCGGTGAAGGGGTGGTTATTTCCGAAGTGTTTTCCAACCGCACGGGATTGACGGTCGGGGATACATTCAAGGCCCGAATTGAAACTTCCCTGGTTGAATTGCCGGTTTTGGGATTGGTGCGGGATTATCGTACCCAGGGTGGTGTGGTCTTTTATTCCCTGCAGCATTTACAAGCAGCGCTGTGCATGATCCTCGCTTGGAGCCGGATTTTGGGTGTTTTTTCAGAATCGAATCAGGATATCGACAGTGCCGTTGCCGAATTGCGAAAAAAAATAATCAGCGCTGGGGAGGAGACCTGGATATCATCAGCGGCAAAGACATGCAGACGATTCCATCCTTCAGGTTTTCGATGAAACTTTTGCGGTGACAACGCGGATATATTACTCGATCGCTCTGGTGATTGCTGCCTTCAAAATTGCCACGACCCTGACGGTGCAGGTGTCGAAACGTTACGGGCGGCTCAACACCCTGTTTGCCATCGGGCGGCGTTCGGTCAGATCCGCTCCATGATTTTCTGGGAGGCGGCCTTTATGGTAGTGGCGGGTGAGATCGCCGGAATTGTCTGCGGCTTCATCCTGTCTTACCTACTGGTATATGTGATCAACCGACAATCATTCGGCTGGACGTTTCTATACGGCGTGGACTGGAAAGCACTGGGTATGTCGTGCCCTTGATTATTCTGACCGCCCTGGCCGCGGCGCTTCCGGCCATAAAAATGGTTTTTCGGAAACCACCGGCAACGCTGTTACGGGAATGAAAAATACGATTTAACAACTTAATTCGATTGTTGCTTTTTATGTCAAAAAAGCGGTTTGATAACTAGTGCACAGCCGATTAGCGAGGAGATTGAAGAATTGAGAGAATAAGGAATTAATGCTTTTTTATAGTAGGGATTCTTCATTTAATCCCTGTGGGGCAATTATACAATTCCCAAATTTTAAATTGGTTCCAGCTGGGCTTTTATTTATATGAAAGCATTCCAAATAAAACCCAAAATCTGTTCTTTTTTTATTGTATTTTTTCTGGTTATCAGTCGGCCAGAATTTGGCAAGTGTGGTACCTATCGATCACCGGTTCCCTGTTCATATTTCAAATTCCCAAAGCCACGGACGCCCATCCAAGATATTTCACCGAATGGTAGGTGTTGCACCGGCGATTCGTGGGAAATCTAGGATGCTCAGGGACCAGTGCAACTTTTTTCCGCAGCCGAATCGTCCCACGGGAGCTGGATTCGGCGCGGCCCAACCCGCATCCTGAGCAAGCCCCAGCGGAATCCTCGGCCCACGCTGCATCTTAGATGTCGCCGGCCGGCGTCATTTGCAGACTGAATCGGTTAGCCGCGGGGCGCTGTCAATCGCCAGAGGATGCTTCTGTGCCGATCTCCTCCTGAAACAGTTGTGTGCCTAAAACTCGACAGCACGTTGTTCAGCCCGAGATCCAAGCGCTGAAAGTAGATGCGGATAAATTTTCCTATTCGACTGACTTTAAGGCCTCCAAAAAAGTGCAGGGTTTTGCACGGTCTGGCCGGTTACAGCCTGAAAGGCTCATCGCCGGAAAAGGCCAGCTGTTATTATTCATATACCCGTCATGAGATAGTTGGCAGCCTGACTATCGGAGAAAAAACCTTGCCCGTGAACGGGCAGGGATGGATGGATCATGAATTCGGCACGGCGTTTCTGGAGCCGGGCATAAAAGGCTGGGATTGGTTCAGTTTGCAGTTGTCCGACCGGACGGAAATCATGCTGTTTTTATTAAGGACGGCTGATGGGGGGATCAATTCTGTATCCGGCGGAACGTTTATCGGCCCTGAAGGGAAAACAAGGGCAATCGGAAAAAAGGATGAATTCGCAATGACAATATTGGACAGATGGAAGAGTCCCCATTCAAAGGCCGTTTATCCCTCGCGCTGGCGTCTGCGGGTGTTGCCATATTCCCTGGATTTAACAATTTTTTCCAACCTGGCGGATCAGGAAATGAACACTTTCAAGAGCACCGGCGTGACCTACTGGGAGGGATCTGTGTCCATTCGAGGTACCCAAAACGAAGATCCGATCACAGGTCAGGGATACGTGGAACTGACCGGATATGCTGAAGATTTTGATGTACCGATGTAGGGACAGGGGAAATAATGTTATGAAAATCCGCAGAATTTTGCTAAAATTGTAAGAATTCCGACACGAAGGCACCTAAAACGGAGACATTTCCATGCCCAGCAGAATTTTGTTGATGATCTCATGCTCGATTGCAATGGTACTATCAGCCTGTTTGCTTAAACCACAATATACCACCCTTGAAGCTCAGCTGGAGGATTCCCGCACTCAAAAGTCCCAGGCCAAAAGCAGACTGGCATTTCTGGAGGATGAATTGTCCCAAACCGAGAGAAAGCTTCAGCTGGCGACAGCTGAGCTTAAGGACTCCAAAGAAAGACGAACAATAAACGCACCAAAGACCTAAAAGATCTTCAGTCTCAAAATGTTTATCTGAAAAATATTAACTTGCAATTGTCAGAAAACGTCAAGATTCTCAAGTTGGAACTCAATAAAAAGAAATCCGTCATCGAGTTGCAGGAAAAAGTTATTCAGTTGTTGGATGACACGAAAAAGACTATTGAAACCAGCTTGAAAGATCAGATTGCGGCCCAAGAGGTCGAAGTGATCGAAGCCGATAATCAACTGAAAGTCATATTGGTCGATAAGATCCTTTTCGATTCCGGAAGTGCCGACATTAATCCCAGGGCAGAGAGTTGCTGCGGGTGCTGGCGAAGTCCCTGAAAGAAAACAAAAATAACCATATCGTAATTGAAGGCCATAGGATAACGTCCCATTGACGGCCGATTTGATGAGACAATTTCCCAGCAATTGGGAATTATCAACTGCCAGGGCTGCAGCAGTCGCCCGTTTTTTTCAGGAGGAAGGGGATATTGATCCACTCAGGCTTTCCGCCCGCGGCTACAGTTTCTACCGGCCGGTTGCTCCCAACGATACTGCAGAAGGCCGCCGCCAAAATCGACGCATCGGGGTTATTCTGGGGTCGCCTGATTGAAATGAAGGATGGGGTATGGAGGGATGGAACGTTATTCTCTATTAGGTCATAGTCTCTTTTTTCCAACAACATGATGTCAGAAACTGAAGGTGTCAGCCCATCCGCTGGCCAAAAAAAACGGCCGGTCTGATCGAAAAGGAAACTTTGATGGTGTTCGTTATGCAAAACACACAAAAAAATACAACATCCCTAGTGTCTGTGCCCATACTACACGTCTAATCCCTTCATCCCAAGTTTAAGATAGACAGGCTCAACCCGACTTCGTTTGAGACCATTGGGTCATTTTTAGAGGCGTTTCCAACGCTTCCCTGATCTTCTGGGACAGCTGGACGATGTCAAAAGGTTTTTGAATATACCCACACATCCCGAGTCCATTAATTCCTGGATTTGTTTATTCAGGCTGTAGCCGCTCACCAGAGGAACCTAACCTCCGGATTTATCCTTTTCAATTCATCATAGGTGTCTTTGCCGTTCATTTCAGGCATAATCATATCCAGCGCAACCAGATTAAAACCTGTTTTGTTTTCGCTGTAAAGGTCGATCGCCTGCTTGCCGCTTCGCACGGGAAATACCGTATATCCGAGCTCCTCGAGCATCAATTTTTCAACCAATATCGTGCCTTCTTCATCATCTACCAGGAGAATGTTATCATTTCCTTTCAATAGCTCGCTGTTTACCTCGGCATCAACCGGCTCCTCAAGATCCGATGAGGGCAGGTAGATATTGAAAGAGGTTCCATGGCCTTTTTCACTGTAAACCCTGATAATGCCGTTATGATTTTTAATGATACCGTAGGCAGACGCCAAACCGAGACCCGTGCCTTTGCCGACGTCTTTGGTCGTAAAAAACGGTTCAAAAATTCTTTCAATGATTTCTTCATCGATACCGACCCGGTATCCGTCACGGATACTTTTACATAATTTCCGCCAATCACTTCAAACGGTTTGCAGTAATGGTCACTCAAATAGACATTTTCCGTTTGGATGCTGAGATCGCCGCCTTGGGGCATGGCGTGCCAGGCATTCAGGTATAGGTTTATCAATACCTGTTCGATTTGCCCTGGATCGACCCTGACATTCCAGATGTTATCCTGGAGGTGTTTTTGGGTCACAATTTCCTTTCTGGTGCGGGTGAACATTTTGGTGCTATTATGACGAGGTCGTTAAGACAGGTTTGTTTCGGCGCATATTTTCCTTTTCTGGCAAAACCAAGTAGCTGGTTGGTGAGATTGGCGGCGTTTTTGACCGCATTTTCAATCCCCTGGACATATTCAGCATTCGGATCCTCCGGATTCGTTTGCAGCCGCATCAGGGAAATATATCCTTGGATTCCCATCAGAAGATTATTGAAATCATGTGCGATGCCACCGGCCAGGGTCCCGATCGCCTCCATTTTCTGGGAGTGGAGCAACTGGCTTTGCAGGAGTCTTTTGTCTTTTTCGGCTTCAATTCGCAACGTGATGTCTCTGACGGCATTGAGTATTACATCGCGGCCTCGGTAGGAAATTGCCCGGGAATGGATTTCCACAGGTATTAGCTCTCCGTCGGTTTTTGCATGGGAGGTTTCGACGATGATTTTTCGGTGTTCACCGTCTTGGATGCCTTTGCCCAGTTGGTCGACGATGGAGCGTGCATCCTCCCGAGGTATGATGTCGGCGATATTTAACCCGAAAAACTGCTTCGGAGAGTATCCCAACCAGGCGTAGGCCGCTTCATTGGCTTCCAGAACATTGCCTTCCAAGTCGAGGATGTAGATCGCATCATCGACGTTCTCCAGCAGTTCCTTATAGCGGGATTGCTCTTCGGCATCCTTCAGATTGGCGAGCATATAATTGAAGGCCTGGGACAGTTGACCAAATTCCCAGTAACTGTCGATGTCGTCTTCAAACAACAGATCTTTTTCGCCTTCGGAGATTTGAATTGCCTTCTGCGTCATCTGGCGCAGCGGTGCCACCATTTTTTTGCCAAGAGAAATGGATATCAGAGTAGACACTGCCAGAATGACAATCGAGAGTAATCCTATCCATAAGGCAACTTTTCGCTTTTCGCCGATCAGGGATTCCAGCGATGATTGGAAATACAGGTTATCAAAACCGTAAATTTTAGATAGAATAAATTTTTCCCCCAGGGGGACAAGTTCCAGGTTCATGGCAACATTTTTACGGATTTCATCATTTAACTCTAGCGTCTTTTCAGTGGTCAGGCTGTGCAGTTTTTCGGACTTCACTATCAAAACATCGCCGCCGACCGATTGGCGAATGGAGTTAATCAGCTTTAAATCCTGAGTCAAATCATAAAGGGCATGGGCGGTTCCCATGAGCTGGGATTGATGCATGATGGGAGTTGAAAACCACCACACCAGACGGTTTTCTCCCCTGTCTTCCAAAATTTCCCCATACGGATACCTTGTCTGCGCGAGATCCACCAGCGCCGTGGATATTTGAGGGTAGGTCTCCGGAATAACTGAATTGTCACCTTGCTTCTTGACAAAAAAATAAACGCCTTCGCCGGATGGGTAGAATTCGGAGACCCGTTGCTGCAGCTGGGATTTACCATCGAGCATCACCGTTACCCGGATAATATTGTCGGATCCCAGGTCTTTTACCATGCCGGCAATACTGGAGATGCGGTTGTTTAGAATGATTTCGACCTGACCTTTTTCCGCCAGAATTTTTTTGCGAAATTCAGACTCGACGCGTTTGCCGAAATACCCGTATAGGGCGATCAGGATGACAAAAACCGACAGGGTAGCAAGTGCGACAAAGGTTGTTACCAGGTAGGTCGAAAACCGCTTTTTATCACTGTATTCCAACAGGGTTGAGTTGTTCTGAAATTTATTTATGATTCGAGCTTTTGCCATAATTTTTCAATTGTTTTCATCAATTCGGCAGCCGACAGCAGGTGTAACCCATCTTTTTCATTTCTGTTCTGCCTGGAAATCGTCCCTAATATTTTTTAATGAGAGGACCATTACCATCATAGCTATCTTCATACAAAAGAATGGGTCCAATGTCAAAATAAGATTGCTGCCTAATTTCTGATTGCAGTAACCGTAAATTTTAGTACTATTAGGGTCCATTGCAAATCATTAATAGACTTTCATAACCCTTATTCCGGCCCATTCCGGGCCGGATAGATTTTCAGGAGGAAAAACAATGCGTGGTTTGTGTTTGCTGCCTTCGACCTATCTGACCACCCTGTTGATTTTATTCAATTTTTTTATTCCGGTGGCCGTAAATTCCGACACCGGCCGATCCGCGCTGAAAATAGTCCGCATCACCCCGGCCGGTGCGGACGTGCCCTCCGGGCGGCAAATCGTTTTCCAGTTCAACCGGGCAGTGGTACCGGTGGGCCGCATGGAACGGGATCCGGCTGAAATTCCCATCTCAATTTCACCTGAAACCGATTGCCAGTGGCGCTGGCTCAATACCCGTGTTTTGGCCTGCCAACTAGATGAAGCTGCGGCTTTAAAGCCCGCAACGCGCTATGAAATTGTTGTAAAGCCCGGCATCGAGTCCGAAGATGGTGCCACGCTTGCCGAACCGGTGCGGCATAGTTTTATTACCGAACGGCCCGGGGTTCGCCAGGCCTGGTTTAGAACCTGGAAGGGACCCGGCATGCCTGTTATTCGGTTGACCTTTAATCAACCGGTTTATAGAGCTTCTGTGGAAAAACATCTTTTCATCGTTGTCAGTGATCCGGCAGAGCAACGTATCGGATTACAGGTAACGGCAGATCCTGATGATAAAACACCCCCATTTCTCCTTCCGCTGCCGGGAGAAAAGATGTCTTTACTTCCCGGCACCCTTAAATCGTCTGATAAATTCGAAATCGAACCTGGAAAATCACCGCCGAATCATGGGGCAGAGGCACGGCGGGTCTGGCAGATTTCTCCGGCGGCTGAACTTCCTCCCGACACCAGAGCGGAGTTGAAAGTGGAACCAGGTTTGGTGTCGTTTGTGGGTACTGAACGGGGTGTTGAAAATCGTGTCCTGACGGCCTTTGATAGTTTCCCTGAATTTATGTTTAAAGGCATTGAATGTGTCGACAACCGCAACGAAAAGGTCATATTGGAACCCGCCGCGGGGGGGGTCGATCATGAGACCCGCTGTAATCCGTTAAGCGGGGTGGCGCTGGTTTTCACGGCCCCGGTGGTCGATGAAGAAGTTAAAGACCATGTTACCATCACTCCCAGCCTTGCGGGAAACAGGACGGACTATGATCCCTGGGCCAATCGCCGGGGCTACTCCAGGCTGGCCGCTCCCCATAAAAAAGGGCGTCAGTATCTGGTCAGACTGCCCGAAGTGTTGAAAGCCCATCAGGTCTATGCCATCCAAAGCGATCGCGATCTGTTTAAAGATGAATTTGGACGCACCCTGTCGGTGCCCATCGATTTTCAGTTCGCCACCGATCACCGGCCGCCGGATTTCACCCTAACCCATCCCAGGGCAGTGCTGGAAAAACATGCGGATACTGAAATACCCCTCGTTGTGACCAATCTATCAAAGATCTCGATGGTCTATGATCGTCTGACGGTCAAAGGAAAGCAATCCGACCAAATTTTCGAACTTCAAATTCCACCGGCAGAAGATATTGCCTTCCGGACGCCGCTGAAGGTTCGCGACATGCTCGAAGGCCAATCCGGGGTCGTCCGGGGTCAGCTGGAATCCAGTCCATCTGTCTCAAAGCATTTTGAGGAGCGGGTGTTTTTCGCCCAGGTAACGCCCTATCAGGTGCATGTCAAAGTGGGGCATTACAACACCCTGGTATGGGTCACCGAGTTCAAGACGGGATTTCCCGTCGCCAATGCAACTGTGGATATTTTTGCCGATACCTACCAGGCGCTGACGGCGAAACCCGCGATCCTGACCCGGGCGCTGACAGACCCTAACGGGGTGGCCATGCTGGCCGGCACCCGCCAGATCGACCCGGATTTAAAGCGTCTGCAAACCTATAAATTGACCGATCCGCGCCTGTTTGTGAAAATCGAGAAGGCGGCGGATCTGGCCCTGTTGCCGCTGGATTACCAGTTTCAAGTCGATACTTACCGGGCTTCGCGCTATTCGGTATCTCCGTTTATGCGCCCGCGTTACGGCCATATTCACACCTGGGGTACCACGGCCCAGGGCGTATACCGGGCCGGCGATACGATTCAATACAAGCTTTACGTTCGAGACCAGAACAATGAGGCTTTCGTACCGGCGCCCGGGGACGGCTACACCCTGGAAGTTGTCGATCCTACCGGCAAAATTATTCACTCGGAGGCCGATATCTCCCTATCGAATTTCGGCGCCCATGACGGGCAATTTAAAGTATCCAGCACCGGTGCTGTAGGCTGGTACCACTTTCAGTTAAAAGCCGCCTTTAGCGAGGAGATCTGGCAGCCCATGCGGGTGTTGGTCAGTGACTTTACCCCGGTGCCGTTTAAAGTAACCACGGACCTTAACGGCCTCAGGTTCCAGTCCGGAGACAACATCGAGGTATCCACCCGGGCTAGACTGCATTCCGGCGGCCCTTATGCGGATGCCGGCAGTCGGGTGACCACCGTTCTCGAAGCGCGCCCATTTCGTTCGGAAGACCCGTCTGCCCGAGGCTTTTCATTCAACACGGTTGTTGCCGGAGCCCCTGACAAACAGACCATTCACCAAATTGAAGATGTTCTGGACGACCGGGGCAATCTGACGACCCGATTTACCCTTACCGAAAGTAACATCTTATATGGCCGACTGGCAGTTGAAAGCGCGGTCAGAGACGATCGCGGAAAGTATATCGCGGGCCGGGCTACGGCAGACTATGCCGGCCGCGATCGGTATGTGGGCGTGCGCTCCACGAACTGGGTCATGAATGAAGACGAGCCGGCCGCGGTGGATCTGTTGGTGGTGGACGCGGGGGGTCATCCCCGAAAAGGCGTGCCGATCCAGGCTACCGTCGAACGCCGCGAGACCCGGGCCGCCCGGGTCAAAGGTGCCGGCAATGCTTTCCTGACCCACTACACCCATCAATGGGTCACGGTCGCTCGCTGCGAACTGATCTCCGCTTTGGAGCCGATTCAATGCGCCTTTACACCCCAGGATCCCGGATCCCACCGAATCACGGCCACGGTTCAAGACACCCGCCGCCGGCCCCACAGCAGTGAACTCTACCAGTGGGTTGTCGGCAAGGGACGGGTTCTGTGGCAGGAGCGACCGGATAACAGTTTGGAAATCATTGCGGAAAAGTCGCAGGTTAGCGTCGGTGAAAAGGCCCGCTTTCTGGTAAAAAATCCTTTTCCCGGCGCCCGGGCCCTGATTACCGTCGAACGCTACGGTGTGCTGCAAAGCTGGCTGCAAACCTTGACGGGGGGCACCCCTGTCATTGAATTTGAAATTCGGAAAGATTTTCTGCCGGGATTTTTTTTATCGGTGGTCGTCACCTCGCCACGGGTTGAATCAGCGCCGGCCGACAACCAGGTAGATCTGGGCAAGCCTGCTTTTCGGATGGGCTATGTCAAGGTGCCGGTCACAGATCCCTATAAAGAGATCGCGGTTCAGATCGAACCGCGTCAGGATACCTACAAACCCCGGGAGCTTGGTCAGCGTGGACATTAAGGCCACAGCGCGGCATCCGGTCGGTGATGAGCCGATTGAGCTGGCCGTGGCCGTGCTGGATGAAGCCGTGTTTGATTTGCTTTCAAAGGGCCGCGACTATTTCGATCCTTATAAGGGATTTTACACGGTCGACGGACTCGATCTGGCAAACTACAGTTTGCTCCTGCGACTGGTGGGGCGGCAAAAATTTGAGAAAAAAGGAGCCAATACCGGCGGGGGCGGCGGCCCGGACATCAGCCTACGTTCGATGTTTAAATTTGTCGGTTACTGGAATCCTTCCATTGTCACAGATACCCAGGGCCGGGCGGCAATCGAGTTCGAAGCGCCGGACAATTTGACCGGCTGGCGGGTGCTGGCCATGGCGGTGACGCCCGGTGACCGCATGGGGCTGGGAGAGGGCTATTTTAAAGTCAATCGCGCGACCGAAATTCGACCGGTGATGCCCAATCAGGTCACGGAAGGCGACCACTTTGAAGCCGGTTTCAATATCATGAATCGCACTGCCGAAAAGCGTCAGTTGACCGTGGCCCTATCGGCCGAAGGCATGATTGAAACCGCCGCCGAGCAAAAAAAGCGTGTGGTCACCCGCACATTAGAAGTTGAACCGTATAAGCGCGCTACGGTCTGGCTGCCGTTGACAGCCACGGGTGACGGGCTGATTAAATTGACTGCCCGGGCCGGTGACGAGCTGGATCGGGACGGCCTCGTTCACACCCTCGTTGTCCAAAAGCGTTCTCAGCTGAAAACCGCGGCGACTTATGGATCGACCGTGGCCCCTGCAGTTACCGAACGGATCCGTTTTCCCGCAGATATGCGGACCGATGTCGGCCAAGTAAGTCTGCTGGTGTCACCTTCCGTGATCGGAAACCTCGAAGGCGCTTTCAGGTACCTGCGGGATTATCGCTATGGCTGCTGGGAGCAAGTCCTTACCCGGGGCGTGATGGCGTCCCATTACAATAACCTTAAATCGTATTTGGCCGAAGCGTTTATCTGGCCGGACAGCACGATACTGCCGCAATCCATGCTGGATCGGGCTGCAGAATTCCAGGCACCCAATGGCGGAATGACATATTTCACACCCCAGGACCGCAATGTCAGTCCCTATCTCAGCGCATACACGGCCTTGGCCTTTAACTGGCTGCGTAAGAGC
>CAVRQG010000018.1:0-48549 GCA_963723215.1 uncultured delta proteobacterium
ATACAGTAACGTAAAATTTAAGGAATAGATTCTAATTAAAAAAAATATCAGACAGGATTTACCGGATCATCAGGATAAACGGGCCTTCGGCCTTAGGGTATCTTGCCGCAGGCGAAAAAATTCCCATTGATCCTTTCAATCCTAATTTCTAATTTACTGATTAATATAGCAGGAAGGCAAAACTTGCCCGAATCATCTACAAAAACCTCAAACCAAGAACCTAACCGCCGTCTTTTTTCCTATGAAACGATCATATCGGTCATGAACAGCATCGGCACCGCCTGGGTTTTCGTGCTGCTGGTTATCATCAATCTGGATATCGGCGGCCGCGCCCTGTTCAATCATCCGGTTCGCGGGGTTCCCGAAATTGTGGCCCTGTCGATTGTGGCTTGCGTTTTTCTCCAGATTGCCCACACCCTCAAAGTCGGTCGGCTGACGCGATCCGATATCGTGCTGAATTGGCTGCAAAATCGTTATCCTAAATTAAAACACTTCTTGGAGGGATTTTATTTTTTAATCGGTGCCTGCCTGATGGCTATCTTGTTGCAGAGCAGCATCCCCATGTTTACCAAGGCTTGGCGCATCGATGAATATGTTGGCGCCCAGGGCGATTTTATGGCACCGGTTTGGCCGGTCAAGTTAATTATTCTGATCGGATGTGCAGCCGGGGCCATACAGTTTTTGTTGATGGCGTTTGGCAGTTTTAAAAAAATGACGGCGGGGGCAGCTGCTAAATCGGCTACCGGCGGAGGCGAGCCGTGACGGACATTCAAATAGGACTTTTATCCATCGTCGGTATCCTGTTTTTGATATATGCCGGAATGCATGTTTCCATCGCCTTGATGCTGTTATCGCTGCTGGGTGTCTGGTTGATCAAAGGAAATTGGACCATTGCCTGCAAGCTGCTGGCCCTGGCAGCATCAGACAGTATTTCCGGCTATATATTCGGAGTGGTGCCGCTGTTTGTTTTGATGGGGCTGCTGATTTCCATCTCGGGTATCGGCAAGGACACCTTCGATGTTGCCAACCGTTTGTTCAAAGGCATCCGTGGCGGTTTGGGCATTTCAACCGTTGCCGCCAACGCTGTTTTTGCAGCCGTAACCGGGATATCCATCGCCTCGGCAGCGGTTTTTACCAAGGTTGCGGTACCCGAGATGATCCGCCTGGGCCACAAACCGCGCTTCGCTGTAGGTGTGGTGACAGGATCTTCAGTATTAGGAATGTTGATTCCACCCAGCCTGTTGCTGATTCTGTTTGGTGTTCTTACCGAAACTTCCATCGGAGATCTATTCAAGGCCGGTATCATGCCGGGCATTTTGCTTTCGGTTGCCTACAGTGGATTGATTCTTTTAATGGCCTGGCGGTTTCCCAATTATGTGGGGGAAGTCACCGGTGGGTCCTGCAATGCTCCGGCAATGCAGATGACCGTCGGTCAGGCGATCTGGAAACTGACACCGATTGTACTGCTGGTTGCTCTTGTGTTGGGGGGTATCTATGCCGGCTGGTTTACGCCCACGGAATCCGGTGCCGTGGGAGCTTTGGGCGCCCTGTTCCTGGCTTTGGGTAAACGCCAGTTAAGTTGGGCCAAATTATGGCAAGTGTTGACTGAAACCGGACACGTAACGGTGGCCATTCTTTTTTTGCTGATTGCTGCCAACATCTACGGACGAATGCTGGCACTTTCGGGAATTACGGGGTTTATCGCCACCTGGATCAGCGAATCCGGACTGGGACTGTATGCCATTCTGACTATTTATCTGGTGATTGTTTTGCTGATGGGGACGATTCTCGACTCCACATCCATCATGATGATAATTGTGCCGCTGATCTATCCCATTATGCATGAAATGGGGGTCAATTTTGTCTGGTTTGGACTGGTGACGGTCATTGCGATTGAAGTGGGGCTGATTACACCTCCGCTGGGAATCGCGGCCTATGTGGTGAAATCCACCCTCGACGACCAAAGTATCACTCTCAACGACGTGTTCGCCGGCGCATTCCCGTATGTGGTGATTATGATTGTGGTACTGGTGCTGGTGGTAATTTTTCCGCAGATCAGTTTGGTTTTGGTGAGATGATATTTTTGCCTCTAAAATTGATTATGAACTGCTTGGAATACCCTTTGACTGATTTATCATTAATATAGCGATAGACTTGGCGGCAAAAATATATAAAAAGACATGGAAAAGCTTTGTTGTATTCATCGCAAAAGAGAAAAGCGTGCAGAGGGGCTCTCTCTGAAGCCTTTAGTTTTTAAAAGGAGACCTGCAAATGGCTGACAATCCCATCATTGGTTTCAAGGTCGATCCCGCCGACATTCAATACATCGGAAAAGATCTGCAGCGTCCCGAATGTATTTTAGCTGAACCGGACGGGACCCTATGGTCGGCCGACGCCCGGGGGGGTGTTGTCAAGGTATCTCCGGACGGCAGCCAGGAGATCATTACCCAGACCTTCGATGGGTCGTTCATCCACGCATCCGATGACGCCAGCCGGTTCACCGAGGGTACCCTGCCCAATGGTCTTGCCTTTGCTGAAAATGGTGATATTCTGATATCCAATTTTGGAACCGATGTGCTGGAATTAATGTCCCGGGACGGGCAAACCCGTCTACTTTATGATTCTATAGACGGTGAGCCGATCGGCAAGGTAAATTTTGTGCTGCGGGACAGTCAAAACCGCATTTGGCTGACGGTTTCCACTCGAATAAAGAACTGGATGACGGCGATCAGTCCCAATATATCAGATGGGTATATCGCGCTGGCAGATGAAAAAGGACTGCGGATTGTGGCCGACGGGTTTAAATTTACCAATGAAATTCGACTGGACGCCAACGAAGAATACCTGTACATTGTCGAAACCTGCAGGCAGTGTATTTCACGGATGCGTGTGAAGCCGGATGGCTCTCTGACTGACCGGGAGGTATATGGCCCAACAAAACTCGGGCAATACGGATTCCCCGACGGCATTGCCTTTGATGCTTACGGCAACCTATGGGGAACCCTGGTGATGGTGGATCAGGTGTTTGCGATTACTCCGGAAGGGGATTTTCACGTTATCCTGGATGACACCAATGAGCAAGCCGCCATGGCCCTGGAAAAAGCCTTTGTCGAAGACCGGGCTACCCCGGATGTCATGCTGGCTGCCGGCGGCACCATCGCGCCCTGGTTCGCCAGTGTGACCTTTGGCGGGCCGGACCTGAAAACCGCTTATATCGGAAGCCTGAGGGGAACGCGGATTCCCTATTTTCGGTCACCGGTGGTGGGGTTGCCCATGGTGCACTGGAAATGATAAATGACGATTGATATTTAATTTTATTTCGATTCAACCAATTAACGCCTCAACCAATTAACCTAAGTTTACAACAAAGGAGTATGAGAATGTCTGAAAAATTTATTGTTACCGCTGCACTGACCGGTGCGATTCACACCCCTACGATGTCGGAACATCTACCCATTAAACCCGATGAGATTGTAGAAGAGGCACGGCGCGCCGCTGAAGCAGGGGCGGCGGTGCTCCACATCCATGCGCGTGATGCCGAGACCGGGCAGCCTACATCCGACGTCGACCTCTTCGGCGGTATTTTGTCAGAGGTCAAAAGCAAATCTGACGTCATCATTTGCACCACTACCGGTGGCGGACTCGGCATGACCGCGGAACAACGGGTTTCCGTCGTTAAAGCCTACAGCCCGGAGTTGGCTTCGTTGAATGCCGGATCCTTAAACTTCGGCCTTTTTCAGGTGCTGGACAAAATCAAGGAATTTAAATATGATTGGGAGCGCCAATACCTTAATATGACTGAAGATTTCATCTTTCCTAACACATTTAAAACCCTGCGGGAATTCTCCGCGTTTTTCAGTGAAGAAGGGACCAAACCGGAATTCGAAATCTATGATGCCGGCATGCTCAACAATCTGGCGCACCTGATCGACAGGGGTCACGTTAAAAAACCGGTTTACCTGCAGTTTGTGCTGGGAATTCTGGGCGGCATGCAGGCAACAGTCAACAATCTCGTGTTTCTGCTCAACTCGGCCAAAGAAATTTTTGGCGATGAATTTGTCTGGTCTGTTTGTGCAGCCGGCCGGCACCAGTTTAAAATGTGTAATCTAGCCCTGCTGATGGGCGGTAATACCAGAGTAGGCCTGGAGGATAATCTTTACCTGGAAAAGGGGAGAATGGCCAAAAGCAGCGCGGAGCAGGTGGAAAAAATCGTTCGAATCGCCAAAGAACACGGGCTGGAACCTGCTTCACCGGATGAAGCCCGGAAGATCTTGAACTTGAAAGGGATAGATAAGGTTAAATATTAGCGACTTATTTCTCTTCCATAAAGGCGGTGATGAGATCGATTTGCTGCCGGGATAGGTCTTTGAACTGGAGGCCGATTCCCAGTTCGCCTTTCCACAGAATTTTGCCGGACACATTCATCTGTCCGGGTTTGTTCGGCAAGGAGAAAGTCAACTGAATCTGCTGACCGGCAGCAAACGCTTCACCGGTTTCTATAAATGCGCCGGCGGGACTGATATCGAGTACAAAACCATCAAAGCTTCGACCGTCAACGACGTAGTCTGTGCTGATCATACAAGACTTGCGGGAGTGGCCCCGCAAGGCGATCTCAGTTTCCTCCGGACTCGTCGGTTGACCCTGCAATCGTTCCAAAAGTGCCAGCTGCTCGGCAGCGGACAGTCTGCTTATTTGCCCTTGCAAGGCGGATAGGATATCGCCTTCAAGCAGCTGCTGGAGCAGAGTCCATTGCCGTTCTTCGGGCAAATCCTTGATTTGCTGCACCAGCCCCGGATGAATGGTATTGCCGGCCGACGGCAATTGATCGACGGTCATTGATACGTCCCTTGGTTATTGTCTATTTTTATAACCGGCTGTTTAAATAAAGAAAACCGGTTTGCTGATGATCCGTTTTACAATTATCCTTAAAAAGGTCGGTAAGATACTCTTTAAGGACAGGCTAACAGACTTTAGGGCACTATGTCAATCATCCAGACCTGCTGATTTGTTACTGAAAAACGGCGATAACTTCCTGTTTCTTGGTCGATTATCGGTGCCGTGTTTATCTCTCCCCAAAAAGGTTCAATTGTAAACGAAGTCACGATATTTGTACCCAATCCAACCCCCACAACGGCAAATGGTCATGAGTGATCCTATCCTTATTAACCTGGAAAATATAACCCTGCGAGTGAGGGACACCTTTTTATTACCCAATACCAACTGGCAAATTGAAAAGGGGCAGCACTGGGTAATATTGGGTCCCAATGGCGCCGGCAAGACGACACTGGTCAAAGCTTTGACCGGTGAAGTTCCGGTTGTGCGGGGAACGATCTCTTCACCCCGTGAATCGTTTCAAACAACCCATACGGGTTATGTATCCTTTGAACAACATCAGCGCCTGATAGAACGTGAAGAAAGACGCGACGAGTCCCGACTATTTCAGCGGCGATTTAAACCGTACTACCACAGTCTATGAAATACTGCTTGAAAGTTGTGCTGCCCCCGGCAACAGCACCCTTGATGTCGAACAAATAGCTGCTGAACTGAAGATACAACGCTTGCTTGAAAGGGAAATCAGGGTACTGTCCACCGGTGAAATGAGAAAAGTTCAGATCGCGCGGGTTTTGGTCAACACCCCGGAAATCTTGATTCTGGATGAGCCCTTCGACGGTCTGGATGAAACTTCCCGAACCGATCTTGCGAAAATTATCGATAACCTGATGGGTGACAGCCGAACCGTGATACTTGTCACCCACCGCCAAAGGGAAATCCTGCCGAATATTTCCCATGTTCTGGCCCTGCGAGATGGAAAAATAATTTTTAAGGGAAGGCGGGAAGAAATTTTGACGCCGCCCCGGATGGAACTCCTATATCCATCCTCATTTAAAACTGCTTTTGCCATTCCACCCAAAGAGGATGGTCGTCAAAGGCATGTTATCGGAGCCCGTTGCGAAAAACTGATTTCGATGAAGAATGTTACGGTAAAGTATGCAGACACGACGGTCCTGGACCATGTCAGCTGGACGATGAGAACCGATGAAAATTGGGTTATTCTGGGACCGAATGGTTGCGGTAAAACAACGCTACTGAATCTGATCACCGGCGACAACCCCCAGGCCTACGCCAACGAAATTTATTTATTTGGCAAGCGTCGTGGTTCCGGCGAGAGCATCTGGGATATCAAAAGACGGATTGGAATGATTTCTTCAGAAATGCAAATCCGCTATCGCAAGGCGATAACTGCGTTTGAAGTGGTTCTTTCCGGTTTTTTTGACAGCGTGGGCCTCTATCGAAATTATACCGTCAACCAGAAAGAAACTGCTGAACAATGGGTGGAAGTTTTGGGTATTGCCGATAAGTCGGATCGAGTCTTTAATCAACTTTCATACGGAGAGCAGCGCATGCAGCTGCTGGCGCGCTCGATGGTGAAAATACCGCAGATCCTAATTCTGGATGAGCCCTGCCAGGGGCTTGATCGTGTCAATCGGCAGCGGATTCTGGATGCTATTGAGGTTATCGGGCATCAAACCAATACGAATCTTGTCTATGTGACCCATTACCCCCATGAAATTCCCACCTGCATGACCCACATGCTGCAATTTGATAAAACTCAGGCGGGAAGATACCGGCTTAGTTCCCGGCGGTTGTAATCCTCTTTTCGCTTCTTTATACTTCGTATGAAATAATAGGTGGAATTAATTTTCAGAGAGGTCTGACGGTGCGGATTTAAAAATGAGATCGTCCATTGCGACGATCAGCTCGCTCAGCCATTTGCCGCCCAGTTGACTTTTTGCTAGCGCGACAGCGATGTAGCGACGTCCATCATGTTCGATGATGGCGCTGTCTGAGTGGTATTGTTTCCAGGTACCGGATTTTCGATAAATACGGGAGTCCGGATGAACTGTTTGCAACCCTTTGACAAATTTATGTTTAATGGCCGGATCGGCAAGAATTGATTTCATCTGTCGACTGATTTCTGGAGAAACCAGCCGGCCGGTTTGCAGCAGATAATAAAAACGAGCCACCTGAAGGGCCGTGGCACCATGGGAAAGGTTATGTAGCGGATCCCGTTTCCAAGCAGCGGCCTTGCCGTATTCTTTGCCGACCCATAAACCGCCGTTTTTTTCCGGATCATAGAGTCGATAGCGGGACGATTGCAGCAGGTCGGCCAGATAGGCTTTACCGACCTGGTTAAGGATTTCAGTGGCCGCCCGATTCGAGGAGTTGCGAATCATGCGGGCCATCGTTTCCCGGGTTTGTGGATCCAAGGACATCTCGCCGTTGGAGATGCGCTCAAAAGCCCCCAGAAGAATGGCTATTTTGGGTAAACTGGCGGCATACATCATCTGATTGGGGTTAACGTGAGCCATCCGGGGCGCAGATGGGTCGGTGATGTCCACCAATACGATACTCAGAGACTTATGATTGGTGGCGTTTTTAAGATTCAGGGATATCAGACACTGTTCCAGACCTTTTTGGAGGACCGGATCGCAGGATTCGGTCAGATCCGTCGGCAATCTGCCAGCATAAACCGGGACGGCAATAATCAGGGTTAGAATAATATGAAGCCGTATGAATCCGTTTAATTTTTTCATAACTACCACATTGTTACCTATACAAATCATTAAATCAAGTGAAAAGTTATAAAATAAGGCAAAAATTTACATCCCATGTCAATTCACAGATCCCGCTGCTACGCTTGACTTTACCTGGAGGAAGGCTTAATTTCCATTTTTATTTGAAATCGATTCCCTCCAACCCATGGATATTAGAAGGATTTAGAGTTAATGAATGCCATCCGTATCGCATCAATCATCCTAGTATTACTGCTGTTGACACCCGCTCCTCAAGTTGCCTCAGATTTACCTGCCGAAGAAACATTACGCCAGTGGATTGCGGAGATGAAGACCTCCTCCAGAGGGCCGTTTGCCCGTATTCGCTGGTTTTGCAATGACGGGAGTATTCTACCCCCGGAACCCTATGCCTGCAGGGACCACGATGGCGGGGTTCAACACGGAGAATGGACCGATCGCGTTAAGCGCCTGCGCGCCGATGGATACTATATCGCCAATATCCTGGCGTCTTTAGACCTGAACCAGATAACAAGTTCTCCGGGCTATTCCGATCTTTATAATCAGCTTCTAATCGAAAAATTTTTGATTACCGCCGACGACGGCTGGATCTTTCGCAAAGCCCGCTATTACCGTGGCGCGGTTCAGGCCGAAAACGAAACCGCTAAGGCAAGAGAGCTGTTGCTGGGTCTTGCCGGCAAAGATGTCTGGGCATCACGCGGCTTCATTCCGCTTCGTATCGGTACCAATCTTTTGGAACATGGGGCTGAAACCATCAGCGTCGCAAAGGTCCGCCAATTATCTCTGGCGCTTTCCGAAAAAGATGAGAAATTTTTACCGCTTCGTATCAAGATGCATAATCAGCCGGATCGTGAAGATGCCCAGCGGGTCCGGGACTACGCTGAAGGCGTTTATGATCGGGATCTGGCGGCGGAATATAAGTATTTGGCGGCTGAAATTGACAAGGTTTTTGCGCCCGAATCAGCATCCAAACGCTTGAAAGAATTTCAAAATAAAATCAGCGACTACCCCGAACTTGCCCGCGAAATTGAGACGGCGATCTGGGTATTGGATTCAAACAAAGATCCCGGCGTGCGGTTTGCCGCTGCCTGCAGGATCATGGCCAAGATTCGAGAACAACTTTTAAAAATCCGGAGTGCCGAAATCCGGCTGGCGGCTGTGGAAACCGGTTTGGCGATGGAGACTGAACAGTATGCTGCCTGCAGGGACTTAATCGAGGGGATACAAACGGCCTCCCGTCGCCAACGATTGCAGTGGCTCAGAGACAGCAGTTTAGCCGTTTATGGTGCCGGTCTCATATCGGACCTTCAGCTAAATGATTTACGCGATACTTTCGCCAAACTCGATGGTAATGAAACATCGCTCGGGACCTACAAGGCCGCCCTCGATTACCTGGCCCGGGTGCCGGGCTGGGGTACTCAATGGCTCGGTTTCCATTTTAACGAAAGCAAGCGCAAATTGGTGGAGATTGAACCCCTGGTCGACCGTGTCATTCAGGATGCCTTAAGGGCAAGCCCGCTGTTTTTTTACTCCAATGTTCTGAATGGGTTGCTGCGCGATGCCAATCACCTTGTGGGAGTTGCGCCACGAGCTTTTCGGTCGGGACGTCGGTGCCGGATTGCGCAGCCTCAATCCCGGCCTCGCCCGCGGGAAAATACGATTGAAATCTGCTGCACGTCCTGAAGAATTTGACCCGCAAGGCATCTATTTATTACCGGAAACGATCGCAGAATTGCCGCCGGTGGCGGGAATTTTGACGGCCGGCGAAGGCAACCCTCTATCCCATGTGCAGTTGCTTGCGCGCAATCTGGGCATTCCCAATGTAACGGTCGATGAGAGCTTAATCCCGGAGCTGGCCGCTTACGAGGGCAAGAAAGTCATCCTGGCCGTCAGTCCGGCCGGATCCGTTCAGCTGATGCTGGATCGAGGACAGCTGGATCAGATCTTTGAGCGACAAAAAGCTTCGGTAACTATGATTCACCCCGATCTGGAAAAGCTGGATCTCAAGAAAAGCAGTTTTATCCCATTAAGCCGGTTACGTGCCAAAGATTCCGGACGTGTGGTCGGTCCCAAGGCAGCCAATCTGGGTGAACTTTATCACCATTATCCCGAAGCGGTTGCCGATGGTCTGGCGATTCCCTTCGGCGTTTTTCGTATCGTATTGGATCAGCCGACCCAAAACCGCTCACAGACCCTTTTTCAGTGGATGGAAGCTGAATATGCCGGGATTCAAGCCATGCAGTCCGGTTCCGCCAACCGTGAAAAAAAAATAGAATTTTTGCGCCGGCGGTTGGAAGATTACCTGCTGGATATTAAATTCCATGAAAATTTTCAACGGCGGTTGGCTGCGGATATGGAGAAGGTATTCGGTCCGGATGGTGCCTATGGCGTCTTTGTGCGCAGTGACACCAATGTGGAGGACCTGCCCGGATTCACCGGTGCCGGTCTCAACAAAACAATTCCGAATGTGGTGGGCTTTGAGAATATCCTGGCGGCCATCCCCAGGGTGTGGGCATCACCTTTCAGCAAACGTGCCTTTGCCTGGCGCCAATCACACATGGACCAGCCGCAACACGTCTATGCTTCCGTATTGCTCATGCGCAGCGTTCCGTCGGAAAAATCAGGAGTGATGGTGACCCGTGATATCGACACAGGTGAGAAAGGTTGGCTTTCGGTTGCGGTGAACGAAGGGGTTGGCGGGGCCGTTGACGGGCAGGCTGCCGAGTCGTTGCGAATCAATGTCGAGACGGGTGAGGTCCGAATGCTGGCCCAGGCTACGGCTCCCTGGCGCCGGGTGCTGAAATCCACCGGTGGTGTTGATAAAGAACTGGTGGAGAATCCTCAAGCAGTGCTCAAACCCAATGAGATTCGACAACTTATCGGTCTGGCACAGGATCTGCCCCAGCGGTATCCATCACTTCTGGATTCCGAAGGGAATCCGGCTCCAGCCGACATCGAATTCGGTTTTGTCAACGGTAAATTGCAGCTTTTTCAGGTTCGGCCTTTTCTGGAAAGTGTTCAGGCGCGCAGCAATGAATATTTGAACAGCCTGGACCGGGACATGACATCCCAACTCAATCAAACAGTGAATTTGGATGAACCGCCTTTTTAGGCCATTTTGGAGTTTTTCTCTGACATCATGTTGTCAGATAATGAAGTTGTCAGGTTTCAGTGTTCAGGTGTCAGGATTTGTAGATACGATTTCCTGACACCCGAAACCTAAACTTTAAGTCATTAGTTTACTCTTTCTGTCTTTATGATTGGATGGCAATTTATTCCGGTTTTCCCGGTTCAGGGTGCCCAAATGAAACATTTTCCCGCAATCTTCTGTTTTTTATTGCTCCTGTTGATTCCTAATTTTTGTTTTGCCTATCCCCTGGACGCCTATCCTGAAACCGGGATTCGCCGGATTGAGGCCGCCCGACTGGCGGTTTTGGGCAAAATGCGTGGTCGCCACCAACCTCCCGGTGGTCTACTGCCCACCGAGTTGGTGAATTTGCGGCTGCTGGGTCGTCCGGATTTGGAACTGCCGGAACCTGATCCGGAATTCAGCATTCGCGTCCGCCAGCTTTTGGGAGATAAAGCGGACCGTTATGGTGTTGCCGTTTTGGATCTTTCGGACCCTGACCATCCCCGCTATGCCGAGCACCGTGACGGTTTCAGACAAAACGTCGGCAGCGTCGGCAAAATCGCAGTTGCTGTGGCGGTGTTTCAGGCGCTGGCCGACATGTATCCGGATGACATCGAGGCCCGTAAACGGCTGCTTCGTGAAACCGTTATCACAGCGGACGAATTTATCCAAAAGGACCATCACGAAGTCCATATTTGGAATCCCGACACCGGAGCGCTTGCTGTCAGGCAATTACAGCAGGGTGACCAGGGATCCCTCTGGGAATACCTGGATTGGACCCTTTCCGCCAGTTCCAATGCAGCGGCTTCTATGGTGATGAAAACCGCCATGCTGTTGAGACACTTCGGCAGGGATTATCCCGTCTCGAATGACCGAGCGGATCGATTTTTTCAGGAAACTTCCCGCACGCAATTGCGTGAACTCTACGAACAGACCTTTCTGGCACCCCTCAGCCGCAACGGGTTGGATCTGCAGTACTTTCGCCAAGGAAGCTTCTTTACGCGCTACGGCAAACAACGCGTCCCCACTGGCTATAACAGCTACGGCACCGCCCGGGAGCTTATGCGCTTGCTTTTGTTGATGGAGCAGGGGCGGTTGGTGGATATCTTTTCCAGTCGGGAAATCAAGCGCCTGCTATACATGACCGAACGTCGCATCCGCTATGCCTCCTCACCGGCCTTGGGTGATTCGGCGGTCTATTTCAAATCCGGATCGCTATACAGCTGCAAAGCCGAGACGGGTTTCCAATGCAAGAAATATCAGGGCAATGTCAAAAATTACATGAATTCGGTGGCCATCGTCGAAACCCCGGCCGGCGTCAACCGCTTGTTCTACCTGGCGACCTTGATTTCGAACGTGCTGTACAAAAATTCCGCGGTGGATCATCAGACCCTGGCGACATACATCCACCGAATGATCGAGGCGGACCATCCAGCGGACCCGACCCCGCCCGGTCAGCTTCCGCCGCAGTTAACCTTTGGCCGCAACCTGATCGGCTTCAGCGAGAAGCAGGCAGAACGTATACAAATTGCGACCGCACAGGCGACCCTTATGGAACTGGGCTTCGATGTCGGCAAGATCGATGGGAAGTTGGGGCCCAAAACGACAAAGGCCATCAAGGCATTCCAAAAAAAACAAGCCATGAAGACGGACGGGAAAATCACTGAGAAACTTTTGGAACAGCTTAACGCGGCCGCTAAAAGATCGCCGCCGGCGGATCCTGCGCAACCGGATCGTGCATCAGAACAATGAAAGGATCGAAAGCCCTGTGAAATCTTCCAAGCTGGATAGATTCCTATGTCTTTTCACGGAGGTACATGCAGGGGAGGGCGTCACCGCTCTGCTGATGTTCGCCAACGTCTTTCTCATTCTGTGCGCCTATTATTTCATCAAACCCCTGCGGGAGGGATGGATCGCTGTTTCCGACGTTGCCGGACTTTCAAAAATGGAGGTCAAGGCGTACTCAAGCTTCGGGCAGAGCCTTTTGTTTTTTCCTGTGGTCTTGTTTTATGGCCGGCTTTCCGATCGATGGCGGCGCAGCGACCTTATCACCCGCTCCACGATTTTCTGCATATCGAACCTGGCGGTCTTTTGGGCAATTCAGCCCGGTCTTTTTATCCAGAATCTCCCTTACTCGGGTATCGTTTTCTATCTCTGGGTCGGCATGTTCGGGGTATTCATGGTCGCCCAGTTCTGGGCTTTTGCCGCCGACCTCTACACCAAAGAGCGCGGACATCGCCTGTTTCCCCTGATTGCCATCGGGGCCACGGCCGGAGCCGCATGTGGGTCCTGGATCACCGGCGTACTATTGGACTCCGGCCTCTTCGGAACACAGTGGCTACTTATCGCTGCCATGATACCGCTGACGGCATCAATTGCGCTCAGTAAAATTTCAGATCGTCACAAACCGGATCAAATTGTCCGAACGAAAACCGTCCCAGAGTCCGACTTTGAGGATTCGGGACGTAGCGCCCTCTCCATCGTTTTCGCCAGCCGCTTTCTAATCGCCGTCGCTGTGATCACCCTGCTTTTGAGCTGGGTCAACACCAACGGCGAGAACCTGCTTTTCCGGGTGGTCCAGGAATTCCTGAAAGGCGATGCCCTCAAAACAGGTGTCTCGGATTCCGATGCCTTATTGATATTCACGCGGGATGGGACTACGGCTTTTTACGGCGACTTTTACTTTTGGGTGAACATTGTCGCCTTGCTTCTTCAGGCCTTCGTGGCCTCGCGTCTGCTCAAATTCGGGGGTTTTGGTGTGATTTTGCTCGCGATGCCAGTGGTTGCTCTGATTTCCTATACCGCCATGGCTTTTGTTCCAATCCTGGCCATCGTCAAAGCGATGAAGATTGTGGAAAACTCGACCGATTATTCCATCAACAACACGGCCCGCAACGTCCTCTGGCTGCCTGTCTCAGCGGAGATGAAGTATAAAGGCAAGCCGACGATCGATTCGCTCTGCGTTCGTATCGGTGATGGGATTGCGGCCCTTACCGTCCTCGTCGGGGTTCAGTTTCTGGCCCTTTCGACGCAGTCGTTCTTCGTCCTGAACGTGGTGCTGGTCCTGATCTGGATTGCTTTCGCATTTGTGGTGATCCGGGAGCACCGCCGCCTGTCGGAGACAGGCAGGTAGTATGAAAAGGATTACCCGAATTCAAATTTGAAACTCTCAATTTAAGTTAAAACTGAAATATTAAGCTTGCGAACGGCAAAGATTTCGCTGGCAAGGTTGGAATGATGTTCTGAATGAAAGAGGTCTAATTTGAGAATTGACCACAATTCGTCGCAAAGACGATTCAGTGGTAACACTGAAGCACTGTTTTAGCAGATAATAATTACAATATTAACACCTGTAGCAAATAACCGATACCACCGAAGAGTCCGATATAGAAAACCATCGAGAGCATTGCTCTGAGCCAGTCAAAAACATTTGTTTTCCTCATTAATTTTATTCCCCGATCCAATGTCCCCGTATATTTTCGTATTCAGAGCTTCGCTGTCAATTTCTGGGTCATTTTAATATCACAAAATATTGTTATAGTAAATCTAATTTTACCCATATATGGTAGAACATGGTCAATTTCTCAGAGGTTTTTGGACGGCCGTATTATATTGGACGGAGTTTATCCCTGCGTCTGGTGTAGTGACGATATTATTTTGATCAGCTGAATTGGGTTTACGGCGACCCCTTTGACTTTGACTCCCCAGTGAAGATGCGGTCCGCTGACTCTACCGGTGGCTCCGGTGAGCCCGAGACGTTGTCCTTTTTCAATGTGCTGGCCGGGAGTTACGTCGATTCTGCTTAGATGGGCATAAATTGTAAATATCCCGGTCCCATGGTCGATGACAACAGCGTTGCCGGAATAAAATAGACTCTCGGCCAATTTGACGACACCGGAATTGGATGCGAAAACGGGTTTTGGTGTGCGGGCACGAAAATCGACGCCATTGTGATAGCTTTTCAATTGACCGTTAAACACCCGTTTATTGCCAAAGGGACTGGTAATGTCGCTGGTCATGGGCAGCTGAAAGTCGCCTTTCCACAACCGTTCACTGCCGCCGCCGGCATAGACGCGTTCGATTTTGCGGGCCTCTTTCTGAGCCCGCTCGATGTTTTTTTTATTTGGATTTACCCGGGAGGAGTCTACCTTCAGCTCATCGGTTTTATATTTCCCGGCAACAATCATAAACGGTATTTTCTTAGCATGATCCCCTGTGGCGTTTTTCCATGCCAGCACCAGTTCTGCCGGCCCCGGCTGTGTGCGAAAGGGGATGGCAATCAAGCCACAATAAAGGTTCGCCGGATTGGCCGGATGGGGATACAGCGGATATTGGTGTTGCTGGAATTGGAGCCGCATCTCTGTGACCGGTGGATTCAACTTGCGGATTTCGATTTGCAGCAACAACAGGCTGCCGTTGATGACTTCCTGAGAGGACAGGGTAATGCCCGCCAGGGGGCTGGATTGATTGGTTTGTGCTGCACGGGCCGAGGGTTGCGGATTCCAACAAATCATCAGAATGATGACCATCAGCCCTGTGCTTATTTTGAGACAGAATTTCATTTTCAAGAAATCAGTCAATCGCCCCATTCCGGATCAGCCCTTGATAATTCTGGGCAGCATCATCTGATGCTGGGGGCAGATGGATTTGGGGTTTTGATAGGCGGCGCCGGCAAAGGCGACCAGGTAATTTCGAATATCCGTCATTTTGGCGACTTCGTCCACCAGACCGTGCTGGGCGCAATAGGCGGGTCTGGAATAATCATAATATTCCTTGACCAGTTTGTTCATTTCCTCAATGACCGGCTCAAGCGGTCTCCCGGCATCTTTTTCCTTTACCAGCCTGCGGGAAAAACTTGCCGCGGCCGCCGTTTCGCCGTGCATCACATAAATCTCGGAGGCGGCCGTTCCCAGGGTGAAAGCATTGTGCCGGTTGGCGGTGGGACCACCCATGAGGTAGTGGGCCGCGGCCGTTCCTTTTCGCAGCACTACCAGCATCATGGGAACGTCGGTCTGCTGAATGGAATAAATCAACGATTGGCCCAATCCCAGAAGCTCCGCTTTTTCGGCGATATCACCGACATCGATGCCGCTGGTGTCCTGAAACCAGATCACCGGCACCCGGTCACGGCCGCAGTGGGTTACAAATTCGTTCATTTTGATCAGGCCCTGGCGATACAGCTTGCCGCCGATGCCCGGATAGGGCGCATATTCGGGATAATCCTCACCAAAAAACCCCTGGCGGTTGCCGATGATTCCCACCAGAAAACCGTCGATTTTAACCAGGCCGGTATAAATCTCGGGACCATAACCCGGACGATATTCCATGTTTTCGCTGCCGTCGACCAAACGTGCCAGAATCTCGTCAAAATTATACATCTGTTTCTGGTTGAAAGGAAGCAGACGGTAAAGGTCTTCGGCGGGTAAGCGGGGCTCCTTGGGTTCGGCCACGCGGAAAAACTTGGGGTTATAGGCCGGCATATCCTGCATGTATTCTTTCAAACCATCGAGCACCTCTTCTTCGGTGTCAAAAACATACCTGAAAAATCCGGTTTCGTCATAATGGACCTTGGCAGTTCCCGGGGGTTCGACTTTAAATTGCTTGGCTGCCGCAATCAGCTGTTCCGCACCTTCCAAGTCAAAGTAGCCCTTGGGGGACATACCGCTTAAAATTCCGCCGCCGCCCACGGCGATATTGCAGTCCTTGTGGGCGAAAAGAATGGTGGGGCTGATGCCCTGATATCCACCGCCGGCCGGATTGGTACCGTAAATCCCGGCAAGCACCGGAATACCATCCTGATTGAGCTCGGCATGTCTGAAGAAGGTGGTCCCCGATCCCCGGCGATCGGCATAAAATTTTTCCTGCTCGGTTAATTTAACACCGCTGCAATTGACCAGCCATACCAGCGGAATGTTCAGCCGTGTTGCCAGATCCGTGCATCTCAAAACATTTTCAGACTGTCCCGGCAGCCAGGCACCCGCAAAAACCTTGTTGTCAAAACCGATGACGACCGCCCATTTTCCCGAAATTTTACCCAGCCCGTCTATAACGTTGGTCGTACCCTCGACATTGTCCTTGGGGTTGTACAAGGTGTGCAGCGGACTCCAGGTGCCTTCATCCACCAGGTAATCCAAGCGCTGCCATACAGTGAGCTGCCCACGAGCATTGATTTTTTCCGTCGGCATTCCGGCGTTTTTTACCTTTTGCACAGCTTCATCAACCTGGGCTTCCACCTCCTGCAGTTTGCCCACATTTGCTTCCGTGCTTTTTATTTGTCCCGCTTTTAGCTCCTGCCCAAATTCCTGCATCTTTTCAAAATATGGTCTCATGTTCCTCCTCCAAGTTTTTTAATTTGCCGAATGTCGGCAACCAACGACGCGGGGAAAGGCCCATAACTACAATATAGCGAAGCGTTTCCCAAACTCTATCTTCCAAATGAAATTTTAGCCAGGCACCCGAGTTTGTTCTCAGATTATTCTTTGAGTCGAGTTCCGGCGTTACGGATGAGAGATTTACCGAACCGGTTCGAAACTGTCATTACATATATAAACATGGCCTCCGCGTCAAGGATATATAACAACGGATCCGTTCAAAGAAGTAATAATTCCAAAAATAGAAATGGGAAGTATCTGCCTTTGAGCTTGACATTCAATGCCCCTTTAAGTATCAAAACAGTTTATTATATTTTTCTGCAAACCAATACAAATTGCGTTTTGAGTTGCGAACCCAACACTATACCAAAGGGAGGAAGGTGAGAATGAGTAAAGAAATCGTAGCACCCATGCCGGGAACAATTATCAACATTCTGGTGAATGTGGGAGATGAGGTTTTAGAATATCAGGAGGTGCTGATCCTTGAGGCGATGAAGATGGAAAACGCCATTCCTTCGGCGGAGGCCGGAACCGTCAAAGAGATCAAAGTCAACGTTAATGATAAAGTTGCCACGAATCAGGTGTTGATGGTGCTCGAATAAAATCATTGGTTCCGCATAATCTGCCCAAACAATTCAGACCGACAGGCCGATCTCACCAATGAGATGGGCCTGTTTTTTTTGATTTTTCTTTTTGTACCCTTTAGGGCTCTCTGAGAAATTAATAGGCCCGAGTTAAGACTTTGCCACCTCCCCAACCCATTTAAATACCTAAAGTTTCTGATTTTTTTACCGATACTGAAAAGCATGAAAAAAAATTGTGACGGTCATCCGACTCGAAGAGCACATTGGCATTGTCCGGAATGCGATGCGTTGCTATGTCCCCAGTGTGCCGTCAAACGCGCCAGCGAAAGTTATGGGGTAAAACAAACCCAGCACTTCTGCCCCAAATGCAATCTTTCCGTGGACTGGATCGGCGTGCAAAACCTCATCGAGCCTTTCTGGAACCGGATGCCGCGAATTTTTTCCTATCCGGTTTCCATGCATCCTATGATATTGATAGCTGTTCTGGCTTTCGTATCAATGCTCCTGTCAGGCCCGGGTATTTTCAGTGCCCTGCTTAAAGGGGTGATGTGGTTAATCGTAGTTAAGTATTCTTTCGAATCCCTGAAGGCCACTGCCGGAGGAAACCTGAAACCGCCTCCCATTCGTTGCAAAACAATTTCCGCAGATTTCTCCCAGGTCTTCAAGCAGTTTGGTATTTATATCGCCATTTTTATCATTTTTGGATGGATCAGTGCGAAGATCGGGATTTTGGTGGGAATTGTCTTTCTAATGACAGCCCTTTTCTTTGTCCCGTCGATGGTCATTCTTCTTGTGACCACCGGCAGTCTTATCCATGCCCTCAATCCCGTTGTCTTTGTCGGGCTGGCCTTTCGGATCGGCTGGGCCTATTTTTTGATGAACTTTTTTTTGTTTCTCCTGGGAAGTGCACCGGCCTACCTGGCCCAGTATTTCACAAAGTTCCTTCCGCCGGATTTGCAATTGGCACTGTTTGGCTTTGCCAAAAGCTTTTATACCATTGTTTCCTACCACCTCATGGGGTATGTGATTCTGCAATATTCTGAAAAAATTGGTTATCGAGTGGATTATGAGGATTTCAAAGACCCCACTGCCGAAGATTATGAATCTGAAGAAACGGATCCGGATGCAATTGTATTGAGTGAAGTGGCACCGCTGATCCAGGACGGTAAGCTGGATGAAGCGATTTCCGTTATTGAAAAATCGAACCAGCAGCAGCCCATATGCGGCCTAGACCTCTCCGAACGATATTATAACCTGCTCAAGATGAGAAAACGAAAAACCGGGTTGTTGGCATACGGTGTTAAACACCTGGATATTCTAACCGAAAAAAACCAAAAAAATAAAGCCATTGTGGTTTTTTCGGAATGTCGTAAGCTTGATAGCAAATTTCTTCCGGCCGCCGACCCATTGTTCAAGCTGGCAGGCTGGCTTAACGAAACCGGCAAAACCAAAGCAGCCGTTGCAGTCTACAACCTCATCGTAAAATCCTACCCTGATAACTCACTGGTTCCCAAGGCCTATTTTCGTGTCGCCCAGATATTCAATGATCGTTTAATGAGCACCGAAAAGGCCAAAAAAGTCCTAGGTGTCATAAAAAATAAATATCCGGACCATGATATCATGCCCCATGTAGAAAGTTTTTTGGCGCGGCTATAGGCCGGGTCGGTTAACCCCCTAATCGAATCCAATTCAACACTCATTAATTTTCATACAAAATTCTGGTATTATATTATTTGCGGAAGGACGCTACTCAGAATCACTAAACTCCCAGGCATTATAGCTGATGACCTCGGTTTCAGGTTTCCGGATGCGTGGGCCGTGTTCCAGCTGCCTATGTTTTTCATTCAGAAACGTATCGTCACCCGGATAACCCACGGCCACCAGGGTAATGACGATGAAATCTTCCGGAATGCTGAAATTTTCTTTGATTTTTAAAGGATTAAATCCCGCGATGGGATGGGCGTAAAGCCCTTCTTTTACGGCCTGCAATACAAGGTTTTCGGTGGCCAGACCACAATCAAAAAGGGCATAATCTCGGCGGTCATTGAGTTGACAGCCCAGATCCAGCCGGGTGGCTACCACGACAACCATCGAGGCTTTTTTTACCCAGTAGTTGGCATCCGGCAGGGCCTCGTGAATTCTACTTAACCCCGTTTCGTTTAAGACCACTAAAAAACGCCATGACTGGTTGTTAAAGCATGACGGGGCATATGTTGCGGCGGTCATGATACGCCCAACCAATTCCAAAGGGACCTTTTTCTCACTAAGCGCACGATTGGCACGCCGCACCGCAATCTCCGGGATCAATTCACTCATTTTTCTCCTCCGTGGTTTTTAATTAGTGTTGGCTGTTAGTGGCAATTTTCCCCAGTTTTGGGGTTCACTCGCTATCCGGCATCAAATATTAAGCCTGTTTTGAGAGATTGTCCAGGCTGCCATAGTTGCCAGCAGGCTTGCGCCATTTAAACATGTTATTGACTGCTGGAAGTTTGGGATTTTATTGTCTTGCCAAACATTCTGATGCAACTGGCTTGGAGTTTACCTTGGCGTTGTCCTTTAGTTACCAGATAGATGGACATTCGCTTTCGCCGCATGTGTGGGATTGCATCTGACGCACCCTATGTGGTATTCTTTCCGCGCCATTTAAATATCGGCAATCTCGAGGGCTTTCAAATATTTAAAATTTGATAAACTCAAAGTCCAAGCGGTGCTCAATCAACTGCAGAGGTGTTGGGTGGAACAAAACAATCAAGTTTATATCAGATTACAAAAGCATTTAGACAATCAGGCTGTCGGGTTTCCAGCTACCCGGTCCGGCGTTGAAATAAAGGTACTGAAGCATATTTTTTCACCGGATGAGGCTGAGATTGTCTGTTGTTTGAGCTACAAATTTGAGCCGCTTGAAACGATACTTCGTCAAGCCGGTCATCTGGTCGATACCGCTAACGAATTGGAAGAAATTCTTGACCGAATTCAAAAAAAGGGTGGAGTTGAGTCAAAAATCAGAAACGGCCAAATGCACTATTGCAATGCACCCCTGGTTGTGGGGATGTACGAATTCCAACTGAACCGCCTAACGCCCAGATTTATAAAAGATTTCAATGATTACACCTCGAATAGAAATTTTGGTGTTGCTTTTTTAAGTTCGAAACTTCCGCAAATGCGCACGATACCCGTATCCAAGAGCATACGCCCGCAACATAACGTCGGCACGTTTGATGAGGTGATGACGCTGTTGCAAAAAGCTGAAGCACCCTTTGTGATCAATGATTGCATCTGCCGCAAGAAAAAGTCGATCGAGGGTAGCGTCTGCAAAGTAACGGACCGCAAAGAAACCTGTCTTGCCATCGGCAGCATGGGTCGGATGGCCCTGCTTAGCGGCAATGGCAGGGAAATTAGCCGAGACGAAGCGATGTCGGTCATCGAAGAGAATCAGAAACAGGGATTGGTATTGCAGCCATCCAATACGGAAAGGGCCGAGTTCATCTGTTCCTGTTGCGGATGCTGCTGTGGGATGTTAAGGATTCAAAAAAACCTTCCCAAACCGCTGGATTTTTGGTCCGCCAACTATTATGCGACAGTGGACAGGATGAGATGTGAGAGTTGTGGCGCCTGTGTGAAACGCTGCCAGGTTGGGGCGGTGAGTATCGCCAAAAAAAAGCAGCCGGCAGTGGTGAATCGTGATCGCTGTATCGGATGTGGTGTTTGTGTCCCTGCCTGCCCGGTACAATCCATCACCCTGGTGAAAAAGCCTGCCGAAGTCCGACCACCCCAAACCCGAGAAGATCTTCACGACATCTTAATGGCCGGCAAAAAAGGTCGCCTGGGAAAGTTAAAGTTGACTGGCAAACTGATTGTCGACTCTGTTCGCACCGGACATATGAATTTGCTAAAATAATGAAATAGCCTGTTTTTCTGCATTTATTACTTTCCTGTGGGCATGTTTAGTGTAACAGGCTGTGCTGAAATAGAATACTCTGGAGTACTGGAATGATGGAATGTTGGAATATTGGGTTAGGTGGAAGGAAAATTATAGTGGAAAAAATTTCCAGAACATCTGTGCAATCCGTGTTTATCCGTGTCCATATTAGATTTGGAGGAAATTAAAATGGAAGTTAAAGAAGCCATCGCCGGTCGCCTCAGTATTCGTAGGTATGCCGAATCATCAATCTCGCCTGCGCATATGGAAACACTGCTTAAGGCATTGCAATTGGCCCCTTCGGCCAACAATGGTCAGAATTGGGAATTTGTTTTTGTCGGCGATGCGGCGATAAAGCGCCGCCTTGTCGACGCATGCTCCAATCAGAGTTTTGTGGCCAACTGCACCTATTTCATTGCCGGTGTTGCCGATCCCGCACAAAAATGGCATATGGTCGACATTACCATCGCGCTCACCAATTTTACGCTGCAGGCTGCCGATTTGGGCTATGGGACCTGCTGGATCGGCGCTTTCGATGAAAATAGGGTCAAAGAAATATTGGGGGTCCCGGATGAACGGAAGGTTGTCATATGCATGACCTTCGGCACACCTGAAGGGCGGCACATTCCCAAAGGCCGCAAAGCGCTCGAAAAGTTTATATTCATAGACCATTTCGGCCGCCGCTGGCCTGATCAGCGGCCAGTTTAATCGAAAAAGAGAACTTTGATGTTATTCAATCAGCCACAAACCAGACGCCAAGACACAAAGATTACAGTGAAATCTTTTTATCCCATTTCATTGGGATAATCTCAATAAACTTAATCAACCCCATAAACTCTATGACGGCACTTCCGGTGCCGTTGCCTTGAGCCTTCAGCCTTGAGCTATTCTAAATCTATTAATGTCTGTGTGCGTCCGCGGCCAATTACAATCCCTTGACTTTTCAGAAGGTTCTGCTACAGTCAATTTTACTAAAATTTAGAAATTAAGCATTCGTCCTTTAAACCTTTAATAAGGATAGAGAATGAATAAGCGCAATTGAAAACCCCACCTCTCAAAATGATAGTGGGGTTTTTTCTTTCAGCCTTTGAGTTTTAGGCTCATGAGCCGTGCGCTTTTGCCCCGAGCCGTTTTATCTGGGAGTGGGACTTTTTGTCCATCTTTTTAATTTCGGGATTGAGCTTATTTTTCTGCAAAACGCCTTAATATCAGGGATATGAAGACTTTTTTCTCGCATATCGGATATATCGGCGAAATGAAGAAAAATTTCCACATTTTATGATTTCAATATTAGGCTTTAACAATAAATAACGAATTGAAATTTATATAAATGATGTGAATGTCAAGCGCCATTTCGTTACCGGATATACCGCGTTTTTTCGGCATAATCATTGTTAGCCTCTTAAATCGAAATTTACCCTTGAAAAAATAGCTGGTATGATATATTGTCATACCGGAGGTGATTAAAATGGCTGCTTCAAAAATTGCAATCACAATTGATGAGGACCTATTAAAACAACTTGATTTAATGGTAAAATCAAAAGTGTATCCCAACCGCAGCAAGGCAATACAAGAGGCTGTCGCGGACAAGCTTAAACGCTTCGAGAGAACCCGGTTGGCACAAGAATGTGCAAAACTCGATCCTGAGTATGAACAGAATGTAGCAGAAGAAGGATTTTCAATGGAGATAGATGAATGGCCAGAATATTGAGGGGAGACATTAATTGGGCTGATTTAAATCCTGTCATCGGCAGCGAGCAGGGCGGTTTTCGCCCTGTTCTTATTTTGAGCCATAACATTTTCAATGACCGGTCAGGTACGGTCATTGCGGTAGCTATCACCAGTCAGCCCCAACGGGCAGGATACCCGCTTACTCTTGAACTTTCAGATACAAAACTCCCCAAAAAGTCTTGGGCGAAAATCAGCCAGGTTCGTACGCTATCTACCAAAAGAATCGGAAAAAAGATTGCAACTGCTTCCCCAGAGGAACTTGTCAGCATAATTGACGGTTTGAATGAAATAATCGGTGGCTAACAATACGTTTGCTCGTGCCCAGCTAAATCCGAATCGCTGGGATTCCACCTAACGGTGGATGAAATTTGATATTGTTACCCAGTGGGTGACCGCACATAGTGAAAACTATGCACCTTTCTGCAGGGCTTGCCCTGGCATTAGGGAGAATGGATCAGGCAGTAAATCTCATTGCGGAGCTTGCTCCGGCGCTGAGTAGCAGGATCTGCGGAAGTCCCACATGAGCAAAGTTTAGCCAACAGCTCATTAGCGAAGTCCACGGGCAAAACCGGTAACGGGGGTCCGAAGCTGGACGGAGCGAGATTGCAGGCTCTGTATTGAGCCCCGAAAAATGTATAATTGTGGTCCGCAAGGATAAGCGCCGCATAGCGGAGTGAAAGCCGACGCGTTGAATTACGTGGAAGGCAGCAGACTTGCATGCGCTATGGCGAGTGTGCAAGTCACCACCGGGGTCTGAGACCAGGGCATGTTCTCAAAGGGGTAGCTCGGGAACTGGGGAGATCCGGATGTGGCCTTGCCCGCAAGGGGAAGGTATCAGGGGCGGATAGCGAAGAGTGAACAAACCTGAGATAAGCATTCGGAAGTCTTAGCGGATCATAGTACCGATGTTCAGGGACAGTATGGCTGGACGGAAAGGTGGGGAAGTGAAGCCCAAGCGACCCACTGCAGGGAAGGAGAAGCCGGGCATAACGTTTCTCTGGTAGGGACTATGGGAGATACACAGAAATCACAAACCATATCAACAGAAAGCCAGGGGATTGCGACGCAGGTCGCTCATGATTCCACTGGGTGTTCACAAGAACGGGCAGCGGACAAACCGCCGGTATTGGTAGGTGAGTCCTCGCTGGTTCGAATTAGAATGCTGGCAGAGGCGGACCCAAGCATGGTGTTCACGTCTCTGGCCCATAGGATCGATTTATCCTTATTGCGAAAATCATTTCGCCAACTGCGTAAAAATGAGTCCACCGGTGTCGACAAGATAACGGCGAAGCAATATGCCGTAAACCTTGATGAAAACCTCTATAATCTATATCAACGGCTGCGCAGAGGTCAGTACGTTGCAACACCGGTAAAGCGTATTTGGGTGGATAAGGAAGACGGTAAAAAGCGTCCCATTGGTATAACCGCGCTTGAGGATAAAATTGTCCAAAAAGCGGTAGCAACCATATTGGGAGTGGTATATGAACCGATCTTTCATGATTTTTCCCACGGTTTTCGCCCCGGCCACAGCCAGCATAAGGCACTGCATGAGCTTCGTGAGCAGTGTAGAAAACTGAACATCAACTGGATATTGAGCGCTGATATTACGGGACTATTTGACAACATTGCGCACCACCTGTTGCGGGATACAATCCGGCTCAGGGTAAACGATGGCGGCATTATTCGGCTAATCGGCAAGTGGTTAAAAGCCGGCGTGGCCGAGGGTGGCGAAATCATCTATCCTGAAAAGGGAACTCCCCAGGGTGGGGTGATTTCGCCGGTACTCAGTAATATTTTTCTGCACTACGTGCTGGACGATTGGTACGTCAAGGAAGTCCAACCGCGTATGAAGGGCAAATGTTTCCTGATACGATTTGCGGATGATTTCATAATGGGTTTTCAACTGGAGTCGGACGCGAAGCGATTAATGGAAGTGTTACCGGAACGGTTTAACCGATTCGAATTAGAGCTTCATCCGGAAAAGACCAAATTGATACCATTCGGAAAACCGCCACGGAGCGGAAAGCCAAAAGGAAGCTTATATTTTCTCGGGTTTACCTTTTACTGGGGCAAAAGCCTCAAAGGCAACTGGGTGATAAAGAAGCAAACAGCGCGGAAACGGCGAAACCGCTTTATGCGGATGTTGTGGAATTGGTGCAAGGAAAATCGGCATGATCCCTTAAAAGATCAGCATGAAATATTATGCAGCAAACTTAGGGGGTTCTACCAGTATTTTGGGGTTCGGAGCAACTACAAGGTGTTAGAGGTGGTATACGAATACGCTGAAAAAGCGTGGAGACGCTGGCTCGGCCGACGCGACAGGGATGGGTACATAAGTCATGAGAAGTTCAGACGAATTCTCAAGACATTCCCTCTGCCGCGCCCCCGAATAGTCCATAATATTTGAATACTTGCAGGGCAGCAAAGTTATGCGCCAATCGGGGTGTCGCCTGATTGGTTGAAGGCTCGGTAAAAAGGGCCTGAACCGAGGAACCGTATGAGGGAAAGCTTCACGTACGGATCTGTGGGGAGGGCGCCGCGCAAGCGGTGCCTTTACCCGGAACGCTGTCCGGCGGGAGCGTGCGGTTTTTCAAAAAATTCCGCGCGCCGGATAGCGCAGCGTTAGATAGGTTTTCAGTTCGCGCCGTTAAGTGAAACAATCCGTTATGCACAGATGAATTGAACAATGCAAGTAATGACCGAAACAGCACGATTAAAGTTGGTTGAAGTGACCGACAGAGACGTTGAGCCGATATTTCTGCTGACAGGGAATAAAATGGTGATGAAATATTTTCCTAAGGTGCTCGTTATGAAGATACTCAGCAAATGGTTCAAAAAATACTTCATCAATACTCTGAATACGATTATTGCTTCTGGAAGGTTTTACTAAAACCTGAAGACCAATTCGTAGGAATTTCAGGTCTTCTTCATCAAGTAATCGATAACAAGCCTGAAACCGAGATATCATGTCGTATACTGGAGGAACACTTCTTTTTTATTTTATTGACATGATACTAACCTGTGATACTATTTCCCTATGAACAAAAAACAGCGACAGACGCTACGGAGATTATTTGAAAAACCAACGCGTTCCGATATTTCATGGAATGATATCGAAAGCTTATATATCGCTCTTGGCGCTGAGATAACCGAAGGTAAAGGATCTCGTGTAAGGGTTGCACTGAATGAGGTTCGCGCTGTTTTTCACAGACCCCATCCTCAACGAGTGACAAACAAAGCGTCCGTCAGATCTGTACAAAGATTCTTGATAGAATCGGGGGTGACACCATGATGGAATACAAAGGATATTTTGCAAAAGTTGAATTTGATGACGATGCCAATATTTTCCATGGCGAAGTTATTAATTTGAGGGATGTGATTACTTTTGAAGGTGAAACGGTAAAAGAGCTCAAGGAGGCTTTTCACGATTCTGTTGACGATTATCTGACTTTTTGTGCCGAGCGCGGCGAGGCACCTGAAAAGCCATATTCTGGGAAGTTTGTCGTACGTGTGGAACCAGAGTTGCATAAGAATATTACGGTAGAAGCACGTAAAAAAGGAAAGAGCTTAAACATATGGGTAAAAGATGCAATATCTAAGGCATTAAAAGACTCCACCCAACAAGGGCATTCACTCTGATCCAAAAGCCTGCGGCTTTTGGTCAAGGTTCCCGTCGATGGATTTGCCGCAATATACCTATATAAAGATCACACCTGGAGGACAAGTTGAAAAAGAAGTCCAAAAAAGTTCCAAAGGAAATGCAGGATATTTATTTATCCATTACAAAAATCACCGATGAGTTTTCACAACAATATCTGAATGATGAATATGCCGAGTTTATTCAATATGCTATAGCAGAACTTTGTAGAAAACGACCATCTCCATTATTAAAAGGCAAACAAAATATCTGGGCTTGTGCCATAACCCATGCAATAGGTGTGGTAAATTTCTTAGACGACAGCAGTCAGGTTCCACATGTTAAAGCTTCAAAATTGTACGATGCGTTCGGAGTTAAACCAAGCACAGGGCAAACAAAGTCAAAACAGGTACGCAACATATTAAAAATGACTCAATTTGATCAAAACTGGACTTTACCAAGTAGAATGGAGAGGAATCCTATGGTCTGGATGATTTCACTCAACGGATTTATCGTCGACGTAAGGAATCAGCCAAAGGAAATTCAAGAGATTGCATTCGAAAAAGGTCTAATCCCCTATATCCCAGATTCTTAAAATCCAACAAAGGGCTGGAGCAGACGCCTTGAAATCCGCGGTTTTCCGGTAAGGCCTGAGTAGCGCGGCATTTAACGGCGGCGCTGCTCATCCCGAAACGTTATCCTTCTGCATCATGAAGATATTAAAATTACTATATCCCGAATGGCAAGGCTTCGGTGTTGACAATCGTGCAAGTGAAGGCGCTTTTACAGTTCACCAGGCTTTCTCTCAAGATAACAAGTTTATTGAAATTGACGTTCTCCAGAAGGAATATCTATTAATCGAAGGCGGCATTTTTGGGCGTTCATCCATTGCAAGAAACTCAAAGCGAGCATTTGATCGGTTGAATGTTGAACAGCCCGATAAAATATTTATGATTGGGGGAACATGCGGAGCGGAGATTGTTCCAGTGGCCTACTTGAACCGGCACTACAATCGAGATTTGGCTGTTCTATGGTTCGACGCACATGGTGATTTGAATACACCAGAGAGTTCTCCATCAGGACACTTCCATGGAATGGTTTTAAGAACATTGCTCGGTGATGGTGATCAAATCCTATCGGAATTTGTGCCCTGCCCATTGTCACCATCCCAAGTTACATTAGCGGGCGTTCGAGACTTGGATACACCTGAAGCCGAGTATGCATCTGAAGAGGATATTACTATAATTCCCCCAGACGATTTAACAGATTCAAGATTAGTGATTGTGGCGGTGGAAAGTTATGGATCCTCAAATGTTTATATTCACCTGGATTTGGATTTTTTCAATCCTGGAGATTTTAAGGGTTCACAGTGTCCAACAAATGGCGGATTAAAGATGAATCAATTTGTCCCTATTTTATCCGATCTGAATTCACGTTACAACCTTGTTGGGCTCAGTGTTGTTGAGTTTGCTTCCATTAACCCAGACATGGCAGCGAGAATTCCGGCGTTATTTGAAAAAAGTGGGATAACCAGTCAGTTCAGGTGACAGCCAGGGCCGAGCCGTTTTGACAGATTGTAGTAAAATTGTAAAATATCATTTATATGTAAGTCAGTGGAGGCCCTGGCTGCTCCTGGTCTTTGGGTTCGGCGAGAAAGGAGGTGTGAAATCATGGAACCATAATAATTCACAGAAAAAATCCTGATTTATAGAGAATCGCACGCAAATTAGCGCTTACGCCCAGTGTCCGGTTTAATTTGCATCATCGGAGGGTTAGGAACGCCTCAGGTGGAGACCGTAACCGTAATTGTAAAAGACAAAAGAGGAGGACAGTCAGATGCCAATGAAAAACAGTATATGTCGAATAAAAGCAATGTTTCTATTGTCCATGATGGTTTTACTGATCGTTTTCGGGGTGACAGTTCCAGCGATCGCAGGAGGCAGCAATGATATCACATTAGAACAAGCCCTAGCCGTTGTTTCAGCTGCGCGGGAAAAAGCTGAAACGCAAGGAACGTTAATGGACATTGCTGTTGTAGATGCGGGTGCGAACCTTAAGGCATTTGTCCGCATGGACGGTGCATTTTTGGGCAGCATTGATATTTCAATAAAAAAGGCGAAAACCGCACGTTTTTTCAACATGCCGACTGGGAAATTGGGTGAGTTGGCACAGCCTGGTAAACCTTTGTTTAACATCGAATTCTCAAATGGTGGATTAATTACATTCCCCGGGGGTTTGCCTTTAAAAGACAAAGATGGGAATATTATTGGCGCTATTGGTGTCAGCGGCAGTAGCGTGGAAGACGATCATGAAGTCGCCTTGGCTGGCGCAGCGGCCTTGAAGAAGTAGGGAACCCAGCGGTGCTTTTATGGTAGAAACTTTGCCAGAGACAAGCAGAGTGCCCCCCTCTTTTGTCTCTGGCAATTGAATTTCGCAAATTCACTAGGCAAAAAGTCGGTTTGTTCCTCACAGCACTTTTAGGACTCGGTGATAATTTCAGCGTTAGGACCCTTTACTGGTTTTTTTTCTGTTATTTTTTTTAATGCAAACAATTGAAATTACCGAAGCCCGACGATTGGCGCTCGCCCGGGCAGGACTTCTCAAACCAGAATGGACCGGTTTTCCCAAGTGCGCCACAGGCTTTACGCTGCGAGCCCGCAAAGCGGCTCATCGAATTATCCGGCGCTTCGGCTTCCTTCAACTCGACACCGTGTCAATTGCCGGTGCCCGAAGCCATGCAATCGTTCTGCTTTCCCGCATTCAGGGATTTGATCCTAAGTTGGCAGAAGCATTGCTACGCCCCGGGGAGCCGCTTTTCGAATACTGGGGGCACGAAGCCAGCTGGATCCCTATCGAGCTTTATCCGGTATTCGAATTTCGTCGCAAGGCATTTCGCTGCCACCCCTGGTGGGGAGATCTAATCCGGCAACATCCAAAAATTGCAGAAAACCTGCGTCGACGTATTCGAGACGATGGGCCCATTCGTTCCCTCGATATGGAAGGCGGTGGCAGCCGGGGGTGGTGGGATCTCAAACTGGCCAAACGGGTGGCAACCGCCTTGTGGTCCTCAGGGGAGCTTGCCATTCGAGAAAGGCGGAATTTTCAAAGAATCTATGATCTCGCCGAACGAGTTGTTCCCGAACGTTGGCGGGAAAGCGGTCTGCCTGAGCCGCAAGCGATCGAGTATCTGCTTGTTCAGGCACTGAAGGGACATGGGTGGGCCTCGACCGGCACCCTCGCTCAAACCTGGCGGCTTACCAACCAAAAAAAGAGCATCACGGCTGCTCTAAACCGCCTCGTTGAAAAGGGCCAAATTGTTCCTTGCAGTCTCGCAGGCGATGACAAAAAGGAAAATTCTGGCTGGATCCGACCCTGTGACCTTGAGCTGGCAGCCCGCCTCAAACGTGTGCGGCCGCGCGCCGATCGGGGTGTTTTGCTTTCGCCCTTTGACCCGGTGCTCTGGGATCGGCGACGTGTGCAACAACTGTTTGCTTTCGATCAGATTCTGGAGATTTTCAAACCCGCGCCAAAGCGCAAATACGGCTATTACTGTCTTCCGGTGCTTGCCGGCGAGAACCTTGTGGGGCGTGTCGACCTTAAAGCTGATTGGGCATCCGAAAAGCTCAGGGTGCTTTCAGCCCGGTTCGAAACAGCGAACGTGACAGCCAAGGTAAACCCTAAAGATCGTGAAGCGGTTCGTACGGCGCTGGATCGTTATGCGGGCGCTTTGAGTCTGACCCTTGCAGGCAGAATACTATAACCCAAGCTGTGTGGTGCCCTATTCGGTCCTAGTTGGAGGGGGAGTCATTTGGTGAAAAAAAAGTTGATTTTCCTGTTGATTCTCAGCGGCATCTTGCTCTACACCGCTATTTCAGGCAGCGGTGACATTGCTGAAAATAAAGGAGCTGAAATCATCCTTTTATCCGGCGGCAAAATGAGGGATGTGCACTTCCCGCACACCAGGCATCAGGATGCTCTGGGCGACTGTAATATCTGCCATGACTTATTCCCCAAAAAATTAGGGGGTATCGAAGAACTGAAGACATCAAGGTAAGCTGAAAAAAAAACAGGTGATGCAGGAGCACTGTATCGATTGCCACAGGAAAATGAAATCGGCCGGCCGGAATACCGGGCCAACTTCGTGTGCAAGATGTCACAGGGATACTGGATAAGCACCAAGTTAGGGTAATTTCTAATATTCCTGCCGAATTAAATACACCATCACGATGGTTTGCAATGCAGACAGAACAATAAAATATCCCACCCACAACGGAACTCCGAAAATAATCGGATCAATCCGGCCCCAGGCCCAGAAATCCATGGCCAGAATAAAGATTAGCGCAAAAAACCAGACATAGCGGTTGAAGATCCATTCGGGCAGATGAAATCTCAGCATCTTTTTTCGCCACAACAATATGCCGTGGGTTGTCAGATAGGCGGCAAATGTGATCAGCATGATCCATATGACCGGCAGGAAATAAGAAGTCGATAGCCATTTAAGATAGAACCCGATCAAGGCGGCCTCACCGCAAACAATGGATAGTATTGCGGCTGGAACGAATACCTTTTTTAAATAGAGTCCGAAAATTACAGTGGGAAACAGCACCGCAAGACCCGTGAAGGTCTGGGTCGCAATTTGAAGAATGGTTGCCGGGGGTTTGTAAGCCAGGGCCAGCCCCACCAGACTCAGCAGAACTACAAAAATGCGGCCGGCGACGCTGGTTTCCTTTTTGGCTTTACCGAAAAACGAGAATACGTCCCGGGTAAAAATGGAACTCAAGGTTAACAATTGGGAGTCCATGGTCGACATGAGTGCGGCCAACCCCGCGGCGATGACGAGGGCGGCCATAAAATCACCTGAAATTGAAGTCATCACCATGGGCAGGATGCGGTCGGCCTGTTTACCGACAAGATCGGGAAAAGAGAGGTGACCCAGGACGCCTATGGCAATCGGTATAAAAAAAACAACTGTGCACACCAGCGGATAGAAGAGCATGATGCGAGCAATGCTGCGATCGTCTCTGGCGGAAAAAAAGCGCTGAAATAGCTGGGGAAACATAGGATCACAAAAAAACCAGAGAGCCATGTAACTAAACCAGATTCCCAGTGAATATTTTCCCAAGGCTCCGGGACGCGAAAAAAGCGCCGGGTTGGACAGCAGGGCTTTTTGATTTGCCGCCACAAATCCGCCGTGATGCTGTGCTATGATAATCAGGGATGATATCAGTAGCAGGAGCATGACTAGGCCCTGGAAGAGATCCGTCCAGGCCACGGCCCGCAATCCTCCCCGCAAGGTGTACAGCAAGATGATAGCCGTTACCACAATGCAGCCATAAAAATATGGCAGGCCCAAAAGCGTTTCCAGGGCGTAACCGGCCGCCATGGGCTGAAGCGCAAGATAGGGGATTGTGAAGATGATCATGATCAGAGCGAACAAGAAGGACAGAGCGGGGCTTTGATACAATTCCTTAACCAACTCCGGAGGGGTGACCAGCGCAAGTTTCCTGCCGACCTGCCTGATTTTACGGCCGATTATCCAGAAGGTCAGGGCCATGAACCCGGTACCAAATCCCATAATGGGGAAAAAGGCATAGCCGTCCCGGTAGCCGGCTCCGGAGGTGCCGAAGACGGTAAAGGCTGAAAAATTAGTTGCCACCATGGTTCCCAGCAGAATCAAGGGGCCCAGTTTTCTGTCTGCCAGAAAATATGATTCGGGAGACGATTTCCAGCGTGTACGGGCAATGAATCCGATCACAAGTACGATTAAAAAATAGACACATAAGACAGATATTTTGATGAACATATAATGAATCCTTTAACTGCGGTGTTTACCCCATTTTTGCATAAACACCATGGCAAAAAAAATAACAAACAGCCTGCTATTATCAACCCAAAAAAGAAAAGCCACCCCCTTTAAAGGTCGGGATGGCTTTTGCCTGACATAACCTCAAATAAGCCACCGCGATGGACGGTAGCTTCCTTATTTCAAATATGCATTGATCGATATCGAGTTCAGGCAATGCTGTCAAGTTAATTTTTACTCAGATATGAACCAATGAGGCAATGGTGCCTTATCCTTTTTTCATACAAGGGCCCATTGAAGTATTGCGTTGCAACTTGACACACAATCTCGGGTGCGATATTGCGAAAGATTATATACGATTTAATTCATTAAAGTCTATCCTCCAGACTCAAAGGCGTAATGAAAGGGAATTTGGTTATCCAGAAACTATAATCCGACTTGGTCCTTGCAGATAGCTATCAAAGGGGATGTGTAGTTTAATCTTTTGTAAAAAGGAGAAGAAAGATGGCCGTGGATGAAAAACAACTTGTCAATGTGTTTGACTATGAGGCCGCGGCCCGTGAGATACTGCCAAGAACCACCTATGATTATTACAGGAGTGGTGCCAACGATGAGATTACTCTGCACGAAAACCACTCCGCCTACGAACGGATTAAGTTGAAACCGCGGGTCCTAAGGGATATCAGCCAGCGGGACCTTACGACCACGATACTCGGGCAAACGGTTTCTATGCCGATTATGGTCGCTCCCACGGCGTTTCACGCAATGGCGTCTCCTGAAGGTGAAGTGGCGACAGCGCGTGCGGCCGGCAAGGCCGACTGCATTATGATTCTCAGCACACTATCCACCAAGTCCATTGAGGAAGTCATGCCGGAGGCGACCGGACCTGTCTGGTTTCAACTCTATGTCTACAAAGATCGCGAAGCGACCTTGTCGCTAGTACAACGCGCTGAATCAGCCGGCTGCGGTGCCATCGCTCTGACCGTTGATGCCCAGATCTGGGGCCGTCGCGAACGGGATATTAGAAACCGTTTTCGACTACCGGAGGGTCTTTCCATCCAAAACCTCATGCCGGCCGGTAGGGGAAAGTTCCCCGAGGAGCAGGCCGATTCCGGCTTGGCGGCCTATGTTAGCTGGCAATTTGATCAAACACTTTGCTGGAAAGATGTTGAGTGGCTTTGCTCAAAGGCAAAGGCTCCAATATTGCTTAAAGGCGTGATGCATCCGGAAGATGCTCGTCTCGCCATCGATCATGGCGCTGCCGGCGTCATCGTGTCCAACCATGGTGCGCGACAACTCGATACCGTTCCCGCTACCATTGAGGTTTTACCCGAGATTGTTGAAGCCGTCGACGGTAAAATCGAAGTGCTGATTGACGGCGGCATTCGTCGGGGCACCGATATCGTTAAAGCGATTGCCTTAGGTGCCAAAGCGGTGGGCGTTGGCCGGCCGATTATTTGGGGTCTGGCTGTCAATGGGGAGCAGGGTGCCGCACGCATCCTGTCGATCCTGCGCAAAGACTTTGAGCTGGCCATGAGGTTGTGCGGCTGCACGACCATTGATGAGATACAAAAGGCACTGGTCGATTAAACCCGTGCGGGCCTTTTTCTGACAACATGGTTACTGCTTTTTTCTAAAATCAGACGGGTTGAGGTCGTATTTTTTTAGAAGTCCATAAAGATCCGCCCTGTATTTTCCCGCCAACCTGGCGGCTTGAGCCATATTGCCATCGGTGAGCTCGATGAGTTGGAGGAGGTAATCTTTCTCAAAATTTTCTTTGGCGTCCTTCAGGGGTATTAAATTGTTTTCTTCGGCATTTAAGGCCGGTAGAATTAATTCGTCACTGATGATGTCCTTATTTCCCATAGTAATCGCTCTTTCTATGGTGTTTTGCAGCTCCCTGACATTACCGGGCCAGGTATGGCGCATTAATTTTTGCAGCGCTTTGGATGAAAATCCGGTCATCTTTTTGTCCATATCATTAGATAATTTATCTAAAAAATAATGAGATAGAACCGGAATATCTCCTTTCCTCTCCCGCAACGGTGGAAGGTGAATTGCAATGACATAGATTCGGTAGAATAGATCCTCGCGGAAACTCCCCTTCGTTACTTCTTCTCTTAAGTTTTTATTTGTACTCGCAAGAAATCTTATATCCATTTTGATAGTTTTTCTCCCACCCACGGGAACAAACTCTTTCTCCTGCATGACCCGCAATAATTTGGCCTGCATGGATAGTGGTATTTCAGATATTTCATCAAGGAAAAAGGTGCCTCCTTGGGCCTGGGACATTAAACCCTCTTTGTTTTGGATTGCGCCGGTAAATGCCCCTTTCTTATAACCAAACAGTTCACTCTCAAACAGCGTTTCCGGGATGGCCGCACAATTAATCGCTACGAATTGTCTGTCTGCCCTTGAGCTTGCCAGGTGCAGCGTTTTGGCTATCAGCTCCTTGCCGGTACCACTTTCCCCTTCAATGCAAATGGTGGAATCCGAATCGGCTGCTTTCGCTACCTGTTCAAGTACTTTTTCCATTTTATGACTTCGGCCTATGATGTTGTCGAAGCCATACCTGTCCTTAACCATTTTTTTAAGACTTTTTATTTCCTTTGTCAGTCTCGTTTTTTCAATGCAATTTTTAGTTTGTAACAAGAGCTCATCATAATTAAACGGTTTGGTGAGATAGCTGTAAGCCCCCTTTCGCATGGCCTCAACGGCACTTTTGATAGTTCCGTAGGCCGTGAGAATAATTACCGGCATTTCCGGGTTCAGCTGATGAAGGGTTTCCATCAATTGGATCCCATTCGTACCGTTGAGCTTTAGATCTACCAGGGCGAAATCAAAGGCAGTATCGGTTGCCAGCTGCTGTGCTGTCTGCGCCTCACCTGCAGTGGTGACCTGATACCCCTCCGCTTCAAGCCTCATTTTTAATACTTTGAGGATATTTGCATCATCATCAACTACCAGGATCTTTCCCATCTTTTTTTTCCTCTATATGTTCATCTTGCAGCAAGATTTTTTGTTTTTTTTCTTCGATCCCCAGGTCGACCCGTTTTAATTTTTCGATCTGATCCAGAAGTTGATTTATTTCTTCTTTTTGTTCATCAACTGTTTTTTCAAGGGACTCTACCAAGTCAGCATTTTTTCTTGTTTCGATCTTTTTCTGCAAAAGCGCTGATTCAGTCTTTTGCTGCGCAACAATTCTTTTCAGTGAAACAATTTCATTGTTTAATATTACGATTTTTTGTTTATTATCAATAACGTCCCTGATAAACAGAATCCACATTTGTGACTGGTGTCTAAGCCGGCTTTCAGGGAATTCATTTAAAATTTTATTAAAAGATTCCAAGGATTTTTCATAGTCCTGATTTGGATTTTCCGGTTGGGCATAAAGCAGCCCTATTTGAAAAAGAGCTTGATCCGCTAAAGTGTGTGGAAAGCTATTTAAAACCGTTAAGTTTTTTGTCATTGACGCAGCATACTGACGGTTAACCATCTGTTGCATTCCTTCCTCTAACAGCTGCTGACCCTGCAGCTTTTTAGAAAAATGAAGGCATCCAAAGATGACAAAAAGTAATAAACCTAAACAGGTAATGTGAAGAAAAAAGTACTTCCTTGTCCTATCTTGCTTTGTGCCCATATCTTCCCACCATGATCAGCGATAATGTGTTTGGAGATTGAAAGGCCTAGCCCTGTTCCTCTATCCGTTTCCCTTCCACTGTCAATCCGTTTGAACTTATCAAAAATCCGTTCAAGATTTTCTTTGGGAATTCCGCAACCAGTATCTTCAACGGCGACTTCGATAAACTGCTTGCCATAATTCTTGACATAGACACTCAGAACCACTTTGCCCCCTTCCGCGGAAAATTTCAATGCGTTTCCAATTAAATTTTCCATCAATTGACCAATTCGTTCTTCATCGATTTTAACAATAGGAAGATTATACGGCGGCCTTAATTCCAAATCAATTTTTTTTCTTTGGGCAATCGGTGCAAGTTTCAGGAGGCTTCTCTGAATTACCGGTAAAAGATCAGATTCATTAAGTTGATAATCCATCATCTTTGCTTCCATGCGCGAAAGGTCCAGGATTCGACTCACTGAATCGATCAGTCTTTCACATTCCTCTTCGGTAATCGTTAACAGCTCGTTTTGTTTTGCAGGATTATCGGCATATGTACCTTCAATCAGCATTCCCGTGGCCTCTTTAATAGCTGTCAATGGTGTGCGAAGATTGTGAGATACGTGGCTGATAAAATCTATTTTCATGTCGTCCAACACTTCAAGCCTCTCGCACATGAGGTTAAAATCGTCTGCTAATTCCTTGATTTCAGGCGGCGATGAAATATCGCGTATCTTATCAAATTTTCCCTTGGCAATGTCTTTAGTCCGCTTCTGTAGAAGCAAAATAGGTCGATTTATGCTCCGGGTATTGTAAACAGAAATTATAATGCTTATTAAAATTGCCAGGCCCGCTGTAATGTAAGTAATCTTGATTATCCGGTTACTCATTTGGCCTGACGCACGAATTTTGGCATCTCGATTCGATCTTGCAATTTTCATTATTTTTCTCAAACGCTCGTTAATTGCATCTACAAGTTTTTCTTTTCCTTCCTGGTATTTTCGGCGTGGATAGTCTGGATCTTTTTTCATAGCACGAACTTCTTCCATGAAAAGAGAAACATAGTTATTGTAAAATTGCTCTGCCTCTAAAAATACCTCTTTATCCTCTTTCGTGATTATCAGAGACCTAAGTCGCTCCAGGTCCTCGGTTAGCTGCTTCATTATGTCCCAGAATTTTTGGTAAAAGTCCTGGTCCTGGGAGATAAGATATTTTTTTTCAAAACCCACCTGAGAGAATAATGTATCTGACAAGCGTTCGGTGAGATCAATGGTGCTGCCGTCCACCGCAGAAATTTCTCGTACGAAACGATTTAATTTATTCAGTTGTAAGGTTATATAAATCCCTAAAAAAACGATCAATAATATAATGGTTGCATAGCCTAAAATAAGTCGTTTTAAAATGGTGAATTTCATCTTGAATGTACCGCATCATTTGGTGATGTATTCAGGAAATATTGATAGTGATTACGGGTTATTAACTATTTTATGACATGTTGTCTGTCCGGCGTTGTGGGTTTTTGAGGATGATGGCTATTCCTGATGTGTTCGGATTTGGGCTCCAAAACCGAATTTTCACGAGTTTAATGTTGAGCATTGAGACGGTTTGCCACCAGTTACATGGGATTATTTGCCACAGGCAATAATTTAAGTCAAGTTCGAGATTACCGGTATCACCCTATCTTCGGTATGAGATGACCTTGCCATAGGCACCGATAGCCCAAGGACAATTTTCTTAATTATGCCTATCCGGTGAAATACGGAATCCATATCACCGGGCCGGTAAGCCTCCAAGGCGGAGCCTTGACCTCGACCATCGTTCTTCCTAAATATGACCTCCCCTCGGTCTAAGGTGTAGGGGATCTCATATATCAAAAAATCCTTTAATAATCAGGTGGCTATGTATCATATCCAGTTTTCGGACCCATTCTGCTGTATGAAAATTCCTGCATAAATGGATTTTTGCATCTCTTGTCTTACTCTAAAACATATTAATTTCAGAAGGATAAGAGGAATCCAAGCTTTTGGCATAACAGTTGCTTTGATCTATTTTCAGTTCAATATAACCCAGGACCCAAGCCACACCGAGGAAAAATGAAAGTATTGGTCGTCGATGATAATAAAAATATGACGAATATTGTCAGAATCATGATGGAAAAGAAAAACCACCAGGTAAAAACTGCCCACGATGGAGAAAACGGATATTCGGCTTTTATCCAATTTAAGCCGGATCTTGTTGTAACAGATATTCAGATGCCCGGGAAAAACGGTTTTGATTTAATGACACTGATCCGAAGCCACAATCCTTCAATAATGACCATCTATATGACGGGTGATCCAGGACGGTTCTTACCGCGATTGAAAGAGGAACAAAGCAGACACCAGGTCGATTTTCTCTGCAAACCCTTTTCTATATCTGATCTGTCAATGAAACTGTCGAAATTTCAGGCTTGTGGCTGATCAATCCCATACAAACCGCCGCAGATACGTTACGTTTTCTGAAAACAGTTAAAGGAGGTGTTGCCCTGCTAGAAACAATGAAATCCGATATTTTTTGACCCAAAAAAAAGGAGGAGTTATGAAAAAGTTAATTTTGATGTTGAGCATACTTTCCCTGTTGCTTTTCGGTGCATGGGGTTGTTCTGAACAATCGGATCAATCTGCTAAAGCCATTGAAGAAAAAGCCACTGATGCCGCCGAGACGGTTCAGGCAGGTACGGTCAAAGCTGCTGATGACGTTGCGGAAAAGGCAAAAAAGGTCATTGAGGAATTGAAAGAAAAGACCGAGGGCGCAACGGAAGAAACGAAAGAATAAGAATGAGATTTTAACTTGCCGGTCAGTCATCACATACTGATAGCCTCATTTCCCTCCGATGGACCGATGTTTGACCGGCAATCTCGCCCTGCCTTGACCGAAATTACCTGAACGTTTAAAAATGGAATTAGAAAAAACTTCACATATTCTGTAGAGCTCCACCCGGACACCCTCTCCGTTTATGGTGTCAAAAATTCGAAATCTGTTAGCGTTGCCTTGAAAGGCCCAGCCTCTGTAATTTCAAAAGGGAACACTATCGTTTCGCTGCCGCGCATGAGATCGATCTTATCAAAAATTGTCGTTGCAGCCAGAGCGCCTGATACTAACATCACAATTAGGATTACCCCAGTTGCTTTCCTAAGCCTTCGGTTGGTTTTCATCTCCCCCCTATTTATGAAACAAAATCCTGGAAACCAGACCGGTTTTCCCTGTTTTAGATGCTGGCCCTCGATTGATTGTCTTTCGCCCACATGAATGCAAACGGTATACCAGTCCCATTGTTTTTAATATCTATCTGATTTATATAGGTTTTTAATTTTGAAACAGGGCGGAGCAGCGCCCCATGTGTATGGGAAGGCCTACGGTGGCAGGCGAGAAATAGAAATTAGAATTGCGACTAGCTGGGGATTCTAGTTTTAGTGTGGTTTTTTTGCCAGCAAACAAGATACGGTGGTCCTCATCATCTCTTGCCAGACGGTTTTTCCGGTGGAAGATTCATCAATGATATGATGGTGAAATGTATCCTGATCGGCTCCTGGTTCTTTTTCGACGATGTAAAGCTTCCATTGATCCAGATTCTGTTCTTTTATCAATTCTTTGAAGGCCCGCACCGGTATAAACTCATCTTCCTCGTCGATAAATATCAGTGTGGGTATATTTATCTTAGGACTTGCATGTTTCTCAAACTTCTGCAGACCTTCAAAGAGGGCGTTGTAGGCAGCGATGGGGGTTCCTTTTTTATTAGAAAGATAGGAATCGGGGGCTAAACTCGGAATTACGAGGCGTGGAAATGGAGACAATATGCGGGACAGGTGATGGATGCCATGCAATTTAATGGCTGGTGCAAACAGAACCATACGATCATACTGAACCTCTTCCTGGGATGCAAACAGATCCAGCCCGATCAGGCCTCCGAGAGAAAATCCGACTAAAAATAAGGGGACTTTTTCCTGTAACGCTCTTTTTTGGACCATTGTATAGGCCAAATAGGCTTCATTTATCCACAGCTGGAATGATACGGCTTTAAAGGCCGCCAATCTGGCCTGAGCTTCGTCGAATCCAGCATGATGCGCATAATTTTCGCCATGCCCGCGAAGGGACAATCGCAAGACGTCAATTCCGGATTCCGTTAGTCTGGAAATAATAGCTTGCATTTTATCCGGCCTCAAATTTAGACCATGGATGACCAGTGCAACCCCTTTAATTTCTTCCCTGTTATGGATTTGGTACCAGTCATTTGCATAATCTTCAGATTGATTTTCGATGATAAAGTTACCGGCAGATTGGCTGAATACTGATGTTTGTGGGGCAATAGGTACTTGTGTTTTTTCTATTGGGCTCCGTCCGTCTGCTTTAAAACTACAGATCGTAAAGAGCATCAAAACGACGAAACCCGGCGAAAAGAAGACCACTCGTGAATTTTGAAAAATAGCCATAACATAACTTAACCTTTCAACCAAGCCACAGTCCAGTTATTTATTCTTCTGTCTTCAGATCCCTGCTATCTGACTTCTGATTTTTGAAACTGATTGACATGGAATTGAGTTCCTGTATAGGAATTACCCTGCGGATTGCGATAAATTGCAATCAGCCAATATGGGGATGTGGCCATGGCCATAACTTGGGCCAGCAAATCTCTCACAGAGCGACCAGAATTCGCAGAGAAATATCAATATAACTCTCAGTATCCTTTTTGAACTCTGCAGGAGGAAGGGTAAATCCTAATGGCCGGAATTTGAACCACTCCCCCTAATTTCCATGATCCTAGTCGAGGCAACACATATGTCGAAAAAAGATGATAAATTTATATTATCCATTGATTTGGGGACATCCGGCAGCAAAACGGCACTGGTTTCGACCCATGGCCAAGTTGTCGATTTTGAGTTTCAGGAAGTTCCGTTGATTTTATTGGCCAATGGAGGGGCAGAGCAAAAGCCTGGGGATTGGTGGGCCGCCATCATGGCGACATCAAAACGTCTTTTGGGCAAGGGATTGGTGAATGCGGGCGATGTCGTGGCCGTAGCCGCTTCGACCCAATGGTCAGGTACGGTAGCCGTGGACCGGGCAGGAAACCCTCTGATGAACGCCATTATCTGGATGGATATGCGCGGCGCTAAATACGTGCGTGATATCTCAAAAAGCCTCATCAACATTGAAGGATACGGACTGCTGAAGCTGATCCGATGGATTCGTATAACAGGCGGTGCTCCGGGGCGGTCCGGTAAAGATCCTGTCGGCCATATTTTGCTGATTAAAAATGAATTTCCGGAAATATATAAAAAGACCTATAAATTTCTTGAACCGAAGGATTTCATTAACCTGTGTCTGACAGGCAAATTCGCGGCCTCCCATGATTCCATAACCTGTCACTGGATTACCGACAACCGCGACATCAGGAACATTTCTTATAACGAAAAATTGTTGAAGCAGATATCATTTGATAGAGAAAAGTTTCCAGACCTCTACAGGTCCATCGATATTCTCGGTCCCTTAAGGAAGGAAGTTGCGAATGAGCTGGGTTTGCGGCCGGACGTCCAGGTGGTCATGGGCTCACCGGACATCCATGCTGCGGCTCTCGGCTCCGGTGCGATCAGGGACTTTGAAGGACATATTTATATCGGAACCTCCTCCTGGATCGTTGCGCATGTTCCTTTCAAAAAAACGGATATCCTGCACTCAATTGCCTCCATACCCAGCTCGATTCCCGGGCGGTATCTTATCATCAACGAACAGGAGACCGCCGGCGGGGTGCTGACATATTTGAAAAACAACATCCTTTACCATCAGGACGAATTGTTGCGGGAGGAGGCCGTGCCGGATGTGTATAAAATATTTGACCGCGTTGCTGCCAAGGTCCCGGCCGGCAGCAACAAGGTGATATTTACACCCTGGTTGAACGGTGAGCGCACCCCTGTTGAGGACAATTCCGTACGGGCCGGCCTGTTCAATTTATCCTTGGATAATACCCGGGAAGACATTATCCGGGCATTTCTAGAAGGTGTGGCATTCAACCTAAAATGGGTTCTGAAGTACGTCGAAAAATTCACCGGACGTCGGATGGATCCGTTACACATCGTTGGTGGCGGGGCTGTTTCCGACCTGTGGTGCCAAATTCACGCGGATATCCTGAATCGGACGATCAAACAGGTGAAGGATCCTATTCAAACCAATGTCCGCGGGACGGCCTTTATCGCATCGGTTGCCCTGGGTTTTCTTGAATTCGAAGACATTCCAAAGTATGTTGAAATTAACAACTGCTTTGAACCGAACCTGCAACATCGCAACATATATGACGAACTGTTTCAGGAATATTTGAATATTTATAAACAGAATAAAAAGATTTATAAGCGTTTAAATTCAAAAGATTGATGTCAACCAAGTTTATTTCTGATCCCCGCATCCGGGCCGATTTTGACGACCATTTTGCCGAAGTTTTCACCTTTAAAAAGACCGATGAATGCCTTGGGGGCATTTTCGATTCCGTCGACAACGGTATCTTTCCATTTGATCTTGCCTTCAGTAATCCATTTTCCCATGTCTGAGTAAAATTGTTGCAATTTGTCAAAGTGGTCGATGACGATAAAACCCTGCATGGTTAGCTGTTTAATGATTATATAGGCCAGATTGTTCGGCCCCGGGACCGGTTGGGTGGCATTGTACATGGAGATCATGCCGCACATGACAAGGCGGCCATGGGTGTTCATGTGCTCAAGAGCGGCTTCCAGGTGCACGCCGCCGACATTTTCAAAATAAACGTCGATTCCTTTGGGGAAATGTTTGCCGACTTCGGCGATGACATCCCCTACCTTTTTGTAGTTGAACGCAGCATCAACACCGACCTCATTCAGGAGCCAGGAAACCTTTTCATCAGACCCTGCGCTTCCGACGACATAGCATCCCTTGAGTTTTGCAATCTGGCAAACCACCGATCCAACAGCTCCCGAAGCGGCCGAAACAAAAACGGTATCGTCCTCTTTGGGTCTGCCGATGTGCAACAAGCCGGCCCAGGCTGTCAGGCCCGGCATGCCGAGTGTCCCGAGATAGGATTGAATCGGTGCAACACCGGGATCTACTTTAACGAGTCCCTGCCCGTCGGATACAAAATACTCGCGCCAACCCAGCATTCCAGTTACATAATCGCCAACCTGGAACGGACTTTTTTTTGACTCGACCACACGGCCGACGCAGCCGCCTTCCAGCGGCTCATCGAGCTGAAACGGGGGGGTGTAGCTTTTGCGGTCATTCATGCGGCCCCGCATGTAGGGGTCCACCGACATGTATATGTTTTGGACCAGAATCTCGCCTTCTGCGGGTTCCGGAAGTGTAACTTCAGCCAATTCAAAGTCAGTTTCCTTTGGCATTCCTGCAGGTCGATTTTTCAGACGGATTTCGCGACTTATGGTATGAGGCATTTGTTTCTCCTTTTATTTTGAATAGATACTTATTTTAGAGGTAATTTTTTATCAGAAGGTGCGAGTCGGAATACAAAAATGAGGGGAATTTTTCCTGCAGCCCAAATCGATCAACCTTTTAAAATTAATACTTAATTTCGCGAAAGAAAGGGCCGGCCAGCTATTTGGTCTGGTCAAAATTTGGGTTTTTAGATTGCGGATTTTGAATTTATGGAATCGCTACGCTCTATCTGCACTCTAAATTTAAATATCATTGACAAAACCCAGCGAATTATCATTGTTTACCAAACAGTAGGGATATTTCAATAGTGTCCGTTGCGAGATTCAGGGAAGATTTATTGGATGAGGAGTTTTAACCAGGATAACGCCGTGAAAAAAATAGTCATTGAACGTCCCGGCGGCCACCGCCGGCTTCAAATAATGGAATCGTCGACCCCAAGGCCTCAAGACCATGAGGTTCTCATCGAAGTTTCTGCTGCCGGTGTTAACTTTGCAGATGTGTTTATTCGACTGGGCCTTTACAAATCCGCCAAAGAGTTCGTGGGCTGGCCGATTACGCCGGGGTTCGAGTTCGCAGGCCAGGTGATCGAATGCGGCCGGGATGTATCCGACCTTACCGCAGGCACCCCGGTCTTTGGCCTGACCCTTTTCGGAGCTTATGCTTCCCACCTTTGTGTTCCCAGGGAACAGATTTTTGCGCTACCAGAGGATTCAAAATTTAGCTCCGATGATTGGGCAGCCTTCCCCGCGGTATTTTTAACGGCTTATCATGGCCTTTTTCAGAACATTGTCGTTCGGCCGGAAATGAAAATTCTGGTCCATTCCGCAGCCGGCGGGGTTGGCGGTGCTTTGCTGCAATTGGGCAAGATCGCCGGGTGCCTGATGGTCGGTGTGGTAGGCGCCGGTTATAAAGTCGTCACTGCTTTTGAATATGGCGCCGATTTTGTCATCGACAAAAGCCGGGAGGATCTCTGGGGCAAAGCCCGAGAGATCTGTCCGGACGGATTTGATGTCGTTTTTGACGCCAATGGTCCGGCTACCTTGAAGCAAAGTTATCGTCATCTTTCCCCGAGCGGAAAATTGGTGACATACGGATTTCACTCCATGTTGTCAAAACGGGGAGGCCTATCCAATTACTTCAAACTTGCCTATGAATACTTTCGGATTCCGAGATTTAGCCCGTTGGATATGACCCATGAAAACAAAAGTCTGATCGCTTTTAATTTATCTTACCTTTTTCACAGGATGGACCTGCTGAAAGAATCCATGCAGGATCTTTTGCGGTGGGTCGAAGCGGGCAAAATCAAGCCGCCGGCTTTGCAACGTTTTCCCTTTGAAAAAACCGCTGATGCCCATCGTGCCCTTGAATCCGGCAAGACGGTGGGCAAACTGATTTTGAAATTCGGTGAATCATAATTAGGAAATTGTCAGGGAACTCGCCACGCTCGCCCCCTGACCTATACTTTTTCCAAAGCCCGCTTGAATCCCGGCAAAGACTTCTCGATGGTCGAGTCCGGCACGGCATAGGACAGGCGGAAATATCCCGGTGCACCGAAACCGATGCCCGGAATCGCCAGGATCAGTTCTTCCTGGAGCAGATTGACAAATTTGACGTCATCTGCAATCGGACTCTTTGGAAACAGGTAAAAAGCGCCTTCCGGCACGTTAAACTCATAACCGGCTTCCGATAGCCCCCGGCACAGCAGATCCCGGCGTCGTTTGTAGATCGACGCATCCACTGATATCCCCTGCAATTTTGCCACGGCCAGCTGCGCCATGCTGGGTGCATTTACACAATGCATGGAGTTGATGGCGGCCGCAGCCCCGGCGACAAGTTGGGCGTCTTCGGCGTCGGGATTAACTGCCAGGTAGCCGATGCGTTCACCGGCTACTGACAGCTCTTTGGAGTAGGAGTTGATCATAATGGTATGAGGGTAAAATTTAAATACTGAAGGCACTTCGATATCGTAGGCGATTTTACGGTAAGGTTCATCTGAAATGAGATAAATCCGTTTGCCGAACTTGCTGTTGGCTCGCTCCAGAATATCGCCCAGGGCGGCCAATTCCGCTGCTGAATAGACGGCACCGGTGGGGTTATTGGGTGAATTGATCAGCATCACCCGCGTATCTTTAGTGATTGCAGCCTCGATCGCTGCCGGGTTGAGATGGAAATCGGCATTTGTTGGAGCGGTTTTGAGGGCAACATCCGCCAGAAAGGCATATTGGTCATAGCCGACAAAATAAGGTGAGGGCACCAAGATTTCTTCGCCGGGATTCATCAGTGCTTTGAACACATCGTTTAAGGCACCGGCGGCGCCGACCGTCATGACAATTAAATTCGGTGTGAATTCCACCCCATGTTGACTGCCGAGATAATCGGCGACGGCTTTACGAACATGGGGATGCCCCGGACCGGGAGTATAACCGTGATTCAGCGAATCACTGTTGACCAATTCCCGCAGCACCTTTTTAAACTCAAGGGGTGGCGGCAAATCGGGGTTTCCCAGAGAGAAATCAAAAACGTTATCCGACCCGTGTTCAGCTTTAAGCCTGGCTCCCTCTTCAAACATCTTTTTGATCATCGATGCAACTTCCACCATTTTTATCATTTTTTCAGCAATCGGCATCTTCCTGTCCTCCAGCTTTTGCGCATTTTCGTACTTTCTTGATTAATTTCCTTTTTGGTTCCGGCTCGTCAGGGATAGGGCAAATTATCCCTGAACTCTCGAATCTTGTCGGGTTAATTCGCATATATGACCACTGAAATCAACATGAAAAGTTATCGTTCTGCCACCAAGGCACTAAGCCACAAAGGTTATAATACAATTCTATTGATGTCGTTTCTAAAAGCATATTCCTTTTTTGTGCCTTGTGGCGAGTTTAATACGATATTTGCAATATCTCTCCAACTGCACTCGAAAACCAATAAAAGTGCTTTATATTATTTTAAAACCCTTTTAGATAGTATAAGGAGGAAAAATGATCGCATATTACGTGCATGACAGCAAAAAGGAAACTGACTTGATTGTGCTGCCGGACATGGGGTGCAGCGTTGTGGTGGATGCAGGACGCATGGAAGCGTTTATTTCAGTAAAGCCGGATTTCGCAAGCTGGTCAGGCGATGCTTGCGGTGAGTTGTCTCCCGAAGATTTTGGAACGATTGTGGCCAGTCGGGATGAAAGCGGAGATGTGTGTGTGGCAAATCATGATTTGTGGCGTCAATGCATGGCGCATTATTTAGGATCACCATCATGAGAATCATTCTTTTCGCCGGAAAGGGTGGTGTCGGAAAAACATCTGTGGCGGCGGCCACCGGAATCAAAACGTCGCAAATGGGTCACAAGACGATTGTGATGTCCCTGGATGTGGCTCACAGCCTGGGAGATATTTTTGACGTTGACAGGAATCTGCTTGATCAGAATAAAGGACAACCCACTGAAATAAATCCAAAATTATGGATTCAAGAGCTGGATATCCAGGAAGAGATCCAAAGATACTGGGGGGATATCCATGCCTACCTTTCCAGTTTGTTCAATACCGCCGGTTTGGATGACGTTCTGGCAGAAGAGTTGGCCGTCTTGCCGGGAATGGAAGAAATCAGTCTCCTGCTCTATATCAATCAGTACGTCCGGGAAGGGGAATTTGATGTCATTCTGCTTGATTGTGCGCCTACGGGAGAATCGCTGCGCTTCATCAGTATCCCCACGACATTGGAGTGGTATATGCAGAAAATTTTTAAAGTGGAGAGAAAATTTGCGAAATACCTTCGCCCCGTGGCCAAACGGATCACCGATATTCCATTGCCCGGCGACGATTATTTTCAAGCCATTGAGGATCTCTTCAATAAGCTTAAGGGGGTCGATAAAATATTGGGAGACCCGACTTTGACCACTGTTCGCCTGGTGACCAACCCCGAAAAGGTTGTTTTAAACGAAACCCGGCGAGCCTTTATGTACTTTTGTTTGTATAAAATGAGTATCGATGCCATCATCATGAACCGCATGCTCCCGGGTAATATTCAGGATACCTATTTTAAGGACTGGATGAAGGGACAGCAGCAGCACCTCGAAAAGGCCAGAGAATACTTTAGCCCGGTACCTGTCCTTCCGGTGAATTTGTTTGGCGGGGAGGTGATCGGTTATCGTCATCTAGAGAAATTAGCGGATAAAATCTATGGTGCCAAAAATCCGCTGGACCGCTTTTTTAAGGAGCCACCGTATCATTTTTCCAAAAAAAACAATGGCTACCGGCTTAAGTTGAAACTTCCATTTGCCTTAAAAAAAGATATTGAGCTCAACAAACGCACCGATGAACTGATTATCCGTATTGGCGGATTTAAAAGGCATATTCTGCTTCCAAGGCAGGTAGTCCCTTTAAATTCGGTGAAGGCTAAGTTGGAAGATGAATTTTTAAATGTATTTTTTCAAGGAGGCGATCATGGTCGAGAAGAAGGGTAAAGAAGAAAGGATTAGCTGTTCCGTGGGTACTTTTTTAACGGATCTTGAAAAGACTTTCGGGAGAAAATCATCGTTTTACAAACACATGACCCGGTCGAAGATTGAATTCCTTAAAGGGGTTAAATCATTGCTGGATGACCGGATCGAAACCCTGGAAAAAAAGGGGTTCTAAAAAGACTGGTGCTAAAATGACCAAAGTCGAGGTTGAATGATGCCCTGCCTGCACGGCCTGTATAGCTGTGCCCCCATGGTTCCAATTTT
>CAVRQG010000019.1:0-47988 GCA_963723215.1 uncultured delta proteobacterium
AAAAAACAATCGAGGTGCATTTCAATGGGTAAACAAATAGTTCGACCGATATTCATTGTCGGCGCACCGCGCAGCGGTACCAACATTTTCTACCGCGCCTTTGCAAAGCATCCCGATTTAGCCTGGATTTCAAATATTACCAAAAAAGTTCCGACTTCTTTCTGGCTGACCCGTATCATCATGCTGTTTCGAAACGATCATCGCCCGACCGAAGCCAACAACGTCTGGCAAAAATTCACAAACAGCAACAACGAGTCCCTCGGCCGCGAGGATGTCACTGCTGCCGCTCGCAAATATCTTCATTCGGTTCTGCAGAACAATCTGCGGATTTTCAATAAGCCTCGCTTTGTTAACAAGTGTCCCGGAAACTCGGTCCGAATTGAATTCCTGAAAGAGGTTTTTCCGGACGCGATATTCATCCATATACTCAGAGATGGCCGGGCTGCTGCCTATTCTATCATACGTTCCAGACTGGGGCATTCCGGGGCATATTGGAGTGTCAAACCACCCGGCTGGCAGGATCTTTTGAAGCTCCCGCTTGTCGATGCCTGCGCTTTACAGTGGAAAATGACTGTGGATGCAATATTGCAGTCGGCAAAAAAATTGCCGGGCGAGCAATTCATGGAAATCAGGTACGAGGAGTTTGTTGACCGACCAGCGGAAATGTTTAAACAGATCGGTGAGCGATGCGGTCTGGTCTGGCAGGACGATTTGCTGCAATCGATCACTGACGGGATGGATAATCGTAATTTCAAATGGCAAACGGAGATGCAGGATTCGGATAAAAAAACCTTGAATGTGCTGCTGTGCAATTTTTTGAAGCAATTGGGATATGAGGTATAGGCCCTTAGCGGACAAAAATGATATCGACCAGAACAATTGATGCATACCGATTCGGTGCTTCCCTGGACTTGGATGAACACCAACTGCGCAGATTGATTAAATTTTTCGATCAACCACATACGGAAAACACTTCTGTGCTGGGCGGCAGAACCACCCTCTCCTTCAGTGAGATCGATGGATTCGGATCGGTCGTCATAAAGCCATATGCCCGCGGGGGATGGATTCGATACCTGATTAAACAGCGCTATCTCAAACTGGGAAAAACCCGCGCTCAAATAGAGTTTGAACTGTTGCAGGTCGTCAGGAATTTAGGAATTAACGCCCCGGAGCCCGTCGCCTATATTCACCGCGGCCGCATTTTCTACCAGGCCTGGCTGGTCAGTCGAGCAATCAAACATCCCCTCTCGCTTGCTTTGCTCAGTTTAAAAGATGAAAAAAAAACGCGTCAGGCCATGGAGTCTGTCATTGGACAAATTTCATTGTTGATCCAAAACGACATCCTGCATGTTGATTTGCATCCGGGTAATATAGTGGTTGACGGAGCGGACCAAATATTCCTGGTGGATTTTGACAAGGGACAGATTCATCACGGAAGCAGAGAAAAATTGAGGAACCGATATCTCACCCGCTGGCAACGAGCAGTCACCAAACACCGGTTACCTGAACTTCTCACTGATATGCTGCAAGCAGGGCTAAATTAGAACCCCAATTAATATGGATGCAACTTGAATTGACCAAAAACCAGATCCATCCAACATATCCGAACACGGAGAGCACCCCCTCAATTCTGATCATATTGTTGGGATCGCTGGGGGACATTGTCAGAGCGCTTTGTCTGGTCTCGCACATAAAATCACACTTACCGAAAAGTCGGGTCAGCTGGCTGGTGGAAGCCAGATGGGCGAAGCTGATTCGGGTTCATCGCCAAATCGATCGAATAATTATCTTTAAACGAGAATGGCGCATCTCAGCATTGTGGCAACTTTACAAAGAACTGAGTCAGGAGCATTTCGACATTGCGTTCGATCTCCAGCGAATTTTTAAGAGCGGTCTGTTCTCATTTCTGTCAGGAGCCAAGCGGCGAATCGGCCAACACCGCAGCAACACCAAAGAATTGAACTGGTTATTCAATAACGAGTATATTCCTTACTTTAGTGAGGATCTTTCCAAATTGAGTCATTATCTGAAATTCACCGAACGACTGGGTCTGCCCGAACCAGCCGACCTGGATTTCGGATTTGATGGATTAGATGTCAGCAAGATGGCTCCACCTGCGGTAGTTGAAATTCAAGATTTGTTTATCGCCGTGGTAATGGGCTCATCCTGGGAGACCAAAGATTGGTACTTTGAAGGATATCGCCAAATTGTAAAACATATTTTAACCGTCCAAAAATTACATGTCGTACTGTTGGGGGATAGTTCTCAAAAGCCTGCGGCCCAACGTCTGGCAGGTCAAATAAATTCAACCAAAGTTATTGACTTGACCGGTAACTCACTGGTGGAAATGACAGCCGTGTTGAAAGCTGCCGCGGCAGCAGTCGGCCCCGACTCGGGACCGGGGCATCTGGCAGCGGCCGTGGGCATACCCTATGTAACGCTGTTTGGCCCGACGCCTCCCGGCCGGCATGCGCCTTATGGGTGTGAACACCTGGTTGTTCAAGCTGAGGAGGACTGCGTCCCCTGCTACAAAAAACACTGTCCCGACCGCAACCGAGAATGCATGGTCCACATAGACCCGGATAGGGTGATGGACAAGCTTTCCATGGCGCTAAATCGGATAGACCGGGAAATGTCTTAAATTCACCAACAGCAAATTAGCGTATACAATTGATATCTAACATTGATCAAATACCGCCTCAAACCATCCTGGTCTCATGCCCCAATTGGGTCGGCGATGTCGTTATGGCGACACCAACCTTTGAGTGTATCCGTAAAAACTATCCGGCAGCCCGGATCATCGGTCTAATCCGGCAATACGCGGGTCGGTGTCGTTGAGGACGGACCGTGGTTTGATGACCTGATTAAGGTTAACGACAAAACCATCCGGGGCTTCATTCAAGCGGCTTGCCGGATTCGGCGGCTGAATCCGAGCATGGCCTTTGTTTTGCCGAATTCATTTCGCTCGGTCTTGATAGCACGGTTCGGCGGTGCCAAAAAAATCTATGGCTACCGCCGCAACGGCCGCTCCTTTTTAATGACCGGAGGCCCCCTGCCCCTTTATGAAAATAAGCGTTTCATTCCCAGGCCGATGGCGGATTATTACCTTGAAATCTGCCGCCGGCTGAACCTAACGACGCCAGTGCAATCCAGACCCCGTCTATTCATGTCCACTGCCGTGCAGGAAAAGGGTCGTCGACTTCTTGAACGCTATTGCATTTCCCCTGATGATACGGTAATTGGCATGAATCCGGGAGCGCAATTCGGCAGTTCCAAGTGTTGGCCACCGGCCCATTTTGCGCGGTTGGCGGAATTGTTATCCCAACATTGGAATTGCAAGATTTTGCTGTTTATCGGTCCTGGAGAAACGGATATCGGCAATAAAATCGTGCAGCTCAGTCGTACAAAAATTATCAACACCGGCCCGGATAAGGTGGATCTATCACTCTTAAAGCCGTTAATTCAGCGATGCCGGCTGTTGGTTACCAATGATACCGGCCCGCGCCACTATGCTGTTGCTTTTGATATACCGGTGGTGGTGATCATGGGGCCCACAGACCCGCGATATACCCAGGCGAATCTTGAAAAAACCATTGTACTGCGCCGGGAAACGGAGTGTTCCCCCTGTCACCTGAAAGAATGTACCCTGGATCACAGGTGTATGACAGAAATCACGCCGGAGATGGTATTGCAGGCCGGGAAACAATTACTGCAGGAACATACTTAATTCATGAAATCCTCCTTTTATAGAAAAAAATGGATGGACCTAAAATCGCAAATCGTCGATCCGGAAAGCCTCGGGCGATTGTCACGCCAGGTCGCCCATTCGTTTATGGATTCGTATCTAAAAGATTGTCAGTATGTAGAGGATTATATCGATCTGCTATGTGAAATGACCACCATTTCCCCGGACGCCGGGATCAACGGCGTCGCCGCCCGGGCGCTTTTCAGCATTATCATCGAAAGCTTATGTGATGATTTTGAAGAATTGCAGACCGAGACATACAACCGGGTTATGGCCCAGGTCATCAGCTTTTGCCGCAAGCTTTCGGCCGGCAAAGAACTGGACCGCTCTTTGAACGATTTTGGGATTTACAGCCACACCGACCTGCTTGAACGTATTAAAACTATTCGACTGGAGGCCAAGCCGTTCTCCCGACATCGAGACATAAATAAGATTTTGCTTTTATCCCGCGTGACCATCGGCGCCGATGTTGCCGTCACCAGCATTATCATCCAACGCCTGGCCGAGCTGTACCCCAAAGCGGAAATTGTGCTTATCGGCGGTAGCAAAATGGATGAGATATATGGCGGCAACCCGCGCATTCGATTGCAAAAGGCAGAGTATGAAAGGCAAGGCGGATTGCTTGAACGCCTGTCCAATTGGCAGCTCGTGTTAAATATCATTCAACAGGAACTGGCCGCCTGTCCGCTTGATAATACCATTTTGGTGGATCCGGACTCCCGCCTTTCCCAACTCGGCGTGCTGCCTATTATACCACCGGATCGCTACCACTTTTTTGACAGTCGATCGAGTATTTCATTTGCCGCTAACATGTCCATGGCGCAACTAACCAATGCATGGTTGGATAAGGTAACGGGGGTGCATGATTTTCGCTACCCCGCTGTCTGGCTGGTTCCAGGCCTTCTGCAAAAGGCGGCCGCATTACATAGCAGGTTGAAGCATAACGGCACCCGCAGGGTCATTGCGGTCAATTTCGGCGTCGGCGGCAATCCACGCAAAAAAGTGGGGCGGCTTCTGGAACAAGAGCTTCTGCTGTCTCTGCTACAGGAGCCGAACACCGTGGTTATCTTGGATAAAGGTCTCGGCGAAATGGAACTTCAATCTTCCAATTCTCTCCTGGATACTGTAAAACAAAACGGCTACCCGATCGAGGATGCCGTTTTTAGCGCTGAGTTTAACAGCGATATCAACAGCGGGGTGATCGGTTTGCAGACACGCATCGGTGAAATTGCAGCCATTATCGCTAAATGTGATGAGTATATCGGCTATGATTCTGCCTGTCAGCACATCGCAGCGGCGTTGCAAACCCCCTGTCTGACCATTTTTGCCGGTTCCAACAACATGCGTTTTATTCGACGCTGGAGTGCATTTGGGGCCAACAGCTGCCAGATTGTACATGTCGACACATTGTCCGACCCGACCGCAATCGACGTAGAAGACATTATCGTCCGCATAATGAATGAAAGAAGGGCGAGAAAAGGAATTGAAGATTGAAGATTTATGATGTCGCTTTGCTCCGTCAATTTAATCTCTATTTTGATTAATTTCCAGCAGCTTCTGCGATAAGATTTCTTTGCATTAGATTATCACGATTACAGGGTTCTTGATGGTTTTTTATAATTGATCGCCGGAGGAACCTTAAATCTACATCTTCAACATTCCGAGGATGTTGAAAATATCCCAAACATTTTTGACAACAAAATTCATAAGGACCTAAATGAAAATACTCTTCCTCTATCCCAACGCCGGCTCCCAGCTGGGGTTCAACTACGGCATCGCCCATTTATCGGCAGTGCTCAAGCAAGCCGGACATGATGTTGCCCTGTGGCAACTGTGTGACGATATTGAACCGCTGCCTTCCGAAGAGCAGTTTATAACGCGTTTACGACAGGAATCAGCTGATATCATCGGTTTCTCGGTCGTCACCAACCAGTGGCTCTACGCAAAAAAACTGGCCTCGTGGGCGCGCAAAGCCACGAACGTACCCCTGGTGTGCGGCGGAATCCATACCATGGCCGCCGCAGAGGAGATTTTACGGTCTCAAGTATTTGACTTTATCATCCGGGGTGAGGCGGAAGAGGCCTTGGCCGAATTTGTCGATAAGTTAAGCAAAAACCAGGACCCTGCGGATGTCGAAAATCTTGGCTTCTTAAAAAACGGTGCCTTGCGTCTCAACCCTTTAAGACCCCTGCCGGATTTAAAGAAATTGCCGTTTAAGGATTACGACATTTTCGATTTTCAAAAAATCATCGATGCCAAAAACGGCTGGACAGGCTTAATGGCCTCCCGGGGTTGCCCATTTTCCTGCACCTACTGCTTTAACCACCAGCTGGTATCGGATTATCGCCGGGATCTTGGGTGCAGTTTTAAAGAATTGAATTACATCCGGCATTTCGAAGTCAAGCAGATGATAAAGGAGATTGAATATCTGCTGCAAAATTATCGGAACATTTCGATGTTTATTTTAGACGACGACCTTTTTACGTTTTATCAGGATTATGTGAAGCAGTTTTGCGCAGCTTATAAAAAAATTAGTTCCCTGCCCTTTGTGGTCAATGCCCACGTGGGCTTTTTTGATGAACGAAGAGCCCGCTGCCTGGCGGACGCAAATTGCAGCATTGTAAAATTCGGCGTTGAAAGCGGCAGCGAGCGCATCCGGCGCCGCATACTGCAGCGTCGTATGAAAAATGCGGAAATTATCAGTGCCATTAACATCGCCCATCAATGCGGACTGCACACCTCGATTTTTTTAATGATCGGATTGCCCGATGAAACCCAGGCCGATGTCATGGCCACCATCCGGTTAATGGCCCAAGCCAAACCCGGTCGCTACCGCTGGTCGTTTTTTTTCCCGTTCCCGGGGACCAAAGCATACGAATTCAGCGCGCAGGGAAACTATATCGACCATGAAAAAATGGCTCAGATGGAAAACTTCACCGATGGCTCCTGTCTCAATTTCGGCCGAGAGCATAATCTGTTCTTGAAAAAGGTCGGCCGCATCATGCCCTGGTTTGTCAATGCATACTCGGATTTAGCAGTGGCTGATTTTTATCGCAAAAAAGTTGAAGAAATCCTGGCCTTGGATGAGAAATCCTGGCAAGAAGAGGACGGCAACCATCGAACGAGGAAGATAACGAAATCTCAGACAAGTTTGTCAGCCAGGGGTTGAGCCACTATGCCATTAAATACAATCGTTTCATGGGTGTCATATCGGATTATTTCACGGCCGAGGGACAAAGAGAGTCAGAGAAAAGATAGACAAAGTGATTATATTTTACCTGATCAACCATTCAACCAGTAAACTATTCAACGAGGTATTATTAAAGTCTATTAAAGGTTCTATGATTCAGTCTGAAGCCGATTATGTATAAAAGAGATAAAATCCCGCTCGTCTGTCTCCGAAAGAAACCTTCACGCCAACAACGATAAGCTCCATGGGCAGGGGGCATCTATTGGCGATTCGAGCATGATCCTTCTCGGTTGTGATTAACCGGTCGGCGCCTGTGTTCTCGGCACACCGTAGAATGGTCGCCAGGTCCTTGGCAGAGTATCGGTGATGATCCGAAAATTCAAGAATCCCGGTGACCTTAAACCCGAGTTCTTGGACCGTCTGCTGGAAATCATCATTGCGGGCAATGCCTGAAAAACAAAAAACCTTGCGATGGTTAACCGGTTCCGGGTCGTTGGCTGAAGAAATATCCGGCACCGCCTCGAACGATTCTTGCGCCCCCCTCGCGAACCACATACCAGTAGGGAACATACGATGAGGTAAAAACAGGAATGCCCGGTACGAGCATCTGTATCTGCGCTGATGAAGACAGCGCGGCTTCTTCCGCACCGGACCGGCAACGCGTCAGAATGCAGGCTGCACCGCGTGCCAGCGAGGAAACGGGCTCTCTGAGAACCCCTCTGGGCAGCAGGTGGGTATTTCCGAAAGGACGTCTGTGATCCAGTAAAACCAGATCAAGGTCTCTTTTCAACTTTAAATGCTGGAAGGCATCATCGAGCACGATTACATCGGGCTGAAATTTATCGATCGCCAGCATACCGGCCGCAAATCGATCTTTCCCAACAACAACCGGTATATCATTCAAGCGGCAGGCAATCATGTACGGCTCGTCGCCGGCCTGATCGGCATCCATGTAAATCCTCCGGCCGTCACTGACAATGCCCCCGTGTTTTTCAGCACGTCCCTTGTACCCTCTGCTGACAATCACGACGTTGAACCCGGCACGCTTGATCTCTGTGGCCACATAAATAGTCATGGGGGTTTTGCCGGTGCCGCCCACCGTGATGTTGCCGATGGATATGACCTTGCACGGCAGTTCGCGGGATGGGATTACCCGGTGCTGGTAACTGGTTGCTCTCAGCCTTTGCGCAGCACCGTAAAAGATTGACATGCAATGAAGCAGCAGGGCCAATGGCGGAAGCGGCGGATCGCCCTTGCTGTTCATGATAGATTCGATTTTTTGTTTGAAGCGCAACATCCTCAGATCAATGAATATTGAAGATTGAATAATGACTATTTTAGGTTCACCTTTGGCGGATCATTTATAGTAAAAAGATTGTGAAAATGACAGAGCGAAGCGACATCCACCAATATTCAATTTTCAATCTTCAATATTCCATTGATCTGCCTGTGACCGGTATCAGCCCCGGCAGCTTGGGACGGCGAATCACGAAACGTGATTGTCGGCAAGCTGCATCTGGCAAAGCTTATAATATTGGCCCTGACAGGCAAGCAGTTCATCATGGCGGCCCTCTTCCACGATTTGGCCGTCAGTGATCACAACGATTCGGTGGGCATAGCCGATGGTGGATAACCGATGGGCAATGACGAAAGTCGTGCGCCCGTTCATTAGATTTCCCAACGCTTTCTGGACCAGGGCTTCGGATTCGGAATCCAGGGATGACGTTGCTTCGTCGAGGATCAATATCGGGGCATCCTTCAAAAGCGCCCGGGCGATGCACAAACGCTGTTTCTGCCCGCCGGAAAGATGCCCGCCGAGCTCGCCGACCGAGGTATCAAACCCGCTGGGCATACGCTTTATAAAGTCATACGCATAGGCGTCCTCTGCCGCTTCGATGATCTTCTGCTCGGAAGCATCCGGATTACCGTAAGCGATATTATTGCGCACCGAATCGTTAAATAAGATCGGCTCCTGGGTCACAATGGCGATTTGACTGCGCAGCGATGCAATCGAGGCCTGGCGAATATCGACACCGTCAATCAAAACCGTGCCCTGAGTGACCTCATAAAACCGGGGAATCAGGTTCACCAGCGATGTTTTCCCACCACCGCTCATCCCCACCAGTGCAATAATTTCACCGGCCTTGACGTTAAGATTGATGTCTCTGAGTACCAAAACCTGGTCATATTTGAAAGACACATTCTCAAAAATGATCCCATGAGGCTTCGGCTGGATAATCACCGGCGAAGCCGCCTCAACGATATCTGATTTTTGTTCCAGGATATAAAAAATTCGGTCAACTGCGGCCAGCCCTCGCTGGACGGCATTGTTCAACCTGCTTATTTTCTTGAGCGGTTGATACATCAAACCGACCGCCGTTAAAAAGGACATAAATGTCCCAAACGAGTATGTACCGGCAATAACGCCCTTACCGCCGTACCAAATGATAAATGCGATTCCAAAACCGCCTAAAAGCTCGATCATTGGCGAAGACATCGCTCTGACCCGGGCTTCCTTCATTTCCAGCCTGAAAATTTTGCGTGATTTTCCTGCAAAACGATGTTTTTTCGTGATTTTCCATGCTGAAGGCTTTCACGATTTTGGTGCCAAAAAAGGTTTCGTGTAAAAAGGCGTTTGTATCGGCCATGGCCTCCTGAGCCCCTGATCGCACCCGTCGAATTTTACGTCCGAAATGAATGAGGGGAAAAGCGGCAATCGGCAAGATAACAAAGGCGTAAATGGCCAGTTTGGGAATCAGGTAAAAAGTCACGGCCAACAACCCGATGATCGTAAAACAATCCCTGATGGAGCCGGTAATCGCGGAAGTGAACATGGACGAGATGATTGCGACATCGTTGGTAATGCGAGACATGAGATCGCCGGTTTTTTCCCGTTGAAAAAAGGATAGCGGCAGATCCTGTATGTGATTGAAAAGTCGGTTTCTCAAGCGCATGATAACGCTCTGGCCAACATGGTTTAAGAGATAATATGACCCATAGGCCGCAACCCCTTTTGTGAAGAAAACTGCAATTATCACGAGTGGTATCAGCGTCAGCATTTGTGCGTCTTTTTGCTCAAATATTTTTTCTACCACCGGTTTGACCAGATAGGCTGAAGCTGAGGTCATGGCTGCCACCACCGCGGAACACCCTGCTGCAGCGGCCAGCTTGACCCAACGGTCTTTGATTAAAGCCAGCAATTCCTTTTGCCGACCGGATAATTTTGGTAGGGCGATCTTATTCATTATTTTCTGCGTTCATGGATGTTGGGTAATGAACTTCAATATACGTAAATTTCAAATACAGGTAGACTATTCAACCAGGTCTGAAAAATTTGGTGCTTGTAATTTGATATTTATTCAACTTATTGTTGAAGCATCTCCAGCGCAAGATCCGCCACCCGTTCCGATGCCCCGCCGCCGCCCAGCACATCCCGCAGTGCAAACAATCGCCGCTTGAGATGATTTAATTGGCTCGCATCACTCAGCATAAGTTCCAGTGCCGATGCGATATTTTCTGCACTGGCCTCATGTTGCACCAGTTCCGGTACAAGCCGCTCTCCGGCTACCAAATTGACCAGCCCGATACTCGGTACTCGAACCAGCGCCCTACCCAGCCAAAAGCTGATGGGGGACACTTTGTAGATGATAACCATGGGCATACCGTGGATCGCTGCCTGAAGGGTCACCGTACCGGAAGCTGCCACGATCACATCGCTGCGTTCAAAGACCTTTTCCACACCGTCTGATACCACCTCAATCTCCGCTCGCAGAGGATGTTGCTCAATGGCTGACTGAATCTGCTGTCGCTCTACAGAAGGAGCATGCGAAATGATAGACCTCACGTGTTTTAATTTTTTCTTCAATATCTCGACGGCATCCAGCATGACGGGAAGATGACGGACAATTTCATTTTCGCGGGAACCGGGCACCAGGCCGATGACCGTTTGGTCTTTGGTAGCGGCATTCAATACCGGGTTGGCTGCCGGCAGATTTGCATCCATCAAGGGGTGGCCCACATATGTCACCGGCACATGGTGATCTTGGTAAAATCGTTGCTCAAAAGGCAGGATGACCGCCATGTGATCAACGAGCTTGCCGATCCGTTTGACCCGACCCTGTCGCCATGCCCATATCTGTGGGCTGATATAGTACAAGACCGGAATGTTTAGTTTTTTGGCTTGAGCGGCGATGCGAAGGTTAAAATCCGGAAAGTCAATGAGGATCAGAATATCGGGTCTTAAGCTTTTTAGACAGGTTTTTAATCGTTGCCATACCCTTTAAAATAGAGGGGATTTTGGCAAACACTTCTGTAATTCCCACAACCGTCAGTTCGGAGGCTTCCATCACGATGCGCACACCGGCCCGCCTGAGAGCATCTCCGCCCATGCCACAAAAAAAAAGACCCGGATTTTTTTGTTTCATGGCCGACACTAGTTTGGCACCGTGCTGATCGCCGGAAGCCTCACCGGCTAAAATGGCGACGCAAAATTGACTCGTGTTGGATTTCATCTTCGTTTAGCCTTTTTCGTGCGGACTTAGGCGTCTTGCCACCATCAATATGCCGCAATAACGAAGCATATTAACTAAAGTTTTAAATCATATAAAGAAAACTAAGATATTGATATTTTTATAATTAAATAAATAATATAAAGTGAGATAATTTTCCAATTTTGTCCGCCTCATTTTTCGGTGGATTCGATATTTCAGGCACTTTAAATCGCTCTATGAGCTCATTTCCTGCCCCACTATTCGGGGACGGAATTCCCGAGACGACCAATTGCCGCATTGATTTGCTCCATTATACTCAACGCGACTTCCAGGGCTTTTCGCCCCGCATGACCTGAAACCACCGGGGTTTTGCGGTCGTAGACAGCTTCTATAAAGGATGCCAGTTCATCTTCCAGGGCATCAGCCTCGGAAAATGACAACTGCTGAATATCCATTCCGGGTATCACACCGCCGGCATAATCATCCACCCGCCGAATGATGGTGATCTCACGGCCGGCAAAATCCACGGATACATAGGTATCTTTCTGGAAAAATCTAATTTTTCTTTGATTCTTGATGGATATCCGACTGGCGGTGACGTTGGCCACACATCCGCTTTCAAATTCAAGACGCACATTGGCAATATCGGCGTGTTCGCAGATAACCGGAACACCCGCGGCGTGGATGCTCTTAATCTCGGATTTGACTACATTCATAATAATATCGATATCATGGATCATAAGATCGAGCACCACACTGACATCGGTGCTGCGGTCTTTGAATATACTCAAGCGGTGGGCTTCAATAAACATCGGGTTGTGAACAATATCCTTGAGTGCTATCACGGCCGGATTGAACCGTTCAAGGTGTCCAATCTGCAGGATCCGGTGGTTTGATTCCGCAATTGTTATCAGTTCATCAGCCTGTTCGAGAGTAGTTGTCATGGGTTTTTCAATCAGCACGTCCACATCGTGATTAAGAAAAGCAGCGCCCACGGTAAAATGCGCCTCTGTTGGCACCACAACACTGACGGCATCAACATTTCCGAATAGCTCCCGATAATCGGTCAAGGCGCGTGTTCCCAGTGCGGCAGCGACATTCTCTGCCCGGGACTTATCAATATCAACCACCCCGACCAATTGGGCGTTCGGCATGCAGGAATACTTCTCGGCATGAAATTTGCCAAGATAGCCCACCCCGACCACCCCCACACGGATTTTCTTCATAAGAGATCAACTCCAGTCTTGATTCAAAAAAAAGGGGAACTGCCGCTCCCCTATCAACTGAAACCTGAAACCTTCATTTTTATACAACACGTTGTCAAACAAAACCCGATAAGATACTGAAGTGGTTAGCGGGTGATGCCCCGTTGGGAGGATTTTATGAAATTAATGAAATTAATCACTTCCGGTAAATGATCCACTTCGGCCTGGGCTCTTTCTATGGCTTCATTGAGAGTGATCCCGATACGGAAAAATATCCGGTAAACTTTTTTTAATGCGTTTACGGTAGTCTCGGGAAAGCCATGACGTTTGAGCCCCACCCGGTTGAGGCCGTAAAGCTTAGTCCGATCACCGGCGGCAATGACATAAGGCGGAATGTCTTTGGGTACCCCGGATTTTCCGCCGATATAGGCATATTCCCCGATCCTGACAAACTGGTGGATGGCCACCAATCCCCCCACGGTTACAAAATCTCCGATGGTGATATGACCAGCCAGGGTCGCATTATTGGCCAGAATCACCTTACGACCCGTCCGGCAGTCATGGGCCACATGGCAGTAGGCCATCAGCAGATTCTCTTCGCCGATTTCAGTTACCCCGCTGCCGAATTCAGTCCCCCGGTTAATGGTCACAAATTCGCGCACCACCGTGCCGCGTCCGATTTTTACGTAGGTCTTTTCGCCTTTGAATCTGATGGCCTGGGGTTGGGCACCCACCGATGCATACTGAAAAATATGGCAATCCGGACCAATGGAAACATAGGGATCCACAATAACATGGGGGCCAATGACCGTCCCGGAGCCCACCGAAACATTCTTCGCAATGACGGAGTAGGGACCGATATCGACATTGGCATCGATTTCTGCTTTTGTATCGACTATGGCCGTCGGATGTATCATTTATGCTCTCCAAAGGAAGCCATCAACTCCGCTTCGGCAACCAATTGATTATCAACGGTTGCGGTTCCGGACATTTTGGCGGCCTTTGATCGAAAATTTCTTATTTTGGCTTCAAATATGATCTGATCGCCAGGCACAACCGGTTTGCGAAATCGGACTTGGTCCATACCCATAAAATAAATAAGCCGTTCGCGTTGCTCGGCGGAACCGGTTAAATAGGCGAGGATACCACCGGCCTGGGCCATGGCTTCTATAATGAGGACGCCCGGCATAATCGGGTTGCCCGGAAAATGTCCCTGAAAAAAGGGCTCATTGATGGTGACATTTTTCAAAGCCGTTATTTTGTCGCCGGGTATCACCTCGATGACGCGATCAATCAGCAAAAATGGGTAGCGGTGCGCCAATAATTGCATGATACCCTGAATGTCATAGTTTGATTCCATTTTTCAATCCATTTTTTTTTCTAACGATTTCAATCGCTTTTCCAATCCTGCCAGCCTTTTGCCAAATTCCGGCAATTTTGGGATAAACCGCTGAACACGAAGCCACAATCTATGGGGCATTTCCGGAATTCCGGAAGACACAATCTGGCCGTCAGGAACCGATTTCCCCACGCCGGTCTGGGGGCCGACAATGGCGCCATCTCCAATGGTCAGGTGTCCGGCGATTCCTGCCTGTCCTGCCAGTATGGCGTTTTTACCGATCGTGACACTGCCGGAGATGCCGACTTGGGCGACCAGAACGGTGTTTTCGCCGACACTGACATTGTGGGCGATATGCACCAGATTGTCGGTCTTCACCCCCCGGCCGATAATGGTTTTGCCGAAGGTGCCCCGGTCGATGGCGTTATTGGCCCCAATTTCAACATCGTCATCGATCTGAACGATGCCTGTGTGGGGAATTTTGTGGTAGGATTTGCCGTCGGGTGCGTAACCAAAGCCATCGCTGCCAATCACCGAACCGGAATGGATGATCACTCGATTGCCGATGATGCAGCGTTCCAGGATGGTCACATTGGGATGGATAGTAACATCACTGCCAATGATCACATGGTTGCCAACGACAACTCCGGGATGGAGCCAGACCTGATCGCCGACAGTAACTTGATCACCGATGACCGCCATGGGGCCAATGGTAACGTTTTGACCGCATTTAAATTCTTTTCCGATCGCAGCAGCGGGATGGATGGCGTCTCGTGGTTGTTGCCGCCGGATGAAAATATTGCATCACCTTCGCAAAGGCCACCATAGGATTGTCAACCTGAACGAGATTGTGGTCCTCGTCGCTGAAATCACGTGGGAACAAAGATTGCCGCAGCATTGCAATCCGCCATTTTTTTCAGGAACTTGGCGTTTCCGGCCACAGTGATTTCAGATGTACCGGCCTGCTCAAAGGGGGCCGCATCGCTGATCATTCTATCTGGATTGCCGCTGACGTGACCCTGCACCAGATCAGCGATTTTAGACAGGGGAATCTTCATAATACTGGCTGCTTTAGCTGGTGACGTTATTTTTTTCTTTTGGTGTACTTCGTGTTGAGCTTCCCGATGACATTATCCGTTATATCAATGGAATTGGGTGAGTAAAGGACGCCAAATTTATTGATAATAAGGAGATACCCGCCTTTTTTCCCAATTTCCTTTACAATCTCATCGATATCGGTTTTTAGTTGCTCCATTAAACTTCCCTCAAGTTTTTGCAAACTCGATCGGTATTTTTTTTGAAGAGATTTAAAATCATTAATTTTAATTCTGGACTCGCGTTCTTTTTCCTCACGCATTTCTTTGCCCATCACCATGGATTCGCGTTCAAGACGCTTTCGGATATTTTCAATTTCGGCGCCTTTATTCTTCAGGTCCTCCTCCATCTTATCCTTCTCTATTTTAAGCTCAGCCTGGATGGCCTTCCCGGCGGCGGAGGTCTCAAGAATTTTTTGCAAATCGATAACCCCGATCTTGGCAACATCGGCGGCAAATGAAACATTGTTGAACAAAACAAAAATAAAAATCGTTAGAACGCAAACTGATTTGAGATCTCTCATTGTATCCCCCTTCATTGTTCATTAACTACCATATCCCCCACCGGGGACTGGATATTGTGCCTGCTGTGATTAAAAAAACAATGGGTCATATAGCCTATTTTTATTAAAATAGCACGTAATTAAAAATTGGAATGATAATTCTACTGCAAAATCCCTCAATCAAGATGCCGGGGCCGAGTCGTCTAAAATGACGTCGCCATCGAAAATTCCCAACTTCCGGAACCTTGGTCCGTCGGCTTCGGGTCGAGGATCCATCCGTACTCCAATCGGATCGGCCCCATGGGTGAAAGCCAGCGGATTCCGACGCCGGCACTTTCCCGCAGATCGCCAAGATTGATATCCTCATCCTCAGAATAAATATCCCCGGTGTCAAAAAAGAATACGCCATATACACCGGCTTCCTTTACCAAAGGGAATCGAGTTTCGGCATTAAATTGCACAAATTTGTTGCCGCCGACCTCGGAGCCGTTATCATCCCTCGGACTCAGGTCATCGCGTTCAAATCCACGCAGCCCATCGATGCCGATCATGTAAAATTTTTCATAATCAGGCAGGGATTTACCTTTAAGCTGTTTGACATAACCGGCTTTGCCGTGCAGGACACCGATTACTTGCCATAAACAGCGGAAAATACCAGCCGGTTTCCCCGATAATTTTGTTAAATCCAACAGTCCCGCCCAGACCTGCAAATTCGTACGAGAGGCTTTGCATAGACCCATGGGTTGGGTGAAAAAGCTGATCCCTGGAATCATATTTTATACTCGTCTCGATACTGCTTTTAATATTTTCCCCTTCATCGTTTTTGATCGAGTTGGCAGCGTCGTCACTCACATTTTTAATATCTGCAATATCGTAGTTATAGGACAGATACCCCCGGGTATAATCAATTAACGGATATCCGAGACGCAACACTGCGCCGATGCTGTCTTTATCGTAAGTACTGAAATCATAGTTCCAGTTATAGATATCCGCACCGGCGGATAAGGGAATATCAAACATCCATGGTTCCGTAAAGCTCAAGGTGAAACGGGTAGTCTTGGCCCCCACCTGTCCTTTGAGCGACAGCGTCTGAGCACGTCCAAACAGGTTTCTTTCAGCAACAGAGGCGGTCAGAAAAAGATTTTCCACGTTCCCGTACCCGGCACCAAAACTAAACGCACCGGTATTTTTTTCAATCACGTCTATACGCAGTCGCATTTGGTCATCGGCACTGCCTTTATCCGTATTTACCTTGATATCCTCAAAAAAATCCAGTCGATATAAATTTCTCACGCTGCGTTTTAACCGTCGTCCGCCGTAAAGCTCCTGTTCATAAACCTGCAACTGTCGGCGAATCACCTTGTCCCGGGTTTTGGTGTTCCCGCTGATGGTGATTTCTTCAAAATAAACCTGTTTACCCTTGTCAATGTCAAAAATAATGTTGACGACCAATTTTTCGGTGTCCTGGTCGATACGTGGTGAAATATCCACGTAGGCATAGCCTTCATCCGCATAAATATCCGTCAAATTGAGAACATCCGTGCGCAAGGTTTCACGGTTATAATATTCTTCTGCGGTTATTTTAAGTTTTTCTAGCAGTTGCTCCTGGGGAATAATCAAATCCCCGGCCATGGTGACGTCACCGACTTTGAACCGGGGCCCCTCATCGATGCGAATGGTGATGACAATGCCGTCTTCTTCGAATTTTACTTCCGGCTCTCCAACTCTGGCCTGGACGTAACCGTTGTTTTGATAAAAAGCCGTCAGTTTTGCCGCGTCCTGACTCAAGTTTTCCTGATTGAGATCACCGGAACTGGTAAGCCATGATAAAAACCCTTTTTCCGATGTCCCTATCAATCCTTTCAGTTTTCCGGCGGAGAAGGCACTGTTTCCCACAAAGTTGATTTCCTTAATTTGTAACTTCTTGCCTTCTTCAATGTCATATTCGATGTCGGCCTGAAAGTCGTCTCGCGCGTAGACATTGAAACTAACTTTTACATTGTGGAAATTTTTTTCTTTGTAAAGCTCTTCAATCCGCCGCATGTCACTTTGGATGGTATTGATATTGAGAATGGATCCTTTTCGGATCGTGAGAACTTCTTTGATTTCATCATCGTCAAACACCCAGGTATTGCCTTTTATGAGGATGTTCCGAACCGTGGGTTTCTCCGTAACCGTGAATATAATTGATTTGCCGTCCGTTAGGTTTTGTGCTTCTACCCGAATGTCGTCAAAATAACCCATCTTGTAGATAGATTTTAACTCATCGGATATGATCTTAAGTTGGTATAAATCTCCTTCTTTAATTTTGATAACCCTTCTAATGGCATCCTCTTCGATACGATTATTACCCTTAATCAAGATCTGCATGATTTTCTGCCGCTTAAACAGCTTTAATCCCAGCTCCTGCACCAGTATGTTCACAGAACCGGGCAGGTTTTCGATGCCTTCTCCTTCCACCGAAAAAGCGAACGGTTCTGCACTATCCTCGTAGGCCAGCAGTTTTGCGTCCAGACTGAAATTTTGGCCGAGCAGCGTCAAACTCCCCCAGACAACATAATCGGCGCCCGTTTCGGCACCGAGCTTACGAATTTCGGCCGTAATTTCAGTGAGATTTTTCCAGGAAGAACTAGATATCGTGTCTAAAATAAGTACATTGACGCCTTCCTTCTCAAGCTGGGTCTTAATAGCTTGCGGAATTTGCTTCTGTAAATATGATAAATCATCCTGGGCATGTATTTCAAAAGGCAAAATAACAACGCTGTTGGGTTGCTGGGCATAGGCACTCTCGAATAGAATGCCTATAACCATAAAAAGAATCAGGCATACGCGGTAAATCATAAAATCTTTAAAATATGGCTGCTCAGATATTGTGCCCACTAAATATCCCGCCGAAACCGTTACCCTATCTTTGAAACAAACCCCTTTGAGTTCATGAAATTCAGGCCGTCGCTCGAAAGCCTTTCCACTGGCCGATTGGGTTGCCTGCAGGGAGTTGGTCATGGAGGGCCTGTCAATTTTCCATCAGCAATCGTCACGCGGCGGGACATAAAAGAGGCAAGTTGTGAATTATGGGTGACGACAACCAGGGCCATTGAGTATTCCTGGTTTAACTCTATCAGTAAAGAGTGGATGTGTTCACTGTTGGATTCATCCAGGTTACCGGTGGGTTCATCGGCCAGCAGTGCGGCAGGTTTTAACACCAGTGCCCTTGCCAGGGCCACACGCTGTTGTTCTCCGCCGGATAATTTACCCACCCGATAAAGCAGGCGGTCCTTAAGACCGACCCTAACCAGTAACTCTTCGGCAATTCGCTCTGCATTGCGCCTGCCGGCACCGCCTATCAGTGCCGGCATCATTGTATTTTCGACCGCATTAAATTCGGGCAAAAGGTGGTGGAATTGAAAAACAAATCCCACCGATTGGTTGCGAAACCGGGCCAGAGCGGTATCGTCATATGAAAAAACATTTTCTCCCTTAAAAAACAATTGGCCGCTGTCCGGCCGATCCAGGGCGCCAAGGATATGAAGCAGCGTCGATTTACCAATGCCGGAGGCCCCAACGATGGCAACGGTCTCACCAGCCGCCAAATCGAAATTGAGGTCTCTTAATATGTCAATGCTGGCACCCCCGTTGGTAAAGCTTTTACATAAATTACGAACGGTTATTAAATCAGGCAAAGGACCGGAACCATTTCCGTGATTCTCAAGTTGCATTGTTTTCCCAGTCAAACATGTATTAGCCGGGGCAGTGAATTTACCCTCTGATTTCTAATGCGTTTGATCTCACTTTTATCCAAACTCCCGGTATCAACCGTACCGGATGGCCTCAACAGGGCTCAGCTTGGCGGCCTGCAACGCCGGATACAGTGTTGCAAAAAAACATATCAACAACGCAGCGCCGATGATGGATACAACATCTGTAAATTCAAGTTTCACCGGCAATGTCGTCGTAAAGTAGTAAATATCTCCAGTCAGCTCGTGGATATTATAGCGTTTGAGCACCGCGCAGACAACGAGTCCCAGACACAAACCTAAAATGGTGCCGATAGATCCAATGACCATGCCGTTAAAAACAAATATTTTTCTGATGCTGCGCTCAGTGGCTCCCATGGCCTTTAAAATGGCGATGTCTCTAGTTTTTCCCATGACCATCATAATGAGGCTGCTGGCGATATTAAACGCCGCCACCAGAATAATGAGTACCAAAATGATGAACATAACCCGTCTTTCGAGCTTCAGCGCTTTGAAAAGATTGCGATTCATCTGCATCCAATCCTGCGCCCAATACGGAAGCCCTAATTTGGCAACGATCCTTTGCGCTATATTTCTCGCATCGTAAAGATCGGTCACCCGAATATCAAGTCCCTCCACCGCATCCCCGATGCGCGTAATTTTCTGGGCATCTTTGATATTGATGTAGGCAAAGGTCTGATCATACTCATACATGCCGGATTCAAAAAAGCCGGTGACCCTAAACTGCTTCATCGCCGGCAGATGCCCGATGGGTGATAAGCTGCCTCGCAGAGCAATTAAATGGATTACATCTCCTTTTTCGACCCTGAGATTTCTGGCCAATTCACGGCCCAATACAATGCCCGGGACATGTGGAACGACGTCCGGTGAAGATGTTGCGGCAGTCGGATCAGGCAAATCGAGCTTTTGAAGTGTTTTCATGACCCGGCCGGCGGATTCAGGATCGATTCCCCTTAAAACGGCACCAGCTGCACCGTGTTTTGCCCGCAGCATGATCTGAGAAAGAATAAACGGCGTAGCGGCTTCCACGCCTTCGGTCTTTTCCACCTCTTTGAGGATCTGACGGTACTCTGTAAATGCGCCGCCGTGACGTCTGAGCATCACCTGGGGCTGTCCACCTAAAATACGGCTTTTAAGATCAGCCTCAAATCCGCTCATCACCGCAATAACCACAATCAAGGCCATCACCCCCACCGCCACACCGGCAATTGACAGGATGGTGATCAGGGAGATGAATGCCTGTTTTTGTTTGGCCCTCAGATAGCGACGGCCGATAAATAATTCGAACCCCATGGGATATTTATACTCTAAAAGTTTTTTTTACATTCGATGTCAAAAAACTGGTTTGAAATCTTTTCTCCCTCTTCAAATGATTGAATATTGTCGATTGAAGATTGAATATTCAGATCTTCAATAGTCAATTTATCCGCCCCCTGCTCACTACCCTTTGCGCTCTTCATATGGGGAAAGAGGATTACCTCCCGGATGGAGGCTGCATCGGTAAGCAGCATGACCAGCCTGTCGACGCCGATGCCTTCCCCGGCGGTCGGGGGCATCCCGTACTCCAGGGCCTCGATATAATCGTCGTCCATCCGGTGAGCTTCTTCATCGCCGGCATCCCTTCCTTCAACCTGCTGGACAAACCGCTGACGCTGGTCGACCGGATCATTAAGCTCCGAAAATCCATTGGCGATCTCCCGCCCGGCAATAAAAAGTTCAAATCGCTCGGTGAGATCAGGTTCCTGATCGCTGCGCCGAGACAGCGGAGAAACTTCCGCCGGGTAACCGGTGATAAATGTGGGTTGAATCAACTCGGGCTCAACCAGGACGTCGAACAGCTTGGTGATCACTTTGCCCAGCTGGCCGGTTTTGGTTACTTTAATTCCCTTGCGGGATGCAAATTCCAGCAAGCCCTCTTTGTTGTTTAAAAGCTGTCGATCAATACCCCCTATCTCCTCCAAGGCCGAAAAAAGCGTCATGCGCCGCCAATTTCCCGTCATATCGATACTCTGCCCCTGATAGCTGATCTTGGCCGATCCGTTTACCGCCATGGCAGCACCGGCTATCAGCTGTTCGGTTAGTTCCATCAAATCGGAGTAGGTGGCATAAGCTTGGTAAAATTCAACCATGGTGAATTCCGGATTATGCTGGGTCGAAACCCCTTCATTTCTAAAGTTGCGGTTGATTTCAAAAACTCTTTCAAACCCGCCGACAACCAGTCGTTTCAGATACAGTTCCGGAGCAATGCGCAGGTAGAGGTTCATTCCCAGTGCTTTATGATGGGTTTTAAACGGGGCGGCTTCCGCTCCTCCCGGGACCGGCTGCATCATGGGAGTTTCGACTTCAAGGAAGTCCCGGTCTAGAAAAAAATTACGAATGTGCTGAATGATCCGGCTGCGTTTGATAAATATCTCACGGACATCCTCATTCATCATCAAATCAATATAACGCTGACGGTAGCGTTTTTCCGGATCCCGCAGACCATGAAACTTCTCCGGCAGGGGGCGGGTGGTTTTACAGAGCAGATGGAATTCACGGACCAACAGGGTCCATTCACCGGTGCGGGTTTGGAACATGGACCCTTTTAAGCCTACAAAATCACCGATATCAAGCTGTTTGAAAAGGTGGTAGGCGTCATCACCGATTTGATCTTTTCTTATGTAGGCCTGGAGCAGACCGCTTCGATCTCTGAAACGTATGAAAGCGCTTTTCCCGAAGCTATTGATCGCCATCATGCGGCCGGCTGATGCAAATAAAGGCCCCTCTTCCGTCAAAGATTCAGGATCTTTTTCGACAATATCTCGAATATTATTGATGGTGTGTGATACAACATACCCATTGGGGAACAGATTGATTTTATTGTTCTTTAATTCCTCGATTTTCTCTAATCGTTTTTGAAGCAATTCGCTTATTTTTTCCATATTCCTCAACTATTTGTTCAAAGGACAACGTCGTAGATGCTAATGAAAAGTCGGCAATCCCGTTAGTGACAGACGATACCCTGGCCGGGCAGCCCCACTCCATCAAAGCCATGGTGTCAAGGGTGACGGACACCGCCGACGGAACAACGCATGATCTGAAGTCCTTCGGCTGACCGTATTATTTTAAGGGTGATGCCCACTTGGGCGGATAAAGACTTAAAATCGCTTTTGATATCTCATTTACACAAAGCTGTCAAGTTCAAGTTGGCAGGCTATTCAAGGGAGGTTCGATCTGTTTGAATTGCAGGGTAATCGCAGTTCCCTTACCGGGTTCACTATCGACATTCAACCAGGCGTCATAAGACTCGAGGATGCGGTGAACGATGGATAGACCAAGACCTGTTCCGGAAGGTTTGGTGGTGAAAAAAGGATCGAAAATTGATTTGAGTTCCTCGCGGGTCATGCCGCAACCTTCATCAGCGATTCGAACAAATACATGCCTGTTCTTTGAGGCATGTGTTTCAATATCAATGATCCCTTCACCGTTGATGGCCTCTGCTGCATTTAGTAAAAGGTTCCAAAAAATCTGACGTAGATGCATAGGGTCCATGGAAATCCAGATGTCAGATTGGATTTTTCTGGCAATGGTGATACGGCCGTCAGTGGCGGCATCTTTTTTTAACAATTCGACAGTATCCGTCAAAACTTTATCGAGTTCGATGGCCTCGACTCTGCCGGCAGGTGGACGTGCGTATAAAAGGAAATTGTTTACCAGTGAACTTAAACGATCCGCCTCACGCAGTATGATCCGCATGAGTCTATCATGATCGGGATCATACTGAATTTCCTCACTGAGCAGCTGAATGGAGCCCGACAGGGAAGCAAGAGGATTCTTGATTTCATGAGCCATGCCGGCAGCCATCTCTCCAATAGATGCCATTTTTTCAACGCGCTTTACATGGTCTTCCATGGTCTGCAATTCTTTCCTGGTTTTTCGAACTTGTTCGGACAGGAAACTGCTGAGAAGTGCAACAGCGAAGCAGGCTATCATCGTTATCAAAATTTTATAGAAAACCTGACTCCCGGGGTAAACCGAAGCGAGAAGCCCGTCGTTCTTCCCAAAGGGATAAATCACGCCATAATATTCGAGATCCACCAGAATGCCGAATTGGATACTGCATAAAGCTGCCATGATAATTGTTCCCCTGATCGGCAGCAACATGCTGGAATAAATTATAATAACCAGATACAGAAAGGAAAAAATACTCGAGAAGCTGCCGGTTACAAATAAAACGGCCGTCACCATCATGGTATCGATGAATATCTGTACGTAAGCGAATACAATATGGTGCTTTATATGGTATAAGCCCAGCGCATAGATAGCGGAAAGAAAAAAGATGGAACCAATGATGCCATATAAAAATTTCAGGGGGGAGCCAAAGGGTGGGGGTGATTCCCCAAGTTGCATTAATATTGAAGAGCCCAGCAGGAGTGTAGAAAAAAGCACCCGAAAAAGCATCAGCCACTTCAGCTTTTTTCTGAGTTCCCCTTCAGGCATTTGTATTGCGTGGATCATAAGCTAATTTTGCCTCGACGCTGACCATAGGTCACGCGAATGCAAGTGAATCCCCATAATAGTTTACGACCAATGAAATGAAGCACCGGCGGGTCTCCCCGAAGTAGGAGTTATCAATGGCAGGACGGATGGCCAGAATATCGGCAATACCGGATCCGAGCCTTCAATGCAAACAGGTGTAAATCGATCGAGAGGAAAATAGGTCTCAGTTATGCTGCAACTAAATAGTCGCACAAGCCTTTGGCGCAAAATTCTGCGGCAAGTGCGACACAAGATCCGATAAGATTATCACATTCCTGAATCCAGTACTGCTTTTGCCTTCGCCTCAAGGGTTTAAGAAATGGCCCCGGCCATTTTAAATATCGGAAGGTACATCGCCACAACCAACCCGCCGATGGTCACACCTAAAAATACCAGCATAAAGGGCTCAATCAAGGAGGTCAGGTTCTCAACGGCCTGATCAACTTCCTCATCATAGAAATCGGCAATTTTCCCCAGCATGGCATCTAAAGCCCCGGTGGATTCTCCAACGCTGATCATCTGACAAACCATTGAAGGAAAGACACCACTTTGGGCCAGTGGATCTGCCATGGTGCGTCCCTCCGCAATACCCTTGCGAACCTTGTAGATGGCATTTTCAACCGTTTTATTGCCTGCGGTTTTGGCAACAATATCCAGTGCTTCCAATATAGCCACACCGCTGGACAACATGGTCCCCATGGTACGGGTAAACTTGGCGACAGCCACTTTGCGCAACAAATCCCCGAATACGGGAAGTTTCAAAAGCAATTTGTCAACGATCTCTCGTCCTTTTTCAGTACGGTAAAACTTTTTGAAGGCAATAATAAAGAGAACCAGTCCGATGACAATATAAATAATTTTGCTTTTTACCATATCGCTCATCGCTACAACAATCTGGGTCGGGAGCGGAAGTTCGCCACCGAAGTCGGCGAACATTTCCTCGAAAACAGGAATGACAAAAACCAAAATGACGGCTAACACAACCACCGCAATAATAAGTGTGACGATAGGATAGGTCATCGCGCCTTTCACCTGGGCTTTGAGCTTGGCTGCTTTTTCCATATAGGCTGCAAGCCGTCTCAAAATTCCGTCGAGGATACCGCCCGCCTCACCGGCGGCAATCATATTCACGAAAAGATTATCGAATTGCCTGGGAAATTTCTTGAGCGCTTCGGCCAGAGTCGCGCCGCCTTCGACGGACTCTTTGATTTCTTTAAGCATTTTTTTAAAAGTAGTGTTGGCTTGCTGGCTGTAGAGAATATCGAGACACTGAATGATGGGCAGTCCGGCATCAATCATGGTCGAAAATTGCCTGGCAAAAAGTATCACATCCCGTTCTTTGACTTTGGGCTGGAGAAAACTGACATTTTCAAAAAGGTCTTTGGGCTTTTTCTTGACTTTGGTCGGTGTAATTCGCTGGCGCGTTAGCTGTGCCGTTACGGCTTCTTCGCTGACAGCTTCAATTTCACCTTTTTGGACCTCATTCTTTCTGTTTTTGCCCACCCACTGATAAACAGGCATGATCTACCTCCCTGATGATTTGGTATGGAAAATATTGGCCGGTGGTCTATCGTCTTTTTTTATTTTATACCCCGATACCAATACTTAATATGCTTTCTCGTTAATGAAGAATTCATTGATCAGAGTGTTTATCGGCCATCGAAAAAAAAACTTAAGTTTTTATCAAAACCTTCTGAAAATATTCAGCCTTTCGTAATTCTTAGTAAGCCGGCCATTATGCTATTGGCAATACCTTTTTATTTATGGTAGCCTCACAGTTGTTGGACAATGCCGCTGAAATTCAACCCGATTCTACGATTTGAGAATGTCTGAATGATTCGACCGCCTAACGTATGTTTTCTCTTCAGGATGAGATCCTGCTGTGAACAAAACGAATAAATACAATGAAAATAGAGAAATAGAAGTCATCACAACCCATGTGAATGCAGATTTTGACGCCCTCGCCTCAATGCTGGCCGCTCAAAAACTGTATCCCGATGCTCTGGTTGTATTTCCGGGTTCCCAGGAAAAAAACCTGAAGAATTTTTTCATTGATTCCATGGCTTACCTATTCAATATGGTTGAGATCAGCGATATCGATTTTTCCAGGGTAAAGCGACTGATTCTGGTGGATACCCGGCAACGCGGCCGCATCGGAAAACTCGCCGAACTGCTGGAAAGATCCGATATCGAAATCCATATTTATGATCACCATCCCCCGACAGGCAACGATATCAAAGGCAGCCTGGAGGTTCATGGAAACACCGGAGCAAATGTGACGATTTTGACGGAAATCATCAAAAAGAAAAAGATCCACATTGAACCGGAGGAAGCCACCATTATCTGCCTGGGACTGTACGAGGACACCGGCTCATTTACCTTTCCGTCCACCACCGAAAGAGATTTTTTAGCGGCTGCATTTCTTTTGTCCATGGGAGCCAATTTAAACATTGTATCCGATTTAATTGCCAGGGAGTTGAGTCCTGAACAGGTTGTGCTCCTGAATGATATGATTCAGGCGGTCAGCCGCTATCACATCGGCGGGATCGAAATTGTTGTCACCAGCGTAACGTTGGAAAAATATATGGCGGATTTTGCCTTTCTGGTTCAAAAAATGATGAAAATGGAAAACATCGATGCCATTTTCGCCATTGCACGGATGGAAAATAAAATTTACGTGGTCGCTCGCAGCAGGATTAATGAAGTAGATGTGGGAATTATTTTGGCAGACTTCGGCGGCGGTGGACATCCCTATGCCGCCGCCGCATCCATTAAAGGAGAAACTCTGGCCCAAACAGAGACCCGGTTGATTCAAATCCTATACGATAAAATCAAGAGCCGCCGCCTGGCAAAAGATTTGATGTCTGCGCCGGCCATTGCCATCAGTACCGATGTAACCTGTAAAAAGGCCCAGAACATCATCACGCGCTACAATCTCAACGCCCTTCTGGTCACGGAAAAATCAAATGGCACCGAAAAACTCAGGGGATACATCACGCGGCAGGTGATCGAAAAAGCACTTTATCACAAGCTGGATCAGGTCCCGGTCAGTGAGTACATGACCACGGAGGTGGCCACCGTTGGACCGGATGCCGATCTTCTGGAAATACAGGAAAAAATCATCGATAATAAACAGCGAATTCTGCCGGTTATGCAAAGCGCAACCATTAGTGGTGTGATAACCCGCACCGACCTTTTAAATATCCTGGTGGGTCAGTCTGAACCAAAATCGCAGATATCACCCGACCCGTTAAAGGGATCGGCCCACGCCCGCACTAGAAATGTTGCCCGGTTTATGAAAGAGCGACTCTCAGGGGACTTGATTAGGAGATTACAGCAAATCGGCGAGGTGGCGGATGACATCGGATGTGAGGCCTTTGCCGTCGGGGGATTTGTCCGAGACCTGTTTTTATACCGCAAAGATGAGGATCTGGATATTGTCATCGAAGGCGAAGGAATTGACTTTGCCAGAAAATATGCAAAGTTGATGGGTGCCCGGATCCATACCCATGAAAAGTTCGGTACCGCCGTCATTATTTTTCCGGATGGATTTAAAATTGACGTGGCATCAGCCAGAATGGAATACTACAAATTTCCGGCTGCCCTGCCGGTGGTGGAAATGAGTTCGATCAAACTCGATCTGTACCGTAGAGATTTCACCATCAACACCCTGGCAATTCATTTGAACTCGGATAAATTCGGCACATTAATCGATTTTTTTGCCGCTCGCAAAGATATCAAAGAAAAAATCATACGAATCTTACATAACTTGAGTTTTGTGGAGGATCCCACCAGGGTGTTCCGTGCAATCCGCTTTGAACAGCGTTTTGACTTCACCATTGGCAAATTAACCGCCGGCCTGATTTCAAATGCGGTCACCATGGATTTTTTCAGAGGGTTGAGCGGCAAACGGGTATTCACTGAACTGCGTCTCATTATGGAAGAAAAAAATCCGGTGGCCGCCATCGTAAGACTCAATGATTTTAATCTGCTCAAGGTGATCCATCCCTCCATCGTCTTGGACAAAAATTTCATTTCACAGCTTTCCTCCGTCAAAGAAGTCCTGTCCTGGCATGATTTGCTCTTTTTGGATGAAGCTTATCAGAAGTGGATCGTTTTTTTTCTGGTCCTGATCAATCAATGTGATGCGAAACTAACCCAGGAAATCTGCCGCCGTTTTGAACTGGCACCGGAATACGTAAAAATTTTTTGTGTTGAACGTTTCAAAGCCAACAAATGTGGTATCTGGCTCGAACGAAATCGAAGGGTTTCAAACAGCGTTCTTTACAGAAAACTCGCAGGTTTTAGAACCGAGTTGATTCTTTATATGATGGCGACGGCGAAACAAAAAACGGTTAAAAAAGCCATCTCCCATTTTTTTACCGATTTACGAAGAATTAGTATAGCGCTAAAAGGCAAGGATTTGAAAAAAATGCAGCTAACCCCCGGACCGATTTACCGGCAAGTCCTGGCGGCGGTTTTGGATGCCAAACTGGATGGAAAGCTCAAAACTAAAAAAGATGAAATTGATTTTGCCCGCCATTATCTTGAACGCCAGTGATACAGCTCGGCTTAGGCCTTTAAAAGCATTTTCAATTCATTATTTCCGGTTTGTTCGGGTATAGTCCCATTGACGGCGATTTTGGTTTCCAAGGAATCAAGGATTTGTTATAAAGAATTTTTTAATTCCGTTCATCGTGCTCTGTATAATGGAGTTTAACTGCTGACCGGAAAATTTACCCTTAACGCGGAGGAAAGGCATCAATTCATGAGTCAAAAGAAACGAATTTTAAGTGGCATGCGACCCACAGGACCCCTTCACCTGGGTAATTTACTTGGAGCACTGGCGAACTGGGTCAATATGCAGGACGACTATGAATGTTATTTCTTCATTGCCGACTGGCATGCCTTGACAAGCGACTACGACAATACCGAACCTATTGAAAAAAATAGAAAAGAAATAATGATAGACTGGCTCAGCGCCGGACTCACGCCGGAAAAGAGCACACTGTTCGTCCAGTCCCAAGTCAAGGAACATGCTGAACTTTTTTTACTGCTCACCATGATCACGCCGGTACCCTGGCTGGAGCGAAACCCGACCTATAAAGAACAGATCGGAGAATTGACCAATAAGGATTTGTCCACCTTCGGCTTCCTGGGTTATCCGGTACTGCAGGCTGCCGATATTATCATATACAAACCTTACGGGGTTCCCGTCGGCGTGGACCAAGCCCCTCATGTCGAAATCACCCGGGAAGTCGCCCGGCGTTTCAATCACTTTTATGGCAACGTATTTCCGGAACCGGCAACCATTCTGACTGAAACGCCTAAAATACTGGGCATTGATCGCCGCAAAATGAGCAAAAGTTACAACAATGCCATCTTTTTGTCAGACAGCCCTGAAGAAATAAGTGCGAAAGTGGCTCGCATGATTACCGATCCCCAGCGTCAAAGGCGCAGTGATCCCGGCAACCCCGATGTTTGCAACGTATTCGATTTCCACAAACTCTACACGGATCCGCAAGTTGTGAAAGAAATCGAAGAACAGTGTCGCACGGCAGGAATCGGTTGCGTGGAGTGCAAACAAAAAATGGCTCAGGGTCTCATCGCTGCCCTTGAGCCCATTCGAGAAAAACGCGCCTATTACGAGTCCCGGCCCGAACTGGTGAACGACATCATGATCGAGGGCAGCAACAAGGCCCGTCTGGTAGCTCGAAAAACCATGGAGGATGTCAGAGCGGCGATAAAAATATGATGGAAAAATTATACCAGGTTCAGCTGGAGAAAATTTTCGAAGGTCCCATGGACCTGCTGATTCATTTGATCAGAAAAAATGATTTGGATATTTATGATATCCCAATCGCCCTGATCACCGACCAGTATCTCCAGTACCTCGAATTAATGAAGGCAATGAACATTGATTATGCCGGTGATTTTCTTTTAATGGCCTCCACCCTCACCCAGATAAAATCACGGATGCTGCTGCCCACTCATGATGACGAAGAGGAAGAAGACCCGATGCAGGAGATTACCCGGCCGCTGCTGGAATACCTGCAGATGAAGTCGGCAGCCGACCAGCTGATAGAACGAAATCTGCTGGGCGAGAAAACATTTGTCAGAAACCCCAGTCGTGATGAGTTTTTAACGAGTTCGGATGATGAGTTTATTAAAATCGGCTTATTTGAGCTGATTGATGCCTTTCAGAAAATACTTGAAAGAATTCCAGACGGCCATCGCGTTGAACTCACCGCCGATGAAATTTCGGTCAAGGAAAAAATTACCCAAATCGTGGAAATTTTAGAGGTCAAGTCCTCTATTACCTTTTTGGAATTGTTTTCCGATAGCCCCAGCAAACATGAGGTTATCATCACTTTTCTGGCCATTCTGGAAATGGTCAAACTGACACTGATTCGAATTGTCCAAAATTTAAATACCGGAATCATTCGGATTCTATACATATAATGGAAGATATTAAATACATCATCGAAAGCCTATTGTTTGTGGCCGATGAACCGTTGACGGTTGACCGGTTAAAAAAAATCCTCATCCAGGCTGAAACCGCTGAAATCCGTAAAGCCATGGCGGAGCTGGCTGCGGAATATGAAGTGCGGGGAGGAGGGTTTTACCTTGACGAAGTTGCAGGCGGCTATCAGATACGCACCCGTCCCCAATACACCGATTGGATCAAAAAACTCATCCAGCCAAAACCGCTGCGTCTCAGCAAGCCGGCCCTGGAAACTCTGGTCATAATTGCCTATAAACAACCCATTATCCGCAGCGACATCGAGCATCTGCGAGGCGTGGACTGCGGCGGTGTGATCCGCATATTGCTGGAACGTAAACTGATCAGGGTTCTGGGCCGCAAAGAAATTGCCGGTCGGCCCCTGATCTATGCAACAACCAAGCGGTTCTTGGAAATCTTTGACCTGAAAAATCTCAGGGATCTCCCGACTCCCAAAGAAATCGAAGAACTCGCCGCAGCTACCAACGAAGGAAACCAGGCAATTATCGTAGACTCGAGCCAAGAGTTGGAAGACGACCAGGGAGCCTCCGAAAATTCTGAATCAAGCGGCAAAGAGGCACAACAAACCCAGGCGGGTCCGGTTCAAACTTCGGAAACCGACATTCCCAAGGACACCCTGCGTGAGGTACAAATACAGCCAACGGAAGAATTGCCGGAAAATCCGGAAGAAACTATATAAATCGGGCAACAACCCCTACGATAATATTTTATGGTGATACGCCGGTTATGCGCCAATGTTAGAAGACTGATTAATAATCAGGTTTGTAACCGGGCTTTCCATCCTAAGATTAGAATTGTTAAGCCATCTGCAAAAAAAGCGCTTGATTTAATTTTCATAACCCATTATTTAAGGTTAAATATTAATTCACAAGCAGTAAATTCGGGCGGTTAACTCAGCGGGAGAGTGCTACCTTCACACGGTAGAAGTCACTGGTTCAATCCCAGTACCGCCTACCAAATAAATGAATATCATCACTTTGCAAGCCGTTCTTCAACGAACGGCTTAACTTTTTCTGGTGTTGTTAATGCGTGTCGCTTGCAGTTACATTCACGTCCTGGTGACTCAAATTATTGACATTTTCACATGAGCCTGCAAAATTGCATCCATGATCGTGTCTACCGAGGCTGTTTTTGGGATATCATAGATTTTCAAGTGTTCTGAATTCAAGGATTTCGACCATCTCTTTTAGCTCGGTGGGGAGGAAACGGCGTATGTTTCGAAGCAGTTGGCACATTCCGAAACGTCCAAGAAGTGGCTCAAAATTCTGAACAATGAGACTTCATCTTTTTCATAGATGCGCATGAATTTGTCGTCTCTGGAGCCCTGCAGGATCCATTGAAATGTCGTTCATGATTCGAATGTGATACCGGTTCCTAGCTTGTCGTCGGCTCAAAAGATTGTGCGATCAAGTATTCCGAAAATCATGGGACCTGATCCCTCGGCAATTGCTACCTCTTCGAGTTCCGGGATGAACTACCTCACGGCAAATCGCGAGATATCTAAAAGTTGATTGTACAAATTTATATCACAGCTGTAGTGATTAAGTGCAGCTGGCCGACAAATTTTCAAAGAGCAAGTTGAAACCAATTGCTAAACTATCGATACAATTTGCCGATAATAAAAATCAAACACAAAGGGGAATCGATCTATATAATCACAAGCTATTTGAAAAATTCCACTTTGGGGAGGTCTTTATTGAGCGATAGCTATATTGAACAATTTAAAGGAGTGGAAGCTGGCCCGTTGGTTCAGTTTATAAAGTATGGGATTTCAGGCGGTCTTGCAACTTTTGTGCATATAGTTATTTTTCATCTTGTTGCGTGGAAAATTTTCCCTTCATTGCAGGAAAACGACTTTTTTATTGTCATTTTAGGATTAACTGTTACGGAAGTTGAATGTGGCAACTCGTTCACTCAATTCCATGCTATCAAATGGAGTCGCATTTATTTGCTCGAATATGGTTGCCTACATTATAAACGTATTTTGGGTATTCAAATCGGGCAAGCATCATAGAATTATTGAAATAGGATTGTTTTATCTCGTATCGGGAGTAAGTGTCGTAATTGGTACAAGCATGATGGGGTTTCTAATAAGGTATTACGACATGCAAACAACATATGCGTTTTCGGTTAATATTGTTTCTGCTGTTATGATAAACTATATTATGCGAAAATACTATATTTTTAAGGGATAGCGCACCAACGACTATTTTTTGCCTTAATCTATATGTCTACAATCAATTCGGCCAAAGTTAGCTGCGAAGTCTTCTAAACCGACGTCCTTTGGGTTTAATATATATAATGCCAGATTCCTTCCCATCAACATCAAAATCCTCATTAAAATCTCCATCACAAAAACCCGAAATCAGCTCGATCCCTCATCAAGTCCCGAATTCCGCGAATACTGCTTATCAACAGAATTGTTCCAGTGCTCGTGAACGCCCAGACTGTCCATCGCCGTCCCATCATTTTCGGGATCATAAAACGTTCCGGAGGGTGGATCGTCAGCCAAGGCTGCTTCATGCAGATAATCCTGAGCACCGCCTTCCAGACGCCGGGGTCACCAGTGCCCCCTTCGACCACATCCGGCCATTCGGCATACAGAAAATCATAGGCAACGGAGTCAATGGCCACCGGATCTTGTGAAACAAACAAGCTCGACGGCCAGTCTCCGTTAAAAGGCGGCATAGTCCACCGATACGGTGTGCCTTCCCAGTAATACCCGCCATACAAACCATCGATCAGATAGAGAACCGTCTTGGCACCCAATTCCTGTTGACCCATCAAATCCACCAGTGCCCGATAGTACCCCCTGCCCGGCGACCAACTGCGTTGGGTAGGCTTTCATGTAAATCGTAATAATCTTTTTGTACCTCCCATTCGACTCCCACGGGATTTCTGATTAAAGACCCGTAGTGATTCTTGGCACAAACCGTAATTCCAGCAGAATGTCCCTTGAGCACCGCAAAGTTGATGATGTAGTCGGCTTCGGCAAAGGACACTGGAAGATAATCCGTAAGTTTGCCGTCGGCATCGGAGGTGCTCCAGTAAAAGGGTGTGTTGGAATGCTGCACCTGAACACGGCCGGGAAAGGAATAATGGTCCAGATACTGGATATCAGGAAATTCGGATGCCAGGGGAAGATACCATGGGTCTGTGAAATACGCCACCGGATCGCCTACTGATATATCGGACTGGGCCACCCCCACCTCATAAACCAACTGGCGCAGGAGAGCCAAAATCATGGGTGGCAGCGTATCGCCGGCTTTGTCAAGATAACTGGTCTTTTCACGCGTGTCCTTAGGTGCCCCATTTGTGGCATTGCTGGCGGTCAGATTGATTTTGATAGCAATCTTTTCGCCCCCCTGGTATCCAATATCTCCTTTGCCGCGTTGCGATTAAAATACCTGAACAATGCATCCCAGGCTTCAGCCTCCGATTGTTTGCCCGCCAGCAACCTAACGACTCGCAACATCATGCTGTTACGACCGCTACCTGATCGGTGTGCTCTGGTTCCCAGCAGGATTCACCGGAAGTAGGGCCTTGCCAGGCCGTCGCGTCCGGATCGTGCACCCACACCACGCGCCCGGGATTCAGGCCCTTCGGCACACCAATTGGATCATTGATCGGGTTCGGCGTAGTTTCATAGGCGTTGTTCGTAGGAATGTCGGCAGACAGCGGCAGTCGGTCCACACCCAAAAATCCATACATTCCGATAATTAGCAGTTGAAAGCGAATGCAGATACAGCATACTTGGATGTACGAAATTTCCGCCTTGCAATTCCCAGCAACACCCCAGCGCTTCGGATTCCGATCAACCAAACAACAAAACTCGAAGCCAGAGGCACCGCCACCCGCATGCAAGGATAGGAAGCCCGGCTCGGCTTAGGAATCACCCTCAATAGAAACCATAGCAGCGAAAGAAAACCTGTGATCGGAAAAAACCGGTGTAAAAGGATTTTCCAGTGCCTGCCTAGTATCAAGTCTGCATTCTTCTTGATAACGGCTTAACCCGCGCTTTCGCAATAACGGCATTTTCCCTCCTTCCTGCTAAAGAAAAAGAAAGTCCGTTAATTCCATAAGCTCAGATTTAGTCCCAAACATCTAATTTGAGCATCGGGCGCAGTTACATAGGACAGTACGGACTACCATAGATCCAAGGTACTTACCCTACTGAATGTTCACTCAATGGTTGGTAAATATTAGCGGCCATTTATTCAACTTTCACGACATGACAAGAAGATATAGTGGTGAGCAATCGGAAAGATTTTTACCCACAAAAATATAAACGCAAATATCATACCAAAAATCAATTTTTCATAAAGCTATAAAATTTCAATTAGTTACCTATAAAATTGATAATTCAAATCAGATAATTAGGAAAAAAAATTCCCATTTTTATGTAAAATCTTTCATAACAATGAATCTAAACTTTGATATCATTCACCCCTTCTCTGCGGCGTCCGCCGCAAATTGCTGCTACTTTGGCAAATACCCAACAGAGTTTTGTCAGCAAAAGGATAGTTGTTTATAAAGGTAAACCCTTACAAAAATTGAATAGTTACGTTTTGTAACGTCACTGCACTTTAGAGCCCATTCAAACTATGTAAAATATTACATAGTATAGTGTAAGGTGCCCAACAATTACCTATTTTTTTCATAAATTTTACAGTCTTCTTAAAAGCTTATTTTAGATAAAATATCTGATATTTATTCAATTTTTTTATCATTGTATAAACTTGCACGATTTTTGCTGATAATTCACCTAATTTAAAGTTCCAGCGAAAAAAGAAACAGACAACTTCTTATTGGTAAAACTTTAAGCGGGAAACAGGCTATGAAAAACAAGACGTGTTTATTTTCTTTTATATTCTATGTATTTCTTCTCCACCTAATTTTCATTTCAGCAGCCGGCGCCGCCAACAAAATCATGCCGCTGGGGGATTCCATCACCCAGGGAACTACCTCAGGAGTTCGCCGATGAGGAATTCCAGGTCTCGTATCGCAAAGCGCTGTATGACAAGCTCAAAGCAGCCGGGTATGTGGTTAACGATGAGATATTCGTTGGTACCCTGTTTTCAGGCGAATCGGTCGCAGACTTTGATCCCGACCATGAAGGGCATCCCGGATGGCGAGCTGACGAAATCGTCGCTGGACGCACCGGCTCGGGGGAAGGCAAATTATCAGATTGGCTGATACGCCGAAGAGCCCAATATCGTCCTGTTGCATATCGGGACCAATGATATTACCGCAACAACGAAGATTGGAATGAAGTTGAAGATATTCTGGATGTGATTGATGACTACGAATCCGCATCCGGAAAGCCGTATGGGTGATTCTCTCCCTTATCATCGATCGGAGTTGCGATCCATATCATTCCACCTTGTCCAAAATCGGTGGAGACAACCAACTTTAATAATGATGTTAGAGATAATGTATTTTTCCCCCGGCAGGCCGGTGGCGACAAGATCGTTCTGGTGGATATGCAAAATGATGCCGGCATTAATTATGACCGATGGGATATGGGCGGCGATATGTGGGATGATCTTCATCCATTCGAAACCGGCTATGATAAAATGGCGGATCTCTGGTTTTCCGGTCTCATGGAAATCCTGCCGCAGGCGGATGCCGGCCCGGATCAGAATGTCAATGAGTTTGACACCGTCACACTGGATGCCTCCGGATCAACCGATCCTAAAAGCGGCAATTTGTCCTATCAGTGGGATCAGACGGCCGGGACTGCCGTTGTGCTGTCCGACGATCAGCAGCTCAGCCCACTTTTGATGTGCCGGATGCAGGTCTCGAATGGCGAAATACTGACTTTCATGCTGACGGTCACCGATGAAGATGAGTTGGTATCCACAGACACGGTGAGGATAGTGGTCGAACTTACAGAAAACTGCCCAAATGACCCCAACAAGGTCGAGCCGGCGTCTGCGGCTGCGGGCTTTCGGATATCGATACTGATGGTGACGGCATCCCGGATCTGTAACGACGGTTGTCCCGCTGATTCCAGTAAAACTCAATCCGGAGTTTGTGGATGCGGCACAATCGATACCGATACAGATAATGATGGGACACCAGATTGTATCGATTACTGTCCCCAATAATCCCAGCAAAATCAATCCGGGCATATGCGGCTGCAACATCTCCGATATCGACACCGATGGTGACGGCATCCCGGACTGCAACGACGGCTGTCCCGCTGATTCCGGTAAAACTCAATCCGGAGTTTGTGGATGCGGCATCAATCGATACCGATACAGATAATGATGGGACACCAGATTGTATCGATTACTGTCCCCAATAATCCCGCCAAAATCAATCCGGGCATATGCGGCTGCGGGGTTTCGGATATCGATACCGATGGTGACGGCACGCCGGACTGCAACGACGAGCTGCCCGACTGACTCCGATAAAATTCAACCCGGAGTTTGTGGATGTGGCACCATCGATGCTGATACGGACCATGATGGGACACTCGGATTGTGTCGATAGCTGTCCCCATGATCCCGGCAAGAGCGGAATCCGGGAACCTGCGGCTGTGGTGTCGCTGAGGTTGACTCTGATGGTGACGGCACCTTTGATTGCGCAGATACCAATGGTGATAACGACGGTGCTTCGGATATAGAGGAACAGGGACCTGATGGGGACGATCCAAATTATGATGGCAATGATGACGGTATCGCCGACTGGTTGCAAAAAAATATAACTTCGCTTCACACTTACGATGACAAGCGCTACGTCACCATTGAGTCGCCAGAAGGCACCTCGATAAGCAACGGTAAAGCTGTCGCCAATCCTGCTGCTGCAAATGCGCCTCCGGACGTGTCGTTTTCTGATGGATTTTTTGAATTTACGATAATCGGTGTGAGCAAAGGCGGTGCAACGACGGTTAGGCTGTATTTTCCGGTTGGATCCAGATTTGATACATATTACAAATTCGGCCCGACTGAAAACAACTTACAGAATCACTGGTATGAATTCCTTTATAACGGTCAAACCGGTGCAGAAATCAATGGGAATATCATCACGCTGCATTTAGGGGATGGTTTGACCGGCGATGACGATCTTATAAACGACGGAATTATAATTGACATCGGCGCGACCCGGCAATATTGCAGCTGCCGGCGATATCGCCAGTGAGACTGACGGTGGCGGTGGCGGGGGGGGGTGGATGCTTTATCGGTATTGCGGCGGACGGATTTCAAGCATCGAGCGGGACACTGATCCTGATTACTTCTTTGGGGTATTATTCTGTGACAAGTATCTTAGTTCTCAAGCGCCAAAAGAAATGAGGGTATACACGTCCATCGTTGAATCCGATATCAGGATGAATCGATCGTCCGAATTTTAACTGTGCAATCTTTGCAGCACCCGGCTCTTTCCACCCTTATCCAGATCATCCAAGGCAAAGATCAGCGCAAGTTCCAACAAAGTGGACTTGTTGTCAATGGCAACCCCTGCCAGCTTCAGTTCATGGAACTTAAGGTTGAATCGTTCAATGATCTCCCTCGATAGATAAAAGCCGGCTTTCTTCTTGGTCGACATCCCACTTTTGGCAGCCTTTCCGGAAGATGCGGCATTATTCTTCGGTGAGGCGCTTGCGGTTTCCTATAGCCGATTCAACCGGATCGATACCATCCTCACTGAAAAAATCAGGTAACTTGTTCTTGCCGGTCGCCATGGTTAAGTATCCTTTCGATTAAATTTTTGTAGTCGATCGCCCCCTGGGCCTCGGCTGCATACTCAAAAATGGTCTGCCCGAGGGAAGGGGCTTCGGATAGCCGAACATTGTAATGAATGGGATCGCAAACGTGCCGTTTGAAATATTTTTTAAGCTGCTCAAAAACTTCATGACTATGACGGGTTCTGCGATCGAACATCGTCGGTAGTATATACTCAAGGCGCAGATTCAGGTTTAGCTTCTGGGCGGATTGCAGGTATCTGAAAAACGTTTTCAATCCTTGCAGGGAGGGGCCTTGCAGCGCCACCGGACAAAGAACCTCGTTTGCCGCCATGAGGATGTTGACGCTCAACACATCCCATCCCGGCGCACAGTCAAAAATGAGAAAATCCAGTGCCCCTTCTTTGGGAACTAATTTTTGGGCCAGAACGGTTTGACGAATCTCACGAGACTGCTCTCCCAGCCAATTTTTCAATTCGACCAGACGGATACCGCCGTCAAGAATCCAAAGGTTCCGACGCGATGGATGAATGGTATTATTTCTGGCGATATGCTGGCCGTCATCATCACGTTCGGTAACGAATTCATAAAGCCCGTAGGTTGGTTTTTCACCTAAGAATTTCGCGACCTGGCCCTGGGTATCACAATCCACCAGCAAAACCCGCTTCCCCAGTGAAGCAAGTCCGTGAGCCAGATTCACAGCGGTGGTCGTTTTGCCAACACCTCCCTTGGCCATTGCCACAGCAATTTTTCGCATATCTGAACGTCCTCTTTTATTCTCGAATTCTTCTGCTTGTATGTAATATAATTCATGGGTAAAAGGCAATAAAATTACCGAATGAAATTATGACTATAATTTATCTGATCAACCAATCAACCAGCAACCTATTCAACCAGGTCTGAATTATATCCGGTAAGGTAGTTTTGATCCAGGGAACCATTGATTATGGGAACCTTGTCATGGCCCGGTGGTTTGAAGCCGAATATATAGTTCAAAAATATGGTGACAATCCGGTAGGTCGCGCCCCATAACAATTCCGTATCATTGTTTACCTGAAACCGGAAACAGGGGTAATATCGCATCGTATTTATCGAATCTGAATCCCCAACGGGTGGCAGGCGCAGTCGATATCGTGCATAGTTGGCAGGGTCTAATAGATCTTTTAAGGGAATATCCACAACCTTTTCAACCTCCCAGTTAGGGGAAAACCGTTTCTGCCGGTCGACCCAGGCCACCAGCGGATAAATGGTCCGTTTAAACATCTCCAGCGGTTGGGGCGGTAATGGGCCTAAAAATCTAACACCGAATGGATTTAATCGCATTTCCTCAAAGCTTTCCCGTAATCCGGTGGCCCAGAAAAGGGCCAGTAGCCGGGCCATCGGGGATTGATTCTTTTTCCAATGTCGCCAATATTTCCAGCGGCCAAGCGATCCAAAGGGCAGGGATAAAAGCCTGGCAAAAAACGGGTCGACAAGCGGTGCCACACTACCGCCGGGGCAGCATAAATCTCCAGGTTGTCTGACCTTAAGTGAACGCTTGTTTAAAATGAGACATGGTTGTCTGGGTCCATGGTTATTGCAGGATTTGTTGCTTAACAACAATAGGACTCCGGCAGCACCTGAAGAATCAACAGTATCCGGTGAATATATTGGTTCCCCGACGGATCGTTCTTGAAGCACATCGATAATGTGGTTGACCAGGGCTGACTTGTCATTGAAAAAATGTACCATTGGATTTTCAATCTCATACGGATTTTGGATGGAAACTAGCTCATATTTCGGCATAAATCAAGTTGGCAGATCGTCTAAATGATATTCGGATTTTCATCATCAAGTGCCTTGACAATTACTGGTTTGATTTTGCAAAAAGCTTGAGAAGGAGGAAATTTAGAGGAGCAGGCAGATCATTTCAGCAGTTATCGTTTTACGATTATATTCGCCCTGATTACCATGATAAGCTTGATCACTGCTTACATGGTAGGAATTAATATTAGGCAGGAGCTGGAAGGGGTCGCCAAACCCCGTTATGTTTATTGGATGCTGTTCACCGCCCCCCGGGGTCATATTTTCTCTGGTTCAGTTCGTGGCTTTTTTTGAGGCCCTGGAGGGGCTGATACTGGGAATTGACAGCATCAACCGTGGGCGCAACGAAAGCACACTGAGCTAAACCGCTATTACAACCCATCTACCGGGATGTGGTCATCAACGGCAAGTTCCTCTGGGTCAAAGTATCGTTATCGTCATACCCCACATCATCTCCCTGGTGGCCATCACCGCCATTTATTTTGCCGTATCCTACATGGTGTTCATGCGGCAGGAAATTTGGTCGTTGCAATCAAACCGCTAACAAGCCGCAGAGGGAATAGTCATTTGTCATTTATCACGCTTATATAACCCCCTGATCCAACATGGCATCCACCACCTTTACAAAACCAGTGATATTGGCCCCATTCAAGTAATTGCCGGGTGTCGCGTATGCTTCAGCCGCGTCCAAACAGGTTTGGTGAATCCCCTTCATGATAATTTGAAGACGCTCGTCCACTTCCTTGGCGAGCCAGTTGAGTCGCATGCTGTTCTGGACCATTTCCAGACCGGAGACCGCGACACCGCCGGCGTTCGCCGCCTTCCCCGGGGCATATAGAATCGCTTTATCGATAAAGATATCAGTAGCCTCGGGCGTGCAGGGCATATTGGCCCCTTCACAGATCAACTTAACGTTGTTATTGATAATCGTGTAAGCATCCTGTTCGCAAATCTCATTTTGGGTGGCGCAGGGGAAGGCGCAGGCAGCCCTGTGCGCCCACAAGGGATTGAAATCAGAATTAGCGTCAACAGGGGTATAAACAGCACTGGAGTATTTATCGGCATACTCCTGGATTCTGCCTCGCCGAATATTTTTTAGCTGTTTGACATAGGCCAGCTTGTCTCTATCGATCCCCTCGGGATCGTAAATATATCCGGAAGAATCTGAAAGGGTGATGACTTTGGCACCCAATTCGATCAGTTTTTCCGCAGTATGCTGGGCCACATTGCCGGCGCCGGAGACCAGACAGACCTGGCTGTCAAAATTCATATTGCGTGTGGCAAGCATTTCGGCCGCAAAATAAACACATCCATAGCCAGCCGCTTGGGCCCGTATCAGGCTGCCGCCCCAGTTTAAGCCTTTGCCCGTCAAAGCACCGGTAAATTCATTGCTGAGTCTTTTATACATACCAAAAAGATAACCGATCTCCCTGGATCCCACGCCGATGTCCCCGGCGGCGATATCCGTATTGGGACCGATATGTAGATACATCTCCGTCATAAAATTTTGGCAAAATCGCATCATTTCGTCATCGGATTTTCCCTTAGGATCAAAGTCGGAGCCCCCGGCACCACCTCCCAGCGGCAGGGTTGTCAGCGCGTTTTTAAAAACCTGTTCGAAAGCTAAAAATTTTAAAATGCTTTGATTGACAGATGGATGAAAACGTAAGGCACTTTTATAGGGACCGATGGCACTGCTCATCTCTACGCAAAACCCGCGATTGACTCTCACGTTTCCCTGATCGTCCAGCCAGGGCACGCGAAAGGTTATAATTCTTTCGGGTTCAACAATTCTTTCTAAGACCGAAGCCTTGCGGTATTGTGGATTTTGATCCAGGACCGGTTGAATACTGTCGACAACTTCCCTGACGGCCTGGTGAAATTCCCTTTCATGCGGATCTCTTGCGATGATGGCTTCCTGAATATCTGACATAATTCCTCCAATGGACAACTTAACTCAAACAGTAGGTAATGCATCGTACAAAAAGCGGTTCCCGTAAAAAGCCACTTAACCCACGGATAATAACCTAACTATTGCGGGGATAGTGCGGATGTTTTTCTGTATCGGGACTATAAACTGTTATACAAAACCGCTTCATTTTATCGGTCCGTACCATATGCGGTTTTGCGGTCAAATGTCAACAGGGGCAGGTTCATCGTCAAAAATAGTTAACGATGATAGTCATGCGGCCATCGATTTGTCTGTTCGCCCTCTGATAAAGGTATATTCTCATTTTGGCCTTGACACAATTTCAATATCTAATAAAACATGCCCGACGGTCTGCGTATCTTCCCGGACCTGACGTGCGAAGAAAACCTGGAGATCGCCCGGCGGCTGTCCGGCCGATCCGGTTGCTGGAACCGCGAACGGGTCGAAGCGCTTTTTCCGGATTTGGGCGAACGTCCCAGGCAAAGGGGCCTCAATTTGTTTCTTATTCTATCGACGGCGGGTGGACAATCTGGTAATGTAAGTCTTTTGGCCCTTAGCCCATTTTTCTGACAACATGTTAGCAGATTCTGCAATGATTCCGGGAGCTAAACTCCCATCAGGAGAAATTATGAAATTAAAAAACGGAGCTGAGTACATCGAAAGCCTACGCGGCCTTAAACCGATCATCTACTACAAGGGAAAGCGCATCAAGGATGTTACACGTCATTCGGCCACCGCGTCCCATGTACGGGCCGCTGCCATGACCTATGCCCTGGCCAGCAAAGAAAAATACCAAGACCTGGCCACGACGACTTCCCATCTGACCGGCCGAGCCATCAGCCGGTTTACCCACGTTCACCAGAACATAGAAGATTTGATTAAAAAAATTAAACTGCTGAGGGTACTCGGGCAGAAGACAGGCACGTGTTTTCAGCGTTGCGTAGGATTTGACGGTATTAACGCCGTTTATTCCGTTGCCTACGACATCGATCAAAAATATGGTACGGATTATTTCGAGCGCTTTAAAAAATGGCTCACCTTCATTCAGGATGAAAACCTGATGGTGGTCGGTGCCATGACAGATCCTAAAGGCGATCGCTCAAAAGCACCGGCCGATCAACCCGATCCCGACCAATACGTACGCGTCGTCGAGCGTCGCGATGACGGTGTCGTTATCCGGGGCGCTAAATTGCACATGACCGGGGCAGTCAACAGCCATGAAATTCTGGTCATGCCGACCACTGCCCTGGATGAACGCTCAAAAGACAACGCGATTGTCTGCGCCGTGCCCATCGACGCGCCCGGTGTTACCATGATATTCGGTCGCCAGGCCGGTGATGACCGTCGCGACAAACTCGAGCGAATCGATGTAGGCAAGCCCAGATTCGGTGTGGTCGGCGGCGAGGCCGTGCTTGTATTCGAAGATGTGTTTGTTGCGAAAGAAAGGATTTTCTTGGACGGTGAAAATGATTTTACCGGCTCGCTTGTGTATCGGTTCGCCGCCCATCACCGGGCCAACTACGGTGCCTGCAAAACAGGTTTGATGGATGTTTTAACCGGCGCCGTCAGCTATCTGGCCCAAATTCAGGGCGCCGCCAAGGGATCACATATCCGCGACAAGGTCACAGAAATGATCCATCTCAGCGAAACGCTTTACAGTTCCTCCATCGCCTGTTCGGCTGAAGGCACACCAACACCTTCCGGCGCTTATATGGTGGATACCATGCTGGCCAATGTATGCAAGCAGAATGTCACCCGCTTTCACTTCGAGGTTGCTCGTCTGGCCACGGATATTGCCGGCGGATTCATTGCGACGCTTCCCAGCGAATACGATCTCAATAGCGAAGATGTCGGGCACCTGGTACGCAAATACTTTAGCGGCGTAGCAGGTATTCCCGTCAAGGAACGTATCAAGATCGGGCGTTTGATCGAAGCCATGACCGGAGGCACCGCCATGGTCGAGTCCATGCATGGCGCCGGATCTCCCCAGGCCCAGCGCATTATGATTTTCCGCGAAGGAAAACTGGCTGAAAAGGTGAAGCTTGCCAAGGCCCTGGCGGGAATACCGGAAAAAAAACAAACGCGCAAAAAATCGAAGCCTATTTAAGAATCGCGAATTGAGGGATTTAGCCATGAAACCACCGGAGAACACTTAGAGGCGACATGATTAGACTTGCCTGGAAATATAGGGTCGCTGGCGGGTGCCTTTTGGGAATTCGATTTTGACAATCCATGATAATGTGATTATTTTTGTAGTCCTTAGTAATTTCCAACTTGTAGATCTGTAAAGAATTTCGTTGGAATTAGCTTTAATACAGAATCACATTTTCATCTCGCCTGTCTTAGATCTTCTTCCGATAATATCTCCATAGAACTTGCACCAGACAAATACAGTCAGAAAGAAGTAAACACAGGCTATCTTCACATGACCCAAAAACCGACTTACGAAGATTTAGAGCAAATCATCAGACAATTGGAACAGGAAGTTCTTGACTATGTGCACAAGGAAAAAGATTTTAATGAGGAGCGTAAATCCATTGAATACAGTCATATAAGGCGCACCATCAGCCTGATGAAAATAAACGAGGAACTGAAAAGAGAAATTAAAAAACGAACCCGTGCTGATGAGGAAGAACTGGATCAGGTTTCTCACAGGCTTGGCGAGCGAATCAAAGAGTTAACCTGTCTCTATGATATCTCAAGATTTGGGACAGGTGCTGATTTTTCACTGGACGCTATCCTGCAAGCACTGATTGATTTTATTCCGCCTGCATTTCAATACCCTGAAATTACCTGTGCTCGAATTAGTTTTGATCGTTATGAATTTGCAACAAAAAATTTCAAAAACACCAGATGGAAGTTGGAACATGAAATCAAGGTAAATAACAAGCGGATTGGGACATTGGAAATATGTTACCTTGAAAAAAAACCGGGACTTGATGAGGGCCCGTTCCTTAATGAAGCAAAAAATTTAATTGGCGCTATGGCTGAAAGCATAGCAAAGATTGTCGAGCGTGAGTGGGCGGAAGAAGAAATCAGAAAACACCGAAACCAGGTTGAAGAGCTTATTAGAAACAGCAGCAGAAGTATTACCATAAAAGCTGACAATTAACAGTTGAGAAGAGAACAATTTGCCAACATCAAAAACCGATTGATCCCCCTCCCCCAACAACAGCCTGTCAATTTGTATTTCCACGCGTAGGGCTATAAACACCACGTCAGGGATATCCAGCATGGTCATATATGGCCATTGGTCATATATGACCATGCCATGGCACTCAATCAACCTTCATCGTTCAATCTCTTTTATTCTAATTTTTTAATGAATATCAATCTATTAGGTTAATTTTAGCAGGATTCAATCTGTCTGGCACGATGTTTGAAGTTACGATTGCGACAGTTTGAGTTTTTTGATAGCAGCCTGGGCTGCGAAATTCTTACGCCATACTAACGCGAGTGACTTGTCTTTGCTGGGAGGAGGTTTTTCGTGATCATTGTCAGGATAACCATGAATGCACTTGTAGATAAGCGGACAGAGGTTATGCAAACACTTCTCTCAATGATTGAACCAACAGAAAACGTTAAGGGTTGTCTGAGCTTTCACGTTTTGCGTGACATCGAAGACAAAAGCGATTTCAGTTTGATAGAGGAGTGGGAAACCCGTGTAGATCTGGACGATCACCTAAAGTCAGACAGATTCAGCGTTTTGTTGGGTACCAAGAGCCTCTTATGCGGACCAATGAAAATTCAAATCTTTACGGTTGCAGATTCTGAAGGAATAGAGGCTGTCAATTCCGTGCGAAAAAAAGAAACTGCAGGGAAAATTAAGTAAGGAAAAGCGGCGGCAAAAAAAGACAAGATGAAACCGCTTTAAGCGAATGAAAGATGCACGCAAAGCAAAAAGGTAGCTGTCATGACATCTGTTTTTAAGTATTATGAGGGAATCAATTCGGTGGCCGTAATCGGCAACTATCTGCCCCGCCAGTGCGGTATCGCAACCTTCACCACGGATCTGGTTGAAGGAATATCTTCAGAAGCCCCCGATATTTATTGCTGGGCGGCGGCCATGAACGACAAACCCCAGGGATATGCGTATCCTGAAAAAGTGCGCTTTGAGATCAACCAGAACAAATTGAGCGAATACAGCATGGCGTCTCAATTTCTCAATATCAGTCAAACGGATATTGTCTGCGTACAGCATGAATATGGTATTTTCGGCGGTCCGGCCGGTAGCCATCTGCTGAAACTATTGGGTGAGTTACGCATGCCGGTGGTGACGACGTTACACACGGTGTTGAAGGACCCCGCGCCGGAATATCGTGCGGTCATGAGCAAGCTGTCCGATCTGTCCGACAAACTGGTGGTGATGAGCCAAAAGGCATCTGATCTCCTCAAGGATATCTATGCCGTGCCCGAGGAGAATATCGTCTTTATTCATCACGGCATTCCGGATACGCCGTTTATTGATCCCAGCTTCTACAAAGACAAGTTCGATGTAGAGGGCAAAAAAGTGCTGCTCACATTCGGCTTGCTTTCCCCAAATAAAGGCATTGAAAATGTATTGCAGGCGCTTCCGGCGGTCATCAAAAAACACCCTGATGTGGCCTATATTATCCTGGGTGCCACCCATCCGCATATTTTGAAATTGCATGGCGATGCATACCGTATCATGCTGCAGCAGCTCGTGCGCAAACTCGATATCGGCGAGCATGTCATTTTTCAAAATCGTTTTGTTGAACTCAAAGAGTTATGTGAGTTTCTCGGCATCGCCGATATCTACGTAACCCCTTATCTTGAAGAAGCCCAGATTACCTCCGGAACCCTTGCCTATGCCATGGGCACCGGCAAAGCCATCATTTCAACACCGTACTGGTATGCCACCGAGATGCTGGCCGAAGGCCGGGGCCGAATTGTCCCCTTTCGCGATCCGGATGCCATGGCCCAACAAATCATCGATCTTCTGGACAACGATGTCGAGCGGCACGCCATGCGCAAAAAAGCCTATACATTCAGTCGTGAGGCGGTTTGGAAGGAGGTTGCCCGGAAATACCTCCAGGTTTTCAGTGAAGTGCGCCAAAACCGCACCCGGAACCCCCGCCCCCGGCATTCCTATGTTGAAAACATCAAGGCCATCACGAATTTCGAGCTGCCGGAGATCAAGCTCGATCACCTGAAAGCCTTTACCGATGATACCGGCATGTTGCAACATGCCAATTATACCATCCCCAATCGAACCCATGGTTACTGCACCGATGATAATGCCAGAGCGCTACTGGTTGCCGCCATGGGTCAAAAATATCTGCCGACAAACGGCTGGGGCCTTGATTCCCTCAGCGGTCATTATCTCGGATTTCTTCTGTATGCCTTCAATGAAAAAGAGGGGCGCTTTCGCAACTTCATGACCTATTCGCGGCAGTGGATCGAGGAGATCGGATCCGAGGATGCGCATGGCCGGGCGATCTGGAGCCTCGGCAACGCGGTGGCTTTTCTTCAAAATCCCGGGCATCTCGCCATGAGCACGACCCTGTTCAACAAGGCCCTGCGAGCGGTCGAGAATTTTCATTCCCCCCGCGCCATCGCTTTTTGTCTGGTGGGCATACATGCCTACCTGGATAAATTTTCCGGCGACAGCGATGTGCGCAGAGTCCGGGAAATTCTTGCCAACAGGCTTTTCGATCAGTTTAAAAACCATGCCACAGACGGTTGGCCCTGGCTTGAAAACGCTTTGAATTATGCCAACGGCAAGCTGCCCCATGCCCTGCTGCTGTCCGGCCAATGGATACAACGTCGCGATATGATCGATATGGGACTCAGATCCCTCAAGTGGCTGCTTGCCATCCAAACCGAAGACGGCCACTTTGTGCCCATCGGATGCAATGGATGGTATAAACAAGGCGGCCCCAAGGCCCGTTTCGACCAGCAGCCCATTGAGGCCAATAGCATGATCGAAGCCTGTGTCGAAGCCTTTAACATCACCCGAGACAAAACATGGATCGACAATGCGGTCATGTGCTTTAATTGGTATCTGGGACACAATGACCTGAATATGCCGCTCTATGATCCCAAGACCGGCGGCTGCCGGGATGGATTGATGGCGGACGGCATCAACCAGAATGAAGGCGCCGAATCCTCCCTGGCCTGGCTGCTTTCGCTGATGACATTGCAAAAGCTTTATGCCGACGAGATTTTAAACCAGCCGTCGTCAC
>CAVRQG010000020.1:0-96265 GCA_963723215.1 uncultured delta proteobacterium
TCTGATATCAACATTACATCTTCGGCGGCCTTCACAGCCATGGGAAGTTCGGTGATCTACTGTGCTGCCAAGGCGGCGCTGACTTCCATTACCAAGTCCATGGCCCGGGCCTTGGCCCCGGAGATCCGGGTAAATGCCATTGCCCCCGGTTTTGTGGATACGGGATTCGTGAATTGGTCTGCGGAAGTTCTCGAGTTCCTAAAAAGAAAAACCCGCCTGGGACGCCCCGTGGCTGCCGAAGACATCGCCGATGCGGCTGTGTTTCTGGCAGCCGATGCCAATGCATCAACCGGACAAACGATCTTGGTGGATGGCGGCATGGTCGCCCTGGGACCGAGCGTCTAACACAACGGTCCTGCGTGCGGCAGGCGTTTTTGATGCTATTTCCATTCACCGCTCCATTAATTCGGATTCGTTTTTTTACCGGGCCTGCTGTCGTTAGGCCACCCAGGATAAATCCGGCATGCGTCGGTGCCAATCAGTGACCTGTTGAAACGCATATCCGGCACGAAGCACAATATTTTCCTGGAAGGCCTTGGCATAAATCATAAGACCGATGGGCATTCCCTGCTCCGTATATCCGCAGGGCACGCTCAGGCCGCACAAATTCAAGACATTGCCGATGGCGGTGTTGCGAAGATAGCTCAGGTTCCGATCGCTATAAGTTTCCATATCCGCATCAATTTCAGCGGTCGGCAAGGCCGGGATCGCTGTGGTCGGGACGAGCAAGGCGTCTACATCTTTTAAGGAACTTAATGCTTTGGATCTCAGATTCCGCCAGGCCAAATTGTTTTGCAGATATTCGGCTGTTTCAACTGTTTTACCTTTGATCATCCGTTGCGCCACAATCGGATCCAACTGTTCGAAATGCTCTTCCAGCCATCGCTTGTTTAGCGCATAGGCTTCCGCAGCGATGATCAATCCCTTGGAGTTGAGTTGTCGAGCCTGTTCCGCTTCTACAAAATCGATACTGCTCACGGTCGCTCCCATTTCTTTGAACACCCCACAGAATCCCGCACCGCCTTATAAATTTCAGGATGAACGTCTTGCCAAAATGCGGATTCGGCATAGGCCAATCTCATCCCCCGAATCCCATTTTTCAATTCGGCCAGCACATCCTGGTCAACTATACCCCAGGTGTTTTCGTCTTGGCTGTCCACTCCCTGCAGGAATTGATAAGCCAGGGCGGAATCTTCCACCGATCGTGCCAGGGGGCCTACCGAATCCAGGCTCCAGCTCAGCGGATAGACACCGCCACGACCGATCCGACCGACCGTGGTCTTCAAACCCGTGATCCCGCACAAGGAGGCCGGGATACGTACGGATCCTCCGGTGTCGCTTCCCAAAGCCAAGGGCACCATGCCGGCCGATACGGCCACGGCCGAGCCGCTGCTCGACCCCCCCGGGACATGATGGGTCGAACTCCAGGGGTTATGTGGGGTGCCGTGATCGTGATTGATGCCGACACCCCCGTAGGCGAATTGAACCGTATTGGTTTTACCGAGCAGGATCATTCCAGCCCGGGTAAGTCTGCGGATCGCATGGGCATCTTCGGCGGCGATATTTTTGTCCAGCAGGCTCGATCCGGCGGTGGTCGGCAGTCCCTTGACATCAAATAAATCTTTGGCGGCGTAAGGGATACCGCACAGTATCCCCGGATCTTTTCCATCGCGTAATTTTCGGTCCGCTGCCTGTGCCTGTTCCAGAGCCCGTTCAGGACACACCAGCCTGAAGGCATTCAATTGTCCATCCAGCGATTGGATACGGTCAAGCGAGTTCTGCACAAGCTGGGTTGATGTGATTTCACCCGTGCGCATTCTCTGGGCGAGATCGGCAATCGTCTGATAGTGCAAAGGGGGGTTGTCCATGGCTGTGTCTCCTTTTGTCGGTGATTTTCGGTTTTTCCGACAACATGTCCTAAGAAACTGAAGTTTTTAGGTGTGGGCGCAGCCTGGCTGCGAGCGTCCAGTCTGATCGGAAAAGAAACTTTGGACACACGGATTCGAAATCGGCCGTTGTTGGGTTTCGCATTTAGTAAAAACAACGACAACATGTAGGTTGGGTTGAGTGTAACGAAACCCAACAAAGCCTGCAGTTAGCCCAACCCAACCTACAAAAGGCAAAATTGCCCAGCTTGAACCAACTCTAACCGTTGTAGTTTCACCCGAGCTCTGTGGCAAGACCGACACCTGAAACCTTTATCCTATTCTCTTAATCTGGCGAGTTCATCGTACATTTCGATTTCCGGCGCGCCATCCAACATCGGTTTCAGGGCACCAAATAACTCCTTGAAGTATGGCGTTGAGCTATGGGTTTTCAACGCTGCGGCATCGCGGTATTTTTCATAAAACAGAAAAACAGAAGGGTCCTGCTGGGCTCGGTGAAGCGTATATGCCAGAGTCCCCTCTTCCTGAGCAACCTTGGTAACCATGCCCCGCAGGGCGCCTTCCATGTTTGCTTCTTCACCGGTTTTCGCTTTCAGTTTCGCAACAACAATCATCCGTGTCTCCTTTTTCTTTTAGATAATATATTTTAGTGATCGTTCGTAAATCTTCACTCATCCATCGTCATTCGTCCTTCTTCTTAGCCAGCATCGCCCCGAGCTGAATAGCCTCGATCATGGACTGCGGATTGGCCCGGCCTTCGCCCGCTTTGCCGAATGCAGTCCCGTGGTCTACCGAGGTACGCACGATGGGCAATCCCAGCGTGATATTGACCCCCGACATTTCTCCCCATTGACCGGTTTTTTCATCATACTGAAAACCGAAAAACTTCATCGGAATATGGCCCTGGTCGTGGTACATCACCACCACGGCATCATACATGCCGCCCTTCATCTTTGAAAATATTGTATCCGCCGGAATCGGCCCTTCCACATCGTAGCCTTTGTGACGAGCGGATTCCACTGCCGGCAAAATTTCCTCATCGTCCTCATGGCCGAACATACCGCCCTCCCCGCAATGTGGATTCAGACCGGCCACACCGATGCGTGGCCGGGATACCCCAAAGTTTTGCAACGCATCCCAGGTAAGCTCGATGACGCGCATGACCCGGTCTCTTTTAACCCGGTCACAAGCCTCCCGCAGACTGACATGGGTGGAAACGTGGGTGATACGAAAATTTCCGTGGGTCAACATCATGGAGTAATCGCGGGTACCCGTCAAGGCGGCGTAAATCTCGGTGTGTCCGGCATAATTATGCCCGGCGGCATGAATCGCAGCCTTGTTGATCGGGCCGGTCACCGTTCCGTCGATTTTTTTTTCCATGGCCAGCTCGATGACTTTCGCCACGTATTCAAAGGATGCATTGCCCTGTTCGGCGGTGACTTCTTTGTACCTTAAACGATCCATCGGCATGTTTGGTAAATCCAGAACATCCAGGGCCCCATAATTACCGCGGGCATCGCCCACCTGCCGGATTTTGTTCAGTGCTAACTTTAAGCCGGTGAATTTCAAAACATCTTCCATAACGCGGTAGTCACCTACCACGACAGGTCGCGCCAATTCATAAATTTTTTTTTCATTTAATGCCTTGGCCGTAATCTCCGGTCCGATCCCCCCGGGATCGCCGATGGAAATGCCAAGGATGGGTCGTTTGTCATCGTTCATATGTTTGCTCCTAAAGTGATCGGTTCAGGGTTCAGCGTTCAAGGTTCAAAGGTTATAAGATGTTGAGTTTCATAGTTTTATCTTCTATGGTTTGATTGGCCTCTTTCACACATTGGTGAAATATGGAACTCGACCCGACTGAGGTGTCATACTTCTGTTAAAGATTAGTTAAGATTCCTTCATATCGCACCAGGGCGGGCTGAGCACCGGCATCTGATACCTTTATTTTCTTACAACATGTTGTCAGATAAAACCCGATAAGAGTCTATGAGCATTCCCAAGTTCAGATTCTAGGCGATCCCTAACCTTTGAACCCTGAACCTCTGAACGCTGAACCTAATCTTTTCCCAGAAGCATCTCATGCAAAACCACCAGAGTGTCGTCTGTGCCGAATGCGCCGGCTTTGGTCACAACCGGCAGACCATCCAGGGGTCCACCGATAAGCGTGCCCCGTACCACGCCGGTAACGATCTCTCCGAGTATTCGGATCCCTTCGGCACCGACAGAAGTCAAAACCGCATCAGCGGTATCCCCTCCGGTGAGAAAAAGCAATCCCGGTCGAGTACCGGTCATTACGGTCGACATGAAACGTCCCAGCCCTTGGATCATTGCTTGCGCCGTCTCTTGTGAAATGAGCTGTTGGGTAGCGGCCGGTGATTGTCGGGAGGCATCGATGGTGACGATACTATGTTTGGCGGATATCTTTGATTGTACCAACGAAACCCTGTTGGTAAAATCAGCTTTTCGATGTTCCTCTATCAAAATATCGGGATCCAAAGCAATCTCTTCATAGGGATAAACCGCTACCAGGGTTTGAATTTGCCGTCTGGTTACCTCCGAATTCGTTCCGCAGACCAGCAGAAAATTGCCGTCTTCAGCAGAACGGTGGTGGTTTTTCACTATCGGCCGTGGCGGCAAAAGACTGCCGATAGCGGCTGCCAGACCTGCGGATCCCACCGGCAGTATTCTGTGGGAAGACGAAAAAACCAGACGGGCAATCCGGTCAAGATGGGCACGGCAGGTTGCATCAAATACGATGTGCCGACTCCCTCCGCGAATTTGACCCTCAATCTCATCTTGGAGTATGGTCGCCTCTCCTTCCAGCAAATTCAAGGGAATGTGTCCCACCGGATATCGACTCTGGCTTTCTATAATTTTAGCCAAATCAGATTCGGTAACGGGGGTAACCGGGTCCCGGGAGATTTCAGTCTGCGCCAGCGGAATACCGTGAACCAAATGGGTCCCATCGACCGTGGTGCGCCCCATCTCGGGAAAGGCCGGCGCGATGAAACTCACGTCATACGCCAATTCATCCATGAGTGCTTCGGTTTCAGCGCCCGGATTGCCGCGCAGGCAGGAATCAATTTTCTTGTATATCCATAACGGTTCCAATTTGATAAGTTGGCGGGCGACGGACCGAAGACGCGCATGGGCGGACATCATATCCAAAGCGCGACTATTGGTATAGAGGGCAGTGGCAGATCCTGGATCCAACGTCTCCGTATGGGACAATTGGAGATAAGATATCAGAACGGTGTCATCGAAAAAGGGGCAAAACTGCACGCCCGTGTCGGCGGCACCGGTTAGATCATCTGCGATAATAACGATTTTATTCATAACCTTAAAATATGACGAGGATAAGGGACGAAGGATGAAATCGCTTCGTTCCATCTTTTTCATGAAACGATAGGATTCTTTCAATCTTCATGCGATATTTACTCCAGTTTATGCCGGATAATGGCTCCCTTATCGGCCGATTCCGCCAGACGGGAATACAATGCCAAATAGCCGGATTTAAATTTCGGTGCGGGTCGTTGCCACTTACCCAGCCGGTTTTGGATTTCAGATTCTGAAAGATGCAGGTGCAGTTTGCGGTCGGAAATATCGATGGTAATCTCATCTCCGTTTTCTACGATGGCAAGTGGGCCGCCTTCAGCCGCTTCAGGAGAAATGTGACCCACAAAACAACCGTTATTCGTGCCGGAAAAGCGACCGTCGGTTACCAGGGCAGTCGTTAGCGCCAATCCCCGGCCGTAAAGAAGTTTCATGGCCTTGTACATCTCGCGCATGCCGGGCCCGCCCTTGGGGCCTTCGTAGCGGATCACCACCACCTCTCCGGCGACAATCTTCCCCTGCAGGATGGCTTCGTTGGCCGCTTCCTCGGAATCAAAGCAGTGCGCCTTGCCCGTGAACGTATGCATGTCCGGATGAATGGCAGCCGGTTTGGTCACGGCGGTATTGGGTGCCAGATTGCCGTGCAAAACAGCAAGTCCGCCTTCTTTGCTCCAGGGTTCTTCTATGGTTTTAATAATCGCCCGGTCGGGCGCAGGCACGGCGGCAAGGTTTTCCGCGATGGTCTTACCGGTGACGGTCATGGCATCCCCATGCAGGATAGGAAGCAGTTCTTTCATGACCGCCGATACGCCCCCGGCCTGGTGAAAATCCGGCACATTGGGGGCCGCAGCCGGATTCATTTTGGCAATGTGGGGCGTGCTGCGGCATAGTTTCTCAAATAGGTCCATGGTAATTTCACAGTCGGCCTCGTAGCCGATGGCCGGGATGTGCAGGGCAACATTGGTCGAACCACCGATGGCGGTGCTGAGACGAATGCCGTTTTCGATTCCTTTTTGATTAATCATCCGGCGCGCCGTAAGGTCGGTTTTAATGAGCTCCACGATTTGCCGGCCGGAATCTTGAGCTATTCGCAGGCGATCGGCATAGGTGGCCGGAATGGTGGCGCTTCCAGGTAGTGAGAGCCCCATGGCTTCGGCGACACAGCACATGGTATTGGCCGTTCCAAGAAAAGAGCAGGAACCGCAGGTCGGACCTGCGCCATTTTCCAGTTCCCGATAGCTGGCCTCATCGATCTTGCCGGTGTTGAGCATCCCCAGGCCTTCCATGACCGAGGTGATATCCGCAGGAACGACCATCGAACTGGCAGCCGCCTTCCATGGGCCCACCCACGACGATAATGGCCGGCAAATCCAGCCTGGCTGCCGCCATTAACATGGCCGGAACGATTTTGTCACAGGACCCTAAAAGAACGACGGCATCGAGCCGATGGGCCTGCACCATCATTTCAATGTCATTGGCGATCAGATCGCGGGTCGGCAGGATAAAGTGCATGCCGTCATGGCCCTGGGCAATTCCATCACAGGCGGCAATAACGCCGAACTCCACCGGCGTCCCGCCGGCCTGCCGGATTCCCTGCTGCACATACTCCGAAACCTGATTTAGGTTATAATGTCCCGGCACCACCCGATTCCAGGAGTTGGCGATACCGATCATCGGACCTTCCAGATCGTAATCGCTGTATCCCATGGATTTATAAAGTGAGCGGTGCATCGACCACTCCGGTCGTTCGAGTATTTTTTTGCTGCGCCAGTTCATGGCATCTCCTTTCTTTGGCCTTAATGGAGTTAGAATACCCAATTAAGGCGTATATTGCTTATTATTCGTCAGTTTTTGTTTCAGAGCTTCAGAGGACAGATGGCAGAGGTCAGAAGACAGAAATATGCGAACTCGGATTTTAGATCTACAATACTGAGTTAGTCGCTCTGTTTTACTTTATTCCAAAATCCGAATTCCGCCTTCCGAATTCGTTTTGCCCTGTCCCGAACGCCTTATGTCCTATACCTTAAGCTTTCTACCTTTCAGTATCAACTATCAACACCCGCAATCACTGTCAACAGAGATTGGGATGGCGCATAATTTTAATTTATCATGCACATTTAAATTTCACTAAACATTATTCAGATTATTTAATGCTTTTTTTTATTGACATAACCTATTTTTAGCGCTTTAAAGTCTTTACGCACTCATCGATCTCAAAGCAGCATTCATTAAAGCAACATTAAATTTTGAAAGGAGGAAATGGCCATGAAAAAACAGGATAACAACATGACACGCAGGGATTTTATCAAAACCTCGAGCGCTGGTCTGGCAGGTGCCACGATTCTTGCGAGTCCATTGGGTCCCTTTGTCGGCAAGGCGCTGGCAGCCACCCCGCCGAACCTGGCGGTCGAAAAAGGAGAAACCCTGAATGTCCTCAGGTGGAGCGTTTTCGTAAGTGGAGACAAAGATCTCTGGGAGGCCAACTGCCGCAAGTGGGAACAAGTCACGGGCTGCAAGGTGGTCAACGAATATATCTCCTGGGAAGATGTTCGGCCCAAGGCCGCCATGTCGGCTGCCGTCGGCGCCGGTCCGGACCTGGTCTCCGGCTGGCACGATGATCCGCACCTGTATCCCGACAAACTGGTGGACGTGACCGATGTGGCCGAATACCTGGGTGCCAAATACGGCGGCTGGGAAGACGCCTGCATCAAATACGGCATGAAAGACGGACGCTGGATTGCCATTCCCATGGGCGCCCCCGGCCAGCAAATCGTTTATCGCAAATCATGGGTCGATGAGGCCGGCTACAGCGAATTTCCCAAGACCACCGATGAATTTATCAAGCTCAGCAAGAAACTCAATAGTATGGGCCATCCGGTAGGGTTCGCCCTGGGTCATTCCGTCGGTGACGGCAACAATTTTGCCTACACCTGGCTGTGGTCCTACGGCGCCTCGACCGTCGATGCCGACGGCAACCCGGCCATCGACAGCCCCGAGACGAGGGCTGCCCTGGAAGGCATGAAAGAATTATACGGTGCCATGATTCCGGGCTGTGCTTCCTGGCTGGATCCACACAACAACAAGTCCTATCTGGCCGGACAGATTGCATGCCACCAACAACGGAATCAGTATTTACGTTGCCGCCAAAGGCAAACCGGAGTTGAAAGAAATTGCAGAAGACACCTACCACGCTGAGCTGCCCATCGGACCGGTAGGCAAACCCACCCAACTGCATTTGTTCAACCAGGCCTTCATCTTTAAACACACCGCGGTTCCCAATGCAGCCAAGCATTTTTTGATGTTCATGCTGGAAAAAGAACAGGCAGCCCCTGGATGGACGCCATGCGCGGGTACGTAACGCCAGGCCTGAAAGCGTATCGGGATCTTCCCGTATGGACCAGTGATCCCAAGCATACCGCTTACCGTGACTGCGTCAAAAACATGAAGTGGAACGGCTATCCCGGGCCCATCGGTCCCGGTTCGGCCGCGGTCATGGCCGAATATGTGGTGGTTGATATGTTTGCCAACTACTGTGCCAGAGGACATGTCCGCCGACAAGGCCATTGCGCGTGCCGAAAAAGCGATTGCCAGGGCCTATAGAAAATAAATCTGTTTAATCTCAACCAACCGTAACGAGGGTGGCCGGATTCAGAAGTTAAGGCGGCCACCCTCTATTAATTTTAAGTGGATATTTTTAATCTAACACGGATAACTGCTAACTAATAAATAATACCGGACTTTTGTTGGAGGCAGACGAGTGGACGCCATCAGCGCCGCAGAGCAAACAAACAATCAAACCGGATTTCGCCGGAAGATCTCCCAGGCCCTTGAAAACCCGACAATTTTGGGTTTATTGTTCGTGGCCCCCGCTGAACTTCTTTTACTGATTTTTCTGGCCTATCCATTTTTTCTGGGTCTTTGGCTGGGTTTTACCGACACCATTGTGGGCCGCGAAGGGAAGTTTTATCGGGTTTGAAAATTACCTGTGGCTGCTTAGAGGATCCCACTTTTTGGTTAACCTGCTTCAACACCTTTCTTTACACGGTTGTCGCGGTTATTTTCAAAGCGGTTCTGGGTATCGGTCTGGCGGTGATTTTGAATCGCGATTTCAAGGGCAAGGGATTGATGCGGGCCATCGTTCTTTTGCCCTGGATTATCCCGACAGCCTTGAGCGCCATCTGTTTCTGGTGGCTTTACGATTCGACCTTCAGCGGAATCTCCTGGACCTTGATGAAACTGGGTATCACCGATCACTTTATCGATTTTCTGGGCGATCCCTGGAATGCCAGATGGGCCATTGATTGCAGCCAATGTCTGGCGCGGTGTGCCGTTTTTTACCATCGGACTGCTGGCGGGACTGCAAACCATCAGCCCGGACCTTTACGAAGCGGCCGAGATTGACGGTGCCGGTGCCTGGAAAAAATTTCGCAGAATTACGCTGCCGCTGCTCACGCCCCTCTTAACCGTCGTGACCGTATTTTCCACCATCTGGACCTTTGCGGATTTCCAGCTGGTCTGGATCATTACCAAGGGCGGACCGGCCGGTGCCACCCATATTTTCGGAACGCTATCCTTCCAGAGAGCCATGCAGGGAGGACAGTTCGGTGAAGGTGCGGCCATCTCCAATTTTATGTTGCCCATTCTGGTAGCCTGTGTGTTTATCGCTTTCGTTTTTTTAAGGAGAGAGGATTGAAATATGGCCATCGAACGTGTCGGTTCCAAAGTGATAAAATTCTATGTGCCCCTGGCGGCATATCTTGCATTCCTTCTCTTTCCTTTTTATTGGATGGTCAATACGGTTTTTAAGTCCGACATGGAGCTTTATAACCTCGATCTCAATCCGCTCTACGTCCACTCGCCGACTTTAGGCAATATTGTCACCTTATTCACTGAAACCATTTTTCTCAGATGGATGGCCAACACTTTCTTTGTGGCCCTCAGTGCGACGTATAATCTCGTCTGGTTGTCAGCCTCCTGGCCGCCTATGCTATCCAGAGATTACAATTTAAGACTTCCGGTCCCACCGGCGTAGCCATTTTTTTAGGGTATCTTGTGCCCCAAACCATCTTGTTCATCCCGTTGGCCCATACGATTTTCAAATTAAAACTGTGGGACTCGCTGTGGGCCCTGATATTAACCTATCCGACCTTTCTGATTCCCTTTTGCACCTGGTTGTTAATGGGATACTTTAAATCCATTCCCAAGGAGATGGAAGAATGTGCCATGATCGACGGCGCCAGCCGGATTAAGATTTTTCGCAGGATCATACTACCCCTGTGTCTGCCGGGAGTTCTGTCGGCCGGCATTTTTTGTTTCACACTATCATGGAATGAATATCTTTACGCCCTGGCGTTTATTTCCAGCACCGCTAAAAAGACGGTGCCGATCGGTCTGGTCACCGAACTGGTCCGGGGAGACGTTTACCACTGGGGGGCCCTGATGGCAGGCGCCCTGTGTGCCTCGGTACCGATCGCCCTGGTGTACTCTTTTTTTGTTGATCACTATGTTGCAGGCATGACCGGTGCACTGAAGGAGTAAAACACATATGGCAGAAGTACGCTTAGAAAAGGTTTGCAAGCTTTTTGACGAAGTCGTGGCGGTTGACGACTTCAATCTGTCCATTCAGGACAAGGAATTTGTGGTTCTGGTCGGACCCAGTGGCTGCGGCAAAACCACCACCCTGCGAATGATTGCCGGTCTCGAGAGTATCACCAGCGGAGATGTATACATCGGCGACCGGCTCATCAACAAACTGCCGGCCAAGGACCGCAACATCGCCATGGTATTTCAGAATTATGCCCTTTATCCCCACATGACCGTGTTCGACAATATGGCGTTTTCGCTCGAAATGCGCAAACGACCCAAGGAGGAAATCAAACAGCGGGTACAGGAGGCTGCTGAAATACTCGGCATCGAGGGGCTATTGCTTCGCAGGCCCAAACAGCTATCCGGCGGCCAGCGGCAGCGTGTGGCGCTGGGACGCGCGATTGTAAGAAAGCCCGAAGTGTTTCTATTTGACGAGCCCCTGTCCAACCTGGATGCCAAGCTCAGGGTCCAGACCCGGCTGGAATTGAAGAAACTTCATGAGCGGCTGGCCACCACGGCGGTATATGTGACCCACGATCAAATAGAAGCCATGACCATGGGGGACCGCATCGTGGTCATGCACGCCGGCTTTATTAAACAGGTCGGATCACCGCTGGAACTCTACGACCGGCCGGCCAACAAGTTTGTGGCTGGATTTATCGGCAGCCCTGCCATGAATTTATTCGAAGCGGATTTAAATCAAGCCGGAGATGAGATTTCCTTGAGGGCCGGCGACTTCTCGCTCAATCTGCCGCCTGAAATGGCCAAGCATTTTCGAGATTACACTGAACAGAAAGTGACCGTAGGTATACGACCGGAGGATTTCAAGCAGGTCGCCGAACATCGTCCGGGGGAAACCATATCGGCCACGGTGGAAGTGGTTGAACCCATCGGCAACGAAACCTATGTGAATGTGGCTGCCGGCAATGTCACTTTAACTGCGGCAGTGGGCAGAAGAGCAGTTATAAAACCCCACAGTTCTCTCAACCTCGTTCCGATCTTTGAAAACATGCATCTATTCAACATCCGTAGTGAACGATCAATTATTAACAGATGATGCCGTCAACAAGATATTTACGGCCATCAGGACTTTGAGCTTTTTCCAATATAAGGCTCGGAAGAAATGGATAGGGAAGGACAGTAAACAAACTGATAGATAATCGTAGGTTTCAGGTGTCGGGTGTCAGGTGCCAGTCTAATAGCTGGCCGCCGGAGATACCAATTTTATCAAAAAAATTTTGAAAAAGCGAATATCGAATAATGAATGTCGACGGGAGGTATTCTGTCTATTTTAAAGAAGACTGAGCGAATCGAAACTACCTTTCGAGATTCTGTGGTTCGCCATTCCGCCAAGTGGAATTCCCTTTAATAATTAAACACCTATTATCCTGACACCCGACACCTGAAACCTTCATTTCCTTATGTTTTCAGCTAAAACCCAATAAGAAACTAAATAATCCTCAATTTAGTCTACCACGTTTGAAAATGGAGGTTATCATGTCAAAGCCAAAAGTATATGTGTCACGCGAAATTGCCGAAGAAGGGTTGAATCTGTTACGCGAGGTTACCGAAATGAGTGTCTGGCTGGAGAAAGAGCTGATGCCGCGGGAAACGCAATTCCAGCTTTTTGCCGACTGCGACGGGCTTTTGACAACCACCGACATCGCTGTCAATGCTGAGCTGCTGGAAGCTTGTCCGAGCGTTAAAGTTATCAGCAATCAAGCGGTCGGCTTCGACAATGTTGATATTGGTGCCTGCACCGCTGCCGGTGTTCCGGTGGGAAATACGCCGGATGTGCTTACGGAGACAACAGCCGATCTGGCGTTTGCGCTGATCCTTGCCTCTGCCCGCCGACTGGCGGAAATGGTAGAGTGGGTCAAACAGGACCGCTGGACGCCTGAAAGAGGTATGCTTGAAAATCTTGGAACGGACGTCCATCATGCGACGCTGGGGATTGTCGGCATGGGTCGAATCGGGCGGGAAGTGGCCCGGCGGGCGAGCGGCTTCAATATGACCGTCCTTTACCATGACCTCAACCGCGATCCGCAAGCCGAACAGGAGTTCGGCGCCCGGTACGTTGACAAAGAGGCACTGTTGCAACAAAGCGATTTTGTCAGTTTGCATTTACCCCTGTCTGCAGGTACCCACCATTACATTGGGGACGCTGAATTAAAGCTGATGAAGCCTTCCGCGATCCTAATAAATTCGGCCAGGGGTCAAATTGTCGATCAGACAGCATTGCTGGACGCGCTGAAAAATAAGCGGATTTCAGGCGCCGGGCTGGATGTCACCGACCCGGAGCCCATCCGGAGTAATCATCCACTGCTCGCTTTACCCCAGGTAACGGTACTTCCCCACATCGGCAGCGCCACCCTTAAAACCCGCGCCAAAATGGCGGAAAGGGCTGCCCTAAATCTCATTCATGCCTTAAACGGCCGGCCCATGATCAGCTGTGTCAATCCGGAGTCCGTCGGCCAGGGGCGCAGCGCATCGCTCTTTAAATAGCACCTGATATGCAGATTCAGGAAATAAGCTCTTCCGAGCGATCCGTCGCTGAGGGCGGTATCGGCGTAAGCTTGCAAATATCGGCATAAAGCTCCGGGGTCATTTGGATGTCCATGGATCGAAGCGCGTCTTCCAACTGATCGACGTTGCGGGCACCCAGAATGGGGGCGGTTATTGCCGGATGATGGGATACCCATGCGACTGCCAAGGCGACCGGATGGTATCCATGTTCTGCCGGCAAATTGGTAAAAGCGTCGGGCGATGTCGTACATCCAGTCATCACCGTAGCGCTTGCGGTACATGTCATCGTCTGTCAGGCGTGCGGAATCCGGCAGGCGATTCTCGGTGTATTTCCCGCTGAGGATGCCGCCGCCCAGTGGATTGTAGGAGATGACCCCGAGCTTCTCGGATTGCGCCAGGGGCAGGATCTCAACCTCTGCCTGGCGTTTGATCAGGTTGTACATGGGTTGGATGCAGTGAAAGGGCGTCCAGCCGTTGGCGGCGGATATACCCAAGGCTTTGGCAATCTGCCAGGCGGCAAAGTTGCTGACGCCGATGTAGCGGACTGTCCCCTGGGAAACCACATCATCCAGGGCCCGCAGGGTTTCCTCAAGCGGAGTATCTTCGTCGAATCGATGCAGGAAATAAATATCGATGTAATCGGTATTTAAACGTTTCAAACTGGCTTCCAAAGAAGACACCAGGTGTCGGCGAGATCCCCCCTGGTTATTATAGCCTTTGCCCATCGGCGATCCGAATTTCGAACTGACGACAAGCTCCTGACGGCAATCGGACATCAATTCACCTAAAATCGTTTCAGCACGGCCCTCGCTGTAGACATTGGCACAGTCAAAAAAATTGATGCCGGCATCACGGCAGCGATTGAAAATGACTTTGGCAGCCGCTTTATCGGCCTCTCGTCCAAAGGTCATGGTTCCCATACACAATTTGGATACCTGGACGCCTGTTTTTCCTAAAAAGCGGTATTCCATTTTGAGCCCCCTTCTGTTATATGTTTCCCGCTGAATTTGAATTACCTTTAAAATAAGCGAGATATATTTCAATCGGGTTGATGAATCAATAAGAAATATCGCACCGGTTGAAGGAATCGGAGTTTAGGGTTCCGACCCACCCGCTGGCCGCAGGCGTCCATTCTGATCGGAGAAGAAACTTAGTAGTCTTGAATCGGTTATTTTTTGAGCTTGTGGGAGCGGCTTCCAGCCGCGATTCTGCGATGATAGCTATCGCACAACTTTTTTTCGCGGCTGGAAGCCGCTCCCACGAGCAATTGCACCATTTTGGCGTAGTTTCACACAAGTCCTAATGTGAATATTTGCATCGATCACATACATCGGAGGAGTTGCCATCATGTTCGATCTAGTTACCTTTGGAGAAGCCATGGTCCGGATGTCACCACCGGATTTCAAACGACTGGAGCAAACAACAACCCTTGATTTGCACATCGGTGGGGCTGAATTAAATGTGGCCGTTGGCGCCAGTCGTCTCGGTCTGAACTGTGCTTGGGTATCCAAATTGCCGAGCAATCCCCTGGGGAGAATGATTGCCAATAAGGCCCGCGAACTAGGAGTGGATATCTCCCAGGTTATCTGGCAAAATGAGGGCCGGGCCGGGCTCTATTTTCTCGAATTTGGCGCTTCGCCCCGATCCAGTTCCGTTCTCTACGACCGGGCAAATTCATCTTTCTGCAGTATTCAGCCCGGGGAACTGGAGTGGCAAACTATCCTGAAAAATACCAAATGCCTCCATTTAACCGGTATTACGCCGGCCGTCAGCCGATCGGCTGCCGAAGCAACCAAGGAAGCTATTACAAGCGGCCAAAGCATGCGGCTGCAAAGTGAGTCTGGATTTAAATTACCGGGCCAAATTGTGGAGCCGGCAAGAGGCCAGTAAAACCTTGTCATCCATGATGGAGTATGTCGACATCCTCATCACCACCCGGGGCGATACCCAAACGATTTTGGGCATCAACGCCGAAACAGACGAAGCGTTAGCTGCCATGTTGTTGGAGCAATATCCGCTTGAAGTCGTTGCCGTCAGCTATCGGGAAGGCGATAAGGTCTGGCAGTGCATCTGGAGCGCGCTGGCCCAAACCCGGGATAAAACTTTTAAAACCCGGACATATGACATCGATATCGTCGATCAGGTCGGGCGGGGAGATTCCTTTGCCGCCGGATTCCTATACGGCTATATCGCAACGGGTGATGGGCAGAAGGCTTTGGATTACGGTACCGCTTTTGCGGCCCTGAAACATAGCTTTCCGGGGGATTTCAATTGGTGTACCAAAGAAGAAGTGGATGCCCTGCTGGCAGGCCCTCGGCCCGGGGTCAGTCGCTGAAAAAAGGTTTCAGGTGTCGGTGTTCAGCCCGCCCTGGCGCAATATGACGGATTTTTTGCAATTCACTGCAATAGATCTCTATACTGCCTTGTATTCCAAATTCAGACAAAATTAGGACTGGGCCAGGGGTTTCAGCCCAGCCGGTGGAATGATTGAGGAATTTAGTTTAAGCTATTGTATTTTGGATGAAAAGACGATAAAGTCCCTTGTCTTGAAACGAATGTTAAATTGCTCCGGGTGAATAATTGCTAATCCGGGTGAGGTGACGGATGATAAAATTAAATCGTGCACGCTGCACGGAATGTCAAATTTGCATGATGATCTGTTCGTGGACCCATTTTGGAGAAAATACCACCAAACGCTCACGGATTATTGTAGACGCAAAATGGCCGGATGTGCCGAAATTAAACGTATGCTTGGCCTGTCCCAATCACGAATGCGTCTCGGCCTGCCCGCATGATGCCTTGGCCTGGGAAAACTGGATTCAACTGGATAAAGATCGTTGTGATGGCTGTGGTGCCTGTATGGACGCATGTCCGGTAAACGGGGTTCATATGGATTCACAGACCGATTTTCCGCTGATCTGCGATACCTGTGAAGGCCAGTACCAGTGTGTCCAATGGTGCCCCACGAAAGCCATTTTAAAAAAGGAATAGAACCCTATGAAATCCTGGTACGGCTATGCCGGCAAAATCTTGGATGTGGACCTTACAACCGAAAGCCTATCGGAAGTAGAACTGGATCCTTCGTTGGCCGAAAATTATATGGGCGGCAAAGGTTTCGGCGCCAAGATCCTTTTTGACCAGTTGCCGATCCACTGCGATCCGCTCTCACCGGAAAATATACTGGTGTTCGCCACCGGACCGTTGACGGGCACCCTGGCGCCTTCCAGCGGGCGCTTCGAAGTCTGTACCAAAAGCCCTGCCACGGGTCTATGGCTGGATGCAAATTGCGGGGGTTTTTTCGGACCCGAGCTAAAATTTGCCGGCTACGATATGCTCATTGTCAGAGGTAAGGCCGCCTCACCGAAGATGCTGGTGATTGACGATGGCAGATTGGAATTGAAGGCAGCCGGTGACCTTTGGGGAACGGACACCCTAACGACTCATCAGCAAATAAAAGACACCTTGGGAAAAGAGTTCAGAGTTGCCTGCATCGGTGAGGCGGGGGAAAAAGGTGTGGTTTTTGCCGGAATTATTTCCGAATACAGGGCCTTGGGCCGGGGGGGTGCCGGTGCGGTCATGGGATCTAAAAATTTGAAGGCTATCGCCGTCAGGGGCACCCATAGCATTGCCCTACAAGACCCGGATCAATTCATGGTCACCTGTCGCGAGGCCTTCAACGAGCTTGCCAACAGCCCGGATACCGGAGGCGGACGGCAAAAATACGGGACCAACATCATCCTATCGCTGATGGATGAAACCGGTATTCACCCGGTACGCAACTTTCAAAAAGGCAAATTTGAAGGTGCATCCCAGGTAAACGAAGAAACCATCGAAAAGTATTATGTCAGGGATAAAGCCTGCTTCGGCTGCCCTATTTATTGCAGCAAAATTGCCGAAGTAAAAGAAGGCAAATATAAAGGCAGCTTTACCGAAGGTCCGGAATATGAAAACGTCTGGGCCTTTGGTGCCAACTGTGAAAATGTGGATATCGGCGCCATTATCCAGGCTGAATATCTATGCGATCATTACGGTCTTGATGGAATCACCACCGGTAACGTCATCGGTTTTCTAATGGAGTGCGCTGAAAAAGGGCTCTTGACGGAGGCCGACATCGGCTTTCCGCTGGAGTTCGGCAACGATGAATCCATTATCAATGCCATCCATCTTATCGGCCGGCGTGAAAAAGCAGGATTGCTGTGGGGCGAAGGCGTGAAAAGATTGGGCGAGCAAATCAAGGGGGCGCAGCATTTTGCCATGCATGTCAAGGGACTTGAATTGCCGGCCTACGATCCGCGCGGATCAACGGGCATGGCCCTGGCCTATGCCACCAGTGACCGGGGCGGTTGCCATTTACGGTCATGGCCTATCGGCGATGAACTCCTGGCAACCGAGGAGCGGATGGATCTTTCTTCGAAAGAATTTAAAGCCGAACTGGTGAAAACCCAACAAGACCTATTCTGCATGATCAACTGTAGCGGCATGTGTCTGTTTGCAACTTTTGCGGTGAATTTAAAACAGATCACCCCTTTTCTCCATTCCGCCACCGGAATAGAAGCCTTTCGCTCCTCTGATGAAGTCATGAAGATCGGTGAAAGAGTCAATAATCTGGTGAGACTTTTCAATATCAGGGAGGGTCTCACCAAAGATCTGGATACGCTGCCGGAACGCTTTTTCAGCGTACCCCTTAAAGAAGGTCCCTGTCGGGATCGGGTGGTCGAATTAGATCAGCTGATTGATGATTACTACCTCGTCCGCGGTTGGGATGAGACCGGCGTTCCCGAAAAAGATAAGTTAGAAGAGTTAGGTATAGATTCCAACTGATAGCTATTCCTATTTTGAGGAGGTCAATAAGATTATGTTTAAACCCGAAGGCGTTTATGTGGCTATGTTAACCCCTTTTGACGAAGCGGGATCGATTAATGAGGCCGAACTACGGCGAATCGTAGATTTTCAGATCAATGGTGGGGTTGATGGTTTGTTTCCCATAAGCTCGGTCGGCGAATTTATCCATATGAGCCGCGAAGAAAAATTTCGCATGATGGAAATCGTCGTCGACCAGAATAAAGGTCGGGTAAAAATCACCCCGGGTGTCGGCTCGAGCAACCCGGCGGAGTCAATTTCTTTGGCCCAAAAGGCAAAAGATCTCGGATGTGATGGGGTGGTGGTGGCACCCCCCTATTTCTATCAAATGTCCCAGGAAAATATCGAAAAGTATTTTGAGGCCATTGCCGATGGCGTCAATATACCCAATATCCTTTATAACATCCCCCTGTTTACCCAGCCCCTTTCTTATGACGTGGTCAAACGGCTGGCCCGGCATAAGAACATCGTCGGGATGAAGGACAGCAGTGGCAGCATGGTCGATTTCATGCATTTTATGGATAAAATCAAAATCGCCGGTGAGGATATTCATATGCTGACGGGCAGGGAAGAGACCCTGTTCCCCTGTCTGATGGTCGGTGGCAAAGGCTGCATGACGGCCACTTCGGGGATTCTGCCGGAGATTATGGTTGACATCTATGAAGCCTGGAAGAAAGGCGAATATGAAAACGCACGGCAATTGCAGAATTCTATCCTGCTCATCCTGCGCACCATGTTTGCCCTGCCCTTCCCCCTGGGCTTTAAGCTGGGCATGGAGATGCGCGGTTTCAAAATGGGACCGCCGAAACAGCCCCTGTCGGATGCCGAACGATTCAAATATCGAAACTTAAAGACCCGGATTGAAAAGATTATGGGTGGCATCCTGGAAAAGCTCGAAAAAGATCGGAAGGCAACCGCATGATAAGGGTAGACTGAAATTGACTATTGAATATTGAGACGAATGACTATTTGTGGATGTCGCTTCACTCCGCCGATTTAAAACAGCGCTTTTAAACTCAAACCGAATCGATAGCGCATCGCAAGCGCAATCATCGGGTGGCATTCTGTCTTTTGATCAATCAAGACGATGTCATTCATTTTGTCCCTGTATTTCAGAATCTGTCAGGCATCTTTTTAATGCGGCAACGACTGCGACATCAAAGTGAGACCCGGCTCCTTTTTCGATAATGGCAACAGCTTGGGAGACAGATATTCTTTCACATTCCAAGGATTTTCCGGTTTCATCGTGTTTGGGATAATCGCGCAGGGAGGTCAAGGCATCAAATACATCGGCAACCGAAAGGATCTTGGCTTCCAGGGGCAAATTGGCCTCGGATACCCCTTCAGGATAGCCAGTCCCATCAATTCTTTCATGATGAAGGGCTGAGATGGTCGGGATATTTTTCAATCTTTTTGGGAAATGAAATTTTTCCAAAATTTCCTTTGTCTTAATAGGATGACTCATCATTTCCTCACGTTCGGAATCATCAAACGGACCATTCTTTAACAGGATCTTGTCAGAAATCCCAATTTTACCTATGTCGTGAAGGAGCGCAGCATACCTCAGCGCTTCGAGTCCATTTTTTTTCAAACCCATTTTTTGGGCAATTTGAACGGACAATTTCGCAACTCTCTCGGAATGGCCTGCTGTCAGGGCATGCTTAGCGTCAACAGTAGCTGATAATGTACGAATTGCACTATCGAAGGATATTCGTAATTCTTCATGGAGAAGGGAATTTTTGATAAAATGGGCCGTATGACTTGCAATATTCATGATGAGAAGCAAATCTTTTTCGGTGAAGGCGCCGACTTTTTGTGATGATTCAATAACGATGACACCCAGAACTTCATTCCCTTGAAGAATCGGAGCAACAATGGTGGAACGTATTCCGCTAAAGATAATCGATTCTGCTGTATTGAAACGATTATCCGTAAGGATATCAGATGATATGACCCCTTCTTTTTTTTGAATGACATGTTTGATAAGCGTGGTTGATAAAGAATTTTTTTTGCCATTCGATATGTTCCGATACGCCCGGGCCTTAAGTTTGCCTCGCTTGTCTACAAGAAGAATGATTCCTCGATCGTATTTAAGGAATTCGAAGGTACGGTCCAGAATCCGGTTTAACACTAAATCGATTTCTATCTCGGAACCAATATCCCGCTGCAGCTCATAGGTGATACGGAGTTTTTCATAGTCTTCCCGCAGAACATTATCTGTGGGAATATCCTTTGCGGGAAGAAATTCGGTATGAACTTGGGAGATATGTTGGGTTTGGGTCAAGCCTGCGGTATCATTCGTGTTCATCGGAAAAGTTTCCATATGCCTGATTCCTAAAATTAAGATACGGTTTCGTTTATCAGTTCTTTGCGATTGGAACAGAAGTCATGAACTTATCGCTTATGATATGTGGGCCATGTCATGATACGGCATGAAGGTTTCCAATCCTCGTGGCCATGTCCGTAAGCTGAGCAAGGAGGTGGTCCGCTAAAGACGAGGCATTGGCAACGTCTTTCAAATCGATATCGGCTACCACGCCCGCGACCTTAATTTCCAGAGCAATCCCATCGACATCGAGGGGATTTAGATGGAAGATTTTCATTGCTCTGCTCAGCGCTACTTTCGCTTGCCCCCGGTGTGCCATGGGCAGGAGAACAATAAAATAATTTTTACGCAATTCGCCTATAATATCCGGAGTTCTGAAGACCTCTGCCAATTTGCGCAACAGGGCATCGATCACATCCTGAGTTTTGATTTGACACGATTGCGACTTATTTTTCGCTTTGGCTCTAACAAGAGTGAAACCAAGAGCAGAAAGGGTCGTTCCATAGCGCTTTGCTCTTGCAATCTCCTTATCAACAAAAGTCATCAGCATCTGATCCCGCATGACCCCAGTCGACAGCGCTTTCGCGTCATTTTCGGTTTTTCTCAGTTTTTCCTGTTTCACAATTTCCGGGTAAATCTGGTCGAAGTCGTTTTCATCGATTTCCTCGGATTCCACCTTTTTTCGGATGATCTTTAAAATTTCCCCCAGATCATCATCTTCATTGACACCTTGTTCCAGAGTTTCCAATACAGTCAATTCCTTGTGAAATTGCTGTTCATGAGCGTCCGAATGGGATTTTATCCACTCTGATCTCAATTTATCGAAGACGTCATCCATTCTTTGGTTGATTCTTTCTTCCAAACGGTTTAAGAGATCATCTTTAATATCCAGTTTGCCCAAGTGTTGGACCAGGTTGGATTTGACCTCCACCAAGGCGCGCTGGACATGCTTTTCGCCCTCATCTCCTTTTTTCTGCGAGAGATCCTGTGAAAATTGAGAGCCGATTCGCTCCACATAGTTCACAAGGAGATCCGTCAGCGCCTTCTCATCAGGCCCCCTTTTGCGGAGTTCCGATGCCAAATAAATCATTTCGGCAGATTGGAGCGGGTTTTCCTTAACTTGCTGAATAATATCGCCCCCATCAATGCCGATCTCTTCGGCACTCTCTGCCAAAATATCAACCAACCCATCGTTTTGAAGTTCCTTGCCCAATTCCTGAATCAGGCTCATAAAATCGGCCTGGGACATGCCCTCCTCGAGAAGGGCAGATTTTGATCATTGGGAGAAGGCGTTTTAATTCATTGGCTTCGGGGATTAATCTGCATAGAATCTGTGCCAGACGAGAGACGCTGATTTCGCCGCCTTTATATTCCTCTTTAAGCAGCTTGATAAGAACTTTATCTGTTATTTCAGTGGCTTTAGAAAAAACTTGCTCTTCATTTGAATAGGCAATGCCCATCGCCTTTTGGGCTTCAATGCCTTCAGTGAGCTTTTGCCGCATATCAAAAAGAGCGTCTGCTATTTCCGGCAAGTCCACGTTTTTTCCCTCTGACAGGTTTTTTTCCACATCCTGGTCTATCACTTCCAGCTGATGGAGCAGGAACTGCCCCGGGCGCGGTCCTTCGTTTTCGTATTGCGGTCCTTTATTTTCGTTTTGTTTGACTGATTTTAGATCCACGGCAATCATCTCCTTTGAAAGATCGCCGGGATTTTTCAGAATATTTTGAAGGTTGAGGTTTTTGATAAACTCCTCCTGCAGGACGCTGTTGAAGACCGAATCCATGAACATTTGCTTCATCTTGTCCTGATGGTCACTCGTCATTTCGGGCGTCACTTTTTCCAGAACATCGCGGGATATGACCTCATCTTCAGCGCTCACCTTTTTGTAAAAAACGTGATTGATTTTGATACGACTGATTTTCTTTTTAAACATTGCTTTGTTCATGGCTTCCGCATCAGGGAATTGGTTCAATGAGGTCGCGATTTCAAGAAAAAGACGGAGGTCTTTTTTTCCCACATCCCTATAGAAGGATACAGATTCAATACCGGTTTTTTTGAAATGTGCTACAATCCGTGAAACGCTCAGGCGCGGGTCCAATGGCTCTTCATCCACATAGAATTGCTCGCGATTCAATATGAAGACCACAGGAGAGTTGGTTTGTAGCAGTTGAGCCAGGGTTTGATAAGCTGTATTGATGGCTTCGATTTGGAACGGGTGGTTTGCATTGTACATAAAGCTTCTGTTAAAGACGAGCGCGAATGAACGTCCGAAATTTGCGAATTGTTGTTTATTGAGTTCGCTGTCTTTCATTATTTTTCTTTCCTTCGATTTCTGAGACAATGTTCCGAGTATCGTTTCAACTGGTCGCTGAATTCGCGGCAAGTGGCATATCGTGTTTCCGGGTCGAAGGAAAGGGCTTTGGAAAGGATCCGGTCCATTTCCTTATTGATCCCGGGGTTGATCTCGGAGGGCATTTTGGCAAACAGTCCGTTCTTTTGATTTATCTTCCTTGAGAGAAGTTCTTGGATCGACTTGATATCTGAGAATAAGGGTTCCGGAGTCAGCATTTCATAGAGCATAGTGGCGGTGGCATAGATATCCGCCCGGCCGTCTACCTCCGAATTTAGTATCTGTTCTGGGGCCATATACTTGGGTGTGCCACTGATCATGGTGGACGTTTCGTCGGGCTTTCGAGACACTTGGGCCAGACCGAAATCTACGATGAGCGGCCGGTTATTATAACCTTCTATGAGGATATTCTCCGGTTTGATGTCTCGATGGATAATAGATTGATTATGGGCGTAATCCAGGGCATTCAGAATGCTGATAATGATTTGAAAAGTTATGGTTAGCGGCAGTGTCCGCCTTGAAGGCAGCAAATTTTTGCGCGACCTTTTAATATAATAGGAAAGGGGTTTGCCTTTCACCAATTGCATCGCAAGAAAAAGGAAGTCTCCTGCATCCCCAACTTCATAGACGGGAATGATGTTTGGATGCGAGAGAATCGCTGCTAATTCTGCCTCTTGCTGGAAAATTTTGGCCGTCAGGGGCGTTATGATGGATTTCGGCAATACCTTGACCGCGATTTGTCGTTTAAGACTGCTCTGGTAACCCACAAATACTGCGCCCATGCTGCCCCGGGCTATTTCTTCCACCAGGGTCGATGAGCCTACCTTCTTGCCAATTAGGTGACTCAGGTTCATGCTATTCAGTGAAGCCAATGTTTCAAAAACTCCTTTAGCCTTAATCTGCAAATAATCATATTGGTTATCGGCACAAATATTAATTTCTTAAGCATACGGATTTAGAGCGAATTTTTTTAGCCTGGTCGTCCTTCCCATGGCGATCTTGGACATCACCTTACCGGGCCCGAATTCCGTCAGCCATCGCAGATTGATATGCAATTCTCAAAATACGTTACCCAACATCATATTCTAGATCTGAAACTAGCGAGAGCCAAAGACATCGAGTTAATTTTTGCTTGACATATCAATGGCGTTTCGCTACCTCTTCGTGACAGAAAAAATTTATGAGCAATTTAGAACATCATCGGAAAGGAGGTGTTTTAACAAATGAAACGAATCGTAATTGCATGTGTTCTCATAACATGTTTGCTTTTCTTCGCAATCTCAGCTTCGGCGGTGAAGTATAAAAAGGTTAAATCTTTCAAAGATGCCGGCCAAAACAGGGCCTTTATGATTGCACTGACCGAGGAAGTTCCGCCCGCCCAACTCGAAGATGCCCTCAGGGAAATCGTCAACACGCAAATGGAAAAGTACGGTCAGGCCCCCCAGATGTGGATTTACTTTTTCGATAGTAAAAAATATACCCCCAAAAAATTTCCAATTAAAGGTCAAGCCCTTGATCACCTCATTGCCACCTATTTTTATGCCACGGATACCCGCAAAAAAGATCTGAAAATATTGACCCAAGAAGATAGAGACAAATTAAAACAAGCTCAGAAAATAGACTCACCCATGTGGAAAGGTCAGTAAACTTTAATGCGATCAAACCGTTCGTTGAACAGAAAGAAAGGAGGGATGATCAGAAAAAAAGTTCGTCACCGTCATGGCAGGGAATATCAAGAACAATTAATTCTATAACGACTGGCGGAAGTTCCGGTCCACTTCAACAAAGGAGGTACGGTACTATGGACGAGAAAAAAGGTGCTCCTGAGAAAGTTAAAGAATTGGTTTCAACGCAATAAAGATTTTCAGGAAATTCAAGAACATGTGAATAAGGACGGTTTGGTCGGTTTTGCAGAAAAACAGGCGAAGTCGATGGACCGCAGAAAATTTATGAGTACCATGGCCATGACCGCCGGCGGGTTGACCGCCCTCAGTCAATTTGGCTTCGAACCGGAAGCGCAGGCGGCCCCCAAGAGATTCAAGGCCGCCTATGCGGCGGTTATCATGGCCGTTTTTTGGGTAACCAAAGGGGCTGAAACCTTTCAACATCTCGGTAAAATCGCAGGTTTCGACTTTGACATCTATGATGCCACCGCCGACGCCGGCAAACAGCGCTCCCAAATCGATCTGATTGCATCCAAGGCCGATGAATATGATGTGGTTTTTATCCATCCGGCTGCCATCGGCGCCTATACCGAGCCGGTCAAGGAATTGATCAGCAAAGGCGTGACTGTGGTCGACATCGACACCCTGCTCGTACCGGATCTGTCCACCCTTGATATCCTGACATTTACCGAACCGGATAACATATATATGGGTAGTGCAGTGACAGAGTATCTCTGCCAAAAGATCGGTTACAAGGGCAATGTGGTCCACACCCAGGGCCAGTTGACCCATACCGGTGCCCAGGGCCGGGCTAAGGGATTTCGGCAGGTCGTCTCCAAATATCCGGACATCAAGGTCATCGATGAAACGCCCGGCGAATGGCAAATTGACAAAACCCGCCAGATTTGGGACAGCCTATTGGTCAAATATGACAAAATTGACGGCGGCTTCTTCCACAATGACGATATGGCCTTGGGCGCTTACGCCGCCCTGCAGGCGGTCGATCGTGCCCAAGACACCGTGCTCTGCGGGGTGGATGCCATGGCACCGGCCCTGCGTGAACTCAAGAAAGGGCATATTCAGGCCACGGTCTTCAACCCGGCCTGCCGCGTCCACGGGTATGCCTTTTGGGCTGCCTGGTTTCATCTGGTGAACAAGGTTAAGAAAGCCGATATTCCGACCTTTATCCGCTGCGACGGACCGATGGTCACCGTGGATTCCACGCCGGAGGAAATCGACAGTTATATCTGGTGTAATGAGCATTACCTCATTTAACCCTAATTGACCGTAAAAAAAAGAAACCAGGTTCGCCAAAAGACCTGGTTTCTTGATGCATTTTTGGCAAGGAGATGGTTTGACATCTGATCATGCAGATTACCAAATAGCGATTAAGATGATCGGCATCACCAAAACCTTTGGCGGTGTCACGGCCCTCAAGGATGTCGATTTTGAAGTTACGGCCGGTGAGATCCGGGGACTGGTGGGCGAAAATGGTGCCGGTAAAAGTACGCTGATGAAAATTCTCTCCGGTGCCCACTCGGATTACCAGGGTGAAATGAATGTCTGGGGCCAAAAGGTGCGATTTGGAGGAACTTCCGACGCATCCGCCCATGGAATCGGCATGATCTACCAGGAGCTGTCGGTTATCGGCTGCCTGACGGTGGCTGAAAACAACTTTTTGGGTAAACAACCGCTCAACCGACTAGGTGTCGTCAAATGGAAACAGATGCGGCGCGAAGCGCAGGAGCATCTGAAAAACCTTGGCATCGAGGTCGACGTCAATATGCCGCTCAATCAACTGCCTTTTAGTGTACGTCAGATGATCGAGATTGCCAAAGTCATTTATTCAGGGGCTCGCATCATTATTATGGATGAGCCGACCTCCTCGCTTTCCCAGGCTGAGATCAAACCGCTTTTCGAATTAATTCAGACCCTGAAAAAACAGGGGAATACCATTATCTTTATCTCGCATTTCATCGAAGATGTCCTGGAGGTTTCCGACGCCATCACCATTCTCAAGGACGGTTTGGTGGTGGAAACCCTGGCCAATACCGGGATTACGAAACATGATGTCATCAACCCCATGATCGGTACCACTTCCAGCAACCTGGTTCGTGATGTCGATGAGTTGGTGCAACTGCGGTCAACGGACGCTGATACGGTGCTAGCGGTGGATGGGTTGACCAAGGCTGGGGCTTTTCAAAATGTGTCCTTCGGTCTTCAACGGGGTGAGATTCTGGGGTTGTATGGGTTGATGGGTGCCGGCCACGAAGAGGTGGGCCGCGCCATATTCGGACTTAAAAAATACGATAAGGGTTCAGTTAATCTGGAAAAAAAACGAGTCCCGACGGGTCGCCCTCACAAAGTCAAGAATGTGGGGATTGCATACATATCGGAAGATCGAGGAGGCTCTCTGTTTCACCAGTTTGAAATATTCAAGAATATTTCACTGCCCTACCTCGCCCAGGTTTTGGGCCCGGCGTTGAACTGGCTGATAAAAATCCGTAAAGAGATCACGGTTGCCGATCGTCAGATCGAGAATTTTGGGATCAAGACCTCCGGGCCGTTCGCCCCGGTCAGTTCGCTCAGCGGTGGCAATCAACAAAAAGTTGCCCTGGCCAAATGGCTCACGACGCTACCCAAAGTGATCATCCTGCAGGAGCCGACCCGCGGGGTGGACGTCGGTGCTAAATCTGAAATCGTTCAGTCGATCCGCAACCTCAAAGACCAGGGGCTGGCTTGCATCGTGATCTCCATCGAGCCCGAAACCATTCTGGATCTCTGCGATCGGGTGTTGGTTTTTTCACGGGGCCAAATCAAGCATGAAATTAAAGATGCAGCTACTTCAAAATCCAAGCTAATGGAGTTGACCTAAATATGGCTGACAAAATCAATACGGCTGTCATAAGCAGCAATTCCGGTGTTGCTCGCAATCTCGTTCAATGGATCAAACCGCGTACCCGTATCCTGGCACCTTTATTTACGCTGATTGTCCTGGTGGTGTTTTTCGGAATTGTTACCGATCATTTCCTGACCCTGCGTAATCTGGAAAACATCGTTGAGCAGGCCTCCCTGCTCGTCATTTTGGCAACCGGGGTTACCATGGTGCTGTTGCTGGGTGAAATTGATCTTTCCTTTGCCAATACGGCGACTCTGATTGGAATGGTCATGGCGTTGCTGGCCGATGCCGAATTTGCGGTTGTTTGGATTGTTCCGGTTTGCATTATCATCTCGTTGGCGGTTGGATTCACCAACGGTTTTGTATCGGCCTATATTCGCGTACCCTCTTTTATGGCCACCCTGGCCATGTACCAGGTAGCTTACGGGGTTGCACACTACGCCAGCCATGCCACCCCGGTGTTTTCGGTCCCCCAGATTTTTAGGATCCTGGGCAACAAAAATCTGGGCTTTATCCCCTGGATTTTTATCTGCGCTCTCATCGTCATGGTTGCAGCGCACTTTCTGCTGCGGTATACTCGTTTCGGGCGTTATATTTACATGACCGGCGGTAATCTTGAAGCGGCCCGGGTTTCCGGCGTCAATACCAGGCTGGTTTTAACTGCAGTATTCTGCATCGCCGGCTTAACTTCGGGCTTCGGCGGCATGCTCGGAATCGGGCGTCTGGGTGTGGCTTACGATAACACGATGAACAACAAGCTCATCGACGGCATCGCGGCCGTGGTCCTGGGGGGAACCTCGCTCACCGGGGGTGAAGGGGGCATGTTAAACACCCTCATTGGCGTTCTCATCTGGACTTCACTGGGTATTGGTCTGGATCTGATGGACATCTCGATCTATATCAAAGACCTGGTCCGTGGAATTATCCTACTGCTGGCGCTGATTTTCAACATTATCGTGCAACGATCCGCTCAAACGGAACAATAGCAAGAAGTCCGGGGTGGGTTCTAAGTTGGAATCAAACCGATGCCTGGTACCATCGCGGCAATAAATATCGAGAATTAATCTCTGCTTTCAGGGCACATCATCGATGTTTGGTTTGCATGCCTGGTTGTCCGCTGCAGAATCCTTGGCATCTCGTCGCCATTTACGAAATACCGCAATAAAAGGGCCACTCCACAAAATCACGGTAACAACGCCGAGAATTGCGCTCACCGGGCGCTGAAAGAACACCGTCAAGTCCCAATCGCTCTTGATCATGGAAACCATAAAGCTGTCTTCCAGCAGGCGACCCAAAACGATTCCCAATATCGCCGGGGCAACCGGAATGTCATTGGCCTCCATGAAGTACGCCATGATGCCGCAGACGAGCATGACGCCGACATCAAAAACCGTGTTGTTGATGGCAAAAGAACCGACAATGCAAAACATCAGAATGGCGGGCATCAGCATATTACGGGGCACCCGCAGCATCTGGCTGCCGGCTTTAATGGCCATGACACCAAAGGGGATCAAAAGCAGATTGGCGAGAATGAAGGTGACATATACGGCATACAGAATTTCAGGCGTTTGCTGAAAAATCATCGGCCCGGGTCGCAGGCCCTTCATAAACAGCACGCCGATGACAATCGCGGTAATGGAATCGCCCGGTATGCCAAAGACCAGGGCCGGGACCCAGGCACCGCCCAATCCGGCATTGTTGGCCGTACCGGCATCAACGATGCCTTCAATATGTCCGGTACCGTATTTTTCAGGTTCCTTCGAGAATTTTTTACTTACCGCATAGGCAATCCAGGCCCCGATATCGGCGCCCGCACCCGGCAGTATTCCCACGAAAGTCCCGATCAGGCCGGATCTGGCAACGTTGAGCTTGTAACGTCTTATGGTTTTAAATACCCCCGAAAATATTTTGCCGGTTTGAATACCCCTGGCATCATAGGTACAATCCTCCGAGGAAACATTGCGCATGACCTCGGAAACGCCAAACATGCCGATCATGGCCGGTATGAATGTAAAACCGTTCAGAAAGTCCGTAACCCCAAAAGTAAATCGCGGATATCCGAGGGTAATGTCGACCCCGACCTGGGTCATGGCAAGCCCGATCAACAGCGAAATAAGCCCTTTGATCAGGGACCCTTTGGTCACCAGCACCGAACAGCTCAGTCCAATGCAGGCCAGCCAGAAATATTCGAAAGAGGTAAACTGCATGGCCACCTCGGCCAGCATGGGGGCGAGCAGGATGAGGATAACGGCACCGAACAACCCGCCGATGGCTGCCACCGTGACATCGACGCCCAGAACGAATCCGGCCTTCCCTTTCTGGGTCAGGGCATAGGATTCATCCACGTAGGCGGCTGAGGACGGGGTGCCGGGAATACGAACCAGCGCTCCCGGGATGTCGCCGGCAAAAATTGCCATGGCCTCCATGGTAACGATGGCCGCCAGAGCTGGAACCGGATCCATAAAGAAGGTAACCGGCACCAGCAGGGCCGTTGCCATGGTTGCCGTCAAGCCGGGAATCGACCCGACAAACAGCCCGTAAATAGCCGACACGGCAATGATCATCAATACATACGGTTGAAAGATCAGTGTAATGGCAGTCAGAATATTTTCCATAAGGATTACCAGCCCCAAAGACCCCAAGGCAGGGGTACCAGGAGTACTTTTGCAAACAAGAGATAGATGACCAGCGTGACAACAACGGCCATGGCAATGCTGGAAAGGGTTTTCACTTTGAGCCACTTCATTAAGACCATCAGCACTGCAAAGGAAAAAATGAGGAAACCGATGGTTTCGGCCAGAAAGATATAACAGACAATCGCCCCGAGCACGAACACGATGTTGAGTAGACCTGAAACTGTCAGGGTGCCTGTATCAAATTTCAGCAATTTTTCACGCTGGCGCACACCCTGGACGATAAGCCCGACGCCACAAAGAATGAATAACACGGCCAGGACGGAGGGAAACAGGGCCGGTCCCGGATATCCGTTGTCCAACGATGGAAAGCTTTGCACATGCCACAGCACAGCAGCGGCAAAAACAATCAGAAACAGTCCAATGGCCGTATTACTCACTCTCATAATGGCAACCAACCTTTCTTTATTTGGCAATGCCCGCGGCTTTCATGATTTCACCGTTATCCTTGTCGGCCTGGGCCACCGCTTTGGCGAAATCGGCCGAGTTCAGCCAGTAGATGCCGTAACCGCGATTCTTCATGAATTTAATAAAATCATCACTTTTGACAACCTTTTCAATGGCTTTTTCCAAGACAGCTACGATCTCGGGCGGCGTGCCGCCGGGTGCTGCAATACCGCGCCAGGCTCCGCAAGTCCAGTCTATGCCAAGTTCTTTGAGGGTTGGAACATCCGGAAACTTCGGATCTTTTTCTGTAGCCATGATCGCCAATGGTCTGACTTTGCCGGCATCGATTAAAGTCGCCGCTTCGGGCAGGGAGCAAGTGCTCATATCGATGCCCCCAGCCATCAGGTCCTGCAAAGCCGGCGCAGCACCTTTGCTGGGGATCCATTTAATGGCGGTCGGCGGCAGGTCGATGGCTTTCATCCAGCCGGCCATGGCCAGATGCCAGATACCGCCCTGACCGGTGCCGGAATCTTTCAGTGCGCCCTGGTTGTCACGGATATGATTTTCGAGATCTTTATACGTTTTCCAGGAGGAGTCCGAGAGGACATTGATGCCGGCGGGATCGAAATTCACCATGGCAACCGGGGTCATATCTTTGTACGTAATCTCGGTCAAACCCATCCAGTGCATCATGGTTATTTCCACTGTAGGCATACCGATGGTATAGCCGTCCGGTTTGGCCGTGGCCATGGCCGTATGTCCCACGGCACCACTCCCGCCGGTCCGGTTGACGACATTGACGGGAACTCCCAGTTCTTTTTTGAGCAGGGTCGCAATGATTCGTGAAACAGCGTCCGTTCCTCCACCGGCCCCCCAGGGACAGATCAATGTAATCGGTCGTTTGGGATAGTCGGCCGCTGAAGCACTTGTCAGGCCCATGGTTAAAATTGTTGCAAGCATAACCGTTACCATAATAAAACTTTTTGATCGCATAACTTCCTCCCTTTTTTGGTTTTGTTAGATTGCTGGTTGCGTCCAACGACAGATTTATAAAATCGTCGGACAGAATTAAGCATTAGGACTCTATTTATATCTGCTCTCCTGTGATATAGCCCTTAGATATTTAAAATTTGCTATATTTGTCAAGTGAATAAAATAGATGACCATCTTCTGCGTTGTTCCGGAAACTATTGACCTTTTGAAAATTGCAGGGTAGTTGTGAGAACAACAGCCTTTCAAATTATCATCCATACCCACGAAAAGGAGAATCAAAATGCCCGGACATCTTACCCAGGAAGAATTGGATGCGTTATTGGCCTGGCCGACACCGGCCATATCCAATGCAATCGAGCTGTTCAACATACGGGATCACAATGAAGGCTTCATGCTGCCGCAAATTCAGTGCCGATTTCCCCAAATGAAGCCAATGATCGGGTATGCCGTTACCGGTATGATCAGTGCCGCGTCTGCCGAAGGCCCCCGTGTTTCGCCGTTAGAATGGTGGGATGAGGTCCGAAAGTATCCCAAACCAAGGGTTGTCGTGCTGCATGATATCGATAATCCGGTCGTCGGCTCCTTCTGGGGAGAGGTGAATGCGAACATTCACCGGGCTTTGGCATGTGTCGGTACGGTAACGGACGGCTCCGTGCGCGATTTGGACGAGGTGGAAGAATTGGGGTTTCACTTTTATTCCAGCTGTGTGACCGTCTCCCATGCCCATGTTCACATGCTTGGATTTGGTATGCCGGTAACCATAGGTGGTCTGAACGTCAGGCCCGGCGACCTAATTATGGGAGATAAACATGGCGTCATATCCATTCCCCAGGAAATTGCAAAAGACGTTCCAAAGGCAGCTAAATTGGTAGAAGACTGGGAGCGACGTGTCATTAATTATTGCAAGTCCGATGATTTCTCCCTCGATGGACTCAAGGAACGCTATATGGCTCCCAGGCCCGTTTGGCCACCCAAGTAAAATTCTTCTCGGAACTCCAGCGGAGCCGCGTGAATTAAACAGGTAATAACCAGAAATCAAAAAAGTTAGTCATTCATGAAAATTCCAAGCACCAAAAATACAAATCTCAAATAAATTCCAATGTCCTAAATTCGAAATTCAAAACAATCAGGTTCATCGTATAATATCATGAACCGGCCAGGACGTTTAAGTTACTCAATACCGCCTCGGTAAATTCTTTGGTTGTCGCATTCCCGCCCAGATCGGGTGTAAGGATATGATTGGCAGTGACCGCTTCAATGGCCTGCATTAAAGATTGGGCCGCTTTTTTTTCCCCAAAAAATCAAGCATCATCTGCGCCGACCAGAACGTACCGATGGGATTGGCAATTCCTTTGCCGGCGATATCCGGCGCTGAACCGTGCACGGGTTCAAACATAGAGGGAAGCTCTTTTTCAGGGTTAAGGTTGGCGGATGCAGCGATTCCGATACTGCCGGCGATTGCGGGCCCTAGATCGGAAAGGATATCGCCAAAAAGGTTGCTGCCGACGACAACATCGAACCAGTCGGGATGTTGGACGAAATGGGCCGTCAGAATGTCGATATGAAACTGTGCGGTTTTAACATCCGCATACTGCTGGGAAATGGCCTTGAATCGTTCATCCCAAAAGGGCATCGTGTGGATGATTCCGTTTGATTTAGTGGCGGACGTCAGGTGTTTTCGGGGGCGGTTTTGTGCCAGCTCAAAAGCATATTGCATAATACGATCCACTCCCCTGCGGGTGAAAACAGTTTCCTGGACAACCATTTCCAGATCGGTTCCTTCGTAAAGCCGACCGCCGATTTGGGAGTATTCACCCTCGTTGTTCTCACGCACTACCACAAAATCAATCTCTTCGGGTTTGCGGTTGGCGAGCGGTGATTTAATGCCGGGCAGCAGCCTCACAGGGCGGACGTTGACATATTGCTTCATTTGACGGCGAATGGGAATCAACAAACCCCACAAGGACACATGATCCGGAACCTGGAGGTCTCCCACAGCACCCAGAAAAATGGCATCAAAAGCCCCTAGCTTTGCGATACCGTCTTCAGGCATCATACGTCCCGTTTTCAAATAATACTCACAGGAATAAGGAAATTCAGTAAAATTCATTTCAAAACCGTGTTGCTTCGACAGCGCCTTGATAATTTCAACAGCTTCGGGAACGACTTCCTTGCCGATACCATCTCCTGGAATGAGAGCAATGCGGTAGGTCATATTCATAATCCTTTCGTCAGAAATAATTCATATTCGGGCTATTAGCAATATCCGGGGCTTGTTCAAAAAACCGATCAAGAATCGTACCGATCTCTTTCATGTTCCCGGTCTTTATAATTTTGGAATACAGAGCGTGACCATAGCGAAAGTTGGCAGAAAAATAAAAGGCAAATCGTTTAAACCGCTTGATCGCTGCGATCGGGTCATAATGCATTTCAAGAAGTCGGGCTAGGCGAATGGCGGCATTCCATAAACACTTCCGGACCCATCTGCATATCGTCTGCCAATTCGGCAAATATCCAGGGTCTGGCCACAGCCATCCGGCCCAATGCCACACCATCGCATCCGGTTTCGGTTATCATCCGCCGGCAGTCATCGCGGCCAAAAACATCGCCGTTGCCGAAAACCGGAATGTTGACGGCCTGCTTGACCAGGCCGATGTAGGCCCATTTGGGGGGACGCGATCGCCGGTCCGGCGCTACCCTTGGGTGAAAAATCAGGGCGTCGGCACCGGCATCTTCAAATCGTTTGGCCATATCAATCGCTATTCCGGGATCGTCCCGCCACCCCGTGCGAAATTTGACCGTCAGCGGAAAGGAGACCGCCTTTCGCACTTCGGCCACTATTGTTGACGCAAGATCCGGATTTTTCAACAAGGCGGCCCCACAATTCCGGTGAGTGATCCTAGCATTCGAACAGCCAAAATTTATGTCCACACCGAATAAACCTTCATTTTCGATCCGGCGGGCAGCTTCCGCCATCGACAGCGGATCGGCACTAAAAATCTGGCAGACCAGATGTGACCGTTCTTCATCCCGCCACCGGAAGCAGGGGGAAACCAAACGGTTTTCATGGGGAACTGTTTTTGCGCTGCACATCTCGGTAAACAGCAGACCATAACCGCCAAAATGTGAAAGCAGTTCACGGAAAGCGATATTGCCGAGAAAACTCAGTGGGGCCAAAACCAGTCTTCCATGGATGGATCGACATCCAATTTTTAGCGGTTGACGTAGATACTCGGCAAGGCTATAGGTCATGGGGAAAACTTAACAAATTTGATCGCTGATTAAAAGCTTTATCTATTAATCTAAGCCTGGAATTAAAGCAGAAAATAGAGAAATAATATGATACGATGCCTGTGTGCTGAAGATGGAATTTTCAAAACGAAATAAAATGCACAAAATATCGATGTTTAATTCGACAACAAAAGGAACTGATAGAATATGGACTATGATGTCATCATCGTGGGCGGAGGGCCGGCCGGCTTATTTTCAGCCTATTACTTGAGTGAGCACTCCGATAAAAGAGTCTTGCTCATTGAAAAGGGCAAAGTCTCTAAAAAACGCAATTGTCCGATCACATCCTATCAAGAATGCATCAAATGCAAGCCATGTAATATTCTTAGTGGAATCGGGGGCGCCGGTCTTTTTTCGGACGGCAAATTGAACTACATCCATAAATTGGGTAAAACCGATCTGTGCCAGTTCATGCCACTGCACCAGGCCGAAAACCTGATCGATGAAACTGAAAAAATTTTCAACAAATTTGGAATGGACGGGTCTGTTTACCCCACAGACATGGAGGAAGCCCGGCAAATACGAAAACGAGCCAAGCGCTACGGTATTGACCTTCTCATCATCAAACAGAAACACTTGGGCAGTGATCGCCTGCCCGAATACATAGCGGGCATGGCCGATTTCATAAAATCAAAAGGGGTCGTCATTCACACCTCTGAAGAGGTTAAAGAAATCATTGTTGAAAACAACCACGCGGTCGGCGTGATTACCAATCGCAAGAATTATTCTGCCGACAATGTGATTTTGGCACCCGGTCGGGTGGGTGCGGATTGGGTTGGGGGACTGGCTCAAAGATATGGCATCGGGCTTAAACAGCGAGGTATCGAGGTCGGGGTGCGGGTTGAGGTTCATAATGATATTATGCAAGATCTCTGTGACGTTATTTACGATCCGACTTTTTTTATTCAAACCGCGAAATACGATGATCAAACACGAACCTTCTGCACCAACCAGGGCGGGTTTGTATCTTTAGAACGATACAGCAATTTTGTCTGTGTTAACGGGCATGCCTATCGGGATAAAAAATCACAAAACACCAACTTTGCATTTTTGTCAAAAGTGGTCCTCACAGAGCCGGTTACCGACAACCAGGCCTACGGAGAATCTATCGGTGGCCTGGCCACCCTGATTGGCGGCGGCAAACCCATTTTGCAACGATTCGGCGATCTCAAACGGGGCCGTCGCAGCACCTGGCACCGAATCAGAAAAGGATATATCGAACCTACCCTGACCGATGTCGTCTGCGGTGACATCGCCATGGCATTGCCTGAAAGGATTCTGACGAATATTATCGAGGGATTGGAGAAATTAAATTATGTAATTCCGGGAGTGGCCAATGATGAAACCCTGCTGTATGCGCCTGAGATAAAGTTTTTTGCCACCCAGGTTGACACTTCTAAACATTTAGAAACCAAAATTAACGGTGTCTACGTGGCCGGCGACGGTCCGGGAGTGGCCGGAAATATCGTCTCAGCCAGCGCAACCGGTTTGATACCGGCCAAAGCCATAATCGCCAGGGGCTAAGGTGATGGAAATCACGCATACTGAGACTCGATACTTTCATCCCATTTTTATTCCATTAGATCAGATTTTGGGGCAATTTTAAATTTTAGATTTTGAATTGCGGAATTGTTGTATCGCTTTGCTCTACCATTTTTTATCGGTTCTATAACCAAAACAACGGTCGTCGCTCAAAGCCGATGGATCAATCGAAAATATTCCTTCTAAACCACCTTCACGAAAGGCTTTCCATCACCGACCACCTGCCCTACCCTGGCCGCCATGTCAACACCGGCTTTTCTCAATGCCGCCAGCAGATCTTCTGTTTGGGCTGCCGGCAGGGACAACAAAAGTCCGCCGGAAGTCTGGGGATCAAACAGAAGCTCCTCTTCCGCTAAAGATCGTTTATCAACCAATTGCCAGGACCCGTGCGCCATTTTCCGATTGGCCGGGTTGCTGCCGGTGGATTCTCCCCGCTGATACATATTCAGCGCATGGGGGTAGAACGGGAGCATGCCATAGTCCAGCTCAACTTGCACGCCGGCGCCCTGTGCCATTTCAAGGACATGGCCCAGAATTCCGAACCCGGTGATATCCGTACAGGCATGGATCTCATAGTTTAAGGCTGTTTCAATCGCTTTTGCGTTCAGGGCGGCCACCAGCGGCAATATGGCTTCAAGATCCGGGTAAGAAAGTTTGCCGGATCTGCCGGCATTAAAAAGGACACCTGTGCCCAAAGGCTTGGTGAGGATGAGGCAATCCCCTACCCGGCAGCCGTGATTGGTCAGGATGTGGTCAGGATGAACACAACCGGTCACCGCCAGACCGTATTTCGGCTCATTGTCGTCCACGGAGTGGCCTCCGGCCATGGCGGCTCCGGCTTCTTTGATTTTATCACTGCCGCCGCGCAGAATTTCTTTCAACAGTCCCATGTCCAGCTTTTTGGATGGAAACATCACCAGGTTTAGAGCCGTCAACGGCTTGCCCCCCATGGCATAGACATCGGATAGCGAGTTTGCGGCGGCAATCTGCCCAAACCAGTAGGGGTCATCCACTGGTGGGGTGATGTAATCCACCGTACTGATAAAGGCGATTTCCGGCGTCAGGCGATAGACGGCTGCATCGTCGCTGGTCTCAAATCCCACCAGCAAATTTTCGTCTCTGGAAACTTCCAATCCCCTCAGTGCTGCCGACAGATCCGTCGGACCGATTTTGGCCGCTCAGCCGCAGGTGCGGGATAATCCCATCAGCGTCTTTTTCTTTGCAAAGAACATGGCCAATTCCTTAATCCTGATTCATTTCAGAATATTATCGTTCATTATTGATTTAATACGGTAACTGTCAATCACGTTGATTTGATCAATGATTTGCTCTCAATAGAAAAACATACTGATCAGGTAAACTAATACGCTGTTGCTTAATTTTCAATAACTTAATTCTGAAATGTCTTCCCTCTTGACGGTTTGCTGCCGGAAAAGCAGGGTTGTTGGTCAAATGTGCCTGACGCCATTTTTTTTGTTTGACACATAAAACATCAATTCTCTATACTCCGTATAATTTGTATACGTTTACCTTAAAAAAAGCTGAAAGTGATATAGGGAACTGATAACTTTTCAACCAGGAGGAAAATGATGAAATTTGCAATTATTGGCACTGGTATTATGGGACGCGGATGGATTACACAATGCTCGATGACCGGACATGAAGTCCATTGCTATGACGGCAACAAGGAAATTCTGGCAGGTACGGTCGATGCCAGTGAAAAACTGACTGCAAAAGTCGCCAAAAAATTTAAAATCGACGATCAGAATTTCGTATCGAATGCCGTCCAAAATATCACGACCTATGAGACCGAGGCGAAATTCATCGATGCCGCCAAAGGCTGCGATGTCTTTTTAGAGGTCATATTCGAGGATCTCAAACTCAAATGCAAGGTGCTGTCTGAACTTTTGCCCCAACTCCCCGAAAACGTGGTGTTTTGGTCCAATACCAGCAGCCTGGATATTAACCCCATGGCCGAGGCCGGCGGTCGTCCGGATCGCTCCATTATTACCCACGGCATGAACCCGGTGCCTATGATGCCCGGTGTCGAGGTGGTTCCGGGCGACAAAACCAGTGCTCAAACCGTGGAATTCACCCGGCAGACGCTGCTTGATATGAAAAAAGCTCCCTTTCTGGCACCCAACATCCCCGGGTTCTGGGTCAACCGATTGCTGGTTCCCCAAATGCTGGATGCCGTTCGACTATTGGAGCAGGGAAAAATCCAGGTTGAGGATGGCGATATCGGCTTGAATACCAGCTTGGGACATCCCCAGGGAACCTTTAAATTGCATGATTTCGTCACAGCCCCTACCATGTTGCGCGTTGCCCTGCAAATGTACCAGGCATCCAATGATCCCCGCATGTACCCGCCCCTGACATTGATGCGAATGGTGAAAAATGGTGAATTCGGCGCCAGCAACGGAATCGGTTTTTATGATTGGAGCGACCCCCGCAATCCCAAAGCCCGGGATCTGTCCCAATACGTCGTTGGTTCCGCTGAGGATATGACCGATTCGCTAAAATAAACTCTTACTAAGTTGCAATTTTTTACTCGATTCCAAAGCCCCGGATCCACCGGGGCTTATTTTTTTTCCGGAATTCATCTAATAAAATTTGTGCCCCACCACTTGAACGCCTGATAGTCCGTATTATTTTTAGCGGTTATATTTCGATATTTTCTGACAATATGTTTTCAGACAAACCGACTATGGCCTAGAAAAGAAAACTCATGAACATCAAATACGGCATCACAAAAACCTTTTTGTACAGTATGGTGATTTTGGCCTTTATTTCTGTAGGCCTGGCAGGTTATTCCCTGATAGTTAATGAGTATGACCGATTTAAGAAAGAAGAAGTCACTTTAAGGGAAGAATATGTCAATGCTCAAGAAAATATTATCAAAAATGAAACCGATAAGGTAATCGACTACATCGAATATAAGAAATCCCAGGCAGAAATAAGATTGAAACAAATAATCAAGAATCGGAGCAATGAAGCTTATGATATCGCTATCAGTTTATACAACCACCACAGGGCGACCAAGAGTCCGGATGAACTTAAAAAAATTATTAAAGATGCCTTGCGACCCATTCGCTACAACAACCAGCGCGGGTATTATTTTATCACCCGTCTAGACGGTGTTGAAATTCTGTTCGCCGATCGACCTGAAATGGAAGGTCTGAATTTAATTGATATGCAGGATAACCAGGGCAAGTTTGTTATCCGGGATATGATCGATATCATCAACGAATCCGGTGAAGGATTTTATCACTATACCTGGACCAAACCCAATAGAGCCGGCAAAGGTTTTCCCAAGATAGCATTTATCAAACATTTTAAACCTTTTGACTGGTTGATCGGAACGGGCGAATATCTGGATGATGTCGTTAATGATATTCAGCAGGAAGTTCTGGCGCGTATTGAGAATATTACTTTCGACGATGACGGCTACATTTTTGCAGGTCAATGGGACGGGTTGAGTCTTTCAGGACCCGCAAAAGGTCGTAATATGATCGACATCACCGATGTGAATGGCGTCAAGATCGTTCGGGAACTGATTAAAGTTGCAAAATCAGGGGGGGGATATGTCAGCTATGTGATGCCGAAATTGAACAGTGATGTTACTTTCAATAAACTGAGTTACACCATGGAGATCCCGGGATGGGGTTGGTACGTCGGTGCCGGCGTCAATGTCGATAAGATTGAAACCATCATCAATCAGAAAAAAGCGGCCTTGCAGAAAAGGGTACAAAATCAGTTTTTAATAATCATCGCCATACTGGCATCGGTTTTGTCCCTTATCCTGTTAACTGCCAAATTCATCTCGAATCGCATGCAAAAAAGTTTTGACCTTTTTTCCGCATTTTTCTCAAATGCAGCGACTGCATCCGCTAAAATCGACTCAGAAAAATTGCCTTTTGTGGAATTTGAATCCCTTGCACAATCGGCAAACCGTATGATTCAGGAAAGAATCAGAGCTGAAGCAGCCCTGCGTGAAAGTGAGAGAAACTATCGCGAACTTGTCCAAAATGCCAATTGCATTATTCTACGTATGGATACAAACGGCCAGGTAATCTTTTTTAACAATTATGCTCAGAGCTTTTTTGGCTATCGCGAAGAAGAAATTATCGGGAAAAATGTCGTCGGCACCATCGTTCTCGAAAAAGATAACAGCGGCCTTGATCTGGCGGCGATGATCAAAGAAATTGGCGTTAATCCTGAACGTTATATTCGAAACGAAAATGAAAACATCCGGCGCAACGGAGAGTTGGTTAGGGTGACCTGGATGAACAAGGCCATTTATGATGAGGAAGGCAGAGTCAAAGAAATTCTGGCTGTGGGAATCGATGTAACCGAAAGATGGAAGCTTGAAAAACGTCTTACGCAGGCACAAAAAATGGAGGCCATCGGGACGTTGGCAGGCGGCATCGCTCATGATTTCAACAATATTCTGTCTGCCATCATAGGATATACGGAATTGTCGTTAATTAACACCCCCCAAAGCGATCCCAAGCAAAATAATTTAAAACAGGTACTGAAGGCAGGCGGCAGGGCCAAAGAGCTAGTCCAACAGATTCTAACTTTCAGCCGTCGCCAAGAAGAAGACGAGTTGCAGCCGATAAAGGTCAACCTGATCGTTAATGAAGCCATCAAATTACTACGGGCTTCATTGCCGGCAACCATTCAAATTCATCACAAAATTGAATCCAATCTAACCGTTCTGTCGGATGCCACAAACATCCATCAAATTTTAATGAATCTTTGCACCAATTCAAGCTATGCCATGCAGGAGGATGGCGGCATCCTGGAAGTAAATCTAGCGGATGTGAGCCTGGATTCTAATTTTGTTAGACAACATCCCGGTGTAAAACCTGGAAAATTTATTAAACTCACCGTCAGCGATACGGGTTGCGGTATGTCGCCGGAGATTTCAAGGCGAATTTTCGATCCTTTTTTCACCACCAAAAAAGTCGGGCAAGGTACCGGGATGGGGCTATCCGTGGTCCATGGCATCGTCAAAAGCCATGGCGGAGCCATTACCGTGGACAGCTTAGCGGGACAGGGAGCCACCTTTAGCATATTTTTGCCTGCAATTGAAGCTGTATCGATCACGCCGGAAGATAGTGTGCAGCTCATGGTCACCGGAACAGAGCATATCCTTTTCGTGGACGACGAAGATTTCCAGGCGGATCTCGGCAGGCGGTTACTGACCCGGTTGGGATATCAGGTGACCGCTAGAACGGACAGTCTCGAGGCTCTCGGGCTGTTCCGCCAGAAACCGGATGATTTCGATTTGGTGATCACCGACATGACCATGCCCGCTATGACCGGTGATGTACTGGCCGCAAAAATATTGTCAATTCGCCCGGATATCCCGGTCATCGCCTGCACCGGCTACAGTGAAAGGATCGACAAAGAAATCATCAAAAATATAGGCATCAAAGAATTCGCCATGAAACCGCTGGCGATGAAAGATATGGCCGAAATAATTCGTCGGGTGTTGGATGAAAAGTTCGAGCATCCAGGCAAAAAATTCAAACTGCGATAGCTTTGCCCCATAAACGAGAAACTGACTATTTTTGAATCGATCGATATATGTAATTTTTTCGAAAAATAGCAAACAATATCTTATTTTGAGAGCTCTTTTATCCAGGAGCCGTCTTTAAACCAATGCTCGTTCATGGCCTTCAATTGACCGCTGCCTTCAAGAGCTATCATGAAATTTTGCAGCCAGTTGATCAACAAGGTGTCCTCGGAAACGGCAATGCCAAGGGGTTCAAACGTAAGTTTTGACTGGCCGGCGACCAATCCTTTATCTTCGTAACGAAAGGCAGTGAAAGCGCAGTACGGATAATCGGCGATCAGGGCATCAATTTTGTCCTGAAAAAGCATTTCAACCGCCTCATCATAAGACTTGGTTGTTATCAGAGCTGCCTTGGGAGCGGTGGTTTCGACAAATTTTTGGCTGGTCGAGCCCTTTAATGCGGCTATTTTAAATTCCGGTTTATTAAGACCTTCGGTTTTTTGCAAAGCGCTGATGGTCTTGGTCTTGGTCAGAATGCCTTTGCCGGAGATGTAATAGGGACCGACAAAGGCCACTTTAAGATTGCGCGTGAGGGTTATGGTCATACTGGACAGCACCATATCCACTTTACCGGCTTCCAGCGCCGGCAGCAACTCAGAAAATTGCATTTTAGAAAATTTTACCTTCACGCCCATATTCAGGGCAATTGCTTCTGCGATGTCGGCATCAAAGCCGATGATTTTGCCGTCCTTATTTGTTGCGTTAAGGGGCGGCTGGGTTCCCGTAATGCCCACCACCAGCACTCCTTTTTTCAGGATGCGGTTCAGCGAGGTTCCGGCCGGAGCGGCGGCGACAAAAACAAAGGCCAGCATAAAGGTTAGTGTCAAAATTAAGATTGCTTTTTTCATCGATGAACTCCTTTTATTTATAAATAGACGTTAGCGATGTTACATATTCTATAATCGGTGTGTTGGCAATGTATTTTTCAGAATCTTTCCATTGACAAAAATGTTGAATACGCTCATGTCTTGGATTTCTGCATGATTTCAGCCAGCTTATTTTCCAGCACATCAATCTCAAGGGGTTTGAGCATATAGCCGTTAAATCCCATTGATTTGGCCCGCTCTTCGTTCAAATCAAATTCACTGGCAGTGATGGCTAAAATCGGCGTTAAATGTCCTGAATCATCTTCAAGGCGGCGAATTTCTTTAGCCAGCAGATATCCATCCATTTCGGGCATTTCTATATCGGTTAGAATCACATCATATTTTTTTTCGTGAAACTTAGCCAGCCCGTCCTTTCCATGGACAGCGGTGTCCACTTGGTATCCCATGGAAGTCAACTGGCTTTGCATGATCTCCAGATTGATTTCATTGTCTTCGACCAGCAAAATATTCTTAAATGGCCGATTTCCCCCCCTTTTTGTTCTTCCCCTCCGGAAAGCATTTGCCGTTCTTCATCGTGATCAGCAAAGGACAGCGCAATGTTTCGGAAAGTCTTTTCCAGTGCAACGAAGGCATCAACGATATCATCATCAAAATGGGTACCCTTGCCCTCCATAATTATCTCCACCGCTTTTTCATGGGAAAAAGGTGGCTTGTAAACCCGTTTGCTGATCAAAGCGTCGTAAACATCCGCCAAGGCCATTAAACGGCCGGAAATCGGTATCTCGTCGCCCTTTAAGCCGTTGGGATAGCCGGAGCCGTCCCACTTTTCCTGGTGCGTATAGGCAATTTCCCGGGCATAGCGTATAAAAGAGTCTTCGCCCAGCTTTTGCTCCGTAATCCATAGAGCGTCATGTCCGTAATTGGTATGCTTTTTCATTTCTGCAAATTCTTCATCGTTCAATTTCCCCGCTTTATGCAGAATATGGTCCGGCACCGCTATTTTGCCTAAATCATGAAGCGGGGCCGACATGTAAAGCAATTCGATGACCTCATCATTTAACTCACCTTGAAACCGTGGGTGATCCTTGAGTTGCTTGGCCAACACTTTGACGTAATTCTGGGTTCGTTTGATATGTCCGCCGGTTTCAGGATCCCGATATTCAGCCAGGGTCGCCAGACTTTCAATGGTGACGGCCTGGGTGAGCTCCAACCTCCTTGTGCGTTCCTTCACCAGTTGCTCCAGTTGATCCTGGTGTCGTTTTAACTCCAAATGAATGCGCACCCGGGCCCTGACCAGCTCGGGATTAAACGGCTTGGTAATGTAATCCACCGCGCCAAGGGCAAGCCCCTTGGCTTCATCGTCCTCATCTGCCAGCGCGGTGATAAAAATCACTGGCGTCTGATGGGTTTTCTCATCTGATTTTAAGTGTCGACACACCTCATAGCCATCCATTTCCGGCATCATAATGTCCAGCAGGATGAGTGAAGGGTTGGCCTTACGGGCAATTGCCAGGGCGGTTTTACCGTCTTTGGCAATCAGCAGGCGGTAGCCTAAACCGTCCAGGGTTTCATGCAGCAATTGCAGATTCGTAGTGTTGTCGTCCACCAGGAGGATCTTGATTTCATTTTCTTGATTGTGATCAGAGGTGGTGGTATTGTCAGACATGATTCATCCTATCCTTTAAACCGAAGGGATCTTAATCTTGCAGCCTTAATGTTCAGTTCTAAAAAACCTTTGTTTACAATATTTAAATTTTAGTTCAATGGCAATGGTATTTTGCCGAAGATTGAATTTTGGTGAAAACTGAAATTTGTCTTTAATAAAGAGTACCAGCACGCAACTTTTGAAAATGCGATTCTGTCAGGCAGGTTTGTAACCTTTTGCCATCTTTTGGATCACTTGCTTAAAAAAACCAGATTAATAATTGATGAGTTTGAGGGCGGTGGTTTAGGGTTGCACTGTATATTTTGATCGGACAATAAATTCAAAGTCTTTAACATCGACGCAAAATACCATGAAAAACCATATTAACGCATTGAAAATGAGGTTAAAAAAGCTGGATGAGAAAATTGAAACGGTTGAAAATCAGCTGCCGGCGCATTCAGCGAAACCGTCTATTATGAGCCAACTCTTCGAACTTGAAGATGAACGGGATGCCGTTTTCAAAGAGCTTGAACAAATAAAACGCCTGGAGGCGGGGCAATATTTAAGGATTAAGGAGGCGACCAGATTGGGCTTCTGTGTGAATCACCCAGATAGGGAAACCAGTTATGAATGTATGAAACACAATATTTATATGTGTGAAGAATGTCTTGACTGCCGCGATCCGTTGATTTACTGTAAATTCCGATCGTCCTGTCCCATCCATTTCCTGACAAAGCGAAAAGGCAATCTGGACGGTGACTGCGAAAACAAAGTCGCATCTAAATGAATAATCATCAAAAATTTGAGGCTCCCTTTGCTCACAATTCAATATCATCCCATCGGCATCATTCACACCCCTTATAAAACACCGGAAGGAACCCCTATCCAGCCGCTGGCCTCCAAAGGTGAAAAAGCAACCATTGAGGTATTCGAAAAATATGCCGAAGGGCTAACCGACCTTTTGGGATTTTCTCATATTTACCTGATCTATCATTGTCACTTGTCCAGAAAGTTTTCACTGACGGTCAAACCCTTTCTGGATAATGTGTCCCACGGTCTTTTTGCGACACGGGCGCCCGCACGGCCCAACGCCATCGGACTTTCGGTGGTCGAACTTATTGGAAAAGAAGAAAACACCCTACGCGTCAAATACATCGATGTCCTTGACGGTACCCCACTACTGGACATCAAACCCTATGTTCCCGGATTTGATGTCCGCGAAGTCCATAAAATCGGCTGGATGGAAAAAAGGATTAAAAATCTGGATGGGGCCAAAGATGATGGCAGATTTGCGAAACTGGACTGACCGCCTCGTTTATTAGGACGCATCAAACGCCCAATATAAAATGTGACATTTTATTAAAGTGAGCCTTGAAGATATACAACGATCTTGGGCATCCTGTTTTATCCAAAAGGCTAAAATATGACAGTGTTTCCAACCGTATTAAGGAAAACCCTGTTCGGAAATTCGTTGGATAGGGCCACAAATGCGCGAGGACCGGTGCAGTGCCCTACCCCGATTTTCTGCAAATCGAATCCAACCAGATGATCGACAATCTTCTTCAACTTCAAGTCGGATGCATTCCCCAGGTGCAGGCCTCCAAGTACGGCATGAATCGTCTTGCGGCCGGTAAGCTTGACCACGTGGTTTAAGGTATTGATCACCCCCCGGTGGCTGCAACCCAGCAACACCACGGATCCTTTTTTCGTGTCAAGTACGATTGCCTGGTCATCGGCGAGGGTGTCCGGAGTGATTTTCCTGCTGTTTTTGAATGTAGAAGCCGCAATCTTTTCCTTCGAAATCATTTTCCAACGGAATTTCTCCGGTAGTCATGATGCCCGGGGCTATCTGCACCGACGTTGTTTCAAGCTTAACTTTAATGCTGTTTTGCTTGTGAACATCAATTGAATGGGGTATTCCGATAAATCTGTAGCTGTTATCGGCACGCTTCAATTTTTCAGCGAATACATCCGGGTGGGCTAAGAGGGTAAAATTTGAGTTGCATGCCAGAAGGCTCTCCAGCCCACCGGTATGATCGTAATGACCATGACTTAAAACCACCGTGTCAATTTGGCTGAGATCAATTCCTAAGACCGCGGCATTATTTGATATGGCAAGATTTTGACCCGTATCGAATAAGATTTTATTCTTTTCCGTTTCAATATAAAACGAGAGGCCGTGTTCACCGATCAGGTTTTTGCCGGCTTGAGCAATGGTATTTTCACATAAAGTGGTGATTTTAAAATTCATGGATCTAGGTTCTTTAATTTTCTCATATCAGCTTGGACATCGTATCTGCAACATCGGTAAACGCTTTGGTGACAGCCGAATCATTGTGGGTCTCCTGATAGCATATGCCCGAATCGCTGCAGGCGACCATTTTAGGATCAAATGGAACTTTTCCCAAAAAACGAATCCCCATTTGATTGGCAGTTTTTTCCCCACCGCCGGATCCAAAAAGTTCTATCATTTCACCGCAATGCGGACAGGAATAACCGCTCATGTTTTCAATCAATCCAAAGATATCCAATTTAACGGTTTTACAGAAATTAATTGATTTTCTGACATCTGCCAGGGCAACCTCCTGGGGAGTCGTGACAATGATGGCCTTGGCATCGGAAATGGTCTGTGCAACCGTCAAAGGCTCATCCCCGGTACCCGGCGGCGCATCGATAATGAGAAAATCAAGATCGCCCCAGTCAATATCGCCGATAAACTGTTTGATGGCTGAAAATTTTAATGGTCCCCGCCAGATAATCGCATCATCCTTATTGGGTGTGAAGGATTCGATTGAAATGGCCATTAAATTTTCTGAATAGCTGATGGGATTGAGCTTTTTACGGTCATTAACTTGGGGAGCACCATTCAGGCCCAGCATGCGGGGAACATCGGGGCCGTGAAGATCAACATCCATGATCCCCACACGATACCCTTTAGCCGCCAGTGCAATCGAAAGATTGACAGATGTGCTGGTTTTACCGACCCCGCCTTTACCGCTCATGACCAGTATCTTGTGCTTAATTTTTCCCAAAGACACATTTACCGCCATATCCTGTTCAGCCTGCATTTGCTTTTGGTTATTTGGCATATTACCTTGTATTTCAACCATTTGATTTTCTCCTTTTAACAATTAACTTTAATTTTTTAAGGGCTTAATTCCCCGCAGTATGCTGCGGCAAAAATCGGTACAATCAACTTTCATAGTAATCGGGGCTTGCCGTGAGGTAGTTCATTATTTTGGCTGTTGGTTTTTATCCGCGTTTTTCCCAAGGCGGTAAAATTTATTTTCGTTGCATGAAGGACAACATTTGGGTCTGCCACTACCAAAAGGTTCTTCCCACTCAAAATCACAATTGATGCAGCGAAACAGTCTTGCCTTGCTGACAATTCGGTAGCTGCCGCCGTCAACGTTGATCGCCTTGCCGTTGATCAGGGCATCGGCCACTGCATTGCGGGCCTTTTGAATAATCCGGCCAAAGGTGGCCCGGGAAACCCCCATACGGCGCCCGGCATCTTCATGGGACATTCCCAGCAAATCAGACAACCGAATCGCTTCACGCTGATCAACGGTGAGGCAGACTTCCTCCAAATCAATCATGGGGATTCCCCGAGGTTTGAAGTAGCTGATTTCAGGATTAAAGGCGACCATACGGTCTTTTTGTGGTCTTACCATAGAGGCTCCTTTATGAGAATATTCTCAAAACATGAAACTAAATATTACCCGGTTTATTGTCAAGTAATTTTCGGCGGCAAGGGCATTAAAAAAGTGAATTGGATCATCAGATTACCGGATCATGAAAAATAATACGAATTTTAAAAGATCTATTGTTCGAATTTTAATAACAGATGCGATTTATACCCTTGCCCTATCTGCTCTAACAGGATATGATTAAAGACAAAAAATAAAGCAGAGAGGAAAATATGGCAAAAAAAAATCGTCTGCTCGTCATTGATGACAGCGTAGAAACTGTGGCCGGATTGCAGCATTTTTTCAGCAAAAATTATGACGTGTATACTGCGCCGGACGGCATGGAAGGTTTGAAGTTGTTTGAAACGGAAGATGAGGGATTTGACCTCGTTATCACCGACCTTGTCATGCCTTATATCAGCGGCGTTGGTGTGATTTCCATCATAAAAAAGAAATATCCGGGAATACCCGTCATTGCCATCACCGGCTGGGGTGAACACCCTGGTGCTCTGGCCACTGAAGCCCATGCGGATATTGTGCTGGAAAAACCTATCGAACTGCCGGAGTTGGACAAACTTGTTACAGAACTCTTGGCGAAAAAGTCCGAATCAAAATAGATAATTTGCTACAATCATAGAGGTCCCAAGGACCCTCAAGTGATCGAGGTCACACGGGTTACCTCCATTTATTTGTCGATTAGGCCTGCTGGCGGCAAACATCGGTTCACGCTGCCTTCGGATCCTCGGGGTTCGTTTCTTCCTCCTCTGCCTTGCAAGTGTTTTCAATCAAATCGTCTTTGAGAAAATCATACAACCTACCCGTGTAGGCACATTTAATCGCCGCCCTGATTTTGTGAATCAGGTATTCACTCAAAGCAGCCTCTCCGTCTATTCTCAGGCGAAAGGCCAACAACCTTTGAAGATTTTTATCCTGTCTATCGCGATCGGGGACCATTCGCAAAATTCTTTGAAATAAGGCTTGATAGGGGCCGTCTTGCTCTTCGATGTTAACCAACTTGTCGGACATGACACCTTTCTTTCTCCCGTGCGGAAGGTCAATTCTTGATTTGACTTGTTGAATCAGATTTCTTCAAATAGTGGGCAGAAATCATACTTGAAATCTTAAATTTAGATCCTTGATATGCATCACTCAATATTGTATGCTGAAAGATCTTACACGTTGGGTGTTTTTAGTTCAAGTTATATTCCAGCTAAAGGTGGAATCATGCTCAAAGCAAAAGATATCATGACCAGGGAAGTCAAAACCGTTTCCCCCGATACAGAGATTGTCCAAGCGGCAAAACTGCTTTTGTCTGAGCGAATCAACGGAGTGCCGGTTGTCAATCACGCTGGCGAACTGGTTGGAATCCTCTGCCAGAGCGATCTCATCGCCCAGCAAAAAAGTATTCCGATTCCTTCGCTTTTTACGCTCCTGGACGGCTATATCCCGCTGTCCCGCTTTAACCGTCTGGACAAAGAAGTTGAAAAAATCGTGGCCACAAAAGTGGCTAACGCGATGACCCCTGATCCGATTACCGTAAACCCGGACACCGACATCGACAAAATTGCCGCCCTGATGGTGGAAAAAAATTATCACACCCTGCCGGTGGTCGATGGCGGCAAGCTATTGGGCATTGTGGGAAAAGAAGACGTTTTGAAAACACTGCTGACAGGAACTGATAAGTGATTAACTGTCCTTAATACGTCGCTATCGATTTTTATTCTGCACCCCACCAGGCATTGAACCTTCATTGGTTACCGAATCCATTCTGCCCGCCACAATCCGGACATTGCCAGGTAATGCCATTGCAGGACATGCCCCAAATATTTTCCGCCATACATTCTTGGCAGATCCTGAATCCACATCGGCATTGCCAGCAGAAGGGAAATTGTTTGCCACAGCAGTGGCATACATGACGGCGCTGTTTACGATATTTTCGTCGGTAGGCAGATTGTATTTTGGGGTCTTTCATGGTTGTTGTTTGATTGCTTAGCTGCTATAATTTCCGGGAATTTTAATGCAGACGGCAAACCATGTCAATCTGGATACACTGCTGATTGCGTCGGCACAAAAAAAATCAGATAAAACCTTCTAAAGCCTTACAATTCAGGCACACGTCGCGCCTCAATTCGCCCGGGTTATTTATCACAAAATACTAAAGGTTCCAAATGGACAAAGAAAAGACCCTCTATCTCATCGACGGTACGGCCTATATTTATCGCGCTTACCATGCCATCCGTGGACTCACCAATTCCAGGGGACTTCCGACCAACGCGATTTACGGGTTTACCCGTATGCTCCTAAAACTCATGGAAGATCGTTCCCCTCAATATATCACCATGTTTTTTGATGCCAAAGGACCCACCTTTCGTCATGAAATGTATAAAGATTACAAGGCCAACCGGCCCCCCATGCCGGAAGATCTCGTGGTTCAGCTGCCGTATATCAAAAAAGTTACCGAGGCATTCAATCTGCCGATCATTGAAATGCCGGGATTTGAAGCGGATGATCTTATCGGGACCACAGCGTGCCGGGCTGAAAAGGAGGGGTATTCGGTTGTTATCGTGACCGGAGACAAGGACTTCATGCAGCTGGTGACCGACAAAATTATCATCTGGGATCCCATGAAAGATAGTACCATCGATCCTCAATTCATTGCGGAAAAATTTGGGATAGAACCGCGCCAGATGATCGATGTACAGGGGCTTTCGGGCGACACGGCCGATAACATCCCGGGAGTTCCGGGCATTGGCCCAAAGACGGCGCTTACCTTGATTAAAACCCATCACAGCATCCAGGGCGTATATGAAAGCCTCGACACGATCACCCAAAAAAAACAGCGTGAGAATCTTGAAAGTTTTAAAGATCAGGCTTTTTTAAGCCGTGAACTCGTTACCATCAACACCCGGGTGCCGGTATCCATCAATCCGGAAGAATTCAAAATTAAATCCCCGAAGCGCAAAAAACTTGCCGAACTATTCAAAGACCTTGAATTCAGGCAATTGCAGCAAGCGGTTCCAGAGCAGGCCGATCTCAGTCATAAAGACTATCAGGCGATCATGAACCTTTCCGATTTGGAAAGGTTGATTTCATGTCTTGAAACCGCCGCACGGTTTGCAGTGGATACAGAAACCACTTCAACAAATCCCATGCTGGCCAATCTGGTGGGATTGTCCTTTGCAGTGTGCGCCGATCAAGCTTTTTACATTCCGTGCGCTCACAATTATCTCGGCGCCCCCGAACAACTCGATTTAAAAACTGTGCTGGATCGGCTAAGACCGGTACTGGAAAACCCGGCAATTGAAAAAATCGGGCAAAATATAAAATATGACTGGATGGTGCTGGCCCGCCATGGCATCAATCTTGCGGGCGTCGTCTTTGACACCATGCTGGCCTCCTATCTGCTGGATCCTTCAAAACGGGCCCATAATTTGGATCAGATCGCTTTGGATTTTTTGGGCCACAAAACCATTACATTTGAGCAGGTCGCCGGTAAGGGAAAAAATGCCGTGTTATTTTCCCAGGTCGCCCTGGACAAGGCCATACCATACGCCTGTGAGGATGCCGATATTACCCTCATGGCGTATGATGTGCTGAAGACCAAACTCGTGAACCTTGGTCTGAACAAGCTCATGGCTTCGGTGGAAATGCCCCTGGTGCCGGTTTTAATGCAAATGGAAATGCGAGGGTACCGGTTTGGATATAGACCGTTTAAAACAATTATCCGAATCGTTTAAACAGCAGCTTGATGCACTGGAGGGCAGCATATATGGGCTTGCGGGAGAATCATTCAATATCAACTCATCCCAACAGTTGGGCCGCATTTTGTTTGATAAGCTGAAATTGCCGATTCAAAAAAAGACCAAAAAGAAAACGGGTTATTCCACCGATGTAAATGTCCTAACCATCCTGGCCGAACACCATGAATTGCCTGGCTTTATTTTAAAACACCGCACCCTGGCAAAGCTGAAATCAACCTACACCGACGCATTGATCGAACTGGTGAACCCGCAGACCGGCCGCATTCACACTTCATACAACCAGACCGTGACTGCCACCGGGCGCCTGAGCAGTTCGGACCCTAACCTTCAAAATATTCCCATTCGCACCGAAGAAGGCCGCAAAATTCGCAGAGCTTTCATACCGCGACCGGACTGGCATCTTGTTTCTGCTGATTATTCCCAGGTCGAACTGCGCATCCTGGCCCACTATTCCAAAGATAACATTCTGATGGAAGCATTTGCGGAAGATGAGGACATTCATACCCGCACCGCTTGCGAAGTTTTTCAGGTGACGCCGGAAGTGTTGACTGCCGAACTCAGGCGTCAGGCAAAGGCCATCAATTTCGGTATTATTTACGGCATGAGTGCTTTTGGTCTTTCTAAACAACTCGAAATCAGCCGGAAAATGGCCCAAACCTTTATTGATCAGTACTTTGATAGATACAGCGGTGTAAAACGATTTCTGGAGCAAACCATCGTCGAAGCCCGCGATACACAGCAGACGAGTACCCTTCTCGGACGTATCCGCATCTTGACGGATATTAACCACAGCAACCATATCATTCGCCAGGCTGCTGAAAGGACTGCCATTAACACCCCGATACAGGGGAGCGCCGCCGATCTTATCAAGGTGGCCATGATACAGGTAGACCAGTCATTGAAAGAAAAAGAATTAAAATCCGCCATGCTGCTGACAGTGCATGATGAACTGGTTTTTGAGGTGCCGTCCGATGAGCTAACGATCGTCACCCGGTTGGTCAAAGATATTATGGAAAACGTCTGGCACCTCAAGGTACCACTTAAAGTCAACATCGCCCATGGCCAGAACTGGGACCAAGCGCACTGAAAAAAAGAACATCGAACATCCTGTGATTGTTTGCAAAATAACTTAGTGCTTATGGGCTCGCTGGTTCAAACGGCGGCCATTATGCCTTTTTATTCGTCTGCCCGTCGGATTTCATTGCTCTCTTTGTTGTTTTTTCCACGGTGCGGTAAATGTCTTTGAAGGTTTCGTGAAAGCTGCTGGGAGAAATCCGACCGCTTTCAATAAATTTCACAACGATTTCTTTGGTAGTTCTCAGTATTTGTTCGTCGATCGTCGCCATTTCACCGTTCCCCTGATCTGGAGAAGCCTGCACCTTTCCATCAACCCTGCTCGTCGCTCGGGCAAGCACTGCGCGGGCTGGGGATTGATTTCTGGGCAGACATATCCAGAACTTTTAATGTTACGATTTAAGTAGTTATCTATAATGAATTTGGAGTGTTACTAAAAATATCAACAGGTGTCAAGGCGCTCCGCTGCAATTTTAAACTTGGAATTCTTTTTGGCTTTGAGCTTATATATTTCCAGGATCCTCTATCGCCAACCTAAAATTATGTAATGCTTTGATTAAGGCTATCTATTAGAATTGCGGGGCATTCGGATCACTTCGCAGACCCCCACCCGCCTGATGAATGTACCGATTGACATCCTGATTTAAATCTCTTATTAAATTAGAATGACTCTATATAATTCAAATCAGATCCCCGTCTGCAGCCGTTTCTTTACCTTTGCATTAATTCTATTGACTGTTTTGACTAATTTCATCGGTTGCTCAACCACCCAGACTGTTGTGGAAAAGACAACCAAAACGGTCACTCGGACCACCCGGAATATCAGCCGCAAAATAGTTCTGTCCGATGAGGATTTAAAAAGAAAGGTGGGCATATTCAATTTTGAAAACAGCACCTTGCAGACAACCCGCAATTTTCAGGAAATTTTTCACAAAGGTCTACCTGAATATTTGAACGACCATTGCCCTGGAATTATTCTGATGGATCCGGCAGGCAGCGGACTTCCGAATGCCTTAAAAGAACCACCCAAATTAAAATCCGGCCTTATCGATGGCTATGCGCTAACAGCCTTCGGTCGGCAGCTCGGGTTGAACGCTTTGGTTACCGGCAGTTTGGAAGATGTCCGCTTTATCGATGAATTGCAGGGTGTGCTGTGGACCAAGGACACGCAACACCTCGTGCAGGTATTTATCAGGGTGGAAGTTTTTGACACCCGGACGGCCACAAAAATTCTGGATAACACGTTTGACCGCCGGATCGAAATTGACGATCTTGAATATCAGATGATTCAAGATAGTGACCAGATCAAATTGCCCGAACTCAATGAAACCTTACATCGGCTGTTGACCGATATCGGTGACAGTATTTGCGATGCAATCAGGGATCAGCCCTGGGATGGATATATTACTCAAATTGATGACGACCGGTATGTCATCCCGTCGGGGACTCAAGTGGGTCTTGAGTCCGGTGATGTCCTGGAAGTTTACGATAGCAGCAGAATTATGGAAGCGATCGGCGGTCAGCGTTTTTTCATACCGGGTCTGAAAATCGGTGAAATTGAGATTGTGGCCATCACCGAGGACAGACTGGAAGCCAAACTCATTTCAGGAAGTGATATCAAGATCGGCAGTACGGTACGGCGCAAGTGATGGCACAAAACCGCTCTAAGCCGGTTGTATGGCCTCAGAACGTCATTAAGACAGGACCATACACGCAGGGCATGGGACATTTCCAGCCTCAGCTGATAAAAAAAACTGAAACTGCATTCAATCTGGAGGAAAATCTAGACGGCTTCATTCAGCAGCGAATGCCTGTAGACCTCAATCAGCTCAAGAGCCTCCTCCTCAGAAGACAAATGTTTGATCGATTCACGGAATTTTTTGTTGTTTCGCATTCCCCGGGCAAACCAGCCCAGACGGCTGCGCATCATTCTGCAAGCCGTTTCTTCACCAATATAGTCCACAGACGCTTTTAGGTAATGGGCCATAACGTCGAACCGATGGCTGAGATCTTCCCGGGGCGGTTCTTTGCCGTGAATTCGTGCCAGTACTCGGGAGAAAATAGTCGGGTTTCCAATTGCCTTTCTGCCGATCATGACGGCATCACAACCGGTTTCTTCCAACATTCTCAGTGCATCCCGGGCTGAAACGATATCGCCGTTTCCGATAACAGGGATACCAACGTTTCTTTTTACCGCTGCAATAATCGTCCAATCTGCCATTCCACTGAAATGCTGACCGGCTGTTCGGGGATGGACTGCGATGGCATCCACCCCGCAGTCTTCTGCAATCTCAGCAATATTGAGAGCCTCCCGGCCGGTTTTATCCCAACCGCTTCTAATTTTGATGGTCAGTGGTATGTGGATAGCCTTGCGCACCGACGTAAGCAATGCTCTGGCCAGATCCGGAGTTCTCATGAGTGCCACACCCGATCCGGTTTTGACCACCTTTCGAACGGAACAACCAAAGTTGATATCGATAATATCCGCCCCTTTGGACTCGACGATCGCAGCCGCCTCCGCCATGATGACGGGGTCCGATCCGAATATCTGGACTGAAAGTGGTCTTTCCTCTCCAGCGCTGTTCAGCATTCGTTCAGTCTTGTCACATTGGTGAACCAGTCCATTGGCACTGATCATCTCCGAGCAGACGAGGCCGCAGCCGGACGTCTTGGCTAAAAGGCGAAAGGGTAAGTTGGTAATGCCTGCCAATGGGGCAAGAATGACGTTATTATCTAAGGTGAGATTGCCGATTTGCATGGGCTTTCGCCGTTTGTTGTCTGTTGTTTGTTGTCATCCCTTATGCTTTTAAGAATATCAAGAGCCTTTCTACCATAACAACAGACAACAGACAACTGACCACGAACGCTTCCGGATTTAGAACCCCTAAGTTGAAGCCATCACATATTTTTTTCAGACGCATACACCTCATCTACCATCAGGCCCGGAAGCCGGATTTGCATAACAAAACAGACAGTTGTGATAACATGGTTGAAGCCGATAGGATCCGATGTCAGTGGACCGCGTACATCCGCATCCGGCTTTGACCCGTTGGCCGCTATCTCTTTTAAGGGAAAACCCCCCACCGAATAATTTTTGTATTAAAACACCGGGAATGCATGCGCTTTCGGTTACCGACGAACTCCGCGGCAAGGCCCCCAGCAGTTGTTTTTCGCAACAGACGAAAAGCTGTATGTTTCCGACAGAAAGCTCTTCTTCCAACTCAATTAAAATGTCGAGTTTTTTTTCAAGCGGCGGATCAATGAATTCAAACCCAGGTCGGGTTGACAGCCGCCTGCGGATTTTGGGATAGTGATCCATGAAACTGGTAATACACCGTAAAATCCCACATTCCCTTGCCTTTGCAGCGATGCGCGAAAAATCGTGCAAATTGTCTTGCAATGGCCCCTGCCCGGTTTTAAAAAAACAAAGCGGATCAAAACGCCAGTTTATCGTATCGGAGCCAAACCGTTGACACAGGTGTTCAAGCTGGCCAAGGCGTTTGCTCAGGAGCGGCACATTGGGTTCGAGGTCAGTACCGTCTGAGTTGATAGTATAGTTAAAAAAAAGATGATAGCCCTGTTTGAGGAGCTGCTCCCCATAATTTTGGTCAAGAAACGGTCCGTAGTTTTTCGACCAGAATACGATCGTATGAACTTTTTGCGGTGTTGCCGGGACACATGATACGCGCTGGTTGAAGGGATTTGTGACCTCAAAAAATCCCCTTTTGATTTGCCTCATAAACCAAGGCATGTAAAAGGCCGGGATATCGGTCCGCCGGGACGCAGATATGATAATCTTGTGGTGCCGGGATGCGTTCACAAGTTCGGGGTTCACCGTTCAGCGCTGCCTTTCTTTCGTTGATCTTGCTCATAGACTATCAAATTCGCCACAGATCCGGACAGAAATACACCGACGTCTTTTTTACTTTTTCAGCATGTCTTTTAGGGATATCACCTTCGCCTTGGCGGTCGTATTTGCGGACGTATCCGTATCATTGTGCTTGCCGATCAATTCCGGGGATTTCGGTTCATCCGGAACCACCACTTTTTCCAATCGCATCCGTTTGCCATTCATGGTGAATTCACTCCCTGAAATATAGACATCCCGCAATATCCAGGTAACCACCTGGACAGGTATTTGAAGCAGGAGCAGGGTGACATGATACCAATCAGGTTTGGAATCCGGTAATATGCTTTCAATCCTGGCGAAGCTGAGAGGATTGTCTTCAAAATAGATAAGCACAAGATCATTTTCTATTGCCATATTATTTATCCATAATATATTTTAATGGTTATAAAATTTAACATAAATTAAAACATTAGGATATTTAAAATAGTTTTGATGGTTGAATTCACCTTCCCACTCCCAACTTCCGACTTCAACTACGGTATGCACTCCATTCTCCCTACCGATACGTCATGCAGCGGAATGAGAATGTCTGCCATCTGACTGATTTTCTGGATGGAATCATAGGCCTCGGTGAGATCGATATGCACCCCGGGGGCGATGGCCGGTCCGGTTGCAGGGAAATTCTTGTCATTGCAGCAAAAACCCGTGATTACCGCGCGTCCGCCACTGGTGTTAACGACGACGGACTGTCCGCCCACCGAATGGCCGGGTGAAAAAACGACATCGATGCCGTCGACGATATTCGCATCACCATCTACTTTGATTATATTATTTTCATCCAGAACATCCGGGTAATATCGATGATCGACCGGATGAGGGTTTAGCATGAAATCATACTCTTTTCTTTGAACATACACCTGTGCATTGGTGCATAGATAGTCATTTTCGCAATGGTCATTGTGCAGGTGGGTGTGAATAATGATGTCGATATCTTCAGGTTTTAGATTTTGGATTGACAGGGCGTCCTCAAATTCAAGGATCTTAAAACCGCATTCTTCCTCGGCACCGGCCGGTACGACAAATTGTTCCAATCCGGTGTCTACCAGGATATTTTTATCACCACCTTTTAAGCAAAACACGTAGATAGGAAGATAGATCCGTTTGCCATAGTCCCGCAAATAGGTCATTACACCTTGATCCGTTTCATTGATTCCCACCGCCAGCGGATGGATGGTATAGGTCTGCATAACATTCTCCTGTATTATCGATTCTGAAAAAAGATATTGAATTTTTAAGCTTTAATCAATAAAAACCTTTGATTAAAAAAAATCCTTCATTTTTTGATAATCTGGCCGATATAATCTTAGAATTTTGACAATCCCGACAGTCAAACAAAATTTTTCGGGATTCATCTGTGTCATTGTTATACAGAGTACTTAATTTAAATCGAATTAAATTAACAGAGGTGAACCTTATGAAACATAAATCCGGTATTTTCGCTTTTTTCATCGGCCTGCTGGCTATGGTTGTTCTGGTCGGCTCATCATCTGCGGGGGCTGCGCAAAGCATATCGGCAGATCTAATCACCAAGTCCTCAACCGAGAACTTCAGTCACAAAAATGATCCCAGCTACTGGTTCGATAGGGGTGCCCTTTGCGCCACTTATGGGAATGATTCAGCCGCTATAAAATACTTCCAAAAGGCCATCTCTTTAGACCCACAAAGAAGCGATGCCTACTTTGAACAGGGCATATCCTACGGCCAGCTGGCAAATTTTCCTAAAGCTGTTGAATTAGTTAGCAAGGCTATCGAGATGGACCCCCATAACGGGTTGTATTACTATGGCCGCGCCAGAGTCTATCTACTGGCAGATGATAAAGAAAAATCCTTAAAGGATTTTAAAACGGCTGCTGAACTGGATGATGAGGACGCCCAAAACTATTTAAATACGATCGCTAAAACTCAATAGGCGCAAACGACTAGTTTAGGCCGATACGAATATTTCCACTCAGGGTTCAGTAATTACCGAAAGATCGTCCAATCGCCCCCTGCACTTCCGCTCGGGGCGATATTTTTTGACACATCCCTATTTTAATAGAACCCCCTAAAAAAAGTTTATAGAAAACCGTTTTCCTTTGTTTCCCCCAACACATTTTTGATTAAAGAATTCATATTAGTTATTCGCTTTTTACAACCCTGCCATGAATTCCGCTTTTCCAGGGTGTTTCTAATCTTTGTCAAGGTTTCAGATTTTTTAAGGGCCCATTGCGGAGCCACAAGCTCTTGTGGATGTGGATCGCCCGTCAATCGCTGAATGATTATGTCGGATGGGATACGTTCAATAAAATCGCAGATAAGATCGACATATTCATCCTGCTCCAGACATTTGAACATACCGCGCCGGTAGTATCTTTCCAGAGGGGTTCCTTTTACCACATAAAGCAGGTGCAGCTTAATGCCGTCTACACCCAGAGCCGCCACGGTATCCGCAGTGTGAAACATGTCGCTCCTGCTTTCATGGGGAAGCCCTAAAATCACGTGGACACATATCTTGATCCCTCTGTTTAAGGTTGTTTTAATCGTGTCTTTAAAGCACTGGACATCATGGCCCCGATTGATAAATTCAAGGGTCTTATTATTGGCGGACTGCAGTCCATATTCAAGCCAGATCAGGTAGTTCGACGTATACCCCTGCAAAAGATCCAATACCGGTTCATTGATGCAATCCGGGCGGGTGCCGATGGCGAGGCCAACGATGTTTTCCACATCCAAGGCTTCGTCATAAAGACGTTTGAGTTTTTCTGGTGGTGCATAGGTGTTGGAAAAAGATTGAAAATAGGCAATGAACTTTTTTGCTTTATATCGCCGGGAAAGAAAGGTTTTTCCTTGTAAAAGCTGGTCGGTTACAGACAGCCCTCTGCCAAAGGCACCGGTACCGGAGCCGCGGGCGTTACAGTAAATACATCCTGCGGTGGAAAATGTGCCGTCCCGATTGGGACAAGTAAGTCCGGCATCAACCGTTATTTTCTGTACCCGACAGTCAAAGATGGACCGGAAATATGTATTAAGGTCATTGTATCTTTTGCGCATCGGAGCTCGCTAAAGCTTGACCATCCCATTGGGTGAACGTATAATGCAGGGCTCGATGATATTTAGCCGTTATCAACTGATACGGAATATTGGACCTGCCCAACGAGATATAAGTTTTTTTTGTCTGTGATGGGTTGAAAAATTTGAAATGCACCTTTCTGAATCAAAATGAAAAAACAGGATATGCTTAAACTTAATCTAATTTGAATTCGAGATTGTATCCGCCAGTGTAATTTTCGGTAAACATTACCATAGCACGCCATAGCTGACAAGTCGGTAGTGCTCTTGCAGACGGGTGAACTCATAGATCACTGCTGAACATGATAGCGCCAATCTAAAACAAACTGCGGCCGTTTTGATTCATATGGATAAAATAACATTAACCAATAACAACTGACAATGGAACATAGATGAATCATATTTCTTCTTACACAAAAAATTACGACATCATCGTAATCGGTGCCGGTCACGCCGGGTGTGAAGCGGCACTGGCGGCTGCCCGTATGGGGTGCAGCGTACTGTTGATGGCCATCGATCTCGACAAGTTGGCGGCTATGCCCTGCAGCCCTTCAATCGGTGGTATGGCCAAAGGTCAACTTGTAAAAGAGATCGACGCTCTGGGCGGAGAAATGGCCAAAATCACTGATAAAACTGCCATTCAGTACCGACCCTCAACACAAAAAAAGGCCCGGCTGTTCACTCATCCCGGACCCAAAACGACAAAATTCGCTATCATTTGGCCATGAAAGCGGTCGTCGAATCCCAGCCTAACCTCGATCTCAAACAGACGATGGTGGAAAAACTGATTGTGGAAGATAATCACACGGTGGGAATTCGGATCAGACCGGCTTCGGATACCAGGCCCCGGTGGTGATTTTGGCCACGGGCACATTTTTAAGCGGTCTGATTCATATCGGATTTAAATCGATCAAGGCAGGCCGGGCTGGGGAATTCGCTTCCTATGGTCTTGCCGCCAATCTTAGGGAATTGGGTTTCAACCTCCTCCGTCTGAAAACCGGTACGCCACCCCGGATAAATAAATCGAGTATTGATTTCAACAAATTCACTATCCATGAAACTGATTCGCAGCCGAAACCCTTTTCTTTTTTTACCGAAGAAATAACGATGCCGCAATTGCCCAGTTATATCGGGCACACCAACCAAAGAAGCCATGAGATCGTGCGGTGTAACCTCCAACACTCAGCACTTTACGGTGGAATCATAAAAGGGACTTCGGCCCGTTACTGCCCCTCCTTTGAAGATAAGATCGTTAAATTTCCTGACAGAGACCGTCACCAAATTATTCTGGAACCCGAAGGATTGGACACCGAAGAAATTTATGCCAGTGGCCTGGGCAACAGTCTTCCTCAAGAAGTCCAGATCGAGCTGGTGAGATCAATTGAAGGCCTGGAATCAGCTGAAATCATGCGTCCGGCTTATGCCATTGAATATGATTACGTCAATCCCATCGGGCTCAAACCTACCCTGGAAACCAAACTTGTGTCCGGACTTTTTCTGGCAGGACAGATCAACGGTACTTCAGGCTATGAAGAAGCCGCTGCGCAGGGCATATGGGCTGGTATCAATGCCGCGTGCAAAGTGCAAAAAAGACCGCCCTTTATTTTGGATCGGTCCCAGGCTTATATGGGCGTGATGATAGATGATCTCATCACCCGAGGAACCCGGGAACCGTACCGAATGTTTACCTCCCGTGCGGAGTACAGGCTGATGTTTCGGGAAGACAATGCGGATCTTAGTCTGATGGAGATAGGACATGAACTCGGCCTCATCGATAACTGGAGACGGACGGAACGTCAAAGAGCCCGCAAAAAACAGATTGCCGAAGAGATCCAGCGTGTTAAACAAACCATTGTGAAGCCAACAGCAAGCGTAAACGAATACCTGCAGAGCTGTAACACAAAGCCGATTCACCAAGGTATCCATCTCGATCAGTTGCTCAAAAGGACCGAATTGAACTACCATACGGTTGAAACTCCTTGCTAAAAGTCCGGATACGATCAACAATGCCGTTGCCCGCCAGGTTGAGATTGAAGTCAAATATGAAGGCTACATTCAAAAACAGTTGAAGGAAATCGAACGTTTTCAGAATTTAGAAAGGATAAAAATACCGCAAGAAGTTCGACTTCTCCAATATCCACGGTCTGTCCAACGAATTAAAAGAAAAACTTTTAAAGGTAGAGCCCGCATCCCTTGGACAGGTTTCTCGCATTGATGGTATCACGCCTGCAGCATTATCGGTGTTGATGGTGGCACTCAAAGCCAGCAAACGGCCACGGGCTGATGGATAGTGCATTTCTGTGTTCTTGACACGTTATGTCTTAAACCTTATCTTTGATGGCGATGAATAAATGCCTGAAATTTTGCTAATTATTTAAAGTTTTACAAAAAAATTGTAATAAAAGGATTTTGCCAGTATGTCTGAAGATTATTATAAACTTCTTGGTGTTCAAAAAACCGCCAGTGATGATGAGATTAAAAAAGCCTATCGCAAGTTGGCGATGAAGTACCATCCCGATCATACCAAAGGGGACAAGGCGGATGAAGAGACTTTCAAAAAAATAAGTGAAGCCTATGCCGTGTTAAGCGACAAAGAGAAGCGTAAAGAATATGACACTTTCGGATCAGAGGGCTTTCGCCAGCGTTTTACTCAGGAAGATATCTTTAGAGGATTTGACTTCAGGGATATTTTTAGGGAATTCGGATTTGGCGGCAGTAATTTTTGCCCAAGCTGGAGGCGGTGGCAGAAGATTTTCTTTCGGGACGGGTTCACCCAACCGCCAGGCCAAAGGCTCAGACTTGGTTTACGAGCTTGCCCTACGTTGCGCGAAATCGCCACCGGACCAAAGTTATAACTTTCCAACATCAGGAAGATCTGAAAATCTAACAGTGAAAATTCCCAAGGGGCTTATAAGCGGCAAAAAACTACGGTTGGCCGGCAAAGGAAAACCGAGTCCCTACGGCGGACCTGCCGGACATCTCTATATTAAATCCAATGTGCTTAATGACCCTGTATTCAGCTCAAAGGATTACGATCTTTATATCAACCAGGAACTGAAGCTAAGCGAAGCAATTTTGGGGACGACTGTCTCTGTTCCGACCATCTACGACAAACAATTGAGCCTGAAAATTCCCCCGGAACCAAACCCGGCACGAAGCTGAGGTTGTCGGGTCATGGTCTGCCAGACATGAAAGACAGTAAAAAGGGTGATCTTTATGTCCTATACAAATTAAAATCCCACAGCAGCTCAACGAAGAGCAAAATAAATAGTAGAAAAAATGACTACCGTTGGTTGGTAGCCCATTATGCAGTGGATGCAACATCGCAACGAATTGCGGATGGTTTGTAAATATCTCTGCTATCATGATGAGAGCATTATCCTAATTTACCCAATACCCTTCCTGATGAAGTCAAAAGGAAAAGTCGATTTACATAGCGCCAGCCCAAAAATGTAAAAAAATTGACAATATCGCTATTTCGCGATAATCTAGGTTACAAAATGTGTAAAATATTTTGGACTTTGGGAGATTGGCACCAGCTGGCATCTTGGGATAATGGGTTTCGAGTAATTATGTGATTAGGCATCAACAAAATTCATCTTGGCATTAATCTTATTAAATTTGGAAAACGCCCTGTTAGAAAAAATTAAATTTCCATCATTCTCTCCACACCGGATGCCACTATCCCATTATTCCATCCCTACGAGAATTCGGAAACACCATAGTAACTCCAGAACATAAATTATCGTGAAATTTTCGAGTCGTTATCGGAATTGTTTTCAACCAGGATGAGTCCTGATCTCTTTCAAATAATGATGGATAACTAATTGCGACAATTGCGACCGAATTCCCAAAAGCATTCCGGCTATCCAAAAAGCCATAACTCTATTATATATTTTAAAATATTTAATCTCACTTCGCCCTGCACGGGATTATCGAAAAAAAAATCCGTATCGATGCTGATCTGCTATTAAGTTATCGAGGGTTTCGGCCTATAACGAAATAAAAGTAAATATTTAGTATACAATACATTAATTTTAAGCAGTGGAGTAACCTATGATTATCACCTGCAAAGAATGCAACTCAAGTTTCAACGTCGATGACAGTCTAATAAAAGAGACGGGTTCCAAAGTCAGATGTCGAAATGCGAGCATGTCTTCGTGACATACCCACACTCGCCGGAAGATGATTTACTGCTAGAGTCTGATGAACAACTGTTGGGATCTCCTGGAAGTTCAGAATTGGATGATCTCGACTCCTCGTTGGATGGCTTATTCGGCGAGGAGGAGTCCCTTGTACACACCCGACGTACAAAAAGATGCGGACCATGAACTTGGACTCGGGCTCGGTTTGGATCCAACTTTAGCAGCGAAGAAGATATAGCTGAACCGGCTATTGAAACAGAGGAATCGGAACGTGCTGCGGACGATTTCGAAAACAAATTAGACATGGATCAAGATCAGGCAAGCGGGGATGTGCTGAAAGCTCCCACGGCAGGTCAGACCATGATTTAGATCTAAATGATGGTGCCGCAGAAGAGTCGACGATAAATAATGAACTGCCAAATTTGGAGGAATTATCTGCTTTGGGTGACGATCCTTTGGCTGTGGTTGGTGACCTCGATCTCAATCTGGAACTTGGAGATAATCAGACAACGACAGATGAAGAATTCAGCATCGACGATGAAGTAAATGAGGCAGATACGAGCCTCGGAAAGGACACAAATACAGAAATTGAAACACCTGTTATGGCGGAATCCGGGGACTTCGACCTTGATTTTCCGTTGGATCCGGAAAACGACAACCGGGGAATCGATGAACCCAGCGACGACGATTTAGCACTGGAAAAAACCGAGGATCTGGAGTTATCCGATCCGGAGTTAGAAGACGATGATGCGTTGAAAGCGGAAAGCGCCGTAACGGAAGATTCCGGGGATCCGGACCTCGACCTATTGCTGAATCAAGATTCAGAAACCCAGGCAGACAATGAACTTGTTGATTCCGACATGACAGTGGAGGAGACTGATGAGCCGGATTTGTCGGATTTAGATTTTGAGGGTGACGATATGCGTGGAGATGAAACTGCCCCAGGGGGAGATTCTGATGATCTGGACTTCGCTCTAATGCTGGATCAAGATTCAGATACCCCGACAGACGATGAACTTGCCGATCCCATCATGGCAGTTGAGGAGACGGATGAACTGGATTTGTCGGATTTGGATCTTGAAAGCAATGACACCCCAGCAATGGCGGTTGCCTCAGGTGAAAATTCCGAAGAATTGGATCTTGATTTGAATTTGGAGTCCGAAGCCGTCGTAAGCGATCCAGAGGCTTTCGGAGATGAGCTTGATCTATCAGATCTGGAAGAAATTATAGATTCCGAATCCGAGGAGACCGATTTTACTATACCCGAAACGCTTGAGTCGGATCCTGGACAAAAAGATGATCAAGAAATTAAGACAGTCGACACCACTGCTGCTGCGGAAGATGACAATGAATTGGACTTTTCTGATCTGGAAAAAATGCTTGAGTCTAGTGAAACACCAGAAGCTGCGTCCGAAAGCGATGAGGCCGACGAACTTGATCTCCAGTTCGATATCGATGAACCAACTCCCGGCAAAATCGATACCACGGATTCCATTGAAACAGATGATGTCGATCTGGAAAATGGTCTCTTAGATATAGAGAAAATGTTGGAAGATAACGAAGATGGCGCAGACAATGATATGGGTCCATCGTTGGAAATGGACAGAACCCCTGATGATGCATCTGAGGCAGCACCAGAAGAAGATTTTGAGCTTGACTTTGATCTGGAAAGTGAGCTTCAGGAAAAAGAAGATCTTTTCGACGGAAATTCTACCGCCGATGAACAACTGGAATCAAATCTACTGAATTCTGATGAAGCCGAAATTGAGGAAAGTGAATTTGAAGCAGAAGAATTCCAAGGGTCTGTGACAACAGATGAATTCGCCACTGATGAACTATTGGAAACAAGTGATACTTACAGCCGGACAGACGTCTCGCCGGAAACAGATGGCCCGGCATCGGCACCCGCAGCAATGATGCCGAAATCACGGTCGAAAAAGCCGGTTCTTGTTGCATTGTTGCTCCTCTTCCTAGTGGGTGGCATTTTGACGGTCCCCAACATGCTGGGCCTAAAAATTCCTTATATCAGTGATATTAAAATTCCTTATTTGAGTGATCTTGACATTAAAATACCCTATCTGAGCGAGAAGCTGAATCCCAAAGAAAAGGACGTGGCGGGAAATCTTAAGATAGTTCCCTTGGCCGGGACGATTAACGCCAAATTTGTAAATGATTCACAGGGTGGCCAACGCTTTGTCATTTATGGCAAGATCAAAAATGACTATGATCATCCGCGCAGCTTTATCAAGGTAACCGGAAAAATTTACCAAAAAGGTGGAAAACTTGTAAAGACCGAAACCGTATATTGTGGTAACGTGCTCTCTGATTCAGAAATTTCAGGCATGAAAATTGCGGCAGTCAATAAGAGATTGCTCAACCGATTCGGTGACAAAAAATCAAATCTAAAAGTCAAAACCGGAAATACAATCCCGTTTATGATTGTGTTTGATAAATTACCGCAAAACCTGGATGAATATACGGTCGAGGTGGATGATATCTTCAATATGAGGACATTTAACGCTAGCAAGCATATTGTATAACCCGCTCACCGCGGACAAAATCGGATACATGTTGCCACTTTAATTTCCCCGCTGAAAGAATACCTGATTTCAGCGGGGTTTTTTTCTGAAATAAGCTTCAAAGGGGCGTAAAATCCGTTTTTCAACTTGACTAATTGCTGCCTAATTGGTAAAAGGCATCTTTTTACCGAGGACTGTAACAGGTAAAAATTGTGGCGATGTAGCTCAGTTGGTTAGAGCATGCGGCTCATATCCGCAGTGTCCGGGGTTCAACTCCCTGCATCGCCACCAAAAAATATCTATCACCGAATTCCGGTTTCTTAAAAGCCCCTCATTAGGGGCTTTTGATATTATCCGGGAATATTGTTTCCGCTTCCAAATAATGAAAACCGATATCTCGCCTTAGATCCAACCGATTGCCCTTGGGGTCTTATCCGCGGAATTACCCTGATCTTCCCATTGTCAAAGGCATCCAGCAATTTTTTTCTGAATCGTTCGGCGGCTTTTCCCCGGCTTTCATCGGGTTTGACAGTCAGGTTAGCGTTTAAAAAGGCCACGCGGGTTCCGTCGGATTTAAAGCCACCGTCCTGCGGCGAACCCATCATGGCTGATGGAATCACTTGAATTCCTTTGCGTTTCATATATTTATAATCAATTTCAACGGGCTCTTCCCATCATGACAGGGATACCCCTTCTGGCCATCCGGCCCTCCCCTGCCCGTCACCAGAGCTATACACATAGACAGTTGATCAGTTCTAACTTCCGGTTCAACTTCATTTAAGTGTCCCTCCATAGTTGCCTGAACGAGAGGTCCTAAATTTCTCAGTCGACGTATGACCGGTTGAGCCTCCAGGGTTCTCCGGGACGAATGTTTATTTCAGACACTCGTATCGCCGCTGGGAGTCCGGCTGCATCCAGTGAGACAAAACAGCCCGGATAAAGTATACAGGGCCGCAAAATTCCCTTTTCTCTCATGGTTTTAATTAGCGGGTCTGCAATTGCATCACCGGCCATTTTGATCAATTGCACTGTTTCCATTGGATGGGGTGAGACAGCTCCCATACCGCCGGTTATAGGATTTTTCTTACCGGTGGGACCTTGAAGACGTTCCCGGATAATCCATGGCTGTGGGTAAAATCTGAAAATTTCCATTTTTATCCACCAAAATCGTAAAACTTATTTCCACCCCCGACATCAGTGATTCAATTAACAGCGGCCATGTTCCTCTGCCACCGAACATCTTTTTATAGACAGTTTTATAGTCTTTGATTAATCCATCATAGACTTCTCTGATCTCCCAGGAATTCAAAATGATACGGGCGCCTTTCCCGCCGGCACTGTAAGGGTATTTCAATACTGCGCCCCCATAGACATGGATATAATTCAAGCAGATCTGCAATATGTTCTGATAATCTTTGGCGTCTACTTCATTCCAGGAGGTTGCGACCGGGATACCCGCCTCCTGACAAAGCTGTTTACACTTTATTTTATCACCCTCGATGAATGCACCGGATTTTCTCAAACCGATGATGCGATCTGCGAAGCCAGCGTTTTCGACGGCATCCACCAAACCCTCAAATATAAGTGCTTCCGGCATGGGGATCACATAGTCTACTTTCTTTGCTGACAAAGCCTCGATAATTGCCGTGGTATAATCTTCGACGGAATTGCTGTTTGTTGTGATAAAATCTACCGGCCAGTTCATTATTTCAGAAAATACTGGCATTGACGGCGTTCCTCGAATGACAACCCCTTTAAATTTATCATTATAAATTTCGCTGGTCGCCGTACCTGTCACCAAAGCGCTTAATAATGTCCTTCCGTCGGTTCCGGCAAAGGCTATTTTTTTCATGCAATGTTTCCTTATTCATGGTGTTTTTAGATGAATAAAAGGGTTAATCCTATCGGCCCATTTTCATACCAAATTGTTTCAGTTCCGGTCAATCGATAACTTTTAACTTCCGGACGTGAGTTTTAGATAATTTTTGTCTGAGAGATTGTTGCCTTCATTGCAATTTTCTAATTTTAAAACAATCGCAAGTGTGATATACATATTCTGATAACATCAGGAATTAAAAGAGGATTTTATTCAACTTGTCCAACCTGCCTTCCATAAACAATTTAATATGTTTCCAGGATTCGAGAAAATAATAGAAGAACGCATTCGCCGCGCTCAACAAAAAGGTGAATTCGAGAATTTAGAGGGTGCCGGCAAACCCCTCAATTTAGAAAATAACAGTCATGTGGCGGGTGAGTTGAGGCAGGTTTATAAGATTTTAAAAAATGCCGATTGTTTGCCTCCCGAAATCGAAATCAAAAAAGAAATTAAACGTACAGAAGATCTTCTGAGCGGTATGCAAAATACGGCCGAAAAATACCGTACCCTAAAGAAATTAAACTACCTTATTTTGAAAGTAAATACCATGGGGAATATGCCCATCGGTGTAGAAATGCCCCAGAGATACGCGGACATATTGGTAGAACGGTTGGAAACCTCGGCGAAAAAGAAAAAGCGGGACAGGGTATCACAGGACTCGAGTGCTCGGCACTTGAAATAAACGTATCCTTTCTCTGAACTCCTGGACAGGTGAGATCGCAATTTTATAATTATCCTTTTAATCCCTATTCAGGTGCTTTCCATAAATACTTAAAACCATACAAAGGACAAGTCCCCATGAAAAAACTTACTGTCGCTCTTCTTGCCGGAGGCATCTCTTCCGAACGTGAGGTTTCGCTGCAAAGCGGTGATCAGGTTTATGAAGCCCTTGATAAAGACAAGTACCATATTCTGCGATATGATCCCAAAACCGACCTGGGCAAACTGATCAGCGACGCCTCAAACATCGATGTCGCCTTGATTATCCTCCACGGACCCTATGGTGAAGACGGTACCGTTCAGGGACTGCTCGATCTTCTCGGTATTCCCTATCAGGGTTCGGGCGTCCTGGGTAGTGCCCTCGCCATGAACAAAGCGGTCACCAAGCAGCTTTACGAAAAGGGGGGCCTACCCGTGCCGCCTCATATGGTTATTAATCGCGATGACAGCCTAGATATAGGTGCCTGCGTGAAGCAAATTGGCTTACCCTTGGTCGTCAAACCGGTGGCAGGCGGGTCCAGCGTGGGTATGTCCATTGTGAGGTCAGCCGGCGACCTGCAGAGTGCCCTGGATAAAGCCGCTACCTATGATCGTTCCGTGATGATCGAAACATATATCGCCGGCACCGAACTTACCGTTGGCGTCATCGGAAACAAGGAACTGGAAGCACTGCCGGTCATTGAGATTGTACCGGATCAAACCCGGGAATTTTTCGATTATGAAGCCAAATATACCCCCGGCGTCACCCAGGAAATATGTCCGGCCCGAATTGATGACCAGTTGACCCAGCAGGCCCAGTCTTATGCAAAAATTGCTCATCAAGCACTCTATTGCCGGGGTTACAGTCGAACCGACATGATTCTCAAGGAAGGGGATATTTATGTATTGGAAACCAACACGATTCCCGGAATGACTGCCACAAGCTTATTACCGCAGGCTGCCCAAGTTGGTGGATAAGTTTTAGCCGGTTGATGGATAGGCTTATCGAACTTGGCATGGAAGACCATCCGGCGTCTGGCAATCCCACCGCCAGTTAGAATTTGTATCAAAGACGGCATCAGAAAACACTGGACTTGATAGAAATACACTCAACAATGTAACAATTGCTCAAAGATTGGTCACAGAAAGGGGGTAGAATTGGCGACTGTAAAAAAAGGATCCAAAAAACAAATGGGAACAGCGAAAGTTGGCATTGTGATGGGCAGCGATTCCGATCTCAACATCATGCAGGAGACTGCGACAATTTTAACAAAATTTCAAATTCCTTATGAAATGACAGTTGCTTCGGCACATAGAAGCCCGCAGCGAGCGGGAGAATTTGCCGCTGCCGCCTTGGAGAAGGGTATAAAGGTGATCGTCGCCGGAGCGGGTCATGCCGCCCACCTGGCCGGTGTGTTGGCCGCCCACACAACGCTGCCGGTGATCGGTGTTCCCATTGATTCCTCTTGTCTTCAGGGATTGGATGCCCTGCTGGCAACGGTCCAGATGCCGCCCGGCATTCCTGTCGCCACCATGGCGATCGGCAAACCCGGGGCACGTAATGCCGGCATTTTGGCGGCCCAGATTATAGCAACCTCCAATCCGAAGCTTGCCGTAAAACTCCAAAATTTCAAACAGGAGATGGCCAGTCAAGTTGAAAAAAAAGCAAAAAAGATTGAAAGTTTATAAGGTCAACCCTGAACATCCCGAGCCCGAAGTAATTCAGCGCGCCGGCACCGTCATCAAACAGGGTGGGATTATCGCTTTTCCCACCCGCTGTCTATACGGACTGGGTGCGAATGCCTTCAATCGCGAAGCTGTTCAACGGGTATTTCAGTTAAAACAACGATCTTTTCAAAAACCGATACTGATATTGATAGACCAACGCATTCAGCTGGAACGGCTGGTCTCACACGTATCAAAAACAGCGTCTCGCATTATGGACCAATTCTGGCCGGGCCGGGTGACCCTTGTTTTTAAAGCCGCCGACACGGTGCCACACTATCTTACGGCCGGGACTGGTAAAATCGGCATCCGATTACCCGGCCATCCGGTGGCGGCGACTCTGACCGATTCGCTTGGGGTAGCGCTGACCGGCACCAGTGCCAATCTATCGGGCAGACCCGGTTGCCGTCACATTGATGATCTGGATCCACAACTGATTCGGCAACTGGATGCCGTGCTGGATGCGGGACCGTTAAAAGGCGGTACAGGCTCGACTGTGGTGGATGTGACGGGTGACATCCCCTGGATTTTAAGGGAAGGTCAGGTTTCAGAAAAAGAAATTTTGTCCGTTATCTAAAGATGACAAGCTTGTTTTTTAGGTTTTTTTTGCAGTTATATCAAATATAGTAAAGCAATCTTATTGACAACATTCTTAATTTTGCCTATATAAACGGTTCAAAGCCGGAGTGGTGAAATAGGTAGACGCAGAGGACTCAAAATCCTCCGGACCTTGCGTCCGTGCCGGTTCGATTCCGGCCTCCGGCACCAATAAAATCAAGGGTTTGCGTAAATTTGCGTAAACCCTTTTAGTTTTTATGATTGCGACTCGCTTCCTGCTCCATCCTTTCAATCTCCTCCAGACCACGGCGTGCCGGTGAATTGGCCGGATTGATTTCCAGGGCCCTGGAAAAATGATGATGGGCACCAGCCAGATCACCCTGTCTTTTCAAAATAATACCAAGATTGGTGTGTAAGTTTTGGTCGGTTGGATTTATGGTGAGTGCCTTTTTTAAAAATTCGATTGCTTCTGCATACCGCTCCGTTAATACCAGGGTTGCCGCTAGGTTATTGAGGGCCTTCACATTCCGGGGTTGGAGACGTAACGCTTGCGAATAGTGGTAAATCCCTTCGGTCAAATGTCCCTGCTTTGCCAGTGCAGTTCCCAGGTTGTAGTGCGCATCGGCATAATCGGGCTTTAGGTTTAAAGCCGCCTGAAATTCTGCGATTGCTTCCGGCAGACGGTTCCGGCGCAAAAGGATAGAGCCATAGTTATTATGCGGCCGCGCTTTTGCGGGGGATTTCTCAACACAATCCTGATAGAGGGACAATTCATCCCTCCAGACCTTATTCCTATCAAATGTCCACACGGTAGACAGTGCCCCCACAAAACACAACAAGACGATCCCCAGCCAAAGGGGCTTCACATATCGAAAAACCAGCGCAACCATGGCCAAGATTACAAACATGGACGGCAAATAGTTACGATGTTCGAAAACGAGTTCCAGCCCGATAAATGACGATTCGATGACCAAGTTGCCGACAAACCAAAAGATAGCATAGGAAAAAAGTGGTTCTCTCCTGGCCATCATAATCGCCAGCGCAAAAAGGGCTGCGATGATAAGCATTGAAGCCAGAGTTGTGACCGGGTCCGTTAATGAATAAGACAATGCAAAATCGTGATCCAGATTCAATCTGGAGGGCCGGGGCCACAGCAGCAGACCAATGTAGAAGATAATAACACGAAACTGGGTCAACATGCGCTGGATCAGAGTAAAGTCTCTGTACTTGTAGGCGGCGAGTATTCTGCTAACCGGATCTTGACCCAAATAGATGAGCGAAATGAGAATTAAAAACAACAAAATGCAAAACAGGGTCAGAAAATGACGTCTGGTCCACACCAAACTCAATTTTTGAAAAAAATACCATTCATAGAGAAGGATAAATACGGGCAGCGTGGCGCAAATCTGTTTGGTTCCGACGGCCAGCAGACCGCTAAGCACACAACCGGCAAGCAACAGCCAGTTACCACTGCCATCCTTATGCAGGCGAAACCTAACATAAAGTAGCATCGACAATATGTAAAACATGGCCGCCAGGCTGTTCATGCGCTGCACGAGGTAAACCACCGACTGGGTCTGAAGCGGATGAACCAGCCAGATGAAAGCTGTAAAAAATGGGACCCACCCGCATTTTGCGAATCGGGCACGTAACACGGGGGTATTTAAGGTTGCTTTGACGAAAAAATATAAAAAAAACCCACAGAAAATATGAATCAGGATGTTGACCAGGTGAAAGCCTACGAGATTAAGCCCGCTAAGATAATAGTTGAGCGCAAAGCTGATATTGGCAACCGGGCGGCTGGACTCCGGACTTTTGAATCCGGCCTGGATGATATTTTTCAAACTGAGAGAATGCAATCGGATGTGGGGATTGGCCAGGATATTGCCAATGTCATCTAGAATAAATGGCGTGGTTAGCGTATCGGCATATGTGAGGATGACAACGATGGCCATCAGGAAAAGAAGCAGGGTTTCGTATTTCGGACGGATATTTACCTGGGAGTCCGATGTTTTGCAAGTTTTCACAGCTTCAGTTTTCACCCATGAAAAAAAGATTAGTTGCAAACTACAGGAGGAAAAAACAGGCTTAATTTATAATCGCGGATTCAGCATCTTTTCACTTCACCCTGCCACCCTGAACCCCCGTCTGGTTGCAAATTCGTTTAATGATACTCAAAATGTGAACATAAAGCAATGCTGCCAAGGGGCATTCAGCAATATTGTACCGGCCACTCTTTTTAATTTGACACCTAAATTATTTTTTAATATTATTTTATAGTTACACGAGGGAAAACTAGATGAAAAATAGAATTAAAGACACCGTTACAGAACCGATTCTTGTCAGCGGGATTGCTTTGGCTGCCTTCTACTGGATTTGTGAATCCTTTATGTATTTTTTTTTAGAACCGGAAGCCAATATTTTTCAAATTATCCTCGGCCCCGACCTTTTCCAGATATGGACGCGGGTTTTGGTTTTGTGCATATTTGCCATTTTTGGCTCCCATGTCCAATACACCTACAATAAGCGTCGTGAAGCAGATATCGCCCTACGGGAAAGCTCGGAAAAATATCGAACCATCCTGGAAAGTATTGAAGAAGGATATTTTGAAGCCGATCTGCAAGGAAATCTTACATTTTCCAATGATCCGTTCTGTAATATTCTGGGGTATCCTCACCAACAGTTGCTGGGCATGAGTATCCGGGAATACACTAGTTCTGATACTGCCGAAAAAATTTCCCGCATAATGGAACATGTCAAACAGACCGGAAGATCTGAAGACGGAATCGAATATGATGTGATTCGCAAAAACGGCGCCCCAGCGTCACTTGAGTTGTCTATTTCATTGCTAAGAGGTACGAATGGCAAGCCGGCGGGATATCGAGGGTATGTTGCGTGATGTCACCAAACGCAAAGAAACGGAAGAGGAAAAACGCCTCCTTGAAACCCAGCTCCAACAGGCGCAAAAAATGGAGTCCATTGGAACGTTGGCCGGTGGTATCGCCCATGATTTTAATAATATTCTTATGGGAATTCAGGGAAACGCAACGCTGATGCAACTTAAAATCGACGTTGCGGAGCCGGCCTATGATAAGATCAAAAATATTGAAAAATTTGTTCAAAATGGTACCGAACTGACCAAACAGCTGCTCGGTTTTGCACGACGAGGCAAATACCTCGTTAAAACCACCGATCTCAATGAAGTCATTAAAAGATCTTCTTCCCTGTTTGCCCGGACAAAAAAGGAGATTCAGATCCACACCGATTTTCATAACGAGATCTGGGCCGTTGAGGTGGATAGCGGACAGATCGAGCAGGCCTTACTAAATCTATACGTCAACGCCTGGCAGGCCATGCCTGAAGGTGGTGATATTTATCTTAAAACCCTGAACGTTGAACTGGACAACAGCTGTGTCAAGCCGTTCAAAATGGAGCCTGGTAAATACGTTGAAATATCAGTGTCCGACACCGGCGTCGGCATCGACAAAGAAACCCGGGAAAGGATATTTGAGCCATTTTTTACAACCAAAGAAATGGGTCGAGGGACCGGGCTGGGGTTAGCATCCGTTTACGGTATTGTGAAAAGCCACCGCGGCTACATCGATGTTAACAGCGAAAAAGCAAAGGGAACAACCTTTACGATATATCTGCCGGCATCTGAAAAGGCAGCTGTCCTGGAAGAAACGATGCCGGTTGAAACGCTCAAAGGGACCGGAACCATTCTTTTGATTGATGATGAAAAAATGATCCTTGACGTCGGTTGTGAATTATTGGAAGAATTAGGATACACAGTAATCTCCGCTTTGAGCGGTAGGCAGGCGCTTGAAATTTTTCAGAAAAATTCGAATAAAATAGATCTAGTCATCATGGACATGATTATGCCCGGGATGGGGGGTGGTGAAACTTTTGATCATCTCAGAAGCATTAATCCCGACGTTAAAGTTCTACTTTCGAGTGGATACAGTGTGGATGGTCAGGCCACAAAAATTTTGCATCGGGGGTGCAACGGTTTCATTCAAAAACCGTTCAACCTGAATCAATTGGCTGAAAAAATTGGGACAATAATGGAAATGCAGTAGAAAATAAAGATTGGCGCAATCCCTGTCGATGGACAATAGAATTTAGCAGTTAGTCTGCCCCAAGAAGAGATCGTCAAAGGACCTATTCATTTATTCTTCGCAGGATTTTCAGTCATCAATTTTTAATACACCACGGCTACCGGTTCTCGCATAATCTTTTCGATGGACATGGACGCTGTTTGAGACACCTCAGGGAAAACATCCCTTAGACCGCGAATATGCCGCAGATTATCGGCGGTTCGAACAATCAACATGGCCAGATCCCCTTCTTCCATTTCTGCGATTTTGAGAACTCTCTCCCAGGATTGTCCACAGGCCCAGGCATATACAGTGGCAGCCGGCCGCAATTGTAAAGGTCGAACGACGAATTTACTTTTTGCCAACTGGGTGGTGAACGGTTTTAGGGCTTCAGTCACCTTTGAAAATGTTTTCAGAAGTGAATCCGGAACGAATTTTATGCTGATGCGCTCATCGGCCTCACGCTCATAAACAAAAGATGCAATCACCGCCGCGAGCATGTCAGGATCTGATTGCGGTAAAACTTTGCGTCGAAATCCTTCTGCGATCAAAAGCGGTTGATCCACTCTCAGCTGACTGGCCCACTGACCATCCCGGGTCAATTCATTTTCAGCGTTCACAAAACCAGTGCGATTTAAAAAATTGAGATGACGCAAAAAATTCTGCCAGAGATATTTGTGACCGTCAAAATCAGCATTTTTTTGCTTTGAGTGGGTGATCAAATAGCTGGCAAATGATTTTTTCAACAATTCTTCGATTTGATCGGGATTATGAGAAAGTAGTAAATTCAGTACCATTGAAAAATTGATGCTTATTTGGCTGACCACATCAGATGGCGGCAGAGAATACAGTTTAGCCATTAAGCGCGCGTCCATAAACTTACCGGCTACCGCCAGCGCAAATCCGATTTTATCCATACCTCTTCGCCCGGCTCTGCCGGTCATCTGGTGAAACTCGGTGGGGGTCAGGGGCAGGAAATTTTTACCGTTAAATCGATCTGAGTTAAAGAAAACCACCGTCCTGGCAGGAAAATTCACCCCGGCGGCTACCGTGGAAGTCGCGAAAACGGCATCCAGAAGACCTTCGGTCATCAGTCTTTCCAGCATCAATTTCCACGAAGGAAGCTGCCCGCTGTGGTGGGCGCCGATGGCCAGGTTTTCTAAATGCCATCGCTGACGATGGTTGGCGAGGTGCGGTATTTGCTGAATATGGGTGTCAATTTTGCGGCAAATTCTTTGGATACGTCCGGTAGATAGGATCTGATTGCCCCGACAGGAATCGAGTGCTCCGTCGCAGTCGGCCCGGGATTTAAGAAAAAAAATCGCAGGCAAAAGATCATATTTTTTTAACACCCGCAAAATGTCGCCAAAAGGCGTCGAATTTCGGGAATGGCTAAAACTTCGCGGTCTCTTGGTTTTGATAACTTGATTGACTTTTTTGTGGAGCTGCGGCCGTTTACCCGCCTTGACCGTAGTGGTCAAGGGCAGCAAGGTACCGGCGGGATGAAGGAAAAGTGGAAATAATCGAACCGGGCGAATGGTTTCTTCGATCACCGTGCAATTCATAGAGCGAATCGATGATAGCCAGGCAGCTATTTGACGGGCATTTCCGATGGTTGCGGATAACATAAGCAGGGGTATTCGATCCGGAAGATAGATCATGATCTCCTCCCAGACCACACCGCGATCCTCATCACCGAGAAAATGGGCTTCATCTAACACCACGAAATCGGTGGACAGTGATTTCCCCCGATACATGGCATCATAAAGTTGGTTGCGTAAAATTTCGGTGGTCCCGATAATGATCGGGGCATCCGGATTTTCCTTGCGATCACCGGTGAGAATGCCCACGTTTTCAGCTCCGAAAATCTCGCAAAATTCAGCATATTTGGCGTTGCTCAAAGCCTTTAACGGGCAGGCATACCAACAGTGGCCCTGCTTTTTCCGGATGCGTGCAATTGCCTGTTCGGCAATCCATGTTTTACCGGCCCCGGTGGGTGCTGTTACGAGACAGTCTGCTTGTTTGACTGCATCCAGAGCCTTGGTTTGAAAAGAATCGGGAACAAACGGCCGGCTTTGGGGGATACCGATGGCGGCAAATACGCCCTTAAGGCTGGCATCTGCACCGGGCTTTATCCGTGGCGTTTTGGATGATCCATTGAACCGCCGTTTTGGTTTTGAATATCGCTGCTTGTGTCGGTACATTGATTAACAATTGAGCACACTAGTCCAGCCGCTGGGCTTCAAAGATAAAATAATGATTCTATTTCCTAAATCTCCAATCGTCATTTGTTAGAGTTTTGCGATCATTTTTTCGACCTGTTCCCTTGACTTTGAATTCATATCAAACGGTGAAATTCCCTTGAGATCAGCTTCAATAAGGGAATCATCATAGGGAAGAAAAGCGATGAACTCAAAGTCAGATAGATGTGTTTGCAGAAATTCTTCGTCTTTGGGGCCGCGGATTTTATTGCCGACAACAGCGATGTTATTCAGCCCGATATCTGATGCCAGTTGTCGGATATGCTCGGCCGTGTCGATACTGCGCCGCCCAGGCTCCACCACCACGATTAATTTATCGACAGCCTTGGCAGTCGCTCGGCCAAGATGTTCAATCCCCGCTTCCATATCCATAACGACAACTTCGTCTCTGGCCAGAACGATATGCATGACCAATGCCCTTAGAAGTGTACTCTCCGGACAGATACATCCTGACCCGCCTTTTTTCACGCCCCCCAGGCGCATAAACTTGATGTTTTCAAAAGTTGCAGACAGCGCATCAGGCAGATCATCCACTTTGGGATTAAGTTTGAAAAACCCTCCGATACTGCCGGGCTGGGCGCCGGTTCGTTCCAATACAAGCTCTTTCATTTCAGAGATGGGAACAATGTCTCCGGCATTCGCGATACCAAGACCGGCTGCCAGATTTGCATCCGGGTCTGCATCAATGGCCAGCACACGTTTTCCAGTTGCATTAAAAGTTCGAATTAACAAAGATGCGAAGGTTGTTTTACCGACACCGCCTTTTCCGCTGATTGCAAGCTTCATGGATTTATCCTTTCCGTATTGATGATCCATCAATATAAGACAGGAAATCTGGTGGGCAAGAGCAAGGAGGGTTTTGAATATCAGGCAGAATAAAAGGTGCAGCAGGATTTCGCTGCAATTTTCGTTGTGCGAGGTTCGCAAAAGTGATGGTAATAAAATGAACTACCCCGCGACAAACCACGGGGTATCCATAAATAATACTATCGATTTTGACTGAGCAGGCAGCCAGGAATTTGAGCCACCCGAACTTCCAACCTCTATCGTACATTCATTCCAGTCTGCATGATCTGCGAAATCTGTGGATAAAAAATGCCGAGTTTCGAAAACGCGGATTTAACATCCTTACTATTCTTGTTTCTTCCAAATCCCCGGTGATGTCGTATCTGATATTGTTCGGGCCACCGTAGCTTGAGCACCTTGAAACGTGAGAGTGACATTCGCCGGTCGCCGTGGGTTCCCAACTGTATTCATCACCAAGAACGAAATGACCATTGGTAGTCAGTTCAGTCCAGACCGCAGTATCACCCGTATATCCAGTCTCGGAAATTTTAACCGCCGCCCAGACCAGGCTTTCGCGGCCATTCATTTCCGCTATGGCAGCATCAAGACCCTTTTGTTTCGCACTTCTTTCCAGATCAATGTAACGCGGCACAGCCACAGCCGCCAAAATCCCCAGAATAATGAGGACCGCAATAATTTCGACCAGGGTAAAACCTTCTTGATTTTTTAATGGATTCTGTTTTTTCATGGCAGTTTCCTTACTACGATGATGTCTAGTGGGTTGAATGAAATATGCCGGCGATATGCATTATTGCAGCATTGACCGCACCGATGCTCTCGGTCCGACAATTTAATATCGAAATGTTAATGCAAAAAAGGCGCCAGAATATTTTAGCACCGGGTCTGAAATGATCAAATCTTTTATAATATTAAATAGATAAATTGCCCATAGATTATCTAATAAATACCCCTCACGTTATTTTGAGTCCCTATACTACAATATATGTAGTTTTTTAGCGCCATTTCCATCATAATTCGTGATTTTTTAGGCTTTTTACGTCGATGCCATACTTCTTTATGCGATGCCACAAGCTACGTTGATTGATACCCAATAATTCGGTGGCCTGTACTTGTACCCCACCCGTTTTTTTTAAGGCCTCGATAATCATGCCTTTTTCAATTTCTTTGAGCCGTTCATCCAACGAGGTGCTTTTCGAATTTTTAGCAGATGCGATCGGGTCTTGATTAAAATTACTGGTGATTTTTGAGGGAAGCTGAGCCGGTTCAATGGTTCCATTTTCGGCGATCACGGCGGCGCTTTCGAGGGTATTTTTCAACTCGCGGATATTGCCGGGCCATGAAAATGCCAACAACATCTGTAACCCCATCGATGATATTGATACTTTTTGGGGTGCATTTTGAAGTATATGGTCTACCAGCAGGGGAATATCCTCTTTCCGTTCCCGCAGAGGCGGCAAGGGCAGGGTAAAGACATTCAAGCGATAAAATAAATCCTCTCGAAATGTTCCCTCCTGAACCATTTTTTCCATATTTTTATTTGTCGAGGCAATCACACGAACATCCACCTTGATGGTTCGACTGCCACCGACCCTGTAAAATTCCTGTTCCTGGAGTACCCGCAAAATTTTGCCCTGAAGATTAAACGGTAAATCACCGATCTCATCCAGGAATATCGTTCCACCATTCGCCATGTCGAATTTTCCGGGCTTAAATCTGGTGGCACCGGTAAAGGCGCCCTTCTCATAGCCGAACAATTCGCTTTCCAGCAGCTCTTCGGGGATGGCAGCGCAGTTGAGTTTGATAAACGGTTTATCGTTCCGCTCGCTGTTAGCATGAATACTGGTAGCAACCAGCTCCTTACCGGTTCCACTTTCGCCCAGAATAAGAACAGTGGAATTTGTTGGAGATACTTTTTTAATTAAGCTCAACAATCCCCGCATCACCAGGCTTTCTCCTATAATGCCCGGAAAAAAGTGACGGGCGTCGATGCGACTCAAAACTGAGGTAACCTGGTCAAAAACATTGGTGATCTGCTGGATTTTGTCAACAGACCAATCTTTTTTGATTGCTTTTTTGGCACCTGGAAAAGTGGGTAATTTGCTGGTATCTTCAATAAATTTTTCCATCGGCTTTAAGATAAGCCGCACCAATATGAAACCGGAAGCATAGGCCAGTAAACTGATCACCACAATGAACCAGAAAACCGGTTGCAGCGGGTCGGATCCACGTAACACCGCGTATGTTGTCAATCGATAGGAAACAAGAGCGGCAAATATGGTAAATCCCGTAAAAATAAACGGAAAAATAATATACAGGCTTATGTAGAAGCGGGGTTTTTTCATCGGTTTTTACTTTGCCATAAGCGTTAAATCCCACATGGGTAGAAAAATGGCCAAAGCAAAAAAGCCGACCACTGCCGCCAGACCGATGGTTAAAATGGGACCAATGGCATCTGATAATTTTTTCATGGCATATTCAACCTCACTATCGTAATGGCGGGCTACATCCTGCAGCAAATCTTCGAGACTGCCGGATTCTTCCCCGATTGCCACCATATTAATGAGCATGGGTGTAAAATATTTTGCCGAACGCAGCGGTTCCGCAATACCATGTCCTTCGGCCAGACGACCTTTAATCCTGTCCAGTTCACGGGAAATTGCAGCATTGCCGAGAGTGGTGCTCAAAATGTCCATGGTTTGCAGGATATCTACGCCGCTGGACTGCAGGATGGAAAAAATACTGGCGAACCGAGATATAGCGCTTTTCTTAAACAATGGACCCACAAGGGGCAGCCGCATCACTGTCGTGTAAAAAACGAATTTGCCTTGGTTTGTCCGCAGATAATAAACCAGCACGCTGCTTCCGACCACTAAAATGCAGATCGCGATATACCAGTAATCAATGAGAAATTCATACATGAGCATACAGATTTGAGTCGGTAGCGGGAGTTTCAAACCAGCATTTTTAAAAATACCGACAAAACGGGGTATCACAGCCGTCAGCAACACAATGAAGGCTATAAATAAAAAACAAACAACGATGATGGGATACATCATGGCGGACATAATATCCGATTTAACCTTATGTTCATGTTCAATGATGTAGGTAAGGCGATCGAGTACTTCGTTTAAGGAACCGCTGGCTTCCCCTGCCCTGAGCATATCGCAGTACAGGGGAGAAAACACATTTGGGTGACGGCTAAAGGATTCATACAAACTGGCGCCTTCTTTTATGTCCTGATGGATGGTGTCTAAGATTCTGCGCAGACCGGGATGCTCGGTTTGTTCTTGTAAAACCACTAACATAGTTAACATCGGCACGCCGGCACTAATCAGTGTGTTAAACTGCTTGGTGAAAAGAATCAACTCAGGTGCTTTAACCGGAGAAAAAAAATCAAGAATGCGTCTTAGCTGCGCACCCGATACTGCCGATTTTTTTTCACTCAACTTTGTCGGGATAAATCCCTGGGCGGCCAGCAAACTGCCGGCTTTTTCAACTGAATCTGCTTCGATTTCACCGGTGGTGGTCACACCGGAATCCGTAATGGCACGATAGCTGAATTTTGCCATTTTAATCCTTTAATGAAATGATTATAGCCACTAAACCCACCATAGAAGACGAAACATCGCACTAAAACATCACCGCCGAGGCTGCCTCCTCCAACGAGGTTATTCCCTGGACAGCCTTTTCGGCTGCATTTTCTTCCAGGGTAGTAAAATTACCGGTTTCTTTTACAATCCGGGTAATTTCATGGGCTGATTTTCTATTCAGTATTAAATTCTTGACCAAATCATCGATAATCAACACCTCATAGATCCCGGTTCTTCCTTTATAGCCGGTATGCATACAGTTAAAACATCCCCTGCCCTTTTGGAAATTGGTATGTTTAACTTGATCCAATTTCCAAAATTTAAGGGCCTCCCGCGATGGTGTGTAAGTGCTTTTGCAGCTTGGGCATACTTTGCGAACTAACCGCTGGGCAAAGGATACGATCATAACCGAGGCTACGAGAAACGGTTCAACACCCATGTCGATAAAGCGGGTAATCGCACCCGGGGAGTCATTGGTGTGCAGCGTGCTTAAAACCCTATGTCCGGTTAAGGCTGCCTGCACGGCTATATTGGCGGTTTCGGAATCGCGTATTTCTCCCACCATGATGACATCCGGATCCTGGCGTAAGATGGAGCGCAGCCCGCCGGCAAATGTCATACCGGCTTTACGGTTCAGCTGGACCTGACGAATTTTTTCAATGCGGTATTCCACCGGATCTTCTATCGTGATGATGTTGATATCCGGCTGGTTTATTTTTTTGAGTATCGAGTACAGACTGGTGCTCTTGCCGCTTCCGGTGGGACCCGTGCTAAGAATCATTCCATGCGGCCTGGAAATCATGCTTTCAAGCCTTTGCTGGTCTCGTTCATTCATCCCAAGCTTTTCAAGCGAGTAAATGGTGTTGCTGGTATCCAGCAACCGCAATACCATGTTTTCACCGTAGATGGATGGTATCGTGGAAACCCTGATATTGATATCCTTATTCTTCATTTTTACGGTGAACCGCCCATCCTGGGGAATTCTGGATACAGCAATATCCATATTGCAAAGAATTTTTAATCTGGAAATAATCGGCAAAAACATTGATTTGGGTGGTGCCGGAACCTCGTGAAGTCTACCGTCTACCCGAAAACGGATCTGCACGGATTTTTTTTCTGGACTGATGTGAATATCACTGGCACCTTCCCGGACACCCTGGGATAAAATTGAATTAACCAAACGGACAACCGGTGCTTCTGCGGCCATATCCTGCAGGGAACTGACTTCCACATCTTCAGTCATCGGAGATTTGACTGCAGATTTGTCGATTTTCATCTCTTCCATGTCTTCCAGCACGCCGCCGATTCCAGCATAGGTACCGTAAATACTACTGAGCAAACCATTCAAATGCTGTTCGGAACAAATAACGGCCTCGACTTCGCAGTTGGTGAACAACTCAATGGCATCCAGAGCATTGATATCCAGAGGATCCACCATAGCAATGCGCAGCAGAAGACCATTTTTCTGAAGTGGCGCCGCCTGGTATTTGTGGGCAATGTCAGCCGGAAGCAGATTGGCCAGATCCATATCTATGGTGTAATTCTCCGGGCGGTATTTTTGGAGGCGCAACTGTGTCGATACGATATCGACAATTTGGCTTTCATTGACGATTCCCTCACGCACCAGGAATTGTCCGAGCCTCAAGTGGCTCTTCTTTTGAAAAGGCAAAGCCTCTTCCAGTTGCTTTTGGGTCAACAATCCACCATCGACCAGAATTTCCCCCAATTTTTTTCCTACTCTCACTTTTTATTCCTTACATTACCTGAGTGGCTATGGTGTTTAGTCGAAATAGGGGTTAGCAAAAAAAACGGTCTTTCCTTCCCAATGGGACAAAATCTTTGATCCGAGCGCCAACTGGGCAGGAAGCTGCATCTGCTGCGCCCGCGCGGATTTTTCGTCATTAAAAAGCTTGCCCAGAACGATAGCGAATTTTGAGCCGCCGACAGGATTCCAGTATGGAATCAATTGGACCCGGGGGAAACCCTCGGGATGGTTTCTCAGGATTTTAAAAGCGGCTTTTAGTGTATCCGTCTCGTCAAGTTTAATCCACCATACAGGGGTATCCCCGGTTGTGACTTCGACTGGAATCGCCGGCAACGAAATAACCTGTCCGACTGCCACCCGATCCGGATTCTTGACAGCGGGATTGGCGATAATGAATGCCTTTAAATAGTTGGAGTCAAATCCGCCGTATACTTGCCTTATGACCCGCGATAGGGTTTCCCTGGGTTTCACGGTGATTTGTCCTAAAATTTCCGAATAGGTGGGTTCGGAATTCGGTTCATTTGGCGTCACGTCAATCGCTGATTCCACCGAAGCCATCCGCGGAACATCTTCCTCGATCTTTTCAGCCTCTGCCGATTCTTCAATGATCCTTTCAGCCTCTGTCGGTTGTTCAATGATCCTTTCAGTCACTGCCGGTTCTTCAATGATTCTTTCAGTCACTGCCGGTTCTTCAATGATCCTTTCAGCCTCTGCCGGTTGTTCAATGATCCTTTCAGTCACTGCCGGTTCTTCAATGATCCTTTCAGCCTCTGCCGGTTGTTCTAATTTTTCCGGCACCGCAGAGATGACTTCAGTTTCGAGGAGGGTCGGGTTCGTGACATCGCCGGGAAACATCCGGTCATCCTGGCTCAGTATTTCAGCATTCGGGATCGAGTGGGTAATTTTACGGTTCGAATCTAAAAAAATTTCCGCTTTTGTTTCACGGAACTCGTGGGATGTCCCGGTTTTGAATCGATCCAAAGGCAGGATGCCAAGCAAAATAACGGCAGCCGCACCGGCCGCCACGGTCGTGGCAAAGATAAATTTCTTGTGGCCTGATTTTTCCCTAAACATCCTGCGGGCGCACTTTCTTACTATGAAGTAGTTGCTTCTGGACCGGTTCTGTATGATCATGGCCAGAATACTCTGGTGGCACAAGTTAATTATTTTTCGGGGATATCCACCGGTAATGCGAAAAATTGTCCAGAGAGCCGGATAGGTGAAAAGATTCAGTTTATGGCCAGACTTGCTGGATTTTTCCAAGCGAAATTTAATCATCCGCCGCGTATCGGAAAAACTCAAAGGTTTCAAAATGTGATACAGACTGATGCGGTCGGTAAAATTGGGATATTTCCGAACTTTTTTTTCAAACTCACTCTGGGCAAAAATCACGATTTGAAGTAATTTGTATTCATTGGTTTCAAAATTTAAAAATTCTCGCAAGATCTCTAAACAAAATGCCGGAATTTTTTGACCTTCGTCAATGATGAGAACAATGGTTTTGCCTTGATCCACACCCTTGCGGAATAAGTATTGCTTAATAAACTCTTTGGCCTGCCAGTCGTGGATCCCCGCCGGCGGTTTTTTACCTGTCAGCAGTTTGACGACCGCCACCAGAAATTCAGAAGCGTACCGGAAATGCGGATCAAGGATGAGATAGGTTTCCGTTTTCTCTTTCTGGGCAAACCGGCGGATGAGCTGTCGGCACAAGGTCGTCTTACCGGTGCCGACGTCACCGATGATAACATTCAAGCCTCGCCGAAGCAGCAATGAGAGCTCTAATTTTTGCAGGCAATCCAGATGCTGCCGGGAATGAAAAAAAAACTCGGGATCCGGGGAATTTGAAAAAGGTTCCTTATTTAAATTAAGAATACTGAAGTAATCCATTTGTAAGTCGTCATTTCAAGGATTTAGTTCCTGCTTTGGATTTTAGAATATGCGGGGTGATAAAAATGAGCAATTCTTCCATTTGATCGGCGCTGCTTTTGCGTTTAAACAAATACCCCAGCCCGGGGATATCCTCCAAAAAAGGTGTGCCGGTATCATTGCTGCTGGCCGATTCTTTGCTCAAACCACCGATAACGATGGTCTGCCCGTCATTCTGAATGACATTGGTTTCGGCGTTTTTAGTGATGATTGTGGGATTGCCGAGCACGGTTCTGGAAAAGTCAGCTTCGTCTTTGTTTACTTTTATATGCATTTTAAGGGTGTCGCCATCAATGACGTTGGGGGTCACTTCCAACTTGAGCACCGCTTTCTTATACTGGATATTCACCTCTCCGAGTTGCCCGATAGACTGATAGGGAACATCCTGGCCGCTCTCGATAAATGCGAGTTTGTTGTCCTGGGTGGTGATGGAAGGACTCGACAGAATATGAAGTTTTCCCTGATCCTGCAAAGCAGAAAGTTGGGCGGATAAAAGGTATTCCCCCACCCGCGTATAGATGAGTCCGAGGGTCGAGGGATTAAAACTGCCGATGGCCAGGGCTGGAAGATCCACCACCGACCCCGTGGTAGCATCGACCGCATCGTTGATCCCACCGGATGCGGTATCGCCCTGGCTTCCTGAAATAATGATGTTTTTGTCGCCGCTTGTACCCTTATAAGCGCCTCCCCACTGGATTCCCAGCTCTCGGGCGACATCCTTGTTGGCCTCTACAATATAAGCTTCGATCAGAACCTGGGGTGTGGGGCGGTCAAGTTTATTCACCACCGCCAGCATTCTGTCCATATCGTTTTTGATGGCCTGAATAATCAATGAGTTGGTATGCTCATCCACCAGGATCGAGCCGGTTGGCGTACCGTTTCGGTCAACCGAAACAAATTGTTCAAGATTGGATTTAAGTTTTTCAGCCTCCGAAAATTTAACGGTGACAATCCTTGTCAATGGCGGCTGCGCGAGCCTTAATTCTCGTTTGCGCGCCTTGGATAGGAGATCGGCATCCATGTCTTCGGCCGTCATGATACGGATAATGTTACCCTGCCAGGCGTAACTCAGTCCGTGGGTTTGAAGGATTCCTAAAAAGACCTCGTCCCAGGGTGCTTCGTGGATGTTAATATTAATTTTCCCGCTGACTTTTTCATTGAGAATAATGTTCTGCTCCGCAGCCCGGGCCAGCGCTCGCAGCAGAACGGCCACATCGATATTGTTCATTTTCATGCTGATCTTGCGGTTGGGAAGGGGTTTGGCAACTTCGATGATCTCTCTATCAGCCGGATCTTGTGAAACGATTTCAAATGGTTCCTCGTCAACCGGTGGTGGTTCGACCGGCGAATTTCCCTTTGCTTCTTCAGCCTTTACCCGCCATTGTTCATAGAACGGATCCTGAACATCCTTTAGATCTTTTTTTGGGGAGCACCCCCCTACCCCTGCAACTATCAGTATAAGCGAAAATATTCCGATATGTTTTAATAGACGCCGATAATTAGCCATATACCATCTGTCCTATTCAGTTTCTTCCATTGGAAGGATTATGGTTTTCTTTTTTGCCCCCGGCGGAGCTATGACGACACGGCGAGGTGAGATACTGTGAACAATAAATCCATCCGGCTCCAATATATCGCCGACCTCATATTCCATCCCGTTAATGATCGCCAATCGTTTATCACCCATCCGCAAAAAGCCGGTGTATGTCATTTTGGTTGTTAAGACAGGCTGTGAAATCTCCTCTTTTGCTACGGCTGGTTGGGGTTCAATCTGGACTAAAGGATCCCGTTGCCACTTGGCGGCAGCCTTTTGTAAGATATAGGCTTGATTACTGGAAAGACCTCTCGTGGTATTCTCAGCAACTTTGATGACAAACGCATTGAGCGCTTTTTTTTCATTGTCGCTATTTAGGGTGGCTGCCTGTTGCGGTGCAGATGGAAACCAAACGAAAATGCCATAAATGATTGCCAGCAACATCAGACCAACCAAGATTTTTTCTCTTTTTGACATATATCGAGTTACGGGTTGCGGGTTACGAGTTGCACGTTTCGGGCTGAAAGGACATAGGGCATGCGCTATGCTTTTTTCAGCCTTTCCACTTCCGACTTCAATCTTCTGTCATCTGTTATCTGCCTTCTGTCATCTGTTCACTGTTGGGCCAACCAGACTTTGAGCTTGAAATCCCTGGAATTTTCGATGGCTTCTATGCGGATCTCTTCAACTTGCTCAAAGGAAGGTATTTTTCCCAGATCCACCAAAAATTCACGAAATTTTAGAAAATCACCGGTAGCATGGATGCGAATCAGCAAATATTCGGCCTTGTTTTCCAGTGAGTTGACATCGGTCTGGATACCACGCAGTTCAAGATCCCAGCGTTGGGCAATCCCCAATAGTTGTTCTGAAATTTTGTGAATGTCACCGCGGGCCAGCTTGATCTTTTTCGTTACCGGCAAGTCCGTCGGTCCTTTTTTTTGAACCTGTTTCAGCAGATTGTCAAAAACCGGTTTAAGTATCCGTTGCTCATCTATGCGGGCATGAAGTTTTTCAATATCTCTGTCCAATTCAGCAGACATTCTCTGAGTCGGAATGATGATCAACAAGACAAATACGACGATCCCCGCTCCACATATTAAGAAGTAAATGAGGCTCTGGGTCGACAGCATTGGGTTAATTTTTTTCATATTATTACAAAATGTTGAGTTGCGCGGTAAATCTCAATCCGTCTTTATTTTCGAAACGCTCAAAAGACTTCTTGCTTACTACGGGCTGATCAAAAAAAGGTGAATTTCTCAGTTCCATTAAATAACCGGCCAGGGTGGACTCCAAGACCAGTTGATCGCCCTGCACAATCCCATCAAGGATCAAGTTACCCTTTTCCTTGGGTTTGTTCTTTGCCGGTATTTTCTTCTTCCCCATTTGGTTGCGCACTTGGGTCGATATGCTTATCAAACGGACATTGACGGGGGTAAGATCCGTTATTTCACTGATGACGGCCACAGGGAAGTATTTATCTCCGGTTTCCTCGATCGTTCGGAGGTTGGTTTGGGTTTCATTGACCAGTTTTACAATAAGCTTTTTATCCACGCGTACGGTAAATCCATCCAATTGCTGCCGCAGTTGCAGCAGCTCGAATTCCCTATCCTTAATCTGAAGATCCTGCCAAAAGGCCACCCCTACGCAAATGGCCATTAATAGAAAAAATCCCGCAAAAACACTCCGATTCATCCGTTGGCTGCTGACAGCTTTTTGTTTGTCTTGGTATGTGTGCAAAAAATTGGGGGTCAGCTCATTTCGGGAGAGTGCCATGCCCATTGCCGGTACGTAAGCGCTTCTTTCCGAGGCGTTTTCGGGATTGGGCACCAGTGAGAAAAAATTTGGATTTTCGACAAAGGGGTCCAAGGTTTCAGAAACGACGCCAAGTTCACCACCGATGTATTCCAATATTCGTTTATGCGGATCCACACCGCTGGAAATATAAATTTTCTCCACCCTGGCGTCTTCATATTGCATTGCAAAATGCCGCAAGGTTCTCTCCACTTGCTGTACCAGGCGCTCCAGAGCCGGTAGAATCATCTTGAATAGTCGATCTTCTTTAAGAAGACCCTGTCTTTCTTGCACCATAGACGGAGGGGTGTCATGGTTTTCCCCAAAAAACAACTGACGCGCCTGTTCCAGTTCATTTTTTAATTTCTTTTTTATTGCCTGTATCCTGGCCACATCTTTCGTCGATGATCTCGCGATCGAAAGTTCAAACAAATTGCCTTCAATTTCTGTGCGTAGGGCCTCCAGCATGGTTTTGACACCGGCTTTGATTCCACGGGATAGCACCAGACTTCCTGCTGAAAAAATATCGATGCGTGACCAGTCCCGTCCAATATACAAGCTTGAAATGTGCAATTCATCGGAATTAATCCGTCCGGTCCTCAGCAGGCTTTGATAGGCAAACGGGACGATCGATATTCCCGTCAGAGGAAAACCGGTTTTGTTAAAAAGATCTTTAAGTTCTTTTATCTCCGTCTTAGGAGCTGTGTAAGCCATGACATCGATTTTAGGATTGTTATCATCCTCGACATCTCCCAAAATTTCAAAATCAAAAAGGGTGTCTTTTTCATAAAAGGGTGAGATTTTTTGATATGACCAAAAGACGGTATTATAAATTAGCTTGGCATTAACCTTTGGTATCCGTATCTGACGAGTTTCCACCCTGGCGGAAGGAATCGTGCACCATATCTCAATATTTTTTGAATAACGGCAAAAATTCGATAGAATCGGCTTCAAAAACAGAGAAAATTGGGGGCTTTCGCGGGAAATATCGGGGTTATAAGGAATTCTGGCAAACTCGAGCATTCTGAATTTGTGATCCGAGATACGGTGGATCTTGATGATTTTCAGTTCATCATGTCCCAGATCCACCCCCACCGAAATTACTTTTCGAAATCTCAGCGGGATGTTTAACAGGTTTTTGAGTCGATGACCGATGGCTCGCCGGGAGTCGGTATTTGAGGATGTGTATTCTGACTTATTGTTGTCTCGTATCAGCTCAAGCAGTCGTTCAGTTGATGATATTTCATCATATTTTGTCAAATTCGTTCTCCGTGCAGCTCAAACGATACCAGGTCGGTTAAAGAGTTAATCGGATCCTACAAAAAATATGAAAGTCAACATCAAAAATTGAAAGCCATTAAACAGCTATAATAATTTACATAAACTGCTTGAAATGTCAAGAAATATGGCAGCAACATCAAATTTTGACTCGTCGCGAAATCATTACTCTGAGAGTTGAAATGAATATGAAGAATAGGATCGACTATCAGGTTTTTATTAAAAATCGCTCATATTTACGGCCAATAGCCTATTGTTTAACAGCTACAATTTCCAGCGGCTGATTGGACAAAATATGGTAGTTTTGCTATGAATATCAATATAATATGCGGCTGAGTGCTGTCCCCGACAGAACTAAGTTATCAGATTAAAAGGCCCTGGCGTTGGCCACCGAATTCTTTACTGTTGTCAAACAGGATAAAAACCGCTAAGATCGCCACAATCCGGCATGGTCGTACATCATATTTCAATTTGATGAAACTTTTATCGGACCCATAAGACAGGCAATTAATCAACATGAAACCCACAATTATTGGTGTCAGCAATAATATCCGCAGGATAAAAGAACTGATCGGTCAAGTGGCGGATACCGGATTGAACACCGTCGTTTATGGCGAAACCGGCGTCGGAAAAGAGTTGGTGGTCCAAAATCTCTATCAGATGTCCAACCGGGTCGGCAAACCTTTTGTTAAGGTAAACTGCGCTGCATTGCCTGATACGCTTCTTGAAAGCGAAATGTTTGGCTACGAGCAGGGTGCTTTTACAGGAGCCGAACGCCGCAAGCGGGGTAAATTCGAACAGGCAAGCGGTGGGCTTTTGTTTTTAGACGAAATTGGAGATATGTCCCTACCATTGCAGGCAAAACTTCTGCATGTGTTGCAAGGGGGTGATTTCAGCCCTTTAGGTTCCGAAAAAAACGTCAAAATGGGTGCCTGGATCATTACCGCTACCAATCGTGAACTTGAAGGTGACATGGCAACGGGCAAATTCAGAGAAGATTTATACTATCGATTGAGCACGATCAAAATTCACATCGAACCGCTTCGAAACAGACCGGAAGATATCCCACCTCTGATTGATCACTATGTTAAAACCTATACCGCGCAGTTTGACGGCAAACAGCTGTTAACCCCAAGCCAGAAAACCATTGAAAAGTTGACCGCCTACCACTGGCCGGGCAATGTCCGTGAACTGCAAAATATTCTGAAACGTTTCATGATTTTAGGCAGCAGCGAAGACAGTCTTGATGATATGCTTATCGGAAGCGAGACCCTTCCACAAACAGCCGGTACGCCGGCATCTGCCGGTCAGTTTCTTAGCCACGCGGATTTGTTGGAGTTTGACGTAAATGATCCGCCGGACCTTTCTACGTTGTCTTTAAAAAAGATCAAGAAAAAAGCGATTGTACGTGTCGAAAAAGAGATCATCTCCTATGTTCTCGAGAGAACCGGCTGGAATCGCAGTAAAGCGACTAAAATTTTAAACATCAGCTATAAAACCTTGCTTTATAAAATTAAGAATTTGGGGATTGAACCGCCAAAAGACACAAAAGAATAATATATATTGAATTCTTAGCGTAACATTGATATGTCAGAAATATTGCAATTTAAAAATGGTAAAAATGAAAGGTTTTATTGGATATGATGGAAGGTACTGTCAAATGGTATAGTGAGAAGAAAGGCTATGGCTTTATCGAAACCGAAAACGATGGGGATGTATTTATGCATAGTCGCAGCATCAAGGATCATGGCTTTTTTTTGTTACAAAAATCCGACAAGGTCACGTTTGAAATAAAGGAGACCCGTCACGGTCGACAAGCAGCCAACGTGCGAATCGTAAAATAATTTCTTTGGGAAAAAGCTTAAGGATATTGATTTATTTTAAAAAAGGTTTAAGATACCAGAATATTCATCATTCATGTTGCACCGGTTTCTTTCTTGGGAAGGAAAATTTATTTGCCAAGGGGGCAATAACCTGAAGTTTGAAATCAAGACATTTTTTTGAAAGGAGTTTGGCACGATGGCTACTGGCACAGTGAAATGGTTCAGCGATCAAAAGGGATTTGGGTTCATTGAGCAGGAGGATGGACCCGATGTATTCGTTCATCACACAGGTATCAATGCGTCTGGATTTAAATCCCTAAATGAGGGTGACAGGGTGACATTTGATATAGAGCAGGGCCAAAAAGGGCCTGCCGCTACGAACGTTACGGTTGTTTAGCAAATTTTAAAAATAGAAAAGGCACCCAAGCGAAAACGCGTGGGGTGCCTTTTTTGTTTTGAGCAGATATCAGGTGGTAATGGATAGGGTGTTCTTCCTTTTAAAAATCAGCGACCACCAGCAGAGCTAGCCTCGGCCTCTTCCAAGCCCCATCCTCATACCCTCGGCTCTGCTGGTGGTCGCTGATTTTTCGCCACCTCTGACCTAAATTTTGTAGATCAACCTATCGCTCAGCTGTTCGGCAGCGGTGACCGGATCAATTTTTCGTTTTTTGAGCCCTTCAAGAATATCATGGTAAAAGGGTGAATCACGGACCTTGTCAAATATTTTCGCAGTGGCCATTTTCATGACAAGCGTACGGAAAAATTGAAACTCTAAATTAAAGTTGTGCTCGGCAAACCTACCGGTGTCGAGTAGTAACCGATGATGGTTGCGGAACGTATCCACAAGTTCAGCGATCCCCTGTTTTTCGATAGCAATCGTTTTAATAACCGGGGGGTACCAGCCGTTATCAGGGGCGGGCTTCATTGCGAGCATCATCCGCAGTTGCTCGACCAGTTCATCCGCTCCCGGCCTGTCTGCCTTATTCACAATCATTATATCTCCGATTTCAAGCAGTCCGGCTTTCATGGTCTGGATTTCATCACCCGTTCCCGGCAGACTGACAACTGCGGAAGTATGCGCCAACTGCGCTATATCGACCTCGCCCTGGCCGACCCCGACGGTTTCAATGATGATAACCTCAAAACCCATCGCATCAAACACTTGAGTTGTTTCCCGGGTAGTTCTACTCAAACCGCCAAGGTGCCCTCTGGTTGCCATGGACCGAATAAAGACCCCTTCATCTTCGGAATGACGCCGCATCCTGATCCGATCACCCAGCAAGGCGCCCCCGGAAATTGGACTGGAAGGATCAATGGCCACCACGGCAACTTTTATGCCGCTTTGGCGAAATTCGCTGATAATACCATTTACAAGGGTCGATTTGCCGGAGCCCGGCGGGCCGGTGACGCCAATGATGTGCGAATTTCCGGTGGATGGATACAGAAGTTTGAGCATCTCAATCCCTTCCGGTTTGCCCTCCTCTATCAGACGCATTAATCTGGCACCCGCCAGCTGGTCGCCGCAGAGAATTTTTTGAACCCTATTTTTCATATTGTAGATCTTGAAACCCATGACTAAAAAATGGTGTTGACCTTTTTATGATTATAGGTTGAGCGGATCAAAATTAGCCGTTCAGGGTTGAAAAAAAACCAAACAGCATAAATCAAGGGAATCGAACCTTCATCTGGTTATAAATCCATTTCACTCACCAGGGAATGACAAAGTCTGCATTTATGCGAGATAACAATAAGTTAAAGAAGATGTCAAGCCAAATAGCCCTGATGATTTCCAACCAAAACCGTACTCAGTATTTTTTTCTTGACTAAACAGCAACATAGCTAATATATAGCTATAAAGTAAATTAGCGCCCTTGAAGTCGAATGGGTCGTTGAAAATCTATATCATATTGATAATATTTAAATTTTAAAAAAAAAGGAGAATAATATGGCTGATTTGAACTGGCTGCCGCGAGAATCCGGAATCAAGAACCATTATCTCTGGGGTGAAGAACATTTTTCAGATGAAGCTCCCGGGGTCATGTACGAGAAAAGACCTATCCTCGACCCCAAAGGAAATCCAATCGATGATCTTTATTCCGCCTGGATTACATTGAACAATCCCAGGCAGTACAACTCTTACACCACTGAAATGGTCAAAGGCGTTATTGCCGCTTTCCAGCGCGCTTCGGCAGATGCTTCCGTGGTAGCCGCCATTTTTACCGCTGCAGGTGACAAGGCCTTTTGTACCGGCGGAAACACCAAAGAGTATGCCGAATATTATGCCGGAAGACCCCAGGAATATGGGTCCTACATGGACCTCTTTAACGCCATGGTTGACGGCATTCTTAATTGTAAAAAACCCACGATCTGTCGAGTGAACGGCATGAGAGTCGCCGGAGGGCAGGAAATCGGGATGGCGTGCGATACCACTGTTTCAAGTGACTTGGCCATATTCGGTCAGGCGGGCCCGCGACACGGCTCCGCGCCGGACGGAGGCAGTTCGGATTTTCTCCCTTGGATGCTGCCCATGGAATTGGCCATGTGGAATTGTGTTTCCTGCGAGATGTGGAGTGCTTATAAAATGAAGCAGCTGGGGCTCATTTCAAAATGTGTACCGGTTATCAAAGAAAATGACCAATGGGTGCGCAATCCCGCAATTATCACCGACAAATATATCGACGACGGCGAAATTGTTTACGGTGAATTTAAAACCGGGGAAGATGCAAAAAAAGCCCGGGAATACGTCAAAGCGGCAACGACGAATTTTGAGCGTCTGGATGCTGAAGTCAACAAAATTCTGTGGACATATACAAATCTTTTCCCCGGCTGTCTCATAAAAAGCGTTGAGGGTATCCGCCTGAAAAAGAAATTTTTCTGGGATCAGGCCAAGACCATCAATCGCCACTGGCTGGCTGTAAATATGAATTCGGAGGCGTATCTTGGATTTAACGCCTTCAATACAAAGAAGATCACCGGTCAGGATGTGATCGATTTCATTGAATTTCGCAGACGTCAGGCCAAAGGCGAGGCATTCGACGCCGAATTCATGGCAGCGGTTCTGGGAAAACCCAAAGAATAGTAAAACTGATGGGTATTTGGTATATAGGTACTGGTAAAAAGGGATTTTTCCGGTTTTTATATTTCACTATACGGAGATATACAATTTAGCCGATTTCCTATAACCCAATACACTAATGCTCAATTAAGGTTTTACCAAATTCAAACCATGGAGGACGAGATGTTATTGGAAGGAAAAAATGCGTTGGTCACCGGTGGATCCCAGGGGATCGGAGCCGCCGCCGCCCTTGAACTGGCCCGGGAAGGGGCCAATATCTGCCTCACCTACCGTAAGCACGAAGCTGAAGCCCAGAAATATGCAGCGGAAATTGAACAAATGGGCCGCAAAGCCCTGGCGCTGCAATGTGACATTGCCTCTTTCAGCGATGCCGAGCGGGTGGTTAAATCCGCCTTGGAAGCATTTGGCAGCCTCGAAATTCTGGTCAACAACGCCGGTATGAACTGGGACGGCGTATCCTGGAAGATGTCCGAAGAACAATGGGATCGGGTTCTGGAGGTCAACCTTAAGGGATATTTCAATTTCACCCGCCAGGTCGCACCTGTTTTCAAAAACCAAAAATATGGCAAAATCATCAATATTACCTCCATCAACGGAATGCGCGGCAAATTCGGCCAAACCAACTATTCCGCCTCCAAAGCCGGCATTATCGGATATACCAAGGCGCTGGCAAAGGAGTTGGGTGCTTTCGGCGTAAATGTCAACGCCGTTGCCCCCGGGCTTATTGAAACCGCCATGCTGAAAGAAAGCGAAGCCAGAGACAAAATCATTGACCTGGCCATGGGGGAAAGTGCTCTCAAACGGGTGGGTCAACCTGAAGATTTGGCAAATCTGGTGGCGTTTCTAGCCTCCGATAAAGCCAGACACATTACGGGTGAGATTATCAAAATTGATGGCGGACAGTATATTTAAATGAA